>CAWGJC010000005.1:797500-840873 GCA_963822815.1 uncultured Alphaproteobacteria bacterium
CCTCCATTCTTGCCGGTTTCGCCGAAGGCGAAATCTGGCTGCGGAGCAGACAGGAGGCGAGGATAAACGAGCGAAGCGAACGCATGGTGCGCGGATGCACGATCCGTTGCCCGCGGTTCTGTTTGTTCCTCATCGCAGAGAAGAACGAGTTCGGAATCATTCCCCGAAGCCGATGCCGGTCCGGCATCTCCTTTGTGGCGTGGTTCCGTTGGGCGTCCGCGCTGCTTGGCTCGGGCGTGCAGGATCTTTGTCAGGGTGAATCAGGTTCTGGTGCGTCTCTGGGCGTGCCGCAGTCCATGTCTGACCGGAGGGTGACCTCCGCGGACTGCGGTCGGGTTCAGAGGCGACAATGTTGTGTGCTGAGCAAAGGCTTGGTCGTGTGCGGGATTTTGATCCGGTCGCGGATGATCGTTCATCGGCGACGGATCGGATGGCTCCTGTGCATGACGGAGCGCCGGCCTGCGTGAGCGGGCCGGGTCGATCTCGAGCGCAAGAAGGGCATTCGGTGGATGCCTTGGCACCAGGAGGCGATGAAGGACGTGGCACGCTGCGAAAAGCCATGGGGAGCCGCGAGCAGGCTTTGATCCATGGATGTCCGAATGGGGCAACCCACCCCTATGGGGTATCGGCGCATGAATTCATAGTGCGTCGAGGCGAACCCGGGGAACTGAAACATCTCAGTACCCGGAGGAAAAGACATCAACAGAGATTCCGCGAGTAGTGGCGAGCGAAAGCGGAGGAGGCCAGTGGCCGACACACGGGTAGCAGAACGGTCTGGAAAGGCCGGCCGGAGCGGGTGACAGCCCCGTATGCGGAAGTCGTGTGTTGGTCCTTGAGTAAGGCGGGACACGTGAAATCCTGTCTGAACATGGGGGGACCACCCTCCAAGCCTAAATACTCCCTGGTGACCGATAGTGCACAAGTACCCGTGAGGGAAAGGTGAAAAGCACCCCGACGAGGGGAGTGAAAGAGACCTGAAACCGGATGCCTACAAGCAGTCGGAGCCGCCGATACGCGCAAGTGTTGGTGCGGTGACGGCGTACCTTTTGTATAATGGGTCAGCGAGTTTCTGTTTGCGGCAAGCTTAAGTCGGTAGACGTAGGCGCAGCGAAAGCGAGTTTGAACAGGGCGTTCAGTCGCGGGCAGAAGACCCGAAACCGAGTGATCTAGCCATGGCCAGGCTGAAGGTGGGGTAACACCCACTGGAGGGCCGAACCCACGCCTGTTGAAAAAGTCGGGGATGAGCTGTGGCTAGGGGTGAAAGGCCAATCAAACTCGGAGATAGCTGGTTCTCCGCGAAATCTATTGAGGTAGATCGTCATGTGTTTGCCCTCGGGGGTAGAGCACTGGATGGGCTAGGGGGCCCCAAAGGCTTACCAAACCTAACCAAACTCCGAATACCGAGGAGCATAGCGTGGCAGACAGACGGCGGGTGCTAAGGTCCGTCGTCGAGAGGGAAACAGCCCAGACCGCCAGCTAAGGTCCCCAAATCGTGGCTAAGTGGGAAAGGATGTGGGAATTCCAAAACAACCAGGAGGTTGGCTTAGAAGCAGCCATCCTTTAAAGAAAGCGTAATAGCTCACTGGTCTAACAGAAATCCTGCGCCGAAAATGTAACGGGGCTCAAGCCACGTACCGAAGCTGCGGGTAGGCAGATCCTCGCGGATTTGCCTGCGGTAGCGGAGCGTTCCGTAAGTCTGTGAAGCCATATCCCGTGAGGGGTGGTGGAGATATCGGAAGTGCGAATGCTGACATGAGTAGCGACAAACAGAGTGAGAAACTCTGTCGCCGAAAGTCCAAGGGTTCCTGCGCAAGGTTAATCCGCGCAGGGTGAGCCGGCCCCTAAGGCGAGGGCGAAAGCCGTAGTCGATGGGAACCAGGTGAATATTCCTGGGCCTGCTGGAAGTGACGAATGCGAGATGTTGTCAGGGCTTACTGGATTGTCCTGGCTTTTCGAGCATTCCGGGAAACAGCTCCAGCGTAGAGACCGTACCCGAAACCGACACAGGTGGACTGGTAGAGCATACCAAGGCGCTTGAGAGAACGATGCCGAAGGAACTAGGCAAATTGCCCGCGTAACTTCGGGATAAGCGGGACCCGTTCGTGGGCAACCATGGGCGGGTGGCACAGAGCAGGGGGTAGCGACTGTTTAGTAAAAACACAGGGCTCTGCGAAGTCGAGAGACGACGTATAGGGCCTGACGCCTGCCCGGTGCCGGAAGGTTAAGGGGAGAGGTGCAAGCCTTGAACCGAAGCCCCGGTAAACGGCGGCCGTAACTATAACGGTCCTAAGGTAGCGAAATTCCTTGTCGGGTAAGTTCCGACCTGCACGAATGGCGTAACGACTTCCCCACTGTCTCCGGCGTCGGCTCAGCGAAATTGAATTCCCCGTGAAGATGCGGGGTACCCGCGGTCAGACGGAAAGACCCTATGAACCTTTACTGCAGCTTTGCAGTGGCACCAGGAAAACTCTGTGTAGGATAGGTGGGAGGCTTTGAAGCCGGGGCGCCAGCTTCGGTGGAGCCACCCTTGAAATACCACCCTGAGTTTTTCTGGTGTCTAACCGAGACCGGTCAGCCCGGTCCGGGACCCTGCATGGTGGGCAGTTTGACTGGGGCGGTCGCCTCCCAAAGTGTAACGGAGGCGCGCGATGGTGGGCTCAGGCCGGTCGGACATCGGCTGCTGAGTGCAATGGCATAAGCCCGCCTGACTGTGAGAGCGACAGCTCGAGCAGAGACGAAAGTCGGCCATAGTGATCCGGTGGTCCCGCGTGGAAGGGCCATCGCTCAACGGATAAAAGGTACTCTAGGGATAACAGGCTGATCTCCCCCAAGAGTCCACATCGACGGGGAGGTTTGGCACCTCGATGTCGGCTCATCACATCCTGGGGCTGGAGCAGGTCCCAAGGGTTCGGCTGTTCGCCGATTAAAGTGGTACGTGAGCTGGGTTTAGAACGTCGTGAGACAGTTCGGTCCCTATCTGCCGTGGGTGAAGGAGACTTGCGAGGATCTGTCCCTAGTACGAGAGGACCGGGATGGACGCACCTCTGGTGCACCGGTTGTCGCGCCAGCGGCACGGCCGGGTAGCTATGTGCGGACGGGATAACCGCTGAAAGCATCTAAGCGGGAAACCCACCTCAAAACCAGGTCTCCCCGAGGGCCGTGATAGACCATCACGTCGATAGGCCGGGTGTGGAAGTGCGGCAACGCACGCAGCTAACCGGTCCTAATCGCCCGACAGGCTCGAGATCGCGCTCCGCCTCATGCACAGCAGTCATCCGCGATCGTGCACACACCAAGCGCTCAGCACACACTCACACCAGAACCTGCCTCACCCCTGACAATGGGGGCGTCCGGTGCTTGCTCTTCGGCAAGTCGCCCGGCGGGATTTCGGGCCTCCCCCGAAAACCCTGGGCTCGATGACCTGGTGGCCATGGCGGGGTGTCTGCACCCGATCCCATCCCGAACTCGGCCGTGAAAACCCCCAGCGCCCATGATACTGCGTCTCAAGACGCGGGAAAGTCGGTCGCCGCCAGGTCTTCCAGCCCAGGGTTCCCCACCGCCCCCTCACCACACCCCCGCGGGGTGGAGCAGCCCGGTAGCTCGTCAGGCTCATAACCTGAAGGTCACAGGTTCAAATCCTGTCCCCGCAACCACCTTCACCGAACTCTGCGAACAAATCACGATCACCACCCCCAGCCGCCCGCTTCCCGGGCAGGCCCAGCTCAGTCATGGCTGCTATCGCGCCGACGACCTCGATGTCGAAGCCCTTGCCGTCGGCGGCCGGCCCGACGCCGATCCGCTCGATCAGTCCGCGCACGATCTCCAACGCCTCCCGCCCCTCCGGATCGCGCCGCAACGCCGCGTGCAGCTCCGCCACGCGCTCCCGATAGAGCTGCGCCAGGTTCGGATGCATCCTCGGCGCTGAGGCCGCCGGCGCTGCGATTTCCGCCTCCAGGCCGGCACGACGCGTCTCAAGCTGATCAAGCTGCTTCTGCAAGCCGCGCCCGCGCAGCCCCTCCGAAATCGCGTCAATCAGGTCTGTGAGCTTGCGCTCGACCTGCGCGAGCTCTCGCGCCTGCCGTGTCCGCCCCGCATCGCGCTCGGCGGCAAGCCGGTTCCACTCGGCGGTGAACTCCTGGATTGAAGGCCTCGACCAGCGCGGGCTCCATCAGCCGGGTCCGCATGGCGTCCAGCACCAGATCCTCAAGCGCCTGCCGCCGGATGCCACGCCGGTTGTGCAGACCTCCTGCCGCCGGGCGGCGGCACAGGCTAGGTAGTCGCGGCCGATGTTGCTGAGTGCCCCGCCGCATGAGGCGCAGAACACCTTGCCGGTGAGGATGTAGCCCGACCGGCGCTTCTCCCAGAATTTCGGGCGATCCGTGTCATCGGCCCCCCTCGCGGTGCGAATCTCGCCCACCGCGCCTGCACACGCGCCCAGGTCGCGTCGTCGATGATCCGGAGCTCAGGCACCTAGGTGGTGATCCAGGCATCCCGCGGGTTCGGCCGCGAAAACCCGCTTTCCGCTCACCGGGTCGCGCACGAACCGCATGCGATTCCAGACCAGGCGGCCGACATAGAGCTCATTGCGCAGGAGACCCGTCCCGCGGCCGGCGTGCCCGCGGATCGTTGTGTCGCGCCAGGCCTTTCCGCCGGGACCTGGCAGGTGCTCGACGTTCAAAGCCTTGGCGATCGCGATCGGGCTTGAGCCGGCCGCAAACATGCTGAAATGCGGCGCACCACCGCCACCTCGGGCAGGTCGATCGCACGTTCGCCACGAACTGCCTCACCGCGCAAATCGAAGCCGCGCGGAATGCTGTAACCGTAACTCAGCTCACCGCCCGATTTCCCGGCTTGCACGCGGCCTGCCAGACCCCGGTGGGTCTTTGCCGCGAGGTCTTTCAGGAATAGAGCGTTCATCGCGCCCTTGAGGCCGACATGCAGCTCGGATATCTCGCCCTCGGCCAGGGTCACCATCTTGATGCCGGCAAAGGTCAGGGTCTTCCAGATGCCGGCCGTGTGCTCCTGGTCCCGGCTGACCCGGTCCAACGCTTCGGCCAAAACAATGTCGAAACGACCAAGTCGTGCGTCCGCAACTAGAGCCTGCAGTCGTGGCCGGTTCGTTGTGGCCCCGCTCAGGGCATAATCGGCATAGACGTCCGCGACCGTCCAACCATCCTCGCGCTCGGCCCGCGCCCGGCACACCCGAACCTGATCGTCGATCGAGTGCTCGGACTGATTCTCCGACGAGTAACGCGCATAAATGGCAACCTTGGTCATCGAGATTCCCTGCGCCGAGTCGCTGCTCCAGATCTGACAGCATACCGGCGGAACGCCGTCCGGCGGCATTATTCGTCAGGCAACCGAAGGCGCCTTCCATCGCCGATTGCAAGGGGAGAGGCGGTCTGGCCCTCATTGATCTCGCCGAGGAGCCGGATGAACTCGTTGATGGTCCACTCATCCGCGTCGGTGTGCGAACCTCCAACGAACGGCATGTCATCCCGCAAGATTAGTCTGTAATCCCGGAGACACCATTTGTGGAATGGGTGACCCTCAGCGGCTCCAAGCGCGGCGAGCTTGGCCGCACTTTGCTGATCGAGGGCGACGCCATGAAGGTGAAGGTAGCGGCTATCTCCAAAGACAGTCTCGTAGGTGTCCTCCTGGAGAACGGCCCAAACAATCAGCTGACCACCAGCATCGAGAATCCGCTTGCGAGCGGCGCTCACCATCGCATCAGTGGTTCCAGAGCCGCTCTCAGGGCCCGTTTGGATGATGTTGCGGCGGCCTTCGGCCGTCAGCATGACTGAGAGAGCATCCCGTGCTCCTGGAGCGGGATCTGGCACCCGGTCGCCAAACATCGCCGGTCGAAGGCAGTCTCCGACATAAGGGACCCACCGGTCGCCATGCAGCACGTCGTGGATAGACGTGAGACTGAGTCCGTTCCGCCTGCGGAAATACGCATTGTCGCACTCGAAATAGGTAAATTCCTCATCCGTCATTCGCGATCCTTTTCAGGGTATCCGACTTATGCCCAATGCCAGATGGGTGTACATCCTCCGAGAAAGAATGTAGCCCCGGGCGTAGCGTTGTTTGCGATCCCCTTGCGGACGGGTTGCTCGAGCGGAAGTTCGATCGGGCCGAAACTGGCCGGAGAACGAACCCGCTGCGCGGGAGGGGTGCGGTCTTGATAACGGAGTAGCGGCTTGGCTGGTGCGCGCTGATTGAGCGCGATCCGCGGCGGACGGAGCATTTCGGCTTCTTTCAAAGCGAGAGGAGCCAACCAATGCACGAACCTGTTCGCACTGCTGCGATCAGCCCGCTGCGGCAACGTCTGATCGAAGACATGGACATGCGCCGTTTCTCACGAGAGACGCAGCGCAACTACATTCGCGACGTAGGGCGGTTTGCGACATTCCTGGGGCGCTCACCCGATCGGGCGACAGCAGAAGACCTGCGCCGCTTCCAGATCGAACAGCAGGAGGCCGGCGTGCCGACGCCGGCCATGAACAGCATTGTCTCGGCGTTGCGTTTCTTCTTCACCAGCACGCTCGACCGGCCTGATCTGGCCCGTAGGCTCGTCCGTGTGGCGCACCCGCGCAACTTGCCCGTCGTGCTGAGCCGCGAAGAGGTCACCCGACTGCTCAATGCGACCTCCTGCCTCAAGCATCAGGCGGCACTGTCGGTCGCTTATGGTGCCGGCCTGCGCGTGGCCGAGGTCGCGGCGCTCAAGGTCGCCGACATCGACAGCGAACGCATGCTGATCCGGGTGGAGCGCGGCAAGGGTAGCCGCGACCGCAATGCCATGCTTGCGGCAGATCTGCTCACCCTGTTGCGCGAATGGTGGATACTCGGACGCCAACAGGGCGTGATGCATCGCGACGGTTGGCTGTTTTCCCGGACAGCAGGCCACCAAGCCGATCAGCACACGGCAGCTTCACCGCGTTGTCGTCGAGGCGGCACAGGCAGCGGAGATTACCAAGCGGGTCGGACCGCACACGCTGCGGCACAGTTTTGCCACCCATCTCCTCGAGGACGGCGTCGACATCCGCATCATCCAGGTCCTACTCGGGCACGCGAAGCTCGAGAACACCGCCTTCTACACCAAGGTCGCGACCCGAACGGTGCGCGCCGTGACCAGCCCACTCGACAAGCTCGGCATGTTCAGCATCGGGGAGAGCGAACCCGCCGGGTAAGGCGGTGCGCACCTCACTCGAGGTCGCCGACATCTTCCGTGCCGCCGGCCCCGCGTACCGGGCCAGTCATGCCGGGCACCTAAGCCTCCACCAGCTCAAGGTGATGGCGGCGATCGAGACCTGCCGCACTGCCGCCCTCGGCGGCCATATCGAGAGCTGTGAGGACTGCGGCCACCGCCGCATCGCCTACAACAGCTGTCGCAACCGACACTGTCCAAAATGTCAGGGAGTTGCTGCGCGCGAGTGGCTCGCCGCCCGCCAGGCCGATCTGCTGCCGGTCGGCTACTTCCATGTCGTCTTCAGCCTGCCCGCCGAGATCGTCGACATGGCGCTGCAGAACAAGACGGTCATCTACGATCTGCTGTTCCGCGCAGCATCGCAGACCATGCTGACCGTCGCCGCCGACCCGCGTCACCTCGGCGCGCGCATTGGCATCACCGCCGTGCTCCACAGCTGGGGCTCGGCGCTGACGCATCATCCGCACATCCACATGATCGTGCCCGGCGGCGGCATCTCGCTCGATGGCACGCGCTGGATCTCGTCAAGGCCGGCGTTCCTGTTCCCGGTCCGCGTGCTCGGCAATCTGCGAGGAACGAACCCGCGGGCCGACGGGGCGTCTGTATGGGGATTTAGGAATCAGGTCGGGCTTGAAGGACCAGCCGCGGGAGGATGATAGGTGGTCGGGTGTGGTTGCGGACGCGCCCAGGCGTGTGCTCGAGACCGGAGCTCATCGCGGAACTTCCGCCAAAGTGCTCGCTCCGAACCCGTTCGGCCAGTAAGGGCCGCAGGCCATCGCTGACCGCGGAGGGCTGCGGTCTCACGGGTGAGCATGTCGTGCCGGTTCACGACGAGCTCCGTCCGGCTGAGCGTGTCGGCCGCGGCGGCGCACGTGGCTGCGCGCCACGCTCGAAGGTTTCGATGACGAGCATGCGCCCGCCGCAGCAAGGGCATGGTGGCCGGTGGTCGGGTGCCTGGACCGGCTCGGCCGGTTCCGTCGCCGCCGGTGCCTCGAGTAGCTCCCGGGCGCGCGCAACGTTGGCCCGGCGTTCGGCGCTGGCGAGCAGGCCGTAGTGGCGGATGCGATGAAACCCTTTCGGCAAAACGTGCAGCAGAAAGCGCCGGATAAACTCGTCTACCGCAAGCGTCATCACCTGGTGGCGTTCGGCGCCGTCACGTCGGTAATCTTTGTAGCGAAAGGTCACTCCGCGTTCGTCGTGCGCGATGAGCCGCCGGTTCGAGATTGCAACCCGGTGCGTGTAGCCCGACAGGTAAGCGAGCACCGCGGCCGGGCCGGCAAACGGCGACTTGGCGTAGACGACCCACGGCTTTCTCCGCACCGGCGCCAGATGGCGCAGAAACGAAGATCGCTCGTGCAATCCGGCCTGCGTGCCGTAGAACTGCAGGCGGCCGGCGTGATGCAGTTCGATCAACCGGGTGAGGAACAACCGTCGGAACAGCTTGCCGAGCACGCGGACCGGGAACAGGAACGCCGGCCTTGACGAGATCCAGCGCGTGCCATCGAGCGAGATGCCGCCGCCGGGCACGATCATGTGGATGTGCGGATGATGCGTCAGCGCCGAGCCCCAGCTGTGGAGCACGGCGGTGATGCCAATGCGCGCGCCGAGGTGACGCGGGTCGGCGGCGACGGTCAGCATGGTCTGCGATGCTGCGCGGAACAGCAGATCGTAGATGACCGTCTTGTTCTGCAGCGCCATGTCGACGATCTCGGCGGGCAGGCTGAAGACGACATGGAAGTAGCCGACCGGCAGCAGATCGGCCTGGCGGGCGGCGAGCCACTCGCGCGCAGCAACTCCCTGACATTTTGGACAGTGTCGGTTGCGACAGCTGTTGTAGGCGATGCGGCGGTGGCCGCAGTCCTCACAGCTCTCGATATGGCCGCCGAGGGCGGCAGTGCGGCAGGTCTCGATCGCCGCCATCACCTTGAGCTGGTGGAGGCTTAGGTGCCCGGCATGACTGGCCCGGTACGCGGGGCCGGCGGCACGGAAGATGTCGGCGACCTCGAGTGAGGTGCGCACCGCCTTACCCGGCGGGTTCGCTCTCCCCGATGCTGAACATGCCGAGCTTGTCGAGTGGGCTGGTCACGGCGCGCACCGTTCGGGTCGCGACCTTGGTGTAGAAGGCGGTGTTCTCGAGCTTCGCGTGCCCGAGTAGGACCTGGATGATGCGGATGTCGACGCCGTCCTCGAGGAGATGGGTGGCAAAACTGTGCCGCAGCGTGTGCGGTCCGACCCGCTTGGTAATCTCCGCTGCCTGTGCCGCCTCGACGACAACGCGGTGAAGCTGCCGTGTGCTGATCGGCTTGGTGGCCTGCTGTCCGGGAAAACAGCCAACCGTCGCGATGCATCACGCCCTGTTGGCGTCCGAGTATCCACCATTCGCGCAACAGGGTGAGCAGATCTGCCGCAAGCATGGCATTGCGGTCGCGGCTACCCTTGCCGCGCTCCACCCGGATCAGCATGCGTTCGCTGTCGATGTCGGCGACCTTGAGCGCCGCGACCTCGGCCACGCGCAGGCCGGCACCATAAGCGACCGACAGTGCCGCCTGATGCTTGAGGCAGGAGGTCGCATTGAGCAGTCGGGTGACCTCTTCGCGGCTCAGCACGACGGGCAAGTTGCGCGGGTGCGCCACACGGACGAGCCTACGGGCCAGATCAGGCCGGTCGAGCGTGCTGGTGAAGAAGAAACGCAACGCCGAGACAATGCTGTTCATGGCCGGCGTCGGCACGCCGGCCTCCTGCTGTTCGATCTGGAAGCGGCGCAGGTCTTCTGCTGTCGCCCGATCGGGTGAGCGCCCCAGGAATGTCGCAAACCGCCCTACGTCGCGAATGTAGTTGCGCTGCGTCTCTCGTGAGAAACGGCGCATGTCCATGTCTTCGATCAGACGTTGCCGCAGCGGGCTGATCGCAGCAGTGCGAACAGGTTCGTGCATTGGTTGGCTCCTCTCGCTTTGAAAGAAGCCGAAATGCTCCGTCCGCCGCGGATCGCGCTCAATCAGCGCGCACCAGCCAAGCCGCTACTCCGTTATCAAGACCGCACCCCTCCCGCGCAGCGGGTTCGTTCTCCGGCCAATACCGTTCGTAGACAGAATGTCCAGTTTGAGTTTGAGACGCCTGAAACCGGACCGTCGCAAACCCACCCATCTGCGTCGTCAAACACCCAGGCCAGCATGTCCGCTTGTGAGATGCGGCCGGGGTCGGCTGAACGACCGGGATGGGCGCAAACGTCGCTTTGGCCAACAAGATGGCGCGCATTGCGTGGGCGGTGATGATGCGCGAGGAGGTCTACCGTCCGAAAACTGCGATCACGGCTGTGGCTCACGCTACGGAATGAGGTTGATTGGAGGAATGGGAGACATCGGGCTCACGCCCGGCTGTTCCGGCAGAAAGCGCTGAACAACGTGATGGGAAGACTGCAGTCAGGAATGCAGATCAGGCCAAAGCCGATAGAAGTTATGTGCCTCAAGCACGCGAACCAGATTGGCGCCTGACACGTAAGCGAAACCCATGATGGTCAGCGGCGAAGGCCGCGATACAGGCCGGACATAAGGGCGCGACTGACCGGGACTTCCATCGCATCTGTTGGTGCGTTTTGCGGGGACTGATCGCGGCGACTTGCGGCCGATGAAAGTGCCATCGCAGACGATATTTTTTGTGACAAGGTAGAGAATGGCCGTTGCGCGTCACCGGCCGTCCACATAAAACCTCTACGTCGCCGGGATCGAGGCCATGCTGGTGCGCGACCGCCGCCAGCGTGGCCGAGAAGTTTTTTTAAAAGCCTCGATCGCGCCTGCGGCCTGGGCGTGATGGCGCGGTCGAGCGGATAGCTTGCGATACCCCATCGCACGCAGCTCGCGGCCGAGCGTCTGCTTGGACACGCTGACTGCGAACTCGTCCCAGATCCACTGGCAGAGGTCGATGATCCGCCACCGAACCACGCTGTGCGCGGCCGGTATCGGCCCGCTCTCGATCACCGCCGCCAATGCCGCCCGATGCGCCTTGTTCAGGAGAGGCGGCTTGCCCGGCGCCTTGCAGTCTATCAGCCCATCCGGGCCGCGCTCACTGAACCGCAGCACCCAATCGCGCACCACTTGCAGCGTCACGCCGCCGATGGTCGCCGCCTCAGTCCGGGTCGCCCATCGTAGATTGCGGCCAGGGCCAGCAAGCGACGGACCTGGTCGGCATCCTCGCTCTGCCGCGCCCAAAGCCGCAGCTGCGCCGCGTCGAAATCAGCTCGCAGAACGATCGGCATGGCGGAACTCCTCGGCTCCCCAGCCTTAAATCAAAACCGCTCCGAGCCGTGCAAGCCCCGCGAGTCCTGATCAACGAGCCTTGGTAGAACGCGTTTTCCGCTCCGCCCGTCCGGCGCCCGAAAGAAGGCCGAGTGGGGAGTCCGCGAGCGCCCTCCGGATTCTGGCGTTCCGTGCCGATGCAGCCCTCGTCGACTTGCACGGGCCACGCCAGCGCCACCAAGCGGCGTACGTCGCCCAGGGTTACCCAATTTTGCCCGGATGTGGCGTGGCGCGAATTGCAAACGGGCCGGCCCCGCCGCATCCTGCTCGTGCGGAAAGACGCAAGATCGTCGGATCCATCGGGAGGAACGCATCGTGCTGCGAAGATCATTTCTGTCCGGCTCTGCGGCGCTCGGCCTCTCGGCGAGAGCCGCATCAGCGGAAACGAGACCGGTGTCGCTGTGGCACGTCTTCAACCTCGACACCGACATGATCTACGGCGGCATGAAGGCGTTCAACGCCTCGCAAAGCGAGTTCCGCGTCGCGCCGCGGCTGGTACCCGGGGCGCAAATCGTGACCGAACTGATCCGCGCGATCGCGACCGGCTCCGTACCTGATCTCGTGACGCTCGACAGCCCCGTGGTTGCGAGCTTCTCCGCTCAGGGCACGCTGACCGATCTTGGCCGCCAGCGTCGCGCGTCGAAGTTCATCCGGCCCGACGTCTATTTCAAGGGGCCCTGGGCATCCGGGCAGTGGCAGGGCAAAACCTACGGGGTTCCGCGCGACGCCAACACGCTGGCGCTTTACTACAACGCCGACATGTTCCGTGCGAACGGCCTCGACCCCGACAAGCCGCCGCGGACCTGGTCGGAGCTGCGGGCGGCGGCGGGAAAGCTGCGCGACCCCGCTAAGAACATCTACGGCTTCGGCTTCTGCGCCACGCAGGCCGAGGAGGGCGTGTTCCAGTTCCTGCCGTCGCTGTGGCAGGCCGGCGGGTCGGTGGCCCACCTGGACCAGCCGGAGGCCACGGCGGCGCTTCAATTCCTGGCAGAGATGGTGCTGCACGGCATCGCCTCGAAGGACGTGATCAACCAGGGCCAGTACGAGGTCACCAACACCTTCATGGCCGGGAACACTGCCATCGTGCAGGGCGGCCCGTGGGAACTGCCGCGCATGCAGACGCAGGCCAAATTCGAATGGCGGCTCGCACCGCTGCCGCTGAAGGACGACAAGCAGATCAAGGCCGATTGCCTCGGTGGCTACGATTTCGTGGTGCCAGCCGGGCGGCGCAGGTCGATGGCGCGTTCAGATTCATCGAGTACATGTCCAGGGCGGACGTGCTGGACAACGGCTGGAAGAGCGGACGCCTGGCGCCGCGCAACGATGTCGTGGTGCAAGACCCTCTCTGGCCACAGGCTTATGCGACGTATCGCGATGAAATGCAGTATGCCCGCGCCCGCGGCCCGCATCCGCAATGGCCGGACATCTCGCGTCCGCTGCAGACCGCGATCCAGCAGGCGCTTACCGGCGCCAAGACACCGGCCGACGCCTTGCGGGAGGCAGCCAGGCAGATGGAGCCGATCCTGATCAAGACGCCGCTCTGATACTGCGCCGCGGTGAAATCGCCGACGCGGAGCCAGGCCGCGACCGCGGCGCTGGGCAGTCGCCGCTTCTGTATGCCTTCCTGGCGGCGTCGATGGCCTACCTGTTCGCCTTCGTCGGTTTCCCATCCTGTATAATCTGCTCATGAGCGTGCAGGACGTGACGCTCGGCAACATCGCTCATCTGCTCCGCCCATTCGTCGGGCTTGCGAACTACCGCCATGCGCTTGCCAACCCATCGTTCGGCAAGGTGTTCGTGAACTCGTTGGTTTTCGTCGCGGTCAATGTTGTCGCGCAGGTCGGCTTGGCCTCGCGGTGGCGCTGTTCTTCGCCCAGAGCTTCCCAGGCTCGCATTTCCTGCGAGGGCTGCTGCTCTCGTCGTGGATCCTGCCCGCGCTGGTGGTCGGCGCGCTCGGGAAGTGGATCTTCGCCACCGATTACGGGGTGGCGAATTATCTCCTTTCCAGCCTCCAGCTCATCGTAGCGCCGATCAACTGGCTGTCCGACCCGAGCGTGGCGCTCACCGCGGTTACCGCCACCAATGTCTGGTTCGGCATGCCGTTCGCCATGATCCTGGTCGCCGCCGGCCTCACCAGCATCGTCGAGGAGCAGTACGAAGCCGCGGCGCTCGACGGCGCGGGGCCGCTCGCCCGCTTTTGGTATATCACGCTGCCGGAGCTGTGGCCGACCCTGGTCGCGGTGTCATGCTTGGTGACGATCTACACCATGCGCGCCTTCGACCTTATCTTCGCGATGACGCAGGGAGGGCCGCTCGACGCCAGCAACGTGCTGCCGCTGCTATCCTATCAGATATCGTTTCAGCGATTCCATTTTGGTGAGGGTGCCGCGATCGGCAGCATCACCTTCGTCATGGTGCTGGCCGTCGCCGCCCTGTATGTCCGCACGCTTCGCCACGAGACGCGACAATGACCCGGCGCCGGCTGCTCGGTCCGCGCGGTGTGCAGGCGCTGTGCTGCGCGATCGGCGTGGCCGGGGTCGCCTGCTACCTGTTCCCGGTCTACTGGATGTTCGTGTCAGGCCTGAAGACCTCGGCGGAGATCTTCGCGAACCCGCCCAGCATCATCCCGGCGCATCCCACTTTGGCAGCGTTCCGCTACGTCTTCGAGAGCGAGAATGTGGCGCGCTACATGCGCAACAGCCTAGCCATCGCGGTGCCGGTGACGGTGCTGACGCTGGTGCTGGGCGCCACCGGCGGCTACGCCATGAGCCGGCTGCGAACCCGCCTTGTCGACGCGGCGCTGCTGATCGTCCTCATCTTGCAGGTGTTTCCTGATGTGCTGTTGGCGACGCCGATGTTCATCATCTTCCGATATCTCGGCATGCTCAATACCTTCACCGCCGTGGTGCTTGCGACCAGCGCCAAATCGCTGGCCTTCGCGCTGGTGATCCTGCGGCCGATGTACCGGCAGGTGCCGATGGAGATCGAAGAGGCCTCGCGGGTGGACGGCTGCAACACTGCGCAGACGTTCTGGCGCATCGTACTGCCGATGATGCGGGTGCCGCTGCATCGTCGTTGGTGTGCTGAGCTTCGTGCAGGCCTGGGGCCAGTTCGTGTATCCGCTGACGCTGCTGAGCCGAGCAGGAGGTGCAGCCGGCGACGGTGGGCATCTATAGCTTCATCGGCGCCGAATACGCCGACTGGGACCGGGTGATGGCCTTCGCCTCGGTGTTCGCGCTCCCGGTGCTGATCGTCTTCCTCATTTTGCAGCGCAAGATCGTGGCGGGCCTGACGACAGGGGCGTTGAAGTGACCATCGCTGAGACCGAGATTTGAACGCTCAGGAGGGGCGGCAGAAGGCGTTTCAGCCCGCTTGCGCCAGGCGACGCTCGAGCCAGGCGCCGAAGCGGGAGAGCGGAAAGCAGAGCACGAAATAGAGCGCCGAGACGGTGCCGAATACCGCGAGCGGCGCGAAGGTGACGTTGTTGACGTTCTGGCCCGCGCGCGTGAGCTCGACGAAGCCGATGACGGAGGCGAGCGACGTGCTCTTCAGCAACTGCACCAAAAATCCGACGGAGGGCGCGACGGCGATGCGCAAGGCCTGTGGCGCGATCACCGAGCCGCAGCTGCGGCATCCGCCGTAGCCCCAGCGCGACGGCGCGCATCCCACTGGCCCATGCGGCACGGCTTGTATGCAGCCACGCCAGATCTCGGCGAGGAACGCGCTTCCGTAGAGCGTGTAGGCGATCGCCGCAGCCATCCAGGCATCGGTCCGCACGCCCACGATGTTCGCGCCGAAGAAAACCAGGAACAGCAGGATCAGCAGCGGCAATCCCTGCAGCACCTTGATGTAGATCGCTGCGAGCATGCGCAACGGCAAGGGACCGGGCGATGCGGGCCAGCATGACGAGCATGCCCGCGATGCCGCCACCGATGAAGGCAACGGCCGCGAGCAGGATCGTCCAGCGCAGCGCGAGCAGCATGATCCAGATCTCGGCAGGCCGAACTGCCTCATCGCGGCGGCGCCCAGCGCCGCGCCGGCTGGCGCAGGATCCTGCGCTGCACCAGCGTGAACACGCCCTCGAAGCCCAGCGCCATCGACGACATAGATCACGCCGACCGTCGGCGTAGACCTCGAATGGCCGGAAGTCCTGCGACTGGATGTCGTTCGCGACCGCGGTGAGCTCTTCCGCCGAGATCGTCGAGATCACGCTGGAGCCGAGCACGACGAGAATGAACTGGCTGGCCAGCGCCGGAAACACCGCCTGCAAGCGCGGGCCGCAGCACGACGAAGCCGGAAGATCGGCCAGGGGCGGAGCCCAAGCGCGCGTCCCGCTTCCCATTGCCCGCTCGGGACTGCCTCGATGCCCGCGCGCACGATTTCGGTCGCGTAGGCGCCGAGATTGACCGTCATCGCGAGCAGCGCCGCCTGGTCCGGCGTCAGGCGCAGCCCGAGCCGCGGCAGGCCGAGATAGGCGAGCAGCAATTGCACGAGGAAAGGCGTGTTACGGATCACCTCGATGTAGACCTGCACGACAGCGCGCAGCACGCGCCCGCCCGACGTCTTCGCCCACGCGCCGAGCACGCCCAGCAGCAGGCCAAGCACCATCGTCTCGGCGGAGAGCTGCAGCGTCAGCAGCGCTCCCATTGCGAGCTCTGCCGAGATTGTCCCAGATCACGCTGAACTGGAAGACGTAGTCCCACCCGCGCTCCACTCCGCGTCTCTGCTCGCGCGGACAGCGGAACCTTCCGCGATGTCCCCGCACGGCGGCAAGACGGCGTTCCGTGGGCTTACCCAGGATTACCCATTCCTCTTCGAATAAGCGAGTTCTGTTGCCGGCGACCGCGCGCTAACCTTCCGAATTGGAAAAGCCCGGCGCAACGGGCGATGGGAGGAACGCGATGATCTCAATTCCGCCGGCTCTGCGGTGCTCGTCCTCGTCCTCTCGGCGAACGATCGGCGTGCTCGGCGTCGCGCTCGCGCGCGAGGCGCAAGGGGTCGACGCCATCATCAAGCGCGGCAAGCTGCTGGTCGGGCTGGACATCGCCAATCCGCCATTCGGCTCGGTCGGCACCGATGGCAAGCCACAGGGCTACGACCCCGACGTCGCGGCGCTCGCCGGCAAATATCTCGGCGTGCCCGTCGAGATCGTGCCGATCACGCCGCAGAACCGCATGGGCTATCTGCTCGCCAACCGCGTCGACATGATCCTGCTCGGGCATCACGGCGGAGCGTGCGCGGCAGATCTGGTTCTCGATCCCCTATGCCGAGGAAGGTGCGGTGCTGGTCGGGCGCGGCGACCTCGACGTCAAGACGATGGCCGATCTCGCGGGCAAACGCATCGGCATTCCGCGCGGCGCCATGCAGGACATCGTGCTGTCACGGAGCGCACCGCCGGGCGCCAACATCATGCGCTTCGACGACCAGGCGACCGCCGTGCAGGCGCTGATCGCCGGGCAGGTCGATCTCGCCGGCACCGGCATGCTGCAATACCAGCTCATCAACCATGACGATCCCGGCAAGAACTATCAGACCAAGCTGATGCTTCAGCCGCTGAATTTCGGCATCGGCATCCGCAAGGGTGACGTCGATTTCCTGCAATGGCTGAACACGTTCGTCTACCAGATCAAGAGCCAACGGCGAGCTCGAGGCGATCAGCCAGAAATGGCGCCATCTGCCGCTCGGCACGCTGCCGGTCTTCTGACCGTGCAGCGTCTGAACGCCGCGGGGATGCGCATGCCGCAGCTGGGCCTCGGCACCGGGCAGTTGCGCGGGCGCGGCCGGGCAGGCCGCGATCGAGCAGGCGCTGTCGCTCGGCTATCGCCATCTCGACACGGCGGAGATGTACACGAACGAGCCCGTGGTCGGCGCCGCCGTCGCGGCATCGGGCGCCGATCGCGACGACGATCCACGTCACCACCAAGCTGCTGCCCGACCATCACGCGCCGGACGATGTGCGGCGCGCGATGGAGCGCAGCCTCGCCGCGCTGGGTATGGACTATGTCGATCTCTATCTCATCCACTGGCCCAATCCCGCCGTGCCGCTTGCCGACACGCTCGGGGCGATGATGCGGCTGAAGGAGGAGGGGCTCGCGCGCGCAATCGGCGTATCCAACTTCCCAAGCAGATGCTGCGCGAGGCGGCAGCGATCACCGGCGGCACCATCGCCTGCAACCAGGTCGAGTATCACGTGCTGCTCGACCAGTCCGCCATCCTGCGCGCGGCGCGCGAGCACGGCATCGTCGTCACAGCCTACGCTCCACTCGCGCGCGGTGCCTTCCACGAGCTGCCCGAGATGCAGCGCATCGCGCGCAAGCACGATGCCTCGACGGCGCAGGTCGGCCTCGCCTGGCTGCTGGAACAGCCCGGTGTCGCCGCCATTCCGCGCGCCGGCCGGCTGGAGACGCAGCGCCAGAACCTGGCTGCGCTCGACATCAGGCTCGATGACGAGGATCGCGCGATGATCGCACGGCTGCGGAAGGACGGCCGCGTCGTCGTCGTCGATCATGCGCCGCAATGGGATGCGCCCGAGGCCGCCGCGTGAATCAACCGGACGCTCGGCCGCAGCGGCCTCTGGGTGTCCCCGCTCTGCCTCGGCGCGATGAATTTCGGCGGCCCGACCGACGAGGCGGATTCGTTGCGCATCATCGGCACCGCGCGCAACGCCGGCATCAACTTCATCGACACGGCGAACGTCTACAATGCCGGCCGCTCGGAAGAGATCGTCGGCCGCGCGATCGCTGCCGAACGCGATCATTGGGTGCGTGGCGACGAAGGCGAACGGTGCCTTCGGCGCCGGCCCGAACGAGCGCGGCTCCTCGCGCAAGGCGCTGATGCAAGCCGCCGAAGCGCAGCCTGCGCCGGTCTCGGCACGGATTACATCGACATCTACTATCTCCATCGCGAGGACCTTGCGACGCCGCTCGCGGAATCGGTCCGCGCGCTCGGCGACCTGCAGCGCGCGGGGATGATCCGCTATTTCGGCGCTGTCGAACCACAAGGCCTGGCGCCTGTCGCGGAAGATCTGCAATCTGTGCGACGGTCTGGGCATCGACCGGCCGATCGCGAGCCAGCCTTACTACAACGCGATGAACCGCACGCTCGAGATCGAGCACCTGCCGGCCTGCGCGTTCTACGGTCTGGGCGTGGTTCCCTACAGCCCGCTCGCCCGCGGCGTGCTGAGCGCGAAATATGTGCCCGACGCGCCGCCGCCGGCCGACAGCCGCGCGGCGCGGCAGGATGCGCGGATGATGCAGACGGAATGGCGCCGCGAATCGCTCGAGATCGCGCAGGTCCTGAAGGAGCATGCCGCGGCGCGCGGCATCACGCCAGGCCAGTTCGCGACAGCCTGGGTGCTCGCCAACCGCATCGTCACGTCGGTGATCGTCGGGCCGCGCACGGAAGCGCAGTTCGCGGACTATCTCGGCGCGCTCGAGGTCCGCCTGACCGCGGACGGACGAGGCGCTGGTCGATCGCCTCGTCGCGCCCGGGCACAATTCCACACCCGGCTATCACCGATCCCGCCGAGAAGCCGGAAGGCCGCGTGACGCAGCCAGGCCGATCGCTGACGATGCCGCGCGCGAGCCGAGGCGCGGCGCGATGCGGCTCCGCGCCTCGCCGCTCCTCTGGTTCGTGCTGCCGGCCGGGACTGGTGCTGCTTGCAGTCGATCTCGGCCCGATGCTCTTCGCGCTGAAGGCGAGCTTCGCGCACTGGGTCCTCGTCGAGCCCGGCAGCGAGAACGATCCCGCCGGGCTCTCGAACTATCTCGACATCCTGGGCGAGCGGTGAGTTCTGGTCGGCGGTGCGCGTCACCATCACCTATGCCGTGTGCTCGATTGCCTGCGGCCTGGTGCTGGGCACCGCGATTGCGCTCGCGCTCGACCTCCGAATTCTACGCACGCGGCTTCTTCCGCGCGGCGATGATGATCCCGATGGTGATCACGCCCTCCGTCATCGGCATCTTCTGGAAGCTTCTCTACGAGCAGGAGAGCGGCGTCTTCAACGCCGTGCTGCACGCGCTCGGCCTCCCGCGGCGTTCCCTGGCTCGGCCTCGGCATGGCGTTGCCCTCCATGGTGATCACGGATGTCTGGCAGACGACACCGTTCTTCATGCTCGTCATCCTCGCCGGCCTCAATGCGATCGACCCTCGCTGATCGAGGCGGGCCGCGTGGACGGAACGACACGGTGGCAGAGCTTCCGCTACATCCTGCTGCCGGAACTCGTGCCCTACATGTTATCGCCGCGGCGTTCCGGGCGATCGCGGCGATGGGCGACTTCGACAAGATCTGGCTGCTCACCGCGGGCGGCCCGGGCGCTCGCACGACGACGATCACGATCTACGCCTACAAGACAGGCTTCTCCGCCTTCGACATCGGCCGCACCGCGGCGATCGCGTGGATCTTCGTCGTCATCGTGCTCGTGGTGAGCGCGCCCCTGCTCCGCCACCTCTTCCGCACGGCGGCGGCACGAAGCATGAGCCCGGGACGGACACGCCGACGGCGTCTGCGCACCGTCAGAGGCGCACGATCACCGCGGGATGGACGGTGTTCCTGCTGCTCTACCTGTTCCCCTATATCTGGATGGTGTTGACCGGCATCCGCAATCCGATCGACACGCTGGCGATGCGGCTCTGGTTCTCACCGACGCTCGCAGGATTCCGCACGATCTTCGGCGAGATCGGGTTCGGCGGCTACCTGATGAACAGCATCGTCGTCGCGCTGAGCGTGACGCTCGCCGTGATCGTCGTCGCCGCGCCGGCCGCCTACGCGCTGACCCGGTTCGGCAGGGGCGGACGCGTGTTCCTCGGGTGCGGTGCTCGTCGCCCGCATGGTGCCGGCGATCGCAATCCTGGTGCCGATCTACCTGGCGGCGTCCGATTTCGGCCTGCTCGACACGCGCTCCGTTCTGATCGTGATCTACACCGCCTTCAACCTGCCGTTCGCCATCTGGCTGCTGCGAGGCTTCTTCCGCGAGGTGCCGCGCGAGGTGCGGGAAGCCGCGGTCATCGACGGATGCGGCGAATGGCAGGTGTTCCACGGCATGATGCTGCCGCTGGTGACGGGCGGCATCGTGGCGACGGGTGTGTTCGTGTTCATCGCGGCGTGGAACGAGTTCCTCTTCGCCCTCGCGCTCACGCAATCGGCCTCGGCCACCGCTCCGCTCGCCATCGTCGGCTTCCGCAGCGAATACGGCGTGCAATGGGGCGCGATCGGCGCGGCATCGGTGACGATCTCCACGCCGGTCGTGCTCTTCGCCATCGCGATGCAGCGCTACCTCGTGCGCGGCCTCACGATGGGGTCCGTCAAAGGCTGACGCAGCATCCGATCGAGTGAGACGGTTCGATTGGCGTTGCTCTACCGCTTCAGCATGCCGCGCCTGCGCATGAAGGCGACGGCGCCCGATCTGCAGGTCCGCCGCGGCCTGCTCCGGCGTCTTGGTGCCGGCGCAGGCGGCGTTCACCGCATCCGACATCATCACCAGCACCTGCTCGGCTTCCTTCATCGGGATGTAGCCGAAGGTCTCGCCCGTCATCGCCGCCTGCACCGCCGGAAAATGCGGAAACTTCCTGATGAGCGACGGGTCGGACCAGGCGGAGAGCCGCGTCGGCGGGCAGCCTCCGAGCGCCGTCAGCTTCACGATTTCGGGCGAGGTGATCCAGGCGACGTAGAGCTTCGCCGCGTCGAGGTGCTTCGAATGCGCGTTCACGCCGATCGACGTGCCGCCGAGCAGCGCGCCCCGGGCGGCGGGGCGATGGCGAAATCGCCGGCGATCTGGGACTTCGCCGGATCGTTCAGCGTGCCGAGCCCACCCGGCCAGATCACCGCCTGCGCCGATTGCGCCGTGAGCAAGCTGTTCAGCACCTCGTTGTAGTCCCAGGTGAGGTCGCCGGAGGGCGCGACCGGCTGGAGGTCCCTGGCGATGAATTGCAGCGTCTTGATGCCGGCGGGGCTGTCGAGCTGCGGCGTCCCGTCCGCCGCGAAGTAGCTGCCGCCGAAGGCATGGAACACGAGCGTCCACAGCACATAGCCTGCGGCGCCTTGCCGGCGGGCAGCGCAAAGCCGAACTGGTTGCCGGTGCGCAGCGCCTTGCCACGCGTCGCCACCTCGTCCCAGCTCGCCGGCGCTTTGTCCGGCAGGTTGGCGGCGCTGTAGGCTTTCTTGTTCCAGAGGAAGAAGCAGACGTCACCAAGGATCGGCAGGCCCATGAGCTTGCCGCCGACGCGGCCATAGGTCTCCAGCAGCTTGGGCGGGTAGTCGTCGAGCGCCAGCGGGGGTGCACCCGGCACGCTCTTCGCGGTGTCGCCGAGATCGGCGAAGAAGGCGCGAGATCCTGCTTCCACTGATAGACGAAGGCGCTCACGTCATAGGCGTTCGTGCGGCTGCTGACGTCGAGCATCAGCTTCGCGTATTGATCGCTCGGCGGGACGCGCGTGACGTTGAGGCGGATGCCGGTCGCGTCGGTGAAGGCGGCGCCGGCCCGGATGACGGCGTCGAAGGGCGGGCTCGTGCGCTGCATGACATTGAGCGTCGTGCCGGCATAGCTGCGCGGCAGGCTCTCGGCCGCACGGGCGAGCCGGCTTGCGAGAAGCGCCCCCGTGGCCGCGCCGGCGGCGCTGAACTGGCGGCGTGTGGGTAAGCCGGGGTAAACTCACCGCAGGCGACCCGCACGCGACGGGTACCCCGCCACGGAGATGCACGGTGGAAGGAAGCCGTCCTCACCCTGGCGCCACTCACCACCCTCGACCGCAAGCGGTGCCGCTTGCGCGCGGATCCGGAGCGTGTAGCGGCGCCCCGCCGGGACCAGCGCGGCGTCGACCCTCCGGCTCGGCGATGGCGATCGTCAGCACGCCCTCCGCCTCCGTCATGGCAAAGCGCGTGAGGGCGAAGGCGCCGCTCGCATAGCCGCGGCTGCAGCCGTCATCCTCGTAGAGCACGCCTGCACCCGTCGCGGCGGGATGGATGAGCAGCGTGATCTCCGTGTCCGCCACCTCGCCGTCGAACTGCTTGAGCGGGCCGAACGGAATGATCGAGCCGGCGCGCACGAAAAGCGGCAGGCGATCGAGCGGGGCCGCAACGGTCGCGCTGCACGGGCCATGATGCGCCTCCCCGGTCCAATGGTCGAACCAGTTGCCGGCGGGAAACGTCACCGGCCAGTGCGTCGCGCCAGCGCGGGTCACCGGCGCGACCAGCAGGTCGTCGCCCCAGAGATATTCCGTGCCGACCTGCCAAAGACGCGGGTCCGCGGCGTCGCTCAGCACCAGCGGGCGCATCAGCGGCAATCCGTCGCGATGCGCCGCGTGCGTAAGCGTGTAGGTGTATGGCATCAGCCGATAGCGCAGCTCGAGGTAGCGACGACAGATCGCCTCGGCCTCCGCGCCGTGCGACCAGGGCAGGTGCTCGCGCCAGGCGTGGCCGTGGGCGCGGAACACCGGGCAGAAGGCGCCGAACTGGAACCAGCGGATGAAGAGCTCCGCGTTGTCGGGCGCGACCTTGTAGAAGCCGCCGATATCGGTACCCCAGTAAGGCACGCCCGACATCGCCATGTTCAACCCGACCGCGACCTGCTGCTCGAGCGTCGCGAAGGTGCAGTCGATGTCGCCGGACCATGCGGCCGCGCCGAAGCGCTGCATGCCCGGACCGCCGGAGCGGCAGAGCAGGAAGCTGCGCCCCTCGGGCCGATCCCGCGCCTCGCCCTCCGCAAAGGCCTGGTGGCGCATCAGGTCGTAGCGGTTGTGCAGCACCGTGCCGGCGCCGCCGGCAAGCGACGTCGCGGCCGGCGGACCTTCGCCTCCATCGAGCCACCAACCCTCGATGCCGACCGCCACCATGTCGCGATGCGCCTCCCACCACCACCGCCGCACCTCGGCGCGCGAGAAATCGAGGAAGCGCTGTCCCTCCCGGTAGTTGATGGCATCGGGGGGAAACGGGCGCTCGTCGGGATAGCCATAATCCAGCAGGAAACCGCGCGCGACGGCCTCGTCGTGCAGCGGCGAGTCCGCATGCAGGGCCGGGTATTCGTGGCCGAAGACGTGAAAGCCGCTTGCCCGCATCGCATCCACCATGGCCTTCGGGTCCGGGAGAAGATCGCGGTGGAACTCAAGATGGCCGACCCCGCGGTTCCATCCCTGCCCCGGCCCATAGGTGGAGAGGAAGATGAATGCGTCGCAGGGAAGGCGCTTCGCGCGCATGGTGCGCGTGACCGACAGCACGTCCGCCGTATCCGCGAAGTGCCGCGAGGACTGCATGAAGCCCAACGCCCAGCGCGGCGGCATGGGCGCGTGGCCGAGCAGTTCCGCGGCACGGCCGAGCACCGCGCGAGGGATCGGCGCCGGTCAGGACGTAGAGGTCGAGCGGCCCGTCCGCGTTGCGATACTCGATCGCGGCGGATGGGCCCGACGGAATCGCCCGGCGTGATCAGCGCCCTCGCTGGAGTTGTCGAAGAACAGCGCATAGCCCGCATTGCTCACCAGCAGCGGAATCGCGATGTCGGCGCCCGCGCCGTGATTGGCCTGGCTGTTCCACAGGCGCCGGGTCGCGCCGAGCCGGTCGAATTGCTGGCCGCTTTCGCCCAGCCCGTAGAAATGCTGCTCGCCGACGATCCCGATGCGGAGCCGCGTGCCGTCGCCGTGCTGCATGTCGGCGAAACGCAGGCGCAGGACGGGCCTGGCCGGTGCCGGCGAGAATCTCGATCGCCTCGCCGGCGAGGCGCGCGGCCGGCGTTGCGTCGCTCCTGGGCCATGCGCGCGCCTCGACATAGGCGTGGGCTGCGCTGCGCGCGTCGGAGAACAGCCGGATGCGGGTGATGCCATCGGCACAGGCCGTGATCGTCGGCGGAAAGGGTGCGCTCACGCCGTGCGTCCCGCGAGCTTTCCCTTGATCGCCTTGAAGGCCTCGCGGAACGTGCCGTCCCGCACCTGCTTGATCATGCGCTCCTCATCCGCCGGCGCGACGTCGAACTCCGCCCACCACTCCACGAAGGTGCGGTCGGCCTCCGTGATCGGGCGCAGATGGTAGCCGGCCACATAGTTCGTCACCGGCATCGGGGAATTCGAGGATGGAATAGACGCAGGAATGGTCGCGATCGGAAAGCGAGAGCAGCTTCTCGCGCAGGTGGTCGCCATTCCCGAGATGGAAGGAGCGGACGCAGCCCACCGCGTCCGAGGGCAGGCCTTGCTCGATCACGCTGTCGGTGATGAACGGGTGGTAGCCGGGCATCCCGTTGAAGTCGCGGATGATGCCCCAGACGCGCTGTATCGGCGCCTCGATGACGTCGCTCACGTAGATGCGTACCATGCTTCCTCCTGATGCTCAAACCTTGACTGAACCCATCCTCAGTTCGCGCACGAGGTGGCGTTGCAGTAGTCAAACAGGCCGACGGCGCGCGGACAATCGCGCGCCGAACGACGAGCGGGGAATTCCGGGTAATCCGGTCATCCCCGGCGGAGCTGCGACGCCGGCGGCGAGCCGGGCACGAGCAGGCCCAGGATCAGCATCTTGTTATAGAGCGTCTTGCGCGAGATGCCGAGGAAGCGCGCCGTCTCGCCACGGCGGAAGCGGTTGCGACGCAGCCCGTCCAGTATCCAGTCGCGCTCGTTGGGCTGGCCGCCGCGGGCACCGTCCCCGCTTGCGTGCAGCGGCGGCAGGTGCTCGGGCGCGATGGTGTCGCCGTCGGCGAGGGCGATCGCACGCTCCAGCACGGCGGAGAGCTCGCGCAGATTGCCGGGCCAGGTGTGGGCGAGCAGGATGCGGAAGCTCGCCGGGTGCAGCGCGAGCGGGCGGCGTGCCTTGCCGGTCGTGAGGGCGTCGCGCATGTGCTCGATCACCTGCGGCAGGTCGTCGGTATGCTCGCGCAGCGCCGGGATGTCGATGCAGACCGCGCCGAGCCGGTTGACGAATTGCGCCTCCAGCCGCGCGCTCGCCTCTCCCGTGGTGATGCCGATGAGCCGCGTGTCGAGCGGGAGCTGCTCGCCGCCGCCGATGCGACGGAAGGCGCGGCTCTCCACCGCCGCGCAAAGCCGCAGCTGCACGCTGCGATCGAGGTGTTCGACACCGTCGAGCACCAGCGTCGAGCCGCAGGAGAGCTCGAGCCAGCCGATGCGGCGACGGGACGCCCCGGCGACGGCGCCGGCCTCGCATCCGAAGAGCTCGGCCTCGACGTGCGCCTGCCCGGGCGCATGCGCGACCCATCCGAGGCGTTGGCGGCGGCGCGCGCTCGCCTGGTGCAGCGAACGGGCGAGGTCACGTCGGCCGGAGCCGGGCTCGCCACGAATCAGCACCGGGAAGATCGCGCAGCGAGCGCGCGTTCCAGTGCCGCCTGCGCGCGCACCACCGACGGGGCCGCGCCGATCAGCCCCGCGGGCCAGCGCTGCGGGGCGAGCTGGCGCTCCAGCGCGGAGACCTTGCGGCGCAGCGCGCCCACGGTCTTGAAGGCGGAGGTGACCAGCTCCATCGCCGTCTCCAGCGGCACGCGGTCGATGGTGGAGCCGCCGACATAGCCGTCGATGTCGGTCGCGCGGCACACGGCATCAGCCTGCTCGGGGCTGACGATCGGGCCGCCCTCGATGACGAGGAACGTGCGCGGCGCGCGCCGCCGCACCATCTGCACGATGGACTGCGCGAGCTCCGCCGCCTCCTCGATGCGCATCCGCGTCGAGACGCCGAGCGCGCCGCCGGTGTTCCAGCCGAGATCGATGTTGATGATGTCGACACCGGCCGCCGAAGCGCGCCGCGCTTCCTCCCGCGTGTGCGCATAGGCGAGCGTGGCGAGCCCGCGCTCGCGCGCGGCGGCCAGCAGCGCGAGCTCGCGGTCGAAGCCGTAGCCCGATGCTTCGAGGAAGCGCCGGTATCGACCTTCGAGAAGCACGACCGTCGGGAAGTTGGTGATCCCCTCGAAGCCGGCCGCCGCGACCGCCGCGAGATATTGCTCGACATCGAGCCCCGGATCGAAGGCGGCCGCGCCGACGAACACCGGAATGTCGGTACGCGGGCGGATTTCCGCTATGGCGAATTCCGGTACGAAACGGTTCGTATCGCGCAGTGCCAGCAGCGACGCGGCGGAGGGTTCGCCCATGCTGCGGATGCGGCCCGCATTGAGCGCGAGCAGGAAATCGGCGCCCCCGCGCGTCGCCGCCTGCGCCGCGAGCCCGGTGCCGATCGCGGCTCCCACGAGGAAGCCGCGACCGCCCGAGGCCTCGCGCAGGCGGAGACGGACGCGTTCGGCCGGTGTCATGCGAAGCCGGCGATGTACTCCTGCACCTTCACCAGGCTGTTGGTGCGGGAGCTCTCGATCGAACCGAAGATCAGCGCGGAGGCCTGCACGTTCGCCGCGACATTGGTCTCCATCGCCGGGCCGCCGTCGCGCCAGCGCGTGAACTGCTCGATCAGCCAGATGTTGATCCATTTCGGCTGGATCAGCAGCGGCACCTTTTGCCCCTTGCCTTCGCGGATGCTTCTGCCGCGGCAGGTCCTGCCGGGTGAACACCTCGATCTCGCGGCCGTTCAGGATCGCGGTGCCGAACTCGCAATCGACGCGGATATACTCCTGGTACCAGTCATTGAGGCCGACCGCGGTGCTCGACGAGCCTTCGTACACCGCGCGCACGCCGTTCTCGAACACCATGGTGACGACGCCATCGGTGTCGCCGGCGTACTCCGCCCAGTCCGGCTTCCAGGTGGAGGCGAAGAGCGTCTCGCATTTCGCGCCGGCGAGGTCGGCGACGATGTCGAGATGGTGGATCGCGCCCTCGATCAGCATCGGGTCCTGCATCGTGTGGCGGAACAGCGCGCCCCACGCCATGTGCTGGCGCATGTCCGCCTGGTAGCGGCAGGAGATGTTGTTGACGCGGCCGAGCTTGCCCGAGCGGATGATGCGGCGCAGCGTCGTCTTGTCCTGGTCGAAGCGGTGGCTCATCGTCACCGCCATCTTGCGCCCCGCCGCCTTGATCTTCTTCGCGATGCGGACGGAGGCTTCCATCGTGTCGGCGATCGGCTTCTCGCTGAGCACGTCGACGCCGTGCTCGATCGCGATGTCGACGATCGCCTCGTGGTAGTTGGGCGGCACGACGACGGTGCAGAAATCCGCCTTCACCGCTTTGAACGCCGCGCGCGCATCGGTGAAGCAGGCACTCTCCGGCAGACCGAGCATGCGCGCGACCATAGGCGAGCGAGGCCGGGTCGACATCGACCAGCGCGACCACCTCGATCGTGCCGTCATCGACGTTCTGCTTGAGGAACTCGCGGCACCAGCGCTTGCCGAACGTGCCGATGCCGACATGGATGACCTTCTGCGCCATCAGACGCGCTCCTTCTGCGGCACCGCCGGCCCGTGCGTGTGGTTCCAGAGATGGCCGATGCGCTTCTGTCCCTGCAGCGTGGTCTCGAAGAACACCGCCTTCACCTCGTTGTCCGTCAACGGGAAATCGTGGTGGTGCCCCATGCCGATGCACAGGCAATCAGCCGGCCCGAGCCGCTCGTGCCGGCCGCCGACCACCGCCTCGCCGTCGCCGGAAAGCACGATCCAGTATTCGTCGCAATCATGGTAGTGGCTGTCGATCGCCGTGTTCTTCCGGTAGCGTCACGGGATCGCCCTTGGTCTCGGGCTCGGTCGTCGGGCGCACGCGGAACATGCCGCACCCCGCGATCTCGTCGCCCCAATGGCCGCACAGGCGCACGACACCCGCGGGCTCCGTGGCGCCGAACAGCGTCCAGGGGCCGCCGCCGGGATCGATGTCGAAGAACTGCGCCTCCTTGATCAGCACGGAACGGCCGCCCTGGCGAAGCTGCACCGTGCCTGCCGTGCCGATGAGCCGTTCCTTCTTCGTCGATGGCGTGCGCTCGACCGTTTCGTCGCGCCTGAGGTCGATGATCTCGAAATGCTCGAGCTCGCACCAGGCCGGTGGCGTGCCGTCCGTGCGGAACTTGGTCATGCGGCGGATTCCTCTCTTCTGCGGGGCCGGCCGGCGCAGCGAGACGAACTCCCGCGTGCGTTCGGTGAGCGCCGTCTCGACCGGCAGGCGCTCCATGCTGGATGCGCCGTAGAACCCATCGCATCCAGGGCAGGCATCGAGCACGAAGCGCACGTCGTCGGGTGTCGCGATCGGGCCGCCGTGGCAGAGCACCAGCACGTCCGGGCGGCACTGCCCGCGCGGCCTTTGCATAGGCTTCGATCAGCGGCACGCATTCGGCAAGCGACAATGCGGTGACGGCGCCGACGCCGCCCCCTTTCGTCAGCCCCATATGCGCGATGATGATATCGGCGCCCGCCTCGGCCATCGCCCGCGCATTCTCCTCGCGAGAACACATACGGCGTCGTCAGCATGTCGAGGCGGCGCGCCGTGCGCATCATCTCCACCTCGAGCGCGTAGCTCATCCCGGTTTCTTCCAGGTTCTGCCGGAACACTCCGTCGATCAGCCCGACGGTCGGGAAGTTCTGGATGCCCGCGATGCCCATCGCCTTCAGGCCGGTGAGGAAATGCTCGGTGAGCAGGAACGGGTCGGTGCCGTTGACGCCGGCGAGCACGGGCGTGTGGGTCACCACGGGCAGCACCTCTCGCGCCATCTGCAGGACGATCTCGTTGGCGTTCCCGTAGGCGAGCAGCCCCGCGAGCGAGCCGCGCCCGGCCATGCGGTAGCGGCCGGAATTGTAGAGCACGATGAGGTCGATGCCGCCCGCCTCCTCGCAGCGCGCGGACAGGCCGATGCCGGCACCGCCGCCAACGATCGGTTCGCCACGCCTGACTTTCTCATGCAGGCGCGCCAGCAGCGCGTGTCGGTCGGGGCACGGCATAGGCGGCTCCTTCAGGCAGCGATGGAACGGTAGGCGTCGACGAGCGCCGCCGCGAAGGGCGGATCGTTGATCGCATAAGGGAGAGACACCAAGCGGCGGCGCGCGGTCTCACGCACGCCGGAACGCAGCGCCGCGAAGAGCGCCTGGTCCGCAGGCGGGTCGTGGAACGCGCCGCCCGGGACATCGAGCGCGGACACGCCGCCTTCGGGAATCAGCAACCGCACCTCCCCTTCCATGCGGTTGAGCTTGGCCGCGATCCAATCGCCCATGCACGCATTCTCCTGCGCCGTGCGTGCGCATCAGCGTGATCTGCGGGTTGTGGACGTGCAGCTTACGGCCGCGGTAGCGCTCGGGCACCGTGTCCATGGCGGCGAAATTCACCATGTCCAACGCACCGCACGAGACGACATAGGGGATGCGCGTGCGGATGATCGCGTCGAAGCGCGTCTCGTCCGCTGGGAAGATCCCGCCCATCATCATGTCGCAGATCTCGGTGGTGGTGGCGTCGATCGCGCCGGCGATCAGGCCGGAATCGATGAGCCGCTCCATCGCGCGCCCGCCGCGTGCCGACAGCGTGGAACACGATCGGATCGGCCGTCTCCGCAAGCATCGCGGCGACACGCTGAACGCATTGCGTCGTCACGCCGAACATGGTGAGGCCGATCGCGGGCCTGCCGACGGCGACGGCGATCGCGTCGCGCGCGCGGATCATGCCGGCGAGCGCGTGCGCCGCATTGCCGAGCACGCGGCGGGAGATCGCGTTCAGGCCCTGCACGTCGGCGACGGAGGGGAACATCGCGATGTCGGATTCGCCGACATAGGGCGCGACGTTGCCGGACGCGATGGTCGAGACGATGATCTTCGGCACACCAACCGGCAACGCACGGAAGGCCGGCGCGACAAGCGCGGTGTTGCCGCTCCCGCCGGCCCCGATGACGCCGGCGATATCCGTGCAGCGTGGCGAGGAACGCGCGCGAAGGCGTGGCTCATCGCCGTCACCGCCAGGCCGCGATCGGCATGGCCGAGAACCGAGGCCGTGCCGTCCGGGTGCCATGCCGCGACGTCGCCGGCGGCGAAATCTGTCGTCACATGGTGGGGCCGAGTGGAGAGATCGACCGTGCGGGTGAGGATGCCCGTCGCGCGCAGCGCGGCGGCGATGAAATGGAGCTCTTCCCCCTTGGTGTCGAAAGTCCCGCAGACATAGGCCTGGGACATCCCTACTCCCCTCCGGCGTCGCGGCCGCTTCGTTGCGAGCAGTGACGTTATGCGCGACAACGACGCCCCGGAAGCCGGAGAGATGCGGGAAATGGGTAAATCTGGGGTTCGGCTCGCGACGCGGCTGCCGTCCGCCGGCCCCGCCGCGGAGGGAGCGGTCATCCTGTGCCCCTGGCTCGACGGCCCCGACCCGGCAACGCTTTTCTGGCTCGGCGCGCTGAGCTGGCACGACGCCAATGCGAGCCTGCTTGCGGCGCTCGACACGGCGACCGGCGCGGCCAACGTCTTCGCTGCCATGTTCTGTGCCGACCCGTTCCGCAGCCCTGCCGCGCTGTTCGAGCGGTTGCGCGCTGCGGGCGTCGGCGGTGTCGTGAACCTGCCGAGCGTCACCTTCCTCGACGGTCCGCTTGCTGGCATTCTCAGTCACTTCGACCTCGGACCCGATCGCGAGCTTCGCTTTCTGCGCGAGGCCCGCGCCGCGGGATTCCGGGTCGGCGGCTGCGTGGCGAGCCGGGACATGGCGCAGGAGCTCGCCGGGCTGGGCGCCGAGTTCGTCATCGCGCATAACGGGCCACCGGTGCGGGCCGCCGACCGCGGGTGCGATGAGACGCCCGCCTTGCTGCTCCGCCGCTTCGCCGGCCTCGATCTCACGGTGCTGTCGGTGCCTGCGCTCCTGCGGACGCTCGGCGAGGCATGAGACGCACCGGCGACAGCGCGCGAGCCCATCGCATGGCCGCGAGGGGCGAATTCGCGGAGCGGCCTCGGCACGTGTGGTTCTGTCGCCTCACCGATGCCATGCCGCTGGGACCGCTTCCGCCGTCGCGGTCTCCACCTGCTGCCCGAAGCGGGTTTCGTATAAACACATGGCCGCATCGTGCGCTTCGTCCGACGAACTGCACAACGCATCCTTGACCAGCACGATCCGGTAGCCCCGGTCCACCCCACCCAGCACGGTTGCGGCAACGCAGACATCGGTCTCGCCGCCGGTGATGAGAATCGTATCTGCGCCCCGCGCACGCAGCCGCGCTTCCAAGGCCCCCCACGGGGAGTACACGGTCTTGTCCACCACCTCCGCGGGCGGCACCAAGGAGGCAAGCTCGGGCACGAGGTCAGTCGTCCCTGGTTCGAGCCGGTCGAGCGTCATCGACGCCCATCGCTGGTAGTAGCGCCGCCATGTGCCGGTCCTCTCGTCCGGACGGCGAGCCGGTATGAAGCGCGTGAAGATCGTGCGCTCCGGGAGATGCTGGGCAACCCGCTGGGCGACCGGCCGAACGCGCGTCATCCACGGCGCGTGCCACTCCGTCTGCTCGGCGAAGAGCCGCTGCATGTCGACGCAGACGTGACAGCAACCGGCGTCGAGAGGGCCGTGCTTGAGAGTGGTCTCGCCCATCTGAACCTCCTGATCGCGCCCGCGGCACGCACAACCGCCGGATCGTCGGGACGTTGTCTCGCAGGCCGGATACAACCCGCCCCCGGGGCCTGCCACGACCCTTTTCGCCGCTGTTTCCTCTGCTGCCAAGTTGGCGTCGATCGGCCGGAAGCTCCGCGGCAAACGGCCGAGGCGCGGCGCGTTCATCGACCACAGCGAGACGGACGCCCTGGGATAGTCCGCGATAAGCACCTTTCTCGCGTGTGACCACAGACGGATTGGGTCGTCGCGGAAGCGCGCCCTACGCGGGAGCGAGGAGATCCGCGGACCCTCGGTGGCCGATCGTCTCAGCTCGCCGCTTCGGTCTTCAAGACGTCATAGTTTCGGAGCTGCTGCCAGGTCATGTAATTGAGCATGGTGATCGGCTCGTATTTCGCCGGTTTTCGGCCGAGATGCAGCTCGGGAGGCATTCCATTGGATAATCGAGACTGCAATCGAAGAAAAACGGCAGGGAGTAGCGTTCCTCGCCGGAGGCATTGACCACGTAATGCGGCGTCGAGATGAACGGATCGCGGAACGAGTCGGCGAAAAAATCCGTCGGCAATTTGAGTGCGCGCGCGTAGATCGGCAGCATGCCGAGCGCGAGCCTCTCCAACGCGTCGCTATAGGCGAGCACCGTCTCGCGAAACCCCGGCAGCCCCTCGGGCCAGCGATTGGCGCCGCGGAACTTGCGGTTCGCGATCACGTCGGGATGATCCACTGGCTTCTCGCGCTTGACGAAGAAGCCCTCTGCGAGATCGGGTCGGTTCTTCTTGCTGATGTCGGAATGGCGGATGGTGCTGCCACGCAGGGGCAGGTAGCCGATATTGTGCTCGTTGATGCGGAGCGCGAGACGCCGTTCGAGCGGCAATGCATAGAACCGCTGCGCCGCCGCGAAGGTTTCGTCAGTCAGACTCTGCGGCACGCCGTGGTTGCGCACGAGGAAGAACCCGATCTCCGTGAGGGCCTGTCGCGGCGACAGGTCCGGCCATCCTTCGACCGCGACGAGGAGATCCGCGAGGGTCGCCGGCGGCTCGGTCGGGCTGGAGAGGCAAGGGGGCTGGCCAGCCGAAGAAATGACGCTGGTCAGAGAACTCAGTGCGGTGTCATACTGCATTGTGCTGCTTTCCTTCGAGTGGACAGGAGTGGAGATTCCTGGAGGCATACCACGGGTAGTTTCTTGGTTACTCGTGGTATGCTTTCATCGGAGCCTGTGAAGTCGTTGATGTATTTGGCATCTCTTCCGGGGCGCGGCCGCTGGCGATGCGGGCGATCTCGCTGGCCGGGATCCGCACCGCGCGGCCGCCGATCGCCGCCTTCCGGATGTGGCCGGATCTGATGCGGCGCCGGATCGTCTTCTGGGAGACACCCAGCAACACGGCGGCCTCCGCGACGGTGAAGAACCGCTCGCAGGCGGCGTCGGCGTCGGGCTCGCCGAACTCGCACAGGAAGTCATCCAGGGCCGGCGCGCTCATGCCACGCACTCCAGCGCGGCGGATCCCGACGCGGCCGCAGGTCCGGCCGCAAGCAGCTCTCGCGCGAACAACTGTGCGAGGTAGCGAACGAGCGGCGCGAGTTTCCGATGCGGTGGCTCGGCCGGCGTGTTCACCGGCCTGATGCTGTCGGTCTCGCCACGGTCGACGGCAGCGGAACGCTCGAAGAAGTCGGAAGCAGTCATGGGAAGCGGGTCCTGACTAGTGACCCGCAGCGGAGACGACTTCTTGGTCCCCGGCACCGCAGAAACCTGATCTGACGTGCGACGGTCGCGGCCGCGTAAAAAAGTCTTGGGAGCTCAGAAAAACGCTTGCGCCTGTAGCCGGAGACCAAGAGCGGCTCCTCTCCGCGCCGGCGAACTTCGTCGGGCGCGAGCCGGAGGCGAGCTCTACCCCGGACCCAACCGGGGCATGTCTCCTGCGGCGGAGGCGCGGCTCCGGTTCACCGGCGCGTTCGAGGCTGATCTGGGGAAAGCAAGGGAAGCGGTCGGGCCGTGAGCACAGCCCGAAGACGACGCCCGGTTCTCACCCCGATGAGGGACAACTCCGACCGCCCTGCGGCCAAAAAGCCAACGGGATAGCCAGACCAGTCATTGCCCAGCGTACGCGGGTTGCAGCGCGGAGGTCCGAACCCTCCATTGGTGTGCAAGTGATCAGAAGCACCGAACTGCAGGCAGGCGGGGGCCCCTCCGATAACGGGGTAGTCTGGCGAAAGGCGTGCTTCTCTGCTCGCTGAAGACCCACCCGGGTTTTCACGCAGGGCAGGGATAGCGGAGGCGGACTTACAGTTCTTATGTTGCTAGAACGATATGAGTAGCAACATTGACCACGAGGCGAAGCGCCGCTGCTCTGAGCGGCTCGCGCAGGGCGGAGCGGATCCTGCTGCCGCACCTGTCCTGCCATCGTGAGAGCCAGCAGTCGGTTCTGCTGGTGGAGTAATCAGCGAGGGGCGATCCCCGCGTGGGCGGGGGAGCCCACCAGTAGGCCAAGCGCGGTCGCGCTGATCCAGGGCGATCCCCGCGTGGGCGGGGGAGCCCCTCGACCCGCCCGACCTCGACGCGATCGAGGGGGCGATCCCCGCGTGGGCGGGGGAGCCCGTTACGAGATGGCGCAGACTCATTCAGGCACGGGGCGATCCCCGCGTGGGCGGGGGAGCCACCTCCTGGACCGACACCGACCACGCGAACATGGGGCGATCCCCGCGTGGGCGGGGAGCCGCCGCCTCCGCCTGCACGTCGTCGAGCGGCGCAGGGCGATCCCCGCGTGGGCGGGGGAGCCGGGTGGTCGCTCGGGGCCGCCGGCTCGGAGGGGGGCGATCCCCGCGTGGGCGGGGGAGCCGGGTGGTCGCTCGGGGCCGCCGGCTCGGAGGGGGGCGATCCCCGCGTGGGCGGGGGAGCCTCAAGCCCGCATTTTTTGCAGCCTGCCGTCGCCGGGCGATCGGCACCGGCGCGGAGAACGCGACCAGCGCGTTCGAGGTGGTGCTCAACGCGGCCAATCTCGGTGGCGGACGAGCTCCGTATAGGCTTCTTCGGCGGCACCGCGTCGGGCGGCGCCGGGTTGATCGGTGGTTCGCTGGAGGTCGCGGATAGTGAGCAAACACTGCTCGACACTGGCACGCTCACCAGTGCGTAGCTGCTCGCTCAGTTCAGCGACGTGCTCGATCTCGGCAGCACAGCGACCCTCGTCGCCAACGGCACCCTCGACCTCTCGGTCACGCTCCGCGTCACTACCGACGCCCCGGGCGCCGGCTTCAGTGGCGACATCCTCCTCGGGGCCGTCCCGCTCCCGGCCACCATCGCCTTCGTCCCTGATAAGGGGTAAGCTGAGAAACGGCTCGCGGCCGGGGTTCGGCGAAGGTCAGGCTAAATCCGGGCAATGTGATTCTGGCAGCACGCCTCGGGGAATCAGCTAGCTTTTATGTCCTTGCCGCGGCGCATCCTGCGAAGAGGCACATCATGCCGATATCGCCTGACACCCAGGCCCATTCCGGGACTGGTGCACGGTCCCGCAGCTCAGCTGCGGACAAGGCCGCGCGCGCCGATCGACATCGCGCTGCCATCAGGGCCTTCGCGGCCCAGCACGGCATCACAATCAGTGAGCTTGCCCGAAGAACAGGGTTGGAGCACGCGAACTCTACAACTTCCTGAACGGCCGCTCGTCGGACCTGTCGATTACGACGCTGCTGCGCATATGTGACAGCTTCCCCGGCACCTCGCTCGACCAGTTGGTCGGACGTGAACGCCGGGATGTCGACAGGGCATTGGCGCCGCGCGAGCGGCAGGCCCTGCCCGAGGCGCACAGCCAGCACCGTCGAACTGCGTGGCCGGTCAGCTGCTCTTGCTCAGCACCCTGCTCGAGAACCTGGCGCAGTCGTTGCAGGCCCTTCGGCTCGCGGCCGAGATCGCAGAGCGCGACATCCGCCGGATCGCGACGGGCCGTCCATAACAGCGAAGCCACCTTCGGGTGGGGGCTTTTGCTGTTTGCGGCGCCCAGCGCTGTAGGAGAGCCGGGCGGGACGTCGTCGTCGCCTGACTATCACCGACCATCGGGCAATGTAATCACATCGAGCAACGCGTGGGGCACATCACACCTCAGTAGATCGAACCGCAGGATCAGAAGTACATGCCCCTGCTTTGCGCCTCCGCCACACAATGATGAGCGTTGATTTCCGAAGGAATTCAATGCAGTATTCATGGACTACCGATCATCTGGGCGAAGCGATGCATAGGTGCTCGATGAACAATTCTTCCGAGATCGGGCTTTCTGTCGGGCCGGCGATCCCACAAGCAGCAGTCCATCGCCAGTCGACGCTCGCCTCCCGAACGGGCGCTGTGGGGCGAGCGCGATTCGCGGGATCACCCTGGGCATCGAGGGGCCGGGTGCCCGTCGATCAAGGCCGTTCCAGAGCCTGCTGCCTGGGCAAGACCCGCTTCGAAACCCCGCAGTTGGCGAACCAGATCGGCTCCCGACGGACGAAGCGCCGGCGGCCGGGGACGGTCTACCGCTGCCCGCACTTCGGCGGACGGCATATCGGCAGGCGCGTGCTCGGGAAGCGGGCCAGCCCGCCGAAGGAGAAATGGCATGGGCGGCTTCGCCTGGCCCTTTCCGATCCGGAACTCGCAGTCGATGAATACCTGGATCGGCTGCCCGCGAGGGCCAGGATCGTGCGGGAGCGGAGTCGATCAGATCGAGCCCGCATGCGGCGACACGATCGGGACGAGGCGTAGGCCAATTCACCTCACTGAGAGCGGCATATGCGCGAGGATCGCTGGAGCAAGGTGATGACCGCGATCAAGTGGATGATGGCGATCGAGCTGGCCCTGAAGGTCCTCATCCTAGCCACGGTGCTCGGATGCCCATGACGAGGCCGATTGTGCAGCGGCCGATCAGGCGCCCGAAGGGCGTGTGGAGGAGGAGATCAGCAGATGAGCGAACTGCAGCGCGAGGGGCGTTCGAGCGGCGCCCTCCGTCCACGCAAGATGCTCGCGATCATCGCGGCATTTACGATCCCCGTCGCCGTCCTGATCGGCACAGCGGGTTTCCTGATTACCTACACCTCGCCTTCGCCAGCGTGGCCTGTCTGCGCGGCTCGAGCCCCACGATCATCATCATGCGGGAGAGCCCGACGGGTGACATTGCGCCGGTCGCGCCAGCCCCAAAGAACTGACCTTTTGGTCAGGGTCTCGCGAGCGTTCGGAGGTTAGCCAGCTGGTCGGAACGGGAGCCCAGTGGAGGTGAAGGGCCTGGCGGACTGGTGGGACTTGCCGCCCGCTGGTCATGGGACTCGTCCAGGGCCTCATGTTGGGCGGCGGCCTACAGCGGCCTGTGGTTCGGCGGCATGACGCTGGGTGGGCGGGGCGTGCCCATGAGCACACCCCCCGCTTCCTCGACCGGAGTGCCTGGGAGCCTTGGCAGGTGGCAGCCACCCGCCTTGCAATGGGCGCCGGCCTCATGGCGGCGCGATGTGGGTTGGGGTTGTCGCAGTAGTGCGCCTCCATAGCGGGGGTGCCCGTGAGCCGACGCGCACGGGCGAGAATGGCTGCCGACCGTGAGCTACGACGTTAAATTCTTGATGCGCGCCATGGCGATCGGGCTCGCCTCGAGAGCCGTGACGAACGCAGCGATATTGTTCTGTGCCGCCCGGTTGATCGACTCCCGTGCCCGGATCGCACCGAGAAACGCGAAATCCATTGGCGTGCTGCCTTCGGCGGAGACGATGTGGCTGAAGATCACCTCGCCCGACGCGCGGTCGATGAGTGTGTAGCGTGCGTCGGTGAAAGTCGGGAAAGTAACACCGACCGGTGGGGCGTCGAACTTCAAGATCTTCACCTCCAGGTTCACGCGCCGTCGGCTGTCGTCATTGAAGATGGCGGCGCGGTCAAGGGCCTCCTGTGTGGCCTCCTTCCAGGTGTTCGTCACGCTTGCAACCCCAGGTGGCAGGGCGCCGGTCCGCTCGGTAGGGGCGGCAGGGGTGACTGTCACCTCGCGCAGATCCGCATCCACGGTCGAAATGCTCGGCTGCACGTTATGAGCAGAGTCGCAACATTGGAAACACCGGTACGCGCTAGCCAGGCGCGATTCCCTGCACGGTCGCCATGTTCGGAGGCCGGAATATTGGCAGGCCGGCCGGCCTGCCTGCCCAACACGGACCCATTGCGCATCGAGAGTGTCGGCGAACCGCGGGTTGCCGATTCTCGGCCATCCCGCATTCGCGGTGGGATAATCCTCGTTCCCCTCGCAATGTTGCGGCGACAGGGCCATTACCGCCGTCGCTGGCAGTCGCGCAATTCGGAATTGTCCCAAATGGCGACCCCCGCCGGAAATGCGAGAAGGTAATTGGGCCGGGAAATCAGGCCTGGCCCGCGCAATCGATCGCGGTTGGGGGGTGAACATGAGAAATGCCGTCCGAGCTAGTGCACTGACTCAGACGGACGGTTCATGCAGGCTGTCGAGCTTGGCCAGGATCGAGGCGGCCGATGCCTTCCAGATGAAGGGCTTCGGCTCGGCATTGTGTTCGACGAGGTAGCGATTGATGGCGGCTTGCAGGTCGACGATCGAATGGAAACTGCCGTGGCGGATACGCTTGCGGGTCAGTGCCGAGAAGAAATTCTCGACCGCGTTCAGCCACGACCCGGAGGTCGGAGTGAAATGGAACGTCCAGCGCGGATGCCGCGCCAACCATTCCTTGACCTTGGGGTGTTTGTGGGCGGCGTAGTTATCGATCACCGCTTCGATCAGCTTGCCGGCCGGGACGTCACGCTCGACGGCGTTGAGGAAGCGGATGAATTCCTCGTGCCGATGCCGCTGCATGCAGCGTCCGATCACCGTGCCGTCGAGCACATTGAGGGCGGCGAACAGCGTCGTGGTGCCGTGGCGTTTGTAGTCGTGCGTCATGGTGCCGCAGCGGCCGGGTTTCAGAGGCAGCCCCGGCTGGGTGCGGTCAAGCGCCTGGATCTGGCTCTTCTCGTCGATCGACAGCACCACAGCGTGCGCCGGCGGATCAACGTAGAGCCCGACGATGTCGACGAGTTTGTCGGCGAACTGCGGGTCACGCGACCGCTTGAAGGTGCGGACCCGATGCGGTTGCAGATCGTGCGCCGCCCAGATGCGCTGCACCGAGCGCAGCGAGATGCCGGCAGCCTTGGCCATGGCGCGTCCGGTCCAGTGGGTCACCTGGTGGGGTGGCGCCGTGCATGTCAGCGCCACCACGCGTGCCACCGTCTCGGCGGCGACCGGCGACTTGCCGGGCTTGCGCGTCTTGTCGCGCAGCAGACCGTCCACGCCTTCTTCTGCAAAGCGCTGCTGCCAACGCCAGACCATCGGTCGGCTGATGCCAATCTGCATCGCGATCTGCTGAACCGGGCCGCCACCGACGGAGGCGAGAATAACGGCCGCCCGCTCCACGTGTTTGCGCTGCCGATTGCGATCCGCCGCGATCGCCTCCAACCGCCGTTTGTCTACCGTGCTGACGAGCACGCATACCGTCTGGGCCATCCTGGAAGATTCGCACGCCGGCCCACCACTGTGAATCCACCGAATGCGTCAGTGCACTAGGTGCGACGACATCGAATGTTGTACAGGCGCCGAACTGGCCTGCTTTCCCAGAGCACGGCTCGCCCCTAGCGATGTTGAGCGCGCTATCTCCTCCGTTGCCGCGCGAGCATCTCGGTCATCAGTTCTGCTCGGCGAGCCAGGCGAGCGATCTCTTCGTCGGAACCCGTTCCCCATGCTTCGCGACAAACATCGTGAACACCACTCGCGAGTGCTCAGGTCCGAAACTCACATGCAATGGCCGATCCGCACCATAAAGGTACAGCCTGTCGAACGGCAGATTGGCCGCGATCCAGGCGCGGATGCGGTGGGACGATGTCCCCTCGATCTTGAAGTCGACGGCCTGACCGAGACGCGGGCAGATAGGCTTCCCGCCGCGGCCGAGCTCGTGGCCCGCATGTTGGTCAAGATCTCGGTCGGTGTGGCGTTGGATGCGATTGAACAAATTCACCCAGGCAAACCCGTACGTGATCTCCGGCTTCCCGAACTCATCGATAACGGGGTCGAGAATCTGCTCGGCCAGCGCCCTGAGCGCAGCCACCGTCGCGCTCTGCTTCGGAACGTTGGTGATGCGAAAACGCTGCCAGGTTTCCCCGACCTCGATCAGATCACGGAAGGTCAGGTGCCTGCCGCAGGGCTCGTCCAACTGCTCGGCGGTGAGGGCGAAGCCGCCATCTTGGCCGCCAACGGCCCCCTCCCGGCGGTTCGTTCGACTACTCATGCATGGCATTTAACCTTATGCGGATTCGGTCGCACAGAACTCGCGACCGCATCAATCGCAACGTGTGCAGTGACAAACCCGTGCATGAGCTTCATGCTCGACTCGAATCCGCGACGAGGGCTCAACGCGCGCATGTCGTCCAGCTTCTTCGACCACCCGATCCTCAACTCCCCCTACGAGGAGCCCAGCCGCCACCAGCTCGACCCGGACGGACAGCCGCTCGACCTGCCGCCGACGGAAGGCCGCCGGCGCTCGGAGCTGATCACGCCGGTCCCGAAGCCGCGCAGGAAGCAGGCGGGCCAGTCCAGCCTCAGGCTGTCGGACGCGCAGGAACTCAGCACCCACGAGCAGGAATACAACCCCACCCCGATCATCAACGAAATCCGCACCTATGTCGCGAGCTGGCGGGCGCTGCCGAACCCCGCGCAGTGGGGCGTCACCGCGGCGACCCAGCGCCTCCTGGAGCATTGGCGGCGGCGCGATGTCGAGGGCATCCGGCCTTTCTTCTGCCAGGTCGAGGCGGTCGAGACCGCGATCTGGCTGACCGAGGTGGCGCCGCGCGACCGCCGGCACGACAAGTTCCGCAAGCACCTCGAAGGCGCAAACGAGCAGGCCAATCCCGGCCTGTTCCGTATCGCCCTGAAGATGGACGCCTCCAAGAACCTCGCGGTTTGGCCCCATTCCTGATTCACTCGGGTTGGCAACTCGAGGCGCAGAGCATGGGTCAGCAGCCGGGCTTCTTTGATGTCGATGGACGCCTGCGTGAGTTGTCGGCGAAGGGCGACGACCTCGAGCGCATCGCCGGCCTGGTGGACTTCGAGATGTTTCGGCCGGAGCTGGAAGACGCCGTGCCGCGGTCGAACGGAGCCAAGGGTGGCCGTCCTGCCTTCGACCACGTGCTGATGTTCAAGGTCCTGCTGCTGCAGGCAATGCACACGCTGTCCGACGAACGCTGCGAGTATCTGATCCGCGATCGGCTGTCGTTCATGCGCTTCCTCGGCCTTGGCCTGGCCGATGCAGTGCCGGACGCCAACACGATCTGGAACTACCGCGAAGCCCTGAAGCGGGCCGGCGCGGTGGAGAGGCTGTTTCAACGCTTCGACACCGCACTGCGGGCGGCCGGCTACCTGGCGATGAACGGGCAGATCGTGGACGCGACGATCGTGGCTGCACCCCGGCAGCGCAACACCGCAGCGGAGAAGGAAGCGATCAAGGCGGGACGCATCCCAGAGGGCTGGACGGAGAAGCCGGCGAAGCTGCGGCAGAAAGACCGCGACGCCCGCTGGACGGTGAAGTTCTCCAAAGCCAAGCCGCGTCAAGACGGCGTGCCCCAGGTGGATCTCGCGGTGCCGGCGTTTGGCTACAAAAGCCACATCTCGATCGACCGCCGGCACGGGTTGATCCGCCGGTGGACCACCAGCGATGCCGCGGCACATGACGGCGCTCGCCTGGTGGCGGTGCTGGACGGACAGAATACGGCGAGCGACGTCTGGGCCGACACGGCCTATCGCTCGGCAAAAAATGAGGCGTTGCTAGCCGACCATGGCATGGTGTCGCGCATCCATCGCAAGAAGCCCAAAGGCCGACAGATGGCGCGACGCACGCGCCGGGCGAACGCACGCAAATCGGCGATCCGTTCGGCCGTCGAGCACGTCTTTGCCCGTCAGAAGGGACCGATGGCGCTGGTCGTGCGCACCATCGGGATCGCCCGGGCGCGCACCTGAAGATCGGGCTGGCCAATCTTGCCTTCAATCTGAAACGATACCTCTGGCTCACCAGCCGAACGGCGCCTGCATAGCCTCCAACGCCGACGCCGGCGCGTTCCGCCCGCAGCCTGCCACCTCAAGCCCCGCGCAGCTCGACCGCGAGCCCCCCGCCAATCGTGCCAACGCCAACCGCCACGCTCAAATCAACCAGAAAAGCCGTAATTGGAGGTGTCCAGCTTTCATACGTTCGGAAATACGACGACTTTCCAGTATTCCCGATTGCAAATTTATGGACGGATACAGTTCGACAGAACCAGTTCGGTGGAGAAAAAATCTACGTGGTCCAGACCGGGTTGAAGGTTGTCGAACGCTGCATCCTCATGGCCACCGACCCCGGCGATCTCGTTCTCGATCCCACCTGCGGCTCCGGCACGACCGCGACTGTCGCCGAGCAATGGGGACGGCGCTGGATCACCATCGACACCTCGCGCGTCGCGCTGGCGCCCGCGCACGCGGCTGATGGCAGCGAAATACCCGTACTACCTGCTCGCCGACAGCCGCGAAGGCCGCGCCAAGGAGCAGGAGATTTCCGGCAAGCTCCAGCCGGAGACGCCGCCGCATGACGATGTGCGGCAGGGCTTCGTCTATGAGCGCGCGCCGCATGTCACGCTGAAATCCATCGCCAACAACGCCGAGATCGACGTGATCTGGGAGGAGGCGCAGGCCGTCCTCGAACCGCTCCGGCAGAAACTCAATGCGGCGCTCGGCACGGCGTGGCAGGGATGGCAAATTCCGCGCGAGGCCGATCCGGGCTGGCCGAAGGAAGTCGCCGCGCTGCACGGGGAATGGTGGGCGGCGCGCATCGAGCGCCAGAAGAAAATCGATGCCTCGATCGCGCGCAAGGCCGACGTCGAGTTCCTCTACGATCGCCCCTACGAGGATCGGGCGCGCCTGCGCGTCGCCGGGCCGTTCACCGTCGAGAGCCTGTCGCCGCATCGGGCTGTGCCGGCGAACGAGGACGAGCTGCTCGATGCGCCGGACGCGACCGCGCGTCGCCGCCCCGCCGCGGGGGAAAAGGCGGATTTCGCCACCATGGTGCTCGAGCATCTGCGCACCGCCGGCGTGCAGCAGGGGCAGAAATCCGACCGGATCCAGTTCACCGGCCTGGTGCCGTGGCCCGGCAAGTACGTCGCCGCCGAAGGCCGCTACGCCGAGGGCGCCGCAGAGCGGCGCGCTGCGATCCTGATCGGGCCGGAATACGGCACGCTGGCGCGGCTCGACATCGTCACGGCCGCGCGCGAGGCGTCGGAGGCGCGGTTCGACGTGCTGATCGCCTGCGCCTTCAACTACGACGCCCATGCCGCGGAACTCACGCGCCTCGGCCCGCTGCCCATCCTGCAGGCGCGCATCAACCCCGATTTGCACATGGCCGACACGCTCAAGAACACCGGCAAGGGCAACCTCTTCGTCGTGTTCGGCGAGCCCGACATCGAC
>CAWGJC010000006.1:0-450746 GCA_963822815.1 uncultured Alphaproteobacteria bacterium
AGCAGTCTGATGAAGATCGTGCGGTGTCATTATCGGAAACTGGCGGTCGATCAAAGAAGCCAATCTTCGAGCCGGCCGATATGTCCGTGCTCGTCGGCGCCAACAACGCCGGCAAGACCAACATTCTGACAGTGCGATGCATTTCTCTACGGGCGACCGCTGGCCTCAACCGGCCAACTTGCTCGACAGTGATTATTATCTTGGCGACCGGCGGCGCGAGATTTTTATACAACTGGATTTGGCAGGCGCACCTTACTCGCGGCTCGACTTCGATACATCACGCGAGCGCTATATGTTCCAAGCCTACGATCTTCGCGGATACCCGGTGCGAGCGGGTTCGATAACGAGCAACGTGCGCGCCTCGCCTTCGCGTATGTCGATGCTAGCCGGAACTTCGACCGGCAGTTCGGCGTCTCGCGCTGGACCTGTTCGGCCAGGCGGTCCGCATTCTTCACGACGATCTCCTGAGGTCGAGCGGCGACCGATTGCCGGAGCTGCGGAAGCTGCTCGATCAGGCCCACGGCCTGTTCAAGACGGACCTTTACACGACGTTCGAATCGGCGATGCGGGAGGCGTTCGCCGCGCAGCTGCGCACGTCGCGCTATGACGTGCAGTTCCAGTTCCGCACCATCGACGAAACCAATCTCTATCGGAGCCTTTATCCCACCTTGATCGAGCGTGGCGCCGCCAAGTCACCGGGCGAAGCGGGCTCGGGTGTCCGCAATCTGCTTGTGCTGGCGCTGTTCTACGCCTTCGCCCATGCCTTCAAGGGCGGCGCGGTCGTTGGCATCGAGGAGCCAGAACTGTTCCTGCATCCGCACGCGCAGCGCAGCCTGATGGGCCAATTCGAAAGTTTAGTTGCCGAAGGCAATCAGCTTTTTATCTCGACCCATAGCGCAACCTTCCTCGAATCACCCGGCCAGAACGCATCGTCGTGGTCGAATGCTGCGAGGACGATGAAGAGGAGGTATGCACGCAGGTGCGGACCACGACGGCGGCGGCGCTGCTGGCGGAACGTCAGCGCCTGCATCCCGCGAAGTCGATAACCGAAGCGTCCATGCGCGCGTTCCTGCGCAACGTGCGCAACGGTCGAGATGGCCGAGCCATATTTCGCGCGCCTCGTGATTGTCGCCGAGGGGCCGTCCGAGCGCGAAGCGTTGCCGCTCCTGTGCGCGCAACTCGGCTTGCGGTTTGACGACGAGGGCATCTCGATTGTGGCCGCCGGCGGTAAGACGGTGATCGACACGCTGGTGCAGGTCTATCGCGGCCACGAAATCCCCACCTACGTCGTATTCGATAACGACGCCGGCCGGCCGCAGGATCGGGAGGCGAACAAGGTCATGTGCCGGCTCCTGCAGATTGGTCCCGAGACAGAGACGCCCGCGCCAGAAATCGCCCCCGGTTACGCCGTTCTCGGCGGCGATTGGGAGTCGCAAATGAAGGTGGATCTCGACGCAATAGAGGCCGGGCTTTACGACCAACTGGTCGCCGCCGGGCGGCAGGAGCTTGGCCTGCAGATCGGCAAGAACAAGCCGCTGATTGCGCGCTACGTAGCCGAGCAGCTGGCTGCGAAGGGCATCGTGCCGCGCTTCGCCGCCGACATCGCTCATCGCCTTAAGCAAAGGATCGGGCTGGCGCTCCCCCCTCCGGACGCTTTGTCGGCGCTGGACGAGGCGATGCCGTGGATCAGGGACGACCCTCCGGTCCCGAACTCTCTCGACGATGAAATTCCGCTTTAGTCCTTGACCGCCGGCATGAGCGACGACGACCTTCTGGCCGAAGAGTGCGAGGGATGGTCGCTCCATCGCCGATGTTCGGCTGATGTGTGGTGCCCAGAGAGTCGGGCGCTGCGGCCCTTCGTTCAGCAGTTGCCGTAGTCCGGCTCGAATTCCCGCTCCCGGGTTTCAACTTCGGTTTGATCGGGATCGAGGCCGGCCGCCTCTATCTCATCCCGGCTATCGAGGTGAAGGTCACAGGTCGGGCAGCGAAACTCCTCGGCTCCATAAGTCTTTTCAACTTCCTCCTCCATCCCTCCTCCCCCGGATTTGAATCGAGCACCCGTTCCTCGAAGCCGTGACCGGCGAAGAACGCGCGGCCCGCACAAGCGGGGCACTCGACTTCCCAGTCATGTTCGGCCACCAGCTTGAACATCTTCTGGTAATGGAACGGATGCTTCGTCTTCGACAACGCTAGCGCCGCATCGCGCTCTTTTTCGGCCGCGCCATGAAATGGTCGCGCGCCTGCACAACCCGGAGTTTCGCGCTTCCTGGAGCGCCTCGGCAGCCTCGGTGACGATCTGTTTAGGAGCCTTGGCTTTGTCTGCGCCTAGCCATTCCTCCAGGTTTGAACGCAACAAATCTAGGATGATCTGTGCGGCGTGCCAAAATCTTCCCTCCCAGGCTTCGAGCCGCATCTGATGGAACGGGAGCTCGCCCGAATGCAGTTCGGCGTTACGTCTCAGCGATATAGCATCGCAGAACTCCTTCACGCTTTTGTCGAAATACTTCGACAGGTGGCCAAGGCGTTCATAGAGCGTGCCCGCCCTATGGTCTTGATGTCGGAACTGACAGCGATGCCGGAGGCCGCGAACAAAGACTTGGCATGTTGCGGATCGACGATGAGGCTCGGATGGATATTGGCCAGCGCGGCCTTGCCCAGCAGTTCGAGTGCCAGCGATAACCACAGCTGATATTCGTCAAGGGCCTTGGCTTGCTTGGCGCGGAAGGCGCGCTGCACGTAGACGCGGGATTTTCCCAGCAGTCCTTCCTTGCTAATGGCCGTCAGAATGGCTCTATCCGTCATCGCACCATTGCCCTAACCAACACGCGCCCCTGCGCGGTCGGGCTGTCTGTTCCTCTTCCGTGCAGCATGCGCCAATTGTCGATCACCAGAATATCCCCACGCCTCCAGTCATGCCGACGAATTTACCCGCGTTCCGAGCTTGATCGAATACGTCCGCTATTTTGGTGCCTTCCGACGACAGCGGCTCCATACATCCACGGTCAAACCGAATGAATGGACGGCCCCGGGCGGCAATTGAACCGTAAAATGATCGACGTCCATTGCGAACAAGGAATACGGCCGAACTGCATGCCGCAGCTTCGCTCTGGGTAAGCGAGACGGCCTTGCTATCCAACAGAATTGTGGGCGTCGGCTCTGGGCCGGGTTCGGCACAAGCCATCACGAGGTATCGGCAGGGGACTGTCCAATGCGCAGTGTCCGTATGAAGGGGAAGCGGTGCCAGGCCATATTGCTGGCTCAGCGATCCCGCATGCGCCATGCGGGGAATCCTCCGGGAGAATGTGCTCAACCCGCCGACGGTTACGTCCGGGCACTATCTCGCCCAATGCTTCAGCTAACGCAGCAACTGCAGCTTCGAGCGCATCCTTTGCCGACGGCCCGCTCGCCGGGAAGCAACACCATCCGTGGGCGTCCAACTCTGCCTTGCATTCTTCCGGTGGCAACGGGTGGCGATTGCTCATTCTACGACCCGTGCCGCCCCACCAACGAATGTTGCCGGCGGGACGATGAGGATGATCCCGCGAAAGGGATGCAGCACGAGCAGATCGGCATCGCCGGTCACGATCACATCGGTGTCGGCGTCTGACAGGGGCTGTGCATTCTGATCGGCGAGCGCGGCCGCACGGCGGTGCTCTCCGGTCATCGCGTCGAGACGGCTCGAGTCATGTTTCGTTGCCATTGTGGTATCTCCGTCGTTCGTGCGGCTCTGCCTCTCGTGCTGAGATTATGCGAACGCGGTGGCCCCTCAGCGCGCCTTGATTAACACCCGCACAAAGGTGGCCGGCGTGATGATGGGGATGTTGCGAAGGGGGTGCAGGGTCAGCAAGTCTCGATCTCCCGAGACGATGAGATCGGCGCGGCCATTGAGCGCGAGTTCGAGAAACTTATCGTCGGTCGGATCGCGGCACTCGGTGACGCGCTCAACGATCGCGACCGGCTCCGCGGCGGAGACGACACGGCGCACGCGCTCCAAATACCAGGGCGCCATACGTGCCGCGATGTAGGGCCGCTGCAACACCTCGAAGAGCTGACGTTCGGTCGCATCACTTCTCAGAAGACCGCCATGCCGATCGACCCAGCGGACAACGCTGGCCGGCCAGGATGCATCTTTGAGCGCCGCGCTGACGAAGACGTTCGTATCGACAACAACCCTCATCCAAGACCAGGTTCAACTTCCCTTTGAGCCTGCTTAATGAGCCGATCGATATCGTCATCCGTGAGACCGTCGGCCGTCACCTTGGGGCGGGAATAGCGGCGCGCTTCGGCAATCCAGTCATCAGGCTCGATCGTGACCACCACGCGCTGATCTGGGGCAATGCCGCGCCGAGCCAATTCAACCGCCACCTGGCCGGCCGTGCTCTCGATAAACTCGGGCGTAGCTTCCTTTGTCATGCCGACCATTATAGCGGGGGCAAGGATAAGTTTCCAGGGAGCAAACCGACAGCCCTGCCGAAGAGCCCGGCCTTTTCAGACGCCTAACCCTAGGAAGGCGGCGCCCCAGGCGTTTCAGGCCAGGCAGAGATCGAAGCCGGATCCAGCCCTCCGCCCCGTGTTTCTCGCCGCGATAGCGAGTCAGCCGTGAACAACGCGGCGGAGGCTGATTCGACGGGGTTTCTCTGGTCATTTGAAGTATCGGGTTTTGCAAGGTTTGAGCGCTCTCGGCGGTGAAAGCTTGCAAAATGAGGCGCGGGTTGCGGGCGCGCTGAGGCCGTGATTCGCTTCGCTGCGACAGCGGGAGCCCTGCCGATGCGACCGAAACAAGCTTTGCCGGAGACAGATCAGGAGCTGTTTCGCTCGCGGCTGGAGAACATCGTCGACGCGCGGCACCCGCTGGTGCGGCTCGCGGGGTTGATCGACTGGCAGCAGTTCGAGGCGGCGTTCGGGGCGCTCTACAAGGACGGCATCGGCCGGCCGGCGCTGCCGACCCGGCTGATGGTCGGGCCTGCATCTGCTCAAGCACATGGACGGACTGTCGGATGAAGCGGTTTGCGCCCGCTATCTGGACAGCCCGTATGCCCAGCTGTTCTGCGGCGAGACATACTTCCAGCATCGCTTGCCGCTGGATCGCTCGTCGCTGACGCGCTGGCGCAAGCGGATCGGCGCCGAGCGGATGGAGGCGTTGCTGGCCGAGAGCCTGCAAGCCGCGCAGCGTGGCGGCGCCGTCAAGGAAAAGCACCTTCGTCGCGTCACCATCGACACCACGGTGCAGCCGAAGGCGGTGACGCACCCGACCGACAGCAAGCTGCTGCATCGGGGCATCGAGCGCCTGGTCCGGCTGGCGCGCCGCCACGGCGTCGTGCTGCGGCAATCCTATGTCCGGGTGGCGAAGTGGGCGAAGCGCGATGCCGCCAGGCTGATGTATTCCGGGCGCCCCCGGCAGGCGGAACGGCAGGTTCGCCGGCTCCGCACCTGGCTCGGAAGGCTGACGCGCGACATCACCCGCAAGATCGCCGGCGATGTTGCGGCCGAATCTGCGTTCGGCGAACCGCTTGTCGTGATCGCCCGCCTGCTGCGCCAACGGCGCGAGGATCGCGGCAGCGGCAAACTCTATTCGCTGCACGCGCCCGAGGTTGAGTGCATCGGCAAAGGGAAGGCCCATGCGCGCTTCGAGTTCGGCGTGAAGGTCTCGGTTGCGGCCACCAATGCGGCGGCTCCCGGCGGGCAATTCGTCGTCGGTGCGCGCGCTCTGCCGGGCAACCCCTATGACGGCCACACGCTCGCGGCGCAGATCGCACAGACCGAGCGGATCACCGGTGCCGCCATCGAGCGCGCCTATGTCGATCGCGGATATCGCGGCCACGATGCCGATCGCGCCCGCGTCTTCGTCAGCCGGCAGAAACGTGGCCTCACGCCCACCATCCGGCGCGAACTCCGCCGGCGCAACGCCGTCGAGCCCGTGATCGGTCACATGAAGGCCGACGGTCTGCTCAACCGCAATTTCCTGCTCGGCGCCGACGGCGACGCGATCAATGCCATCCTCGCCGCCGTCGGCCACAACCTCAGGCTGCTCCGCCGCTGGCTGGCACGACTCATTGCGATCTGGCTCGCCTCGTCACGGTTACCGCACATCGTCACTCCCAGCCGGCAAGGGCTCGCTCCCGCCTGAACAACGCTTTGTTCACGGGCGACTATGTCGCGTCTCTCGGCGGCCATCCAGTGATCTCCGGATGTGTTGCGCTTGTCAGCCGCCACGGTTCAAGCGGCCGCCATCCTAGAGATCACTCGGCGGTCGCCTCAGGCATCAGGGAGGACAATCAGATGCCCTCGACGATCGCCACGATCCAGTCCGACCAGTCCGACTTGTATGGCGGCACGCGACCAAGTGTTTTCCGCAGGTTCCGGATCCATCCGCGCTCGTTCGCGGTCATCATATCGCCCATGTAGTGCTCGAGCGTCGGAAGAACGCCGGGCGCGTATGCGCGGAACCACAACCTCAGTAGCTCTGCGGGGTCGTCATCGATAGCAACCGCGATCGGAACCACCTTATCCAGCGGCACGCGAGTTGTTCCTCGTTTGAACATCGTGAGAATGTTCGCATTGGGGTAGCCGATCTCCATCGCAATCTCGATCTGGCTTTTGTCGGATTCGTCGATGAAGCGCTCGATCCGTGCGGCGAATACCAGCCTGAGATCAACCGGGCCCATACTATCTGAGTTGCTCATGTGTCTCCCTCACTTGTTCCTGAATACAAGATAGGGACGAGACAGTATTTGTGCACACATCGAGGGAATTCTTCGCAGTATTATCCTAATTCATCCTATCCTTCTGACCGGTGTGCGACGTCCTAACGTCAGGCCTCGCTACGGGGCCAGAATGTGACGGTGGAGAAGAAGGTGTGGGCGCATCGGTAATAGCGTCTAGCGACGCGGCAAGATCGTGAGCGCCGGTCGGGACGCCAGCCGATCTGCCGCCAGCAGCGTCTCCTGCCGCGGATCGACGCGGTCGCTCGTCGGAGGCCGGAGAAGCGAAGTGCAGCCATCGGTCCGAACGGCACGTCGACGATCCGCACTCGCGGATCCGTCAGACGAGGTGCCCCCTCCGCCACCGACCTTTTTCGGAAGGAAGAGGCGCATCGAGCCCTGCCCTGGCTTTGGAGCGGCGCGGTCATGGCGATGCGCTCACCGAAGTTTCGCGGCGGTGATGTAGTCGAACAAGCGGGGGAACGCCGCTGATCCGCCGTGGTGATCCGTCTCGACCGCGACCCGCGGGGCATAGGCGCCCAGCTCCATCTCCGCCGACCACTCCGAGCAGGCCTCAATCAAAGTCATCAGGTAGTGGAGTAACACTGTCCTCGCCTTCGCCGACGCGTCCTGATCTGCTCACTTCACCAGCGCTTGCAAGCCGCGCATCGAGAGATCTCATCCGCCCCGTCGCTCAACCGGGGTGATCATGGCCTCGCGCAGGCTGCCGTGCCGGAGAAGGCCGAGCGTGGTCGGGCGGTCGATGCGGGTCGCGTCGAGCTGGCGGATCAGGTCGTCGGTGCCGGCGATCGGCGCGTCATCGAGATGGAGCAGCAGGTCGCCGAGGCAGACGCCGGCGCGCTCAGCCGGACCGCCGGGTTCGACCTCGCCGACCCGCACTGCCCGCGTGCCCGCGCCGGTCGCGAGCGCAATCCGGCGCGGCACCGGCACGGTCTCTGCCGCGATGCCGAGATGCGCACGGCGGACGCGGCCATGCGCGATACCTCGCCGATCACGAACAGCGCGGTGTTGCTCGACACGGCAAAGCACAGCGCCTGCGCGCCGCCGATCATCGCCGTGTTGATCCCCACCACCTCGCCCGATGCCGAGACCAGCGGGCCACCGGAACTGCCGGGATTGAGCGCCGCGTCGGTCTGGATCACGTCGTCGATCAACCGCCCGCTGCGCCCGCGCAGCGAGCGGCCGAGGGCGGAGACGACCCCCGCCGTCACCGTCGAACTCGAACCCGAGCGGATTGCCGATCGCGATGACCAGCTGGCCACGCCGGAGCCGCCCGGAATCGCCGAACCGGACCGCTGACACGCCCGGCGGCAACGCGGCCCGCAGGAGGGCGAGATCGGTGTCGGGATCGTCGCCCAACACATCCGCCCCGGCTGTGCTCCCGTCCGGAAAGCGATCCGCACCTCATCGGCGCCGGCGACGACATGGCTATTGGTCAGGATCAGCCCGTCACTCGCGAGACACGACCCCGGAGCCGATGCCGCCGCGCCTTCCGCTCCGGCTCTCCACCCGGACCACGGCCGGGCCGACGCGCTCCACGACACCGCTGACCGCCCGCGAATAGGCGTCCAACGGTTCCTCGGACGCGCTCATGTCGAGCATCGTGGCCCCTCAGAAATGGATGACGCCGCGGCGCGCGGCGTGAGCCACGGCATCGGTCCGGCCAGTGGCCTCGAGCTTGTCGAGCAGCTGGCCGACATGGAATTTTGCGGTGTGAACAGAAACGCCGAGGCGGCGCGCGATTGTCTTGTTGGAGGCGCCTTCCGCCAGCAGCGCGAGAACCTCGAGCTCGCGCGGCGTCAGACCAGCATCGGGCTCGACCTGTGCGGCGGCAATCGCGAGATCGGCCGCTTCCCCGGGCCGGGCCAGGCGAAGCCCCGGCACCCCGCCAAGCAGCGCCGCGACGCGCTCGGCAAGCACGGCGTCATCGAGACGGAGCGCCACCACGAGGGGATTCTCGCTCACCCCGCCGGTCTCTCGTCGATGGTAAGCGTGCATTCGAGCGTCGCCGCGCCGCGCCGGACCCCGAGTGCCAGGCGGCGGCCGATACTGTCCGGTCCGAGCGTGCGGAGCAGCGCGGCCAGGCCCGGCAGCGTCTGCCCATCCCAGCTCACGATTAGGTCGCCCTGGCACAGCCCGGCGGTTTCGCCCGGCCCCGCGGGGCTCACGCTCATCACCATCGCGCCGCGTGCCCCGTCGCCGTCCGCCTGCACCGGCTGCAACGCGAGGCCGAGCCAGCCGCGGCCGATGCGCCCCGCCGTCGCCAGCCGGCCGGCCACGCGTTCGATGGTGGCCGTGGGGATCACCAGCACCCGTCGGTGCGGGCCAGCAACCGCCATGCCGATCGCGGCGCCGCCGGCATCGAGCACGATCGCACCCTCGGTCTCGCGGCGCAGCCGGATATCGAGCTCGATCCGCGCATCGATCTGCCCACCACGCATCGATCGCCAGGCCGGTCCGGCGAGTGCGACGGCACCGAGCGCCACGCCCCCATACCCCACGGCGAGTGCCAGCGCGCCGGCCCGGCTTTCCCGCAACGCGAGTGCAACCGGCGCAAGTCCGCCGCCTTCCACCCGCAGCAGCGCGACGTCCGTGGACGGATCGCGCCCGGCGATCGTCGCGGCGCGGGAGCTGCCGTCGGGAAGCGTCAGCGTGATCTCGCCCTCATCCGCCAGCGCCTCGTCGGCGGTGACGACGAGATCGGGCCGCCAGGCGAAGCCGCTCGAGCGTGCGCGGTGCGAGCGGATGCCGACCACAGCCGGCATAGCGCCGTCGGCGAGATCGGCGACGGCGGTGGATAGGTCCTCAAAGCGCATGGTCATGGCATCCCGGATCGGTTCACACTCGCGATGGATGTGCACCCGGGCGGGTCGCTTACCACCTACCCTGGTGGGCAGCCTCGCCAGAGACGTCACCGGTGCCATGCACGAACCGTGCGGGTATCTCTCGTGCAGCGGGCACCAACGTGAAGCGGATCTGTGCGACCGGCAGCACCGTGACTGCCGACGCATGCGTGCAGCGTTCGTTGTCGGGATCGGGCTCGTCGTCATTTTGGAGCGAGCGTTGATCGCCTGACCGGCGTGCGAAGTCCTAGGACAGGATCTCCCTACAGGCCCGGGTCTCGCCGGCTCCGACATCTCGCGGCCGGTCAATCCTTGGATTTCGCCGCGAGCCGAGCGTTCGATCTGCCCGCCTACAGCCCGATCGGAAGCGGAGCCGCTGAGCCCGAGATAGGGCTTGCTTACCCCAGGGCAGGGGGTGGTATCCGCGAGACCAGGGAGGCGGTGCAAGTGGCTGTCAGCAAAAGGCATTGGAAGAGTAGCAACGGATCCATCCAGGAAGCCTGGAAGGCTGACTTCTACGACGAATGGGGCGAGCGTGTGCGCCATTCGGGATTTGCCACGAAACGCGAGGCCGAGCGGTGGGAAGCCCAAGAGCGGGAGCGTCGTCGCCAGACTCGGACCGGGCGGGGAGCCGCAGCGGATCAAGAAATTACGGTCGGGCACCTGTTAAGGGCCTGGCTAGAGGCCAAACGCGTCGGGAGCGGCGAGGCCCCGCCAGTCGAGCATTCATCGTGGTCGGACTACCGTCTTTCGGTCGAGCGACACCTCATGCCGCGAATTGGTGGCCGACCGCTTGCTTCCCTGACAGCGCCGGACGTCTCGAAATTGCGCTCCGAGCTGCTCGAGGAGTTGTCCCGATTGAGGGTTGCGCGGGTTCTCAAACATCTGCGTCAAGCGCTCAATTATGCCGTCGCCGAGGGCCTTGTCCCCGCAAATGCGGCCGCCGCTGTTCGAGTCCAGGCGGATCGCCGAGCGCGTAGACTCCCTCGAATGCCCTCGCGCGGCGAGATGCGAATGCTACTAGACGAACTAGGACGGCGCGCTGAGCGGTTGCCTGGGGAGTGGGCCGGCTTTGCCACGTTATTTTTCCTGCTCCAAGGAACCGGACTCCGGATCAGTGAGGCGAGGGGGCTCGTCTGGGATGCGGTCGACCTCGACCAGAAGGTGCTGGAGGTCCGACAGCGAGCCGACGCCAAAAGTCATCTGGGACGGGTCAAGAGCAGGGCCGCGTATCGGATCGTGGTGTTGGATGGGAAGACGGCGGCATGGCTTACCAGGTGGCGGCCCCATTGCCCAAAAGGCGAACTGGGATTGGTATTCCCGAATCAACGCGGGCGGCCCGAGAGCTACCAGAACCTCTACCATCGTCGATGGAAGCCTCTATGCGGGGATCTCGGATTATTGGATGCCGCCGGGACACCGCTCTTCGCCTTCCATTCTGCCCGGCATTACCGCGTCTCAGAGCTGATCCACGTTGGTGCCAACGTGCGGGAGATCATGGGCGAGATTGGCCACGCATCGAGCGCTCTGACGCTCGACCGCTACGGACACCTTTTCCCCGAGGAACTGTCCCTGCGGCGCGAGCGCGCCGAGAGGATCGCGGAGCAATTTGGGCGCAAATCAGACACAAAATCTGATAAACTGTTTTAAAACAACGATATAGTAAAAGCCTTCTAAGCTGTGGGTCGGTGGTTCGAATCCACCAGGGCGCGCCATGGCTTCGCCGTAGCCGGCCCGGACTGCCCCACCTGCCGCTGCCCACCAAAAGGAGGCCGCCTCGCTGTTGCGGGGACGGCCTCGAGGATGGGTTATCGACTCACGGCTAAATTGCCGCGCTCTCAGCCTATGCCCTCGCGGGATCGTTACAAGTCACGAAACGTCACATAGACAGTAACTGCGACGGATATGACCGAAACGAACCGCGCCCCCGAGCGCTCGGCCTCTGCCCGGGTCTTGTCACCTGTCGCGATCGGCAGCCTCATGCCGCAGGGGACACTACCCGCAAGGGGTGGCATGGACCGATTTGAGATCCGCGCGGCGGGCATGCGGGCCGCGGTGCTGCGGCACGGGGCGGAGCTGTGCTCGCTCCGCGACGCGACGGGGCGCGAGTTCCTGTGGCAGGCCGGGCCGATATGGCCGCGCCATGCGCCGAACCTGTTCCCGATTGTCGGGCGGCTGAGGCACGACACGCTGCGCCATGACGGGCGGGAATACCGTCTGACCCAGCACGGTTTCGCCAGGGACCGCGACTTCGCCTGGACCGCGCGGGAGGCGGATCACTGCCGGCTGGAACTCGCCGATGATGCGGGAACGCGCGCGCTCTACCCGTTCGCCTTTCGCCTTGCCGTCGACTACCGCGTCGGCGAAGCCGGGCTCGAGATCGCCTACACCGTGAGCAACCCGGGGCCGGGAAACCTGCCGGCCTCGGTGGGCGCGCATCCCGCCTTCGCCTGGCCGCTGCTGCCGGGAGTCGCCAAAAGCGCGCATCGCATCGAGTTGGCGCAGGAGGAGGCCGCGTCCATTCCACGGCTCCGGGATGGGCTGCTGCTCGCCGAGCGCGTGCCCTCGCCGGTCAGGGGGCGCAGCCTCGCTCTCGATGAGCACGTCTTCGATGCCGATGCGCTGATCTTCCAGGGGCTCGCCAGCCGCTCGCTCCGCTACACCGCGCCCGGGGCGCCGGCGATCGAGGTGGCGTGGGAGGGGTTCCCCGATCTCGGCATCTGGTCGCGCCGACCCGGCGACTTCCTGTGCATCGAGCCCTGGCATGGCACCGCGAGTCCGGCCGATTTCGACGGCGACTTCACCGGGAAGCCCGGCCTCATGCATCTCGCCCCGGGCGAAAGCCGCGCCCTCGCGCTCCGCATCGCCTTGCGGGGCTGAGAGCGGCAGTTACACTCGGGAAGCGAGGGGCCCGCATGATCGACAAGCGCGTCGCGAGGGTGGCGGAAGCGCTGCGCGACGTCACCGACGGCGCCACGATCCTGGTCGGCGGGTTCGGCTCGGTCGGGCAGCCCAACGCGCTGATCGACGGGCTGGTCGAGCAGGGCGCGCGTGAGCTCACCGTGATCGCCAACAATGCGGGATCGGGCCGGGTCGGGCTCGCCAGGCTGATGGAGCTCGGCCGCGTGCGCCGCATCATCTGCAGCTTCCCGCGCAGCGCCAATTCGGTCGTGTTCGAGGAGCTCTACCGGGCCGGCCGGATCGAGCTCGAATTGGTGCCGCAGGGCACGCTCGCCGAGCGGATGCGCGCCGCCGGCGCCGGCATCGGCGCCTTCTTCACGCCCACCACCGCTGGCACGATCCTCGCCCGCGGCAAGGAGGTGCGCGAGATCGGCGGCCGGATGCAGGTGCTGGAATTCGCGCTCGGCGGGGACGTGGCGCTGATCGAGGGCTGGCGGGGTGACCGCTGGGGCAATCTCACCTACCGGGAGAGCATGCGCAACTTCAACCCGGTGATGGCGACCGCGGCGCGGCTCACCATCGCACAGGTGAGCGAGCTTGCCGAGCTTGGCGAGATCGATCCGGAACACATCGTCACCCCCGGCATTTTCGTTGATCGCGTGGTGCACGTGCCGGGCCAGGTTCCGACCGGCTTCTGAGGAGAACAGGATGTCTGCCACCGCGACCGAGCCGGTTCCGCGCACCCGCCACGCGATGGCGGCGCGGGTGGCGGAGGACATTCCGGAAGGCTGGTTCGTCAATCTCGGCATCGGCATCCCGACGCTGGTCGCCGACCACGTGCCGGCAAGCCGCGAGGTCATCTTCCACTCCGAGAACGGGCTGCTCGGCATGGGGCCGGCGCCACCCCCGGACGCGGTCGATCGCTGGCTCATCAATGCCGGCAAGCAGCACGTGACGCTGCGCAAGGGTGGCAGCTTCTTCCACCACGCCGACAGTTTCGCGATGATCCGCGGCGGCCATCTCGATCTCTGCGTGCTTGGCGCGTTCGAGGTGGCGGAGAACGGCGACCTCGCCAACTGGGCAACCTCCGAGAACGACACCGCGCCGGCGATCGGCGGTGCCATGGACCTCGCCGCCGGGGCGCAGCGCCTCTGGGTGGTGATGGAGCATCAGACCAAGGACGGCCGGCCGCGGCTGGTCCCGCGCTGCGCCTATCCGCTGACCGCGCCCGGCGTCGTGCGCCGGGTCTACACCAATCTCGCCGTGCTCGACGTGACGGAAGCCGGGTTCCGCGTGCTCGATATCGTGCCCGGCCTCGATTTTGACGGGCTGCAGGCGCTGACCGCGGCGCGGCTGCGGCGGGACTAGGCGGGATGTCCGAGGCCGCTTCCGAGCTGCTCACGCCGGAACGCCGCGCGACGATCCTTGCCGGGGCGGCGACGGTGTTCGCGCGCGACGGTTACGAGGGGGCGAGCATGTCGCGCATTGCCCGCGAGGCCGGCGTTTCCAAGGGTACGCTCTACAACTACTTCAAGGACAAGGCGGCGCTGTTCGCGGCCTATGTCAGCGCGCAGTGCAGCGAGACCTTGCCGCGCATCTTCGAGGGCGCCGAGATCGACGGCGATCCGGCGACCTTCCTGCGCGCGATCGGGCTCAGGATGCTGCGGATGATGCTGTCCGACCTCGCGCTCTCGATCTACCGCGTCGTGCTGTCGGAAGCGGCGCGGTTCCCCGAGCTCGCGCAGGCCTTCTACGACGCCGGACCCGCGCGCGCGATGCGCCGGCTCGCCGACTGGATCGCCGGGCAGGAGGCCGCCGGAAAACTCCACGTCGACGACCCGCATTTCGCCGCCGAGCAGTTCTTTGCGCTCTGCCAGACGCGGCTCTCGCTGCGCTGTCGCCTTCGCCTCGACGGTGCGCCCGATCCCGCCGAGATCGAGCGCGTCGTCGACGCCGCGGTCGCGATGTTCCTCGCGCGGTATGGAGCTAAACCCGCCTGACGCCGTAGAACAGCGGGAAACCCTCCGGAATGTCGGTGATGTCCTTGCGGAACGCGGCCGGCAGGTCGAACATCCCGAGCGGTACCCAGGACGGGTCCTGCCAGAACACCGACTGGATTTCCTGGCACACCTTCTGCTGCGCGGCGAGATCCGGCGCGTCGAACCAGGAGTTGAGCAGCGCCTGCTGCTTCGGGTTGGTGGGCCAGCCGAACCAGGCCTTGTCGCCATTGGCACGGATCGTCGTGCTCGCCGCCGGCAGGATGTTGCCGATGCCGCCGGCGAGGGTGAAGAAGATGTTCCAGCCGCCCTTGTCCGGCGGCGCCTTCGAGGCGCGGCGCTGCACCACGGTGCCCCAGTCGAGCGACTGGTAGTCGACGTTGAAGCCGATCTTCTTCAGCATGTCGCCGGCGACCTCGGCAATCGCGGTGATGGACGGGTAGTTCGCCGCCGCCAGCACGACGATCTTCTCGCCCTTGTAACCGGCCGCCGCGAGCTCCTGCTTCCGTTTCGCCGGATCGCCGATGCCCTGCATGATGTCGACGCCGACATTGGTCGCGTACGGGCTGTCGGGCGACCACACCCCGACCCCGGTGCGGATCAGTTCCGGGACCGCGCCCGCGACCGCCTCCATGAACTCCCTCTGATTGACGCAGGACGCGACCAGGCGGCAGATCGCCGGATTGTTGAACGGCGGGTAGAGCGAATTGAAGCGAAGGCAGCCGATCTCGCCGGTGTGGTCCTTCACCGCGATGGTGATGTTCGAATCGCGCTTCAGCGAGGGCACGAGGTCGAGGCTCGGGTTTTCCCACCAGTCGTATTCGCCATTCTTGAGCGCGCCCGCCGCGGTCGCGGGATCGGGCACCACGTTCCACACCACGCGGTCGAAATGCACCTGCTTGCCGCCGGCGGTGTAGCTCGGCGGCTCCTGGCGCGGCACGTAGTCGGTGAACTTGTCGTAGGCGACGCGCGACCCGGAGACGCGCTCCGCCGGCACGAAGCGGAACGGACCGCTGCCGATCACTTCCGGGATCTGCGTGTTCGGATCGGTCTTGGCGATCCGCTCCGGCATGACGAAGCCGCCATTGGCGAGCGCCGAGGGCAGCAGCGGGAAGGGTTTCTTCAGCCGGAACCGGACCACGTTGTCCGACGGCGCCGAGATCTCGTCGGTCACCCCCATCAGCACCGTGCCGAACACGTCACGCGCGCCCCAGCGGCGGATGCTCTGTGCCGCGTCGCGCGCGAGCACGGGGGTGCCGTCATGGAATTTGAGGCCCGGCCGCAGCGTCAGGTCCCATTGCTTCTTGTCGTCGGAGACGGTCTCGCCCTCGACCATCTGCTTCTGCGGCAGGTATTTCGCGTCGAGGCCGTAGAGCGTGTCCCACACCAGGTAGGCGTGGTTGCGGGTGACGTCCGCGGTGGTCCAGACCGGATCGACCGAGGTGAGGTCGGCCTGCGGGATGAATTTGAGCACGCTCTTCGCCTGGGCGCGGGCGAGGTGCGGAGCGGCGAGCGCCGCCGCGGCGCCGGCAGTCGATTGCAGGAACGTGCGTCGTCGCATGAAAATCCTCCCGATTTTTGATTTTCGCGTAGCCTATCGCGGTTTCACGACCGCTGCACACCGTAGAAAAGCGGAAACCCGTCCGGAATCCCAGTCAGGACCTTCTTGAACGCGGTCGGCACGTAGAACTCGCCGAGCGGCGCATAGGACGGATCCTGCCAGAACCCCGCCTGCAGCTCGCGGCAGACCTTCTGCTGCGCCGCAAGATCGGGCGCGTCGAACCAGGCTTCCAGCAGCCCCTGCTGCTTCGGGTTGGTGGGCCAGCCGAACCAGGCCTTGTCGCCATTGGCGCGGATCGCGATGTCGGCGGCCGGGATGATGTTGCCGGTGCCGCCGAGGAAGGTGAAGAAGATGCTCCATCCGCCCTTGTCGAGCGGCGCCTTCGAGGCGCGGCGCTGCACCACGGTGCCCCAGTCGAGCGACTGGTAGTCGACGTTGAAGCCGATCTTCTTCAGGAGATCGCCGCCCACCTCCGCGATCGCCGTGATGATCGGGAAATTCCCCGCGGCCAGCACCACGATCCTCTCGCCCTTGTAGCCGGCAGCGGCGAGCGCCTGCTTGAGCTTCGCCGGATCGGCATCGCCCTTCTGCGTCTCGACCCCGATATCGGTCGCGTAGGGGCTGTCGGGCGACCAGAGCCCGACCGGCGTGCGGATCAGATCGGGCGACGAGCCGGCCACCGCCTGCATGAAATCCTGCTGGTTCACCGCGGAGACGACGACGCGGCGGATCGCGGGGTTGTCGAACGGCGGGTGGAGCGCGTTGAAGCGCATGCAGCCGATCTCGCCCATCCGGTCCTTCACCACGACGGTGAGCGCGTTGTCGCCCTTCAGCATGGGCACGAGGTCGATGTCGGGGTTTTCCCACCAATCCTGCTCGCCGGCGTGCAGCGCCCCCGCCGCGGTGGCGGAATCCGGGATCACCGTCCATTCGACGCGATCGAAATGCACCGGCTTGCCGCCCGAGGTGAAGCTGGTCGGCTCCTGGCGCGGCACATAGTCCGCGAATTTCGCATACACCACCTTGGCGCCCGAGACCCGCTCGTTGGCGACGAAGCGGAACGGCCCGCTGCCGACCACCTCCGCCATCTGCGTGTTCGGGTCGGTCTTCGCGAGCCGTTCGGGCACGATGCAGCACATGTTGGTGGGCGTCGCCAGCGCCTCCGGCAGCAACGGGAATGGCTTCTTGAGGCGGAAGCGGATGGTGGTGTCGGACGGCGCCGAAAGCTCGTCCGTCGCCGCCATCAGGATGCCGCCGAACCCGTCGCGCTTGCCCCAGCGCTCGATGCTGGCGACGCAGTCGCGCGCGAGCACCGGCGCGCCGTCGTGGAATTTGAGGCCCGGGCGGAGCGTCAGCTCCCATTGCTTCTTGTCGTCGGAGACGGTGTGGCCCTGCACCATCTGCGGATGCGCGATGTATTTCGCGTCGAGCCCGTACAGCGTGTCGAAGACGAGGAAAGCATGATTGCGCGTCACGTCCGCCGTGGTCCAGACCGGATCGATCGAGGCGAGATCGGATTGCGGGATGAATTTCAGCACGTTCTTGCCCGCTCCGCCCGTGCCTTGGGCACGGGCAATGGCGGGCGCGGCCAGCGCGGCGGCGCCCGCGAGCGTCGTCTGCAGCAAGATGCGGCGTTTCATTCCTGGACCTCCTCCGTTGCTCGCAGGCTAATCGGGGCCGGTGCCGCGGGCAAACGCGCCGCGGTTGCACCATTGCCCAATTCTGGCTGGAATGGCGCTTCTCCGACCAGCCCGAAGGTGATTCCGATGAGCAGCCAGATCGACGCCGTTCTTGCCCGCCTCGACGCGATGCGCCCGGAATCCCAGGCACGCTGGTTCGACATCCTGCGCATCCCGAGCGTGAGCGCGCAGCCGAAGCACGCCGAGGATTGCCGGCGCGCCGCCGCCTGGTTCCGCGACCGCCTGGCCGAGATCGGCTTCCAGGCCGAGGTTCGCCCGACCGCTGGCCACCCGGCCGTCGTCGCGCAGTACGCCGGGCCGGGCGGCAACGCGCCGCATCTGCTCTATTACGGCCATTACGACGTGCAGCCGCCGGAGCCGCTGGAGCTCTGGGAAACGCCGCCCTTCGAACCGACGCTCCGCGACGGCAAGCACGGCAAGCGGGTCTATGCGCGCGGCGCGGTGGACGACAAGGGCCAGACGATGATGTGGCTGGAGGCGTTCCGCGCCTGGCACGACGCGACCGGCGGGCTGCCGGTGCGCGTCTCGGTGCTGATCGAGGGCGAAGAGGAGGTCGGCAGCACCAACTTCAAGCCCTTCGTCGCCAGCCTCAAGGACGGGCTCCGCGCCGATATCTGCGTGATCAGCGACACCGGCATGTGGGACATCGACACGCCGGCGATCGACACAAGGCTGCGCGGCATGACCTACACGCAGGTCAATCTGCGCTGCGCCGACAAGGACCTGCATTCCGGCATGTTCGGCGGCTCGGCGCTGAACGCGGTGAACGAGCTGGTGCGCATCTTCGGCGACCTCACCGACGCCGAGGGGCGCATCCAGATCCCCGGCTTCTACAACCGCGTGCGCGAGTTGGAGCCCACGCAGGCGGCGCAGTGGAAGGGGCTCGACTTCGACGAGCGCGCCTTCCTCGAAGGGGTCGGCCTCACCACCCCGATCGGCGAGAAGGACCGCGCGCCCTTGGAGCGCCTGTGGTCACGCCCGACCGCTGACATCAACGGCATCTGGGGCGGCTATGGCGGCCCCGGCAGCAAGACGGTGATCGCCGCCGAGGCGGGCGCGAAAATCTCCTTCCGCCTGGTGCCCGACCAGGACCCGGACGAGATCGTGGAAGGGCTCCGCCGCTTCATCAATGAGCGCAAGCACCCGGACACGAAATTCGACATCGAGACCTTCAGCAACGGCCCGGCGATCGTCATCCCCGGTGACAGCCAATGGGTCCGCGCCGCCCACGAGGCGCTCTCCGAGGAGTACGGGCGCCCCGCCGTGCTGGCCGGCTGCGGCGGCTCGATCCCGATCGTCGACACCTTCCGCCGCGAACTCGGCATCGACAGCCTGCTGATCGGCTTCGGCCTGGACGACGACCAGGTCCACAGCCCGAACGAGAAGTTCGACGTCCGCTGCTTCGAGCACGGCGCGCGGTGCCATGCGCGGTTGTTGGGGAAGCTGGCGGGGTGAAAGCGCTGTCCTGTTGGGAGGCGGGTCATCGACGACTGCTCCCAGCGCGGATTGAACGCCGCAATGCTGATGTTCGCGGGAGCGACATGATTTCTAAACAGCGTTGAAGCGAACGCTGTCCGGGGGGTCAATCTCCTTTACCTTTGCCGCTGGAGAGATGTGCGGCGAAAAGAATGTCAGACCCATATTCGTCAGCGAAATCGTGAATTACTAGCCTTAGCTGCTCCAAAGACCAGCCCCTTCGCCACAGTTTGGGGTTCTCCACTACCTCGTCCTTCCATGCGTGGAGAGCATAATTGAAGCTTTCTTGACTTGTGTATGACGACATATCGACGACCAGTACAAGTTTGTCCGGTCTGCCCCGTGTGTCGGAGGGTGACCAACCGATCAGAAATGGGCCCCGACCGTGGAAGTCTCCGCCTTGCGAGGCAGCATCGGCCATAGCCAAATCGGCTGAAAACAAGTCGTAATGGTCGAGCAGAAAATCGCAGTCGTCAGCCTTTGCCTTTGGCGCATCGGGATCGTCGAGTGGCCATATCGTCAGCATCTGATCACCAAGCTTCACCGTTGGCGGAAGTCTTGCCTGTGGTTGGAGGGCGGCGATGAAGGAGGAGCAGGCCATCTTCAGCCAATTCCGGGTATCGCTCGTTGATTTGGCATGTAAAGCGAATATCCCGTAGGCGCCCACACCCTTTGGGGGTATGTTGGTTACTTCCGAGATAAGCTCGAACTGGAACCAATATTTTGGAACTGCTGGTGCCAGTTTCACCATGAAGGATGTCGGATGTACTATGACGACGGGTAGTCGCGTGATGAGCGCTAGTATGCCCCGACGAGCCTGTCGAAGGTGTGGCTGTCGTAGTCGTGCCCGTCGTAGTCGTACCTGTAATGATCCCGGCCGCACCCGCGCCGGCCGTATTGGTCGCGCCGGCCGTACTGGTCGCGCCGGGCGCAATGGTAGAGTACGGTGCCGTCACGCACCTCCCGTCTATTTCTATTTCGCCGGTTTTGCACGCCGTTAAAGCTTCGGATCCACCGCAGGCCAGCAGAAGGGTTACGCCAAGCACCGCCGGCAAGCCGTAATGCCTCATTTCACTTCCTTACGACCGTCTCTACCGGCGCTTTCGTATCAGCCCGACGACTGCGCCCAGCGAATTTATAGCCAAAAGCGTAATAACGACAATGAACGCCGTTCCGCCACTCGTGTCCGGATGCACCCAGGCCACGATAAGAATGGCCACAATAACACCGGCGAATGTGAGTATGACGTGCTTCTGCACGCGCCCCCCCGAAGTCTGGGAAACGACCGTAGTAGCTGAGGCACGAGCTCTCAAGGGCTTTGCCGACACGACGCTCACACGTAGTTCCACATTCGACAAATTCGGCGGGGCCGGGGCTGCGCTTGACATCTGACTGGCCGTTGCGTGTCGGCCCGCGCTTCGCCCCCTGCCCATAGTCCAGTGCAGAACCCGTCCCGTGAAAGTCCGCAATTCCCTCCTTCGGCCAAGACGCGCGATGAGAAATCTCGAGTGACGTGGTGCGGCGGGCGCGGGTAACGCGGATGAAGGTCGGCTGACGCCGATTTTTTTCGTTCGCCGCGCGTCAGCCGCCCGCGATTGCGCCAACGACCAGGAACGCCTCCGCTCCCTCAACCACCGACGCGCGCAGCGGCGTGTCGGGCGGGCAGTGGGACAGGTCCTGGCCGCAGGCGAAAAAGCGGAGGAAGGGGCGGCGGCGTTTGCTGGCGTGATCGCGGATCGTGCCGCGCAGCGCCGGAAGAGCAGCCTCGAGCGCGTCGAGCAACGAGGCTTGCGTCGGCGCGCCTTGCGGGCGGAACGCGCCCGCGGCGGAGATGGCGATGAAGAGGCGCGCCGGATTGGCCGGGTCGAGCAGGATCGAGTGCAGGCACATGCCGCCCGCGCCGGGCTGCCAGGCCGGCCCCGAACCGTGCCCGCGCAAGCCCGACAGCTCGGACCAGCCGCCATTGCGCAACGCGGCGGCAATCGCTGCGGCGCGCACACGCCGGTGGAGCCGGCCCTGTTCGCGCCGCCCGCCGAGACAACGTTGGAAGGGCGACGCACCGTCGCGCGGGCTCCGCTCAGCCGGGGGCCACGCCGGCGCGCCGCCGCATCGCCTCCGACTTCCACAGATCCCACGGGCGCTGCACCTGGCCTTCCACGCGGTTGAGGCAGGCGCGGCCTTCCGCTGCGGTGAGGAAGTCGACCTCCCCGAGCGCGCTCGCCTGGAGCTGGTAGCGCGCGTTGAGCTCGGCATAGACGGCGCGGTACACCGCCTGCGGGATCGACCCGCCGACCACGGTCGAGCCATGCCCGCGCATCAGCACGATGTCGGACCGCGCGAAATGCGCGGCGAGCGCGCGGCCGAGCGCGTTGTCGCTGATCAGGAGGTCGGTGCCGTCGCCGGCGTGGTCGCGGATCTCGAACACCGGCGCACCAGCGCCCACGAAGCCCGCCATGTGGAACAGCGCCCTGAGCCGGGCGCCCTTCACCACGCTGAGCGGCACGATCGCGTGCGAGTGGCTGTGCACCACCGACATCACGTCCGGGCGCGCGCGATAGATCTCGCCATGGATGAAGCGCTCGAGATAGACGCGGCGACCATCCGCATCCACCGCCTCGCCGTCGAGCATGAACTCGATGATGTCGCCGGCGGTCACGTTCCCCGGTGCCATGTTGCGCGCGAGCAGGAAGCGATCGGGCCGCGCGTCGTGCCGCACGCTGACATGGCCGAACGCATCGACGACACCCTGGTCGAACAGGATGTGGTTGGCAACGACGAGGTCGTCGATCAGCGCTGCGGTGGTCGTCGCCATGGGGTTGCTCCTCAGCACTGCCCCGCCGCGCGGAGCGGTGCGGGCGTGATCTCGTTGTGCAGCTCGGCGAGCGCGCGCAGCAGGCGGATCATCGTCGTGCGGTCGGCGGGCGCGAGCGGCGCGAGCAGGCGCTGCTGCACGCGCTGCACCGCCGGTTCCACGCGTTGCAGCAACCGAAGACCCGACGCGGAGAGATCGAGCAGCTTGATGCGGCGATCGCTCGGGCTCGCGCTGCGCTCGATCCAGCCTTTCGCCTCCAGCCGTTCGAGCACGTCGCCGATGGTCGAGCGGTCGAAGGCGATCAGCGCCGAAAGCCGCGTCGCGTCGATGGCGGGATGCGCGCGGATGGTCGCGAGTGCCGCGTACTGCACCGAGGTGAGGCCGAAGCGCTCGCATTCCTCGGTGAAGATCGCGGTCGAGATCTGCTGCGCACGCCGGATCAGATGGCCGGGCATGTCGTAGATGTGCTCCATCCGCAATCGCCCGTGATCCGCTCCCGCGTTGACCCTACGGGGATCGACCGTGTACTGTCAATTTCAGCAGGAGGAATCAGCGTCATGGCCAGCCAGGTGACGGAGACGCCGGAGCGGCTCGCCTTCTACGAGCGCATCGGCCAGCAGAACATGACGCCGCTCTGGACCGCGCTCGCCAACCTGGTGACGCCGGAGCCTCGGAGCCCGTGCCGGCCGGCTTCCTGGCGCTTCGCCGAGATCCGCGCGGCGATGATGGAGGCGGGCGGGCTGATCACCGCCAGGGAGGCCGAGCGTCGCGTGCTGGTGCTGGAAAATCCGGGCCTGCGGGGCCAGTCGCGCATCACCACCGATCTCTATGCCGGGGTGCAGATGGTGCTGCCCGGGCGAGGTCGCGCCGGCGCACCGCCACACCCAGACCGCGCTCCGCTTCGTGCTGGAGGGTGAGGGTGCCCACACCGTGGTCGAGGGCGAGAAGACGGTGATGCACGAGGGCGATTTCGTGATCACGCCGCCGATGGCCTGGCACGACCACGGCAATGAAAGCGACCGGCCGATCTTCTGGCTCGACGGGCTCGACATTCCGGTCGTGCAGTTCCTCGACGCCTCCTTCGCCGAGCATCTGGGCGATGACGCGCAGCCGGTCACCCGCCGCACCGGGGACAGCGTCGCGCGCTACGGCGCCAACCTGCTGCCGGTCGATGGCGCCCGGCGCCTCGCCGCATCGCCGATCTTCAACTATCCCTATGCGCGCACGCGCGAGGCGCTGGAGGCGATGCGCCGGCAGGACGAGTGGGATCCGTGCCACGGGCTCCGCATGCGCTACGCCAATCCCGAGACCGGCGGCCATGCGATGGCGACGATGGGCACGTTCATCCAGTTGCTGCCGGCGGGGTTTCGCAGCCAGGCCTACCGTTCGACCGACGCCACCATCTACGTGCCGATCGAGGGGCGGGGGCGGACGCGGATCGGCGCGGAGTTCGTCGTCGAGTGGGGGCCGCGCGACATCTTCGTGGTGCCGAGCTGGCACCGCCTGCGCCACGAGGCGGATGCGGACTCGGTGCTGTTCTCCTTCTCCGACCGACCGATCCAGGAGGCGCTCGGCCTGTTCCGCGAGGATCGCGGCAACGCGTGAGATCGGCCGCCCGCCTTTAACCCGGGCTTAAGCGGGATCTGTTCTCATCGGGTTGCTTGACCCGGAGAGAATGGATGCCCGGCTGGTTCTCGAAGCGGAAATCGCTGCGCAAGGAGCTCGCCGCGCAGCGGGAGAAGGCGGCGCGCTACAAGGAATGGTTCGAGTCCGCCATGGTGATGGTGGACAACGTCCCTGTCGGCGTGATGTGGAGCGATCCGCAGAACGGCTTCGGCGTCACCTATGTCAACGCCTCGGGCAGGGCGACGCTCGCGCGCGCGGGTCTCGCCGCGGCGGAACCGGCGGGGCGCAAGCTCGTCGAGGTGTTCCCGGCGCTCGCCCCGCGCGCCGCGGAGATCGCCGATCCCGCACGCTTGCCGCTGCATTGCGAGATGCAGGCCGGCGGACTGACGCTCGCGCTCGACGTGCTCGCGATCCGCAACGCGGAGGGCAAGTATATCGGCGGGATGGCGGTGTGGACCGACGCCACGGAGCGGACCCGGCTCGCCAGCGAATTCCAGGCCGACGTGAAGGCGGTGGCCGAGCTCGTCGCCGGCCGCGCGGCATCGCTGCAGCGTGCGGCGGGCGGCATGGCCGACGACGTCGTGGCCGTGGCGCGCGACATCGAGGGGGCCTCGGGGGCGGCCGAGCGCACCTCGAGCAGCGTGCAGACGATCGCCGCCGCCGCCGAGGAGCTGGCCGCCTCGGTCGCCGAGATCAACCGGCAGACCGGGCGCTCGACCGAGATCGTCGGCAGCGTCGCGAAGATGGCGAAGGAGACCGACGCGACCGTGCGGTCGCTGGCCGAGGCGGCCGCGCGGATCGGCGACGTGGTCGGGCTGATCACCGGCATTGCCGGCCAGACCAATCTGCTTGCGCTCAACGCGACGATCGAGGCGGCCAGGGCCGGGGAGGCCGGCAAGGGGTTTGCGGTGGTTGCCGGCGAGGTGAAATCGCTGGCGGCGCAGACCGCGCGCGCAACCGACGAGATCGGCTCGCAGATCGAGCGCATCCAGGCGACGACGCGGGACGCCGTGACGGCGATCACGGCGATCGCCGGGCGGATCGGCGAGGTGAGCGAGCTGACCGACGGCATCGCCGGCGCAGTGGCCCAGCAGGGCTCGGCCGCCGCCGAGATCGCCGACAGCGCGCAGCAGGCGGCCAGCGGCACTCATGCGGTGACTGCGGGCGTCGCGGGCGTGACCAAGAGCACCGGCGCGGTGCGCGACGTGGCCGGCCAGGTCCTCGAATTGGCCGACACGCTCGCCGCCGAAGCGGAGCGGCTCGGCGCCCGGGTGACCGGCTTCCTGACCTCGCTGCGCGCGTCCTGAGCGGTTGTCCGGTGCGCCGAGGGCATTCGGATGAGGCCGGGGCGCCTGGCCCTCGTGCCCGCCATTGGGGCTCATACCAGCGCGCTCAAATCGTCACTCATCGAGAGCACCTCGGCGCGCGGTATTTGGCGCGCGCCCTCCGGCGGCATTCCGGCCGCTGAACTTGTACGGGACGACACAGGTCGGCGGGGTGCATAACCGGGGAATGGTGTTCGAACTCGCACCGTAGGTTGGGGACGGCGGCGCCCGGCAAAGTCACCGCATCCGACCGACGTTCCCGAACGTGGTTCGTCAGTATTGGACGTCCGCTTCGAAGTCGGCTCCGTGCAGCTGGGCATCATGGGAACTGAAGTCTCACCCGAGCGTCGCGTCGCACAAGATCGAAGTCCGCCGAACGAAGCCGATTGCTATCGCTTCTGGAAGATCCCGAACACCCCTCGAAGGAAACCGGGCGCCAGCGCGGCGAGCGGGTTGACGGACACCGCCGGATCGCCGAGCGAGCCCCTCACCGTGTAGGTCGCGGAGAACACTCCGCCGCCCTGCTCGGGGCTGAACAATCGGCCGATGACCGGGATGTTGCCGAGAAAGGAGTTGAACAGATAGGCGGGCACGATCGTACCGGTGAGGTCGGCGGTGTTGCCATCGAGATCGACCGTTCCCTTCGCCGTCACGCCGAGCGCGCTGTTGTAGGCGCGCGCATCGTCAAGCGTCAGGCGCTGCTGGTCGAGGCCGAACGGCGCGATCAGCCGGTCGACCTCCATCCCGGGACCGCGCAGCATGCCCAGCATGCCGTAGAGCGTCATCGCCTCCAGCACGCGCGTGATCGCCGGCGCGTTGGTCAGGCGGAAATTGCTGATATCGGCATTGCCGTTCAACCTGTGGTCGACGTTGCGATCATCGAAGCGGCCGGTCAGCACGAGGCGGCCGCCGCGGATCGTGTCCACGATGTCGAGCGCCTGCAGCAGCGCACCGGCATCGTCGGCGGTGATGCTGAGCACGCGGCCATCCGCATTGGTGGTGGTGATCGTGCCGAGCATCGACACGCCACCGGTCACCTGCACGCGCGCGCTCCGGATCACCCGTCCGTCGCTCTCGGCCACCGCGGTCATCGGGCCGACGACGTGGTTGCCGGCGAGCACCACCTTGTCGAACCGTCCCCGCAGCTGCCAGGGCGGTCCGACATGCTCGACCGGATGTGACGGGCGCTTGCCGGCGCGCTTGCCGAGCTGGCCGGTGAGGTCGATCTGCGGCCCGGCGAGGTCGACCCGGATCGGCTCGCCGGGCCGGCTCGCCAGGCGGATCGTGCCGGCGAGATCGGTGCGGCCGATCACCGCCCGGTTCAGCACCAATGTCTGCGGTCGGCCGTCGGCCATGTCGGCGCTGCCCTGCACGGCGAGATCGGGGCCGTTCACCACCACGTCGTCGATCCCGGCGAGCCGGTCGTGGTCGAGCCGCAGCAGCGCGTGTGCGGTCGCCGGCTGGCCGGGCGCCTTCTTCCAGCCGATTTGTCCGGCATCGAGGCTTGCTCCCCGCAGATCGGCATCGAGTTGCACCGAGGCGGGCCCGGCGCGCTGCTCGGCGTAGACGGCATGGATCTGTGCCGGCCCGCTCAGCACGCCGCCGGTGTCGAGCCCGAGATTCGCGAGCTCGCTGTCGCTCGCCGTGCCGGAAGCGTCGACGCGCGTGGTGATCCCGTCGGGCGGGCCCGCGCGGAAGTCGAGCGCCACCGCGACGCTGGTCGGAATGCGTGCGAACCGGCCGGTGCCGCTCGCCTTCAGCCCGTCATTGTCGGCGGTGAGGTCGAACGTGCCGCCGTCGATGTCGTGCCCGAGGGCGACCTTGCCGAGATGCACCTGCGCGAGCTTCGCATGGGCGCGGATCGCGATCTGATCCATCGTCACCCGGTTGTCGAGCGGCAGCTGGACGGTGAGATCGGTCGTGAAGGTGCCGGCCGGGTTCGTGAGCGGCAGCGGATGGGCGGAAAGCAGGTGCAGGCGCTTGCTGGCGAGCAGCGCCAGCACGTCCGGCAGCGCACCGCCGGCGGTGAGCGCGATGCTGCCGTACTGGTCCTTCACGGTCAGGCCCGAGATCTTCATGCTGCCGTCATGCAGGGTGATGCCGTCCTTGCCGATGGCGACATGGCCGCCCTGCGCGGCGATCTCCAGCGTGTCGGGGCCGGTGAGCGTGAGCGTCGCGGCGGCATGCTCGATCGGCGGCAGCGGCCGCAGCCAGTGGACGGTGAGGTCGCTGCCGGCGAGGCTGCCGGAGGCGGCGGTGAGTTTCGCCTCGGAGAGATCGGCGGGTCCCTCGAGCGTCACCGCGACGTGCCCGTCATGCGCGGTGCCGGCGGTGATGTTCTGTGTGATCCAGGGCCGCGCGCCGCCGCCGATGCCTGCGGGCCAGAGATGCGGCAGGTCGACGAAGGCGACCTGGTCGAGATCGATCGCGAAATGCGCGATGAAGCGGCCATTGGAGCGCTTGCCGTCGCCATGCAGCGCCACCGTCGGCCCGATGCTGCCGTCGGGCTGCGCCAGCACGATCTGCAGCGTGCGGAGCTCGGCGGAATCCGGGCCGCCCGCCGCGTCGAGGCTCGCGGAGCTGAGCGCCGCCGCGAAACCGCCGAGCCGTACCGGGCCGGCGCCGGCGCGCGCCTGCAGCGCGAAATGCAGCGGCGCGAGGTCGGGGCCGAGCGCCAGGCTGAGACTCGCCTCCACCGGCGCCGCGAACCCCGCCGCCTGGTGCAGCGCGGGCGCCGCGCCTGCGAGGCCCGCGGGCGCAAACGGGCTCACATGCGCCGTGATCTCGGTCGCTGCGCCGCCCGATTGCAGATGGAACTCCGCGGTCGCGTGCAGCGCCGGGCCGCCGCCGAGCGCGAGATCCGCCGCGGCCGAGCCGGTGACGCCGCCCGCCTCCTGCCGGGTCAGGTCGAGCGTGGCCGGTGCCATGCGCCAGTCGGCGCCGAGCCGCCGATCGGTGACGGTGACCGCGGCATCGTGGATCGTGACCTGGCGGAGCTGGTTGAGGCGCACGGCGCCATGGCCGCGCTCGCGCGGTGTCGTGTCGGTCTGCAGCGGGCTCGCGAACTCCGCCAGCAGATCCTGGCGCGGCGCCGATCTCGGCGCCGGCGACGGGACGGGCGCGCCGGCGGTCCAGCGGCTCGGCGAGGCTGCCGATATCGAGCCCGAGCGTGCCGTCCGCCGCCCGCAGCACATGCAGGCGAACACCGTCCGCCGCGATCGTGCGCGGCGCGACGCGGCCGGTCAGCAGCGCGGCGAGCGAGAGCGACACGTCGAGCCGGGTGATGCGGTCGAGCGCCTGCCCCTTCGCGTCCACCACCCGGACGCCGTCGAGCCGGATGTCGAGCGGATGATCGACGCCGAGGCGGAAGCCCTGCCAGCCGAGCGCGGCGCCGCCGATGACGAGCCGGGTCGGCCGGCCGCCCTCCTCGGGCGGCCCGTTTGCCGCCGCCTCCAGCCGGTGCGCGAGCCAGGGCAGCGCGATCGGCCCCTGCGACAGCCGCCAGGCGAGCGCACCCACGCCGATCGCGAGCAGCAGGGCGAGGCCGAGCACGACCCGGCCGAGCACGTGCAACGCGCGGCCGAACGCGCGGTCCGGTGCGGATCAGCACCGAGGGTTGACCCGTCGGGAGCGAGCGGCTGACCTCGGATCCGCATGCCAAGGATTCGCGCTCCCCGTCGACTGGCCCGCTCCCGCCGATCCCGACGCGGCGGAGCGCCTGATCGAACGGTTCGCCGCCCTCGGCCGTGCGCAGGCGCGGCTCGCGCGCCAGCCGCCCTTCGGCGCCATGCTGCGCGCGATCGGCGGCAACAGCCCGTATCTCTCCGACCTCGCGCTGCGCGAGGCCGCGCTTCTGCGCAGCCTCGCCGCCGACGGCCCCGACCCGGCGGTCGCCGCGATCATGCTGACCGTCGCCGCCACCCCGCCGACCACGGCGCGGCCGAAGCTCGCCGCGCTGCTGCGCCAGGCCAAGCGGCAGCTCGCGCTCGCGGTGGCGATCGCCGATATCGGCGGCGTCTGGACGCTCGAGCAGGTGACCGGCGCGCTGTCCCGCTTCGCCGAAGCGGCGCTCGCGCTCGCCGCCGCGCATCTGCTGCGCGCCGGCCACGATGCGGGCGAGCTCCGTCTCCCCGATCCCGCCGAGCCCGAGCGCAATTGCGGCTTCACGGTGCTCGGCATGGGCAAGCTGGGCGCCGGCGAGCTGAACTACTCGAGCGATATCGACCTCGTTCTGCTCTATGACCCGGACGCCCATGCCGAACCTGGTGAAGGATTGCGGGCTCTCTTTTCACGTTTCGCGCGCAATCTGGTTGCGATCATGGAGGCGCGCGACGCGGATGGCTACGTGTTCCGCACCGATCTGCGCCTGCGGCCCGATCCCGCCGCGACGCCGCCCGCGATCGCGCTGCCCGCGGCCATCAGCTACTACGAGAGCATGGGCCAGAACTGGGAGCGCGCCGCCATGATCAAGGCGCGCCCGGTGGCCGGCGACCGCGCGCTCGGCGCGGAGTTCCTCGCCGCCATCCGCCCCTTCGTCTGGCGCCGGCATCTCGACTTCGCGGCGATCGGCGAAATCCATCTGATGAAGCGGCGCATCGACGAGCAGCAGAAATCCGCCCGCGCCCTGGCCGGCGCCGACCCGGTGGCGCGGATCGCCGGCCACAACGTGAAGCTCGGCCTCGGCGGCATTCGCGAGATCGAGTTCCTGACCCAGACGCTCGAACTGGTCTGGGGCGGCCGCGACCCGGCGCTGCGCGAGCCGCGCACCCTGCCGGCGCTGCGCCTGCTGGCCCGCGCCGGCCACCTGCCGAAGCGTGCCGCGGCGGAGCTCGCCAGCGCCTACCGCTTCCTCCGCCGCGTCGAGCACCGGCTGCAGATGGTCGCCGACCGGCAGACGCATTCGCTGCCGACGAAGCCGGAAGAGCTCGCCGCCTTCGCCGCCTTCATGGGCCATGCCGATGCGAGGGGCTTCGCCGTCGCGCTGCTGCGCCAGCATCGACCGCGTCCGCGCCCGCTACGCGCAGCTTTTCGAGTTCGCGCCGGAGCCACCGCACGGAGACGGCAGCGCTCGACTTCACCGGCGCGCGCGAAGCGCCGCCGGCGACCATCGCCGCGCTCGAGTCGCTCGGCTTCCGCGATACGGCGCGCATCGTCGATGCGGTGCGCGGCTGGCGTGCCGGCCGGGTGCGGGCGCTCCGCTCCGAGCGGGCGCGCGAGCTGCTCGGAGGCATGCTGCCGCTGCTGCTGCAGGCGCTCGGCCGGCAGCGCGAGCCCGACCAGGCCTTCATCCGCTTCGAAGCCTTCCTTGCCCGGCTGCCGGCGGGCGTGCAGCTCCTCTCGCTGTTCCAGCGCAACCCCGCGCTGCTCGACCGCGTCGCCGCCGTGCTCGGCGCCGCGCCCTCGCTCGCCGACCATCTCGCGTCGGTGCCGAGCGCGCTCGAAGGCCTGCTGTCGCCGCGCGAGCTTGGTGCGCCGGACGCGCTGCGCGCCCTCGAGACCGCCCTCGCCGATGCCGTCGGGCTCGAGCCCGCGATCGAGATCATCCGCCAGACCGTGCGTGGGGAGGAGTTCCGGCTCGACGTCGCGGTGCTGGAGGGACGCATGCGGCATCGACGAGGCCGGCGCCATCCGCACCGCCCTCGCCGATGCCGCGATCGCCGCCCTGCTGCCGCGCGTGGTCGCGGATTTCGCGGAACGGAACGGCAGCGTGCGTGGCGGCGGGATGGTGGTGGTGGCGCTCGGCAAGTGCGGCGGGCGGGAGATGCTGGCCGGCTCCGATCTCGACCTGATGCTGGTCTACGATCATCCGGCGACGGTCACGGAAAGCCGCGGTGCGCGCAGCCTGCCGGTCAGCCAGTACTACATCCGCGCCGCGCATGCCTTCGTCGCGGCGCTGACCGCCCCTGGCCCCGAAGGGGCGCTTTATGCGGTGGACATGCGGCTGCGGCCATCGGGCAACAAGGGACCGGTGGCGGTCTCGCTCGGGGGCTTCCGCCGCTACCACGCCGAGGATGCCTGGACCTGGGAGCGCATGGCGCTGATCCGCGCCCGCGTGGTGGCCGGGCCGCGTGCGCTCGGGAAGCGGGTCGAGGCGGCGATCCGCGACGCCATCCTGGCCGCCGATCCCGCCCGCGTGCGCGAGGATGCCAGGGCGATGCGCGGCCGCCTCGCCCGCGACCTCCCGCCCGGCGGACCCTGGGACGTGAAGCTCCGCCCGGGCGGGCTGATGGAGGTCGAGTTCGTCGCCCAGGCGCTCGCCCTGGTCCACGCGCGCGTCCATCCCGAAATCCTGAGCCCCACCACCCGGGTGGCGCTCGCCCGGCTGCGCGATGCCGGCCTGCTCGATCCGGCGGACGCCGCGCTGCTGATCCGCGCCGACACGGCCTGGCGCGGTGTGCAGGGCATCCTCCGCCTGGTGCTCGGACGGGCGATGCGCGGCGATCCGCCCCCGGCGGCGCTCGCAGCACTCGCCCAGACGGTCGGCGGCTTGCGTCCCGGAGAGGCCGATCTACCTTCGTTGCGCGCCGCCCTCGACAGCCTCGCCGCGGAGGTGCGCGCGGCGTTCACCCGTCTCGTCGGCGATCCGGAGATCAAGCCATGACAACTGAAGCCAAGGCCCCGGCCGAAGGCGATCCCGCCCCCGATTTCTCCATGCCGGCGAGCGGCGGCCGCACCGTCAGCCTCGCGTCGCTGAAGGGGAAGCCGTTCCTGCTCTATTTCTACCCGAGGGCCGACACGCCGGGCTGCACGAAGGAGGCCTGCGCCTTCCAGGAGGCGCTGCCGCAGCTTGGCAGGATCGGCATCGACGTGATCGGCGTGTCCAAGGACAAGATGAAGCCGATCGAGAAATTCGCCGCGAAATACAACCTGACGTTCCCGCTCGCCTCCGACGAGGATACCAGGGTCGCCGCCGCCTACGGCGCCTGGGTCGAGAAGAGCATGTATGGCCGGAAATACATGGGCATGGAGCGCAGCAGCTTCCTCATCGACCGGCACGGCAGGATCGCCAGGATCTGGCCCAAGGTGAAGGTCGAAGGCCACGCCGCCGAGGTCATGGCGGCGGCGAAGGCGCTCAGCTCGGCGGCGGGCTGAGCTGTTCCTGCTGCACGGGCGCCGGCGCGCTGACCGGCGAAGCTTCCTGCAGCCAGTCCTTCAGCGAGTGGCGGACCTGGTATTCGAACTCGACGTTCATGTCGTTCATCATCTGCCGCGTGATGTCGTAGAGCGCCGGCCGCAGCCCGGTCGTGTCGTTGGTCAGAACCCGCGAGACGCGGGCCTCCGCGTAGGCGGTCGGGCTGCCGCTCCCGGTCATGATGTCGAGCCGCACCGCAAGTGCGCCGGTCAGCTCCCCGCCCGGACCGCGCAGGATCGACGCATTCTCGATCACGAACACCGCACGCCCGGTGTTGCCGCCCGCAACCAGCCGATCCTCGGCCATCTGCCGCAGCGCCTGCGCCGGCGGGTCCGGCGACAACGCCGCCACATCCCCGGGCGCGGTCGGCACCGCCTGGTCATCGATGTCGATCGCCCCGACATTCAGCCGCAACTTGGTCAGATAGTCATACCGCAACGGCGGCATCGCCTCCGGCGACGTCTCCGGCGCCGCAACGCACGCCGCCACCACCAGGGGCAGCACGAGGAATGCGCGGCGGAGAAGGAAGGCCAGGGCTCCGCCCCGGACCCCGCCAGGGAGCGCCGCCTCCTGGACCCCTGCTAAGGGCGGAGCCCTTAGAACCCGTCTGGTTTGTTGAAGAGGGATGGGCCGACGAGGTGGTTGAGAGGTCCGGGTCGGCCCATCCCTCTTCAACAAACGAAATGGATTCCAAAGGCTCCGCCTTTGGCGGAGGTCCAGGAGGCAGCGCCTCCTGGTGGGGTTCGGGGCGAAGCCCCGTCTTCCTTCTCCGCCGCTCATGCCTGGCGCTTGACCAGGAGCGGGCCCGGGGCCTGGCATGTCGGCATCATCTCGATGCGGTTGATGTTGACGTGCTTCGGCAACCCGATGACCCAGGCGGCCGCCTCGGCGATGTCGTCCGGCATCAGCGGCTGGGTATTGGTGTAGACGGACTGGGCCTTGGCCTGATCGCCGCCGAAGCGGATGGTGCTGAACTCGGTGCCGCCGACGAGCCCGGGCTCGAGATCGGTCACCTGCACGTTGGTGCCGGCGAGGTCCGAGCGGAGCGCCAGGCTGAAGACGCGCACGAACGCCTTGCTCGCGCCGTAGATATGGCCGCCCGGATACGGGTACGTGCCGGCGGTGCTGCCGAGGTTGATGATGTGGCCGCGATTGCGTTCGACCATGCCGGGAAGCAGCGCGTGCGTGACATGCGCGAGCGCGGTCACGTTGACCTCGATCATCTGGTCCCAGTCGGTGAGCTTCGCCTTGAAGGCGGGATCGAGGCCGAGGGCGAGGCCGGCATTGTTCACCAGCACGTCGACCTCCTGCCAGCCGGCGGGAAGCGCGCCGGGGAGCCCCGCGACGGCGTCGGCATCGGTCACGTCGAGGGGGAAGGCGCGGAACCTGTCGCCGAGCTCCCCGGCGAGCGCGTCGAGCCGGTCCGCGCGCCGGGCGGCGCCGATCACGCGATGCCCGTCGCGCACGAAGCGGCGCGCCATGGCGGCGCCGAACCCGGCGCTCGCGCCGGTGACGAGGATGAGGCGGCTGTCGGCCATGCGGGGCTTTCCTTGCTTCTGATCAGCGGGGAAGGGTGAGCAGGACCGAGACCGGGCAGTGATCGGAGAGCCGGTCCTTCCAGGCGGGGTCGCGCTCGCGGTAGAGGATGACGGTGAGGCTGTCGGGCTCGATCCAGCGCCGCGCCGGGCCGCCGGCCATGATGTGGTCGATGAAGTCGGAACTCTCCCCCCAGCACGGGTCCGACCGCGTGCTGGTCGGCACCACGAGCGGCGCCGCCGCCTCGAGCCCGGCGAGGAACGCATCGCCCGCCGGCATGTCGCGGTTGAAATCGCCCATCACCAGAAAGGGAATGCCCTCCCGCCGACGTGCCGCGATCCAGCGCTCGAGCACCGGGAGTTGCGCATCGAGGGTTTCGCAGGCGCGCAGATGCGAGCGGAGCGGCTTCGACCAGCAGCCGGTCTTCAGATGCACCGCCAGCACCCGCAGCGCCTCGCCCGCGAAGCGGAGCGTGATGTCGGCGCCGCTCCTGAGCGGCAGCGGCGCCTCCGGATCGGGATCGAGGGCGGTGAGATCGGGATTGACCGTGAAGGCGATCCCGCGCCGCACCGCGATGCCGACCCGCTGCACGACGTGATCCGCCGTCATGTGGATCGCGTAGCGGTCAGGCGGGAACAGCCGCGCCGCCACGCCGGGTCCGTCCACCTCCTCGATCGCCACCAGGTCGGCATCGAGCAGCGCCGCGTAGCGCCGCAGCAGGTCGAAATCGCCGGGCGCGCGGGAGCGCACGTCGGACGGCAGCGCCGCATCGCCGGTCGTTCGTTCCGTCAGCCAGTCCAGGTTCCAGGTCGCGACCTTGAGCTCGCGCGCCGCCACGGGGCAGGCGAGCAGCAGGGCGAGAAGGCCGGCGAGCAGCGGACGCATCACCCCTATTGAACCGTCGGCGCCGCGAGAGGCAACCCGGCAATCGCTCCCGCTGTTGTCCCGCCTGGGCGCAGGCCCGGCCGCGACGGAGGAATGGGTTGGCACAGGCGATCACCACCGACATCCCGGCCCGGCTCGACCGTCTGCCATGGAGCCGCTTCCACCTCCTGATCGTGGTGGCGCTCGGCATCACCTGGGTGCTCGACGGCCTGGAGGTGACGATCGTCGGCTCGATCGGCCCGGTGCTGCAGGACAGGCGCGCGCTCGCGCTGACGCCGGCGGGGATCGGCACCGCCGCCTCCTGCTACGTCGCCGGCGCGGTGCTCGGGGCCGTGGCGTTCGGCTGGCTCACCGACCGCTTCGGACGGCGCGTCATCTTCAACATCACCCTCGCGATCTACGTTGCGGGCGTGCTGCTCACCGCCTGCTCCTGGGGTCTCTGGAGCTTCTGCCTGTTCCGCCTGGTCACCGGCGCCGGAATTGGCGGCGAGTACGCGGCGATCAACTCGGCGATCGACGAGCTCATCCCGGCGAAGCTGCGCGGTCGCATCGACCTGATCGTCAACGGCAGCTTCTGGCTCGGCGCCGCCGCCGGCGCCGCGGCCTCCATTCCCCTGCTCTCCGGGGCGTTCGTGGCGCCCGACCTCGGCTGGCGATTGGGTTTCGGGATCGGCGGCGTGCTCGGCCTCTGATCCTGCTGCTCCGCCGCTTCGTGCCGGAGAGCCCGCGCTGGCTGGTCACCCATGGTCGCCAGGATGAAGCGGAGAAAACCGTCGCCGACATCGAACGCCGCGTCGAGCAGGACACCGGCCGGACGCTCAAGCGGCCCCAGGGCACGCTCACCGTGCATCCCCGCAAGGTGTTCGGTTTCGGCATGATCGCCAGGGCAATGCTCGGCAAATACAAGAGCCGCAGCCTGCTCGCGCTGGTGCTGATGGTGGCGCAGGCCTTCCTGTTCAACGCCGTGTTCTTCACCTACGGCCTGGTGCTCGCGAAATTCTACCACGTGCCGGCTCCGCGCGTCGGCCTCTACATCCTGCCGCTCGCGGTGGGGAACTTCCTCGGGCCGTTGCTGCTCGGAGATTTGTTCGACACGATCGGCCGGCGCAAGATGATCTTCCTGACCTATGCGGCCTCGGGTCTTCTGCTCGCCGCCACCGCGCTCACCTTCGGCATTGGCGCGCTCAGCGCGCAGTCGCAGACCGCGTTCTGGATGGCGATCTTCTTTTTCGCGTCCGCCGCCGCGAGCTCCGCCTATCTCACCGCAAGCGAGATCTTCCCGCTGGAAACGCGCGCCCTCGCGATCGCGACATTCTACGCGCTCGGCACCGCGCTCGGCGGCGTGGTCGCACCGTTCCTGTTCGGGCGGCTGATCGGCAGCAGCGCGCCGTGGAACGTCGCCTACGGATACCTCGCGAGCGCGGTGCTGCTCTTGATCGCGGCCGGCACGGAGCTCGCGCTCGGCGTCGATGCCGAGGGCAAGTCGCTGGAGCAGATCGCCGAACCGCTCTCGAGCTAGATTCGCGAATCACCCTCGAATGGGAGATGCTTCGCCCGCTGAACGGAGCGAGCACGATGGTGCATCCCGAGGAGCTGGAGCAGCTCGAGGAACGGCTCCTCGACCTCGACGAGGAAGCCATGCTGGCCAGCGAACTGGACGGGTTCCTCGCCGGTATCCTCGTCTGTCCCGAACCGATCACGCCGGAGGAATGGCTGCCGCTCGCCCTCGGCCAGACCGCGGACGGGCCGGCCGTTCTGGCGGACGGGAATGCCGTGCGAGAGACCGTCCGGCTGATCTTCCGTCACTACAACGCGCTGGCGCGGGACTTGCAGCGCGGCCGATACGAGCCGCTGTTCGAGATCGACGATCGCAATGGCGACGTGTTGTGGGAGCTCTGGGCGGACGGATTCCAGCACGCCGTGATGCACCACCCCGACGCCTGGCGCGCCATCGCCGAGAATGCCGAGGACAAGGACGCCTCCCAGGCCTTGCGCGGCCTGACCGTCCTGGGCGCGATTGCCACCCATGATGGCCGCGACGGCCCGAAGCCGGCGCAGGCCGAGGAATTGACCGCGATCGCGCACGAGCTGATCCCCGGCTGGATCGCGACGTTGCATCGCTGGCGCATGCGCAACAGGACCGACCGGCCCCCATCGGTCGCGCCGACGAAAATCGGCCGCAACGATCCATGTCCCTGCGGCTCGGGGAAGAAATACAAGAAGTGCTGCGGCCTCAACTGAGCGGCCGCAGGCGCGGCGAGGGAGCCCCATGAAGATCACCGCCATCCATCCGCTGATCGTCTGGGTCGGCGTGCGCAACCAGCTCATCGTCAAGGTGGAGACCGACGAAGGGGTCTTCGGCTGGGGCGAATCCGGCCTCTCCGGCCGCGAGCGCGCGGTCGCCGGCGCGATCGAGCATTTCCGCGAGTTCGTCATCGGCCGCGATCCCATGCGCGCCGGCGCGCTCTGGCAGGAGATGTACCGCAGCCAGTATTTCGAGGGCGGCCGTGCGCTCACCGCGGCGATCGGCGCGATCGACATCGCGCTCTACGACATCAAGGGGAAGGCGCTCGGCGTCCCGGTGTACCAGCTTCTCGGCGGCAAGCATCGCGACCGCGTGCCGACCTTCGCCACCACCGGCGCGGCGCCCGGGGAGGAGATGATCGAGCAGACGCGGATGCTGGTCGAGGCCGGCTGGGACTGCATCCGCTTCATGCCCGCGGGCCAGCGCTCGCGCGAACTCTACGAGCCGCGCGCCTCCATCGCCGAGACCGTGCCCTGGCTGATCCGCGCGCGCGAGGCGGTCGGCCACGGCGTCACGCTCGGCATCGACTACCATCACCGGCTGAGCGTCGCCGAGGCCGCCTCCTTCTGCCAGAAGCTGCCATCAGGCACGCTCGATTTCCTCGAAGAGCCGATCCGCGACGAATCGCCCGACTCCTACGCGCAGCTCCGCCGCATGACCGACATCCCGTTCGCGATCGGCGAGGAATTCGCCTCGAAATGGCAGTTCCTGCCCTACATCGAGCGCGGGCTGCACGAGTTCAACCGCATCGACATCTGCAATGTCGGCGGCTTCACCGAGGCGATGAAGGTCGCCGGCTGGAGCGAGGCGCATTACATCGACCTGATGCCGCACAACCCGCTCGGCCCGATCTGCACCGCGGCCACCATCCACCTCGCCGCCGCGGTGCCGAACTTCTCCTGGCTCGAATGCCGCGCCTCCCCGGCCGAGCAGCCGCTCGCCCACGAGGACCCCGAGCTGTTCCCGGTCTCCCCGAAGCTGGACGGCGCCACCTATCCGGTGCCGGACACGCCGGGGCTCGGCATCGAGGTGGACGAGGCCCGCGCCCGCGCCCAGCACTTCCGCTTCTCGGAGCCGCCGCATCTGCGCCGGCGCGACGGCTCCTACACCAACTGGTAGAGCTCACTCAGCCCCTGGCGTGACCTCGTAGATCGTGCCGCAGCCGTAGGAGGAGATCAGCGTCCCGCCCGCGGTGTCGCACGGAATGACCCCGCCATAGGCGGCGGTGCCGAAGATCGTTCCGCTACTGGTCACCACCGGCGTGCCGAACGGATAGCCGCCATTGCTGTCGTTCAGGAAGGTGTAGAGCGGCGTGAGCTTGCCCTTCAGGAACTGGTAGAGCACGCCGGCTCCCTGCGAGCTCTGCGTGATCGGTCCGGCAGCGGTGCCGCCGACGAGCTTCTGCCCGACGAGAGCGGGGACCGACGGATAGGCGCCGTCGCTGCCGCCGGTGAAGTCATAGAGATGCTTGTAGTTGTAGCCGCCCGAACCATTCGGAATAAGCTCGAACAGCGTGCCGTACCCGTCCGACCCGCCGTCCTCGGTCCCGCCCCAGAGATCTCCCTTCGTGTCGATGCCGGCAATGTCCGGGTAATATCCGTCGCTGGTGCCGGTGAAGGTGTAGAGGGTCGTGAACACCCCCGTGGATGGCACGAACGAATAGACGGTCCCGCATCCCGCGGCTGGCAGGCCGCTGCCGGAGCACGACCCGCCCTGCTCGGTCGCCCCGAAGATGGTGTTGCTGCCGTTGAGGTAGATGCGGCCCGGCAAACCGCCGTCCGTGCCGCCGCTGAAATCATGTTCCGGCACGAACGTTCCGTCCGTGGTCAGCTCGAACAGCACGCCATTGCCGGAATGGTCGGTGCCGTTATAGCCGGGACCGCCGTACGGCGTGACGCTGAACAGATTGCCGGAGCTGTCGAAACGCGGCGTCGAGTCCGGATGCTCGCCATCGGTGCCGCTGAAACTCCAGAGCGTCTTGAACGCCTTGCCGCCGGTCGCGACCTTGAACACCGTGCCCTGGTCGGCACCGCCGCCCGCGAACGTGGTGCCGTAGAGGAAGCCCTTGTAGAGCGTAAGATTGCCGTCGGGATCGGCCCCCTCCTTCGAGCCATCGGCGCCGTTCGTCTTGCCGTTGAAGGTCACGAGCGTGGTGAAGGTGTTGCTGGTGTCGAGCTTCCACACCGTGCCGCAGCCGACATTCGCATACTGGTAGGAATCCGGGCAGGCCTTGGCGCCCCAATAGGTGGTGCCGTAGAGATTGCCCGCGGTGTCGCGCGTCGGCCCCTTCTGCGGGACGGCCCCGTCCGCGCCGCCGGTGAACGAATGGAGCGTGGTCAGGCTTTGCGCCCCGGCCGGGGCGAAGGGCGCCGCGAGGCCGGTCGCCAGCACAGTCGCCGCGATGCCTGGAAGGCCGCGCCGCAAGGAAATCCACGAGTACCCCATCGAAATCTCTCCGGATCAATCTGGTTACATCTGCGCACCGATGATACCGGATTGTTTCGGAGTGCTCCGATCACAATTCTCCCTCAACCGACGTTTGAACAGTTCTTTTTGTGACTGCTTGCAGTCATTCCAAGAAGTTCATCAGAGTGCCGCAACTGTTGGTAGGGTCGCGCTCACCATCGGGCACCGTCACGGGTCGCGGTGCATCGCCGTCCGGGGCCCCTGGCAATCCCTCCACCGTTCCGCGCATGCTGCGCGCCGGGAGATCGACCATGAATGCACCGCCGAGCACGCTCACCGCGACAGGTCCTGCCGGACCGCCGCCTGTTCCTGCTGCGGCAGATGGAGCGGAAGCTGCTCTGGCTCTCCGCCTGGATGGTGCACAACGCCAACCACATCCGCCCCAACCGCGACGGGCTGAAGGTGGGCGGCCACCAGGCGTCCTGCGCCTCCGTGATCTCGATCATGGCGGCGCTCTATTTCGAGATGCGCGCGCCCGCAGGACCGCATCGCGGTGAAGCCGCATGCCGGGCCCGGTGTTCCACGCCATCAACTACCTGTTCGGCCGGCAGAACGTGGAGAAGATGGCGGGGCTGCGCGCCTTCGGCGGCGCGCAATCCTATCCGAGCCGCGTCAAGGACGGGCCGGAGGTGGATTTCTCCACCGGCTCGGTCGGGCTCGGCGTCGCCATGACGAGCTTCTCCGCGCTGATGCAGGATTACGTCCGCCTGCACGGCTTCGCCCGCGAGGGCCTGCCGGCCGGCCGCCACATCGCGATCGCGGGCGACGCCGAGCTCGACGAGGGCAACATCTACGAGGCGCTGCTCGAAGGCTGGAAGCACGACATCCGCGATCTCTGGTGGATCATCGACTACAACCGCCAATCCCTCGACAGCGTGGTGCCCGACCGCCTGTTCGGCCGCATCGAGGGCCTGTTCCGCGACATGGGCTGGAACGTCGTCACCCTCAAATACGGCCAGCAAGCTCGAGGCCGCCTTCGCCCGCGAGGGCGGCGAGGAGCTCCGCCGCTGGATCGACGACTGCCCGAACAGCCTCTATTCCGCGCTCACCTTCCAGGGCGGCGCCGCCTGGCGCCAGGCGGTGCTCGCCGATCTCGGCCGCTCGAAGGGCATCCGCGCCATCATCGACCCGATGACCGACGCCGAACTGGGCGCGCTGATGACCAATCTCGGCGGCCACGACATCGAGACGCATCATCGAGATGCTTCCGCGCCGCCGACGCCGACGGGCGACCAGCCGACCTGCTTCATCGCCTACACGATCAAGGGCATGGGCCTGCCCTTCGCCGGCCACAAGGACAACCATGCCGGCCTGATGACGAAGGAGCAGATGGAGGATTTCCGCGCCCAGATGGCGATCCGCGACGGCCATGAATGGGACGCGTTCGAGGGCCTCGACGCCGACCCGGCCGAGCTCCGCCGCTTCCTCGCCGACTGCCCCTTCGCGACCCCCCTCACGCCGGAAGGCCGCGCGCTCGCCGCGCCGGTCATCGCGGTCCCCGCCGCGCTGCCGATGCCCAAGCTCGCCGGCCGGCGCATGTCCACGCAATCGGGCTTCGGCGACATCCTGGCCGAGATCGGGCGCGGGCAGGGGGAGTTCGAGCCGCTCGCGACGCACATCCTGACCACGAGCCCCGACGTCACCGTCTCCACCAATCTCGGCCCCTGGGTGAACCGCCGCGGCATCTTCGACCGCCACACCCGCAACGACGTGTTCCGCGACGCGAAGCTCGCCTCCGCCCAGCGCTGGGGCATGAGCCCGAAGGGCCAGCACATCGAACTCGGCATCGCGGAGCAGAACCTCTTTCTCCTGCTCGGCGCCGCCGGCCTCGCCCATGCCTTCCATGGCGGCCGCGTGCTGCCGATCGGCACGGTCTACGACCCGTTCGTCAATCGCGGCCTCGATGCGCTGATCTACTCCTGCTACCAGGACGCCCGCTTCCTGCTGGTCTCGACCCCCTCGGGCCTGACGCTCGCCCCGGAGGGCGGCCAGCACCAATCGATCAACACGCCGCTGATCGGCATCTCGTCGGACCGCCTGGTCTCCTTCGAGCCCGCCCATGTGGACGAGCTCGCCATCCTGCTCCGCCACGCCTTCGACCACATGCAGAAGCCCGACGGCAGCGCCGTCTGGCTCCGCCTCTCGACCCGCCAGCTCCCCCAGCCCACCCGCACGCTCGACCCCGCCGCCGTGATCGCCGGCGCCCACTGGGTGGTCGAGCCCGCCCCCGGCGCCCGCCTCGCCTCGCCTACCAGGGCCCCCTCGCCCCCGAAGCCGAGGAGGCCTTCGCCGCCGTGCGCGAGGACACGCCGGAAGCCGGCCTCCTCGCCATCACCAGCCCCGACCGCCTCCACGCCGGCTGGCTCGCTTCCCTCCGCGCGCGCCGGTCAGGCGATCGCGGCGCGCTCTCCCACATCGAGCGCATCCTGGCCCCGCTCGCCCCCGACGCCGCGCTGGTCACGGTGCTGGACGGCCACCCCGCCGCGCATTCCTGGCTGGGCGCGGTGCGGGGGCAGCGCGTGGTGCCGCTGGGGCCGGATCGGTTCGGGCAGAGCGGGGATATTCCGGATTTGTACCGGGAGTATGGGGTGGATGCGGAGGCGATTTTGGAGGCTTGCGCGCAAGCCTGCTTGTGCCGGGTTCACAGTGAGCTCGGCTCGGCCTCGGAAGCGTGATCCGTGACACAAGTCAAATCTCAAACAAAGGCGCCAGATTTCTCCTTGAGACCAACGCGTTTATCTTCATAATCGATTAAAATGTCGACAAAGAGTGCCGATATTCCACCAATATTCATCCCATGTTCCTCCCGCATGAAGAGGTTCTTTTCGCATATTACGAGTGTATAGTTTTTTCCCCCATTACCCGGCGGGAGAGACCCAGAACGTATAGAGTACCTGTAAAATCCGGTCGCATCTCCTAGAGTGATTTCCAAATCATCATTGACGGCCTGACAATTGGAAGAGCCCTTTTGGGTCCAATCGGGAAGCGGGATTATCTGAGCCGGCCATTTCTTTTTGTAAACATATCCGTCCTGATCGCCGAGAAAAACCGGGCCTCCGCCGGTGTCGATCATGGCGATCGCGCTACTATCGTTGGGCCAGCTCGTCTGGGCCCCCGCGATTTTTAGGGATCGCGGTCTCAATGCCATCCAGGCCTTGTCGGGGACGACGTCGAATAAGCGATAGCTGGCGGGCAGGTCAGCATGCAGCTTCAAGGTTGATGTCTCGCCCAACTGTGCGGCGGCGCCAGGAGCCAGAACGGTCTGAGGCGGAGCGAAATCGACTTCCACGAAGCGAGAGGCGGCATCGAATGCAAGGGGGCTTCGCATGACCATGCCATTCGACGCTGTCCAGGGGACGCAGCCAATGCCGAAATTTGAAGTGACCTCGTTATTACTGTTCGGGCCTTTGCACGCGAAGAAGACGCAATCCCGGATCGTGTACACTCCTCCGATCACCGTCGAGATCTCGATAGGGCCACGAATGATCGCTGCCGGACAGCAAAATGGCTCCTTTACCGTGTCATCATTCTCCCCCGCCAGAATCTGGTAGTCAGTCGTGAAGTTGGGTAGAGCCCGGAGCGCCGCATAGTCCGGCATTACCAGCATGGAATTGCCAAAATCGACGATCATCGGTTCAAATGGGGCAGTCTGACCCTTAAGGCCAACATATATATTCGCATCGAAGAAACTCTGGATGGATACCGTGGTGAGTTTGAGCGCGATTGCACCAGAAGGTGCCGGGGCGGGTGCTGCCTGCACCTGCTGGCGCCTCTCGCCAGCATTTTCAGCCAAACGGCTGCTCAACGTTAATGCTTGTGCTGGGGTTGTCGGCAGTGGCGGGTGGAGGCGGGATCGCGCGTTGCGGAGTGTCGTCATCCGGACAGTCTCCCCTAGAATGTTGGCCTCTGGATAAGCGGTTCATCGACGCTGAACGACACCTTCAAGGCATCTGCGTTTGAAGGTGTCATTCTCGTCGAGTTGGTTTGTCATCGCCATGGTAGCCTCCCCGGAATGGCGATACTCTCGCTCAACGAACTGCCGCTCGGGTTCCCGGAACCCTGTTTCGCAACCGGAGGTGCGGGCGCGGGAGCCTTCCCTTGCCCTGCTGAGGGATTGGTTTGCGTCCCGCTTCCTGGCGGCGGCGTAGTCTGGGACGGCGGAGCAAGCGCCGCTTAAATCGTATTCTCGGCGGGCGCAAGCGCGCATTGTGAGTGAACAGCAATGATGCGGCCAACCTCATTGGTAACGATCAAGTTATCTGTTGCAAGGCTTGGCAGATTGTCCGCGTATTTTGCCATATTTGAGTAATAAGTCGAATTGATCGATTGGGCGAAGTTTGCGCTGGTGGCCTTTGCCCACAGATCAGCATCGATCGCTGCTTTCGAGCCGCTAACGATCGGTACTCGCCGCAGAAAGCGCGTGAGAGACACCTATAGGAGAAACCGCCGTGGCAACACCAGAGAGAATTGTTGTGAGTATGTCCCCAGTAGTATTTACTCCTCCCTGATACTCGGTTATCCGGGTCACAAATCTGTTACATTTTGTATAGGATTGAGCGACAAGGGAACCTAGATAATCTTTGTATTTGACGGATCGGCAGGCGGCGAGGGAATTGTCAACTCATCAGCGCTTACCGGAGGAGCTAAGGGGCCGCCCACCGTTGTGCACCCGGCTAAGGAAACGGTCGCGAGAACAACTTCCCATTTCATCATGACAACTCCAGGGAAAATTTCGACCACCCTCTCACGTCCGCCTCCCGCTGTTGTCGAAGAGGGCGCACAAGCTCGCCCTCACGGCATCCGAAAGCTTCCCAATTCACCCTGCCCCTCATTAGAGTCGTTATCGAAAGAAATATTCGAGAGCGCTGCGCCCTGCTTGATATTCCAGTTTTTGAATGCTTTGTATCCTCTCCAACCGGTTGATCTTGCCAACCACGTATATTGTACAAGGTCAGAACTGAGGAGTGATGTGCAAACCGCTCCTGAGCCATACACCCCTATGCGGTAGGCTGGGTTCCCCTGGCCCGCAGCGGTAAAGGCCGCATGAAGTCCCCCGAAATACTGCCTGATTGGTCCCGCGATCTCGCCGGGACTTGCATCAAAGTCAACAGCGAAATAGATCGATGTGCCTGAAGGCTGACCGATTGCATGTGCTTGGTGGTACGCGCTGGTTCCATCGTCCGTTCCAGCTAAATGACTGAAATACGACGCAGGTTTCGAAATCCACTCCCACAGCGCCACAAGCGATATGCCAGCAGAGGAGAGTAACTTGGCTTCACTGGCGCTGAGAGTGGGCCAACGTGATTTCGAATTTCGATAATATCGGCCCACAAAGAACAATTCGGCTTTTTTGATTTCTGCCACAAACGGGCCAGCGTCGATCGGCGTATCTATCCCCGATGGCATGTGACTTGCCCCATTGGTTCGCGACGTTCTTACAGCTCACTTTCGTTGGACGCTGGAAACACAACACTTGCAAACGGATGGACGCTACGCCGGCCATACCGCGTGCGCAAGGGTTCGCGTAGGGGAGTTTCGATTTTCGAGCTACAGCTAGCTAGCAGGCGAGCAACGATCCGCATTGCGGGGGGCTTGTCATCGCCCTCACAAAATACGGAGATTCAAGGAGGAACTCATGCTGAACCGACGCCTCTTCACCAACTGCGCCCTTTGCGCCGCCATCGGGCTCGTCGCCTCCAAGGCCGACGCCCAGGCGCAGACGGCGCCGCCGGGGTTCACGCGGAGCGTCCTGAACCGGATCGACTATCCCGGGGACAGGATGGCGACCATTCAGATGGTCGTGGACATCGAGCCGAACGCGCTCATCGCGCGGCATACCCATCCGGGCATCGAGAGCGGCAGCGTGCTGGAGGGGTCGAGCACGCTCTCCGTCAAAGGCCAGCCCGACCGGGTGATCCGGGCGGGGGACAGCTACATGATCCCGCCGGAAATCCCGCACAAGGTGAAGAACGGGGCGGGGCGGTCGCGGGTCGTGGCGGTGTACGTGGTCGAGAAGGACAAGCCGCTCGCCTCGCCGGCGCCGGAGTGAGTCAGCGCGGGCGAGGGACGCAGCTGCGCTCGCGGTCGGCGCCGGGGTGGTGCGCGCCGGTGGTGGTGCTGCGGTTGCTGCCGCCGATCACCTGCTTGATCTGGCCGGCGGGGCAGGTGCCGTCATCGACCAGCACGCGCTCGCCCGCATGCAGCCCGCCGCGGGGCGGCTCCTTCGGCAGGATCGGGGGCGTCTCTGCCCACGCCGCCGCGGCGGCGAGCAGCGCGAGCGCGGCAAGCGGCCGGAGCGCGGCGCGATCGCGGCTCAGCCATAGCGGCGGGCGAAGGCGTCGTCGGAGGAGGCGAGATAGACGATGCCTTCGATGAGCGCGATCAGGCCGGGGATGAAGGTCCAGCAGAACAGCAGATAGACGATCCCGAGACCGACCTCGCCGAGATAGAATTTGTGCATCCCGATCCCGCCCAGGAAGAAGGCGAGCAACGCCGCCACCAGCTTGCTCTTCTGGCCCTCCGGCAACGATCGCAGCGCCGCCTGCGGCGCGCCGCAATGCGGGCAGAGCGGGGCCCGGTCGTGGATCGGCGCGCCGCAGCCGCGGCAGAACACCTGGCCCGCGATCAGCGCGCCGTGCGGGCGCGGCGCTTCGCCGAGGCGCAGACGCGGTCCGGAGGTGAACTCGGGGACGGGCGCTCCGCCCGATTGGGCGGCGCCGCAGGATGGGCAGGACGCGGCGGAGATGTGGATCGGAACGCCGCAGGCGTAGCAGAATTTCTGGTCGGGCGCGCAGCGGAACACGCCGGCGGGCGGTGGCGGCTCGGGCTGGCTCATGCGCGCATCCTCAGATCTGGCGGAAGCCCGGGGACGATGGCCCGCGGAAGGCGCCGAGGCCGCCGAACCAGGCGAGCCACCCGCGCAGCAGCGTGATCCCCCGCGCCGGCAGGTCCAGGCCGAACAGGATGAGCGCGACGCGGTACCAGAGGATCGCGTAGAGCACGCCAGCCACGAGCGAGACGAGCAGCAGTGGGAGCTCCGAGCGGTGCAGCCTGCCGGCCGCCAACAGCGCCAGGTTAACCGCGGTCAGCAGCAGGCCGATGCAGGTGACGGGCGGGAACGGCACCAGCGACAGCGCGAGCCCGGCGAGCACGGCGCGATCATGGCCGGCAAGGTTGAGGCGGAAGCCGGCGGCGCGCCTGCTGATCTCGCGTTCGAGCGCGCTCTGCATCGGTGTGCGGCTCAGGACGTCGCGTAGGCGGCCCGGAACTCCCCCGCCAGCGGATCGGGGCCGAAGCGGTTCGGCCCGCGCGTGCCGCGCGTGCAGAACCAGACCAGCAGAACGATCACGCCGACGAGCGGAATGAAGCCGATCAACAGCCACCAGCCGGAGCGGTCGAGGTCGTGAAGGCGCCGGACCTGCACCGCGAGGCTGGGCAGCAACAGGCCAAGATCGACCAGGATGGTGAAAACGGCGGCGTGATGGAACGCGGAACTGTCGAGAATCGCGGCGACGACGCCCAGGATGAGGTTGAACAGAACGTAGAACCAGAGCTCCGCGCGCGGCGCGCGACCGCGGAAGACCGCGTATTTCCGGAGGCAGATCGACACCGAGTTGCCGAAGGTCCGGCGTGGCTCGGGCTCGCCCTGGACCGCCTGCGGCGCGCCGCATCGCGGGCAGGTGGGAGCGGTCTCGTGGAGCTGCGCCCCGCAGGCGCGGCAAAACACCATCGACATGCGCATCCATCCGAGCAGGCGGCGGAACCGGTCCAGTTTCGGGGATTTCGTATCCAGAATCAAACAATTTCGACGGTGATCCGATTTCGCGCGTCGTTGCGATTGCTTCGCGCGGCGCTTCTCGGCAGGTTCCGGAAAATGCGCCGTCTGCTTCGCAATCTCGCCCGCGGCTTCGGCCTCGTGGTGGTGGTGATCGTCGCCGCCGTGATCGGGGCGGCGTCGGCGCTGTTCCTCACCCTCGTGCCGCAGCGGGGGGATGTCCGCATCCCCGGGCTTTCGGCGCCGGTCGACATCACCGTCGATCAGGACGGCATCCCGCGCATCCGCGCGGCCAACATGCGTCGATGCGGCGGCGGCGCTCGGCTACGTGCATGCGCGCTCGCGGATGTTCCAGATGGACCTGATGCGGCGGGCGGCTTCCGGGCCGGCTCTCGGAGATCGCCGGGCCGGTGACGCTGCGCTTCGACCGCCAGGCGCGCATCATGGGCTATCGCCGCCATGCCGAGGCCGATCTGCCCGGTCTGCCCGAGGAGACGCGGGCGCTGCTCGAGGCCTATGCGCGGGGGGTGAATGCCTGGATCGCGGCGCGCGGGCGGTTCGCGGCGCCCGAGTTCATCCCGCTCGGCGCGCCCGCGCCCTGGACGCCGGTCGACAGCGCTGCTCTGGGGCGAGACGCTCGGGAACTGGCTTTCGGGCAATTGGGAGGTCGAGCTCGCCCGGGCCGGGCTTGCCGGGCGGCTTTCGCCGGCGCGAGATCGAGGCGCTCTGGCCGCCGGACCACGAGGCGGGCCGTCCCGATGCGCGGGCGGCGGAGCCCGAGCCCGCATTCGCCGGCGCGCGCTGCCGCGACCCGCCGCGCTTTCCCGACCCGTTCACCCTGCCGAGCCAGGCCTCGAACGGCTGGGCGGTGGACGGGCGGCACACCGCGACCGGCGCGCCGCTGCTCGCCGGCGATCCGCATCTGGCGCTCGGCTTTCCCTCGCTCTGGTTCCTGGCGCGGATCGACACGCCGGAGGGCGTGCTCGCCGGCGCGACGGCGCCCGGCGTGCCGGGCGTGGTGATCGGGCGGAACAGCCACATCGGCTGGACCTTCACCACGACCGGCGCCGACACCCAGGACGTGTTCGAGGAGACCGTGCTGCCGGACGGCACCTACATGACGCCGGACGGGCCGGCGCCGTTCATCCGTGCACGAGGAGCGGATCAGGGTGCGCGGCGAGCCGGACGTGGTGTTCGAGGCGCGCGAGACGCGGCACGGGCCGGTGGTCAGCGATCTCGACGGCGCCGGACCGAACGCGCGGCGACCGTGCTCGCGGTGCAGGCGATGAACCTCGCGCCGGGCAACACCGCGGCGGCCGGGCTGATCGCGCTCAACCGGGCGACGAGCGTGGCCGAGGCGGGGCACGCGGCGGCGATGATCAGCGCGCCGGTGCAGAACCTGCTGGTCGCCGATCGCCGGTCGATCGGCATGTTCACCACCGGCAGGGTGCCGATCCGGCGCGCCGGCGACGGCAGCATGCCGGTGCCGGGGGCGGAGGGGCGGCTACGACTGGGTCGGCGTGGCGATCGGGCGACCAGCTCCCGCACCAGGTCGATCCGGCGAGCGGGCGGCTGGTGAACGCGAACGAGCGGGTCGCGCCGCCGGATTTTCCGGTGTTCATGGGCCGGAACTGGCCGGGCGACTGGCGGGCGCGGCGCATCCGCGCAGATGCTGGACGGGCAAGCCGGAGCTCACCGCCGCCGATTTCGCCCGCATGCAGGTGGATGTGGTGAGCCTCTGGGCGCAGCAGATGCTGCCGGCCGTGGCGGGGCTCGACCTGCCCGCCGGGCCGGCGGCGCGAGGCGGCGAAGCTGCTCCAGGGCTGGGACGGCAGCATGACCGCGGACCGGCCGCAGCCGCTGATCCTCAATGCCTGGTTGCAGCGCTTCTATTTCGACGTGCTCGATCGCGCCGGCATCGGCGATCGCTGGCGCGGGCGCGTGCCGCGAGTTCACCGCCTATGTGCTGACCGGCGGCGGCGGCGCCGCCTGGTGCGGCGGCGATTGCCGGCCGATGCTGCGCCAGGCGCTGATCGCCGTGGTGGAGCGGCTCTCGGCGCAGTTCGGCCCCGATCCCGCGTCCTGGCGCTGGGGTGACGTGCATCAGGCGGTGTTCGCCCATCCGGTGCTCGGGCGCATGAAACTGCTCGGCCGGCTCACCACCGCGCGGCTTCCCGTGCCGGGCGACGATACCACCGTGTTCGCCGAGGGCGCGCCGGTCGGAAATCTGCAGTCGCTGCATGGTCCGGAGTTCCGGGCGGTGTATGATCTCGCCGATCTGGATCGGAGCCTGTTCGTCATCGCGCCCGGCCAGTCGGGCAATCCGCTGAGCCGGCACGCGTGGGATTTCCTGCGCCGCTGGCGGGACGGCGGCACGGTGACGCTGGGGCCGGATCCGGAGCGGGTGACGGAGCGGGCGAGGCTGGTGCCATGATGAGCGCGCTGCTGCAGGACGAGATGCTGACCACGGGCGTGCTGCCGCGCCGCCTGTCGCCTGGATGCCTCGACCTCGTCTGCATCGGCGTGCTGCTCTGCCTGGCCTGGATGCTGCTGCTCGCCTTCGGCCTGGTGACGCTCGGCCTCGGCCTGCCGCTGATGGCGCTGCTGCCGCTGATCCCGTTCTGCTATCATCTGCTGTTCCTGGCGGGCCCGATGGCGGCGACTCCCGGCCAGGCGATGATGGGGCTCGTCGTGGTGCGGAACGATGATTTCGGGCGGCCCTCGCCGCCGCAGGCGGTGGTCTCGACGCTCGGCTTCTACCTGACGCTGGCGCTCGGCGCGATCTGGCTCGCGGTCGCGCTGCTCACCGTGCGCAAGCGGACCTTCCACGACATGCTCGCGGGGCTCGTCGTGGTGCGGCGGCGGGCGTTGATGCCGCCGGCTATCCGGCATGGAGCATGGCCGGGCGGATATCCGCCGGCATGAGCTACAAGCCGCCCCGCCGCCCGCAATTCTTCTACACGACGGCGCCGCTGCCCTGCCCCTATGTCGCCGGGCGGACCGAGCGGAAGGTGGTGACCGAGATCACCGGCCCGGATGCCGAGGCGCTGCACGACCGGCTGTCGCGCGCCGGGTTCCGCCGCAGCCACAACATCGCCTATGCGCCGGTCTGCCCGTCCTGCCAGTCCTGCGTGCCGATCCGCATCCCGGCCGCGACCTTCCAGCCCGATCGCGGCCTGCGCCGGATCCTGCGCGCCAATTCCGGGCTGGAGGGGTTCGAGGTGCCGGCGCGCGCCACCGCCGAGCAGTACCAGCTGTTCCAGCGCTACCAGCAGGCGCGGCACGGCGAGGGCGACATGGCCACCATGAGCTTCTACGACTACCGCGCCATGGTCGAGGACACGCCGATCGAGACCATGATCGTCGAGTTCCGCGACCCGGACGACCGGCTGGTCGGCGCCTGCCTGACCGACCGGCTCGGCGACGGGCTCTCCGCGGTCTACAGCTTCTTTGCCCCCGAGCTCGAGAAGCGCTCGCTCGGCACCTTCGCGATCCTGTGGCTGATCGAGCGCGCCCGGCAGCAGGGCCTGCCCTATGTCTATCTCGGCTACTGGGTGCCGGAGAGCCGCAAGATGGCCTACAAGGCGCGCTTCCGGCCCGGGGAGATCCTGGCCGGCGGCATCTGGCGGATGCTGACCGACGCCGATCTCGCCGAGCCGGCGCCTGCCGCGCCTTCCCTGGTCTCGCAGTCCGCGTAGGTCGAAGCGTAAGCGGTCACCGGCGCCGCTTGACTGGCCGGGGCAGGCTTCTTGAAGGCGCTCAACGCTGCATCGCCGCGAGGCTGGCGGCGTGCGCTTGCAGCACGAGGGAGCGGCGGATCTTCTGGGTTGGCGGTCAGCAGGCCGTTCTCCATCGTGAAGGCGGGGACGGCCTGGTGGCGGCGGATGCGCTCGGTGACGCGAGAGCCTCGCATTCACCCGCGCTGACCGCCGCCGCGGCGGCGCTCTCGGTCGCAGCCCTCGGCCGGCACGATCAGCGCGCAGAGGCCGGGCTGGCCCTCGCCGGCGACCACCGCCTGGGCGATCTCGGGCTCCGCCATCAGCATGCCCTCGACGCGCGCCGGCGAGACGTTGTCGCCGCCCGAGAGCACGATCATGTCCTTCTTGCGATCGGTGATGCGCAGATAGCCGTCCGGTTCGCGCACGCCGATATCGCCGGTGTGCAGCCAGCCATCGGCGAGCGCGGCCGCGCCGTCGCCTCCGGCTGGTTCCAGTAGCCGAGCATCACCAGGTCGCCGCGCACCAGGATCTCGCCATCCTCGGCGATCCGCAGCTCCACGCCCTTCCAGCGGCGGCCCGACCGTCTCGATCCGGATCGCGTCGGGCGGATTGGCGCTGATCACCGGCCGGCTTCGGTCTGCCCGTAGCCCTGCATGACCGGGATGCCGAGCGCGAGGAAGAACTGGCCGACCTCCGGCTCGAGCCGCGCGCCGCCCGAGACCGCGGCGCGGAAGCGGCCGCCGAACCGGTCGCGCACCTTCTGCCGCACCAGCCGCTCGTAGAGCGGGTCGAGCGCGCGGTCGGCGAGGGTCGCGCGCCCGTCGAGGCGGCGCATCCCGGCCGCCAGCGCCTGGTCGGAAGATCGCGCGCTGCCAGCGCGGCTGCCGCGCGACGCCCGCCGAGGACGCGGCGCGCGGATCACTTCGAGCACGCGCGGCACCACGGTCATGATCGTCGGGCGGATCGCCTGCCATGTCGGCGGCGAGGTGCTCGATGCCCGCGCGAGCAGACGATCTCGGTGCCGATCGACGGCAGGAAGAAGAGGCCGACCAGAGCTGCTCGAACACGTGCGACATCGGCAGGAAGGAGAGATAGGTCTCGTCCTTGAGGCCGAGCGGACGCAGCAGGGCGAAGGCGCCGCGGCAATTGCAGATCATCGCCCGCTGCGGGAGCATCACGCCCTTCGGCAGCGCCGCCGGTTCCCGAGGTGTAGATGATGACGGCGAGCGCTTCGCCCTCGATCGCCTCCGCCTCGGCGGCGATGTCGTCGGGCGGGCGGTCATCGCCGGCGAGCAGCGGCGAACGGCGTTTCCTCCGCGCGCGGCGCATCGATCACGACCAGGCGGTCGAGCCCGTCGGCGAGCGCCGCCGCCTCGCGCAGCCGGTCGGCGAGCGCGCGGGTGGAGGCGATCGCGATGCGGGCGCCGGAATCGCGCAGGATATGGGCGTGGTCGGCTGCGGTGTTGGTCGTGTAGGCCGGGCACCGGCACGGCGCGGATCGCCATCAGCCCGGTCTCCGCGATCGCCACTTCCGGCCGGTTCTCGCTCACGATCACCACGCGATCGCCCGGCGCGACGCCCGCCGGCGCGCAGATTGCGGGCGACGCTCGCCGCCTGGCGGGCGAACTCCGCCCAGTCCGTGCCGAGCCACTCGCCGTCGCGATGGGCCCGGAACAGCCGCCGGTCTCCCCATTCGCGCGCGCGCGCGAACATCATGGCGGGCAGGTTCGGCCAGTGCGGATATCTCCTGGTCCCATGCCGGAGTCCTTCCCTTGGAGGTTTCCGACCCGACCTTAAATCAACGCCTCGACCGGCAGGAGAGGACGAAGCCCGGATGGACCGCATCGTGCCCCGCGAACTCCGCGACCGCGAACGCCGCCACGGAGGAGGCGCTGCCGTCCTGGGATCTCTCCGACCTCTATCGCGCGCCCGACGCGCCCGAAGTCGAGGCCGACCTGCAGGCGGCCGAGCGCGCCGCCGAAGGATTTCGCCGCCGCCCATGCCGGCACGCTCGCCGCCGCCTCGGGCGCCAGGCTCGCCGCCGCGATCGCCGAGTACGAGCGGATCGACGAGATGCTCGGCCGGCTCGTCACCTACGCTCAGCTGCTGTTCGCCGCCAATTCGACGGATGCCGCGCGCGGCCGCTTCTACCAGGGCATCAACGAGCGCGTGACCGCGATCGGCTCGCGACCTGATCTTCTTCGCGCTCGAGCTCAACCGGCTCGATGACGACGGCGCTGGAAGCGAAGCTCGCCGACCCCACGCTCGCGCGCTGGCGCCCGTGGCTGCGCGATCTGCGCGTGTTCCGCCCGCACCAGCTCTCCGACGAGGCGGAGAAGCTCCTGCACGAGAAGGAGGTGACCGGCCGCACCGCCTGGTCGCGCCTGTTCGACGAGACGATCGCCGGCATGCGCATCAGGCTGGACGGCGAGGAGCTTACGGTCAGCGCCGCGCTCAACAAGCTCTCCGACCGCGACCGTGTCGGTGCGCGAGGCCGCCGGCGCGCGATCGGCAGCCGCGTTCGAGGGCAATCTCAAGCTGTTCTCGCTGATCACCAACACGCTCGCCAAGGACAAGGAGATCATCGACATCTGGCGCCGCTATCCGCGCCCGGAGAGCGCGCGCAACCGCGCCAACATGGTCGAGGACGAGGTGGTGGACGCGCTCGTCACCGCCGTCACCGCGGATTTCCCGCGCCTCTCGCATCGCTACTACGCGCTGAAGGCGAAATGGCTCGGGCCTCGACAAGCTCCAGCACTGGGACCGCAACGCGCCGCTGCCCGAGGATGACGACCGCCGGATCGGCTGGGACGAGGCGCGCGACCGCGTGCTCGCCGCCTATGGCGGGTTCAGCAACGAGATGGCGGAGATCGGCGCGCCGCTTCTTCGACCGCCCGTGGATCGACGCCGCGCTGCGCCCGGGCAAGTCGGGCGGCGCCTTCGCGCATCCCGCGGTGCCGTCGGTGCACCCGTACATCCTCACCAACTACCACGGCAAGTCGCGCGACGTGATGACGCTCGCGCACGAGCTCGGGCCACGGCGTGCACCAGGTGCTGGCGGCGGAGCAGGGCTATCTGATGTCCGGCACGCCGCTCACCCTCGCCGAGACCGCGAGCGTGTTCGGCGAGATGCTGACCTTCCGCGCGCTGCTCGATGCCGAGACCGATCCGAAGCGCCGCCGCATCATGCTCGCCGCCAAGGTCGAGGACATGCTGAACACGGTGGTGCGGCAGATCGCCTTCTACCGCTTCGAGAGCCGGCTGCATGCCGAGCGCCGCGCGGGCGAGCTGCTGCCCGAGCGCATCGGCGAGATCTGGCTCGAGATCCAGCGCGAGAGCCTCGGCCCGGCCTTCGAGTTCACGCCGGAATACCGCGTGTTCTGGGCCTACGTGCCGCATTTCATCCACACGCCGTTCTACGTCTATGCCTATGCGTTCGGCGATTGCCTGGTGAACGCGCTCTACGGCGTGTTCCAGCGACGGGCATCCGGGCTTCCAGCAGAAATATCTCGACATGCTGCGCGCCGGCGGCACCAAGCGCCACAAGGAGCTGCTCGCGCCGTTCGGCCTCGACGCCTCCGACCCCGCGTTCTGGAAGAAGGGTCTCGACGTCATCGCCGGCTTCATCGACGAACTGGAGCGCGTCTCACGGCCCGATGGAACCGCGCCTGATGGCGGATGGCGATCGCGCCAGCCTGTTCGGCGAGATCCGGCGGTTCGCGCGCACCTCGGGCGCGGTCGGCGGCATCGCGGCCCGCGTCGCCGGTGCGCGCGTCTTCGGCATCCGCACCGACCGCGCCGCGCATGCGGAGGATCTGCGCGCCATCCTCGGCGGGCTGAAGGGCCCGCTGATGAAGGTCGCGCAATTCCTCTCCACCGTGCCCGACGCGCTGCCGGCGGAATACGCGGCCGAGCTCTCCGAATTGCAGGCGAACGCGCCGCGCGATGGGCTGGAGCCTTCGTGCGCCGCCGCATGGCGAGCGAGCTCGGTCCCGACTGGCGCAGCAAATTCCGCGAATTCGGCGAGACCGCCGCCGCCGCGGCAAGTCTCGGCCAGGTGCATCGCGCGACGCTGCACGACGGCACGCGATGTCGCCTGCAAGCTGCAATATCCGGACATGCCGAGCACGGTGGAGGCGGATCTGCGCCAGCTTCGCCTCGCCATGGCGGTCTATGCGCGCATGGACAACGCGATCCAGCACGGGCGACATCTACAAGGAGCTCTCCGAGCGGCTGCGCGAGGAGCTCGACTACAAGCGCGAGGCGGCGCAGATGCGGCTCTACGGCATCATGCTCGCCGACGATGCCGGCGTCTCGGTGCCGGTGCCCGATCGCCGAATACAGCACCGCGCGGCTGCTGACGATGACCTGGCTCGAAGGCCGCCCGCTCGCGCGCCGGCTCGAGGAGAACCCGCCGCAGGAGGAGCGCAACCGCATCGCGGAGTCGCTGTTCCGCGCCTGGTACGTGCCGTTCTACCGCTACGGCGTGATCCACGGCGATCCGCATCTCGGCAATTACCAGGTGCGCGCCGGATGGCGGCGTCAACCTGTTCGATTTCGGCGCCATCCGCGTGTTCGATCCGCATTTCGTGCGCGGCGTCATCGATCTCTACGAGGCCGTGCGCGACCACGACGAGGAGAAGGCGCACCACGCCTATGCGAGCTGGGGCTTCACCGATCTCTCGCGCGAGAAGATGGCGGTGCTGAACAAATGGGCGCAGTTCCTCTACGAGCCGCTGCTCGAGGACCGCGTGCGCCGCATCCAGGAGAATGACGACCCGCAATTCGGCCGCGCCATCGCCGAGGAGGTGCATGCCGGGCTGAAGCGCACCGGCGGCGTGCGGCCGCCGCGCGAATTCGTGCTGATGGACCGCAGCGCGATCGGCCTCGGCAGCGTCTTCCTCCGCCTCGGCGCGCGGCTCAACTGGTATCGCATGTTCCACGAGCTGATCGCCGATTTCGACGAGGCGCGGCTGCGCGAGCGGCAGCAGGCGGCGCTCGCCGAGGCCGGCGTTCCGGCCGCGGCCTGATGGCGGGCTACGATCTCGCGATCGTCGGCGCCGGCATCGTCGGGCTGGGATGCGCGCTCGCCGCCGCGCGGACCGGCAAGCGCGTCGTCGTGATCGACCGCGACGCGCAGGCGAACGGCGCCTCGATCCGCAATTTCGGCTTCATCACCGTGACCGGCCAGCAGCGCGGCGCTTGCTGGCGGCGCGCGATGCGCTCGCGCGACGTGTGGGAGGAGGTCGCGCCGCCGGCCGGCATCCCGATCGTGCAGCGCGGACTGCTTGCTGGTCGCGCGCCGCCCGGAGGCGGTGCCGGTGCTCGAAGCCTTCCGCCGCACGGAGATGGGCGAGGGCTGCGAGCTGCTCGACGCCGGAACGCGCGCCGCGGCGCTTCCCGGAGATCGCGCGGCGACTGCGCGGCCGGCGCTGTTCAGCCCGCACGAGCTGCGCGTCGAATCGCGCGACGGCGATCCCGCAGCTCGCCGCCTGGCTCGCCGAGCGCATGCGGCGTCACCTTCCTGCGCGGGACCGCGGTGCGCAGCGCCGCGCCGCCGCGCCTCGAAACCTCGCGCGGCGCGATCGAGGCGGATGCGGTCATCGTCTGTCCCGGGCGACGATTTCCACAGCCTGCACGCGGACCGCATCGCCGCCTACGGTCTGACCCGCTGCAAGCTGCAGATGCTGCGCGCGCGGCCGCCCGCCGGCTTCTCGCTGCAGCGCGCCGGTGATGACCGACCTCTCGCTCGTCCGCTATCTCGGCTATGCCGAGCTGCCCGAAGCGGCGCCGCTGCGCGCGCGCCTCGAAGCCGAGCAGGCGGAGCATCTCGCGCATGGCGTGCATCTGATCGCGGTGCAGCTCCGCCGATGGCTCGCTGGTGATCGGCGATTCCCACCATTATGCGCGCGACGCCCGATCCGTTCGCGCGAGGAGGCGGTCGACCGGCTGATCCTCGACGAGTACGCGGCGGTGTTCGGCCACGGCCCGAAATCACCGAGCGCTGGACCGGCACCTATGCGTCCGCGCCGGACCGGCTCATGCTGATGGATGCGCCGGGGCCGCGCGTGCGGATCGCGATCGTGACCTCGGGCACCGGCGCCTCGACCGGCTTCGCGATCGGGGAGGAGGTCGTGCGCGACCTGTTCGGATGAGGAGGCACCGATGCGGCTGAAGGCGGTCGTGTTCGACTGGGCCGGCACCACGGTCGATTTCGGCTCGCGCGCGCCGATGGGCGCCTTCGTCGAGGTGTTCCGCCGCTTCGGCGTCGCCATCACCGTCGCCGAGGCGCGCGGCGCCGATGGGCCTGCCGAAGCGCGACCACATCGCCACGCTGCTCGCCGATCCGGCATCGCCGAGCGCTGGCGCGCGGCGCACGGCAGCGCGCCGGGCGAGCACGACATCGATGCGATCTACGAGGTTTTCGTGCCGCTCAACGCGTCGGTGGTGGCGGATTACGCCGATCTCATCCCCGGCACGCGTCGAGATCGTCGCGGCGCTGCGCGCGCGCGGAATGAAGATCGGCTCGACCACCGGCTACACGCGCGACATCATGGAGCGCCTGCTGCCGGTCGCCGAGGCGGCAGGATACGCGCCCGACAATCTGGTCTGCGCCGGCGATCTCGCCGCCGGGCGGCCGACGCCGCTGATGATGTATCGCTGCTTCGCCGATCTCGGCGTCTATCCGCCCGATGCCGTGGTGAAGGTGGACGACACCGAGCCCGGCATCGCCGAGGCGATCGCCGCCGGAAGCTGGGCCGTCGGCGTCACGCTCTCCGGCAATCTCTGCGGGCTGACGCCGGACGAGCTCGCCGCGCTGTCCGAACCGAACGCGACGCGATCCGCGCCGAGGCCGGCGCGAAGCTGCGCGCCGCCGGCGCGCATTTCGTCATCGACAGCATCGCCGACCTGCTTCCGGTGCTCGACCGCGATCGAGGCTCAACCCGGCCGGATGCAGGCCGCCACGTAAGGGAGGAAATGCGCGACATCCGGCGTGCGCAGATCCTTCTCCTTCGCCCGATCATCATAGCGCCGCAGCCGCACCGCCGCCTCCGCCTGCGGGAGCGCGCGGAACTGCCGCGACCTCCTCCGCCGACATCGGCCCGCCCTGCAGCGACAGGCTCAGCACGGAATCCGGCGCGAGCCTGCCGAAATAGTCCGGCTCCGTCGCGCAGAGGAATCGCTTCGCCGCGACATGCAGCCGCACCGGCTCCGTCACCTCCGGTCCGAACCAGCGCTCGAGCCAGCGCTGGCCCTGCTCCTCGTGCCGATCATCGACGCCCTCCGCCGCCGGGTTCTCGCCGAGATCGTGCACCATGTGGCCGATATCGTGCAGCAGCGCCGCGGTGATCAGGCTCGCATCGCCGCCCTCCTGCTCGGCGAACCACGCCGATTGCAGCGCGTGCTGCAGCTGCGAGACGTCCTCCAGCCCGTAGCGGCGCTGGCCCTTGTCCGGTCAGCAGTGCTCGATCTGTCGATGCGCGGGTCCATGCGCGCGGTCCGGTCTGGCCGCGGTGGCAATCGTCCGACCGGAGCCGGCAAGGACGGGTCAAGGCCGAGATAGATGCGTTGCACCTGCGGGTCCTGCCGAGCGCGGCGGCTTCGCCGTCGAGCACGCTGCGGCCGGTCTGCAGCACATAGGCATGGCTCGCGATCTCGAGCGCGAGCTCGACCGACTGCTCGGCGAGCAGCAGCGTCAGCCCCTCGCCATGCAGCCGCGTCAGCGTGTCGTAGAGGCTCTCGACGATCGCCGGCGCGAGGCCGAGGCTCGGCTCGTCGAGCATCAGCAGATTGCGGCTCGCACATCAGCGCGCGCCCGATCGCCGAGCATCTGCCGCTCGCCGCCGGAGAGCGTGCCGGCGCGCTGCCGCCGCCGTTCGCGCGAGCACGCGGGAACAGCGTGAACACGCGGTCGAGCAGGGCCGGGATGCGCGCGCGATCGGCGAGCACCGTCGCGCCGAGCCGCAGATTCTGCTCGACCGTCTGGCTCGATGAACAGGCGCCACCCTTCCGGCGACAGCGCGAGCCCGCGGCGGATCACCGCATGCGCCGGCAGCCCGCCGATCCGCTCGCCCTGCCAGGCGATCTCGCCGGACGCGGCCGGCACGAGCCCGGCGATCGCGTTCAGCGTCGTGGTCTTTCCCGCGCCGTTGGAGCCGATCAGCGCGACGACGCTGCCGCGCGGCACCTCGAGCGACACGTCCGCGACGCCGACCAGATCGCCGTAGCGCACCGCGAGATTGGCGCACGCTCAGCAGCGCGCTCATCGCCGCGCCACCCGCGCCGCCATGCGATGGCCGAGATAGGCCGCGATCACCGCCGGCTCCTCCACCACCGCGCGCGGCGTGCCCTCGGCGATGATCGCGGCCCTGGTGAAAGACGATGGCGCGTTCGGCGAGCGTCAGGATCACCTCCATGATGTGCTCGACGATGACGAGCGTGACGCCGCTCGCATGGATGCGGCGCACAAGCTCGATCGCGGGGCGGAGCTCGCCCGGGGTCAGCCCCGCCAGCGCCTCGTCGAGCAGCAGCACGCGCGGGCCGCGTCGCCAGCGCGCGCGCGATCTCGAGCCGCTTGCGCCCCGGCGTGCCGAGGCTGCGCGCGCGGTTGCCGGCGACCGCATCGAGGCCGGTGAACGCGAGCACCCGCGCCGTCTCGCGCTCGGCATCGCGCGCGGCGCGGATGGCGCAGGAACGCGCCGACCAGCACGTTCTCGGCGACGCTCATATCCTCGAACGTGACCGGCACCTGGAAGCTGCGCGCGATGCCGAGCGCGGGCGCGCGCTTCCGGCGGCAGGCGCGTGATGTCGGCGCCGTCGAACAGGATGCGCCCCGCGCTCGGCGCGAGGTCGCCCGCGAGGATGTTGAACAGCGTGCTCTTGCCGGCGCCGTTCGGGCCGATCAGCCCGAGGATCTCGCCCTCCGCGAGCGCGATGCTCGCTCCGTCCACCGCGCGCAGCCGGCCGAAATTCCGCACGATGCCGTGCGCCTCAAGCAGCATGGCGACGCAGCACGCGGACGGAGATCGAGCAGGCCGCCGGGCAGGAAGCGCGCGATCAGCATGATGATCGCGCCATAGACGACATAGGTGATGCCGGTGCCGGAGCCGCCGAACGCCGCGTTGGTCGCCTGCTCGAGCGGCACCAGGATGATCGCGCCGAGCAGCGGGCCGAACAGCGTGCCCGCGCCGCCGAGCGCCGCCATGATCAGCATGCTGCACCGAGATCAGGATGCCGAGCGTGCTGTCGGGATCGGCGAAGCCGACCATCACCGCATAGAGCGTGCCGGCGATCGAGGTGAAGCAGGCGGAGAAGCAGCAGCGCGATCAGCTTGTAGCGCAGCACCGGCGACGCCGAGGCTGCGCGCCGCGCGGTCGCTGCCGTTGATCGCGCGGAGATAGTAGCCCATGCGGCCGCGCTGCATGCCACCAGGTGAGCGCCGAGCAGCAGCGCGAGCACGGCGAGGAAGATGTAGTAATAGGCGAGCGATCCGCGGAAGGAGAGGTCGAGCACGCTGCGCGGCACCGCCGGCCCCATCAGCCCGGAGGCGGCGCCGACGCAGCGTCCAGTTGCTCGCGAGCATGCGGATGAGCTCGGCCGCGGCGATCGTCGCCATGGAGAAATAATGTCCGCGCAGGCGGAAGGTCGGCGTGCCGATGACCAGCGCGAGCGCGAGGCTGACGACGACGCCGATCGGCGCGCCGGCGATCGGCGGCCAGCCGAGCTGCGGTGTAGGTCGACGAGCGCGGCATAGGCGCCGGCGCCGAAGAAGATCGCGTGCCCGACCGAGACCTGGCCGGCATAGCCGCCGATCAGGTTCCACGCCGAGGCGGAGATCGCGCCGAGCAGCACGAGCGCGAGCGTGCGCTGATAGAACGGATCGGTCAGCACCAGCGGCAGCGCGATCGCGCGCCAGCCCGACGAGCAGCAGGCGAGGCGTCCGCTTCATGCGGTGCCGAGCAGCCCTTGCGGGCGCACCCAGAGCACGCCGCAGGAACAGCGCGTAGATCACCACGTCCTGATACACCGCCCCGAGCAGATAGGCGGAGAGCCCCTCGATCACGCCGATCAGCAATCCCGCGATCAGCGCGCCCGGCACGCTGCCGAATCCGCCGAGGCAGACGGTGACGAAGGCGATCAGCGTCAGCGATTCGCCGACCGTCGGCGAGACGTAATAGAAGAGCGCGATCAGCGCGCCGGCGATGCCGGTGCTGGCCGCCCCCAAGCCCCCAGGCGAGCGCCTGCACGCGGTCGGGACGGATGCCGACGAGCATCGCCGCCGATGCGGTCCTCCGCGACCGCGAGCATGCGGCTGCCGAGCGCGGTGCGCGTCAGCATCAGATGCATGGCGAGCGGTGAGCAGCGAGCGCGACGACGCCCGCGAGCACGCGCGAGGCCTCGAGCCGGATCCCGCCGATCACGATCGTGCCGCCGACGAGATTGTCGGGCAGCGTGACGAAATTCGCCGAGAACGCCCAGAACGCGGCGTAGCGCAGCACCAGCGCGAGGCCGAAGGTGGAGAGCACCTGCGCCAGCATCGGCCCGCGCATGACGGCGCGGATCAGCGCCGAGATAGACGATGATGCCGAGGATGAAGAGCAGCATCGCCGCGAGCGGCACGGAGATGACCGGCCCCGCATGCAGCAGCGTCCAGGCGAAGAACGCGACATACATCGCCAGCATGACGAAATCGCCATGCGCGAAATTCACCACGTTCATCATGCCCCAGATCAGCGTGAGGCCCGACGAGAACAGCGCATAGACGGCGCCGAGCAGCAGGCCGCTCGCGATGACCTGCAGCAGGATCATGGGTCGCGGTCAGGGCTACGACCAGCCCTTGAACGGCAGCACGAGCGGCGTGGTCGCGCTCTTCTGCGGCCAGACCGCGACGTAATCCGTGCCCTTGAGCTGCACGATCAGCGTCGAGGCGAGCTCGTTCTGGCCGTTGGCGTCGAACTTCACGCCGTCATAGCCGATCATGAGCTGGTCGGGCTTGAGGTCGGTCGCGCAGCAGCGCCGCCTGGATCTTGCCGGGATCGGTGGAGCCGGCGCGGTTGATCGCGTCGCAGAGCGTGAGGAAGCCCTGCATGGCGCGCGCCGAGGTGTCGTCCATGTCGCGGCCGGTATGCGCCTTGTAGAGCTTGTTGACGATGTCGCCGACGCCGCCCGGCTTGCCGACATCCCAGGAGCTGCGGTTGATCGCGCCCTGCGCGAGATCGCCGACCGCCTTGATGAAGGCGGGATCGGAGAAGCCGGAATCATCGCCGATCAGCACCGGCGGGCGGTAGTCGAGATTGTGCATCGTCTTGAGGTAGAGGATCGAATCCGAGGTGTAGCTGACGAAGATCACCGCATCCGGCTGCGCCTGCTTGAGCGCCAGCACCTGCGCGCTGACATCGGTGCTGTTGGCGTTGTAGACGATGCGCGGCGCCGGGCTTGAGGCCGTGCTGCTTGAGCGCCGGCGATGATCGCGTCGCCGGTCGAGCTGCCGTATTCGGTGTTCTCGTTGACGATCGCGACGCTCTCGATCTTCTGGCCCTTGCTGCTTCACCTCGTTCAGGAACTCGGCATAGGCCTTGCCGAAATCGGTGCCGATCGGCGTGGTGCGGAAGAAGAACTTGTAGCCGCGCGCGGTCAGGCGCGGGCGCGGAGGATTCGCCGGCGAGGAAGGGAATGCCGTAGCGCTCGGCGACCGCGCTCGAGGTGAGCGTGCAGTTCGACTGGTAGGAGCCGATCATGGCGACGACGTGGTCCTGCGAGATGAGCCGCAGCGTCTCGCTCTGCGCCGTCGCCGGATTGCCCTGGTGGTCGGCGAAGACCACCTCCACCTTGCGCCCGCCGAGGCCCGGCAGGCCCGATGTCGGCGGCGAGCGGGATGGTGGCGAGCTCGGGATGCGGGTTGTTGACGATCTCCATCCCGACCTCGACCGCCTGCTTCATCTCGGTGCCGGCGGAGGCGACGGCGCCGCTCAGCGGGTAGGTGGCGCCGATGCGGACCGGGCCCGATTGCGCCCGCGCGAGCGTGGGGAGCAGGACCGGCAGCAGGGCGAAGGCCCGGCGTGTCGAGCGCGAACATGCGATGCTCCCTGGTGCCGTTTGCGCCGATTGAGACAATGCTGGCACGACCGCGCCGGCGTCCTCACAAGGGCGCCCGGTTGAAGCCGGCCGGGGTTGCGCGGCATGGTGGCCGCGGCAGCTCGACCGGTCGGAGAGGAGGCCGCCATGAGCGATGACGCCATCGCCGCCCGCATCCGGGCGATGCACCCCGAGCTGACGGCGATCCGCCGCGACATCCACGCGCATCCCGAGCTCGGCATGGAGGAGACGCGCACCGCGGCGCTGGTCGCGAGCACGGCTGCGCGGAATGGGGCATCCCGTTCACCGAGGGCGTCGGCAGGACGGGCATCGTCGCGACGGTGAAGGGGAGGCGGCCCGGGCCAGCGCGCGATCGGGCTGCGCGCGGACATGGATGCGCTCAGCATCCTCGAGCAGACCGGCGCGCCGCATGCCTCGCAGAAGCCGGGCATGATGCATGCCTGCGGCCATGACGGGCACACGACGATGCTGCTCGGCGCGGCGCGCGCGCTGGCCGAGGATCCGGATTTCGGCGGCACCGTGCATTTCATCTTCCAGCCCGCCGAGGAGGGGCGCGGCGGCGCGAAGGCGATGCTGCAAGGACGGGCTGTTCGAGCGCTTCCCCTGCGATGCGGTCTACGGGATGCACAACATGCCGGGAATTCCGGTCGGGCATTTCGCGCTCCGCAAGGGGCCGATGCTGGCCGCCGGCTGCCGCTGGGAGGTCGTCTTCCGCGGCAATGGCGGGCATGGCGGCGCGTCGCCGCATCTCGCCAGCCGATCTCGCGATCGTGCTGGCGCTATTACGTGCTCGCGCTGCAGACGATCGTCGGCCGCAACATGCCGGCGCTCGAGCCCGCGGTGATCAGCGTCGGCCATATCGAGGGCGGCTCGGCGATCTCGCACCAACGTGATGCCGGCGGAGATGCGGCTCGGCGGCACCGCGCGCTGCTATTCCGAGGCGACGCAGGCGATCATCGACCGGCGGATGACGGAGCTCGCGCAGAGCTTCGCCGCGAGCCACGGCGCGACGGCGGAGGTCAGCATCCGCTGGGGCGTGCCGGCGACCGTCAACCATGACGAGCAGACCGAGGTGGCGATCGCCGCCGCGACGCGCGATCGCGGGCGCCGAGCGGGTGAACGCGAACATGACGCCGAGCACCGGCGGCGAGGATTTCTCCGAGATGCTGCGAGGCGCGTCCGGGCGCCTTCATCTTCATCGGCAACGGCGTCGAGCCCGGACGGCAGCTACCATGCGGTGCACACGCCGAAATACGATTTCAACGACGCGATCATCCCGCTCGGCGTGCGCTACTGGGTGGGCGTCGTCCGCCAGGAGCTGGCGCTTGATTGATTTCAGGCGATCGATTGGGCCTCGTCCGCGGGCGATAGCACCGCGTCGCCCTGCTCGCGCAGCAGGAAGGTCGCGACCACGGTGACGACATTCGCCACGATCACGTACCAGATCGGCGACAGCGGATCGTGCGTGACGCCGATCAGCCAGGTGTAGATCACCTGCGCGGTGCCGCCGAAGATCGTGACCCCGAGCGCATAGGCGGTGGCGAGCCCCGTCGTGCGGATCGGCAGCGGGAAGCATTGCGGGATCAGCAGCAGGCTCACCGACGTGCTGAGCGCCTGCAGCGCCATCAGCAGCGCCGACATCAGCAGCAGCGCGGCCGGCGTGTGCGCATCGACCACGTGCAGCATCGCCGGATAGGCGGCGAGGAGGAGCAGCACGCGCGGCCAGATCGCGATCGGCTTGAGGCCGAAGCGGTCGCCGAGCGCGCCGCCGGCGACCGCGAACACCACGTTGGCAATGCCGATCACGAACCCCGAAAGCATCGCCGTCGTCGCCGGCAAATGGAGGGTGTTGAGCGCGAAGCTCGTCATGTAGACGAGGAAGTACTGCGTGATCGTGCCGCCGGAGATCATCGCGATCGCCAGCACCACGCGTCAGCCAGTGCTCGCCGAGCATGTGCGACAGCACGCGGCCGGTGCTCTTGTGCGCGACGCCGGCGTCGAGGGTCTCGTCGAGTTGCCTGCGGATATAGATGCCGACCGGGGCGATCAGGATGCCGAGCAGGAACGGGATGCGCCAGGCCCAGTCGTTCAGCGCCTGGTCCGACATCAAGCGGGCGAGCAGGTAGCCGACCAGGCCGGCGGCGATGCTCGCCATGCCCTGGCCGGCGAACTGCCAGCTGCCGAACAGCGCCCGGCGGCCGCGCGGCGCGGCCTCGAGCAGGAAGGTGGTGGCGGGCCCCATCTCGCCCCCGGTCGAGAAGCCCTGGATCAGCCGCGCGAGAACCAGCAGCAGCGGCGCCGCGATGCCGATCCGCTGATAGGTGGGCAGGATGCCGATCGCGCCGCTGCCGATCGCCATCAGCCCGATGGTGAGCGTGAGCGCGGGCTTGCGGCCTCTGCGGTCGGCATAGGCGCCGATCAGGATGCCGCCGAGCGGGCGGGTGACGAAGCCGACGCCGAAGGTCGCGACCGAGAGCAGGAGGCTCAGGAAGCCGCTTCTCGTCGGGAAGAAGGCGTGGCCGATCATCACCGCGTAGGTGGCGTAGACCACGAAATCGTAGAACTCGAACGCGTTGCCGAGCACCGCGCCGAAGACGCCGTGTCTGGTCAACGGCCTGCGTTCGCTCACGGATTGGTGAAGCGCCGTCACTCGCCATCGCCAGCCCCTCCGGGAACGCCGCGCCGCGGGAGAACACCCAGGGTTACCACGTTTGCCGTCGCGGAACAACCATTCCGAGCGGTTCCCACTCATTCCCGATCGGACGGGCGCGGCTCTTGGAGGGCGCGCGACCGTCCCCTATGCTTCCGGCGTAACTCTGCCGGTTGCCGCACTGACCGGCTCGTGGCCGCGAACACGCGCGCCGAGAACCCCGGGGGTGGATGCCAGACTACCGGTTCAGCGTGGAGACCGACCTCGATCGGGAGGCGCTCAGGGGCGTTCTCGCGCGCTATCGCCCCTTCCGCGTGGAGGTCGGGTTCAGCAACGGCTTCAACACGCGCGAATTCGGCGACGAGGTGCAGTATGCGACGCCGGAGCCGCTCGCCAAGCTGCATTACTTCAGCGCCGCGCTCGAGCTGGACGCCGGGACGCGCATCCTCGATGTCGGCAGCCATCTCGGCTATTACGGCCATCACTTCCTGCGCGCTGGCGTCGGGCGCTATGTCGGGGTCGAATTCGACGAGCGTATCTTCGCGACCGCGATGCTCCTCGGGACCCTCTCGTCCCGCCGGCGCGAGCGGATGCGGTTCCTGAACCTCGATTTCGGCGCGCCGGGCGCGCTCGAGCTGCTGCGTCCGCTCGGACCGTTCGACGTCGTGCTGGCGCTCGCCACGCTCAACAACATCCCCTCCCTGACCGCGGCGCTCGACAACCTGGCCGCACTCGCCGCGCCCGGGGCGCAGCTCGTGCTCGAAAATCTCGCGATCGATGCCGAGGAGCCGCGCTGCGCGTTCCACCCGGTCGGGTACCGTGGCGACACCACGCTCCATTGGACGTTCTCGCAGTGTTTCCTGGATGCCTATCTCGGCCGGCACGGGATCGTGCGCGATCGCGTCCTGCTCGACTGGGCGAAGGAGGCGGTGATCGGACCGGGCATGCGGAAGATCATGGCGCTGTACCGGAAACCCGCGTGACGTCGTGGCTTCCGGGGCTGCCGGCGGTCGAGCTCGCCCCGGTTCCCGCCGAGGCGATGCTCGGCCATCTGCGTCCGCGCGGCGAACGCAGCATCCGGCGGATCGCGACCGAGGGACCGATCGAGGAGTTCCACGTCTCCGGGTGCAGCGTCGGCGGCGCCGAGCTGTTCGTTTCGCTCCGCATGCTGGTCACCGACCGGAGCGACCCGCGCATCGTGCTGTCGCTGCCCGGCGGCGCCGGCGCGCTGCGCGACCCGACGCTCGTCTGGCTCGCCAGCAAGTTCGGCGGCAACCACGCCGCGATCGACTGGATCGGCCGCGGCCGCTCGCCGCAGCACGACACCGTGAAATGCACCTACGACCCGATCTGGCTCGGCGGGGACGATTTCCGCGACGCCTATGCCTTCCACAACCTCGCGGCGATCTGGACCGCGTTCGACTGGCTGCACGAGGCGGGATTCGCGCCGAAGGCGGTCGCGGGCGGCAGCTGGGGCGGGGTGTTCGCGCTGCTGCTGGGCGCGCTCGACGGGCGCGTCGCGCGCGTCTACGCGAGCTTCGGCTGCGGCGGCTTCTCGGTTCCGGGAATCGAGAAGCGCAGCATGTGGGATGCGGCGTTCGGGGCAATGGGGCGGCATCGCGTGCGCGAATGGTGCCGCGCCTTCGATCCGCTGCTGCGCGCGCGCGACATTGCCGCCCAGGTCTATTTCGAGACCGCGACCAACGACAAGTTCTTCTCGCTCGACATGGCGATGGCGACCTGGAACGCGCTGCCAAACCGCCGCTTCCTGGCGCTCGCGCCCAACCAGGACCACACGATGCGTCCGTTCGGCGCGCAGCCCTACATCGTCGAGGCGCTCACCGGAACCAGGGACGAGGCGGCGCTTGCGCAGGCCTTCATGGAGGGAAAGCGGTTCTCGTCCTTGCCCGATGCCGGTGAGGAAGTGTGCTGGCCGATCGATGATCTCGAGTTCGGTGCCGTGCGCATCGCGCTCTCGCACCAGCTGCCGGAGCGCGGCAACATGAGCCGCGCCTGGCAGCTGGTGCCGGCGCGCGCGCGCTCGAACAGCATCGCCGCCTTTGCGACGGGGGCGAGCGGCGACGGCGCGGCGCGCACGCTGTTCTATCTCACCAAGCAGTTTCGCGCCGGCGCGCGCATCCTGCATGCCGCGACGGCACTGCAGCAGCGCGGCGGCGAGATGCACGAAGCAGATCCGCCGCCGCTGCACGAGCTGCTGCCGGATCCGAAGATCGACGTCTGGACGCTGCCGCTCGGCGACAAGATGGCCCCGTCGATCGCCGCCGCCATCGACGGATTCCGCGTCGGCTTCCAGGGCGTCAGGCGCGCGCGCTGCGTGCGGTTCGGCATCGAGCCCTGGCGACTGCCGGCGGACTGGACGAAGATCGAGCTCGCGGCGGATGCGGCCTTCGACCCGGCGGGGCTCGTGCTGTTCCTGTCGGTGCGCTACAACCGGATCGACGAGGCGAGCGCGGTCGCGGATTTCGCCGAGCCGCGAGCGGAGAGGCGAGGAGACGGTGTTCATCTTCGAGCGGTCGCGCTTCGCGACCGGCGTGGTGATCGAGCAGCGTTTCGGGCCGTTGCCGCATGGCGACCTGCACGAGGTGCTGCGCGGCTTCGACGCGATCGGCGTGGTGGACCCTCAAGGGTGCTGCACCGGCGATCTCGTGCTGCGGCGGCTGACGATCGCCTGACCATCGCTTGCGGCCGGGAGGGGGAATGGAGTCTGTCGGACCGGTTTTCGTGGCCGGCTGCCCGCGCTCGGGCACGAGCGCGCTGAGCTGGGCGATCGCGGCGCTGCCGGGCTACTGGACTTCGGCGGAGACGCACTTCTTCTATTACCTCCTGCGTCCCGGCAGTCCGTCGGTCGCGCGGTCCTACGAGCTTTCCGCGGCGGAGGGCTCGTGGCTCGCCGATCCGGAGCCGATCGCGAATTTCCTTGCCACTCACCGCGTCAACAGCAGTTTCGACCGCGCCTCGCTGGCCGAGCGGCGCTTCCGCGCCGCGAACACGCCCGAGCTCCCGGAGGATGCGTTCGAGCGGCAATATGGTGAAAGGATCAGGACGGCGACCGCCGAGCTTGCGACACAATTCGGCTACCCGGTCGGCTGAACGCAGGGAAGAGGTTCCGGAATGCATGTCGGCACGCAGATCGCGCCACGCGACGATGACGATTACCGGGTCTGGGCGCAGCTCGGCGTCACCCATGTATGCGTCGATCCGCCTGGCAATCCGCATGACTGGAGCACGGCGGATCTCGAGCGCCAGCGCGAGCACGTGGAGAAGTTCGGCCTCAGTCTCGACATGGTGCAGCTCCCGCTCTCCTCGCGGCCGATGGAGCGGCAGGCGAGCCCGCACATCCTGCAGGGCAAGGACCCCGAGCGGCAGCGCGAGATCGCCTCGATTTGCCGGCTGATCGAGCGGATCGGCGCGGCCGGCATCCCGGCCGCGAAATACAACCTCAACATCATCGGCATTCCGCGCACGCCGGCGGAGCCGGGCCGCGGCGGATCGCGCAATGCCGCGTTCCGCTGGGCGACGACGGAGCAGGACGCGCCGCCCGGCATCGCCGGGGCGGTGAGCGAGGAGGAGAACTGGGAGCGCATCGACGCCTTCCTCGCCGCCGTGGTGCCGGTCGCGACCGCGGCCAGGGTGCGGCTCGCCTGCCATCCGCACGACCCGTACACCCCGCCCGGCTACAGGGGTGTCACTCGCGTGCTCGGCACGGTGGAGGGGCTGAAGCGCTTCGTGCAGATGCACGAAAGCCCGTATCATGGGCTCAATTTCTGCCAGGGCACGGTCGGCGAGATGCTCGACGAACCCGGGCGCGAGATCGACGATGTGATCCGCTGGTTCGGGAAGCGGGGAAAGATCTTCAACGTGCATTTCCGCAACATCCGCGGCCGCAAGCTCGACTTCATGGAGGTGTTCCCCGACGAGGGGGACATGGACATGGCGCGATCGCTGCGCGTCTATCACGAGTGCGGCTATCAGTACATGGTGATGCCGGATCATGTGCCGCAGATCGACGGGCGCGATCCTTCCGGCACCGCCTTCGCCTTCTGCTACGGCTACATCCGCGGGCTGATGGACGCGATCGGGACCGGGCGATGAGGATCACCGCGCTCCGCAGCTTCATGCAGCGCGTCGGCAATCGCCCGCGCCTGCTGGTGAAGGTCGAGACCGACGAGGGCATCGCCGGCTGGGGCGAGGCGTACAATCACGGGCCGGACCGGGCGCTGCCGCCGGTGCTCGACTACCTGTTCGAGCAGATCAAGGGTATCGACCCGCGGCGGATCGAGTTCATCGTGCTCAAGCTGCTGCAGAGCTCGCGCTTTCCGCCCGGCGCGATCGGGCTCGCCGCGATCTCGGCGATCGACCACGCGCTCTGGGACATCTCCGGCAAGGCGGCGGGGCTGCCGGTCTACATGCTGCTCGGCGGCCATGCGCGCGACCGCGTCCGCGTCTATTGCGGCGTCTACACCGCGCCCGATCCCGAGGAAGGCCTCGCGCTCATGCAGGAGCTGCATGCGCAGTACGGGTTCACGGCGTTCAAGCTGAGCCCGTTCCGCCGGGACCTCCACGCCGGGCGCTGGGGCGCGCTGTGCGAGGAGGCCGGGCGGTATTTCGGCGCGGCTGCGCGCGATCGCGCCGCCGGACTGGGAGTTCGCCTTCGACGCCCACGCGAAGATTTTCGAGCCCATCCAGGCGATCCAGCTCGGCAACGCGCTCGCGCCGCACGACCCGCTCTTCTATGAGGAGCCGATCCGGCCCGAGCACATCGCCGCCTGGGGCCGGCTGCGCGGCGCGCTGAAATGCCCGCTCGCCACGGGCGAAAGCCTCTACTCGCGCTTCGAGTTCCTGAGCCTGCTGCAGGCGGGCGGCGCCGACATCATCCAGCCCGACATCTGCGTCGTCGGCGGGCTGCTGGAGATGCGCAAGATCGCGGCGATCGCCGAGGCGCATTACGTGACCGTCGCGCCGCACAACCCGATGGGCCCGCTGGCGACCGCCGTCAACGTCCACTTCTCCGCCGCGCAGCCCAACTTCAAGATCCTGGAATACAGGATCCCCGAAGAGGTCGCCTGGCTGCACGACCCCTATCTGCCGAAGGACGGCTATCTCGAACTCCGCCCCGACCGCCCCGGCTGGGGCGTCGAGATCGACGAAACCGCGCTCGCCACCGACGACTACATCCACTGGGAACGCAAACTGCCGCTCCGCCCGGACGGCTCGACCGGCTACACGTGATCAGGCGAGCCAGGACGGCACCGGCAGGTTCTTGCTCTTCAGGAACTCCGGGTTGAACAGCTTGGACTGGTAGCGGGAGCCGCCGTCGCAGAGGATCGTCACCACCGTGTGGCCGGGGCCGAGGCTGCGGGCGACGCGGATGGCGGCGGCGACGTTGATGCCGGCCGAGCCGCCGACCGAGAGCCCCTCATGGATCAGCAGGTCGAACACCTGCTCGAGCGCCTCGGCGTCGGGGATGCGCACGGCGTCGTCGATCGCGACGCCTTCGAGATTGCCGGGCACGCGGGACTGGCCGATGCCTTCGGTGATCGAGCTGCCGGTGACGGTGAGGTCGTTCGACTTCACCCAGCCGTAGAGTGCGCTGCCTTCCGGGTCGGCGAGCACGATCCTGACCTCGGGCTTCTTCGCTTTCAGCGCGAGCGAGACGCCGGCGAGCGTGCCGCCGGTGCCGCAGGCGCAGGTGAAGGCGTCGATCGTGCCTGATGTCTGCTCCCAGATCTCGGGGCCGGTGGTCTGCCGGTGGCCCTCGCGGTTGGCGAGATTGTCGAACTGGTTCGCCCAGACCGCGCCCATCTCCTCGGCCATGCGGCGCGAGACGTGCACGTAGTTGCCGGGGTCGCGGTAGGGCGCGGCGGGGATCAGCCTGAGGTCGGCGCCGATCATGCGCAGGAAATCGATCTTCTCGCGGCTCTGCGTCTCCGGCATGACGATGATGGTGCGGTAGCCGCGCGCATTCCCGACCAGGGTGAGGCCGATGCCGGTGTTGCCGGCGGTGCCTTCGACCACCGTGCCGCCCGGCTTGAGCGCGCCGCGGCGCTCGGCGTCCTCGATGATGGCGAGGCCGGCGCGGTCCTTGACGGAGCCGCCGGGGTTCATGAATTCGGCCTTGCCGAGAATGGTGCAGCCGGTCGCCGCCGAGGCGCGTTCCAGCTTGATCAGCGGCGTGTTGCCGATCGCTCCGGCGAGGCCGGCCGCGACGCCGGTGGCGGCATTTGTGCTTTCCTGCATGCGAGGGCACCTTCCTGGTGGTTGGGCGGGAGAGGATTGATGGTCGAGAATATTGTGCCGAAACGCGCCTGGGAGGAGATCAGCGGCAACCCCGACGCGCAACTCGTGGATGTCCGCACGGATGCCGAGTGGAACTTCGTCGGTGTCCCCGATCTCGGCGCGGCCGGCAAGCAGGCGGTGCTGATCCCCTGGCAGGTCTATCCGACGATGCAGGTGAATGCCGGGTTCGTTGATCAGCTGCGGGAGGCGGGGCTGCGGCCGGAGCAGCCTCTCTACTTCATCTGCCGCACCGGCGGGACGGAGCATGCGCCGCCGCGCGGGCGGCGGAGGCGGCCGGATTTCCGCATGCCTACAATGTCGCAGATGGGTTCGAGGGCCCGCCGGATGCCGACGGGCATCGCGGCACGATTTCAGGCTGGAAGGCGGACGGGCTGCCCTGGCGGCAGAAGTGATCTACCGGTCGTAATTCACCTGGATGACGACGAACCAGGGATAGCGGCCGTCGAGGATGGTTCCGTCGGGCGTCGCGAGCTTGCCGTCCTGGGTGGTCGGGACGTGCTTCATCGTCACCGCATCATCCACATTGCCGCCGACCACCGTGAGCTGCCCCGGCACCGCCGCCACCACGATATCGCAGTGGCCCGGGAAGTTCTCGACCGTGGGCAGATCGTCGAAGGTGAGCGCGCCGGCGCGGCCGCGGGCCTCGCAGATGAGGTCGCCCGGCACCGCCGCATATTCTTCCGGGCGCCGCGCGGTGATCGCGTAGCCGCCCTCGCGCGCGGCGTTGATGTAGACGGAATGGCTGATCGCGTAGGGGAATTTCGGCCCGGCACCGTCGATCCGCATGATGTAGGAGATGAAGGCGGCGGACCAGGCGTAGTTGCCGTCCGTGCCGGCGGGAAACGCCTGGCCGTACTCGTCGTGCTTGCCGGTCCAGAGCGAGTAGCGTGTGCCCGCGTCCTGGCTCAGCCACCAGTACTCGCCGACCCGTTCCCAGAGCCCCGGCATGCGCTCCGGCTTGTCCTCCGGGAGCGGCGGCGGATGGGTGCCGGGCGGATCGTCGTCCACGCGGTCGCCGAACAGGCGCCACTCGCGCAGCGCGATGGCGATCGCATCCTCGCGCAGGAAGCCTTCATAGGGGAGCCTGGCGAAATCCGGCACGTGCGCGTCCGCGGGGTTGACCGGGTAGCCGCCCGGACGTGCCGTCGCGACGGCCGCCCGCGGCGGCGGCCTGGGACCACCGCAGGCGGCGAGAGGCAACAGGAGGAGGGCGGCGAGCGTCGGGCGGGGCGTCATCGGCGAGCGCCGCGATGGCACGGTTTTCCGGCCGGCTCAAGGCCGCTCGATCGCGCTCCGCCCTGCCCCGTCAGGCGCCTTCGGGAAACAGCGTGCGCAGCCCGTCCTCGCTCGCCGCACAGCGTCCGCGCTCGGTGATCAGCCCGGTCACCAGGCGCGCGGGCGTCACGTCGAAGGCGGGATTCGCGCCGGCGCTGCCCTCGGGTGCCACTCGCACGGCGACCACGCTTCCATCGGCCGCGCGACCGGTGATCGCGATGACCTCGGTTTCGGACCGCTCCTCGATCGGAATTTCCGCGACACCGTCGGACACGGTCCAGTCGATCGTGGAGGAGGGCAGGCCGATCCAGAACGGCACCGCATTGTCGTGCGCCGCCAGCGCCTTCAGATAGGTGCCGATCTTGTTGGCGACGTCGCCGGCACGGGTCACGCGGTCGGCGCCGACGATCACGAGATCGACCTCGCCGTGCTGCATCAGATGCCCGCCGGCATTGTCGGCGATGACCGTGTGCGGCACGCCGTGATGGCCGAGCTCCCAGGCGGTGAGCGCGGCGCCCTGGTTGCGCGGGCGCGTCTCGTCGACCCAGACATGCACCGGGATGCCGGCATCATGCGCCTTGTAGATCGGGGCGAGCGCGGTGCCCCAGTCGACGGTCGCGAGCCAGCCGGCGTTGCAGTGGGTGAGCACGTTCACCCGCGACTTCCCCGCAGCGGCCTCGGCGATGATCTCGACGCCATGCCGCCCGATCGCCTCGTTGCAGGCGACATCCTCCTCGGCGATGGCGGCGGCCTCGCGATAGGCGGCGGCGACGCGTTCGGCCGGGGACGGTGTTGCGCAGCCGCGTCAGCATGCGCTCGAGCGCCCAGCGCAGATTGACGGCGGTCGGTCGCGTGGCGGCGAGCAGCGCGGCGTCGCGCTCCATCGCATGCCGTCGCGCTGTCCCGGCGCAGCGCCAGGCAGAGCCCGTAGGCGGCGGTCGCGCCGATCAGCGGGGCGCCGCGCACCTGCATGTTGCGGATCGCGTGCGCGGCCGCGTCGACATCGGTGAGCCCGACGACCTCGAGCGACCAGGGGAGCTTCGTCTGGTCGATGATGCGGACGGTCCAGCCATCGGCGTCGACCCAGATGCTGCGCATCGGCGTGCCGTCGACCTTCATGCCCGCGCATTCCCTTGCAACCGCTCGTGCAGGACACAGACCAGGGTGAACAGCCGCCGCGCCGTCGCGAAGTCGATCGCGATCTTGCCGTCGAGCCGCTCGCGCATCGAGCCCGGCGCCCTCGTTGTGCAGCCCGCGCCGCCCCATGTCGATCGCCTGGATGCGCGGCTCGCGCCCCTCGCGCACCGCCTCGATGTGGCTGTCGACCAGCATCTGATAGTCCTTGATGAGCTTGCGGAACGGGCCGAGCGCGAGCACGTGGGCGGCGAGCGGCCGATCGGAGCCGTCGCGGATGTCGAAGACCAGCCGTCCTTCATGGATCGAGAGGTGCAGCACGAACGGCCCCGCGAGCCCGGCCGGTGCGAACGCGTTCTCTGTCTCGAGATCCACCACCGCCTGCGCGCGGTCGGCCTCCTGCAACGGCGAGAGCCGGGTGAGCGCCTCGCCCTCCAGCACCACGCGGGCAAGCCGCCCAGCCATCACCATCAGGGCTTTGCCATCATGGCATCGCCATCATTCGGCGGGCTTGAGGATGTTGAGCTTCAGCATCAGCCCGACGGTCGCGCCCTTGACCGGGCGGAGCAGCGCCAGCGCAAGCAGCGCGGTGGCGGGAAGGAAGATCGCCGCCTCGAGCCAGAGCGACGCGCCGGCGCGATCCATCAGGAACATCGGCGGTACGACGACATGGCCGACGATGAGGATGGTGAAGTAGGGCGGCGCGTCGTCGGCGCGGAACTCGCCGAGCGGCGCGCCGCAGGACGGGCAGGCAGCTTCGACGCGGAGGAAGCCGCGAAACAGCCTGGTCCGACCGCAGGCCGGGCAACGGTTGCGCGCGCCGCGCGCGAGCGCGGTGATGGCCGGCGGCACGGGCCAGGGCGGCGGCGGCGGCGTGCGGTCGGGCTGCCAGCGGGTCGTGGCGTGATCGGGCAAGGGGAACCTCCGACCCCCATCTCATGTCGCGCGCCTTCTGGGTCAAGTCGCGGCCATGCGGGCTGCCGCGTTGCCGGCGTCTCGCGTCCGATCGTGCGCGGCGGCGCCTCCGCAACAATTCGTCACGCGGCGCCGGCGGCGGAGGCGGCGTCGCACCCCGGAACTGACGAACGCGCGATGACCGCAACGGAGGTCGTGGCGCATCGGGCGCGATGCAATTCCGAGAGTGGTGACAGGGGGCCGGATGCGCGCGCACGGCACGCGGCGATGCGGAAGCGGACTCTCGCGCGCGCCGGTCGACGGCCCGGACTCCCGCATGCGCATCCGGCGATGACGCTGCGCGGGGGACGCGCCGCCGCCTGGCTGAGCCTGCGCTGCGCATCGGCAGAGATGCTGGCGGCGACACGCATCCTCCGCTGCTCTCACGCCGGCGTGACCCTCCGCGCGCCGCGCGTTGCATGTGCCGCGATCGCATGCGCATCCGTGCTGCACGGCCGCTTCGCAGTCATTCGGATGTTCCGTTGCGCACGACCGCATTGAATCCGCGTCGGAACGAACGCTTTTTGTTGACATGCGTGTGGGACGAGACGAATAGCTGAATCGCATGCTTGCGTCCGATTCGCGTCATCGCGTCAAGTCGCGTCGCCGCATGCAGCAAGGAAGGACGGTCGATGGACCGCGAGAGGCGCCTCGGAACTTCACGGCACGGCAAGCGGCCTCTGCCGCTTCGGTCCAGGCGTTCGCGCCCAAGACTTCGCGCAACTGGCACGGCGGGCGGCTGCAACCGGTTGCGCAAGGGGCCGTTCGGTACGATGCGCCTCCAAACCCACCGAGAGCAGGGAGTTCTCACCCCATGACTGACGAGACCACCACGGAGCGGCCTCGCGCACAGGCGCTCGCCGTGCGCGCCGGAGCGCGGCGCACCGCGAGCAGCGGCCGGAGCACGGGCGCACGCAGGACGCCGGGGCGCAAGCCGGCGGCGAAGACGGCCACGCGCAAGACCGCGACGCGCAAGACCGCGGCCAAGTCGACGACGCGAAAGACCACGCGCACCGCGAAGAGCACGGGCCGCACCACCAAGTCGAGCACCGCGAAGAAGACGACCCGCACCGCCGCACGCAAGACGACGGCGACGCGCGGTCGCGCCGCCACCGCGACGCGCGGCCGCAAGGCCGCCACCGCGACGCGCGGCCGCAAGGCCGCCAGCTCGGCGCGCGGCCGCACCACCGCCAAGTCGGCGGCGCGCGGCAAACGGACGACGACGAAGGCGACCGGCACCCGGCGCACCGCGGCGAAGCGCACCGGCGCCACCAAGACGACGCGCACCACGCGGGGCGCGACGGCGCGCAAAACGACGCGCTCGGCCGGCACGGCGACCAAGTCGGCCGCCGCGCGCACGATGCGCACCGCCCGCTCGGCCGGCACGCGCCGCGCGGCCGCGAAGAAGCTGGGTTCCACCGGCGCCGCCACCCCGCGACGCCGCCGCTCGCGCAGCAATGGCGCCGCGCTCGACAATGCCGGCGACATGACGACGGAGACCAGTTCGGAGCCGATGGAATCGCAGACCTCGGAATCGATGAACTGACCGACTCGCCGCCAGGGACAGCTAACCTCCGATCGCCCTGACCGGAATCAGTCAGGGCCTGAATTGGCAGGCCAAAGATACAGAGACCCGAATTGCGCTGACCACAGTCAGAGCGATTTCGGTCCAGACCCAGATCCGACTGACCAAGTCAGGCCGATCCGGGTCCGGCTTCGCCGACAAAAGCAAAGGGCGCCCTCGCGGCGCCCTTTCGCTTTCAACCGAACGTCCGCAGCAGATCGTCGACCTGGGCGGCCGTGAGCAGGCGCGGCCCCGTGCCGCGCAGCAGCAGGAACAGCTTCGCCGCTTCCTCGAGCTCCTCCGCGGCATGCACCGCGTCGGTGAGCGTCGCGCCCGAGACAACCGGGCCGTGATTGGCGAGCAGGACGGCACGCGCCCCGCGCGCGGCTTCCTCGATCGCGGGCTCCATCGCCGCATCGCCGGGCCGGTAATACGGCACCACCGGCATGCGTGCGGCCGACGCGCATGACGAAATAGGGTGTGAGCGGCGGCAGCGGGTTTGCCTGGTCGAGATCGGGCAGGCAGGCGATCGCGGTCGCCATCGTCGAGTGCAGATGGACGACCGCGCCCGCCTCCGGCCGCGCCCGGTAGAAGGCGCGGTGCATGAACACTTCCTTCGACGGCTTGTCGCCGCCGACATGGCGGAAGTCGCGATCGAGCTTCGACAGCCGTTCGGGCATCGAGCCGGCCGAGCGAGGAGTTGGTCGGCGTCATCAGGTAGAAGTCGTCGAGCCGCACGCTGATGTTGCCGGCGCTGCCGACCGAGAAGCCGCGCTGGAACAGGCTTGCGCCGAGCTCGACCAGCAGCCGCGCGGGTCTCCTCGCCCTCGCCCAGTCACGCACCAGTCACGCGAACGCCTTCAGGAAGAAGTCCCGCGCGCCGAAATTGCCGGATTTCAGCGCGAGCAGCATCGGGTCGGCTGCGCCCTCGGCGAGCGTCCAGGGCACGCCGGGATCGATCTCCGCGCCGATGCGGAGCCGCCTGATGCCAAGGCGCGACACCACCGCGCCCGCGGTCTCGCCGCCCGCCACCACCATCCGCCTGACGCCGCGCGCGACCAGCGCCGCGGCGATCGCAGCGAGCGCCTCCTCGACCAGCGCGCCCGCCGCGTCGCGCCCGAGCCGTCGCCTGCAGCGCGGCAACCTTGTCGGGCGGCGCGGAGGCGGCGATCACCACCGGCGCGCTCCCGAGCCTGCCGTCCATCCACGCGACCGCCTGCGTCGGTGAGCGCGCGCGCATCGGGCGTCGCGAGCGGATCGAGCTCGAGCGTCGGCACGCGCTCCCGCGCCGCGCCGATCTGCGACAGCGTCGCGCGCGAGCAGGAGCCGGCGAGCACCGCCGCCGCGCCGTCGAGCGCCGGCAGCCGGCCGGGATCGGGATTGGGCGCGAGCAGCCCGGCGCGGCGGAAATTCTCCGGCAATCCCATCGCCACGCCGGAGCCGCCGGTGATCAGCGCATGCGCCGCCGCGGCCTCGCCGATCGCGAACAGATGCCGGTCGGACACCGCATCGACGATCGCGTAGCGCGTGCCGCGCTCCTTCAGCGCGGTCATCGCGTCGCGGATCGCGCCGGCGCCCTGCTCGACGATCGCATAGGGAACCAGGCCGACCGTGCCGTCGGTCTGTCGCCCGAGCACGCGGACGAGATTGGGATCGGTCATCGGCGTGAGCGGGTGATGCTCCATGCCGCTCTCGGACAGCAGCGCGCTGCCGACGAAGAGATGGCCCTGATAGACGCTGCGCGCATTGGCCGGGAAGGCGGGGCAGGCGAGCGCGAAGCCGGCATCGAGCGCGGCGACCAGCGCGTCGGCGACCGGGCCGATATTGCCTGCGATCGGTGCTGTCGAAGGTCGAGCAGTATTTGAAGAAGAACTGCCGGCACCCGGCGCGGCGCAGCCAGTCGAGCGCGGCCCGGCTCGCCGCCACCGCGTCCGCGACCGGCGCGGTGCGCGATTTCAGCGCGACCACGATCGCATCGGCCTCCGGCGCCGCGTCGTCCCGTGCCGGCACGCCGATGAGCTGCACCGTCCGCATGCCGTTCCGCACCAGCATGGAGGCGAGGTCGGTCGCGCCGGTGAAATCATCGGCGATGCAGCCGAGCAGCGGCACGTCTCACTCCTCCCCGGGGATCGCGAGAATGTCGCGATGGCCGATGCGGATGGCAAGCCGCATCGCGAGCGACTGCCGGAGCCGCGCCGCGGCCCAGTCGGTCGAGCCGCGGCGCGCCTCGCGGGCAGTGCGGTCCGCGCCGCCTCCGCCATCGCGGTGACGAGCGCACGCTGCATGGCGATCGGCGCTCGGGGGCACGCGCCAGTCGCTCGGCGCCGAGCGCGTGCGGAACCGGTTCGCCTGCAGCGCGGCGAGCAACGTCGGCGGGCGCGGCGGGTCCGAGCGCCGGGCCGAAGCCCTTGTCGCGGCGCTGGTCGCGGCGGAACCCGGCGAGCACGATCGGGTCGGCGGGGTGGCGCGGCAGCAATCCGGTCGCGCCCGTCCGCGATCAGGCAGGCGAGAAGCGGCAGATCGAGCCGCGCGGCGAAGGCTGCCGATCCAGTCGGCGGAGACGAGGTCGAGCAGCGCGCTGCACAGCACCGCATCGGCGAGCTCGAAGGGGACGTCGTCGGGATCGGCGAGATCGAGCGTCAGCGCCTCGATGCGCCAGGCGCCGCCCGGCGTGTGCACGAGCATCGCGCGCTGCGGGAAGGTGACGGTCCAGCCGCGGCGTTCCGCCCAGTCGGCGGAGCGCGCATAGGCGGCGTCGAGCAGGTCGGGATCGTGATCGGCGAGCAGCCAGACCTGCGGCCCGCCGATGCATCGGCGCGAGCCAGCGGAACAGGCTGCCGGTGCCGCAGCCGAGATCGAGCAGGCGCGGCCGCGCCGGCAGATGCGCGATCAACGCCTCGGCGAGCGCGCGGCTGCGCGCGGCGGCGTCGAACGGCTCGCGCAGCGCGAGCCAGGCGGCGTCGAACGCGTCGCTCATGTGAGCGCGGCGGCGAAGGCCGCGGCCTGCGTGTCCCAGGACGGCAGCGTCCGGCCGATCGCCCACGCCGCCTCGGCCATGTCGCGTCGCAGGGCGACGATCGAAGATCGGGCGGCGCAGCGCCTTCGAGAACTGCTCGAGATCACCCGGCGGCGCGACGATTCCGGCTTCCGGCGTCACCAGCGCGCCGGCCGCGCCGCCGCCGGTGACGGCGACCGGCACGCCGCGCGCGAGCGCCTCCGCCACCGCCATGCCATAGCCCTCCCAATGCGTCGCCAGCGCGAACAGGTCGGTGCGCGCCCAGAGCGCGTCGAGCGCCGCGTCGTCCGCCTCGCCCGCGAAGGTCACCCGCCCGGCGATCCCGAGCGCGTCCGCGAGCGCGCGCAGCGCGGCCGCGTGCTCCGGCGCGCGGCGCGCGTCGCCGACGATGGTGAGATGCCAGTCGAGATCGAACAGCCGGCCAGCGCGCGCAGCAGCAGGTCGTGGCCCTTGCGCGGCACCAGCGTGCCGACCGAGAGGATGGCGCAGCCCGGTCCGCCGGATCCCGCGCTGCGCGGCGCCGGATCGGTGCCGGGAACCACGGTCGTCACCTGCTCCGGCGGCACGCCGAAATCGGCGACGAGCTCGCGACGCGGTCGCGTCGCTGGTGACGATGGCGCGGCGCAGGCGCGGAAACAGCGCCTGCTCGATCACGCGCAGCCGCTCGGTCGCCTCCGGCGCGCGGCCGGTCTCGAGCGCCGTCGGGTGATGGATCAGCCCGATCGCGCGGCCGGCGATCGCCTCGGCGAGCGGCATGAAGGCCGGCAGGGCGAGCCCGTCGATCACCGGAATCGCTTCGGCGGGCAGCGCCCGCCATGCGGCGCGCGCCGCCTCCTCGGCCGCGCGATCGGGCAGCGGATGGCGTCCGGCGAGCGGCATCACCGTGACCGTCGTCGCCACGCGCGGCGAGCCCGGCGACGATCCGCCGGTCGTACGCATAGCCGCCGGAGATCGTCTCGAACGGCGCCGGCGCGAGCAGCGCGATGCGCCTCACGCGACCTCTCCCTCGAACGCCGCCCAGGCGAGCGGGCTTTCGCGCAGCAGAACCTTGATGCAAGCGACCCTGCGCCCGCCCTCGCCGAGCGCGCCGTCGCGGCAGGCCCTGGCGAGCAGGCCGAAGATGTGGAAGGCGAGATATTCGGTCGTGGTGTTGCGGCCGGAGAGCGCGGGCTCATCGTCGAGATTGCGGTAGTCGAGGCCGTCGAGCACCTGGCGCAGCACGGTGCGGGCGAGGCCGATATCGATCAGCAGCTGCATCTCGTCGAGCGCCGCGGCGCGGAACTCCGCCTCGACCGCGAAGGTCGCGCCGTGCAGCCGCTGCGCCGGCCCGAACGCCTCGCCGCGGAAACTGTGCGCGATCATGATGTGGTCGGCGACGGTCAGGCTGAACATCGTGCTCTCATCTAATAGGTGACGACATGGCAGAGGCCGCCGGCGAGCAGGCGCGAGATAGGCGGCGGGAAGCTCGGCGAAGCGCGTCGGCGGCTCGAGCAGCGACGTCGAAAGCGGGATCGGCCAGCAGGTCGAGCGCGAGGGCGAGCCGCTCGGCACGGCTCCTTCGTCCGCGCATCGCCGGCGCGACGGCGCCGACCTGCGAGCCGATGATGCGCAGCCGGCGCGCATGGAACGCCTCGCCGAGCGGCAGCGCCGGCGCGCGGTCGCCGAACCAGCTCGCCTCGACGATGCGCGCCTCGAACGCCGGCGCGGTTCAGCGCGAGGCGCAAGCCGGCCTCGGACGCGGAGGCGTGCACGATCAGCTCCTGCTCCGCGGGGGCTCGCATCCGGCGGCGCGAAACGGCAGCCGAGCGCGGCGGCGAGCGCGGCGCGCGTGCGATCGATATCGACCACGGTCACGCCGGTTCCCGGAATGCGTGCGATCAGCGAGGCGGCGAGCAGGCCGAGCACGCCGCCGCCGACCACGAGCACGCGCTCGCCGGGCAATGGCGCCGCGTCCCACACCAGGTTGAGCGCCGTCTCCATGTTCGCCGCCAGCGTGGCGCGTGCCGTCGGCACCGCGTCCGGCACCCGGATCGCGACGGCGTCGGGGGCGACGAAGCGGTCCTGATGCGGATGCAGCACGAAGCGGCGGACGCCGTCCGGCGCCGCGGCGACGGCGCAGTAGCCGTATTTCACCGGGAAGGGGAACGCGCCCGCCATCATCGGCGCGCGCATCGCCGCGTGCTGGCTCGGCGGCACGCGACCGGCGAGCACCAGCGCCTCGGTGCCGCGCGAGATGCCGCTCGCGAGCGTGGTGAACAGCATCTCGCCGGAAGCGGGCGCGCGCAGCGTCTCGGTCCGCAGCTCCGCCCGTCCGGGCGCCACGATCCAGAGCGCACGCGCCACCGTCACGCGCAGCAACCCGGGCGCGCGCGGTGCAGCGGAATGTCGAGCAGCAGGTCGTCGCCGAGCGGATGGACGGTCCAGCCGACGCGCAATCCATCCGCCGGCTCGTCCGCTTCCGGGAGCGCGAAGGCCGGGATGCCGGAGCCGAGCAGCAGCGGCGCGACGGTCAGGTGCAGCCGGTCGAGCAGGCCGGCGGCGAGAAAGCGCGAGACGGTGACGCCGCCGCCTTCGACCAGGATCCGCCGCAACCCGCGCGCGGCGAGAGCGTGCAGCAGATCGGCGAGATCCAGTCCGTCCGGTCCGCGGCGCACCGGCACGAGTTCCGCCGCGCCCGCCGCCGCGCGCGCATCCTCCGCGCAGGCGAGCAGCGTGCGCGGCGGCTCGCGGAACACGCGATGCGTCGCCGGCAGCCGCCGGTCGCGATCGAGGATGACGCGCACCGGCGACGGTCCCGGCACCTTGCGCGTCGTGAGAAGCGGATCATCCGCCGCGACCGTGCCGGCGCCGACGACGACCGCATCGAAGATCGCGCGCAGCCGGTGCGTGTGCAGGATGTCGCCGGCGCCGCCGATCCAGCGCGACGCGCCCGAGCGCGTGGCGATCCGTCCGTCGAGCGACTGCGCAAGCCGTCCCAGCACCAGGCATCCGTCCGTGGCGGATGCGGCGCCGAGCAGCGGCGCGTAGAGCGCGCCGACGGCACCCGCACGCGCGGCGCGGCAGAGAAGCCGATCGGCGTCCTCCATGCCGCGCCAGTAACACGGGCCGCGCGGAGTGGCCAATCACCCTGGGTGTGTCTCAGTTCACGTCGGCAGCGGCCCTCACCCCACCCGGCCACCCAGCGGAAGTACACTCGCGTGGGTGGCCGGGTGGGGTTGGGCCGCTGCCGACTTGAACCGACGCTACCATCACCCTCGGCGTCTTACGCGCGCGCGGAGAACGACACGGCGCCCGGACTGCGGGACACCGCCGGACGGCCGCGGGCGCCGTATTGCGGCGGCGCGGTCTGCACCCGCGCAGCGCGGGCGATGGTCGCGAGCACGCGGCCCTGCACGGTGATCGCACGGTCGAGCAGCTTGCGATTCGCGTCCGCCGCCGCATCGAGCCGCTCGGTGATCTCGCGCGCCACGGCGAGCGAGAGCGGCGCGCCCTTGGCGCGGTCGCGCGCGGCCGTGAAGGACGCGACCGCCGCCGTCTTGGCGGGGAGCAACCTGGCCGCGCCGGCGAGATCGAGCGCGGCGAGCGCCGCGTTCTCGCGCTCGAGCAGCTCCGCGAGGCCAAGCGCCTCGGCGATGAATTCTGGGGTCATTGCGCGCCCTCCTCGGGATGCATCTTCATCTCCTGCATCTGCAGCATCGAGGCGAAGACCGGCTGGGCGAGGCCGATGCCGCCGCCCTTGGTGATGTTCTTCGCCATTTCCTGCACCATCATCGGCCGCCAGCTCGCCTCCGCCTCGCCGCCGCCGAACATGCCGCCGGTCTGGTCGAGCGTGTCGAACATCGGCTTGAGCAACTGGCCGATCGCCATCGCCTCGAAATCGTGGGCCGCCTTCGCGGCCTTGGTGACGATCGCCGGGGGAAGCGTGGCGGCGAGCGTCGCCGCGCTCTGGACGATATGGACCATCGATCCCGTCCTCACCGCATCTGCAGGTCGGCTTGCAGCGCGCCGGCGGCCTTGATCGACTGCAGGATGCTGATCATGTCGCGCGGCCCGACGCCGAGGGAGTTGAGGTTGGCCACCAGGTCGCGCAGCGTGACGCCGCTCTGCAGGATGCCCATGCGCCGTCCCGACTGGTCGTCGACCTGGATGCTGGTGCGCGGCACCACGGTCGTCTGGCCGTTGGAGAGCGGCGCCGGCTGGCTCACCTGCGGATTGTCGGTGACCCGGATGGTGAGGTTGCCCTGGGCGATCGCGACCGTGCTGATCCGCACGTTGTCGCCCATGACGATGGTGCCGCTCGCCTCGTCGATCACCACCACCGCGGCATTGTCGGGCTCGACGCGCAGCTCCTCGATGCGGGCGAGCGCGTCGATCACGTCGCGGCCGGCAAGGTTGAGGGCGACGGTGCGCGGGTCGGTCGCGCGGGCGATCGGGGTGCCGAAGGCGGCGTTGATGACGCCCGCCATGCGGCGCGCGGTCTCGAGGTCGGGGTTGCGCAGGCCGAGCCAGGGCGTCGCCTTGGCGCCGAGCTGATACGCCATCTCGCGCTCGACCGTCGCACCGTTGCTGATCCGGCCGGAGGTCGGGACGTTGCGGGTGACGGATGCGCCCGGCGCCCTTGGCCGAGATCGCGCCGGTCGCGATCGGCCCCTGCGCCACGCCATACACCTCGCCATCGGCGCCGAGCATCGGCGTCACCAGCAGCGTGCCGCCGGAGAGGTCCTTGGCATCGCCCAGGGCGGAGACGGTGACGTCGAACCGGCTGCCGCTGCGCGAGAAGGGCGGCAGCTCCGCGGTGACGATCACCGCCGCCAGGTTCTTGGTCTGCAGCTTGGTTTCCTGGTCGCGGGTGTTGACGCCGAGCCGCTCCAGCATGCCGATCAGCGACTCGCGGGTGAACACGGCGGAATCGAGCTTGTCGCCGGTGCCGTTCAGCCCGACCACCAGGCCGTAGCCGACGAGCTGGTTCTCGCGGACGCCCTCGACATCGGCGATGTCCTTGATCCGCACGGATTCGGCGAAGGCGGGGACGAGCGCGGTGGCGGCGAGGATGAGCAGGGCGGCGATGATGCGTTTCACGGTCGGTTTCCGGCTCGGAAAGGATTGCGAGGCATTCTGTGCCGGTAGTTCGCAAGCGCCGTGCCAGCCGGTTTCCCCTTGAAATCGCACGGCGGCGCACCCCGACCACGGCAGGATCTGCCGGGCTCGGGGCGCGGGGCAGGCAGGAGGAGCCGGGCGCATGATGATGGTGGGCGGAGTGGCGGGGTCGGCGCCGGCGCAGCGCGCAACCCGGCGGAGCGCGGCGGGTCAAGGGTTCGCGCTGCCGCAGGCGGATGCCGCCGAGGTCGCGGAGACCGCCGACACCGGTGCAGCTGCGGCGGTCGCGCTCGGCGGCATGCTGTTCCTGCAGGAGGAGGATGGTCCGGAGATTCGCGACCGCCGCGCCCGCCGGCATGGCCAGGCGATGCTGAAGGAACTCGGCCAGCTGCAGACCGCGCTGCTCGGCGGCGCGGCCGACGGCGAGGCGCTCCGCCGGCTCTCGGCCCTCGCCGGCACCGTGCCGGAGGCCGCCGACCCGATGCTCGGGAGCCTCGTGCGCTCGGTCGCGCTGCGGGCGCGGGTCGAGCTCGCGCGCCGTGAGGCGCCCCTGGTTGCATGACCATTTATCGTCCGCAATCAAGGGGGTGACCCTGGAATTGCAGACTTGGCGAAGCAGCCATGCGCAGCTATAAGCCCGCCCGAATCTCTACCCCAGGTTTGATCGCCTTGGGTTCGGACACCGCGAAGGGACCGGTCGCATGATGGTCACCCTGCCCCAGGACTATCGTCCGGCCGAGGACGAAGAGTTCATGAACCCGCTGCAGATAGAATATTTTCGCCGCAAGCTCCTGCGCTGGCGCGGCGATCTGCTGCGGGATGCGGACGGCACGCTGGCCAGTCTTTCGGAGGGCGGCATCCACGAGGCCGACATCACCGACCGGGCCAGCGTCGAGACCGACCGGGCGCTCGAGCTCCGCACCCGCGACCGCGCCCGCAAGCTGATCTCCAAGATCGACCAGGCGCTCGGCCGGCTCGAGGCCGGCACCTACGGCTACTGCGAGGAGACCGGCGAGCCGATCGGGCTGCGCCGGCTCGAGGCCCGCCCGATCGCGACCCTCTCGATCGAGGCGCAGGAGCGGCACGAGCGCATGGAGCGGGTGCACCGCGACGATTGAGCGCGACGCTCGGGGTTGGAGAGCCTTTCAAAACCCTACCTGCGCCGGCCGTCTGGCCGCGATTTCCTGCGCTCCGGTGCTCACGGGCCCCATGCCCGCTCCGCTCCGGTGCTCGAAAATCACCACCAGCCGACTCAGCGCAGCGGGTTTTGAAAGGCTCTCTCAGTCCGGTTCTTCCGGGAATTGCCGCGCATCGGGCGGGATCACCACGCCGGGCAGCTTGCGTGAGGTCCAGATATGGACCGCTTGCGAGAGGTCGACCGGCGTGTCGAGCGAGCCGCCCTTCACGCTCATCGAGACCCCGCCCGGAACGCCCGCGTGCCACAGCCGGGAACCGCATGCCGGGCAGAAGACGCAGCGCAGCCGGCGACCGCTATCGGTGTCGCGTTCCCAATACCGGGTCTCGCCCTCGGCGCGGAAACCCTCCCTCGGCACGATGACGCTGATCCCGAAAGCCGAGGCGGATTGGTGCCGGCATTCCAGACAATGGCAGACGAAGAGTGCGGTTGGCGGTCCGGGGAAACCGTAGCGCACCGCGCCGCACTGGCATCCGCCCGTCATCATCCCCGCCTCCATCCCTCGATCCCGTTATGCCGCCAACTCAGCTCATCGGGATGCCGGCCACGTGCTGCTTATAGGCCGGGCGCGCCAGCAGGCGGTCGTACCAGGCGCGCAGGTTCGGCAGGTCCGGGCGGGTGATGTCGAAGGAGAACCAGCGATGGACATGCACGCCGAGCGGGATGTCGGCGAGCGTGAAATCCGCGCCGGCGACATGGGGATGTCGGCCGAGTTGCCGGTCCAGCATGCCCCAGACCCGGCCGGCAGCAGCGATGCCGCGCTCGATCGCCGCCTGGTCGCGATCCTCGGGCCTGGTGCGCACCAGGCCCAGGAAGATGACCCCGGCGGGCGCATTCAGCGTCGTCTGCTGCCACTCCATCCAGCGGTCGACATTTCCCCGCGCCCGCGGCTCGCGCGGCCAGAGCGGGCTTTCCGGCGCGTGCGCGGTGGCGAGATAGCGCAGGATCGCGTTGCTCTCCCACAGGATGAACCCGTCCTCCTCGAGCGTCGGCACCAGGCCGTTCGGGTTCATCGCCTGGTATTCGGGCGTCTCGGTTCGGCCGAACGCGCCGCCGGCATCGATCCGCTCGTACGGCAGGCCGAGTTCCTCCAGCCCCCACACGACTTTCATCACGTTGCTCGAATTGGCCCGGCCCCAGATGCGGCGCATGATGCTTCCCCCCAGATGATCGCAGAGGACGGTAGAGCGCCGATGCCGCTGTTCCAATCCCGCCTCTACGCATGCGCGTGACGCGCGAACGCAGCCTCGCCGCGTTCGGCGCGGTCATGGCGGCGATCGCGCTCGGCATCGCGCTCGCTTCCGAGAACTGGGGTGGCCTCGTGCCTTGCGCGCTCTGCCTGCTGGAGCGCTGGCCGTGCCGGATCGCGATCGTGCTCGGCATCGTCGCCTTCCTGCTGCCGCGCGGTCCGGCGCGCGCGCTGCTGGCGCTGCTGGCGCTCACCTTCCTCGCCGATGCGGCGCTCGCCTTCGTGCATGTCGGGGTGGAGCAGGGTCTCTGGCCGAGCCCCCTGCCGGAATGCGCGGCGCCGCGGGCGATCCAGGGCTCGATCGCGCAGCGCCTCGCCGCCATGCCCGCGCATCCGGCCAAGCCCTGCGACGACCCGACCTATCTCATTCCGGGCGTGCCGCTGTCGATGGCGGCGATGAACCTCATTTTCGGCCTGGCGATGACGGCGATCATCGTGGCCGGGCTGCTGCAACGCGGGAGACACCGGCATTGGCGGACGATCTGACCTCTTCGGGCCGGCTTCCCGGCGACCCGACGACGCAGGAGCAGGTCGCGCGGATGATCCGCGTCGACCATGCCGGCGAGTACGGCGCGGCGCGCATCTATGCCGGGCAGCTCGCCGTGCTCGGGCGTGGGCCGAAGGGCGACCTGCTGCGTCACATGGAGGCGCAGGAGCAGCATCACCTGGAAACCTTCGCCGATCTCGTGGCGCGCCGCCGGGTGCGGCCGACGGCGCTGCTGCCGCTGTGGCATCTCGCCGGCTTCGCGCTCGGCGCGGCGACGGCGGCGCTCGGCAGCCGCGCGGCGATGGCGTGCACCGTCGCCGTCGAGGAGGCGATCGACCAGCATTACGCGGCGCAGGCCAAGGCGCTCGGTCCGGAGGAGGGCGAGCTGCGCGACACGATCGAGCGCTTCCGCGCCGAGGAGCTCGAGCACCGCGACATCGGCCTCGAGAACGAGGCGGAACGCGCGCCGGCCTACAAGCTGTTGCACGCCGCGATCAAGACCGGGTGCAAGGTGGCGATCCGGATCAGCGAGCGGGTGTAGGCCAGAGTGCCTTTCAAAACCCGCTATGCCGAGTCGTGTGGCGTCGGTTTGCGAGCACCGGAGCGGAGCGGCCGTTTTGGGCCGTGAGCACCGGAGCACAGAAAACCGATGTCAGACGGCCGGCATAGTTAGGGTTTTCAAGGCACTCAATTCTCCAGCTCGCTGTCCCAGTAGAGATAATCCCGCCAGCTCTCGTGCAGAAAGTTCGGCGGGAAGGCGCGGCCGTTCTCCTGCAGTTCCCAGGTGGAAGGCTGGCGCGGCGGGTGGCGGGGGAACATCTTGCACTCGCGCGGCAGGCGCGAGCCCTTGCGCAGGTTGCAGGTGCCGCAGGCGGTGACGACGTTCTCCCAGATCGTGCGGCCGCCGCGGCTCCTCGGCACCACATGGTCGAAGGTGAGGTCGGGCGTCGGGTTCCGGTCGCCGCAATACTGGCAGCAGAACGCGTCGCGCAGGAACACGTTGAACCGGGTGAAGGCGGGCCGGCGCGCCGAGGGGATGTAATCCTTGAGCGCGATCACGCTCGGCAGCCGCAGCCGCTGGCTCGGCGAGCGCACTTCCACCTCGTATTCGTTCAGCACCGACACCCGATCGAGGAACACCGCCTTGATCGCGTCCTGCCAGGCCCAGACGGAAAGCGGGAAATAGGAGAGGGGCCGAAAATCCGCGTTCAATACCAGGGCCGGGAAATGCTGTCCGCCGTCAGGCAATCGCTGCTCCCTTTGTCAGGCCGGCCACGACAACTGGGGGCAGTCAGGCTAGGCAACCGCCAGATATTGTGCGCTGCCGCGTCATCCTTGATTTTATGACAGTCGCCGCCCGGCTCTGCAAGGCAGCCGTACGGATTTCATCGCGCCGTCATCAGGCGAAAATCCGCGCCAGGAAGCGCGCGCCGGCGGCGATGCCGGCGGGGCTCAGCTCGTGCCCGAAATCGCCGTAGAGGGTCTCGACCGGAACATCGGCGGCGCGGAGCGCGCTTTCCGCCCAGTGCGAGAGGAAGGCCGGAACGATGTCGTCCCGCTCGCCATGCACGAGCAGCACCGGCGCCCAATTCGCGATCTCCGATGCGAGCGTCGCCGGATCGAGCAGCGCCCCCGAATAGGCGAGGATGCCGGCCGGCACCGCAAGGCGCCGCAACCCCGTGAACAGCGCCGTCATCGCACCCTGGCTGAAGCCGAACAGCGCGAGCTGGCCGTCGCCCAGTCCCCATCGCGCCAGTTCGGCATCGAGGAAGCCGTCGAGCGCCGCGCGCGCGCGCCGGACGCCCGCCGCCATCGTCGCGGGCGCGCGGTCTCCCACATCGAACCAGCGGCGTCCCGTTTCGGTGTCCGGATAGGGATCCGGCGCATCGGGGGCCACGAACAGCGCGTCCGGCACCGCCATCGCCCATTCATGGGCGAGGCCGATCACGTCCTGCCCGCTGGCGCCGAGCCCGTGGCAGATCGCCACCAACCGGCGCGGCGCGCCCCCCGAGCGTGGTCCGAAGCGCGGTCCGTCGAGCAGCATCATGCCGGGGCACCTTTCCGTGGCGGGCGATCGCAGCCACTCTGCGACGCCGAGCATGTCGATCACCACCCGCTTTGCCCCGAGCCCGACCGGGCTCCTGCATCTCGGCCACGCGCATGCCGCGCTCAACGCCTGGCGCCGGGCGCGCGCCGCGGGCGGGCGCTTCCTGCTGCGGATCGAGGATATCGATCCCGCGCGCTGCCGGCCGGGATTCACCGAGGCGATCCAGGAGGACCTGGCCTGGCTCGGGCTCGACTGGGACGGGACGGTGCGGGTGCAGTCGGCGCACCTCCCGGAGTACCGCGCCACGCTGGAGGCGCTTGCCTCGCGCGGCCTCGTCTATCCCTGTTTCTGCACCCGCGCCGGGATCGCGCGCGAGGTCGCGCGCTCGGTCGCGGCGCCGCACGGGCCGGACGGCGCGCCGCTCTATCCCGGCACCTGCCGCGCGCTCGATCCGGCCGAGCGCGCGGCGCGGATCGCCGCCGGCCAGTCGCATGCCTGGCGGCTCGACATGGCGCGCGCGCTCGCGACGCTCGCCGCGCCGCTCGATTTCGCGGAGGAGGGCGTGGGGCGCATCGCCTGCCATCCGGAGCGCTTCGGCGACGTCGTGCTCGCGCGCAAGGACGCGCCGGCCAGCTACCATCTCTGCGTCACGCATGACGACGCGATGCAAGGCGTCACCCTGGTCACCCGCGCGCGTGACCTGCTGCCCGCGACCGATCTGCACCGCCTGCTGCAATCGCTGATGGGCTGGAACGCGCCGCGCTACGCGCATCACCCGCTGCTGCTCGATGCGTGCGGGAAGCGCCTCGCCAAACGCGACCGCGCCGCGACGCTCAGGGAGTTGCGCGGTTCCGGCCTCCCGCCCGCTGCCGTCCGCGCGCAGGCCGGGTTTCCCGACCCGTCATGATCCGCCGCGCGGCACCGGGCGAGGCGGATGCGATCGCGCGCCTGTTCCGCGAGGTCCGCGGCGCGTGCCTGCCCTACCTTCCGGTGCTGCACACGCCGGAGGAGGATCGCTGGTTCTTCCGCGAGCGGGTCTTTCCGGCCTGCGAGGTCTGGGTCGCGGGCGATGCGTCACCCGACGGATTCTGCGCCTTCCGGCCCGGCTGGGTCGACCACCTCTATGTGCGGCCGGCGCGGCAGGGCCAGGGCGTCGGCTCGGCGCTGCTCGCGCAGGCGATGCGCACGCATTCCGCGCTGTCGCTCTTTGTGTTCCAGCGCAACCACGCCGCGATCCGCTTCTACGAAGCGCGCGGGTTCCGGCCGGTCACCCGCACCGACGGCGAGCGCAACGAGGAGGGCGAGCCGGACGCCCTTTATGCGTGGTCCGGCTCGATCCCCTGACCGCTCAGCCGCAGCTGCACGTGCAGTGACACGGACGCGACACCGTCACCGGGTGGTGGACCACCACGTGATGCACGGGCGGATGGTAGACGGGCGGCGCATAGTACACCGGCGCCGGAGGCGGCCGGTAATAGACCGGCGGCGGGTAGTAGACCGGCGGCGCATACACGATGGGAGCGGCCCAGCCGCCGCGCCAGCCCCAGCCGCCCCAGCCCGCGCGCCAGCCCCAGCCGCCACGCCAGCCCCATCCGCCGCGCCAGCCCCAGCCGCCCCAGCCCGCGCGCCAGCCCCATCCGCCGCCGTGCCATCCGCCGCCCCAGCCACCGCCGTGCCAGCCGCCGCCCCAGCCGCCGCCGTGCCAGCCGCCGCCCCAGCCACCGCCGTGCCAGCCGCCACCGCCGTGCCATCCGCCACCGCCACCATGCCAACCCTGCGCATGCGCGGTGGAGGGAAGCGTCATTGCCCCGAGCCCGCCGGCGAGGGCCAGCCCGGCGAGAGTGCGGAAGAGTTTGCGCGCCATCGGCAATCTCCCTTCAGTCAAGCTTCGATGAGGTCGCAGTCGATGCGCCAGGATTGCATCAGAACTGTGGCATCCGGATGCGCTCACGCGGCAGTTCATCGCCGGGTGCGGCGCTTGCGACCGGCCCGCCTTCCCCTATGCTCCCGGGGAGGAGCCGCGGCGACAAGCGGCGACGAACCGGAGGAAACCACGCCGATGCCGCTCCGCGCCCGCCTGCTCGCCGCGATGTCGCTGCTTCCTGGGCTGCTCGCCGGAATGGCCGCCCTCGCGCCACACCCGGCCGCGGCGCAGGACAAGCCGGTGCAGCTCAAGCTCTCGCACTGGGTGCCGCCCTCGCACCCGCTGCAGGCGGCGATCCAGGACTGGGCGGATTCCGATCAAGGCAGGACAGCAACGGCACCATCACCTCGGTGATCTTCCCGGCCGAGCAGCTCGGCAAGGCGTTCGACCATTACGACATGGCGCGCGACGGCATCGCCGACTTCACCTATGTCAATCCGGGCTACCAGCCCGGCCGGTTCCCGATCATCGCCGCCAGCGAGCTGCCGTTCCTGTTCCGCGACGCCAAGACCGGCACCGCCGCCGTGGATGCCTGGTACCGGCAATACGCGGCGCGCGAGATGAAGGACGTGCATTTCTGCTTCGCCTTCGTCCACGACCCCGGCACGCTGCATTCGCGCCGCAAGGTGGTGCTGCCGAGCCGACATCCGCGGCATGAAGATCCGCCCCGCCGACGCCACGATCGGCAACTGGGTCACCATCTCGGCGGCAACAACGTGCAGGCCTCGGCGCCCGGCGCGCGCGACCTGCTGGAGCGCGGCGTCGCCGACGGCATCTTCTTCCCCTGGGGCTCGTCGGTGCTGTTCGGCATCGACAAGGTGGTGAAATACCATATCGACGCGGCGATGTACGTCAGCACCTTCGTCTGGGTGCTGAACAAGGCGCGCTACGACGGCCTCTCGCCGGCGCAGAAGACAGGTGATCGACAACCACTGCACGACCGACTGGGCGGTGCGCTTCGCCAGCCCCTGGGCGGATTTCGAAGCATGCCGGCATCGCCAAGATCAAGGCCGAGCCGGGCCACGTGATCGTGCCGAACTCACGCCCGACCAGCTCGCCGACTGGCGCAAATCCGCCGCACCGCTGCACGCCTCCTGGGCCGCCGGCGTGCGGCGGGTCGGGCGGCGACCCCGACGCGATCTCAAGTCGCTCCAGGAGCAGATCGCCGCGCATCACGCCGGCTACTGAGACGCGCGATGCCGCGACGCGCGGCCTCGCCGACCGCTTCATCGTCGCGGCCGAGCGCGTCGCCGGCGGGTTCCTCGCCTTCGTCACCGCGCTCACCTTCGTCTCGGTGGTGCTGCGCTACGCTGTCGACTGGTCGATCCCCGACAGCCTACGATCTCAGCCGCAATTTCCTCGGCATCCTGATCTTCTGGGGCATCGCGGTCACCGGCTTCCGCGGCGACCACATCACCGTCGATCTGCTTTGGGGCGCGCTGCCGCCGCCCGGCCGGCGCGGGCTCGACGTCGTCGGCACCCTGTTCACGCTGTTCTGCATGGCCGTCTTCACCTGGGCGATGGGCTCAAAGTGATCGACACGTGGGGCAGCCGGCGAGGAGACCTACGACCTGCACATGCCGGTCTGGCCGTTCTATCTCGTGGCCTGGGCCGGCATCGCCGCCGCCGTCGCTGCTGCTGCTGGTGCGGCTCGCGCGCCAGCTCCGCGCGCCGGCCGCGGAGACCGACGCCGCCGATCGCGATCAGCCACTGCCAGTGGACCCCAGTCTCGTCGCGGTCCTCGGCTTCGTGGCGCTGTTCGCGCCTGATGCTGCTGCGCATGCCGATCGGCCTCGCGATGGCGCGGTCGGCGTCGGCGGCTTCGGCGCGATCAGCGGCTTCGATCCGGCGCTGAAGCTGCTGGCGCAATCGCCGATCCGCACCGCCACCGATGCCGGCTTCGCCGTCATCCCGATGTTCCTGCTGATGGGCACCATCGCCTCGGCCTCCGGCATGAGCGGCGAGCTGTTCCACGCCGCCAACAGCTTCCTCGGCCACCGCAGCGGCGGGCTCGGCATGGCGACGATCGCCGCCTGCGCCGGCTTCGCCGCGATCTCCGGCTCCTCGGTCGCGACCGCCGCGACCTTCTCCGCCGTCGCCTATCCGGAGATGCGGCGCTTCGGCTATCCGCAGAGCTTCGCCACCGGCGTGATCGCCGCCGGCGGCACGCTCGGCGCCATCCTGCCGCCCTCGCTCGTGCTCGCCGTCTACAGCCTGATCACCCAGCAGGATGTCGGCCGGCTCTACATCGCCGGCATCGCTCCCCGGCCTGCTCGCGGTCGCGATGTACATCGCCACCATCGCCGCGATCGGCTTGGTGCGGCCCGGCTTCCTGCCGAAGGGCGCCGCGCGCGAGCTGGGCCGAGCGGCTGGCGCGCGGTGCGCGGCGTGTGGGCGATCACCCTGCTGTTCGTGTTCGTCATCGGCGGCATGTACGGGGGCGCCTTCACCGCCGACCGAGGCGGCGAGCATGGGCGCCGGCGGCGCCTTCCTGATCGCGATCGCGCGCCGGCCGGCTGACCATGGCGCAGTTCCTGGACTGCCTGGTCCGCGCGCTGCGCACCAGCGCGGCGATCTTCACCATCCTGATCGGCGCGCTGCTGTTCGGCTATTTCCTGGCCATCACCCAGACGCCGCAGCACGTGACCGCAGTCCTCACCGGCCTCGGCCTCGGCCGCTACGAGCGTGCTGCTGCTGATCATGCTGATGTACCTCGTGCTCGGCTGCGTGATGGACGCCATGGCGATGGTGATCCTCACCATCCCGATCATCTTCCCGGTCATCACCGCGCTCGGCTTCGATCCCGATCTGGTTCGGCGTCATCATCGTCATGACGGTGGAACTCGGGCCTGATCCACCCGCCGGTCGGGCATGAACGTGTTCGTCATCAAGAGCGTGGTGCGCGACGTCCGGATCGCGACGATCTTCGTCCGGCGTGATCCCGTTCGTCGTCACCGACATCCTCCGGCTCGCGATCCTGATCGCTTTCCGGTGCTCTCGACCTGGCTGCCGAACCACATGTGAGCCGGCGAGGTCGGGCTTTCGGCGCCCACGCGGCTGCATTACGCTCCCGCCGAGGGAGTGAGCGACATGTCAGAAATCCGTCCCCTGCGCGCTCTGTTCCGGCCCGGCGAGTGCCTGGGGCTGCCCGGCGTCTATGACGGCATCTCCGCCCGCATCGCCGAGAGCCTGCATTTCCCGGCGCTCTACATGACGGGATACGGTTCGGTCGCCTCGGCGCTCGGCGTCGCCGATGCGGGCACCGCGAGCTACAGCGAGATGCTCGACCGCGTGCGCTGCATCGCCGGCGCGACCACGGTGCCGTTCATCGCCGATGGCGATACCGGGTATGGCGGGCTGCTCAATGTCGATCGCACCGTGCGCGGCTACGCGGCAGCGGGTGCCGCGGGCATCCAGCTCGAGGATCAGGAATTTCCGAAGAAATGCGGCCACACCGAGTTCCGCCGCGTGATTCCCGCCGACGAGGCGGCGCAGAAGATCCGCGTCGCCGTCGAGGCCCGGCCGAGCCGGGAGTTCCTGATCGTCGCCCGCACCGATGCGCGCTATGCGCATGGCCTCGACGAGGCGCTGCACCGCGCCGAGGCATTTCTTGCGGCCGGCGCCGACATTCTCTTCGTCGAGAGCCCGGAATCCCTCGAGGAGCTGCGCCGCGTCGGCGAGACGTTCCGCGGCGCTCTGCTGCTCGCCAACATGGTCGAAGGCGGGCGCACGCCCTATCTCGGCACGCGCGAGCTCGCCGCGATGGGATTCACGCTTGCGATCTATCCGGCAACCGGGTTCCTCGCCGCCGCCGCCGCGCTGAAGACCGCGTACTCGCATCTTCAGCAGAGCGGGATCGGCACCGGCAGCGCCGCGCCGCTGCTTCCCTTCGCCGAGATGAACCTGCTGATGGGATTTCCCGCGGTGCACGCATTCGAGCGCCGGCACGGCAGGGTCGACGAGCGGGTCTGATATCGGGCGCGCGGGACGGTCGGAATTGCGCGCCGACCTGCAGCCGCAGCTACTCGGCGAAGTGGCAGGCGACCATGCGTGCCGGCGACGTTGCGCCATTCCGGCTCGATCCGGCGGCAGATGTCCTCGGCCATCGGGCAGCGGGTATGGAACCGGCAGCCGGGCGGCGGAGCGGCCGGGCTCGGGATCTCGCCTTGCAGCGGCACGCGCTGCTTGGCGCGCTGCCGCGCCGGATCCGGCTCCGGCACGGCGGCGAGCAGCGCCCGCGTGTACGGGTGGCGCGGGGTCGCGAACAGCGCCTCCCGTCCGGCGAGCTCGACGAGCCGGCCGAGATACATGACGGCGACCCGATCGCAGACATGCCGCACCACGGCGAGATCATGCGACACGAACAGGCACGCCATGTCATGCGCCTGCTGCAAGTGCGACGAGCAGGTTCAGGATCTGCGCCCGAACCGAGACGTCGAGCGCGGAGACCGGCTCGTCGCAGACCAGCAGCGCCGGGCGCAGCGCGAGCGCGCGGGCGATGACGATGCGCTGGCGCTGGCCGCCCGAGAATTGATGCGGGTAGCGCGCCGCGTGCTCCGGCTGCAATCCGACTTCGGTCAGCAGCTCGGCGACGCGCTCGCGGAGCGCCCGGCCGCGTGCGATGCCGCGCACCAGCAGCGGCTCGCCGACCGCCGCGCCGACGCTCATGCGCCCGTTGAGCGAGGTGGCGGGGTCCTGGAACACCATCTGCACCCGCGCGCGCACCTGGCGCAGCGTGCGTGCATCGGCGCCGGCGATCTCCATGCCGTCGATGCGGATGCTGCCGCTTGTCGGCACCTGCAGGCCGACGACGGCATTCGACACGGAGGATTTTCCGCAGCCCGACTCGCCGACCAGCCCCAGCGTCTCGCCGCGGCGCGACGTGCAGGCTCACGCCGTCGACCGCGCGCACCGGCGGCCCGCGCCGCGCCGGATAATGGATCGCGAGATCGTCGATCGCGAGAATTGGCGGCGCGCTCATCTCGGCGTCACCACCTGCTCCGCGTGCCAGCAGGCCGAGCGATGATCGTCCCCCATGTCGCGGAGCGGCGGCGCCTCGGCGCGGCAGCGTGCGCTGGCGAGCGGGCAGCGATCGGCGAAGCGGCATCCGGGCGGGAACTCCGCCGGCAGCGGAACGCGCCCCGCGATCACCGCAAGGCGCGACTTCGGCGTGTCGGTGAGCCGCGGCAGCGCGGCGAGCAGCAGCGCGGTATAGGGATGGCGCGGCGCGGCGAACACCGTGCTGGCCGACCCGGTCTCGGCGATGCGGCCGGCATACATCACCGCGACGCGGTCGGCGATGTCGGCGACCACGCCCATGTCGTGCGTGATCAGCAGGATCGCGGTGCCGCGCTCCGCGGCGAGACGACGCAGCAGGTCGAGAATCTGCGCCTGGATCGTCACGTCGAGCGCGGTCGTCGGCTCATCCGCGATCAGCGCGGCGGGATTGGCGATCAGCGCGGCGGCGATGATGACGCGCTGGCACATGCCGCCGGAAAGCTCGAACGGGTGCTGGTCGATGCGCCGCGCGGGATCGCCGATGCCGACCTCGCCGAGCATCCGCAGCACCGCCTGCGCGCGCGCGCCGCCGGCCGAGGCCGGTCGCTTCCGCGACCTGCGCGCCGATCGTCGCGAGCGGATCGAGCGCCGCCTGCGGTTCCTGGAAGATCATCGAGATCGCGCGCCCACGCAGACGGCGCATCGCGCGCTCCGGCAGCCCGGAGACGGAGCGCCCGGCGATCGCGATGTCGCCGCCCACCTGACGCACGCCGCTCGGCAGCAGCCGCATCACCGCCTGCGCGGTGAGCGACTTGCCGCAGCCGGATTCGCCGACCAGCGCCAGCACCTCGCCCGGTGCGACGGCGAAGGCGACGCGATCGACCAGCGTCACATCCCCGATCGCGATGCCGAGGTCGCTCGACGGCGAGCGCATGCTGCGGTGCTCATCGCCCGACCGAGCGCGGATCGAGCCGGTCGCGCAGCCAGTCGCCGATCAGGTTGACGCAGAGCACGAGGGCGAACAGCCCGATGCCGGGAAACACGGTAAGCCACCAGGCGCGCGCGACATATTCGCGTCCGGCGCTCATGATCGAGCCCCAGCTCGGCGCCGGCGGCTGAATGCCGAGGCCGAGAAAGGAGAGCCCCGCTTCGAACAGGATCATCAGCCCGAACTCGCTGGTGGCGACGACCATCAGCGGCCCGGCGATGTTCGGCAGCACGTGCCGCAGCAGGATGCGCGGCGCCCGAGCGCCCGCCATGATCGCGGCGCGGATATAGGGGAGTGCCGCGACCTGCAGCGTCGAGGCGTAGGCCACGCGCGTGTAGCGCGGCCAGCGCGTGAGGCCGAGGACGAGGATCAGCTTGAGGAAGCCCGGGCCGAGCACCGCGACGGTCAGCACCGCGAGCAGGATCGCGGGGATCGACAGCATCGTGTCCACGAGCCGCATGATCAGCGTCGCGGTCCAGCCGCGGAACCAGCCGGCGGCGAGGCCGAGCAGCGTTGCCGACGACGAGCGAGACCGAGACCGACAGCGTGGCGACGATGAAGGATGCGCGCGCGCCGTAGATGATGCGCGACAGCAGGTCGCGGCCGAGATCGTCGGTGCCGAGCAGGAAGTCGCCGCGCGGCGTCACCGTGCCGGGTGGTCGCAATCGCATCAGCAGCGACTGGCGCAGCGGGTCATGCGGCGACAGCACCGGCGCGAAGATGGCGGCAAGCGCGAAGCGCAGCGAGCACCGCCAGGATGACGGCGATGCCTGGAGGAATACGCGCGCTTCATGCGACCGCGCGGATGCGCGGATCGACGATGCTGTAGGCGATGTCCGCGAGCAGGTTGAGCGCGATATAGGTGACGGAGACGAACAGCACGATCGCCTGCACCACCAGGAAGTCGCGCGCCGCGATCGACTGGATGGCGAGCTGGCCGATGCCGGGCCAGGCGAACACCGTCTCGACGATCACCGCGCCGGCCAGCAGGTTGCCGATCTCGAGCGCGGTGACGGTGATCACGGGGATCGCCGCGTTGCGCAGCACGTGGCGCAGCACGGCGGCGCCGAGCGACAGGCCGCGCGCGCGGGCCGCCGCCACGTAGTCGCGCTGCAGCTCGTCGAGCACGGAGATGCGCGTCATGCGCGCGAAGGTGGACATCGCGAGCGCGCCGAGCGCGACCGACGGCATGATGAGCGATTGCGGACCTTCCGCGCCGGAGGTCGGCAGCCAGCGCAGCACCACGCCGAAGAAGAGGATCATCAGGATGCCGGACCAGAAGGTCGGCAGGCTCTGTCCCGTCAGCACGAGGGCGGCGAGGGCATGCTCGACGGGTCGGCCGCGCCACACCGCCATCCCAATTCCCGCAGGGATGCCGATGCCGAGCGCGACGGCGAGAGCTCCGGCGGCGAGCGCCAGCGTGTAGGGGATGCGCGAGAAGAGGATGAGCGACACGGGCTCGCGCTGCACGAGGGACTGGCCGAGATCGCCCCGCAGCAACTGCCCGAGATAGGCGAGATACTGCGTGAGCAGCGGCCGGTCGAAGCCGAGCGCGTGGCGCAGCTCCGCGATCTGCTCGCCGCTCGCGCCTTGCGGCACCAGCAGCAAGGTCGGATCGCCGGAGAGATGCATCACGAAGAAGACGAGCGTGATCACGCCGAAGGTGGCGATCACCGCCTGCGCAACGCGGCTCAGCAGATAGCGTGCCACGCCTCAGCGGTGTCCCGTTCGCGCCGGTGTCACGGTTTCCATGCCATGTCCATCAGGAAGAATGCCTCGTTCGCCGTCGGCTTCCATTGCAGCGGGGCGCGCGCGCCGTAGATCGCGACATCCTGGAACAGGCCGATGCCGGGAACGTCGTCGTGCAGGATCTCGAAGGCGCGGTGGTAATCCCGCATCCGCGCGGCGGGATCGAGCGTCGCCCGTGCGGCGTCCACCGCCTGGTCAAATTCCGGGTTGGAGTATTTCGACCAGATGCTGCCGGTGTGAAAAAGCGGGAGGATCACGCCGTCGGCATCCTGGCACGCGCAGGACCAGCGTCCCTGCGCGAGATTGCCGGCCTGATCCGGGCGGACCTTGCCGGCGGCGCAGGTAGCTCGGCAGGTCCACCATCTCGATGCTCACCTTGAGCCCGACATCGCCGAGCATCTGCTGCACCGCTTCGTTGAGCCGGCGGTCATAGGCGGGCGCGGTGAGGAAGGTGAGCGATGCACCCTCGGCGCCGGCCGCCTTCAGCAGCGCCTGGGCGCGCTTCGGGTCGAACGGCCAGGCCGGCACCGTCTTGTCGTAGCCGAAATCGGCAGGGGTCAGCACCTCGTTCACCGGCACACCGTAGCCCTGCTGCAATGCGCTGATGATGGAATCGCGATCGATCGCCATGGCGATCGCCTGGCGCACACGCACGTCCTTCGTCGCGCCGGATTGCGCGTTGATGAACAGGTACGCGACGCGCTCGGTCGGCACCGACAGCACCTTGAGCCCAGCCGCTCCCTTCAGCGCGATGGCGTCGTCCGGCGTCAAGCCGCGCACGAGATCGGCGCTGCCGGCGCGCAGATCGGCGACACGGGTCGGGCCGTCGGGCACGACACGGAACACGGCGCGCGCGAAGGGCGGCTTGCCGCGCCAGTAGTCGGGATTGGCGTCCAGCGTGATCGCGACGCCGCGCTGCCAGCTCGCGAGCTTGTAGGGTCCGCTGCCCACCGGGTGCTGGTTGAACGCGGCGTCGCCGTCCTTCTGCACGATCGCCTTCGGCACGATCGAGAGCTTGACGAGCTGGGCGAGCAGGGCGGGGTAGGGCGTCCTGGTGTGCAGCGTCACCTGGTGCGGGCCGCTGACCTCGGCGCCGGTGATCTGGTCGAACTGGCTGAGCTGCGGGCTCTTGAACGCCGGGCTGGTGATCCGCTGGACGCTGAACACGACGTCGTCGGGCGTGAGCCTGCTGCCGTCCTGGAAATGGATGTCGTCGCGCAGGTCGAAAACGAGCGTGGTGTCATTGGCGTAGTGCCATGCGGTCGCGACCTGCGGCACGATCGTTCCGGCGCTGTCGCGGGTGACGAGATTGTCGAAGATGTTCCGGTAGACGGCGTAGCTTTCGGAATCCCACTGGAGCTGTGGGTCCAGGGTCGCCGCGTCGCTGACGAGATCGATCACCAGCTCGCTCTTGCCCGGCGGGGCCTGCGCGAAGGCGGGGGCTGCGAGCAGCAAGGCTGCCAGGTTCAGCCATGGACGGCGCATGATGTTCTCCGGCTCGCTCGCCGCGATTTTGCGCCGCCATCGGGGCGCGCGCAACACGCTGGCGCGGCGTCGTTCCGGATGCCACACTGCGCGCGGAAGCCGGAGGCTCGATGATGAAGCTGCGCGCCGCACTCTGCGCCCTTGCCGTTGCGGTCTCCGCGTCCCCCGCCTGGGCCGGGCGCGACCTGTTCGTGGTCGACCTGGCGAGCGAACCCGCCTCGCTCGATCCGCACGTGCAATGGGACCCGGACAGCTATGCCGTCTACCGGAACATCTTCGACAACCTGCTGACGCGCGACGCCTCCGGCAAGATCGTGGCGCAGGTGGCGACTGCCTGGCACTACCAGTCCGCCACCGCGGTCGACGTTCGATATCCGCAATGACATCACCTTCCAGGACGGCACGAAGCTGACACCAGAGGATGTGGTGTTCAGTGTCCAGCGCATCACCAATCCGGCGTTCAAGAGCCCGCAGCTCAGCCAGTTCGACCAGATCACGAGTGCCGAGGTGAGCGGCCCGGACCAGGTCACGCTGCACACGAAGACGCCGTATCCGGTGCTGCTGGCGCAGCTCACCAAGCTCTCGATCGTGCCGAAGGCGATCGTGCAGAAGGTCGGCGACATCGCTTCAATCAGCATCCCGTCGGCAGCGGGCCGTACAAGTTCGTGGCGCGCACGCAGGGCGTGAAGGTCGAGCTCGCTGCCAACCCGTCCTACTGGCGCGGCAGGCCGCCGTTTCCGCGGGTGGAGATGCATCCGGTGCCGGATGAATTCGACGCGCATCGCCGATGTGCGCACCGACCACGCCGACATCACCCGCATCCTCTCGACCGACGATGCCGACCAGCTCCGCTCCGATCATCAGCTCAAGGTGGAGTGGACGCCGACCGAGCGCGTCACCATGCTGGCGCTGAACGCGCTCGACGGACCGACCAAGGATGTGCGCGTGCGCGAGGCGATCGCCCATGCGATCGACCGCGACACGCTGATCGCGGCGCTGCTCAAGGGCTATGCGAAGCCGGTCAACGAGCCGCTGACGCCGGCGAGCTTCGGCTTCGATCCCGATATTCCCGCCTATGGCTACGCCCCGGACCAGGCGCGTGCGCTGCTCAAGCAGGCCGGGCTCGCGCCGGGCGCGAAGATGAAATTCCTGACCTCGCCGGTGTTCGATCAGCGCGTCGTGCAGGCGCTGCAGCAGATGCTGTCCGATGTCGGCATCGATGCCGGGATCACGTCGGTGGACGCCCCGACCTATCTGCGGCTTCGCCAGGGTCGGCCGGACGAGGCGGGCGACGTGTCGTATTTCCGCTGGTCGTGTGGCTGCCAGGATGCGGACGGCACGCTCTTCCCGCTGTTCCACAGCTCGAGCCAGTGGGCGAAATACCGCAATCCGGAGGTCGATCAGCGCGCTCGAGGCGGCGCGCAACACGCTCGACGAGAAGGCGCGGCTTGCCGATTACCGGACCGCGCTCGAGGCGATCCACAAGGATGTCGCGGTGGTGCCGCTGTTCCAGGACGTGGTGATGTTCGCGAGCCGCCCCGAGGTGCAGTTCCAGCCGACCGCGAACGAAGCGTTCTTCCTGATGGATATCGGCTGGAAGCCGTGAGGCGGCTCGGTGACCGGGCGCGGACGCGGAGGATGGCGATGCGGGCAACTTCCTGGTTGGCGGTCGGATGTCTTGCGCTCGTCTTCACCCCGCCCGCGTCGCGCGCCGCGCCACCCGACCAGCCCTTGCGCGTTGCCTTGGAATTCGAGCCGCAGCCGCTCGATCCGGCGACCGACGGCAGCTACACCAACCGCATCGTCACCACGACGATGTGCGACAGCCTGATCGACCTTTCACCCGATCTGAAATTCATCCCCGAGCTCGCGACGAGCTGGGAGTGGGCGCCGGATCACCTGTCGCTGACGCTGCATCTGCGCGAGGGCGTCAACTATCAGGATGGCACGCCGCTCGATGCCGCCTCGATCGTTGCCAATCTGACCCGCGACAAGACGGCGCCCTATTCGATCCGCAAGGCGGAGATGACGGCGATCGCGAACGTCGAAGCGGTCGATCCGCACACGGTGCGCGTGGTGCTGTCGCGTCCCTATGCGCCACTGCTCGCGACGCTCGCCAATCGTCCCGGGACGCCGTACTCGCCGAAAATCCTCGGCCTGCCGCAGGCGCAGATCGGCGCCAACCCGGTCTGCGCCGGGCCGTTCCGCTTCAAGGAGCGCGTGGCGCAGGATCACATCACGCTCGAGCGCTGGCCCGGATATTGGAACGCGAGCGTGATCAAGCTCCCGGCCATCATCTTCCGGACCGTCACCGACGTCACCGTGCGGAAGACCGATCTGCAGGCCGGCGCGCTCGAAATCTCCGATCACATCGGACCGACCGATGTCGCGGCGATCGAGCGCCGATCCGAAGCTTCGCATGGTGAGACTTCCCTCGCTCGGCTACACGCCGATCGAGTTCAATGTCGGCAATGGCCGCGCGGCCGACACGCCACTCGGCCGTGATCCCCGCGTCCGCCGCGCCTTCTCGCTCGCGATCGATCGCGTGGCGCTCAACGAGGTTGCGTTCGACGGACAGTACATTCCCTCGAACCAGATGGAAGTGCCGGGCAGCACCTATTTCGACCCCGACTTCCCGGTGCCGGCGCGCGATATCGACGCGGCGCGCAAGCTGATGCAGGAAGCAGGTGCCGATCGCGTGCCGGTCACGCTGCGCATCGGCACGGACCCGCTCGATCGGCAGGTCGCCGAGATCATCCAGGCGATGGTGAAGGATGCGGGGTTCGACGTTTCCATCGCGGCGCAGGAATTGGCCGCACTGGTCGCGGCGACGCGGTCGGGCGATTTCCAGGCGTCGATGCTGATCTGGTCCGGGCGCGTCGATCCGGATGGCAACGCGCCGATCTGGCTGAGCTGTCACGGCTTCACCAATTGGGGGCATTACTGCAACCCCACCCTCGATGCGCTGCTGCAGAAGGCGACCGAGCCGGCCGACCCGGTGCGGCGCGTGCCGCTCTATCGCCAGGCGACCGCGATCTGGATGCACGATGCGCCGGACATCGTGCTCTACCATTTCGCGATGCTGTGGGGCCTAAGCCGCAAGGTCACGGGATTCCGTGGTCGGCCGGACGGGTTGTGGCGGCCCGAGGGGATGGCGATCGCGCCGTAACGCCCGCTCGGGTTGCGATCGCGATCATCCGGTCGTAGATTTCAGCGGCGGCCGGGCTTCGCGAGGAGACGGATACCATGTCGAGCACCGCTCCCGCACGGAGCCGCCACGTCGTCGCGACGGTGGATGAACTCCCGCCCGGCGCGCGGAAGCTCGTCACCGTGAAGGGCCGCAAGATCGCGACTCTTCAATGTCGGCGGCGAGTTCTTCGGGATCTTCAATGCCTGCCCGCATCAGGGTGGCGATCTCGTCTCCGGCCTGTTATGCGGGCTCGTCCTCTCCGACGAGCCCGGGAAATACCGCGTGATCCGCAAGGGCGAGATGCTGCGCTGCCCCTGGCACGGCTGGGAGTTCGACATCCGCACCGGCCAGTCCTGGTGCGATCCGCAGAGGGTCCGCGCGCGCCTCTATCCGGTGGCGGTCGAGCCGGGCGCCGAGGTCGTGAAAGGCCCTTACGTGGCCGAGACCTTTCCGGTTTCGGTCGAGCAGGACTACGTCGTGCTCGAGATGTAGGGAGGACGCTTGCATGCCACGCGCGGTGAGCGCTGCCATCGATTGCGACGTGCATCCCGGCGTGCCGTCGATCAGGACGCTGCTGCCGTACATGGACGATTTCTGGCAGGAGACGTTCATTGCCCGCGGCCTCGACGGCTTCGTGGCCGGCGGCTACCCGGCCAACGCGCCGATCAGCTGCCGCGCCGACTGGAAGCAGGCGGAGGGCAAGCCGGGCACGGATATCGATCAGTTCCGCCGCCAGGCGCTCGATGCGTTCGGCACCCGCTTCGCCATCTGCAATCCGATCTATGGCGGCGCGATCGCGGTCAGCGAGACGATGGGGGCGGCGATCTGCACCGCGCTCAACGACTGGATCGCCGATCAGTGGCTCGCGCGCGATGCGCGGCTGCGCGCCTCGATCGTCGTGCCGGCACAGAGCCCGCATCTTGCCGTGGAGGAAGTCGAGCGGCGCGCCGGTGATCCGCGCTTCGTGCAGATCCTGCTCCCCGTCGGGCTCGAGATGATGCTCGGCCGGCGCTATTACTGGCCGTTGTTCGAGGTGGCGCAGAAGCACAAGCTGCCGATCGGGCTGCATGCCGGCGTGATGTACCGCTACGCACCGACCTCGACCGGCTGGCCCACGCACTACCTGCAGGATTACGTCAGCAACACGCAGGCGTTCGAGAGTCAGCTGCTGAGCCTCGTGCACGAGGGGGTGCTCGGCAAATTTCCCGATCTCACTGTCGTGCTGCTCGAATCCGGAGTGACCTGGCTGCCCGGGCTGATCTGGCGCGCGGTGAAGACCTGGCGCGGCGTGCGCGGTGAAATCCCGTGGGTGAAGGAATCGCCCGCCGAGCAGATTCGCCGGCAGATCCGGCTGACCGCGCAGCCGATCGATGCGCCGGACAGATGCCGCCGTCGTCGCCCGCATCATCGAGCAGATCGATTCCGATGACATGTTGCTCTACGCCACCGATTATCCGCACTGGCAGTTCGACGGCGCGACGCCGCTGCCGGACGGGATCCCCGATCGCCTGGTCGAGAGGATGGCGGTTGAGAATCCGCTCGCGACCTATCCACGACTGAGGGAGACCGTGCAATGAGCCTGACGCTCGACCGCACCGAGGCGCCCGCAAGGGCGGAGACGCGGCTCCGCATCATCGACAGCGACATCCACCCGTCGCTCGCTTCACCGGCGGCGCTGCATCCCTGGCTCTCGCGGCAATGGCGCGAGCACCTGGAGCAGTACGGGACGCGGCCGCACGGCATCTACGCCGGGCGCGGCACCTATCCGCGGTTCTCGCCGAACACCGCGCGCCGCGATGCCTGGCCGCCGGGCGGCGGGCCGCCGGGCTCCGACCTCGCTTTCATGCAGAAGCAGCATCTCGATGCCTACGAGATCGAGACCGGCGTGCTGGAGCCGCTGATCGACGCCAACACGCCGCGCAACCTCGAATTCGCCGCAGCGATGGTCGACGCCGCCAATGAGTGGCAGCTCGAGACCTTCGCGTCCAAGGACAGGCGGCTGAAGGCCTCGATCCTGATCGCGGCGGAGGATGCCGAGGCGGCGGTCGCGCAGATCGAGAAGCGCGCGCCCGACGCACGCTTCGCGCAGGTGCAGCTCGGCTCGCGGTCGCTCGAGCCGATCGGGCGCAAGCGCTACTGGCCGATCTTCGCCGCGGCGCAGGCGGCGAACCTGCCGATCGGCTTCCATGTCGGCGGACCCTCGGCGCATGCGCCGACGCCCTCGGGATGGCCTTCCTTCTATGCCGAGGATCATCACGTGCTGACGCACTCGATGCAGTCGCAGGTGGCGAGCCTGGTGCTGGAAGGCGTGTTCGAGCATTTCCCCGCGCTGCGCGTGGTGATGATCGAGGCCGGATTCGCCTGGGTGCCGCCGCTCTCCTGGCGCCTCGACGCACACTGGTCGAAAATGCGGAACGAGACGCCGCATGTCAAAATGAAGCCCTCAGAGTACATCCGGCGGAACGTCTGGTTCTCGACCCAGCCGGTCGAGGAACCGGAGCGTGTCGAAGACCTGCGCCAGATCTGTGAATGGATCGGCTGGGACCGGCTGCTCTACGCCTCCGATTACCCGCACTGGGATTTCGACGATCCGCTCCGCGCGTTTCCGATGCCGATGTCGGAGCAGGAGCGCCGGATGTTGCTGCACGACAATGCCGTGGGATTCTATCAGTTCCGCAGCTAGACGGTCGGCCCTGGATCGGAGAGGATCGCGCGGCAGGGGAGTGGTGCCGCGATGACCGAGGATGACCTCGCCTGGATGCCGGCCTCGGAGCTCGCGCCGATGATCGCGGCGCGCAAAGTGTCGCCGGTCGAGGTGATCGGGACGATCATCGATCGCATCGGGCGGCTCGAGCCTCGCCTCAATGCCTTCGCCTATTTCGCCGCCGACCGGGCCCGCGCGGCCGCGCGGGAAGCGGAAGACGCGGTGATGCGCGGCGACACGCTCGGTCCGCTGCATGGCCTGTCGTTCACCATCAAGGACCTCCTGCTGACCGACGACATGCCGACGCAGTTCGGCTCGAGGACGCAGGAGGGCAACCGTCCGGCGCGGGCGTCGCCGATCGTGCCGCGGCTGCGCGCGGCGGGGGCAATCGCGCTCGGCAAGACGACCACGTCCGAGTTCGGCTGGACCGGCGTGAGCCGCTCGCCGCTTACCGGCATCACGCATAATCCGTGGAAGCACGGCTACAACGCGGGCGCGTCATCGGCCGGTGCCGGTGCCGCCTGCGCTGCCGGATATGGCGCGCTGCACCAGGGCAGCGACGGTGCCGGGTCGGTCCGGATGCCGGCGCATTTCTGCGGCGTCTATGGTTTGAAGCCGAGCTTCGGGCGTGTGCCGTACTGGCCGGTCGGGGCGGGGGACTTCACCTCGCATATCGGGCCGATGACTCGTACCGTTCGCGATGCGGCGCTGATGCTGTCGGTGATGGCGGGCCCGTCGCCGCTCGATTTCACCACGCTGGAGACGCCGCCGGCGGATTATGTCGGCGAGCTCGGTGCGCTATGCGGGCCGCGCGCGCTCGCCGGCAGGCGCATCGGCTACAGCGCCGATCTCGGGCATGCGCGGGTGGATCCCGAGATCGCCGCGATCGTGCGTCGCGCCGCGGAGCGCTTCGCCGCGGCGACGGGGGCCGCGATCGACGAGGTGACGCCCGATTGGGGCAGGGAGGGGGCGGAACTCGTCCGCCTGTTCTGGCCCGCGCATATGAGCCGGCACGCGCACCTGCTGCCGGAATGGGAATCGCGGATGGACCCGGGCCTGGTCGCCTGCGTGAAGGCGGGCGCGGCGGTGTCGATCGCCGATTACCAGGCCGCACGCGAGCGGAAATACGCCTATGTCACCCGCATCCACCAATTCTTCGAGGCGTGGGATTTCCTCATCACGCCGTCGGTTTCGGTCGCCGCGTTCCCGGCGGAGCGGCTGATCCCCGAACACTGGCCGCAGCACGAATGGGATTGGCTGTCCTGGGCGGAGTTCTCCTATCCGTTCAACATGTCCTGGAACCCGGCGGCGAATTTGCCGTGCGGCTTCACCGATTCCGGGTTGCCGGTCGGGCTGCAGATCGTTGGCAGGCGGTTCGACGATCTCGGCGTGCTGCAGATGTCGGCGGCATTCGAGCAGGCGCTGCCCTGGGCGCAGCGTCGTCCGGTTTTGTGAGCCTCACGACCGCGGGCGGCGGCACCACGCGGCGGCGATTCCGGCCGCCGTGAGCGCGAACACGCCGGCCCAGAACGCGTTGCGGTGCCGGCTCGTGAACATCTCCCAGCTGCGGTCTGCTGGCCCGCGCGTCGAACCGGCCATGCGCACCCCAGTCGCCATCCACCGGGCGCGAACAGGTTGGACGGGGCATCCGGCGGCAGCGCGCTCATCCGTGAGCTGGCCGCTATAGCCGGCCTTCGCCAGATAGCGGTCGATCAGTCCGGGCGCGATGCGGTTGGCGAGGATCGCGCGCACGGTCGGGAAGCCGACCCAGATCTGCCGGCGCGGATGGGTGGCGGCGAAGTAGATCGCGCGCGCCGGCACCTCCGGCTGGAAGATCGGCGGCACCGGCTGGGCGCGTCGCCCGGTCTTGTTCAGCGCCCAGTCGAATTGCGGCGTGTTCACCGCCGGCAGATCCACCATGGTGAGCTTGATGTCGAGCCGGTCATGGATGAGCTCCGAGCGCAGCGAATCGGTGAAGCCGCGGATCGCGAACTTGGCGCCGCAATAGGCCGATTGCAGCGGCACCGAGCGATAGGCGAGTGCGGAGCCGACATTGACGATGGTGCCGCGGTTGCGACCCCGCATGCGCCTGAGCGCCGCCATGGTGCCGTGCACCTGGCCGAGATAGGTGACTTCCGTCGCGCGGCGGAACTCCTCCGGCGTGATCGCGCTGACCGGGGCGAACACGGTGGCCATGGCGACGTTCACCCAGACATCGATCGGGCCGAGCCCCGCCTCGATGCGCTCCGCCGCTGTCTCGACCGCGGCGGCATCGGCGACATCGGCCGGGGCCGCGAGCGCGCGTACACCGTGGCGTGCGCGCAGCTCGGCCGCGGCCTGGTCGAGCCGCGCCGCGTTGCGCGCGATCAGCCCGACATCCCACCCCTGGCGCGCGAACTCCTCGGCCGTCGCTCGCCCGACGCCCGCCCGCGCACCCGTGATCGCGACGATCCTGCCCATGCCGCGCCCCCTTTGTTCCAGATCCAGAAACGGCCGAGCGGCGGTCGCGTCGCCGCCCTGTCGCAAGTTTCATCTCGCCACACGGGAGCCGCGGCTTGTCCAGCAACCGTAACATTCCCCCTCCGGCCGGCTCTGCTAGCCTCCGATCACCCTGGCTGGAATCAGTCAGGGCGTGAATCGGCAGGCCAAAGATACAGCGAAAGACCCGAATCGGACTGATCACAGTCAGAGCGATTCGGGTCTAGACTGCTCGCCGTCATGGGTGGAGGTCGGAATGCGGCAATTCGCGCGGCTGGTCACGAGCCTGGCGTTGGCAATCGCGTCCGGACCGGCGCTTGCGCAGACGCGCGCCGATGGTGACGCCGCAGCCCGACCCGACGCCGGATGTCGCTGCCTATGCCAACGGGCCAGCCTCGGTCACCGACCGCGCGGCGCTGATCGCGGCGCTGCGCCAGAAGGTGAAATACGTCTTCGTCATCTTCAACGAGAACCACTCCTTCGACAATGAATACGGCACGTTCCCGGGCGCCAACGGCATCTATTCGGATGGCGCCGATCCGCGTGACGCCGCGCACACGCCCGGCTTCACGCAGAGCTATACGGGCGCCGGCGGCGAGACGGTGACGGTGCAGCCGTTCCGCATTGGCCCGGAGCAGAATGCAAGCTTCCTGGACAGCGTCGATCACAGCCATCCCGGACTGGCACGGAAGCTCGCCGTGCGGGACGGCGTTCCCACCATGGAAGGGTTTGCGGCGGACGAGTACGGGCGCTACGCGCCGAAGGGCGGCAACGCGAATGTCGCGATGGGCATGCAGTATGCGCGGCTGGTGATGAGCCATATCGACTGCGACACCATCCCGTTCTTCTGGCGCTGGGCCAGCCGGTTCACCCTGTTCGACAACATCTTCGCGACCGAGGATTCGCCTTCGGCGCCGAACGCGATCGCCATGATCTCGGGCCAGGCGGGTGAGACGCAATGGGTGAAGCACGGGCCGGACGGCGGCGGCGCCAGCGTCAACAATGTCGCCGGCAAGCTGCAGGGCGTGCCGATGGTGAACGACCCGCAGCCGATCTGGGGCTCGCAGTTCGATACCGTCACCAGCGGCCGCATGCCGCGCGGCAGCGGGACGGGCGAGTTCTACGGCAACAACAACATCTCGGAGAACCTGACCTTCGCCACCCTGCCGCTCGACTTCACTGGGCCCGACATCACGGCGATCGCGAAGCGGGACCGTGCGCCGGAGACCGACCTCGCCGATGTCAAGCGCGACATTCCCTTCATCCAGGCGCATGTCGAGAAGACGGTGACCTGGCGCTGGTTCCAGGAAGGGTTCGACCACGAGCCGACCGATCCCGGGCAGACGGCGACGCATGATGCCTATGTGAGCCACCACGCGGCGCCGCAATATTTCGGCTACATCTCCAACAATCCGGCGATGAGCGCGAACATGCGCGGCCTCGGCGACTTCTTCGCCGATGCCGGCGCCGGCGGGCTGCCGGCGGAGGGCGGCGTGTTCTACATCCGCGGCGGGTTCGGCAATCTCGCCGGGATGACGCCGCCGATCCAGAATGCGGACTTCCCGGGGCCGCTCACCGCTTCCGACCGCGCTGCCATCGCGAGGACGAAGCAGGGCGACGACGATCACCCGGCCTATGCCGACCGGCAGATCAGCGAGTCGATGGCGGCGCACGTGATCAATGCCGTCGCCGGCGATCCCGATCTGTGGCGGCAGAGCGCGATCATCATCACCTATGACGAGAGCGACGGGTTCTACGACCACGTGCCGCCGCGCATCCTCTCCTACGGCCCGGACGGGTTGCCGGTCGCGCGCGGCATCCGCATTCCGATGCTGGTGATCTCGCCCTATGCGCGCGCGCATGTCGTCTCGCATGCGGAAGGCGACCACAACGCGGTGGTGGAAACGATCGAGGCGGTCTACGGCCTGCCGCCACTCGCGAGCCTGCCGGAAGAGGCGGATGCGCTGAAGGCGGGGGAGGCGGCTGAATTCAACGGACCGAACGGGTTCGTGCAGCATCATCTCGGGCCGCGCGATCTCAACTCGCCGGCGACCGACGATCTGCTCTCCGCCTTCGACCCCGATCGTCTCGCCGGCACCAAGCCGCTGCTGCCGGCGGCGCTCGCGATGATCCCGGATTCCGTGATCGCGCATCTGCCGCACTACGATGGCAAGGGATGTGAGGCGATCGGCATGACACCGGAGGATCGGCGCCAACACATCACCAACGCGGTCCCGGCCCATTTCAACACGCTGCCCTCCACCCTGCCGGCGTACAACTAGGACCTTCGGGCGGTGCCGATGTTCCGGCCGGTGCCGGGGCTCGCTCTCGGCTCCGCGCTTCTGGGCCTGACACTGCTTGCGGTCGCGGCGCCGGCCCGTGGGCAGCAGCCGATCCTCGATCGCGTGCATGCGCGCGGGGCAGTGGCGTGCGGTGCGTCGCCGCGCCCGGGCGTTGCGGATACCGATGCGGCCGGCAAGCCGATCGGCCTCGCCGTCGATCTCTGCCGCGCCGTTGCGATCGCCGTGCTCGGCCCGGATGCGCGCATCGATTTTCACCTCTACGAGAGCGAAAGCGCGTTCGATCGGGTGCGGCGCGGCGAGGACGATGTCAGCTTCCTCACCGATGACGAGATGGCGGCGCCGAAGTCTCCGCGAGCGTCATTCCCGGACCGCCGGTCTATCTCGATCCGGTCACGCTGATGGTGCCGGCGGACTCGCCGGTACAGCGCCTTGCGGATATGAAAGGCCGGGTCGTGTGCTTCATGAGCGCGGGCGTCGGCCAGCGCGTGCTCGAGGCGGCGCTCGCCCGGCAGCGCATCGACGTCGCGCGTCTCGTGTTCCAGGAAGCGAGCGAGATGCTCGACGCCTACAATGTCGGCCGCTGCGATGCCGTTGCGGACGAGGCGACTGCGCTTGCGGCGCTGTCGCAGGACGCGGGCGTGCGCGACCTGCGCAGCCGGCTTCTGTCGGACCCGCTTGCGCTCTCGCGCGTGATCGCGACGACGCCGACCAGCGACGGGAGGTGGACGGCGCTGGCGTTCCGGGTGCTCGGCGCGATGCAGTCCTTCGACGCGCCCGCCTCGCCCTGGACCGCCGAGCTCACGCTTCCGGCGGCCTCGCTTGGCATCCGTGCATCCTGGCGTGACGATCTGCGCACGAAGCTCGGCTCCTACGGCGCCCTCTACCGTCGCGATCTCGGGGACGGATCAGTGCTGCACCTCGCGGTGGGCCCGAACGCACCCTGGCCTGAGGGGCTTCTGCTGCCGCCCACGGCGCATTAGACCCGAATCGCTTTGACTGTGGTCAGGTACCAATTCGGGTCTCTGTATCTTTGGCCTGCCGATTCACGCCCTGACTGGTTCCAGTCAGGGCGATCGGAGGCTAGCGCGTGATCGTTTCAGGCCGAGTCGGCCTGAAACGTGAATCACTCGCTCGAACAATTCGCTAAAGCAGGCCGGTGACCGGAAGGGAACCGGTCATGCTTTAGCCGTGGATCATCCGCGCGCGCGGAGCAGCAGGCGACGTGCCTCGGCGAGGTCGGTCGTCTCCTCGGGCTCGGCGATCGCGGCGATCGCCTGGCGCAGGCGTGCGGACGCGGTGCGGGGATCGCCGCTCGCGAGATCGAACCCCGCCCGGCTCACCGCGATGCGCAGCGCGAGCATCGACACGCCTTGCGCATCGGCCATCGCGGCCGCGTCATCGAGCAGCGCGCGCGCCGGCTCGATCGCCGCCGCATCGGCGGCGAACATGCTTTCCGCGAGCACGCGCTGCAGTTCCGGAATCCAGATCCTCAATCCGATGCGGTCGAATTCCGGCAGCTCGCGCACGATGCGCTCGACCGCCTGCCCGGATCGCCCGACCTTACCGAGCGTTTCGGCGAGCAGGCAGAGGTAGACGGGAAAATCCTCGCTCGTCGCGATGTCGCGCTGTCGAGCGAAGCCCGCCTCGATCATCTGCAGGCCGCGCGCGGGGTCGCCCTGGGTCGCCACCACCCAGCCCTGGAAGATCGACGCCGCCGCGGCGTGGTCGGCAAGCCCATGCTGATCGGTGAGCGCCGCGAGCTTCTCCGCCTGCGCGTACACCCGCGCATGGTCGCGGCGATAGACGCGGTGCAGCAGGGTGATTCCCAACGCGTGAACCGCGGTGCCGAGATGATTGAGATGATTGGCCCAGGCAAGCGCGTTCTGCTCCTCGACGAGGGCCGAGCGCGGCTTTCCCTGCATCCAGTAGAGCTGCGACAGGTCGCCATGCGCGCAGACCTTGGCGTCGTGATTGCCATAGAGCCGCGCGTGATGGGCGTAATCGCCGCGGTCGTAGATCGCGAGCCCGGCGCGCATGTGCTCGCAGCAGAGATCGAAATCCCCGAGATGCAGATGCGTCGCCCAGGTGCAGTGATGCGCCTGCAGCAGCAGCTCGGGATTGTTGCGCGCCCGCGCCCGCGCGAGCAGCGCCGCGGCGCGCTCCCGATGCGCGTTGAAATCCGGCGAGATCCGCCACCACCCCCAGTAGATCGGAAAATGCGTGGTGTCTTCCGGCAGCTTCTGGCACAGCTCGTAAGCGGTGTGGTAGAGCTCCTGCGTGTCGGGCGCGAGCGCGCCATGCAGGCCGAGCAAGCGCCGGGCCGAGCAGCCCGCTGAACTGCACCCGCAGCTCGATCGTCTCGCGCGTTTCCGCCAGATGCGCGAGCGCGGCGAGGCCGCGGCTCAGCAGCCGCGCGGCTTCGGGAAGCGCCGAGCGCGCGAGGCTGCGGCGGCCGGCCTCGAGCCAGTGCGGCGCCGCCTCGCTCGGCTGCCCGGCTTCGGTGAGATGCAGCGCGAGCTGCTCGGGTTGCTGCTCCACGATGTCATGGCCGACCGCGGCGAGCGCATCGGCGGCGCGCGCGTGCAGGTCGCGGCGCGTGTCGCGCACCAGGCTTGCATAGGCGGCGTCGCGCAGCAGCGCGTGGCTGAAGCTGTAGGATTCGGCATCGTCCTCGTGCACGCGCTGCAGGATGCCGGCGTTCACCAGCACGCCGATCTGTTCTGCCAGTTCTCCCGGCGGCACCCCGGCGGCCGCGGCGAGGATGTCGCGCCGCACCGAGCGCCCGATCACCGCCGCCATCTGCGCGATGCCCTTTGCCGGGCCCGCGCGGTCGAGCCGGGCAACCAGCAATTCATCGAGCGAGGCGGGGATGGCGAAGCGGAGATCCTCGCCGAATCCGTCGCCCGGCCGCGCGGGATGACGGGGATCGACGAGGAAGCGAGCGACCTCCTCGATGAAGAGCGGAATGCCGTCGGTGCGCGCTGCGACCTCGCGGGCGAGCACGCCATTGCCGCGATCGAGCACCTCCTTCAGCATCGCCGCGACATGCTCCGGCGGCAGGCGGCGGAGCTTCAGCACGATCGCGTCCGCCGCATTCACCCAATCGGGCGGCGCCGCGTCGCGCGTGCTGAGGATCAGCAGCATGCGCTCCTTGCCGATCAGCGCGGCCAGCGCCTCGAGCATCGCGAGCGAGGTCGGGTCGAGCCAGTGCAGATCCTCGACGATGAAGCAGAGAGGTTGGCGGCGCGCGAGAACGAGGCACTGTTCGATCAGCACCGCGATCGTCGCCTCGCGGAGCTGCTCGGGCGTCTGGCCGCCGAGGGTCGGATCGATGAGGCCGATGCCGAGCATTCCGGCGAGCGTCTTCGCGGCATTGGCGCGCGCGCCGGGTCCGCCGGCAAGCGAGGCCTGCAGCCGGGCGAGGGCGGTTCCGTGATCGGGCGCGTCGGCCAGATGCGCACGCGCCCGGAGATGATCGAGCATCGGCCGCAACGGGCTGTCGCGATCAAGCTCGGCGGCACCGAGGCGGAGCAGCGCCGCGTCGGCGGCGATGCGCACGGTGAGGAATTCCTCGATCAGCCGCGACTTGCCGATGCCGGCCTCGCCGGCGACGAGCACGACGTTGCCGTTGCCTCCCCGCGCGCGCGCCCATTGCGAGCCGAGCACGGAGAGCTCCGCGCGACGTCCGCGGAAAGCGGTGAGCCGGCGCAGGCGCACCTCGGTGCCATCAGGCGGATCGGCCTGGCGCAGCACGCGCCAGGGACGATGCGGCTCGGTGAAGCCACGCAGCGCAACCTCGCCCAGGGACTCGCAGACGAAGCGTGCGCGGATGCGCGCATGCGTGGTCTCGCCGACCACGATGCCGTCCTCCTCGGCGAGACTCTGCAGGCGCGCCGCCAGGTTGAGCACGGAGCCCACCGCCGCGACCTGCGCCTCGACATTCGGACCGACGAGATCGCTCAGCACGACGCGGCCGGTGGCGATGCCAATGCGCACGGAGAGCGGCGCGCCGGCGGGCGTTTCCAGCCCGGCGATGCCGCCGGTGATCGCGAGTGCGGCCCGCACCGCGTGCTCCGGATCGCTCTCCCGCGCGGCGGGATAGCCGAAATAGACGAGGATGCCGTCGCCGAGATAGCGGGCGACGTGACCGCCGGCACGCGCGATCGCCTGGTCGCAGAGCGCGCGATAGCGGCTCAGCAATTCGAGCAGATCCTCGGGATCGAGGCGTTCGCCGAGCGCCGCGGAGTTGACGATGTCGACGAACATGACGGTGAGCGGCCGTCTTTCCCGCTCGCCGCGGCGCGGCCCGGGCAGCGTCGCGGTTGCCGCCGGCGCGGCTCCGCCGGGCGCCAGGGCGAGGGCGCGGCGAAAGCGCACGCGCTCGCCGATGGTCAGCCCGAGCTCGCGCAGCTCCTCATCGGTGAGCTCGGGGAGCTGGTCGCGCGTGACGCCGTTCTCGCGGAAGGCCGCGAGGTGACGGGAAAGCCCGGCGGATTGCAGCCACGCTTCCAAGCCGCGTCCGCCTCGTCAGGCGTGCTTCATCAGGCATTGCCCCTTGTTCGACAACGCCGTGTTCGAGGTGGCGTTCAACTGGCTGATCAGATCCGCGGCCGGGGACTGGGTGAACGGCGGCGGCGGGTTGCCGACATAGATCCCGAGCGATGCAAGCGGATGCGTCGGATCGTTCTCCGAGGCGGTCGCCTGGCTCAGCGCCAGCAGCGACAGCGTCTGCGTGAAATCGAAATCGCTGGCGACGGAGGCGAACACGCCGGCCCAGCGTGCCGGCGGTGAAGAGGGTGCGCAGCGACGACGCGGCGCTGTCGTCATCGTCGGAGAGGATGAATTGCCGGATGGCCTGCACGGTCGGGGAATTGGCATCGGCGTGGCGCTCGCCGGAGATCACGTGCCCGAAGAAATGGATCGCGCAGGCGCCGATGGGGATTCTGCCAGCTCCGCCACGGCCATTTCCAGTTGCCGCAATCGGTCCAGTTTTCCGGTGCGTCGCGCGCGATCATCAGATGGCCGAGCTCATGGGCGACGATGGCGAGCAGTGCCATCGGGAAATTGTCGGCGGCCGGGCTCGGGCGGAAGCGGAAGATGCGGTCCGATCCGGTGCCGAGAAGCTCCGACGTGGTGAGGTTCTCCACCTGGCCGAGGGAGGGCTTCAGGTCGAGGATCATCTGCGAGACCGCGAGGTAGTTCCGCGACCCCTGCCGCCCCACCTCCCAGAAGCTCCAGGCCGCCGCGGCGGTCTGCCGGCCGGCGTCGTTCGGGTCGATCAGGACGTCATCCACCTTTGCGCAGAGCCGGTTGCGCACCCATTGCGGCGCGATCCGGAACATCGACAGGAAGGCGCTGGCATATTGCGCCGGAACGGGCGTGGTGGGGATCGTGGGCGCCGAATAGGTGCCGCGTCCGTCGAGGCCGCTGCCGCCATTGTTGTCGAAATCGAATCCCGGCGCGAGCCAGTGCAGCTTCGCCGCGACGAAGCGGGCGCCGGATTTGTCGGTCTCGCACGTCGCGCCCTGTGCGAGCGCCGTCCCGGCGCCGCCGAGGAGCAGGAGAATGGACCAGATCGGAAGCAGCCTGAGAGTGCCTTTCAAGACTCCATCCATGCTGGCCGTCTGCCGCCGATTCTTTGCGCTCCGGTGCTCACGGGCTTCAGGCCCGCTCGGCGGGACCCGAAAACCAACGCCCGCCACCTCAGCGTCGCGGGGTTTGAAAGGCACTCTAAGGACCGACATCTCAGTCTCCCCATTGCCGGGCATGGCGCCAGCCCGGTTGTGGCGCGAAGCGCCGCGTCGGGAGCAGCCCGCCGAGGCCGAGCCGGTCGGCGAGCGGGACCGGCTTCGGCGCGATCGCCGCGATCAGCGCCCGCGCATCCTCCCGCTTCTGGTCGATCCGGTTCGCCGGAAGCCAGGTCGCGAGACGCGCGAGCGAGACCGGGTCCGTTCCCTGCTCGGCGGCGGCGGCAAGGACGCGCGGCATGCGCCGGTGCTTGAAGAAGATCGCCTTCGCGGCATTTGTGACCAGCGCGGCGGTCGCGGCGTCGGTCACACCCATCGCGACCGCGCGCGCGAGCGTGGCCCGCACGTTCACCATCGGCTCGGTGAGCGCGAGATAGCCGGTCTCCTCCGGGCCGTGCAGCAGCGCCACCTCGTCATCGTCGGTGAGCTCGCCGCTGCTGAACTGGCGGTAGATCGCGCCCACGCCGATCATGCCGAACAGATCGAGCTCGGCGGCGCGCAGCGCGCCGATGCTGGCGGCGCCGAACACCGGGATGCCGGCATCGAGCGCGGCGAGGATCTCCTTGTGCCAGACCGTGGGCATCGAATCGAAGACGCCATCGATCAGCCCGATCGCATCGGGACGCCTGGCGAGCGCGCGGGCGAAATCGCCCTGACGCGCCGGCGGCCACCAGGTGATCCCGCGCATCCCCGACCGCGCGGCGGGCGGCAGCGACGGTCCGGCGAAGACGGCGACGCTCATGCGCGCGCCGCCGCGCGGGTCGCCCGCGCACCGGGACGGTACTGCGGATGCGACGGGAACCCTTCGAGCCCGGGGATGACGACGCGCACGACCGGAATGCCGAGCTCCGGCCGGGTGAGATCGACGGCGACGACCCGGCTGAAGCCCGCCGTCGCCAGCCGGTCGAGCTCCCAGCGGAGGTCCTCTCCGAGATCGTCGCTCCGAAACCGCGGCGCGGCGGCGAAATCGAGCGGCACGGAGGCTTCCTGCAGCGCGTCGAGCAGCGCCTCCTCGATCGCCGCATCGGGGGAGAGCGCGTATGCCGCCGCGGGCAGGTCGTCGCGCGCGCCGGTGATGTAGGTGAGCCGGCATTGTGCCGCCTCGGTCAGCGCGCGGGAGAGCGCGATCGCCGGGTCCGGATGACAGCCCGCGCCGCGGAAGCGGCGGAGCGCGCCCGGCGTTGCATCGGATTCCTCGCTGATGTCGCACAGGAACGTCGCGATGCGGATGTCGCTGGTCACGTCCCAGAGCCGGACGGAGATGCCGGCCGCGCGGTAGCGCGCGAGGAGGTCGCAACAGCCGGCATCGTCGACCGAGGCGGGGTCGAGCGCGCAGCGTGTGCGCGCGCGCAGGCCGCTCGCTTTCCAGAGCGCGACGGCATCCCGCTCGACCAGCTCGCAGATCGCCGCACTCAGCGCCTCCGCCATCGCATTGCCGGCGCCTAGTCCGTTCGAGCTCGCCGGGAAATGCCCGGCGCCCTCATGCAGCGGCGGGGTGAAGTCGGTGTGGACGAGCTCCGCCGGCACCCAGCATTTCTCTTCGCGCAGCAGGTCATGCCCGAGCAGCCAGGGGATGACCGTGCCGGCGCCGAGCCGCTCTGCGCCGAGCGCAAGCGGATCGGCGACCGCGATCGGCCCGCTCGATACCGCGCGATGGCTCGCGAACATGGTGCGATCGGCGATGCGCTCGGCATGGAAGCCCTCCGCCGCCTCCATCAGCGCGGAGGCCATCGCCTGCGGCAGCGCGAGCCCCTTGCCCTGCGACACGGCGACCGCCCGCGCGCGGGGCCGGACCGCGATCGCGACCGGGATGCCGAGATGGTCGAGCCCGGTCACGTTGCCGAGCCGCGTGATGCCCATGCGGGCGGCGAGCGGGCGGAAGCGCGCGAGCGTTTCAGCCGGCGTGAGCGCGCGATGGGTTCCCTGACGGAAAGTCTTCGCCGCGCCCGCATGCGACGCGGCGAGGCAGGAACTCGTGCGGAGCGGCGGACATGGCGGGTCAGGTGGCGCTCCGGAGCTTCGGCGCGGGTCGTCTCCGGCGGCACGGGCGATTTCGATCGGTGCTTGCGCGTGGCCGGCGCCGTCGCATCGTCGGGCGGGAAGCGCTCGAGCGAGAAGCCCTGGCCGCCATCGGCGATCATGCTCGGCGCCAGGCCGACGGTGCCGCGCCACGCGAGCAGCGCGTGCAGCCGCCCCGCCGCCGGCGTATCGGCGAGCGCGAGCGGCGCGAAATCGCCACCGCGTTCGGCAAGCTGGATCGTGCCGCCATCGAGCCGGAGCGCCAGTTCGGGCTCCGACGTGGCCGATGCGCGCCCGGCGCCGGCGAAGACGCCGCCCAGTCCGACCAGAACCGCCGTCAATCGCGACGCGCGAAGCCGGTGAAGCAACCTGCTCTGCATGGCGGGCACTCTCCCCTGGACCATGACCGGTGCCGATAGGCGCACCGGCCAGACTCTCGTGGATAGAATCCGACGGAAGGAACCGTCGGATTATCCACCAGCCGTTGATTGGTGGAGCGATTCACCCGACGCTCGGGTAGCGAGCGTCAGGATCGCACCACTAGCTCCTTGTCGGAGCGCGTGATCCCGCCTTCGGCCGGTTCCGATTCAGGCGATCACGCGCGAGGCGGCACGATAACGAGGCGGCGACGAGAAGGGCAAATCGAAACCGCCGCCGGAACGGCGAAGGTCGGCCGAAGGGCGCACTGGTCCGGTTTCCCGGGCCGGTGCACCCTCCTATCTTGCGGCCGGACGACGCGAAATTCCCAAGGCTGGAATGCAGGTAAGTGAAGGCTGAAAGTGGCGAGCACGATGCAAAAGTCTTCGTCGTTCCGGCGCGCCACGTCACCCTGGGCCGGTGACAACCGCCCGCATCTGAAATATTTCACACCATCATCGGTCCGGCGATGAGCACCCTCACCGATCTCGCGATCTTCCATGGCCTGCCGACCGACGGGCTCGCGCAACTCGAGCGGGGCGCCCGCCGCGCCGAGTTCCGCGACGGCGCGCTGATCTTCGCGCGCGACGATCCGCCCGACGCGGTCTACACGATCCTCGCCGGCCCGGGCCATGTGCGGATCGGTTCAATGAACCGTCGCGCCAAGATGCTGATGGTCGAGACCTTCGGCGTCGGCGACATCTTCGGCGAGATCGGCGTGTTCGACGGCGGCCCGCGCAGCGCCGATGCGATCGCCGAAGGCCGCGTGCAGGTGCTGCGCATCGCGGCGCCGACCTTCCTCGCGGTGCTCGAAACCGCCCCCGCGCTCGGCGCCAATCTCGCGCGCATGCTGGCGGGCCGCCTCCGCCGAACCTTCACCCTGCTGCAGGACGCCGCCTTCGAGCGGCTCGAGATCCGCCTCGCGCGCCAGCTTCTCTATCTCGCCGAACGCGGCGGCCAGGATACCGCGTCCGGCTTCCGCATCGCCGGGCGGTTCCGGCAGGCGGATCTCGCAAACCTGCTCGGCACCACGCCGCGCAGCATCATCACCATCCTCAACGGCTGGCGCGGCTCCGGCCTCGTCCGCTACGACGCCGCACGGGGCCAGATCACGCTCGGCAGCGCCGACCGGCTCCGCTTCCTGCTGAGCGAGGACGCGGGATAGCGACTCGGCGGGCCTTCACCCGGCGGCCCGTGCGGCGCACGATCTTCGTCCCGAACCAGCCGAGGAGGAACGCCATGCGGCCCGTCGTCGTCGCCGTCGCCATCACCGGCTCGGTGCCGCGGAAGAAGGACAATCCGGCGGTGCCGGTCACCCCCTCCGAGCAGATCGAGAGCACCCATGCCGCCTACGAGGCCGGCGCCGCGCTCGTGCACATCCACGTCCGCAATGCCGATGAATCACCCTCCAGCGACCCCGCGCTGTTCGCCGCCGTGCAGGAGGGCGTGCGGCGCCACTGCCCCGGCATGATCGTGCAGTTCTCCACCGGCGGCCGCGGCCGCGATCCCGCCTCCCGCGGCAACGCGCTCGAACTCCGCCCCGACATGGCCTCGCTCTCCACCGGCTCGGTGAACTTCCCCAGCATCGTCTACGAGAACTCCGCCACCCTGGTCAGCGACCTCGCCACCCGCATGAAAGCGAACGGCGTGCGGCCGGAGATCGAGCTCTTCGATCTCAGCCACATCCACGGCGCCCGGCGCCTGGTCGAGGCCGGGCTGATGGACGATCGCCCACACGTGCAGGTGGTCATGGGGGTGAAGAACGCGCTGCCCGCGGAAGAGCACCTGCTCGACCTCATGCTCGGCGAAATCCGCCGCGTGCTGCCACGCGCCACCTGGACCGCCGCCGGCATCGGCGCCAACCAGGCCCGCGTGATGGAATGGGTCCTCGCCCGCCAAGGCGACGGCGTTCGCACCGGCCTCGAAGACAATATCCGCATCAGCAAAAGCCGCCTGGCCGCCAGCAACGCCGAACTGGTCCAGCACGCGACCGAAACCCTCTCCCGCCACAACACTCGCCCCGCCACCCCCACCGAAGCCCGCACCCTGCTCAGCCTCGGCTAATCGTCGGTGTTGGGAGGGTTCGGGCTTTCGGAGGGGGGGAAGAAGCCGGGGGGGCGGGGGCGTTGGGCTTCGAGGTTCATGGGGGAGCCCGGGCGGGGGAAGCCTGGGGGGCCGGGGACGCGGGGGGGCGGGGTCGGAGTGCGTGCGGTGGGGTCGAAGCTCGGGTGCAGGACGCGGGAGCCGTCCGGCCCGAGGACGGTTACGGCGCCGTCTTCGATCGACTTGATGAGGAAGCCATTGAGTTTGCTTCCCTGGGCGACGACGGTGGGTTTGCCGCCGTTTTCGGCGGCGAAGATGACGAGACGGCTGGTGGGGCTGACGACGATGCCGGCGATGCGTGGAAGGCCCGGTGCGCCGGGGCCGGAGGTCGTTGCGCCGCCGACCGGGCGGCGGTTCGGTTCGAACAGGGGACGGCCGAGGATGACCGCGACGAGTGCGTCGGCCGGCTGCGTGGGGCGGGCCGCGGCGAGCTGGGTTTCGGGCGTGGTCGGGCTCGGCGGCTGGGAAACCGGCGCGATCGGGCTGCCGCGGAAGGCGGCCAGGAACTCGGCCGCGTTCACGGCAACGAGCACGATCAGGACCGCTCCGACCAGGAGGGGCAGCGGCCGGAACCGTCTCGGACCCGCCCCGGCTGCAACCACACGCGACAGGTGAAGGCCTCCTTCCGCACCGCGATGGCGTTGTCGCGATCGCAGTTTCAAGCGGCCGAGTTTACGGACCGCCCCGGCCGCGGGCAACGACCATGACCGGGTCGGAGTCGAGGGCCGGTGCCGAGTTGAAGCCACGGAATGACCGCCCGGACCTGGTCCCGCTGCTTGCGCTGTTCGGCGTGGTGCTGCTCCTGCTGGCCGGCTGGTGGTTGTTTCCGCGGCTCCAGCGGGTCGTCGCGCGCGAGGATTGCATCGCGGCGGGATACACGAACTGCGACGGCGGGACCTATTGATGCGGGTCGCGGTGCGCGCGCAACGGGGGATGGGATGGCGAAACTGAAGCTCGGGATCGCGGTCGGCGATTATGATCGCGTGCGCCCGCTGCTGGACGGGACGGTGCCGATCGACGGCGTCGATCCGCAATTGATGCCGCTCGATCCGGAGGAGATCTTCTTCCGTGCCTTCCGCCATGCGGATTTCGACATCTGCGAGCTTTCGCTCAGCAGCACCAGCGTGAAGATCGCGGCGGGCACCAGCCCTTATATCGGGGTGCCGGTGTTTCCCTCGCGCGCCTTCCGCCACACCTCGATCTATGTCCGCACCGATCGCATCAGGGCGCCCGCCGATCTGAAGGGGAAGCGCGTGGGCGTGCCGGAATATCAGCTCACCGCGAATGTCTGGGCGCGGCTGATCCTGGAGGAGGATTTCGGGGTTGCGCCGCGCGACGTGGTCTGGGTGCGCGGCGGCTACGAGCATCCCGGGCGGATCGAGAAGATCGCGCTCGATCTGCCGGCGGATGTTCGGGTGGAGAGTGTTCCGGCCGGCACCACGATTTCGGGCCAGCTCGCGGAGGGGGCGTTGGACGCGGTGATCGGCCCGCGCGCGCCGTCCTGCTTCGCGCAGCGCCACCCGCAGGTCGGTTACCTGTTCGCCGATCCGGAGGAGGAGGCGAAGGCCTGGTTCCGCCGCACGCGCATCTTTCCGATCATGCACCTGCTCGGCATCCGCCGGACGCTGGCGGAGCGGCATCCGTGGCTGCCGGTCGCGGTGACCAAGGCGTTCGAGCGGGCGAAGACCGTCGCGCTGGAGAAGCTCGGCGACACCTCGGCGACCAAGGTGACGCTGCCCTTCGTCGAGGAGCAGCTGCGCGCGGCGCGGGCGCTGATGGGCGAGGATTTCTGGTCCTATGGCCTGCCCCCTAACCGGCACGTGCTCGAGCGGTTCCTGCGGCGTCACCACACCGAGGGCTTGTCGTCGCGCCTGCTCGCACCGGAGGAGCTGTTCCATCCGGCCTCGCTGGAGACGCACCAGATTTAGAGTTTCAGCACCGGCAGCTGATCCCGCCATCGACCGGCAGGCAAACGCCGGTGATGTACTGCGCCTCGTCGGAGGCGAGGAACACGGCGGCATAGGCGACGTCCCAGGCGGTGCCCATGCGTCCCATCGGAGCGGCCGCGTGACGCGCGCGCAGCATCGTTTCGTGATCGGCGTACTGGCCGGCGATCTGCCGGTGGATGAGCGGCGTGTCCATCAACCCCGGCATGATCGCGTTCACGCGGATGCCCTGCGCCGCATATTGCATGGCGAGCGCGATGGTGAACTGGTTGAGCCCCGCCTTCGCCGCGTAGTAGCCGCTGTACAAATAGCCGGTGAAGCGGATGGCGGCGAGCGAGGAGATGTTGACGATGGCGCCGCCGCCCTGGCGCAGCATCACCGGGAGCGCATGCTTGCAGGCGAGGAAGGCGGGTTTGAGGTTGATTTCGAGCTGCCGGCCCCAATCCTGCTCGCTGAGCTCGACCGGGCCGCCGATCATGGGGGCGCCGACGTTGTTGTGCAGCACGTCGATCCGCCCGTGCGCGGCGACGGATTGCTCGACCGCGGCGAGGATTTCGGCGGAGATCGTGGCATCGGCGGCGAGCGCGGTGCAGGTGCCGCCTTCGTCCATGATGATGCCGGCGGTCTCCTCGGCGGCATCGCGGCGCGAATCGACCGCGATCACCGCCGCTCCTTCGCGCGCATAGGCGACCGCGGCCGCTTTCCCGTTGCCCCACCCCGGTCCCGACGAGCCGGCGCCGAACACCAGCGCGACCTTGCCGCCGAGGCGGTTGGCGCCCGGGCGTCGGCCGAGATCGGCCGCGGCGGTCACAGCGCCACCAGGGTGATCCACGGCACGGCGGCGACGAGCACCACGGCGGCGAGCAGCGCGGCGATGTAGGGGAGGCAGGCGCGCATCGCACGCTCGGGCGGCACGCGGCCGATCGCGCAGGCGGTGTAGAAGCCGACGCCGAGCGGCGGGCTGAACAGGCCGAGCCCCATCGAGAGCACCACGACGATCGCGTAGTGCACGAGGTTGATCCCGAACGCGCTCGCGATCGGAAACAGCAGCGGGCCGAACAGCACGATCGCCGGAATGCCTTCGAGGATGCTGCCGAGCACGGTGAACACGAGCACGGAGATCAGCAGAAATCCGCTGGCACCGCCTGGCATTCTCGCCATCGCCGCGGCAAGCGCGCCGGAGAATCCGGATTGCGTCAGCGCCCAGGCCATGGCGGTCGCGGTGCCGAGGATGAGCAGGATCGCGCCGGAGAGCGACGCGGTCTCGACCAGGATCGGCCCGAGACGCCGCCAATCGAAGCGGCGATAGACCAGGGTCGCGACCAGCAGGGTGTAGACGATGCCGATCGTGGAAACCTCGGTCGCCGTCGCGACGCCGGAGGCCACCGCCCAGCGGATCAGCAGCGGCAGCACGAGCGCCGGGATCGCGACGACGAAGGCGCGCCCCGCCTCGGCCCAGGACGCGCGCTCCGCATGCGCCCCGGTGGCCGAGCGCAGCCGCGCGACCAGCGCGAGCGCCAGCCCGCCCACCGCCGCCGGCAGCAATCCGCCGGCGAACAGCCCGGCGATGGAGACGCCGGTCACCGATCCGATGGTGATCAGCACGATACTCGGCGGGATGGTTTCCGCCATCGCGCCGGACGCGCTCAACAGTCCGATCAGCTCGCCATCCGGAATGCCGCGGCGGCGCATCTCGGGGAACAGCACCGGCACGATCGCCGCCATGTCGGCGGCCTTCGACCCGGAAATGCCGGAGACGAGATACATGCCGCAGAGCAGCACGTAGGCGAGGCCGCCGCGCAGATGCCCGACCAGCGTCGCCATCAGCGCGACCAGCACGCGCGCCATTCCGGTCATCTCGATCAGCAGACCGAGAAACACGAACAGCGGCACGGCGAGCAGGATCAGGCTCGACATGCCCTCGTCCATGCGGCTCACCACGATGGTGAGCGGCACGCTGGTGACGAGGCCGAGATAGGAGAGCGTGGCGACGCCGAACGCGAAGGCGATCGGGCAGCCGATCAGCACCAGCACGCCGACCAGCACGCCGAAGAAGACGAGCAGGTTCCAGTTGCCGATCGCGGCGAGCCAGCCCGAGGCGAGCCACAGGATGACTGCCATCACGGCGACCGTCCCGAGCGCGAACAGCAGGTCGGCGGGGCGCGCGCGTTCGGCCAGGCGCAGCAGCGCCGCGGCCAGCATCAGCACCGCGCCGACCAGCAGCGCGCCGGCGCGGAACGACATCGTGCAGGCCGAGCGCGGGCGTCTCGATCATCCATTGCGATGTCGTGTAGTCGAACGCGGGCGACAGCAGCTCCAGCACGAACACCGCGACGATCACGGCCGACAGCGTGTCGAGCCGCGACCGCCAGGCTTCCGGCAGTCGCGCTCCGATCGCCGCGAGACGCATATGCGCGCCGCGCCGCAACGCGATCACCGCGCCGAGCGCGACCAGCCAGAGGAACAGGATCGAGGCGAGCTCGTCCGACCAGACGAGCGGCGCGTCGAGCGCGTAGCGGAACACCACGCCGGTGAACAGCACGATGATCTCCGCCACCACGAGCAGCGCGGCAAGCGGCTCGGTCGCGAGCTGCAGCGCGCGATCGGCGGCGCGGAGCGCCATGATGCGGCGGTCAGACGGCGAGCCGGTAGACGCGCGCCGCGGTGTCGTGAAAGAGCGCCGCCTTCTCCTCGGCCGACGCGCCCGACGCCATGCGCTTGAACGCGTTCCACAGCACCGGATAGCTGCACATGCCCTTGTCGACCGGGAAGTTGCTCTCGAACATGCAGCGCGAGACGCCGAACATGGCGATGCAGGCCTCGATCCATGGCGTCCAGTCGGCGGCGATCCGCGCCGAATTCGGCGGCAGCGGGAGCTCGTGATAGTCGAACCCGTTGACCGCCATCGCCAGCCCGCCGAGCTTCACGTGCACGTTCGGGCAGGCGGCGAGCGCCTGCATGTCGGCGCGCCATTCGGCGAACACCGCGTCGCGCTGCGCGCGGAACGGGCCGCAGCCGAGCGGGCCGCCGACATGATCGATCACGATCGCCGTCTCCGGCGCCGCCCGCGCCACCGCGAGCAGATCCTTGAGCTGGGTGTGGAAGTTCCAGGAATCGAAGCTGAGCCCGCGCTTGCCGAGCAGCCTGACGCCGCGCAGGAAATCCGGATCGCGCAGCAGGCCGGGCGGCGCCGGGATCGAGCTCGAGGCCTCGATCAGATCGTGCCAGGCGGCGATGTGGCGGATGCCGCGGAACCGGCCGCCGCCGGCGGCGAGATGCGCGTCGAGCACCGCGTCGAGCGCATCGAGGCGCAGATCGGCATGCCCGACGATGCCGGCGCAGGCGCGCGCGCGCCCATAGGCGCCGGTCGCGAACAGCACCGCGGTCGCGTTCACCGCCTCGGTCTCGCCGACCGGCCGGAATTCCGGCGGACCCGCCTCGCGATGGCTCCAGGCGCATTGCATGAACACCGTCGCGACCACATTGTGGCCGGAGGCGAGATCGGCGGCCAGCTCGTCGAGCATGTAGCGCTCGGCGTGCGGCCGGCGGTGCCAGAGATGATGGTGCGGATCGATGATCGGCAGGTCGGGCTCGATGATGTCTTCGCGCGTCCGCGCCAGCCAGTCCTCGCGGACGCGCGGCGTGGGATAGGCGCGCCGGCCGCCCGTCTCGTCGTTCATCGCGATCCTCCCGAGCGATTGCGCGCAGGATGGCAGCCGCGGCCGGGACGGGCAACTCGGGCCGGCCTGGTCCGGGATGAGCACGGCGGCGCCGGTCAGCCGTCCGTCGCGCAGATCGGCGAGCGCGCGCATCGGCCTCGGCGAGCGGATAGGGCGTCGTCTCGGTGCGGATGCGCAGGCGCGCCGCGAGATCGAGGAAATCGAGCGCGTCCTGCCGCGTCAGGTTGGCGACCGAGCGCAGCACGCGCTCCTCCCAGAGCAGCGCGTAGGGAAAGCCCGGGATGTCGCTCATGTGGATGCCGCCGCAGACGACGGTGCCGCCGGGCGCGACCGCGCGCAGCGCCGCCGGCACCAGCGCGCCGACGGGGGCGAAGATCAGCGCGGCGTCGAGCGGCTCCGGCGGCATCTCGTCCGAACCGCCGGCCCAGCCGCCGGTGATGCGGCGGGCGAATTCCTGTGCCGGCGCGTCACCCGGGCGCGTGAAGGCGAACACGCGCTGCCCGTTGTGCCGCGCCACCTGCGCGGCGATATGCGCCGCCGCGCCGAAGCCGTAGATGCCGAGCCGCTTCGCCGTCGCCGGCCAGGCGCAGCGCGCGGTAGCCGATCAGCCCGGCGCAGAGCAGCGGCGCCGCCTCGCGGTCGGAATAGCCCGGCGGCAGCCGGAAGCAGTAGCGCGCATCGGCAACCGTGTAGTCGGCATAGCCGCCATCGATCTGGTAGCCGGTGAAGCGGGCGTCCGGGCAGAGATTCTCGCGCCCCGACCGGCACTAGGCGCAGCTGCCGCAGGTCCAGCCCAGCCAGGGCACGCCGACCCGCTCGCCCTGCGCGAATCCCGTGACCCCGGCGCCCGTCGCCACCACCCGGCCGACGATCTCGTGGCCGGGGATGATCGGCAGCCTGGGATCGGGAAGCTCGCCGTCGACCACGTGCAGGTCGGTGCGGCAGACCGCGCAGGCCGCCACGCGGAGCAGGAGCTGGCCGGGGCCGGGCGTCGGCACCGGAACGCGATCGTCGCTCCAGCCGCCGCCGCGGGGCGGCGAGGCGCATCGCGAACATGCGCCGATGGTCGGCCAATCCGGGCCGCCGCGCCAGGCGGGGCGGGCTTCCCGGGCTTTGCAAGGCTGGATGTCTGTGCGACGGTTACGTCTTGTCTGACAGGTGAGGTTTTTCCAGGTGCTGACTGACCGCGTGCGTGCGCACGCCAAGCCGCAATCCATCGCGCAGCAGGTGGTCGACTCCATTCGCGACATGATCCTGAGCGGGGAAATCGAGGAAGGGGCGCCGCTGCGGCAGGATGCGCTCGCTGCCGCGTTGCGGGTCAGCCGCATCCCGGTTCGCGAGGCGCTGCGCCAGCTCGAGGCGGAGGGGCTGGTCACGCTGCTTGCCCATCGCGGGGCGATCGTCTCGGCGCTGCCGCTCGCGCAGATCAACGAACTGTTCGACGTGCGCGCGCTGCTGGAGCAGGAGCTGCTGCGGCGCGCGATCCCGCGGCTGACCGAGGCGGATTTCACCCGCGCGATCGAGGTGCTCGACGTCTCCGAGGATGCCTTCGTGCGCACCGATGCGCGGATGTGGGGACAGCTCAACTGGCGGTACCACGCGGCGCTCTACGCCGCCGCATCGCGGCCGCTCACCTTCGGCCTGGTGCAGACGCTGCATTTCAACGCCGACCGCTATCTGCGCCTGCTGTTCCACATCGACAACGCCCTCGATCGGAGCCGGCGCGAACATCGCCGCCTGCTCGAGCTCTGCCGGCACCGCAAGCTGGAGCCAGCCTGCGACTATCTCGCCCAGCACATCAGGGGCGCGCAACGGGCGCTCACCGATTTTCTCGCCGCGCGCCGCACCGGCGAGGCCCGGCTCGGGATGGCCGAGCGACTGATCGCCCGCGCGGCGCAATGTGACACGTATGGTTTCGATCGAACGGCCGGGGCGCGCCGGCCCGGACCGGCCAGCGCGGGAGAGGCCCGATGTTGCTGCGACTTGCGCGTGCATCGTTTCTGATTCCGAGTTTTATAAAGTATCCGCACCCCTGGCTGCCGGGCGGGTTGCGCGCCGCGGCGGCCGCGCGCAATCCTCGCTGCCGGCCGGAGTTTCGAGTGCGGCGCGGTCATGCCCGATCAACGACACGTGATGCGCACCAAATCGGCATCATCGGCGCCGGACCGGCCGGGCTGTTCCTCGCGCATCTGCTGCACCGCGCCGGCATCGAGGCGGTGAATGTCGAGGCGCGCAGCCGCGACGAGGTCGAGGGCACGATCCGCGCCGGCGTGCTGGAGCACTGGGTCACCGAGCTGATGCACGAGCTCGGCCTCGGCGACCGCATGGCGCGCGAGGGGCATTTCCATGACGGCATCACGCTGCAATGGAACCGCGCGCGCCATCACCTCGATTTCCGCGAGCTCACCGGCGGCAAGTGCGTCACCGTCTACGCCCAGCACGAGGTGCTGAAGGACCTCGATCGCGGCGCGGCTCGACGACGGCGGCGACATCCTGTTCGGCGCCGCGGCACCGCGATCCGCGACATCGATAGCGACCGGCCGGGCATCAGCCTTCCGCCGCGACGGCCGGCGAGCGAAGACGCTCGCCTGCGACTACGTGGTCGGCGGCGGACGGATTCCACGGGCCGCGGCCGCCAGGCGATCCCGCGCGACGCGCGGCGGGAATACCAGAAGACCTATCCGTTCGGCTGGCTCGGCATCCTGGCCGAGGCGCCGCTGTCCTGGCACGAGCTGATCTACGCCAACCAGGCCGACGGGTTCGCGCTGCTCAGCACGCGCTCGCCCGAGGTGCAGCGCCTCTACGTGCAATGCGATCCGACCGACGACCTCGCCGCCTGGCCGGACGCGCGCATCTGGGATGCGCTGCACACGCGCCTCGACACCGGCGATGGCTGGTCGCTGGCCGAGGGGCCGATCATCCAGAAGGGGATCGTGCCGCTGCGCTCCTTCGTCTGCGAGCCGATGCAGCACGGGCGGCTGTTCCTCGCCGGCGACGCCGCGCATATCGTGCCGCCGACCGGCGCCAAGGGCCTGAACCTCGCGGTCGCCGATGTCTCGTGCTCGCGCGCGCGCTCGAGGCGATGATCCGCGCACGGCACGGCGCGACCGGCTCGACCGCTACAGCGCGACCTGCCTGCGCCGGGTGTGGAAGGGCGAGCGCTTCTCCTGGTACATGACCACGATGCTGCACCGCAACGACGCCGAGACCGAGTTCGAGCGCCGCATCCACTCGCCGATCTCGATCTGGTGCGCACGTCTCGCGCGCCGCGGCGACCGCGCTCGCGGAGAACTATGTCGGCCTGCCGTTCGACGACTAGCGCTCCGATCGCCCTGACTGATCGAGTCAGGGCGATCGGAGGCTAATCGCGCTCACGTGCGTTGCGCGGGCGGTCCGGCCATTGCCGGCGCGCTCGTCCCTGGCCTACGGTACGCGTCGATCGATTCCCGAGGGAGAGTGAATTGGCGCGCTCGAACCCCTATCTTCGCCTGGTCTCCGCCCTGCTGCCCGCCGGGGCGCTCGGCCTCTCGGCCGGGCTTGTCGCTTCGCCCGCGAAGGCGAGCGAGGTCCCGATCGGCCCGCAGCCGCAGAAGGCGGGCAACGCGGCGACGGAATCCGTCGCCGATCAGCTGCGCGCGATCCGCGCGGCGGTCTCCACGGTGGCCAGCGACGAGGGCTATGTCGGCCAGGTGAAGGACCCGAATGTCCGCCTCGCCTGGTGGGCGAACGGCAACGGTCGCGGCTGGGGCAACGGCGCGCGCGCGGTGGGGCAACGGCCCGGGCCCGCGGTGGCCGAATGGCGGCTTCCACAACTGGCGCAACGGCGGCCGGGTCTGGATCAATTTCTGACGCCCGTCGCTGATGGGGCGATGACCGCGGAGCGGCCGCAGGTCGATCTCGTCGTCGTCCAGCCGACGCCGTTCTGCAATATCGATTGCCGCTACTGCTATCTGCCCTCGCGCAATGACAAATCGGTCATCGCGCCGACGACGGTCGCGAACCTGTTCGGGAAGCTCTTCGCGACCGACTGGATCACCGGGCGCGTCACCGTGATCTGGCACGCGGGCGAGCCGCTCGTGCTGCCGGCCGGCTTCTATCGCGCGGCGTTCGAGACGATCGCTGCGATGCAGCCGGGCGGGTTCGAGCTCGTCCATTCCTTCCAGACCAATGGCATGCTGCTCACGCCCGAGTGGTGCGAGTTCGCGCGGGAGTGGAGGATCGAGATCGGCGTCAGCATCGACGGGCCGCGGGAAATCCATGACCGCAACCGGGTGACGCGCGCCGGTCACGGCACGTTCGAGAAGACGCTCGCCGGCATCCGCCTGCTGCGCGGCGAGGGCGTGCCGTTCCACACGATTTCCGTGCTCTCCGCCGAAAGTCTCGATCGGCCGGACGAGATGTTCGAGTTCTTCGCCGCGGAAGGCGTCGAAAACGTCTGCTTCAACGTCGACGAGACCGAGGGCCAGCACGTCTCCACGCTCGCCGCCGACGCGCCGGCCCGCTACCGCGCCTTCCTCCGCCGCTTCTGGGAGCGCGCCCGCGACGGCGGCGGGGTGCAGCAGATTCGCGAGATCGACGGCTTGCTGCCGACGATCTTCCGCCCGGAAGAGGCGCCGATCCGCAACAGCCAGGTCGAGCCGTTCGGCATGATCAATGTCGATTGCCACGGCAACGTCTCGACCTTCTCCCCCGAACTGCTCGGCTATCGCAATGCCGAGTACGACGATTTCCTGATCGGCAACGTCAACCGCGACGATTTCGCGACCATGCTGGATCGGCTCGTGAACTCGGCGATGGCGCGCGAGGTGGCGGCGGGGGTCGCTGCGTGCCGCGCGGAATGTGCCTATTTCTCCGTCTGCGGCGGCGGCGCGCCGATGAACAAGCTGTCCGAGAACGGCAGCTTCCGCGGCACGCGCACGCTGTTCTGCGAGCTCACCCAGATGGCGCCGGTCGATGTGGTCCTCGAGGCCGCGCGCGCGCGCGCCGCGAACGAGGCGGCGGTCATGGCCTAACCCTTGACCGAACCCGCCGTCATCCCCTGCACCATGAAGCGCTGGGCGACGAAGTACAGCACCATCAGCGGCAGCGAGGACAGCACCGCGCCTGCCATCAGCGGCCCCCAGGGCAGCACGTCGCCGGTGATCAGGTAGTTGAGCCCGAGCGGCGCGGTGCGGATGTCGGCCGAGGTGATCAGCACCAGCGCCAGCAGCAGCTCGTTCCACGCGCCGGTGAAGGTGAAGATCGCGACCGCCGCGAGCCCCGGCAAGGAGAGCGGCAGCATGATGCGGAACAGCGCGCCGAGGCGCGAGAGCCCGTCGACCATGCCCTGCTCCTCGAGATCGCGCGGCACGCCGCGGAAATAGCCCTGCAGCAGCCAGGTGCTGAGCGGCAGCGAGAAGGTGAGATAGACGATGATCAGCCCTTCGAGCGAATTGCCGAGCTGCAGCCGCGCCATCAGGATCGAGAGCGGGATGAACAGCAGCGAGGTCGGCGTCAGATAGGCGAACAGGATCAGCCGCCCGATCAGGCCGCGGAACCGGTAGCGGAACCGCACCATCGAATAGGCGGCGAAGGCGGCGAGCGAGGAGCGAGATCACCGTCACCGCCGCGCGACCAGCAAGCTGTTGCGCGATGTTCAGCAGGAATCCCTTGTCGAGCAACGCCTGGTAGTTGTTGAGCGTGAGCACCTGCGGCCAGAGCGAGGGCATGCGGTAGATCTCGCGCGGCAGCTTGAGCGAGGTGACCACCATCCAGTAGATCGGGAACAGCACGAGCAGCGCGGCGACGGTGAGCACCGCGTAGGTCGCGATACGGCCGGTGCGTTCGGCGCGGCGCAGGCTGCGCGGCCGCATCAGTCTTCGCCCTGCATGAAGCGCGTGGTGAAAGCACCAGGATCGCGAGCACCGGCACCATCGCGACGGAGACCGAGGCCGCCTCGCCGATGCGCTGCGCTCTGCATGCCGAAATAGGCGAGCACCGGGAAGACCATCGTCGCATCCGACGGTCCGCCCTGCGTCAGCAGCCAGACATTCTCGAACGAGTTCGCGGTCCAGATCGAGGAGAGCAGGATCGTGACGACCAGCACCGGCCGGATGCCGGAAAGGTCACCGCGCGGAAGCGCTGCCAGGCATTCGCGCCATCGATGCGCGCCGCCTCGTAGAGCTCGCGCGGGAATGTCTGCAGCGCGGCGAGGAGCAGATGAACCAGAACGGGAAGCCGCGCCACACCGTGGCCGCGATCACCGCCGGCATCGCCGTCGATTTCTGCCCGAGCCAGTCGATGTCATCGCCGGTCGATTCCCGTCGCGTGCAGCACGAGGTTGATGCCGCCGCCGATCGGCTGGTACAGCACGCGCCAGGTGAGGAACGCGACGAAGGCCGGCATCGCCCAGGGCAGCATCAGCAGCGAGCGGAACAGGCCGCGGCCGCGCAAGCGCTGGTTCAGCAGCATGCGCGAGGCCGAGCCCGATCGCGAGCTTGACGCATCGGTGGCGACGACGAGGACGATCGTGTTGACGATCGCGCTCCGGAAGGTCGGCGAGCCGGCGAGGTAGCGGAAATTCGCGAGCCCGATCCAATGGCCGGGATTGCCGACCACGCGATCGGTGAAGGAGATGAAGATCGCGTAGAGGAACGGATAGGCAACGAGCCCGAGCAGCAGCAGCAGCACGGGCGCGACCAGCAGATAGGCGAGCGCGGCGGGGCGCGCGCGAAACGCGATGCCCCGCCTGCGAGGGCCTTCCAAAACCCTACCTACGCCGGACGTCTGGCGCCGCTTTTCTGCGCTCCGGTGCTCACGGGCTTCAGCCCGCTCCGCTCCGGTGCTCGCAAACCGACGCCATGCGACTCGGCGTAGCGGGTTTTGCAACGCACTCTGGCCACGCCGCCGCTACTTGTACTTGTCGTAGATCGCCTGGGTCCGCGTCTGCGCCTCGTCCATGGCGCGGTCGAAATCCCAGTCGTCGATCACGACGCGCTGGATCATCTTCGGCACGATGAAATTGTTCATCGCATCCGCATAGGCGCGTTGTAGACGTCGGGATAGCCGGGCGCCGTGCCGTTCTGAGCGAGGTCGAGCAGCCCGGCGAGGATCGGGATCATTGCCGGTGAAGACGTCGAGCTTCGCCTGGTCCTGCAGCACCGGCCCGTAGATCGCCGCGGCGTAATACGCGTGCATGAAATCGGGCGCGGAGAGGTGCTCGATCAGCGCCTTCGCCGCGTCCGGATTGCGGCTGGTTTTCGGGATCGCGCGCAGATTCGGATCGAACGGCGAGATCACGCCATCGGGCCCGCCGGGCAGCGCGGAATAGCCGGTCGCCTTGTAGAGATCCGGATCGTCCTTGCGCGCCGCGATGCCGACCGACCCCGTATTGGCGATGAACACCGCCTGGCCGGACAGATAGGCGTTGTTGTCGCCCGCGCCGTCCCAGGTCGTGTTGCCGGGCGGGAAGAGCTGCTTGTTCCACGCATCCTTCACCCAGCCGAGATAGGTGCGCGTCTCCGGCGACTTGATCGTCACCTTCTTGCCGGCATCGTCGGCGATGCGGCCGCCGAAGGATTGCAGCACCGATACCTGCGTGTTGCCGTCGCCGACATTGGAGAGCGCGAGCCCGAGCGCGAAGAGCGGCGGCTTGTTGACCGCGATGCCCTGCTTCGTCATCTCCTCCCAGGTCGCCGGCGGGTTGTTGAACCCCGCCTTGTCAAGCACATCCGGTGCGCCGATGAAGCAGGTTGCCGGAGACGCCGAACGGAATGCCGGTGCGCGCGCCGCCGACGGCCGTCGTGTCCGTTGCCTTGGCGACCGCCGGATACCAGCCGCCCTGCGCCTTGCCGATCGCGGCGTAGAGATCGTCGAGCGGCAGGAACACGCCCTGCCGCGAGAGCAGCAGCAGCAGGTCGATGTCGAGATCGAGCGCGTCCGGCATGGTGCGCGATTCGACCGCCGCCGAGACCTTCTGCACGGTCTCGTTCTGGTTGATCATCACCACTTCGGTGCGAACGCTGTTCGCGCGGCCCCAGGCGTTGATCGTGTCGACCAGCAGCTTGTTCGCCTTGTCGGAGAAGATCAGCCCGCCCCAATAGGTGAGCGTCGCCTTCCCGGGCACGACGGCGGGCGCCGCCAGCGCCGGGCTCGTCGCGCCGAGCGCCGCCCCCGCGGAGGTCGCCAGAATCTCGCGTCTGGTCCAACCCTGCTCCCGTTTCATGCGTCTCCTCCCTCGCCCCGGCGGGCGAGCTATAGCATGCGCATCAGGCCCTGCATGTAGCCGATCGCGTGCGCGCGGCCGCGATGGTTCCAGCTCGTGTCGTCATCCATGTGCGGCACGTGGTCGTCGAGCAGGAAGCCGTCGAAGCCCACGCGCTTCAGCTGCTTCATCACCTCGGCCGGGTCGTAATTGCCCTCGCCGATGAAGCATTCCTGGAAGTCCGGCACCTCGCCCTGCACGTCGCGGAAATGCACGTAGAAGATGCGGCCCTTCGGGCCGAAGAAATCGATCATCTCCGTCACGATCGCCTGGTTGCCCACCATCTCCGAGCAGCAGCCGAGGCAGAGATCGAGGCCCCAGGCGGGGCTGTCCGGCGTCAGCGCATGGGCCCGCTTGAATCCGGCCGGCTCGCGGAAGATCCGCGCGACGCCGCCGAGCATCGGCACCGGCGGATCGTCCGGATGCAGCGCCATGCGGACGCCGGCTCCTCCGCTTCCGGCAGCACCGCCTTGATGAAATACTCGTAGTTCTTCCACATCTGCTCTTCGGTGATCGCGTCCTCGTCGCGGTCGAGCACCGGCAGCGCGTCACGCCGCTCATCGGCCTTGGCGACGAAGCGGCGGAACCCGTCCGCACCCGAGACCTTCTCCACCTCCGCCATGTCGAACTTCGTGCAGCCGGCGCCGCCGCGTCCGGGCGCCATGCGATCGGTGCGCCAGACCGAGTTCGGCATGAAATGGAAGCCGAGGATCGGGATGCCGGCGCGGCCCATGTTGCGCAGCGTGGTGCGGTAGTGCTCGATCTGCTCGTCGCGGCCGGGCCGGCCGAGCATCGCCTTGTCGTAGAAATGGATCGGCACGTTCTCGATCGCCTCCAGCACGAGCCCGTATTGCGCGGCCTTGTCGACGAGCGCGCGAAGGTCCGCCTCCTCCCAATGCGTCTCGCCCGGGCAGTTTCGGCGTGTTGAGCTGCACCCCGCGCACGCCGATCTGCGCCGCGAAGCGCAGCTTCTCGTCGGTGAGCTCGTTGAACTGCCCGACCGCGACACGCATTCCCGAATTCATGGCATGTCCTCCCCGGAATACCCGAGCTCCGTCGGCGCGCGGCGAAAGATCGCAGGCGCGGGCGACATTCCGCGCCGGACCGTCCCGCTGTCAAGGCGGCCCGCGTGACTCGCCAGCCGAACATGTGGGAGCCTGACCGCACCGCCGCCCGGGAGGTGCTCATGCGCAACGAAGCCATCCGCCTGACCTGCGCCGACTATCGCCCGCATCATGCCGCTCGCGCTCGGCGCGGTGAAGCCCGACAATCTCACGCTGGAGCTGGTGCTCGGGAAGCGGGGGTCGTGGTCGGATCGCGCCGAGATGCTGCGGCGCGGGCTCGAGGACCGGTCGGTGCACGGCGGCGAATCCTCGATGGGCGTGCATCTCGCGCGGATCGGGAGGGGCGATCGCTCCTTCGTCGCGCTGCCGGTCTTCGTGCTGCGTAACTTCACCGCCCGCGACCTCTATATCCGCCGGGGCTCGGACATCCGCGCGCCGCAGGATCTCGCCGGCAAGCGGATCGGGATGTACAGCTGGACCGCGAGCGGCTCGATCTTCTACCGCCATTTCCTCGATCATGTCGGGATTCGGCCGGAGGATGTGCAATGGACGATCGGTGAAATCGACGCGCCGTCCACGCCCGGCAAGCTGCGCATTCCGCCGGGCGGCAGAGAAGCGGAGCCCGGCGCCTCGATCGCGCAGATGCTGATCGACGGCAAGCTCGACGCCATGATGAGCCCGCCACGCCCCGCCGCCTACCACCCGGTGAACGGCCCGATCGTGCGGCTGTTTCCCGATTTCCGCGGCGTCGAGCAGCAATACTATCGCGATACCGGCATCTTCCCGCCGCAGCACCTGATCGTGCTGCGACGCGAGGTGTGGGAGGCGGACAAGCGGCTCGCGAGGGACATCACCGACGCGTTCATCGGCTGCGAGGATTATTTCCAGGCGCAGACCCGGTCGTTTCCCTATGTCTCGCCTTGGCTCGAGGCCGATCTCGAGGACAGCGACCGCGTCATCGGCGACGACGCCTATGCGCATGGCTACGAGCGGAACCGCGCGACGATGCAGGTCTTCTGCGACACCGGCCATCGGTTCGGACTGACGCCGCACCGCGTCACCGTCGAGGATTACTTCGCCGAGTTCCTCGCCTCCTGATGCATCCGCTCGTCGGCTACTGCGAGCGCTGGAGCGTCCGACCCGGAAGCCGCATCGGCTTCATGGTGAGCAGCGCCGGCGACGCGCCGTTCGATCTCCGCTTCGTCCGCCATCTCTGCGCCGATCCGAACCCGAACGGTCCCGGCTATGCCGAGATCGCGATGCCGACGGCGATCGACGGCGCGCGTGCGGGCCGGTTCCAGCCGGCGTGGCTCGGCAGCCACGGGCGCGCCTCCGGGCTGCGCGGTCGATCCGCAGCGCGGCGTCGCGATCGCGGCGACGATCTGGCCGACATTGCCGATGCGGGGCGTGCAGGGCCTGGTCGCGCTTGACGCGCCGGGATGGCGCCTCGCGCTCTGCATCGGCGCCGGCGGCGGCGCGATGGCGGAGCTGACGGGCCCGGACGGGCGGACCGTCCGCGCGGAAACCGGCGAGGCGATGCTGGAGCGGCGCTGGTACGACGTCGCGCTCACGCTGGAAGCGTCCGGCCGGCTCGCGGTCGCGCAGGCGCCGCGCCGGCCGGCGTCGCGGCAGGATGCGGCCGTCGCGCGACCGCCGGCGCGGCGGCGATCGACGCGCGAGGACGGCGGAGGTGTATCTCGCCGCGCTGCCCGCGAGCGGATGCGCCGGCGGCCGCGCATGTTTCGACGGCAAGCTCGAACGGCCGACGATCTGGCGCGGCGCCATCACGACGGATGTCGCGCTCGCCGCGCAGCGCGCTGCGGTGCCGCGCATCGGCACGCCGGGTCTCGTCGCCTGCTGGGATTTCTCGCAGCAAATTCCGGGCAATCGCGCGATCGACACCGGCCCGTCGGGGGCGCATGCGCGGCTGGTGAACCTGCCGACGCGGGCGATGACCGGGGCGAGCTGGACCGGCGCGGTGCATGACTGGAAATCCGCGCCGGACCAGTATGGCGCGATCCACTTCCATTCCGACGACCAGGGCGATCTCGGCTGGGCCGAGAGCTTCGCGCTCGACATTCCCGCGGACTGGCCGAGCGGCTTCTACAGCGCGCATATCCGCAACGCGAGCGGCGAGGACCACATCCCGTTCTTCGTGCGCCCGCGCCGCGCCGCATCGGACATCGCCTTCCTGGTGCCGACCTTCACCTACCAGGTGTACGGCGCCTTCGTTCGGCCGGGGCGCGGGGCGGAGATCCGCGAGCGCGCCACGTCCTGGGGCGCGCTGCTCGAGACGCCGGACATGAATCCGGAATTCGGGCTTTCCGCCTACAACCTTCACGCCGACGGCTCGGGCGTCGCCATCACCTCGATGCGCCGTCCGATGCTCGACACGCGGCCGCAAGCAGATGGCGCTGATGGACCCGGCCGCCGATGGCTCCGGCACCGGGCGCATCTGCGCCGACAGCTACATCCTGCACTGGCTCGACGGACTCGGCATCACGCCGGACATCGTCACCGACCACGATCTGCACGAGGAAGGCGTGGCGCTGCTTGCGCCCTATCGTGTCGTCATCGCGGGCCAGCATCCGGAATATCATTCCGAGCGGATGATGCAGGCGCTCTCCGATTACCTCGCGCCAATCCGGGCGGCTGATCTATCTCGGCGGCAACGGGTTCTACTGGCGCGCGGAGCCGTCCGCCGCCGAGCCGCACGCGATCGAGGTGCGCCGCGCCGAGGGCGGCATCCGCGTCTGGGCGACCGATCCCGGCGAGAGCTACCACGCCTTCGGCGGCGGCTATGGCGGGCTGTGGCGGCGCATCGGCCGGCCGGCGCACGCGCTGGTCGGCAACGGGTTTTCCGTGCAGGGACGGCATCTCGGCTTTCCCTACCGCTTCACCGAGGCGATCCGCGACCCGCGCGTCGCGTTCATGACGACGGGCATCGACTGCGGCACCCGGTGAGGTGTTCGGCGATGCCGGCTTCATGGGCGGCGGCGCCGCCGGATTCGAGCTCGACAGCGCCGATATCGGGCTCGGCACGCCGCCGCACGCGCTCGTCGTGGCGAAGGGCGTGGTGATCCATCCCGATTACGGGCCGGTCAACGAGGACATGCTGGTGCTCCGGCATCCGAAGCCGCAGGAGGACTGGTCCTGCGCCGACATGGTGTTCTTCGAGACGCCATCCGGTGGCGCGGTGTTCTCGGTGGGCTCGATGACTTATGCGGGCAGCCTGCCGGTCGCGAAGGGCGAGACCACGCTCGGCAAGCTCACCGCGAACGTGGTGCGGCGCTTCCTCGATGCCGCGCCGTTCGCCTGATTGCAGGCCGGCAATGCGAACCATATAACAACGCACGACACGAATCTGGGGCAGGAAATGTCAGCGATCGCCGGCTTCCGCATCACGCGATTCGAATTCCGGCGCGACCGGGTGATCGGCGACAGCCAGGTGCGCATCGACCGCGTCAATTATGGCGCGCTGGAGTTGCACGACGCGGACGGACGCACCGGCATCGGCTTCTTCTCGAGCCTGTTCTCGCCCCTGCCGGGCGAGGCCGCGATGACGCGGAGCTTCGCCGCGGAGGCGATGCCGCAGCCTCAAGGGCGAGCATGTCGAAGCGCTGCTGCAGCGCCAGATCCGGCCGCGCGGCGGCAACCGGCGCCCGCTGCCGCTCCATTTCGAGGAGGCGATCGATCAGGCACTGTGGGACCTCGCGGCCAAGGCGCTCGGCCTGCCGCTCTGGAAGCTGCTCGGTGGCACGTCGCCGGACGTGCGCGCCTATGCGAGCGGGCTCGACTTCAATCTCGACGACAGCGACTTCACTGCGCTGTTCCGCGCCGCGAAGGCGCGCGGCTTCGAGGCATTCAAGGTGAAGGTCGGGCATCCCGACCTGCGCTGGGATTTGCGCCGGCTCGCGCTGCTGCGCGATGCGGTGGGCGAGGGCGCGGTGCTGATGGTGGATTCCAACGAGGCGTGGTCGCCCAAGGAGGCGGTGCGGCGGCTGCACGCCTATCGCGATGCCGGGCACGACATCTTCTGGGTCGAAGACCCGATCATGCGCGATGATTTCGCGGGGCTGCGGCGGGTGGCGGCGGAAGTGCCGTTCTGCCACGTCAACACGGGGGAGTATCTCGATCTCTCCGGCAAGCGCGCGCTGCTCGAAGCGGGCGCGGTGGAGATTCTCAACTGCCACGGCCGCATCAGTCACACGCTGCGCGCGGCGTGGCTCGCCGGCGAGCACGGCATTCCGGTTTCGATCGGCAACACGCCGCTCGAGCTCGGCGTGCATCTCGCCGCGGCGCTGCCGGAATGCGAGTGGCTGGAATATTCCTTCCAGAACACGCACCTGATCGCCGCCGAGCCGATCATTCCCGATCGCGGCCGGGCGGTGGCGCCGGATCGGCCGGGGCTCGGCATCGAGATCAGCGAGGAAGCGCGGCGGACCTTGCGCGTCGCCGAGCCCGGGGACGGCAAGGCGCTGGCCTGTCCGCCGGGCCCGCTGCCGCTCGCGGCCTGACCCAGGCGGGTTGCCGGGCGGGCATGAAGTTCGCGCCGCTCGAATCGCTCGCGCGCCTCTCCGACGGGCGCCACTGGGCCTGGCTGCTGCTGTTCCCCGCGCTCGCGATGATGATCGCGGTGATCCTCTATCCCACCGTCTCCGGCATCCTGCTGAGCTTCCGCGAGATGCGGCTGACGCGGCCCGATCTCGGCACCGGCTTCGTCGGCTTCGCGCAATATGCGGCGCTGCTGCGCGACGGCGTGTTCTGGGTGGCGCTGCGCAACACCGTGCTGTGGGTGACGGCGACGGTGGTGATCGAGCTGTCGCTCGGAATGATCGCGGCGCTGGCGCTCAATCGGGAATTGCCGGGCGGCCGGGCGCTCGGTGTGCTGATCCTGCTGCCCTGGTTCCTGCCGAGCGTCGTCGCCGCCAACATGTGGGCGCTGCTGCTCGATCCGCGGCTCGGCGTCATCAACGACATCCTGGTGCGGCTCGGCGTGCTCGCGCACGCGAAGGCCTGGTTCGCCGATCCGGCCACGGCGCTCGGCGCCGCGGTGCTGGTCGAGGCCTGGCACGGGTTTCCGTTCTTCGCCTTGCTGCTCTATGCCGGCTTGCAGACGATCCCGGACGAGCTCTACGCCGCCGCGTCGGTCGATGGCGCGACGGCGATCCAGCAGTTCCGCCGCGTCACGCTGCCGCTGCTGCGCCTGGTGATCGCCGCCGCGGTGATCCTGCGCGTGATCGGGCTGGTCAATTCGCCCGACCTCATCCTGATCCTCACCAATGGCGGACCCGCGCATGCAACCGAGGTGCTGTCGCTCTACGCCTTCACCAAGGCGTATCAGGAATTCGATTTCGGCTACGCGGCGGCGCTCTCCGTGGTGATGCTTGCGGTGCTGATGCTGTTCTCCTGGGCCTATGTGCGGCTCGCCCGGGTGATGGAGTGAGGCGGATGCGCCGACGGTCTGCGCTCCGATCTGCTGACCTATGCCGTGCTGGTCCTGCTCGCGGCGTTCTGCCTCGGACCGATCCTCTGGCTGCTGCTCACCTCGCTCAAGGAGGAGCGCGACATCGTCACCGCGACGATCCAGTACATCCCGCACCACCTGACGCTCGCCAATTACGGGACGATCTGGACCGAATCCGGTTTCCCGCGCCTCGTGCTGAACAGCGCGATCACCACGGTGGAGACGGTCGCGATCTCGCTCGCGGCCGGTACGCTCGCCTCCTATGCGCTGGCGCGCTGCGACTTCCGCGGCCGGCGCCTGCTGCTGCTCGGCACGCTGGTGGTGCGGATGTTCCCGGCCGTGCTGATGATCATCCCGATCTTCCTCTTGCTGCGCGCGATCGGGCTGCTCGACACCCATGTCGGCCTCGCGCTCGCCTATACCAGCTTCCTGCTGCCGCTGTTCATGTGGATGATGATCGGGTTCTTCGAGGCGGCGCCGCGCGAGCTCGAGGATGCGGCGCGGATCGACGGCTGCACGCGGCTCGGCGCGATGGTCCGCGTGGTGCTGCCGGTGGTGCGCAACGGCCTGGCGGCAACCTCGATCTTCGTCGCGATCTCCGCCTGGAACGAGTTCATCTTCGCGCTGATGCTGACGACGAGCGAGGGGTCGCGCACCTGGCCGGTGGGGTTGCAGTTGATGGTGGGCGAGTTCCAGCTTCCGTGGGGGCCGCTCAGCGCCGGCGGCATCATCAGCATTCTTCCCGTGCTCGTGCTGTTCGCGGTCGTGCAGCGGACCATGGTGCGCGGCATCGCGGCGGGAGCGGTCAAGGGATAGGGCCACTCACGTTTCCGCGATTGGCGGCGGAGCCGGGCGGATCGAACCTTTTGCACGGAGTCGAGTTGTCGTTCCATGGGGCCGCGGGCCTCCGGGGCGCCGCGCGGCGCCCCGGAGCTCCGGGATGGTCCGGGAGCGCAGCACAGGAGACCGACATGGCGAACACCTCGAAGGCAGGCGAGCACCATACGAACGCCGCGACGCACCATCGCTCGGCCGCCGAGCATCACGACGAGGCGGCCAAGCACCACGCCAGCGGCAATCACGAGAAGGCGGCGCATCATGCGCAGATGGCGCATGGCCACACCGCGCATGCCACGCATCACGCGAGTGAGGCGAGCAAGGCCCACGCCGAGCATCACGGGAAGCCCTCGAAGTCCTGAGCGCGGGAGGGGCGCCATGCGCCCCCGACCTGCGGGCTTGAGGCGCGTCAGGCCGTGTTCCGAAGCCGCGCCCGGGCGGAGAGCGTCGAACTCGTCCAGGCGATAGAGCGCATCGAGCAGTTCGAGCTGCAGCGAGCCGGGGCCGCGCGCGCGTTCCGCCGCCAGCTCGCCGGCGACGCCGATCAGGACCAGCGCATGTGCGGCGGCGGCAAGGGCGTCCGCCTCCACCGCGAGGCAGGCGCCGGTGATCGCGGTCGCCGTGCAGCCAAGGCCGGTGACGCGCGTCATCATCGCGTGGCCGTTATGGACGGCGATCACGCGGGCGCCGTCGGTCACGTAATCGACCGCGCCGGTGACGGCGATCGCGGCGCCGCTGCGGCGGGCGAGATCGCGCGCGGCGTCGAGCGCGGCGGCGGAGGCGGCGGTCGCATCGACGCCGCGTCCGGCACCCCCGGCGCCGGCGAGGGCCAGGATCTCCGACGCATTGCCGCGGATCGCGGCCGGCCCGCATCCGGCGAGCTCGCGGGCGAGCAGCGTCCGGTAGGTGATCGCGCCGGCGGCGACCGGGTCCATCACCCAGGGCTTGCGCGCGGCGTTCGCCGCGGCGACGGCGAGCCGCATCGCCGCGGCCTGCGGCGAGGACATGGTGCCGAGATTGACCACGAGCGCGTCGGCGATCGCCGCGAACTCGGCTACCTCGTCGGTGCTCTCGACCATCGCCGGCGAGGCGCCGAGCGCGAGCAGCGCGTTCGCCGTGGTGTTGGTGACCACCGCGTTGGTGATGTTGTGGACGAGCGGCACGCGGGCGCGGATCGCGGCGAGCGTGCGCGCGACGGCCGCGGCGGTGGCGATCCCGTCGGTCATCGTCAGACCGTGAGCGCCATCCCGTCACGCTGCGGATCGGCGCCGCCGGCGACGGGTCCGCCGAGATGGATCGCCGTGCAGCCCGGCGAAGGCGTAGCTCAGGTAGGAGCGGCGCACCGGATAGCCGTTCGCCGCCACCGCGTCGGTGACGTAGCGCGGGATGCGGTTGGAGACGTCGATGCTGTCCGAGGTCGCGGAGATGCGCGGCGCGGCCACGGCGTCGGAGACCGACATGCCGAAATCGAGCATGTTGATGATGCCCTGCGCCAGCGACAGCGCGATATAGGTGCCGCCGGGCGCGCCGATGACGATCAGCGGCTTGTCGTCCTTGAAGACGATGCTCGGCGCCATCGAGCTGAACCGTCCCTTGCCCGGCGCGAGCGAGCCGGCGCGGCCGGGCCGCGGGTCGAACACCGCCATGGTGCCGTTGTACATGAAGCCGAGCCCGTCGGTGATGACGCCCGAGGGCATGCCGAGGGTATGCGTCATCGCAAACGCGTTGCCGTCCGCGTCCACCGCCGAGATGTGCGTGGTGTTGCGCGGCTCCGGCAATCCGAGGCGCCTGACATGCGCCCGCTCGCCGGCGCGGATGGCGGCGGCGAGCGTTGCCGCGTATTCCTTCGACAGCAGCCGGTCGAGCGGGACGTCGACGAAAGCGGGATCGCCGACATGCGCGTCCTTGTCGATGGTGACGCGCTTCATCGCCTCGGCGAGCACGGCGATGTAGTCCGGCGTGTTGTGGCCGAGTTCGGCGGGATCGAAATTCTCCATGATGTTGAGCAGCTCGATGAGCACGACGCCGCCGCCGGGCGGCCGGTTCGAGGCGATCCGGTGGCCGCGATAGCTGCCCCAGAGCGGCTCGGTGCGCGTGGTGCGGTAATGGCGCAGATCGTCGCGGCCGAGGATCGCGCCATGCGCCGCCATGTCGGCGGCGATCGCATCGCCGAGCGCGCCGGTGTAGAAAGTCTCCGGGCCTTCGCTGGCGATCCGCTCCAGCGTGCGCGCCATGTCGGGATTGGCGACGCGCTGGCCCGGGCGTTTCAGACTGCCGTCGGCATTGAAGTAGATTTTTCGCCCGCTTGCGCTGAACCGCAGCCGCTCCTCGAAGCCGATCCGGCCGAAGCCGCTCTCGTCCACCGTCCAGGCGTAATGGACGTGCGGACGCACGACGAAGCCGTCGCGCGCGAAGCCGATCGCCGGGCGAAGCAGGTCGGCGAAATCCATCGTGCCGAATTCGGCGAGGGCCTCGGCAAACGCCTTCAGGCTGCCGGGCACGCCGATCGCGCCGTAGCCGATCTCGTTGACGTGATCCTTCAGCAGGAAGCCGAACCCGTCGGGGGATTCGCCCGATATCAGGTGCTCCCACATGTCGGGGCGGGCGGCGGCGGGCGCCTTGGCGTGGAAGTCGATGATGACGTGCACGCCGCGCCGGGGCATGTAGACCTGCATGCTGCCGAACCCGGCGATGCCGCACATCTGCGGATCGACCGCGGTCTCGACGAGGGCGCAGGCGATGCCGGCGTCGATCGCGTTGCCGCCACGCTGCAGCGCGACCGCCCCCGCCTCGACGGCCTCCGGCTGCGGCGCGACGATGGTGCCGTGCATTCTTCCCGTTCCTTGTCCGGTGACGACCGCCTATCATCCCGGCTCGCCACCCATGCGACAAGGTGGTCATGCACGAACCGCAGGATCTGAACGAACCCGGGCTGCGCGACCGTGCGGTGCGCGCGGCGCGGGGTGAGGCGCCGTTCGATGTGCTGATCACCGGCGGCCGCGTGGCGGATGTCGCGGTCGGTGAGGTGCGGACCGCCGATATCGGGCTGGTCGGTCCGCTGATCGCGAGCGTGCATCCGCCGGGCCGCCGGGATGATGCGGGCACGGTGCTGGATGCGGCGGGGCGGCTGATCGCGCCGGGGCTGATCGACACGCATCTGCACATCGAGAGCTCGATGGTGACGCCGCGGCGCTATGCGGAGACGGTGGTGCCGCAGGGGACCACGACGATCTGCTGGGACCCGCACGAGCTCGGCAACGTGCTCGGGCTCGACGGCGTACGCTGGGCGATCGCGGCGTCGCGCGGCCTGCCGCTCCGGGTGCTGGTGCTGGCGCCGTCCTGCGTGCCTTCGGCGCCGGGGCTCGAGCGCGCGGGCGCCGCGTTCGAGGCGGGAGAGATGCGGACCATGCTCGGCTGGGACGCGGTCGCCGGCGTCGCCGAGGTGATGGACATGCGGGGCGTGCTCGAGCGCAGTCCGCACATGCAAGGGATCACCGGCGCGGGGCTGGCGGGCGGCAAGCTCGTCTGCGGCCATGCGCGCGGGCTTGCCGGCGCCGATCTGCAGGCGTTTGCCGCGGCGGGGATCGAATCGGATCACGAGATCGATTCGGGCGCGGACCTGCTCGCCAAGCTGCGGACGGGGTTCACGGTCGAGCTGCGCGGCTCGCATGATTACGTGCTGCCGGGCGCGGTCGCGGCCCTGGCGACGCTGCGGCGGCTTCCGCCGACGCTCACGATCTGCACCGACGACGTGTTTCCCGACGATCTGGCGGCCGCGGGCGGCATGATCGACGTGCTGCGCCGGCTGGTGCGTCACGGGCTCGATCCGCTGGATGCGCTTGCTGCGGCGACGCTGAACGCGGCGATGCGGATCGGGCGGCGCGATCTCGGCCTGGTGGCGCCGGGGCGGCGGGCGGATCTGATCCTGCTCGACGATCTCGATGCGCTCGGGGTGAGCGGCGTGTTTGCCTCGGGGCGGCATGTCGCGTCCGGCGGCGCCCTGGTCGGCGGGCTGCCAGCGGAGACGGCGCTGCCGTCAGGCACGATGAAGCTCGGGCCGCTGGTGGCGGGTGATTTCGTGCTGCGCGCCGCGGGAGAGACGGCGCGGCTGCGGACGGTGCGCAAGCCGCGCTTCACCGAGTGGGGCGAGATCGCGGCGCCGGTGCGCGATGGCGCGGCGGTGCTGCCGGAGGGGTCGATCCTGATGGGGGTGATCCACCGCCACGGCCGCGCGCCGGCGACGCCGGTGCTCGGCGTGCTCGAGGAATGGGGCACCTGGCGCGGCGCGATTGCCACCACGGTCGCGCATGACAGCCACAACCTCGTGGTGTTCGGCCGCGATCCTGCGGACATGGCGGCGGCGGCGAATGCCGTGATCGCGGCGGGGGGCGGCATGGCGGTGGCATCGGGCGGGGCGGTGCTGGCGGTGCTGGCGCTTCCGGTCTGCGGCTTGGTGTCCGATGCGCCCACGGCCGAGGTTGCGGCGCAATTCCGCGCGCTGCGGCAGGCGGCGGACGCGATCGTCGACTGGCAGCCGCCGCTGCTGACCTTCAAGGCGATCGTCGGCGCGAGCCTCGCCTGCAATCCCGGACCGCATGTCACCGATCTCGGGATCACCGACGGCACCACGGGCGCGGTGTTTCCGACCGCGCTGGTGGCCTGATGACGCGGGAAGCGGAAAGGAGGGCATCGTGGCCGACGTGATTCTCGCCGTGCTGCAGGAATCGGCGATGGTCGAACGGCTGATGGCGGCCGCCGTGCGCCTGGCGGAGCTTGCCGGCGACGGGCGGGTGATCGCGCTCGCCGTCCGCGCGCCGATGGAGGCGATCAACATGTTCCCCGAGGGCGTGCTCACCGAAGAAGCCGCCGAGATGCTGCAGGCCGCCGACCAGGAGCGGATGGACGGGATCACCCAGGCGCTGCGCGGCTGGCAGGAGGCGGTGCGTCCCGCGGCTTCGGTGCAGTTCGTCGATGTCGATGGCCCGACCGAGGCGGTGGTCGAGGATCGCGGCGCGCGGGCGGATTTGGTCGTCATCGCGCAGCCGGAAAGCGAGGACGACCGGCCGGCGCGGCAGGCGTTCCACGCCGCGTTGCTGGAGAGCGAGCGCCCCGTGCTGGTGGTGCCGCGCCGCCCGGCCGCGACGTTCGGCAGGCGGGTCGCGATCGCCTGGCGCGACGACGCGCGCACGGCGAAGGCGGTGCTGGCGGCGCTGCGCTGCCTGGGCGCGGCGGAGGCGATCCACGTGCTCGCCGGACTGCGCGATTTCAGGGCCCAGCGCGGCGTGCCTGCGATCCTCGAGGAGCACGGGGTGGCGGCGGAGCTCTGCCGGCTGCCGCTCGGCGAGGGCGAGTTCGGCGCGGCGCTGCTCCGCCAGGCACACACGCTCGGCGCCGACATGCTGGTGATGGGCGCCTATGTGCACAACCCGCTCCGCCGGCTGATCCTTGGCGGCGTCACCCGCTACATGCTGGCGAACGCGGACATCCCGGTCCTCATGCGCTACTGAGCGATTGCGCGACCCGGGGGTCAGGCTTCCGCGAACTCGATCGGCTGCTCGCCACGGCGGAGGGTGAGCCGGCCGAGCGCCGCGAGCTCCGCAAGGCCCTCGGTGATGCTGAGGAAATGGTTGCCGGCGAGCTGGCCCGCCTTGCTCGCGAAGCGGCACGGCCCGTAGGCGATCAGGATCTCGGTCTCGCTCACGCCGCCCGGATAGAGAACGATCTGGCCCGGCGCGGGATAGCTGGTCGCGTTCTCGGGGCCGAGGCCCAGATCGAAATCACCCATCGGAATCCAGCACGCCTCGCCGCTCCAGCGCACATGGATGAGGCGCTCGCGGTAGGGCAGCAGCCGGCGGAACGCGGCCACCGTTCGGGGGGCCGCGTCCTCGAGCCGGGCCGCGAAACTGTGTTCGCCGGCGGTGATGCGGATCATCGGGGTATCTCCTCGGCCGCAGGACGGGGAGTGTCCTTGCTGCGGTCCCGTGGTGGTTCACCGCGCAATCCGCCGCAAGGTCGGGGGCTGGAGCATTTTCAGTCAAGGTCGGCGCCGGCCCTCTCCCCCACCCGGCCATCCACGGAATCATACTCGCGTTGGGTGGCCGGGTGGGGGTGAGGGCCGGCGCCGACTCCACCGAAGATGAGAATGCTCTACGCGGTCAACGCGGTGATCGCCGTCGTGGACGTGGCGGAGAGGGCGCTGCCGGCCTGTGCGGCATAGGCCGACAGGCTCTGCGTCACCTGCTGCAGCAGCGAGGCCGAGGAGGCGGCGCTGGTCGATCCCGAACTCGTCGATGTGGTGCCCGACGCCGTGTCGGACGGGTCGCCGAGCATGCCGGACACGATCGAGTCGACGTCGTTCGAGGGGCTCGAATCGGACGATGAGCCGTTTTGGCCCGAAGCACCCTGCGATCCATGCGTATGGTGATGGTGGTGGCCGGCGACGGCGCCGGTACCCGAGGGGGCGCTCGACAGCAGCGTCGACATCGTCTGGTCCGACAGGGCCGGCGACGTGCCGCCGGTGGTCGCGGCGGCCGCGAGCTGCGCCGTGGACGTGGCCGCCCCCGTCGCATTGGGCCCGCACGACGCCTGGAACGAGGCCGAAGTGGCCGAAGCGGCGGAAGACTGCAGCGCGGCCATCTGCGCCCATGTGTGGTTCTGGCCGGAAATCGAACTCAGCATCGCAACCCTCCTGAGCTTGGGTTCTGGCGTTCCCTATGCAGGCTTCGGGCCACGAGTTTGCTGCCGCAAAACCGGCGCGCCGCCTGCGTCGCCAGCGCCGGCCGGCAGCTTCTGCCGGGCAGGTCTTGCCGGGCGGCGGTGCATTTCTCCAGGAAACACTTCCGCACCAGGAGCGCCGGCGGTCCTGGGCGTGACGGTAGTGTCTCAGTTCGAGGTCGGCACCGGCCCTCTCCCCCACCCGGCCACCCAACGGAAGCATACTCGGTGGCCGGGTGGGGGGGGCCGGGCCGACCGGCTGGCACTACCGGCGTGACGTTCCCCTTCGTCGAACCCCGAGCGGACTATAGGCTTGCCGCGAATCCCTGAAATCGAGGCCATCCGATGCGCGTGAGCGAGATGAACTGGCGGCAGGTGGAGGACTATCTCCGCACCGATGACCGCGCCGTGCTGCCGACCGGCAGCACCGAGCAGCACGCAGGGCTCAGCCTCGCCACCGACATGATCCTGGCCGACCGCGTCGCCGTCGAGGCCGCGGAGCCGCTGGGCATCCCGGTGTTCCCGGTCATCCCCTACGGTGTCACGCCGTATTTCGCCGCCTATCCGGGGACGATCTCGCTGCGGATCGAGACCTATCTCCGGCTGATCCGGGACGTGCTCGACAGCCTGGCCGGCAGCGGGTTCCGGCGGATCCTGATCGTCAACGGCCATGGCGGCAACGCGCCGGCCCAGTCCTTCGCCGCCGAATGGATGGCCGCCAACCCCGCCATGCGGGTGCGCTTCCACAACTGGTACAACGCGCCCCGGACCTGGAAGCAGGCGCAGGCGATCGACCCGCTCGGCAGCCACGGCTCCTGGCTCGAGAACTTCCCCTGGACGCGGCTCGCCAACATCGCCGCGCCGGAGGCGCAGAAGCCGATGATCGACATGGACCGCGCCCGCACCCTCGCGCCGGCGGCATTCCGCGCGCTCGCCGGGGACGGCAACCATGGCGGCCTCTACCGACGGCCGGACGAGGAGATGCTGGCGCTCTGGCGGACCGGCGTCGAGGAGACGCGGGCGCTGCTCGCCGATGGCTGGTGACGCGCGAGGCATTGTGAGGTCGGCGGCGGCAACAGGCCGCGCGGCTCGCGGTTAAGCCGGCATCCGCGACCGCAAAGGGAGATCTGGATGAGCCAGGCTGCGACCACCACCGATCACACGGTGATCCGCAAGTGGATCGAGGAGCGCAAGGGCCGGCCGAGCGTCGTCAAGGGCACGGAGGGGAGGGACGGCGAGGGCATTCTCCGGGTCGATTTCCGCGAGCCCGACGACAAGCTCGAGGAGATCGGCTGGGACGAGTTCTTCGAAACCTTCGAGGATCGGAAGCTCGCCTTCCTGCACCAGGACAGGACCGCCGACGGCAAGCCAAGCCGGTTCTTCAAGTTCGTGCACCGCGAGTGAGGTCGATCTACCCCTCGGTGACCACCACCCGGTTCCGCCCGGCGCGCTTGGCGGCGTAGAGCGCCTGGTCGGCGGCGCCGAGCAGCGCCTCGGGGGAGATGCAGCCATCGGCGCTGGTGGCGACCCCGATGCTGATGGTGAGCGGGTGGGCGGACCCTCCATGCGGCCGGAAGTCGAGCTCCTGCACCGCTTGGCGCAGGCGTTCGGCGGCGGTGGCGGCGTAGGCCGCGTTGGCCCCCGACATCACCACCACGAACTCCTCCCCGCCGTAGCGGGCGATGCTGTCGAACACCCGGGTCTTGCCGCGCAGCGTGTCGGCGACGAGCTTGAGCGCGGCGTCGCCGGCGGCGTGGCCCCAGCGGTCGTTGACCGCCTTGAAGTTGTCCATGTCGATCATCAGGAGGGCGATCCCGCTCGACTGGCCGGTGGTGAGCAGCCCCCGCAGGTGCCGGCGCAGGTAGCGCTGGTTATAGAGCTCCGTCAGCGGATCGGTGAGCGCGAGCTCCAGCGCCTGGCCGAGATCCGCCCGCAGCCGGTCCTGGTAGAACTTGCGCCGGACCTGGTTGCGCGCCCGCACCCGGAGCTCGTTCTCGTCCACCGGGCGGAGCACCCAGTCATCGGCGCCGAGCTCGAAGCCGCGCAGCAGCCGCGGCCGCTGCTCGGGCTCGGCGATCAGCAGCAGCGGGATGCCATTGGTGGCCTCGTCGGCGCGCAGGCGGGAGGTGAGCCAGAGCGGGTCCTCGCTGCCAAGCGACAGGCTCAGCAGGATGAGGTCGAAGCGCTGGGCGTGCAGCAGCGCGATCGCCTCGCCCTCGGTGCGGGCGTGCTCGCACACGATCTGCTCGCGCAGCAGCGCCTCCTGGGCGGCGAGCGCGCCGCGATCCCAGTCGTCGACCACCAGCGCGCGGGCGCCGGCGACGCCGGGTTCGACCTCCTCGGGCGCGGCGAGGCCGAGCGCGCGCGCGGTTTCTCCCCGGGCACGCCATTCGTCGAGCATGCGCTTGAGGCGCACCAGGCTGCGCACGCGGGCGAGCAGCGTGTCGTATTCCACCGGCTTGGTGAGGAAGTCGTCCGCCCCGGCCTCGAGCCCGCGGACCCGCTCCTCCGGTTCGCCGAGCGCCGTCACCATGACCACCGGGATGTGCGCGGTGGCGGGATCGTCGCCAAGCCGCCGGCAGGTCTCGTAGCCGTCCATTCCGGGCATCATCACGTCGAGCAGGACCAGGTCGGGCTGCCAGGAGCGGGCCAGCGTGAGCGCGGCAAATCCGTCGGCCGCGGTCGCCACCTGGTAGTATTCGGCGGTCAGCTTCGCTTCGAGGAGGCGGACATTGGCCGGCACGTCATCGACGATCAGGATGCGTGCGGTCATCGCCTGGCTGTCACGTCCGCTCTCTCCGGGCATTGCCCGGCCGCAGGATAGCCCGACGGCACGCGCGGCGGAAGCGAACGATCAGCGCTTCTTACAACCAGCGGGATCGGACGCCGGCAACCGCCGCACGATGCTGAGCACCGCGATCCCGAACAGCGCGCCCGCGAAGGTGAACACGCCGATCATCAGGCGAAGCCGCAGCCCCACCGCCGCGAACTCGCGCCCAAGCCGCACCCGCATCGCCCCCCGCTCGCGGGCTACCCGTTCGCCGAGATCGCCCGGGGCTTTCGCCAGCGCATCGGCCGAATCGCCAAGCTCCGCCCGCAATGCGTCGAGTGCCTTTGCGGGATCGGGGGCGGCGAGCAGGCGGTCCAGCGCGGCGTCGCGGGCCAACACCCGTTCCAGCGGGATCGGCGCCGCATAGGTCGCGAAGATGCCGGTGAGGCCCACGACCAGGAAGGCCATGGCGAGAAAGGCGGCCCAGGTCCCGCCGCCGGGAAGCCCCGGTCGCTGCTGCATGGGGCGACATCGCCCGTCCCCGCCGCATCCGTCAATCCGCGGGAACCAAACGGAAAGGATTTCGGCGCATCCTGGCGCGTCTGGAGATCGCGTATCATGGTTGCCCCGCGCCTGCGCAATCCGTTCCGACGCCGCGCCGCCTTCCCGGCTCCCCCCATGGCCGTGGCCGAGGCACCGTGCCCCGCGCCACTCGCGCCCGCCGCCGCTCCGGCGCCCGTTGCGGTCTGGCCCGAGACCCGCATCCGCGCCGCGGAATCACTGTGGGGAGAGGGCTTCCTGCGTCCCGGCGGCGCCGAAGGGGTGCTGCTGCTCGCCCGGCCGTTCGGCCTCACTCCCGCCGGGAGCCTGCTCCTGCTCGGGGGCCAGGGCGGCGGCCCCGCCCGGGCGGTGGCCCAGGCCTTCGGCTGCTACGTGGCGAGCTTCGAGGCCGATCCCGACCTCGTGGAAGCCTCGCGCGGCCATCTCGCCCGGGCGAGGCTCGGCAAGCATGCCTCCGTGCAGGCCTGGGACCCGCGCACCCCGGCGCTCCGCCGCAACGCCCACAGCCACGCGATCCTGCTCGAGGCGCTGCGCGGGGCGCCGATGCCGGCCCTGCTCGCCGAGGTCGCGGCCTCGGTCCGTCCGGGCGGCCAGCTCGCGCTGCTCGATCTGGTCGCCGACGCGCCGCTCGATCCGTCCGACCGGCTCATCGCCGCCTGGTGCCGGCTCGACGATCGGCATCCGTCCGCACCCACCGAAGCCGCGATCACCGAGCGGCTCGGCACGCTCGGGTTCGACGTGCGGGTCGTCGAGGACGTCTCCGCCCGGCACCAGAGCCTCGCCCTCTCGGGCTGGGCGGGCGCCATCGAGATGATGCGCGTGTCCCGGCCGCGTGCCGCTCACGCCGCTGCGCTCGTCGCCGAGGCGGAACTCTGGCTGCTCCGCCTCCGTCTCCTTCAGGCCGGCACGATCCGCCTGCTCCGCTGGAGCGCGATCAAGACGGGCTGACGACACCCGGAACGGGGCAAGACCCCTGGCCTTGTGGCCGTCCGGCTTGCATGGCACCAAGCAGGGCAGAGCCGTCGAGGGAAAGCGCGTGCGGGCCAAGCCACTTCGCAAGGCGGTGATGCCGGTTGCCGGTCTTGGCACCCGTTTCCTGCCGGCCACCAAGACGATGCCGAAAGAGCTGCTGCCGGTGGTCGACAAGCCGCTGATCCAGTATGCGGTGGAGGAGGCGCAGGCCGCCGGCATCGACCAGGTCTGCTTCGTCACCGGCCGCGGCAAGACCGCGCTGGTCGACCATTTCGACATCGCCTTCGAGCTCGAGGCGACGCTGCGCGAGCGCGGCAAGACCGAGCTGCTCGGCCTGCTCGACGAGATGCGGGTGATGCACGGGTCGATCCTGACGGTGCGCCAGCAGGAGCCGCTCGGGCTCGGCCACGCGATCTGGTGCGCGCGCACCTTCATCGCCGACGACCCGTTCGCGATCATCCTGCCCGACGATCTCGTGCTCGCCGACACCCCCTGCATGAAGCAGCTCGCGGACGCGTACGCGGAGACCGGCGGCAACGTCGTCGCGGTGGTGGAAGTGCCGCGCGAGCAGACGAACCGCTACGGCATCCTCGAAATCGGGGCCGATGACGGCAGGCTCGTCGAGGTGACCGGCCTGGTGGAGAAGCCGCCGCCCGAGAAGGCGCCGTCCAATCTTTCGATCATCGGCCGCTACGTCCTGCTGCCGGAGGTGATCGGCCATCTGGAGCGGCACGAGCGCGGCGCCGGGGGCGAAATCCAGCTCACCGACGGGATGGCGCGGATGATCGGCCGGACGCCGTTCCATGGCCTGCGCTACGCAGGGCAGCGCTTCGATTGCGGCGACAAGCTCGGCTTCCTCGAGGCGCAGCTCGCCTATGCGCTCAAGCGCGAGGATCTCGCCGCCGGCGTGCGCGCCTTCCTCGGAAAATATTGCGGGACACCCTGATGTCGTTCACCCACCGCTTCGATCCGACCACGCTGCGCGAATACGACATCCGCGGCATCGTCGGAAAGACGCTGCACAACGCGGATGCGTTCGCGATCGGGCGCTGCTTCGGCAGCGTCGTCTCCCGCGCCGGCGGACGCACCGTCGCGGTCGGCTATGACGGGCGGCTTTCCTCGCCCGAGCTGGAGCGCCCGCTGGTGGACGGGCTGAAGGCGAGCGGCATCGAGGTGCTGCGGATGGGCCGCGGGCCGACGCCGATGCTCTACTTCACCGCGACCACCCGCGAGACCGACGGCGCGGTGATGGTAACCGGCAGCCACAACCCGCCCGACTACAACGGCTTCAAGATGATGCTCGGCCGCAAGCCGTTCTACGGCGCGCAGATCCAGCGTCTCGGCGCGATGGCGGCGGCCGGTGACGTGGTGCCGGAGGAGCCTGGCGCCGAGCGCGAGGTCTCGGTCGCCACCGACTACATCGCGCGGCTGATTTCGGACTGGGACGGCGGCGACCGCGCGCTCGACGTGGTGTGGGACAACGGCAACGGCGCCGCCGGCGAGGTGCTGCAGCGCCTCGTGCTCGCCTTTCCCGGCCACCACACGGTGCTCAATGGCGAGATCGACGGGCGGTTTCCGGCGCATCATCCCGACCCGACGGTGCCGAAGAATCTCGAACAGCTCGTCGCCGAGGTGCGCGCGCGCAAGGCCGATCTCGGCATCGCCTTCGACGGCGACGCGGATCGCATCGGCGTGGTCGACGACGAGGGCGAGATCCTGTTCGGCGACCAGTTGATGGTGGTGCTCGGGCGCGACGTGCTGCGCGAGCATCCGGGGGCGACGATCATCGCCGACGTGAAGGCGAGCCAGGTGCTGTTCGACGAGCTCAACCGCGCCGGCGCGAATGCGCTGATGTGGAAGACCGGGCATTCCATCATCAAGGCGAAGATGGCGGAGCTGAAATCGCCGCTCGCCGGCGAGATGTCGGGCCACATCTTCTTCGCCGACAAATGGTACGGCTTCGACGATGCTCTCTATGCCGCGGTGCGGCTGCTCGGCATCGTCGCGCGCATGGACGGGCAGCTCTCCGCGGTGCGCCGCGCGCTGCCGCAGGTGGTGAACACGCCGGAGGTCCGCTTCGATTGCGATGATCGCCGCAAGTTCAAGGTGATCGAGGAAGTCGCCGCGCGGCTCAAGCAGGCCGGTGCCAGGGTCGCCGACATCGACGGCGTGCGGGTGATGACCGACGATGGCTGGTGGCTGCTGCGCGCCTCCAACACGCAGGCCGTGCTGGTCGCCCGCGCGGAGGCGACGGGTCCCGAAGGGCTCGAGCGGCTGAAAAGCGCGATCGTCGAGCAATTCGCGCAATCCGGCCTGCCCGCGCCCGATTTCTCCGGCGCCCATTCGGGACATTGAGGAAACCATGATGCTGCAACCGCCGCCGGCCATTCCCGGCATGCGCGAGGACGAGATCGACACCCCCGCGTTGCTCGTCGATCTCGATGCGTTCGAGTCCAATCTCGACACCATGGCGGCGCTGGTCGCCAAGACCGGCGCCAAGCTGCGGCCGCATGCGAAGACGCACAAATCACCGCGTCATCGCGCACATGCAGATGGCCCGCGGCGCGGTCGGGCAATGCGTGCAGAAAGTGGCCGAGGCGGAGGTGCTGGCCTGGGGCGGCGTGCCCGACATCCTGATCAGCAACCAGGTGATGGGCGCGAGCAAGCTCGCCCGCGCCGCCGCGCTCGCGCGCTTCGGCAGGATCGCGATCTGCGCCGACAATCCCGCGCACGTCACCACGATCGAGGCAGCGGCCGAGCAGGCGGGCATGCGCATGAAGGTGCTGGTCGAGATCGATGTCGGCATGGGTCGCTGCGGCGTGCAGCCGGGACCGGAAGCGGTCGCGCTCGCGCGGCAGATTGCCGCCTCCAGGCACCTGATCTTCGGCGGGCTGCAGGCCTATCAGGGCCGGGCGCAGCATCTGCGCACGCCGGCGGAGCGGCAGCAGGCGATCGCCAGCGCCAGCGACGGCGCGCGGCGCACGGTGGAGCAGCTTCGCCAGCAGGGGCTCGATTGCCCGATCATCGGCGGCGCCGGCACCGGCACCTTCGAGCTGGAGGCGGCGAGCGGCATCTACACCGAGCTGCAGGCCGGCAGCTACTGCTTCATGGACGCCGATTACGCGCGCAATCTCGACGCGGCGGGCCAGCCGGTCGGGCGGTTCCGGCACGCGCTGTTCGTGCTCGCGACGGTCATCAGCGCCGCCCGTCCCGGCCTCGCCGTGCTCGATGTCGGCCACAAGGGCGTCGCCGTCGATTGCGGCCCACCCCTCGTCTGGCAGCGCCCGGATCTCCGCCCCACCGGCTGCTCGGACGAGCACACCAACATCGATGTCGCGAGCGAGACGCAGGCGCCGAAGCTCGGCGAGAAGCTGCGCCTCATCCCCGGCCACTGCGACCCGACGGTCGATCGCCACGACTGGTATGTCGGCGTCCGCGACGGCCGCGTCGAGTGCCTCTGGCCGGTCGCCGCCCGCGGCGCGATGAACTGAGGCGCTCCCCGCGGCGCGACCGCCGCGATTGACACCATTCCGCTTCGTGAGGCCAGCATTCCCGTCGGGATGCCAAACTCCCAAGGAATCGGACGACTTCCCGGAATCCGGCGACTTCGAGCCGCCGAAATACATCGCGAGCCTGATCGCTGCCATCAACGAGGGCGCGAAGGCGGCGCAGGGCGGCGTGCTGCTCTATCTGCTGGTCGCGCTTTACCTGCTCGCGACGGTCTTTTCGACCAGCGACGAGGACCTGCTGCGCAACAGGACGATCACCATCGCGCAGATCGGCGCCGCGCTGCCGCCGAGCTTCTCCTTCGCCATCGCCCCGCTCGTCTTCGTGTTCCTGCACGTCTATACCCTCACGCGGTTCGACATGCTGGCCGCGAATCTCCGCCACTTCGCGGCCGAGCTGCCGCGGATGGTGCCGGTTCGGGGCCAGCGGGAGCACTGTCGGCAGCTGCTCGGCGAATGTGGAGTTCGTGCTCGTCCTCGCCGCCCCGCGCGGCTCGCCGCTGCACAATTTCGCGTGGCGCTGGATGGCCTGCGGTGCTGCTTGCGGGCTTCCCCGTCGTGGTGCTGTTCCTGGTGCAGATCAACACGCTGCGATACCAGGGCGATCGGCATCTTGTGGGCGCAGCGCGCCTGGATCGCCAGCGACGTGCTCGCGCTCCTCTGGTTCTTCGGTCGCAACCGGATGGGCGTGGTCCCGGCGCCGCCTTCGGTGCCGAGGACGACTCGTGCGCTGGGCGGGTTTTCGTTCTGATTGCCGCGTCGCTCTGGCGGCGGTGAACTGGCTCTATTGCGGTGTCGTCCCGGAAGACGCTGAGGTGGCGACGGTTCGGTTGCGTGGACAGGCCTTCCTCCGAAGACTTATCCGTCGGCCATCGAATTGGAGAGAAGCCCGGGAACACCAGCTCCTGCAACGGCGGCCGGGCTCTCCCACGTCCTGGCCGGTTTCGGGTCGCCTCCTGGCCATCCTGGATGGTTGCGGCGATCGAAGATTGGGTTCGCCAGCCGCTCGACACCTTCTTCTGCCCGCAGACTCGGACTTCGGATGCCGCTATCTCCGCGTCGAGCGACGCATCGTCGTCGAGCATGTTGGGACGACAAGGCGATGACGGCGCTGCGCGGCGAGAAGCCCGATTACGCGACGCTTCTGCCGGGGATCGAGGGCATCGATCTGCGCGGCCGCTCCCTGCGCTTCGCCGTATTGGACGACTCGCGCCTTTTCGCTGCCGATCTCGTCGAAGCCAAGTTAGCCGAGCGCGAAGCCTCGGCAAAACGCGCAGCTGGCGGGAGCGACAGCCGTCTGGACAAGCCGCGCAGCTGGCGGGCGCGAACCTCGCCGCCGCGCAGCTGGCGGGCGCATACCTCTTCGGCGCGCAGCTGGCGGGCGCGAACCTCAGCTTCGCGCAGCTGGCGGGCGCGTACCCTCGAGGGCGCGCGGCTGGCGGGCGCGGACCTCGCGCGGCGCGCAGCTGGCGGGCGCGGACCTCTTCGGCGCGCGGCTGGCGGGCGCGGACCTCCGCGACGCGCAGCTGGCCGGCGCGGGCCTCGGCTGCGCGCGGCTGGCGGGCGCGGACCTCGGCGGCGCGCGGCTGGCGGGCGCGGACCTCCGCGGCGCGCGGCTGGCCGGCGCGGACCTCCGCTTCGCGCGGCTGGCGGGCGCGGACCTCCGCAACGCACGAGCACCCGAGGTCGTCTCGTCGGATCAAACCACCCTTGCGCTCGCCGACACCCGAGGGCTCAGCTTCACTGCCGCGACCGCTGCCGAAAAGGCGGAACTCTCGCAGGACATCGCTGCGATCCCCGATCCGGATCGGCGCGCAGCCGTGACGGCGACGCCTGAGCCACGTGCTGGGCGATCCGACCCCGAACTGGACCCTGACTTTCACGGCCAGCGAGCAGCGGCCTCGTCCTCGCCTCGGACCCCGTCGATCCGAGCCCTGGCGATACACCGCGCATGGATCCGTGACGGAACCGCGCGACCCCTATCCGGCCGCGCTCGCCGAGCTGCTCGCGACCGAGGTGGCGACGCAAGGCGATGCTGCCGCCGCAAGGGTGACGAGCCGTGCCGCATCGTATCTCGAGAGCGAAGTCCCGGCCGACCAGGCCATCGGCTTGGCCATCGCCTGCCGGCTGCTCAATGCCGCCGACGCCAAGCCGGCCAAGGTCACGCTTCGGGACTCGGACCGAGCAGATCTCGACAACCACACGGACCCGCACCGGAAATGCCGCGAGCCCGCTCCGTCCACGCGGTAGACGGAACGCGCAATCAGCGCCCGCGGTCGCACACCCCTACGCCGCGCTCCGGATCGCCGACGGCCGAGCGCTAGCGACCGGACGATAGACACCGTGATCGCCGGGAACGGGGGCGAAGCGGTCGGTGATGCCGAGCACGGTCTCGGCGCCGCCGAGATAGAGATAGCCCTCCGCGGACATCTGGCGGGAGACCGCGTCGAGCACGCGGCCCTTGGTCTTGGCGTCGAAATAGATCAGCACGTTGCGCAGGAAGACGATGTCGAACTGGCCGAGGCTGCGCAGGTCGCCGAGCAGGTTCAGCACCTGGAAGCGCACCATGTCGCGGATCGCCTGGTTCAGGCGCCAGCTCGCGTCTTCTTTCTTGAAGTGCTTCACCAGCATCTGCACCGGCAGGCCGCGCTGCACCTCGAACTGGCGTGTAGAGACCTTCGCGGGCGCGGGCGAGCGGCTCGCGCGCGAGGTCGGTGCCGACGATCTCGACCTTGCGCGACCCGAGCTGCGCCGGCTTCTCGAGCACCAGCATGGCGAGCGAGTAGGCTTCCTGACCGGTGGATGCGGCGGCGGACCACAGGCGGAGCGGCGCGCCGGCCGGCTTGCTGGCGAGCAGCGCCGGCAGCGCCTTCGTCTGCACGTGGGTGAACGGCTTGCCGTCGCGGAAGAAGAACGATTCGTTGGTGGTCATCGCCTCGACCACTTCGCGGATCAGCGCGTCGGCGCCGGGACCCTGCAGCCGGCGGGCGAGCCCGTCGAGGCCGGCAAGCTTCTCGCGCTTGACGATCGGGGTGAGCCGGCTTTCCAGCAGGTAGCCTTGTCCGGACCCACCACGAGCCCTGACTGCGCTTTCAGCAGCCCGGCGAGAGCCTCGAACGTTGCGGGGATTCATGGGCGGGCGCTCCGGAGCAGTTCGAGAATCCTGGCGGGCAGTTGCGGCAGCGGCAGCACCGCGGCGCAGAGGCCGGCGCGCGCGACGGCGCCCGGCATGCCCCAGACGACGCTGGTCGCCTCGTCCTGCGCGAGCGCGGCGCCGCCGGCCTCGACGATTGCGCGCGTGCCGGCGAGTCCGTCCTGCCCCATGCCGGTGAGGATGACGGCGAGCACGCGGCCTTCGGTGGCGGCGCAGGCGCTGCGAAGCATCGGATCGACGGCGGGGCGGCAGAAATTCTCCGGCGGATCGCTGGAGAGCCGCGCCCTGAGCGCGCCGGCTTCGTTGCGGATGGTGAGGTGCCGGTCGCCGGGGGCGATGTGGATGCGGCCCGGCATCAGCGCCTCGCCATCGTTCGCCTCCGCGCAGGGCAGCCCGCCGAGCTTCGGTGATGTGCTCGGCGAGAATGGGGATGAAGGTGGCGGGCATGTGCTGCGTGAGCACCACCGGCACCGGTATCGACGTGCCAAGCCTCTGCACCAGGCTGAACAGGGCCTGCGGGCCGCCGGTCGAGCTGCCGATCGCGAGCAGGCGCGGCGGCAGGCTCGCCCCGCGCCGCACGGCGATGCGGAGCGGCCGGCCGCGCCGAGGCGGCGAGCGGCGCGGGCGAAGCGGCGGTGCGGCGGAGCCTGCGCGAGCCCCTTCACCTTCTCGATCAGCTCGCGCTGGAAGCTTGCGTCGCCGAACACCTCGTTCGCGCTCGGCTTCGGCACGTAATCGGCGGCGCCGAGGCGGAGCGCGCGCAGCGCGACATCGGCCCCGCGCGTGGTCAGCGTCGAGGCCATGACGACGCGCAGGCCCGGGCTCGCCTTCAGCAGCAGCGGCAGCGCGGTCAGCCCGTCCATCACCGGCATCTCGATGTCGAGCACGACGACGTCGACGCCGTCTGCCGCGGCGCTTGAGCTCGTCGAGCGCGAGCTGGCCGTTGGCGACGCGGGCGACGACCTCGATCGCGGGATCGTTCGCGAGCATGCGGCCGATCGCGGCGCGGATCACCGCGCTGTCGTCGCAGATCATCACCCGTGCCGGCGCGGCTCCCGCTGGTGTCCCGCTTCGAAAGTCCGTCACCGTCGGAATTGGCATCTTGCGAACTTTCGAAGCGGGAAGGACACCAGCCGGACATTGTTTCTGGTGTGGTCCACGATTCCGAAGTCCGCTCCGGAACCCGATCCAAAGCATGGGGGACCGCCGAACCACCACACCAGAGGAGCGGCGGCGCCGGTCACAACATGCCGACCTGAGCGAGCTTGCCCGTGAGGATCTCCTCGTCGAACGGCTTCATGATGTATTCCTGCGCGCCGCTCTCGATCGCCTGCTCGATGAAGGACATCTCGCTTTCCGTGGTGCAGAACACGACGGTCGGGCGCTCGGCACCGAACTCGGCACGCAGCGCGCGCAGGAACTCGATGCCGTTCATCACCGGCATGTTCCAGTCGAGCAGCACGCAATCGGGCAGCGCGCGGCGGCAGGCCGCGAGCGCCACCGCGCCGTCCTCCGCCTCCTCGACGCGGAAGCCGTTGGTCTCGAGGATTTTCCGCGCGACCTTGCGCACGACCCGGCTGTCATCGACGACGAGGCAGGTCGTGCCGGCATTGATGCTCATGGATCAGCTCCGCTTGTCGGAGAAGGCGAGCAGGCGGCCGATGTCGAGCACCACCATCAGGCGCCCGGCGAGCCGGTAGATGCCCTGGCTGAATTCGGCCCAGTCCGGCGGGAGCGTCGGCGGGTTGCGTTCGAGCTGGCTCACCGGAAGGCTCAGCACCTCGGAGACCTGGTCGACCAGCAGCGCGTAGAGCTCGCCGCCGACTTCGGTCACCACCGACATCGGCTTCTGGCCGGCCGGCGCCGGCGCGAGATGCAGGCGGCGGCGCAGGTCGATCGCGGTGACGATGCGGCCGCGCAGATTGAGGCTGCCGGCGATCTCCGGCGGCGCCAGCGGGATGCGCGTGATCGGCTGGTCCGCGAGGATGTCGCGCACGGCGAGCACCGGAACGCCGCAGAGCTGTCCGGCGAGCGTGAGCGTGACGAGCACGTTCTCCTCGCCGCGGCTCGAGGCGCCCACGAAGCCGTCGGCCACCGGCCGTTCGACGATCTGGTTCATCAGAGTTCTCCCTCAGGCCGCAACCTGCGCGCGGTGCGCGAGGCACTGGCGCAGGCTCCGGATCAGCGCGTCGCGGTCGAACTTGGCGACATAGTCGGTGAAGCCGGCGTTCCGCCCGGCCTGTTCGTCCTCCGGCGCGGCGCGGCCGGACAGCGCGATCAGCGGCAGGTCGCGCCAGGCGCCGCCCTCGCGCAGGCGGCGGGCGAAAGCGAGCCCGTCCATCTCCGGCATCTCGATGTCGGAGATGATCGCATCGAAGCTGCTTCCGGCGTCGCGGAGGGCAAGGGCGCGGGCCGGGCTCTCGGCCGCGGTCACCTGGTAGCCGGCGGCGGCGAGCGTCGGCACCAGCATCTGGCGGAAGAAGTCGCTGTCCTCGACGATCAGGATCTGGCCGCGCTGGCGCGCATCGCCGCGGCGGCCGCCGGTGAACCAGTCCTGCCAGGCGCGGGTGAGCCAGTAGCCGGTGTCGAGCACGTCGGTCGCGCGGCCGGCGATCACCGCGGTGCCGAGCAGGCCCGGCCGATCGGCGGCCAGCTCGATCTGCAGCCGGTCCTCCACCACGTCGACGATCTCGTCGACCATCAGGCCCATGTTGCGGTCGCCGTCGGCGAACACCAGGACCGGCTGGGTCTCGCCTTCGCTCCTGCGCATCGGACAAGCCCGATCAGCGGCATCAGCTTGCCGCGGTACTGCGTGACCAGCGCGCCGGCGGAGAACTCGATGCGGTCGCGCGGGATGTCCTCGAGGCGGGCGACCAGGCTGAGCGGCACCGCCTTCGGCGTCGCGTCGCCGGCGCGGAACAGGAGCAGCGCGGAGCGCTCGCGATTCTCGGCGAGATCGGCAGCGACCGCGGCGACCCCGCGCTGCTCCGCCGAGCCGCCGAGGCCGATCGCGCGGGCGATGCCGTTCGGATCGAGGATCATGATGACCGAGCCGTCGCCGAGGATGGTGTTGCCGCTGAACATCGTGATGTGACGCAGGATCGGCGCCACCGGCTTGACCACGATCTCCTCGGTGTCGAACACGCGGTCGACGATGATGCCGAGCGTGGTGGCGCCGACCTGGGCGACGACGATGGTCGGGACGGTCTCGCGCGCGGCCGCCTCGCCGAGCCGCAGCAGCTCGGTCAGGCTGACCAGCGGCAGCAGCCGGTCGCGCAGGCGCAGCACCGGCGTGTCGTTGATCCGCTCGATCTTGGTCTCGCCGGTGCGATTGCCGTCGGCGCCGATCGCTCGCCTCCGCGGCGGAACTGTCGTGGCCGACGCGGACCAGCTCGACCACGCTGATCTGCGGGATGGCGAAGCGCTCGCCGCCGGCCTCGACGATGAGGGCGGAGACGATCGCGAGGGTCAGCGGGATCTTGATCGTGAAGGTCGAGCCCTGGCCCTCGACGCTGCGCAGGTCGATGGTGCCGCCGATCTTCTCGATGTTGGTCTTCACGACGTCCATGCCGACGCCGCGGCCGGAGACCGAGGTGATCGCGGCCGCGGTCGAGAAGCCGGCGCGGAAGATGAAGCGCTGGATCTCCGCCTCGCTCATCTGCGCAAGCTCGGCCTCGGTCGCGAGGTTGCGGGAAAGCGCCTTGGCGCGGATCTTGTCGATCGCGAGCCCGCGGCCGTCATCGCCGATCTCGATGATGATATGGCCGCCCTCGTGGAAGGCGTTCAGCGTGATGCGGCCGGTTTCCGGCTTGCCGGCGGCGCGGCGCTCGGCCGGGGTCTCGAGCCCGTGGTCGCCGCTGTTGCGCACCATGTGGGTGAGCGGGTCCTTGATCAGCTCGAGCACCTGGCGGTCGAGCTCGGTCTCGGCGCCGAGCATGACCAGCTCGATCTTCTTGCCGAGGTCGCGCGCGAGGTCGCGCACCAGGCGCGGCAGCTTGTTCCAGGCATTGCCGATCGGCTGCATGCGCGTCTTCATCACGCCTTCCTGCAGGTCGGACGTGATGTGCGACAGCCGCTGCAGCGGGGCGGAGAAGGCGGAGTTCTGCTGGCTGCGCGAGAGCTGCAGGAGCTGGTTGCGGGTGAGCACGAGCTCGCGAGACCAGGGTCATCAGGTCCTCGAGCACCTCGACGCCGACGCGGATGGTCTGGCCGGCGACCGGCGCCTCGGACGGTGCGGCTTCGGCGGCCTTCGCCTCGGGCGGCGCAGCGGCGGGCTCGGTCGCAGGCACGGGCGCGGGCGGCGGCTGGGCGGTCTCGACCGGTGACGCAGGGGGCGGGACGGGCACGGCGGCGGCCGGGGCGGCGACCGGCACGGGCGCGGCGGCGGGCGCGGGAGCGGCCACGGTCTCGCCGTTGGCGATCGCGTTGAGCGACGGCGATCAGCGGCGCGTCGTCGGCGGCCGGCTCGGTGCCGGTGGCGGCGAGGCCGGCGACGATGTCCTTCACGCGGTCGATCGCGGCGAGGATCGGGGTGATGATCTCGGGCGCGACCTGGAGCTGGTTGTCGCGCAGCCGGCCGAGCACGTTCTCGGCCGCGTGCGCGACCTTCTCCAGCCGGGGCAGGCCGAGGAAGCCGCACGTGCCCTTCACCGTGTGGACCAGCCGGAAGATCAGCCCGAGCGTCTCCCGGTCCTCCGGGTTGGCTTCGAGCTTGACGAGCGCGGTGTCGAGCTCGCCAAGGCTTTCATTGGTCTCGGTGAGGAAATCGGCGAGCAGGTCGTCCATCGCGGGCTCCGGAGGCGGGTGATCGGGGCCCATCGTGACGAAGCCATACGAACAAAGGGTAAAGGCGGGGGTTCGTGTTCAAGTCGGCACCGGCCCGCTCCCCCACCCGGCCACCCACGCGAGTATACTTCCGTTGGCTGGCCGGGTGAGGGAGCGGGCCGGTGCCGACTTGAACGAAGATGCCGATCAGGCGCGGGAGACCGGATCGAGCGTCAGCAGCAGCGGCGGGGCGATCTCCATCGGCGCGCCCGACATCAGGACGGAGACGCGCAGCCCGCTCGCATGGGCGAGCAGTGCGGTGAGCGCGAGCTGGATGCCGTGCGGCCGCTCGAGCGCGGCCCAGGCGGCGTTCTCGTCGGCGAAGGCGGAGGCGAGCCCGGCCGGCCAGCCGGCACGCGGCCCGTCGATCTCGATCAGCACGTCCTGCGTGGCGGAGCCCGACAGCACGACCGCGCCGCCGGCAGGCAGGCCCTCCGCGGCAAGCATCGCGAGGTTGAGCAGCAGCCGCGCCGCGTGGGGCGGAAAGGAGCGCATCGGGTCGAGCTCGGCGAGATCGATCTCCACCCGCTGGGCGGCGCCGAGCGGGGCCAGCAGCTCGGCGATCCCCCGCGAATCGAGCCCGCCGCACTCGCCCGCCCAGGCGGCGCGCAGCAGCCGCACGCGGCCCCAGATCGCGGCGGTGGCGGCGTCGGCGACCGCGATCGCGCCGGCGGTGTTCTGCCCGGCGGAGAGGTCGAGCGCGGCGGCCAGCGTTCCCAGCGGCGTGCCGATATCGTTGCACAGCCGCGCACATAGGAGTTCCGCCAGCCGGAGCGCCTGTCGCATGCCTGTCGGTCCCTCCGTTGGCGTGTATTGATACAGCATCGAGGCAGGACTGCTCGCGATGAACCACCACCGCCGGCCGAAGCATCCCATGCCTCCGCCGCGCCATGAAGCCCTTGCGTGGCTGACATGAACCGACCGGCCCTGTCGCCGACCGAGCCCGGTCAGCGCGTGCGCCATCCCGGCCGCCCGGATTGGGGCATCGGCCAGGTGCAGTCGATCATCGGCCAGCGGATCACCGTCAATTTCGAGCATGCCGGCAAGGTGCTGGTGAACGCGGCGGCGGTCGCGCTGGAGGTGATCGATGACAGGCCGCCGCGATCCGGGACTTGAAGCCGGGGGGCAAATCGATGATCTACAGCGCATGCTTGTTGCAGAGCCGCCATCGCTCGCTCCGGCGCCGGCCAGCACGGTTGCGCCGATGATCGACCCGTTCGGCCGCGGCATTACATACCTTCGCGTGTCGGTGACGGATCGCTGCGATCTCCGCTGCGTCTACTGCATGGCCGAGGAGATGCGCTTCCTGCCCAAGGCGGAGGTGCTGACGCTCGAGGAGCTCGACCGGCTGTCCGCCGCCTTCATCCGTCTCGGCGTCAGGAAGCTCCGCATCACCGGCGGCGAGCCGCTGGTGCGGCGCGACGTGATGACGCTGTTCCGCCGCCTCGGCGCGCGGCTCGGCCAGGGAGCGGATCAGGGGCTCGAAGAACTGACGCTGACCACCAACGGCACCCAGCTCACCCGCTATGCCGGGGAACTCGCGGCTGCGGGCGTGCGGCGGATCAATGTCAGTCTCGACACGCTCGATCCCGCCCGCTTCACCGCGATCACCCGGCGCGGTCGGATCGAGCAGACGATCGACGGCATCTTCGCCGCCAAGGCCGCCGGCCTCGCGGTCAAGATCAACGCGGTCGCGCTGAAGGGGGTGAACGAGGCGGAATTCGACGCGCTGCTCGCCTGGTGCGGCGAGCACGGCTTCGATCTCTGCCTGATCGAGACCATGCCGCTCGGCGAGACCGGCGAGGACCGCACCGACCAGTACCTGCCGCTCTCCATCGTCCGCGCCCGCCTGCGCGAGCACTGGACGCTGGAGCCCACCGATTACCGCACCGGCGGCCCGGCCCGCTATTTCGCGGTCCGCGAGACCGGAACGCGATTGGGCTTCATCACGCCGATGACCCATAATTTCTGCGAAAGCTGCAACCGCGTGCGGCTCACCTGCACCGGCACGCTGTTCATGTGCCTCGGCCAGGAAGACTCGGCCGACCTCCGCGCCGTCCTCCGCAGCGGTGCCGAGGATGCCGAGCTCGAAGCCGCCATCCGCGCCGCCATCGCCCGCAAGCCGCGCGGCCACGATTTCATCATCGACCGCCGCCACGACCGCCCCTCCCTCGGCCGCCACATGAGCGTCACCGGCGGCTGACACCGTTCGGGCGGGGGTGACGCAGGAAAGGCGAGGGGCGCTGCCCCTGGACCCCGCCAAGGGCGGAGCCTTTGGAATCCTCGACTGGGTTTGTTGAAGAGGGTGGGCCGACGAGGTGGTTGAAGCACCTCGTTGGCCCACCCTCTTCAACAAACCCGGATGGGTTCTAAGGGCTCGGCCCTTAGCGGGGTCCAGGGGCAGAGCCCCTGGCCTTATCCTTACGTCACCCCCGCCCGAATGGTGTCAGCCGTCAGTACCGGCTTCGGCTGGACCACGACGGTGCCGGAGCTCGGTGCGGCTGGCGTCACGACGACGGGGGATGGGCTCGGCGCCGCGGCGACCGGCGGGGGCTGGTTGTTCACGGTGCAGGCGGCGAGGGCAAGGAGCGCGAGCGCGGCGATTCCGATCGCGCGCGTCGTGGCGTTGAACATTATCTACCTCCGCGTGTGGCCGAACCGGTCTGGTTCGGCGGCTCTACGCCCCGGGGCGGCGAAAGTTGATGGCTGTCTAAACTCCAGCCGGGGAGGCCGGGAAAGTTTCGGGAGCGCCGGAATTGCCTGGCACGGGGGCCCAGCCGGTCATCACGGCGAGGCGCAGGGTGACGGCGGTGCGGTGCTCGGCGATGGGCAGGCGGGCGAGGGCGGCGGGGAAGAGGGTGCGCGGCGGGATGCGGCGGTCGCGGAGGCGGACGGCGTTGGTTTCGCCGGCGGCACGGAGGTCGCGCAGCAGTGCCAGCGGGTCGGCGTAGAGCAGGCGGATGTCCTCGGCATCGGCGACCGGATAGGCGAAGCCGGCGCGCTGCAGCAGGGCGGCGCAGTCGCGCAGGTCGGGAAACGGCGAGATGCGGGGGCTGGCGCCGCCGCGGAGCGCGGTTTCGGCCTCGGTGAATGCGGCGCGCAGCTCGACGGCGGTGCCGAGGGCGGGGAGGCTCGCCAGCAGCAGCCCGTCGGGCGCCAGGGCGTGGCGGAGCTGGATCAGCGCGCCCGGCAGGTCATTGGTCCAGTGCAGCGACAGGCTGGCGACGACGAGGTCGAAGCTGCCCGGACCGAAGGGGAGGAATTCCTCGTCGGCGGCGACCGCGGGGCGGGGATTGAGCGCGGCCATGGCCGGGGAGAGGTCGGCGCTCACCGTGGCGATCCCGCGGGTCGCGGAGCATCGGCGCGACGACGCCGCGGCCGCCGAGGTCGAGGGCGCGGGAGAAGCGGCGCGTGGTGTCGTCGAGCCGATCAAGCAGGCGCTCGGCGGCGTCGCGCAGCAGGTCGGCGACCGCCGCCACCGTGGCGGCGGCGCGGTCGCGGTGGAGGCGGACGGCGCGGCGGTCGAAGACGCGGTGGTCGGGTTCGCTCATGGGCAGGATGTGCGGCGGAATCGCGGGATTCCAACGAGTACGCAGTTGTCCCGAATTGACGCGAGGGGTCGGAAAACGCTCGATCCGCGCCATGGCCGACCTCCTTCATCTCGCCCGGCGTGCCGGCGGCGCGGCGCTCGACCTGGTGCTGCCGCCGCATTGCCTGACCTGCGATGCGATCGTCGAGGCGCCCGGCCGGTTCTGTGCCGATTGCTTCGCCGCGACCGGCTTCCTCGGCGAGCCCTGCTGCGCCTGCTGCGGCGTGCCGTTCGATCATGCCGCGCAGCGCGGGCCGGACGGGCTCTGCGCGACCTGCCTGGTGACGGCGCCGCGCTTCGGCCGCGCCCGCGCGGCGTTCCGCTACGATGCGCGCAGCAAGCGGATGATCATGCCGCTGAAATACGGCGACCGCACGGACCTCGCGGTGGCGCTGGCGCCGCACATGGCGCGGGCGGGAGCGGTGCTGCTGCGCGACGCGGACCTGCTGGTGCCGGTGCCGCTGCACCGGCGGCGGCTGTTCGCGCGCCGCTACAACCAGGCGGCGCTGCTGGCGCGGGCGGTGGCGCGGATCAGCGGCGTGCCGGCGGTGGTCGATGCGCTGCGCCGTCCGCGCGCGACCGCGGCGCTGCATGAGCGGGGCGCGTTCCGATCGCGCGCTGGAGCTCGAGGGCGCCATCGCCATGCGTCCGCAGCGGGCGGCGCGCATCGACGGGCAGCGGGTGGTGCTGGTCGACGACGTGCTGACCACCGGCGCGACCGCCAATGCCTGCGCGGAGGCGCTGTTCGCGGCCGGCGCGGCGGCGGTGGACGTGCTGGCGGCGGCCAGGGTGCCGGCGCCGGGGCTCGGCTGACGCCTTGTGACGGGCGGTCCGAAACCCCACTCTGCGCGTCGCGAGGAGAAGCGAATGCCGGTTGTCGAGGTCTATACCCAGCCGTGGTGCCCCTACTGCGCCCGTGCGCTTCGGCTGCTCCAGACGAAGGGCGTGGAGGTCCGCGAGATCCACGCGCCGCACGGCACGCCGGAGCGGCAGGAGGCGATGGCGCGGTCGGGCGGGCGCAGCACGGTGCCGCAGGTCTTCATCGGCGGGAAGCATGTCGGGGGTTCGGACGAGCTCGCGGCGCTGGAAGCCGCCGGGAAGCTCGATTTGCTGCTGGCTGCCTGAACGGGTGGCTGGCACTCTTGCCTCGGGAGTGCTAGGTTGTCTCGGAAGTGACGCGAATGCTCAGGCTTGAGACCGCCGCATGATCCACTACCAGTTGCGCTGCCGCCATGGTCACGGGTTCGACGGCTGGTTCCGCAACGCCGCGGCGTTCGACGCGCAGGCGAAGCGGGGTCTGCTGGAATGCCCCGAATGCGGCGATGCCGGGGTGGAGCGGGCGCTGATGACGCCGTCGGTGCCGCGGAAGGGCAAGGCGGCACCGCCCCCGGCTTCCGTGCCGGCGCCCCAGACGGCGCCCGCCCATTCGCCGCCACGCCCACTCGGGGCCGATGGCGGTGCAGCCGCCGCGCCTGCCGGCGCAGGTCCGGGCGATGCTGCAGAAGCTGCGCGCGGAGGTCGAGCGGAACTGCGACTATGTCGGCCCGGATTTCGCCGCGGAGGCCCGACGCATCCATCGTGGTGAGAGCGATCGCCGCGGCATCTACGGCGAGGCCACGCAGGAGCAGGCCGAGGGCCTGCGCGACGACGGCATCGAGATCGCCCACATCCCCTGGGTGCCCCGCGCGGACGGGTGAGAGCCGGTTGGGACGGCGCCCTTCGCCTTTCTCCCGACAGGCTCCGAGCGGCGCCTCCCTCAGATCGAGAGCGCCGCGAGGTAGTTGACCGCGAGATTGCGGCCCACGCTCCAGCGGCCGGCGAGCGGATCGAACCGCAGCCCCGCCATCGCGTCGACTAGCAGGCCGGCATCGCGGGCAAAGGCGCCGAGCTCCGCCGGGGTGATGAATTTGTGCCAGTCATGCGTGCCGGCCGGCAGCAGCCGCAGCACGTATTCGGCGCCGAGCTTGGCGGTGATCCATGCGGCCCGCGTGCGGTTGAGCGTCGAGAGCACGAGCAGGCCGCCCGGCTCCAGCAGCGCCGCCAGCAGGCGGAGGAAGCCCCGCGGGTCCGGCACGTGCTCGATCACCTCGAGCGCGGTGACCGCCGGAAACCGCATGCCCTCGGCGAGCAGCGCCTCGGCGGTGCCGCAGCGATAGGCGAGCGTCAGGTCCTGGCCGGCGGCATGGGCTTCCGCGGCGGCGATCAGCGCCGGCGCCGCATCGAGGCCGAGCACCGCATGCCCGCGCCGCGCCAGCGCCTCGGCGGCGAGCCCGGCGCCGCAGCCAAGGTCGAGCAGCCGCACCGGCGCATCGCCGAAGCGCTCCCGCAGCCGCTCGGCGATCCAGGCGATTCGGGCCGGGTTCATCGCATGCAGCGGACGCATCGGGCCGGCAGGGTCCCACCAGCGCGCGGCGAGCGCGTCGAAGCGGGCGATCTCGGCCGTGGACACGCTCGCCTCGGTCATCGTTCGCCTCGTTGCCCCGCCATGACCTTATAGCCGCTCAGGGCTGCGCGATCACCCGCCGGCTTGACCGGAGCGACGCGCCGGCCTTCCAGTCGCGGCCGATGTCGATCGCGGTGCATTCCGAAACCGGCGAGGGCCGCCGGACCCTGGTCCTGGCCGCCTGCATGGCGGCGACCGCGATGGCGGCGGTCGAGGCGACGATCGTCGCCACCGCGATGCCGGCGATCGTCGCCGATCTCGGCGGCTTCTCGCTGTTCGGCTGGGTGTTCGCCGCCTACCTGCTCACCCAGGCGGTGTCGATCCCGATCTACGGGCGGCTCGCCGACCTCTACGGCCGCAAGCGCATGTTCGCGATCGGCGCCCTCGTGTTCCTGGCCGGCTCGACGCTCTGCGGCTTCGCCCCCACCATGCTGATGCTGGTGATCTTCCGCACCATCCAGGGTATCGGCGCCGGGGCGATCATCCCGATCGCGCAGACGATCATCGGCGACGTCTACTCTCCGGCGGAGCGGGCGAAGATCCAGGGCTGGCTCTCCAGCGTCTGGGGTGTCTCGGCGGTGGTGGGGCCGCTGCTCGGCGCGGTGATCGTCGATCACGTCGGCTGGCCGCTGGTGTTCTGGGTCAACCTGCCGATCGGCGCGACCGCGATGGCGATGCTGGCGGCGTTCTTCCGCGAGCATGCGCGGCCGCAAGTGCGCTCGGTCGATTATCTCGGGACCTTCCTGCTGGTGCTCGCGGCCACGCTGCTGATGCTGGCGCTGTTGCAGGCCGAGCTGCTCGGCTGGTGGATCGTCGCGCTGCTCGCGGTTGCGGCGGCGGCGCTCGTGCTGCTGGCGGTCCAGGAGCGGGTGGCACCGGAGCCGCTGCTGCCGCCGTTCCTCTGGCGCGACCCGACGGTGATCGCCGGCAATCTCGGCGGCCTCGCGATCGGCGCGGTGGTGATGTCGGTGAGCGCCTTCCTGCCCACCTACATCGAGGGCGTGATGGGGCTCGGCAACTTCGCCGCGGGCGCGGTGATCGCCGCACTCTCGCTTGGCTGGCCGGTGACGAGCACGCTCTCGGCGCGGGTGATGCTGGTCACCTCGTACCGCACCACGGCGCTGGCGGGCGCGGTGTTTCTGCTGGTCGGCAGCGCCATGCTGGTGCTGCTGACGCCGGCGCGCGGCGCGGTCTGGGCCGGCGTGTCGGCACTGCTGGTGGGCGGCGGCATGGGGTTCTGCAGCACCACCTTCCTGGTCTCGGTGCAGAACGCGGTGGGGCGGCACCTGCGCGGCATCGCCACGTCGTCGACCGTGTTCACGCGCCAGCTCGGCTCGGCGCTCGGCACCGCGCTGCTCGGCGCCGTGCTCAACGTCGGGCTTGGCGCGCGGCTGCGCATGGCGGGCGACCCGGTGCGCGCGCTGATGGAGCCGAGCCGCCGCGCCGCGCTATCCGCCCAGGAGATCGCGCACCTCACCGGCGCGGTCGCCGGCGCGCTGCATGGCGTGTTCTGGGCGACGCTTGCGATCGCGCTGGCGGCGCTGCTCGCGTCCTGGCTGATGCCGCGGGGGCTGCGCCCGGACCGGGGGCGGTAGCTATCCGAGATGCGGGAAGTCGGTCAGCAGCAGGGCGACCACCGGGATCACCACAAGCAGGCCCCAGGACCCCATCGCACACCAGGTGGCGACGGTCTTGACCCGGGTGGACCAGCGGCGCCCGCGGGAGCGGAGCGGCGCCTGGTCCTGGTCAGAGGCGGTCGGCGCGGCGAAATCGGACATGGAGATCCTCTCGCAAAGCCAATGCGATCATTCCCATAGCACGCGCTTCGCACGCGCGACATGAAAAATCGGGCCGGCTGCCTCCCGGCCCTGTATGGGGACTCAGGCGGCGATCTGCTCGGGCGGAGTGAAGGCGAGCCCCAGGCTCTCCGCGACCGCGCGATTGGTCACCTTGCCGCGGTGGATGTTGAGCCCGTCGCGAAGATGCGGATCGACCGCGCAGGCCGCAAGTCCCCTCTCGGCGAGGGCCAGGCCGAAGGGCAGGGTGGCGTTGCCGAGCGCATAGCTCGAGGTCCGCGGCACCGCCCCGGGCATGTTGGCGACGCAGTAATGGGTGACCCCGTCCACCACATAGACCGGATCGGTGTGCGTGGTCGGGTGCGAGCTCTCGAAGCAGCCGCCCTGGTCGATCGCGACATCCACCAGCACCGCGCCCCGCCGCATGCGCGCGAGCAGGCTTTTGGGGATCAATCGCGGCGCGCGGGCGCCGGCGACCAGCACGGCGCCGATCACCGCATCGGCCCTGAGCGCCTCGCGCTCGATCGCCTCCGCGGTCGAGAACAGGGTGACGACCCGGCCCTGGAACAGCTCGTCGAGCTGGCGCAGCCGCGGCACCGAGCGATCGACCACCACCACCTCGGCGCCGAGCCCGACCGCCATGCGCGCCGCATGGGTACCGACCACGCCGCCGCCGAGCACCAGCACGCGCGCCGGCGGCACGCCGGGCACGCCGCCGATCAGCAGGCCCGGCCCGCCGGCCGGCTTGCGCAGCGAGAAGCAGGCCGCCTCGATCGCGAGCCGTCCGGCGACCTCGCTCATCGGCGCGAGCAGGGGCAGCCCGCCATGCGCGTCGGTGACCGTCTCGTAGGCGACCGCGGTGCAGCCGGAGTCGATCAGCGCCCGCGTCTGCTCCGGATCGGGGGCAAGGTGCAGATAGGTGAACAGGATCTGGCCCGGCCGCAGCATGCGGCATTCGGCCGGCTGCGGCTCCTTCACTTTCACCACCATCTCCGCCTCGGCGAAAATCGTCGCCGCCTCGGGGACGATGCGGGCTCCGGCCTGGGCATAGGCCGCGTCCTCCGCGCCGATGCCGGCGCCGGCGCCCTTCTGGATCAGCACCTCGTGGCCGTGCGCGACATATTCCCGCGCCGCCTCGGGGGTGAGCCCGACGCGATGCTCCTCGACCTTGATCTCCTTGGGACAACCGACACGCATCCGACGCCTCCGCGCGTTTTGGCCGGAGACTAGCGCCGGTGGGGCAGCGGAATCCCGGCAATGTCCGGCGAGGATCGGGCCTGACGCGCCGAGTTCTTGCGTCAGCGCCCCTAGGCGCGGAGATTTTCTGCATGGACCTGGACCGCATCGACCTCGCGCTGCTGCGCGCCCTGCTCGCGAACGCGCGGGCGACGCAGGTCGAGCTCGGCGAGCGGATCGGGCTTTCCCCCACCGCCTGCGCGCGGCGCATCGCGGCCCTCGAGGCGTCGGGTGTCATCACCGGCTATCACGCCGCGCTCGACCTGCGCGCCCTCGGCTTCGAAGTCACCTTGCTGGTGACGATCACGCTCGACCGCCAGCGCGAGGACTATCTCGCCGCCTTCGAGGCGGCCGTCGGCGCGTGTCCGAACGTCACCGCCTGCTTCCTGCTTTCCGGCGGCAGCGATTACCTGCTGCAGGTGATGGCGCGGGACATTCCGGATTTCGAGCGCATCCACAAGGAGCAGATCTCCCGCCTGCCCGGCGTCGCGCGCATCCAGACCAGCTTCGCCATCCGCGAGGTGATCCGCCGCGACGTGCCGCTCGAGCCGCTTCCGGTTCTCGTCACGCCCTCGAAAAGTCTCTAGCGTGGGTGCTCGGGGAGAATGGAGACAGAACGATGGCACGGAGAACCGGACGCCGCCTGCGCCGCGCCGCACTCGCCGCCGGCCTGCTGCTGGGTGCGTCCCTGAGCCTCGGTCTCGGTGGCGCCGCCCGCGCCCAGGGAACGCTCGTCATCAGCATGGCCGCCGACCCGACCGGTTTCGACCCCGAGGCGGTCCTGAACAACACCTCGGGCTTCGTCATGGCCTGCATCTTTGACAGCCTGGTGAGTTACCAGCCGGGCACCACGGAAGTGGCGCCCGGCCTCGCCGCGAGCTGGGACGTGGCGCCGGACGGCCTCACCTACACCTTCCATCTGCGCCAGGGCGTGAAGTTCCAGGACGGCACGCCGTTCAATGCGCACACCTACGTGCAAGGGCTCGACCGTGTGCTGAAGAAGGATGATCCGCACACGATCTACAACACCGGTCCCGTGGAGGGGTACGAGGATTTCACCTACGGCTCGGTCGCCTCGTATTCGGCGCTCGACGACAACACCGTGCAGTTCAAGATGAAGGAGCCGAACGCGCCGTTCCTGAACTCGCTGGCGATGGTGTGGAACGGCGTCGTCTCCTATCCGGCGGCGGCGAAATACGGCAAGGATTTCCGCAACCATCCGGTCGGCACCGGCCCGTTCGTGTTCAAGGAATGGCGCGCGCGCGACCAGATCGCGCTCGATGCCAATCCCGATTACTGGAAGGGCAAGCCGAAGCTCGACCACATCGTGTTCAAGGAATATCCCGATCCGCAGGCCGCGCTGCTCGCGCTGAAGCAGGGCGAGACGCAGGTCATGGGCGACGTGGCGACGCAGGTGATCGGCGGCATCAGGGCCGACAAGAACCTGGTGATGCTGACGCAGCCCGGCCTCGTCATCAGCGGCATGGCGATGCCGAACGAGGTGGCGCCGTTCACCGACAAGCGGGTGCGTCAGGCGCTGAACTATGCGGTCGACAAGAACGCGATCGACAAGGCGCTGTATGGCGGGCTCGCGGTGCCGATGAACTCGCCGATCCCGGAGGCGCAATGGGGATACGATCCGTCGCTCAAGGGTTACCCCTATGATCCCGCGAAGGCGAAGCAGCTGCTCGAGGCGGCCGGCGTGAAGCCCGGTCTCAAGGTCGAGCTGCTGGCCTACTCCTCGCCGCGTGGCTACAACCCGGCCGGCGCCGATCTCGCGGTCGCGCTGCAGAGCTACTTCAAGAAGGTCGGCATCGACGCGGAGGTGCGCAAGCTCGACATGGGCGCGTTCCTCGCGACGGTGCGCTCCGGCAAATATCAGGGGATGTTCCTGAGCGGCTTCTCCGGCGACAACGGCGATCCGGACAATTTCCTGGGTGCGAACTGGGGCTCCTATGGCATTCCGGTCAACGACACCTCGCACTACAAGAACCCCGAGGTGGACGCGATGATGAAGCAGGCGGCGGCCACCGTCGATCATGACAAGCGGGTTGCGCTCTACAAGAAGATCCAGGCGCAGATCCTCGAGGACGCGCCGTGGGTGTTCGTCAACTCGACGCTGCAGGTGCGCGCGACCCGCAAGAACGTGCACGGGTTCCAGCTCAACCCGACGCAGATGTATTTCGACATGGACCAGGTGTCGCTGTCGGAGTGACGCGCGTCGCTCCTGGAACATGGGCCGAGGCGATTCCAGCCGGACTGGAAGCGCTCCAGTGGATGGAGTCTGACGGAAAAGAACCATCAGATTCTATCCGCGGCCTATTGATTGGTGGAGCGATTCACCTGACGCTCGGGTGGCGAGCGTCAGATCGCACCACGAGCGTGCCGTGATCGGGGAAAGGAGACCACGACGATGACATCCAGGACCGGCGGCCTGCGCCGCCCCGCCCTCGCCGCCGGCCTGCTGCTGGGGACATCGCTGAGCCTCGGGCTCGCCACCGCGGCGCGCGCCCAGGGAACGCTCGTCGTCAGCATCGCGGCCGACCCGACCGGGTTCGATCCGGAGGCGGTCGAGAACAACACCTCGGGCTTCGTCATGTCCTGCGTGTTCGACAGCCTGGTCGCCTACAAGCCGGGGACCACGGAAGTGGCGCCCGGCCTCGCCGCGAGCTGGGACGTGGCGCCGGACGGCCTCACCTACACCTTCCATCTGCGCCAGGGCGTGAAGTTCCAGGACGGCACGCCGTTCAACGCGCACACCTACATCCAGACGCTCGATCGCCAGCTCAAGAAGGACGATCCAAACACCATCTACAACACCGGTCCGGTGGAAGGGTACGAGGACTTCACCTTCGGCTCGGTCGCCTCCTACAGCGCACTCGACGACAACACGGTGCAGTTCAAGATGAAGGAGCCGAACGCGCCGTTCCTGAACTCGCTGGCGATGGTGTGGAACGGCGTCGTCTCCTATCCGGCGGCGGCGAAATACGGCAAGGATTTCCGCAACCATCCGGTCGGCACCGGCCCGTTCGTGTTCAAGGAATGGCGCGCGCGCGACCAGATCGCGCTCGATGCCAATCCCGATTACTGGAAGGGCAAGCCGAAGCTCGACCACATCGTGTTCAAGGAATATCCCGATCCGCAGGCCGCGCTGCTCGCGCTGAAGCAGGGCGAGACGCAGATCATGGGGGACGTGGCGACGCAGGTGATCGGCGGCATCCGCGCCGACAAGAACCTGGTGCATGCTGACGCAGCCCGGCCTGACGGTGAACGGCATGGCGATGCCGAACGAGGCGGCGCCGTTCACCGACAAGCGGGTGCGTCAGGCGCTGAACTACGCGGTGGACAAGAACGCGATCGACAAGGCGCTGTATGGCGGGCTTGCGGTGCCGATGAACTCGCCGATTCCGGAGGCGCAATGGGGGCATGATCCGTCGCTCAAGGGCTATCCCTACGATCCGGCGAAGGCGAAGCAGCTGCTCGAGGCGGCCGGCGTGAAGCCCGGTCTCAAGGTCGAGCTGCTCGCCTACTCCTCGCCGCGTGGCTACAACCCGGCCGGCGCCGATCTTGCGGTCGCGCTGCAGAGCTACTTCAAGAAGGTCGGCATCGAGGCGGAGGTACGCAAGCTCGACATGGGCGCCTTCCTCGCGACCACGCGGTCGGGCAAATATCAGGGCATGTTCCTGGCCGGCTGGTCGGGCGACAACGGTGACCCCGACAATTTCGTCGCCCCGCTCTGGGGCTCCTACGGGCATGCCGGTCAACGACACCTCGCACTACAAGAACCCCGAGGTGGACGCGATGATGAAGCAGGCGGCGGCCACCGTCGATCACGACAAGCGGGTTGCGCTCTACAAGCAGATCCAGGCGCAGATCCTCGAGGACGCGCCGTGGGTGTTCGTCAACTCGACGCTGCAGGTGCGCGCGACCCGCAAGAACGTGCACGGGTTCCAGCTCAACCCGACGCAGATGTTCTTCAACATGGACCAGGTGTCGCTGTCCAAGTGACGCGCCGCCGCCGGCTGGGCAGCATCCTCGCCCCGCCGGCGGCGTGCCTCGCGCTGCTCGCGCTTGCCGCCTGCGGCCTGGAGCCGGAAGCCGCCTGCGGCGTGCGGCGTGTCGGCAGCGTGCCGCTGGCGACCGATGGCGACGTGCCGCTCGTCGCTGTTCCGCATCAACGGCGCGACCCTGCGCATGGATTTCGACACCGGCGCGGTGGTGACATCGGTGACGCCGGAAGCCGCCCTGCGCGCGCGGCTGCCGGTCGATCCGCACATCGCATCCTTTGTCGGCATCGGCGGCCCGACCGCCCGGCATTTCGCGACCTTCGCCGCCGCCTCCGCGGGCGACGTGCATTTCCCGCCCGTCATCGGCGCGATCGCCGAGTTCGGCGCCGCGACCGGCGCGAACCCGATCGACGGATTGCTCGGGGCCGACATCCTCGCGCATTACGACATCGATCTCGACGAGGCCGGACGTCTCGCCACCTTCTATCGTGGCCGTCTCTGCTCGCCCGACGAGATTCCCTGGCCGACAGCGCCCCGCACGATCGACGCCTACGGGCACTCGGCCGATTATGACGCGCGGCTGTTCCTGCCGGTGAGCGTGAACGGCACCAGCCTGATCGCCGTCTTCGACTCGGGCGCCGCCTGGACGGTCCTTTCGGAGGGTGACGCGGCGCGGATCGGCGGCGAGCGCCAGCGCCTCGTCGCCTCGCAGCCGGTGTCCCTGCGCGGCATCGGACCGCGGAGCGCGCCCGGCCGCTTCGAGCGCTTCGCGCGGCTGCAGGTCGGTGACGGCACCTTCCACCGCCGGCTGCTGATGATCAGCGACGCCCGCATGCGCGAGGTCCTGCTCGGGCAGGACTACATCGCCCGCCGCCGGGTCTGGCTCTCCTTCTCCTCCGGCCGGATCTTCGTCGATCGCACCGGTCCGCCATAGAGCGTGATGACTGGAGGCGGAATTGCCGGAAGTCTGAATCGCGCTCGTAAACAGAGGATTAGAGCGTGATGACGGGAGGCGGAATCGCCGGAAGTCTGAATCGCGCTCGCAAACAGATGATTAGAGCGTGATGACTGGAGGCGGAATCGCCGGAAGTCTGAATCACGCTCGCAAACAGAGGATTGGAGCGTGATGACCGGAGGCGGAACCGCCGGAGGTCTGAATCACGCTCGCGAACAGAGGATTAGAGCGTGATGACGGGAGGCGGAATTGCCGGAAGTCTGAATCACGCTCGTAAAACCACGATCACCGGCTGCGGCGGCGCGGATCGAGTTCGTCGCGCAGCGCGTCGCCGACCAGGTTGAAGCCGAGCACGACGGCGAAGATGGCGAGGCCGGGGAAGGTGGCGATCCACCAGGCGGAGAGGAAGTAGCTGTGTCCGTCGGCGAGCAGGGCGCCCCAATCGGGGGAGGGGGGTTGGGCGCCGAGGCCGAGGAAGGAGAGGCCCGCGGTTTCGACGACGACGGAGCCGGCCTGGAGCGTTGCCATCACCAGCACCGGGGAGAGGCTGTTGGGCAGCACGTGGCGCAGCATGACGCGGAGCCGGGTGGCGCCGACCGAGCGGGCGGCCCAGACGAAGTCGGAATCCTGCATCGAGAGCACCTGGCCGCGCATCAGCCGGGCGTATTGCGGAGTGTAGATGATGCCGATGGCGATGATCGAGTTGGTGAGGCTCGGGCCGAGCGCGGCGACGATGATCAGGGCGAGCAGCAGGTACGGAAAGGCAAGCATGATGTCGACGAGTCGCATGACGATCGCGTCGACGGCACCGCCGGCGAAGCCGGCGACCAGGCCGAGCGTGCCGCCGACGAAGAGGGCGATGCCGTCGGCGACGATGATGGCGACCAGGGCGGTGCGGCTGCCGTAGATGACCCGGCTCAGCACGTCGCGACCGTACTGGTCGGCGCCGAAGATGTGGTCGAGCGTGGGCGGGGTGAGCGCGCTGGACAGGTCCTGGTCATCGGGCGCGTAGGGCGCGATCCAGGGTGCGGCGATGGTGAGGAACAGGAAGACGCAGGCGATCACGAGGCCGATGCGCGCGCCGCTGCGGCGGAACGCGCGGGAGAGCGCGCGCTCGGGCGGCGCGCGGCGGCGACGGTGATTTCCGCAGTGCCGCTCATGCGCGGCCGAAGGATCCGCGGATCGAGTGCGGCGTAGCTGAGATCGACCCCGAGATTGATCACCACGAACAGCGCGGCGATGAGAGCGCGCCGGCCTGCACGACCGGATAGTCGCGCGAGAGGATCGAGTCGACCATCAGCCGGCCGACCCCGGGCAGCGCGAAAATCGTCTCGGTGAGCACCGCGCCGGAGAGCAGAAGGCCGAACTGCAGCCCGATCACGGTGACGATCGGGATCGCCGCGTTGCGCAGCACGTGGCGCAGCACGACCCGGGTGCCGGACAGCCCCTTGGCGCGCGCGGTGCGCACATGGTCGAGCACCGAGGCGGCGATCACCTCGGCGCGGGTGATGCGCGTGATCAGCGCGATCGGCACCGTGGCGAGGGTGAGCGAGGGCAGGATCATGTGGTGGATGCTCTCCCAGATCACGTCCGGATTGCCGGTGAGCAGGCTGTCGATGATGCTCATGCCGGTGATATCGGGCGGCTCCATGCCGACCGGCATCAGCCCGCCGATCGGCACCCAGCCGAGCCAGGCGGAGAACAGGATCAGCAGCATCAGGCCGAACCAGAAGATCGGCATCGAGACGCCGAACAGCGTCGCCGTCATCAGCACCGCGTCGAGCCGCGAGCCCTGCCAGACCGCGGTGACGACGCCGAGCGGCACGCCGACGGCGACCGCGATGCCGAGGGCGGCGAGCGTGAGCTGCACCGTCACCGGGAACGCGACCAGCACGTCCTGCAATGCCGGATGGTTGGTGGAGAGCGAGGTACCGAAATCGCCGCGCAGCGCGCCCCACAGGAAGCGCGCATATTGCACCCAGATCGGCTGATCGAGCCCGAGCTGCGCGCGCAGCCGCGCGAGCTGCTCGACGGTCGCCTTGTCCCCGAGCAGCAGCGTCGCGACATCGCCCGGCAGCAGGTGCATGGTGACGAAGACGACGATGCTGACGCCGATCAGCACCAGCAGCAGCTGCCACAATCGCCGCACGACGTAGCCCGCCAAGGGCACTCTCCAACTTCGCCGTCACAGCACTAGAGCAACATCCGGTCAGGTGGAATCACCTGATCGGATAAAGTTGCTCGCCAGCCAACGAAGCTGGAACGGTTTCCGATCCACTTTGATCGGAAACCCGTGTAAGGCGCGGGCGGCCGGTGTCAACGAGCATGCCGCCTGGCTTGACAGGCCGCGCGGCCTGCCGCGTATGGGGCCGGGCGCTCCGCCCGTCCGGGACCGGTCGGCCCGGGCCAGATTCCGATCCCGTGCGCAGAGGACCCGCGCCCATGCCCCGCTTCACCCCGGACGCGCTCGCCGCCGCCATGCGCCTGATCGTCACTCGCATGGGCAGCAGCGCCGAGGAGGCCGACGAGGTCGCCGACCATCTCGTGCGCGCCAACCTGGCCGGGCATGACAGCCACGGGGTCGGCATGATCCCGGCCTATGTGCGCATCCTGAAGGCCGGCCTCCTGGTGCCGAACCAGACGCTCACGGTGGTGAGCGATTTCGGCGCCGTGCTGGTGCTCGACGCCGAGCGCGGCTTCGGCCAGCGCATGGCCGCGGAGGCGGTGCGGCGCGCGATCGCGCGGGCGCGCGAGCTCGGCGCCTGCATCGTCGCACTGCGCAACAGCGCGCATATCGGCCGCATCGGCACCTATGGCGAGCAGGCGGCGCGCGAAGGGATGGTGTTCACCGCCTATGTCAATGTGGCGGATCACCAGGACTGGCAGGCGCCCTGGGGCTGCCGCGATGGTCGGCTCGGGACCAATCCGTTCTGCGCCGCGGTGCCGGGCGAGGACGGGCCCGGCATGCTGCTCGACATGGCGACCACGACGATCGCCTTCGGCAAGGCGCGGGTCGCGCGCAACAAAGGGATGGCGGTGCCGGAGGGCGCGGTGATCGACGCCGTGGGCAATCCGACCACCGATCCGACCGCGCTTATCGATCGGCAGGAGGGGGCGCTGCTCTCCTTCGGCCGCCACAAGGGATCCGGCCTCGCGATCATGTGCGAGGTGATGGCGGCCGCGATGGCGGGCGGGCAGCCGAGCAGCGCGCCGCGCCGGGGCGGCGTCGTCAACAGCATGTTCGCGATGGTGGTCGATGCCGCCAGGCTGGGCGAGCCCGCGGCACTCAGGCGCAATGTCGCGGCGGTCAAGTCGCATGTGAAGTCCTCCCGCGTCGCGCCCGATTTCACCGAGATCCTGGTGCCGGGGGAGCCGGAGGCGCGGTCCGCGGCGGCGCGGCGGCGGGACGGCATCGAGGTGGACGCGACGAGCTGGGGCCAGATCGTCGCCGCGGCCGGCGAGGTCGGGATCAGCGAAGCCGAGATCGCCGCCGCGACGGGCAGCGGGTAGAACCGGCGCCGGCGCCGGGACGTTTCGGGCAGGATATTCGCGGTGCATCCCCACATGGATTCGCTCCACCAGGTCGTCAACACCTTCCTCAACCTGCTGGTCGGGCTGCTCGATGTCGGGCTCCGCTGGCTCGGTCAGCTCGAGTTCTGGCTGCGCGCGCAGCTGCGCGATCTCGGGGTCGCCCCGCCCCTGCAGACGATCGTGCTGATGATCGTCGCGGTGCTGTTCCTGATCGCGGCGCTCCGGGTGCTGGGCGGCGTGATCCGTGTGCTGGTGCTGATCTTCCTCGTGCTGCTGATCGTCCACATCCTGGCGCCGGGATTCCACGCCTGAACCCCATCGGTTCGCGGTTGTAACGCCGGCGAGACTGGGCTGATATCGCAACGGTGCGGAGTCGATGCCGCGCCGGGAGGATATCGCATGCCCATGTCGGTCCGGCCGTTCGCGCCCGTTCTCGTCGTCCTGTGCCTGGTGCTCGCTGGATGCAGCACGCGCGTGGTCGCGACCAATGCGGACCCCACCACCAGCGCGCCGGTGGCGCTGGCGCGCCCGGGCGTGGTCGTGGTGCGGAATTTCGCGCTCGACCCGGCGTCGATCGCGGTCGATCAGGGCGTCGGCGGCAGACTGCGCCGCGGCGCGAACGGGGTCTCCGCGAGCGATGCCCAGCTGCGGGACGCCGACGACATCCAGCTTGCGCTGACCGACACGCTGGTGAAGGCGATCCGGGCGATGGGTCTCGATGCGCAGCTCGACACCGGCCACACGCCGCCGGGCGACGCGGTGGTGATCGAGGGTCAGGTGACCTCCGCCAACGAAGGCAACCAGACCCGCCGCACCGTGGTCGGCTTCGGCGCCGGCAAGAGCAGCGTGACCGTGACCGCCCAGCTGCTCTATTCGCGCAGCGGCGCGGCGCCGCAACTGCTGCAGACCTACCAGGGCGACTCGAACAGCGGCCGCATGCCCGGCCTCGCCGCCGGCGCGGCGGGGGCCGCAGTCACCGGCAGCGCGGCCGCACTGGCGGTCGGCGCCGGCGCGCATGTGCTGACCCAGCCGCGCACGCAGGTCGGCGCGGAGGCGCAGCGCATGGCGAAGCGGATGTCGGTGCAGATCGGCCAGTTCTTCGCGCGGCAGGGCTGGATCCCGCCATCCGCCGTGCCCTCCCCGCTCTGACCCGCATGACGCGCCGCAAGATCCTGCTCCGCCGCGCCTGGCTGCCGGCGGTGCTCGTGCTCGCCGCTGCGCTGGCATCGTGCAAGCAGCAGAACCGCTACGTCGCCCCGCCACCGCCGCAGGTGAGCGTCGCCGCGCCGCTGCGCGCGCCGATCACGCGTACCCTGGAGACCACCGGCAACACCGCCCCCACCAACGAGGTGCAGCTGGTCGCCCGCATCGAGGGCTTCCTGCAGGACATCTCCTATGCCGACGGGAGCTTCGTGAAGAAGGGCACCAACCTGTTCACGATCGAGCCGCTGCCCTACCAGGCCAAGCTGCAGCAGGCGCAGGCGGCGCAGCAGGGCGCGCAGGCGGTGCTCACCAATGCCGAGCAGGAATACGAGCGCCAGGCCTCGCTCGGGAAGAACGATTTCGCCTCCCAGGCAACCGTGCAGCAGAAGCTCGCCGACCGCGACAATGCGCGCGCGACTCTCGCCTCGGACCAGGCGAACACGCAGATCGCCGCCATCAACTACACCTATACGCGCGTGACGGCGCCGTTCGACGGCATCGTCTCGGCGCACCAGCAATCGGTGGGCGAGCTGGTCGGGAACGGCACCGCGACCACCCTCGCGACCATCGTGCAGCTCGACCCGATCTACGTCACCTTCAACGTGAACGAGCAGGACGTCCTGCGCATCCGCGCGCAGATGATCAAGCGCGGCTTCACCACCGCCGATCTCGCCAAGGTGCCGGTCGAGATCGGCCTGCAGACCGAGGAGGGCTATCCGCACAGCGGCACGCTCGACTACATCGCGCCCAGCATGGACACCAGCACCGGCACGCTCGAAGTGCGTGGGGTCCTGAAGAACCCCGACCGCGTGCTGCTGCCCGGCTACTTCGTGCGCGTGCGCGTGCCGATCGAGCGCGTGCCGGAGGCGACGCTCATCCCCGACGTCGCGATCGGCGCCGACCAGGCCGGCCGCTACGTGCTCGTGGTCAATGCCGACAACGTGGTCGAGCAGCGCGTGGTGCAGACCGGCCCGCTCGAAGGCTCGCTGCGGGTGATCGAGTCCGGCCTGCAACCGACCGATCGCGTGGTGGTGGATGGGCTGCAGCGCGCCGTGCCCGGACAGAAGGTCGCGCCGCAGACGACGACGATCAGCCCGCCGCCGGCGAAACCGTGACAAGCCGGCCCCGGAGCGCGCGATGATCTCGAAATTCTTCATCGACCGCCCGGTGCTCGCCAACGTGATCGCCGTCCTGATGGTGCTGATCGGCGTCGTCGCGCTGTTCGAGCTCCCGGTCGCGCAATACCCGAACGTCGTGCCGCCGACGGTGCAGGTCACCACGCGCTATCCCGGCGCCAGCGCGCGCACGGTGATGGACACCGTCGCCCTGCCGATCGAGCAGCAGGTCAACGGCGTGCAGAACATGCTCTACATGCAGTCGACCAGCGCGAGCGACGGCAGCTACTCGCTGATCGTCACCTTCGCGATCGGCACCGACCTCAATTTCGCGCAGGTGCTGGTGCAGAACCGCGTCTCCGCGGCCCTCGCCTCGCTGCCCCAGGCGGTGCAGGCGCAGGGCGTCACGGTGCAGCAGAAATCGACCGCGATCCTGCAGATCGTGACGCTGACCTCGCCGGCGAACCAGTACGACAGCCTCTACCTCAGCAACTACGCCGCCATCAACCTGCAGCAGGAGATCGCGCGCCTGCCCGGCGTCGGCAACGTGAACGTGTTCGGCGCCGGCCAGTATTCCATGCGCATCTGGATGGACCCGAACCAGCTGCAGGCACGCGGCCTGGTGCCGTCCGATGTCATCAATGCGATCCAGCAGCAGAGCCAGGAGGTCGCCGCCGGCCAGGTCGGTGCGCCGCCCGCGCCCGCCGACACCGACTTCCAGTACACGCTCAACCTTTCCGGCCGCTTCAACGACCCCGCGCAATTCGCGAACATCGTGGTGAAGGCCGGCAGCAACGGGCAGCTCACGCGGGTGCGCGACATCGGCCGCGTCGAGCTCGGCGCCCAGACCTACGGCCAGGCCTTCACGCTCGACGGCAAGCCCGCCGCCGGCATCGCGATCTACCAGTCGCCCGGCGCCAACGCGCTCACCGTCGGGTCGGAAGTGAAGGCCAAGATGGCGGAGCTCGCCCGGGCCTTCCCGCAGGGTCTCGCCTATTCGGTGCCGTTCGACACCACGAGCTTCGTCAAGGCCTCGGTGCACGAGGTCTACAAGACGCTGATCGAGGCGGCGATCCTGATCCTGATCGTCATCCTCGTCTTCCTGCAGGACTGGCGCGCGACGCTGGTGCCGGCCACCACCGTCCCGGTCACGATCATCGGCGCGTTCGCGGCAATGGCGGCACTCGGCTTCTCGATCAACCTCTCGACCCTGTTCGCGATCGTGCTCGCGATCGGCATCGTCGTCGACGACGCGATCGTCGTGGTCGAGGGCGCCGCCCACAACATCGAGCGCGGCATGAGCGCGCATGACGCGGCGATCGCGGCGATGAACGCGCTGTTCGGTCCGATCATCGGCATCACCCTCGTGCTGATGTCGGTGTTCATCCCGGCCGCCTTCCTGCCCGGGCTGACCGGCCGGCTCTACGCGCAGTTCGCGCTCGTCATCGCCGCCACCGCGCTGATCAGCGCGATCAACGCCGCCACGCTCAAGCCCACCCAATGCGCGCTCTGGCTGCGTCCCGCCGTGCCGATGGAAAGGCGCAACCTCTTCTACCGTGGGTTCAACCGCGTCTACATCCGGATGGAGGGCGGCTACACCAGGCTGATCGGCGCGATGGTGCGCCATTCGGTGCCGCTGGTCGTCATCGCGCTGGTGCTGATCGGGCTCGCCTTCTGGGGCGTCGCCCGCATCCCCACCGGCTTCCTGCCGCTCGAGGACCAGGGCTACCTGGTCATCGGCGTCCAGCTTCCCGACGGCGCGTCGCTCGAGCGCACGCGCGCGACGCTGGAACGGGTGGGCGCGATCGCGCGCAAGGTGCCCGGCATCCAGGAGACGATCAACATCGCCGGCATCTCGGTGCTCGACAACAGCGCCCCGCTCGCCAATGCCGGCGTCGCCTATGTGGTGGAGAAGGATTGGAGCCGGCGCGGCAAGGGCGAGGATCTGCGATCGCTCTATTTCCGGCTGATCCGCGATCTGAACGCGGTGGAGGGCGCGCAGGTCGTCGTCATCATCCCGCCGGCGATCCAGGGCATCGGCAATTCCGGCGGCTTCACCATGCAGGTCGAGCTGCGCGACGGCAGCACCGACTTCTCGAAGCTCGGCGCGCTCACCCGGACCGTGGTCGCCGATGCCGCCGCGCAATCCGGCCTCGCGCGCGTCAATTCCTCCTTCCGTGCCGATGTGCCGCAGCTCCAGGTCAGCGTCGATCGCGTGAAGGCCGAGTCGCTGCACGTCTCGGTCGGTTCGGTGTTCTCGACGCTCGCGAGCTACATGGGCTCCACCTTCGTCACCCAGTTCAACAAGTTCGGTCTCACCTTCCAGGTCTATGTGCAGGCCGACCAGAAGTACCGCCTGCGCCCCGTCGATCTCGCCAACCTGCAGGTGAAGAGCGACAACGGGGCGATGATCCCGCTTGGCACGCTCGTCACCATCACGCCGACGGTCGGCCCGGCGCTGATCAGCCTCTACGATCTCTATCCGACCGCGAGCATCATCGGCTCGCCGGCGCCCGGCTTCAGCTCCGGGCAGTCGCTCGCGCTGATGGAGCAGCTCGCGGACCAGGCGCTGCCGCGCGGCACCGGCTATGACTGGACGGCGATGTCGTACCAGGAGAAGGTCACGGGCAGCCAGCTCTACATCATCTTCGCGCTCGCCGTTCTCCTGGTCTATCTCGTTCTTGCCGGCCAGTATGAGAGCTGGACCGCGCCGATCTCCGTCATTCTCGCGGTGCCGCTCGCATTGCTCGGCCCGGTGATCGCGCTCGAGGCCCTGGGGGCCGACAACAACCTCTACACCCAGATCGGCCTGATGCTGTTGATCGCACTCTCCGCCAAGAACGCGATCCTGATCGTCGAGGTCGCGCGCGAACTGCGCGTTCTGGAAGGCCGCCCGATCATCGACTCCGCGATCGAGGCGGCGCGGCTGCGCTTTCGCCCGATCGTGATGACCTCGCTCGCCTTCATCCTCGGCATGGTGCCGCTGGTGCTCGCGACGGGCGCCGGCGCGAACGCGCGCCGCTCGATCGGCATCACCGTGTTCAGCGGCATGATCGCCTCGACCTGCCTCGCCGTGCTGTTCGTCCCGAGCTTCTTCGTCCTCGTGCAGCGCACCGCCGAGTGGCACGCCGCCCGCAGGAAGCGCGCGCTGCCCGCACCCGCCGAATGATCAGGCCAGCGCCCGCGGCTTCCCGGCCGCATCCACCGCGACCAGCGTGAACGTCGCCTCCGTCACCTTGATCCGCTCGCCCTGCCCGTGCCGAAGCACCCAGACTTCGACCCCAAGCCGGATCGAGCTGCGCCCCGTGCGCAGCAGCTCCGTGTAGCAGCACACCGCATCCCCGACCTTCACCGGCGCCAGAAACGCCAGATCGGACACCGCCGCCGTCACCACCCGTCCTTTGGCGTGCGCCGTCGCGGTCATGCCGGCCGCCAGGTCCATCAACGACATGATCCAGCCGCCAAAAATGTCCCCGGACGGATTGGTGTCAGCCGGCATCGCCAGCGTCCGACTGGCCAACTCCCCCCGCGGCTCCCGCGCCCGATCCCCCATGCCGCCGCGTATAGCGCCGTTTGGCGTGCCGGTGGGACAGGAAGCAAGAAGGCCAGAGGGTTCTGCCCTTGGCGAGGTGCAGGGGCAGCGCCCCTGGCCTTCCTTTCTCTCTACCCCGCCCGGACCGCCACGGCGCCAAACGCGGGGGCGGGGCTTGGGCGGCCGAGGTAGTAGCCTTGGGCCGCGGTGCAGCCGAGTTCGCGCACGATGTCGAGGTGGTGTTCGTTTTCGACGCCTTCGGCGGTGGCCTGGATGCCAAGTTGGATGGCGAGTGAGGCGACGGAGCGGACGATGGCGCGGCAATCGGGGCGGGCGATGGCGTCGCGGACGAAGGACTGGTCGATCTTGATGCGGTCGAAGGCGAATTCGCGCAGGCAGCTCAGCGTGGAGTATTGCGTGCCGAAATCGTCGAGTGCGACGCGCACCCCGGCCTGCCGCAGCCGGCGCAGCGTCGCGAGCACGGACTCGGTGCGGTGCAGCAGCGCCGATTCGGTGATCTCGATTTCGAGCCGGGTCGGTGCCAGGCCGGTTTCGGCGAGCACGCGCCCGACCAGGTCGGCAAGGTCGGCGGCGGCGAACTGCAGGGCCGAGAAATTGACCGCGACGCTCAGGGGTGCGGGCCAGGTAGCGGCGTCGCGGCAGGCGCGCCGCAGCACGAACTCGCCGAGCGGGACGATCAGGCCGGTTTCTTCGGCGAGCGGGATGAATTCGGCCGGGGGCACCGCGCCGCTTCCCGGCCGCTGCCAGCGCGCGAGTGCCTCGAAGCCGCTGAGCCGGTCGGTGCCGAGCGCGAAGATCGGCTGATAGTGCAGCTCGATGTCCTCCCGCGCGATCGCCTCGCGCAGATCGACCTCGAGCGCGAGGCGCTTCAGCCGGGCGACTTCCATCGGCTCGGAGAACAGCCGGCAGATGCCGCCGCCATCATTCTTCGCGGCGTGCAACGCGATGTCGGCGCGCCGGAGCAGCCTTTCGGCCTCGTTCGCGCCGATCGCGGTCAGGACAACGCCGAGGCTTACGCCGATGCGGGCCCGATGCGCGTCGAGCCGGTAGGGCTCGCCCAGCGCGGCGGCGAGCTGGTGCGCATGTTCCTCGGCGTGGCGCGCGGCGGCGCCGGTGAGCAGCAGGGCGAACTCGTCGCCGCCGGTGCGGGCCGCCGCCGCGCCGCGCGGCGCCGCCGCGCACAGTCGCTTCGCGACTTCCTGCAGCAGCCGATCCCCCGCGGCATGGCCGAGGCTGTCATTGACGGTGTTGAAGCGGTCGAGATCGAGTGCGATGACCGCGACATGCCCTCGTCGCGGCCGGCCGAGGGTCGCTTCCACCTGCTCGCGGAAACCGCGGCGGCTCAGCAGACCGGTCAGTTCGTCCCGCGCGATCAGGCGTTGTGCCCGCTGCGTCATCATCACGTCCCGGAGATGCGTCTCCCGCCGCGCCCTTCGCGGCCAGGTTCACTGTTCTACGCGCGCCGACTTGCCGAAGGGTTAATTTGCGTCCAGGGCGCCGCGTGCGTTCACCGATCGAGCACGCTCCGCAGGAAGTCGCGCGTGCGCTTCTCGCGCGGGGCGGCGAAGATGCCGGCGGGCTCCCCCTCCTCGACGATGCGGCCGTGATCCATGAAGATGACCCGCGCCGCGACGTGGCGCGCAAAGCCCATCTCGTGCGTCACCACCACCATGGTCATGCCGCGCTCGGCGAGCTGGCGCATGACCGCGAGCACCTCGGTGACGAGCTCGGGGTCGAGCGCGCTGGTCGCCTCATCGAACAGCATCGCCTTCGGCTCCATGGCGAGCGCGCGGGCGATCGCGGCGCGCTGCTGCTGCCCGCCGGAGAGCTCCTCGGGATAGGCGTCGATCTTGTCCGCGAGGCCGACCTGCGCGAGCAGGTCGCGCGCGTGCTGGATCGCCTCGGCGCGTCGCAGGCGGCGGACATGCACCGGCGCCTCGATGATGTTGCCGAGCACGGTGAGGTGCGGGAACAGGTTGAAGTGCTGGAACACCATGCCGACCTGCGCGCGCACCATCGCGACCGCGCGGTTGCGGTGCCGCCGGAACCCGCCTTCCACCTCGTCGCGGTAGGCGACGCGGCCGTCGATGCGGATGCGGCCGCGCTCCGCCACTTCGAGGTGGTTGATGCAGCGGAGCAGGGTGGACTTTCCGCTGCCGGACGGCCCGATGATGCAGACGACCTCGCCGGTGGCAACGCTCAGATTGATGTCGTCGAGCACGTGCAGCAGCCCGAAATGACTTGTGCAGCCCCTCGATCTCGATCATCGGGCGCGCGCGGTTCATGCCCGCCGCCTCCGATACCCGCGCCGGGTCAGGCGCTCGAGATACCCGACCAGCCGCGCGGCGGGGAAGCTCACCACGAAATACATGACGCCGACCACGGTGTACAGCGTGAAGTACTGGAAGTTGCGCGCTGCGACGATCTGGGCGGTGAAAACCACTTCCTGGATGCTGACCACCGAGCAGAGGGCCGTGTCCTTGAACAGCGAGATGAAGTAGTTGCCGAGCGTCGGGATCACGATGCGCACCGCCTGCGGCAGGATGATCCGCCGCATCGCGAGCGGCTCCGTCATCCCGAGTGCCGCCGCCGCGTCATGCTGGCCGCGCGCCACCGCCTGGATGCCGCCGCGATAGACCTCCGAGATGTACGCCGAGTAGTTGAGGGTGAGGCCGATCGTGCCGGCGGCAAAGGCGGTCAGCCGGATGCCGATCTCCGGCAGCACGTAGTAGATGTAGATGAGCTGCAGCAGCAGCGGCGTGCCGCGCATCACCTCGATATAGGCGCGGACGATCCAGCGCAGCGGCGCGATGCGCGACATGCCGGCGAGCGCCACCAGCAGCGCGAAGACGAGGCTCAGGGTAATGACGAGAAACGTCAGCTCGATGGTGATCAGCAGTCCCGCGAGCAGCGGACCGAAATTCTCGACCGCAACCTCCGGCCGGAAGAGCTCCATCGTCCGCCGGCCGGAAGTTGGGTGTTACGGATGCAGCTTGTACATCACCAGGTTGCGGTCGGTCAGTCCGTATTTGGCGAGGATCGCGCTCACCTGGCCGTTGGCGCGCATCTCCGCCAGCGCCTGGGTGTAGGCGGCGCGCAGCGAGCAATCCTCCTTGCGCAGGGCGAAGCGGGCCATGCCATAGCCGCCGCCATTGATGATGTCGGCCGGCACCGGGATGTCCCACAGTCCGATCATGTTGTTGTTCGGGTTCTGCTTGTTGAACTCGAGGAAGACGAGATCATCCTCCAGCACCGCCTGGAGCCGTCCCTGGTTCAGGCTCTGCAGCTCCTCGATCTCGGTCTTGAACGGCGTCGTGGTGACGCCGATCTTGCGCAGGTAGAAATCCGCCGCCGAGCCGGAGATCGAGCCGACCTTCTTTCCCTTGAGATCGTCGTAGCTCTTGATCCCGAGCGGGTTGCCCTTGGCGACGATGATCACCGGCCCGTACCAGTAGGCGGGACCGGTGAAGCTGATCACCTTGTCGCGCTCGGCGGTGTGATGGATGTTGCCGGCGATGACGTCGGTGCGCTTCGACAGCAGCGCCGGCACCTGGCTCTCCCAGGGCATCCAGACCACCTTGATGTCTTTCACGCCCATCCAGTCGAGCGCGGCCTTGTTGATCTCCCAGTCGATGCCGGTCGGCTGCTTGCTCTGCTCATCGAGCCACACCTCCGGCGGGTTCTGCGAGAAGCCGAGCGTGATCCCGTTCTTCACCGCGTTGGCGTAGGACGGGTCGCCGCAATTGTCGAACATCGGCTTCGACTCGTTGAAGAATTGCTGCGGCGCTTGCGCGCGGGCGAGCGACGGCAGGGCCGCGAGCGCGGCGAGACCCAGCATCATGCTGAGACGGCGTGTCATGGTCATGAACGTCCTCCTCGGCCTTTTTTTCGTGCGTCGTTCAGTCGGCGTAATCGGGAGCCTCGCGGTCGAGCACGCGCTTGATCGCCGCGAGGTGCTTCTCCGCATAGGAATCCTGCAAGGCGGCGTTGCCGGCCATCGCCTCGCCGATCGGCGGCGGCGCGTGCTGCAGCTTCTGTCCGGTCGACATCGCGATCACCTGGCGCTTGGCGGCCTCTTCAAGATAGTAGAGCCGGTCGAAGGCCGACGCGATGGTCGGGCCGGTGACCATCGGTCCGTGGTTGCGCATCATCAGGATCGGCTTGTCGCCCATCACCTCCGCGACGCGATCGCCCTCCGCCGTCGCGAGCGCGGCGCCGGTGAAGCCCTCGTCATAAGCGACGCGGCCGTAGAATTGCAGCCCGCCGAGCTCCACCGGATCGAGCCTCCCGTTCTCCAGCAGGCAGATCGCGGTGCTGTACGGTGCGTGCGTGTGCAGGACGGCGGTCGCGTCGGGCTTGTGGCGATGGATCGGCGCGTGCAGGCAGAACGCGGTCTGCTCGACCGTGCCCTCCCCCTCGACGATGGTGCCGTCGAGATCGCAGAGGATGAGGCTGCTCGCGGTGATCTCGGACCAGAACACACCTTCCGGATTGACCAGGAACAGATCGTCGCGGCCGGGCGCCATGAGACTGAAATGGTTGCACACCCCGACCTGGTAGCCGAGCCGCGCGGCCCAGCGCAGGGTCGCGGCGAGGTCGATCCGCGCCTCGCGCAGTGAGTTGGTCATGCCGTCGTCCCCGATCGCCCGTCACCGAAGCGTAGTGCACAAGCCGGGGTGATGCCAGATCGTTTCAGCTTGCTGCGGCGTCGGCGAGCCAGGGCATGACGCGGCCGACCACCAGGATGTGCTTGCCCTGCGGCACCGGCGCGGCCCAGGCCTGGGCGATCACGATGCCGTCCACGCCGGCGCGCACGGGATACGGCTCCCGGTCGATGTGGTCGAAATCATGCAGCAGGCCGACGATCTCGCCCGCGCGCACCGCCTCGCCGCAGCGGCGGAGGGATTCGTAATGCCCGGCGAAAGGTGCCGCGGTGAAACAGGCGCGGTCGACCATCTCGACGCGGCGCTGCGTGGCGTCGCGATGATGCGCGATCGGCGCGATCTCGCCCTCGAGCTGGCGGTGACGGATCGCCGCCGCCAGCACGCCCTGGCGAGCATAGCGCACGCCGTCGGGCTGCACCGCGGCGCCCCAGCCGAGCTCCGCCCCGATCGCGATCTTGCCGAGCCGCTCGGCATCGCTCGTCAGCAGTCCCGGTGTCGCATTCTGATAGGTAATGACGAGAGGCGTTCCGAACCAGCGCGCCGCCTCCTCGATCGCGATCGCCTGCGCGCGGTCATCGATCGGATGGTAGCTGCTGCCGAGGGCGAACTGCGCGACATCGCCGCCGGCGTGCAGGTCGAGCACGATATGGACGTGCGGCCAGATCGTCGCGCGCACGAAGGCGGCGATGCGGTGCGTGATGCCGGCGAGCGGCACGCGCGCCGGCGCCGTCAACGAAAGCGCGGTTGAGATTGACGCCGTCATCCTGCGTGCTGTCGCGCGTGCCGGCGCGGAAGGCGGCGATGTTCAGCACCGGCACCAGGATGATGCGGCCGCGCACCCGCGCCGGATCGATCGCGTGCAGCAGATGGTGCAGCGCGACCGGCCCTTCGTACTCGTTTCCATGCGTCGAGCCGAAGGCGACCAGGCCGCGACCCTTCTCCGCCTCTGGTCCGACCATGACGGTGAGCGGAATGAGATGATCGCCCCAGGTGGAATCGTGCTCGAGCGCGACGTGGTAGTCGCGCCGGCCTGGCGAGACGAGATCGAGTTCGGCGGGTTGGACGATGATTCGCGCCATCAGTTCACCCGATGCGCGCGAATGAAGCCTTCGTCCACCTCGACGCCGATGCCGGGCGCATCGGGAATGGCGACCGTGCCGTCGGCATCGAGAACCAGGGCAGGGCGCGTGACCCCGCCGGTGAGCGCGCTTTGGCTCACGTTGAACTCGACGAGCGGTGCGCGCGCGAGTGTCGCGATCAGCTGCAGGCTGTAGCCGGTCAGCAGATGCGTGAGCCAGGAATGCGGGACGACATCGATGTTCGCGCGCTCCGCCAGCTCGGCGACGCGGATGCCAACGCTGATCCCGCCGCAACGCGACAGGTCGGGCTGGATCACGTCGACGCAGCCCGCGCCGATGAAGCGCTCGAAATCCCACACCGTCGCCACCTGCTCCCCTGCCGCGACCTTCACCGGGCTCGCCGCGCGTATGGCGGCATATTCGTCGAAGCGCTCGGGATGGATGAAGTCCTCGACCCAGCCCACATCGTATTCCGCAAGCCACTCGCAAAGCGCGATCGCGTCGCGGCGGTTGCGCATCGGGCCGGGGTGCTTCCAGCCCGCCGGATACCAGCCGGGATCGACGAGCAGCGTGCGGTCAGGGCCGAGCGCCTCGCGCGCCGCCGCGACAAGCTCGCGGTCGCGCCCGGGATCCTCGCCGAACACGCCCCAGCCGAACTTCACCGCGCGGAACCCGCGGGCGACATAACGCCGCGCCGCTTCGGCATTGCCCTCCGGCGTGTCGCGAAACAGCGTCGAGGCATAGGCGGTGACCCGCTCGCGCCGGCGCCCGCCGAGCAGCCGCGCGAGTGACATGCCGCTCGCCTGCGCGCGGATCGACCACAGGCAGTTGTCGATCGCCGAGATGCAGTGCATCGCGATGCCACGCCGCCCATAATAGGCGCTGCCGACATAGAGCTTGTCCCACAGCCGCGCGACATCGAGCGGGTTCTCGCCGAGCAGCAGTTCGCCCAGCGTGCGAAACCCGACCGCGCCCATTCCGGTGCCGCCGATGATCGCGACGCCCGCCGGAGCAAGCGTCTCGGTATCGGCCCAGCCGGTCAGCCCTTCGTCGGTGGCCACGCGGACCAGCAACTGCCAGTCGCCATTGTCCGTCGCCTCCTCCCCGGAGCGGGTCGATCCGTAGCTCTCGGTGCCGCGCAGCAGGACCGGCTCGACTGCGGTGATGCGCACCTCAGACCTTCAGTCCGCCATGCCACCAATGCGTGAACGGATCGGAATGGAGGATGCGCTCGATCGTCTCGTTGGAGATGCGGGGCAGCGACGTGCCCTCGACCTGGCGGTTGATGCCGCGCAGGCCCTCGATCAACTCCTCCACGCGCGAGAACGGGAAATCGGTGCCCCAGAAGATCTTGTCGCGCTCGGAGATCCGGTATTCCTGCGCGGCGACCAGGATGTTCCAGAACTGCCAAGGCCGGTAGAACAGCGCCGAGACCTCGCAATAGACGTTGTCGCGCTTGCGCGCGATGACGATGCACTCCTCCGCCCAGGGATGCGCCATGTGCGCCATCACCATCTTCAGCTCGGGATGGCGATCGGCGATGGTGTCGACATCGACCGGCCGGCCGAGCTCGACCGGTGCGTGCTCGGCGAAGGTCGTGCCCATATGCATGGTGAGCGGCAGGTTGCGCGCGATGCAGAAGCGATAGACCGGCTCGAGGCGCGGGTCGAGCAGCGACACGCCGTTGTAGATCGGCCCGAACTTCACCCCTTTCAGCCCGAGATCGTCGATCGCGTGGCGCAGCAGGTCCATGCAATCCGGCCGCCGTGGATCGACCGCCGCGAAGCCGACGAACTTATCGGGATATTGCCGCACCGCCCGCGCGGTGACCTCGTCATCGCCGTCGATCCCGGCGGAATCGCCGTAGCGCAGCGAGAAGATGATCGCCTTGTCCACTCCGGACATGGCGGCGAACACCGTGTCGGGATCGGCCTCGGGCGCGACGGCGCCGGGGCGGGAGAACGCGGTGCCCTTGGCGAAGAGCGGGCGGACGTGCTCCTTCTCCCAGACGTTGACGTGGCAATCGACGATCACAGCACGCCGAACTCCGCATAGACGTCGCCGAGCAGGCGGCCGGCGCGCAGCGCGGCGAGCGTGCTGTTCTCGCCGGCGAGCTTCCGCTCCGCCGCCGCGATCACCTCGCCCTCGATGCCGCGCGGCACCACGACGCAGCCATCGGCGTCGCCGAAGACGAGATCGCCCGGATGGACGCGCACGCCGGCGCACTCCACCGGCACGTCGAGTGCCACGATCCTGCCGCGACCCTTGCTGTCGAGTGGGCCGATGCCGCCATGAAACACGGGAAACTTCATCTCGCGGATGTGCCTGACGTCGCGCACCATCCCGTCCATCAGCGCGCCCGCTGCGCCGCGGGCCTGCGAGGCCGTGGTGAGCAAGCCGCCCCAGGGCGCGATCCGGCCGGATGTGCCGCAGGCGAAGACCGGGACCTCGCCGGGACCGAGGCCATCGATCAGCTTGATCTCGAGCTCGTAAGGGTTTTCGCCGGGGCCCGGCTGGGCATAGACGTCGGCGAACAGCGCGGTGCGCGCGCGGCCGACCATCACCAGACTGTCGTCCAGCGGGCGGATGCGCGCCGGCATCGCCTGGTGCATGTGGCCGAGCCCGTCGAGCACGTCCGACAGCAGCGAGCAGAAGAAGCGCGCCTGCATGTCGGCGAGCGCGCCCGCATCCGATGCGTCGGTCATGCCCATTCTCCCACCCGTGCCGCCCATACTCCGCCGCCGGGCCTTGCTGTCAATCCGCGCTCATTTCGAGGCGCCGCGCTGCTGCAGATGCGCGGCGATCGCGCCCGGTCCGGCGAGGAACTGCCAGGTTCCGGGCGCCAGGGCAGCGTGGCGGCGATGGTCGCGAGCCGCGGCGGCGCCGGCCAGCAATTGCCTTCGCGTCGAGATTCGCATGCGGAGTTCGCGCCCTGCCGATGTGTCGTGATCGAAGAACGATGCGCCGTCGGGGCGAGAGGGATGCTTGACAGGCGCTGGTCCGCGCGGCGCAGGCTTGTTCGCGGTGGCAACTCGCGCTGCGGGAGATCGGGATGAGCCAGGCCGGCGAGGTCGAGAAGGTGAAGGCGCGCATCCGCGCGCTCGCGGAAAAGACGGTGTCGAACGGCTGCACCGAGGCGGAGGCGCTGGCCGCGGCGGAGATGGTCGGCCGGCTCTTGGAACGCTACGCGCTGTCGATGCAGGAGATCGATGTGCGCGCGGCGGAATGCGTGCAGGTCGAGATCCGGCTCCCCGGCATGCGGCGGCGGCCGATCGACGGCTGCGTGCCGGCGATCGCGCGGTTCTGCGACTGCAAGGTGTGGCTGGCACGCGACGCGGCGGGCGCGGCCTACGCATTCTTCGGCTTCGCACCGGATACCGAGATGGCGGCGTATCTCTACACGGTGGTCGATCGCGCGATGGCGTCGGAGGCGCTCCGCTTCAAGGCGGCGGCGCGGCTCTCCGGCACCGTCCTCGCGCGGGCCGGGCGGAGCTTCCAGCATGGCATGGCGGCGCGGCTCGCCGAGCGGCTGGAGGCGATGCACCAGGCGCGCGAGGCCGCGGTCGGGGCGCGGCGCGCGACCGGCACCGCGCTCATCCTGATCAAGCACCAGGTGGTGGCGGAGGCCTTCCGGGCCGCCGGCGTCCGGCTCCGCTCGGGCGGCGGCGGGCGGCTGCGGATCAATCCATCCGCCTATCGGAGCGGGATCGCTGCCGGCGACCGGATCAATCTCGAGCGCCCGGTCGGGTCGTCGGGACGCGCGCTGCTGGGTTGATGGCGGCCCGCGACACCCAGCGCAGCCGCGTCTATGCCTGGGAGGAGCGCGCGGTGGCGCCGCACGATTCCTCGACGGTCCAATTCGATCGCGCGCAGGGGATGGTCGATGCGATCTGGCGCGAGAGCGGGCTCCGCTTTCCGCCGAAGGTGGAGCGGCTGCCGGGGCGCACGCGGCGCGTGCTTGCCCGCGGCTCGCGCCTCGCGATCCTGCTCGGCGAGACGACGCCGTCCTGGTGCCTGCTGCACGAACTCGCCCATGCGATGACGATGACGGCGGAAGGGGAGGGCGACGGGCACGGGCCGGTGTTCATGGGGGTCTATGTCGGCCTGCTCGCGCGCTATCTCCGGCTCGATCCGGCGGCGCTACTTCGCTCGGCGGCGCAGGCGGGGATCGCGGTCGCGGCGGATGCGCGGCCGGTGTTCCTCGATTAAGCTCTGTCCTCATTGCGCCGACCACGTGACTCTCGATTCGCGTTGGTCCGGGGGGCGGAGTATGTCGAAGCGGTTTTGGCTGAGTGATTTGGCATGGGCGGCGATCGCCTTCATCGCCGGTGGAGAGTGGACCCGATGAGTTCCACTTCCCAGAAAGTCGTAGGCCGTGACCCTCTATGGTGGATTGAATGACGAGTGCATGCGAGCTGCAATTCGATGATCTCGCGATTTCAGAGCAAAAAGCCTACGTTCCTGACGAATTCGTTTTTCTCTTCCAGGAAAGCGACCGCAAGTGTTTCCCGTATCGGGAAAGTGATGAAGCCTGGGAGTTTGTAGGCTACGTCGCCTCCCGTGCAGTGGTTCTGGAACGACTTGAACTGGCGGGCGTGACGTCCGATCGCGCCGCTGCCGCGTTTGATGCCGTTCTTCATAAGCAGCGTGAGACATATCGGAGCTTCTCATTCGGCAGCAGCGAAGACGGTCTCGACTGGTCTGCAGAGTTAAAGCTGATCGATCAGTTCAGCTATTCAGGCTGGCAGGCCCGCATCAAGAATGTGCTGGAGACCCGATACACCAAGGAAAGGTGGCGTGATAAGTCATACGCCGACGAGATCGAGCGTCGGATGCACGCCCTCGACGACGGGTGGATATTCTTCGCCGATCCGCTGACCTCTATCCGGGCCATGCTGGACGCGCTTCCCGAGGTGCAGCAGGTGTCACTAGATGTAGCGCCCTTGATCGGCGGCGGTTGGATTGAGCCGGAGGAGCAAGTCTGCGCGGCGCGCCGGCAACCCCATGCTCAAGGGAGATCGATCCTTCAGCCCGTCGTGCTGCTCGCGGAGGGAAGCACTGACAACAAGGTGCTGCAGCGGTCTCTCGAACGGCTTTACCCGCATCTCTCGGACTATATCACCTTCTTCGATTACGAGGGGGCCAGAGCTGACGGAGGGGCAAGCTTCGTCGTCAAGTTTCTTAAAGCCTTTGCCGCGGCGCGGATCAATACGTTCATTCTGGCGATCTTCGACAACGATGCGGCCGGAGGGAGCGCTTTCAAGTCAGCCTCCGAGCTGACCCTGCCTGCCAACATCAAGTGCACGATGCTCCCCGACACGGATTTGGCTCGGAACTATCCGACAATCGGACCCCAGGGGGAGCACAAAATCGACGTAAATGGAAAGGCAGGCAGCATCGAGCTTTACCTCGGCAGGCATAATCTGGCACGGCCAGATGGCACACTCACCCCCGTGACTTGGGCTGGTTACGTGCCGACCGTGCAGAGCTACCAGGGCGAAGTCGCCAACAAGGGTGATATCTTCGACCGATTCATGCGAGATACGGCGGTACACGATAAGAAAGTCAATTACAAAGCGCGCTTCCCCGAACTGGATCAATTATGGCGCCACATCTTCGAGCTCATTCAGTCTCTGTGGCTTGCCGCCGACTACTTTGAGAGTGTGCACGATGCGTAGTTACCAAATCAAGCGGGAGCGCCCGACTTTCAAAACTGCGCACGATTTTCACAAGGAGGGCTCGTTCCTCGTCGATCCCAAGCAGCATGGACTATCCGGGGAAGAGCGTGAGGCGGAAATTGAGAGAATAGGGGACAAGCTTGGGGACTTGGTGATGCGGCAATTTCCAAGGACGCAGAACCTGGAATATGCGATCCTGAAATCGCATCTTATTGTGGAGTATGCCATAACCGAATATATTCGAGGCTTCTCCGCGGTTGTCGTGCCAATCGAAAGCATCCGCTTCACGTTCGCGCATCGTTTGGAAATAGCCTATCTGCTTGGGTTCGGGGCCAATGATCCTTTGCTGTTGCCCACAGTGGAACGGCTTAATAAAGTCAGAAATCAAGTCGCTCATACGTTTAGCCTTGATCGGGGCGCGCTCGACGAGATGCTTCGGGTCAACGGCGAGGACTATGACAGTTTCGAGGTGAAGAGCGACCGGGAGCGGATATCTCGGCTGCGGGCTATTTGCGCGCATATTTGCGGCCGTGTAGCCGGCGAGACCCTGGCGGCGCACGTCTTTGCAAGCCGATTCACGCCACGCGCAAGGCGCTGATTGCGATCACTTTCGACCAGCAGATATTCATGGCCCAGCCGAACGCTTCCGCTCATTCGAACGGCCAGAACACGCGGAGCCGGTGGCCGTCCGGGTCGAGGGCGACGAAGGTGCGGCCGAAATCGAGGTCGGTGGGCGGCAGGGCCATCGCGACCTCCTTTCCGCGCCATTCCGCGTGAAGGGCATCGACGCGCGCGACATCAGCGACCCGGAAGCCGAGTTCGCTGCCGCCGGCCGGCGCGGTGGCAGCCGGCTCCACGCCGCCGCGCTTCCACAGCCCGAGGCCGAGGCCGGAGGGAAGGACGAACATCGCGAAGGTCGGGCTCTGCTCGACCGGTTGGCGGCCAAGGAGCCCGGCATAGAAGCGGGCGCTGGCGGCGGGATCGGCGACGTAGAGAAGAACCGTGTTGCTGTCGGTCATCATCGGGCTCCTGTTGGGCATGGCCGGACTGTGCCCGATCCATGCTGCCAGTTTCCGGCAGCATCATGCGGCGCCGTCGATCCCCTGCGCGGCGCGCCATTCCCGCAGCAGCGTCTGGCGGCGACGGGGGCTGCGTGCCTCGAGAACCTCCGCTGCGGCAATCCGGTCGGTGCGGAAATGGCGGAAGCCGATGCGGAGCTCGCACCAGGCGAGCAGCAGGCGCGCCTGGTCGAAATAGGCGAGGCCGAACGGCCAGACGATGCGGCGCGAGACCTCGCCGTCGCCATCGCGATAGACGAGGGCGAGCTTCCGTTCGGCGCGGATCGCCCGGCGGAGCAGGGCGGGATCGACCGTGTCACCAGGAATCGCGGCGCCCGGCCCGACCAGCAGGGACGCGCCATGCAACTCCCCGTTCAGTCCGGGCGGCAGCACGGCTTCGATGCGGGCGAGCGCACTTTCGGCCGCCTCGCGCAGCCGGGCGTCGGCGCGCCCGGCGACCCAGCGCGTGCCGAGCACCAGCGCCTCGATCTCCTCCGGGGGGAACATCAGCGGCGGCAGCAGGAAGCCCGGCCGGAGCACATAGCCGATCCCCGGCTCGCCCTCGATGTTTGCGCCCTGCGCCTGCAGGCTCGCGATGTCGCGATAGAGCGTGCGCAGGCTGACGCCGGTTTCGGCCGCCAGGACCTTGCCGGTCACCGGACGGCGATGCCGGCGCAGTGCGTGCAGCAGGTCGAACAGGCGCTCCGAGCGGGTCACTGCCATATTCTACACGGAAGGCGCCGCGCCGGCCCGGCCGGTTGACCCGTGCGCGGGCCGCTCCTATCCCGGACCGACCCGTTGCGAGGAGTTGCGCATGCCGCGCTACGAGATCGGTCCGATGCCGCCGCAGATCAGCGCCGAGGTGGTCGCGCTGCTCGGGGAGACCGAGACGGCGACCGTCGGGCACTGGCGCCACTGGGGGTTCTGCGACCGTCGCATCCAGCCGCTGCTGCGCGGCCGGCGCGTCGCCGGGACCGCGGTGACGGTGGTGATCCCCGGCCCGGATTCGACCGCGCTGCATCACGCGCTCGGCCTGTTGCGGCCGGGCGACGTGCTGGTGGTGGACCGGCTCGGCGACGACCGCCATGCCTGCTGGGGCGGCGGCGTCACCGTCGCCGCGAAGGCGGCCGGCGCGGTCGCCGGCGTGGTGGACGGGCCGTGCACCGACATCGAGGAGATCGAGGCCTCCGCCTTTCCCATGTGGGCGCGCGGCCTCGCGCCGATCACCACGCGCCTCTACGATCTCGGCGGCCGCATCAACCTGCCGGCGAGCGTCGGCGGCGTCGTGGTGATGCCGGGCGATGCGGTGCTGTGCGACGAGAGCGGCGTGCTGGTGCTGCCGCCCGCCGAGGCCGAGGCGGAAGCGCGGGAGGCGATCGCGCGCCAGCGGAAGGGGCTCGTCACCCAGGACCGCGTGGCGAAGGGGGAGAAACTCGGGGCGTTGTCCGGCGCGACCGCCAAGGTGCTCGCCGCCGGCGGCCAGGAGCGATGACGATCTGATCGTCTCGCGGGAGACGGGACGATGCAGCAGCGGACGCGGCGGATCGCCGCGGGCAGCATCGCGATCGGGGTCGCCGCGCTCGCGCTGAAAGGTGCGGCCTGGTGGATCACCGGAAGTGCCGCGCTCTACTCGGATGCGCTCGAGACGGTGGTGAACGTGATCGCCGCCAGCATCGCGCTGTTCGCGCTCAATTTCGCGGCGATACCCGCGGACGCCAACCATCCCTATGGCCACGACAAGGCGGAGTTCTTCGCCGCCGTGGTCGAGGGGGCGCTGATCATCGCCGCGGCGGTGCAGATCCTGCAGCACGCCTGGTACGGGCTGCAGGCGCCGCGCCCGCTCGAGTTTCCCGTGCGCGGTCTCGTGCTCAATGCGCTCGCGACCGTGCTGAACGCGGTGTGGGCGACGCTGCTGCTGCACACCGGACGGCGCGCGCGCTCGCCGGCGCTGATCGCGGACGCGCGGCACCTGTTCGCCGATGTGGTCACCTCGGTCGGGATCGTCGCCGGGCTCGCCTTCGCGCTCGCCACCGGATTCGCGGTTGTCGACCCGCTGATCGCGGCGGCGGTCGCGATCTACATCCTGTGGTCGGGCGCGCGGCTGATCCGTGAATCGGTGGGCGGGCTGATGGACCAGGCGCCGGCGCCGGCGATCGTCGGCCGCATCCGCGCGCTGGTGAGCGAGCACGCCGCCGGCGCGATCGAGGCACATGATCTGCGCACGCGCCATGCCGGCCGCGTCACCTTCCTCGAGTTCCATCTCGTGGTCCCGGGCGAAATGCGCGTCGACGAGGCGCATGCGATCTGCGACCGCATCGAGACCGCGCTCCGGGACGAGGTGGAGGGCATGGTGGTGACGATCCATGTCGAGCCGGAGGGGAAGGCGAAGCATCACGGCGTGGTGGTGGTGTAGCGGGCCGACCGCACGGCTCATTGCAGGCAACCACCGCAAGTAGAGTGTACCTTGGCTGATACAACCAAGCTCTTGCATTGCCCGGCCACCCCGTGGCATGGCCTCACAGTTTCGTGTTCGGGGGGCTGGTGGCAATGGAGACGCGGATTCCGCGATGGGTGTGGGTCGTCCTGATGGCGCTCGCACCGTGCAGCGCGTTGGCGGGCGCCGGATCGCCGTCATTCCTGTCGACCTCATCGGACAACCCTTACGGGGCGATCCTGACCGCGACCCCGTGCAGTGGTCCGACATGCACGTCCGTCATCAATACCTGCTCCGGCTCGAACTGCCATGACATCACCAATTCCTGCAGCGGCGCCGGGTGCAGCGTGCCGGTCTACATCGACACGCAGGTCCCGGCCTGCCTGCAGGACACCGAGACCGGCAAGGATCACGGCTGCTTCCCCGCGGGCATCAGCACGCTCGATTTCCAGCCCTCGCCCGCTGGTTCGTCGCTCGTCCTGACCGCGGAATCCGGCGGGCAATATCTCGCGGGCCTGTTCCTTTCGTCCGCTCCCGCTCCCACCGGCTCGTTGAGCACGGTGACCACGCTGCCGAACGATCAGCCTTGTGCGGACATCCCGCCGGCAGCATCGATCTGCGACGCGCAGGCGAAGCTGTGCACGTTGCAGAAACCGCTCCAGGTGACCTCGTCCTCGCCGACCAATTGCGTCCTGCCGTACCGATATCCCCTCGACCTGAACGGATATTCCCTGCAGGGGGATGCCAACACGCAGATCTATTTCAGTCACACCATCCGCAATTCGAGCGAACCCCATTTCCTCCAGGATGGTGAGGTGGTGGTGACCAATGTCACCGTCATCCTGGACAACCTCGACGAGCCGGCTTTCCGGTTCACCGCGGGGTCGGCGCCGTATTCCGCCCAGTTCAACAGTGTGACGGTCTACAACGGGAGCCAGGGGATCTCCTCCGACAACGTCCAGCTGGCGGTGTTCTCGAGCAGCTTCAATCACTCGCAGATCGGCGTGCAAAGCGTGCAATCCGGCAATCTGCCGGGGCGCTACGTCCATGTCTTCGGCTCAAGCTTTCAGAGCACGCTCGTCGGCCTGCAGATCCAGTCGGACTGGCCGCGCGATCAGTTCGTGACGGTCTGGCAGGAGAACCCTTACTGGCAATGCAACGGCTCGGGGAGTTGCTACCAGGACCCGGTCTATTCCGGCCCCGGCTACCCGCCCGACTTCGCCTCCGCGCCGGTCGCGCCGTACACCCGCACCTACAGCGCGTCCTCGACCGTCTATTATCCGTCGGGAATCGAGATCGTGGGCAATCTCTTCGCGAATGTCGGCCAGTATGCGGCGAACATCGAGAACGCCAAGGAGAGCCTGATCGCCTCCAACCAGGTCAGCCAGTTCGCGGGAACCGCGTTCCGCGTCTTCAAGAGCAAGAACCCGACGTTCAATTCCAACGACATCGAGACTTCCGACACCAGCCACGCGACGATCGGCATCGACCTCGAATATTGCGACTATCAGGGCGTGACCCACAACCAGATCGGCGCCTCGACGGGGATCGCCACGCACAATTACGGCGGCCAGTTTCGCAACACGGCCGGCATCTACTACAACCAGATCGCCGCCTATGTCGGCGTGGAAGGCGTCTGGGACCAGGTCAACACGGCCAGCCCCAGGACCTCCGAGGAAGCATGGAAATCGCTGATGGTGGACGACGAGGTCGCCGGGAACAATTTCACCGCGTATGCGGGAAGCAGTTCGCCATACCACACGCCGGCGACATCGTTCGCCAATCAGGTCGTCGCCAATGTCCCGAGCATCATCGAACCAGGATCGACCGCCAGCTACCCGATCTATCCGTACGACCGCATCTTCGACCCCTTCGCCCAGGTGTATTGCGGCCGCAATCCCGCCCAGCGGGTCAACCATTTCATCCCGATCATCGAGGCACCGCCGCAATGCAGCCTCGTCGGCGAGAGGAACATCGGCAACTCCCCCACCTGGATCGGGAACTACTACCAGAGCCGGATGAGCGGCAACGTCGTCGGATATACCGGGCCCGTGCGCGCCGCCTCCGACCCGTACCCCAAACGCTTCTACAACATCCCCGTCTGGATGGTGAGCGCGCCCTTCAACGTGTGCTTCTATCGGAGCGCGGCGAGCCAGTACCGGCCTTCCCTTCTCGAGTCTGGAGAGCGACTACATGCCGTCCGTCCATGCCATCCCCTATGCCGGCATCTGCACGTCGGCGCCGTCCACGCCGAGCCTCGCGGGCATGCTGCCGAGCGCGCAGGCGGCGTTCCCGCCGCCGACCGCCAGGTCCTCGCAGTACGGCACCGATGCCAACAACGTCCTCGACAGCAGCAACGGCCAGGACAATTGCGGCATCAGCTTTCCGCGCGCGGAATTCCCGTCCTGCACGCCCCGCAACTGAGCGCGCTGTCGGGCCGCCGCAGATGCGCCGGCGGTGACGCGCCGGAGCCCGCGGCTCGACGCCGGCTCAGCTCCGCAGGGCCGCCTCGACCGCCAGGGCGATCGCGAACAGGCGGCGGTCGGCCATCGTCTCGCCGACCAGCATCAGCCCGACGGGCGCGCTTCCCGCCGGATGGCAGGGGAGGCTGATCGCGCAGCGGTCGAGGAAATTGGCGAGGCTCGGATTGCGCAGCAGCAACTGGTTGGTGCGCGCGTAGGCGTCGTCTTCGGCGAGATCGGCGATCAGCGGCGGCACGATCGGGATCGTCGGCATCGCCAGCGCATCGCAATGCGCGCTCTCCAGCGCCATCGCGTTGATGATGCGCCGGCGGTCGGCGATCAGCGCGACGTAATCGGCGGCGGTCATCGCCGCGCCGCGCTCGATGCGCGAGCGCACGCGCGGGTCGTAGAGCGCGGCCTTGTCGGCGAGCAGCGCGCGGTGCCAGGCGAAGCTCTCGGCGACGCTGAAGCCGCCGGTCGCATTCGCGCGCGCGATCGTCATCGAGCGCGGCGAAGGCGCGGTGCTCGATGCGCGCACCGTGCTCGGCGAGGCGGGAGAGCGCACGCTCGAACGCGGCGCCGACCGCCGCATCCATCCCGTCGAGCACGATGTTGGTCGGCACCGCGATGCGCAGCCCGGCGAGCTCGGCCGGCGGCGGCACGTCGATCGGCTCGCCGGCAATCACCGCGTCCACGATCGCGCAGCAGGCGACGGAATTGGCGAGCGGCCCGGCGGAATCGAGCGTCGAGGAGAGCGGCAGCACGCCGTCGAGCGGCACGCGCCGCGCGGTCGGCTTGCTGCCGACCACGCCGCAGCACGCCGCCGGGATGCGGCAGGAGCCGCCAGTATCGGTGCCGATCGCCGCATAGGCCATGCGGTCGGCGATCGAGACCGCGGCGCCGGACGAGCTGCCGCCGGGGATATGGCCGGCGCCGGCGCCGCGCCGGTCCCAGGGGCTGCGCGGGGTGCCATAATGCGGGTTGATGCCGAGGCCGGAGAAGGCGAACTCGGTCATGTTGGTGCGGCCGATCGGCACGAAGCCGGCGGCGAGCAGCCGCCGCACCAGCACCGCATCCCGAGCCGCGGGTGCCGCGTCGGCCAGCGCGCGGGAGCCGGCGGGCGTGGGTTCACCGGCGATGTCGAGCAGATCCTTCAGGCTGACCGGAATGCCGGCATACGGGCTCGGCGCGCGGCCGGTGCGGCGCAGCGCGTCCATCGCCGCGGCGCCCTCGCGTGCCTGCTCGGCATGGATGCGGGTGAAGGTGCGCGAACCCTCGCCGTCGGGATCGAAGATGCGGGCGAGGCATTCCTCGACCAGCGTGAGCGCCGTGGTGCGGCCATCCGCGAGCGCCGCGGCGAGTTCGGTCAGGGTCTGCATGCGCGGCCGGTTGTCAGTGGTCGGCGAGGATGTTCTCTTGCCCCGCGATCGCTGACAACGCCTCGGAGGAAGAATCCGCCATGCCCGACCTGACGCAGAAGCCCGTGCTGCTGACCGGCGCCTCCGGCGCCCTCGGCCGCTCGCTCGCCAGGGCGCTGGGGGACGAGGGCTGGACGCTGGTGCTGACCGACATCGCACCGTTCCCCGACCGGCTGCCGCCGCGCGCGCGTTTCCTGCAGGCCGATCTCGAGGACGGCGTGACCATGCTGCGGCTCGCCGAGGGGTGCGGGCTGATCCTGCATTTCGGCGGCACCTCGACCGACAAGCCGTTCGAGGAGGTGATCGGCCCCAATATCCGCGGCCTCTATCACATCTATGAGGCGGCACGGCGCGAGCGCGCGCGGGTGGTGTTCGCCTCGTCGAATCACGCGATCGGCTACCACGAGCGGGCGAACAGGCTCGATGCCGACTGCGCGCTGATGCCGGACAGCTATTACGGCCTGTCGAAAGCCTATGGCGAGCTGATGGGCCGCATGTACTGGGAGAAGCACGGCGTCGAGAGCGTGTCGGTGCGCATCGGCTCGAGCTTTCCGGAACCGACGAACGCGCGGATGTTGGCGACCTGGCTCTCCTATGCCGATCTCGCGCGGCTCATGGTGCGGGTCGCCAAGACCGAACGGATCGGCTGCGAGGTGATCTGGGGCGCGTCGAACAACTCCCGCACCTTCTGGGGCAAGGACGCGCGCGAGACGCTGGGCTGGGCGCCGCAGGACAGCGCCGACACCTATGCCGGCCAGCTCGCGGGGAAAGTCAGCGACGACCCGATCGAGGAGAAGTTCCAGGGCGGCGCCTACGCGGCGACCGGGTATTCGCGTCCGCGCTGACAGTCTGTTTGGGAAAGGCGCCCCTCGGCGCCTTTCCGGAAGGACGCCGAGGCGGAACGGGGACGGGCGGGCCTATTTCAGCGGATTGTAGCCGGGCTTCTTGTACAGCCGCTCCGGCCGCGCCATGATGTCGGGCTTGTAAACCGTCTCTGTCCAGTCCTCCGAAGCCACGTCCTCGATGCTGACCGAGACGGCGTCCTCCTTGCATTTCGCGCCCTCCATGACGGCGCGCGTCACCTTCTCGGCGATGTCGGCCTTCTGCGCCTCGGACCGGCCGGGCAGCATCTTGATCAGGACATGCGGCATGCTGGCGCTCCTCGTTGTCAGTTCCGATACGGCGTGCGCGCCGTGGGTGGGTGTGAAGTGGTTTCCTACGCGGCGGCCGGCGGAACCGTGACGCCGATCATGTCACCCTCGCGCACGAGCGCGGCGAGGCGCTCCGCGTCCCAGTCCTCGGTGCCGGCGGGGCGCCGCGGCAGCACCATCCAGCGGTAATCGGCCGTGCTGTCCACCACGCGGATGCGCACGCCCGCCGGCAGCACGGTGTTCCACTCGGCGAGCACGCCGCGCGGATCGCGCACCGCGCGGGCGCGATAGCCGGCGGATTTGAACCAGAACGGCGGATAGCCGAGCACCGCACGCGGATAGCAGCTGCACAGCGTGCAGACGACGAGATGGTGGGTGTCCGCGGTGTTCTCGAGCACGCCGAGCGGCGGCGCGCCGCGCATCGGAATCCCCATCGCCTCCGCCGCCGCGGTGCCGTCGCGCAGCATCAGCGCGCGGAAGCCGGCGTCGAGCCAGGCGCGGGCCACCATGCGCGCGCCCTGCGCCGGCGAGGCGTTGTCGGTCGCGCGGATGCGCTCGGCGATATCCTCCGTCGTCATCACCTGCTTCTCGGTGAGCAGCGCGCGCACCGCGTCGAGCAGCCGATCGCTGTCGGCTTCCAGGAGGGTCATGCCGCCTCCAGCCAGTGCTCGAAAATCTCCACCACGAGCTCGTCCGAATCCGCGTCGGGCCAGATCGTGCGCGGCGCGAAGGCGACATGGTAGAGCGTGCGCTCTTCGGCGGGACGCGCGAAGGCAAGGTCCTCGGGGTTGCGGAAGCGGCCGAGGCAGCGCACCACGCGCCCCGCATGGCCACGCAGATAATGCGGCGTGCGGATGTGCACGGGGCCGTGCGTCTCCGGCCAGTCATCGCGCACCCGCACGGCGGTCCCCGGCGCGAACATCAGCCGATTCCGAGCTTCGCGCGCAGCTCCGCCTCGCCGATCACGCCCTTGCGCAGCAGCGTGTCGGTGATCGAGCGGATCCAGCGCTGGTAGTAGGAGAGGCGGTGGTACTCCGCTTCGGGGATCGCCTCGATGCCGCGCCGGAGCTCGTCGACGCTCATCACGCCGCGCATGCCGAGGAGCTGGCGGATCGCATCCACCTCGCGGTCGAACGCGGTGAGCGCGTGCGCGCCGGTGTCGATCGGCTCGCACAGGAATTTCGACACGCCGCCCATGTCGTGATGCGCGCGCGGCTTGTCCTCCGGCAGCGTCTGGTCCGCGGTCAGCTCCGTGCTCATGGCTGCACGACCTCTCCCGGCAGCGCGCCCCAGAACTGGTCGCGCTTCAGGAAGCCACGATAATCGCCGACCTGCACCGCGCACCAGTCCGAACTCGCCGTGCAGGAGCGGAGCCGCCCCATCACCCCCGCCTGCAGCCGCGCGACCGGGGCGGCATTGTCGTCCGCCGCGCCGCGCAGCACCTGCTCGCCGCCGGTGACCACGAAGCCGCGCCGCGCCATCAGCGTCGCCTGGTTCACCCAGCCGCGCACGCCGTCCTCGTCGCTGATCAGGCGCCAGACGTCGAACTCGCGCTCGATCTCCACCGGCAGGTCGCGGCGCTTGTAGACCCAATCGATCGGATATTGCGTGCCCGGCCCGGCCCGCAGGTTCACCTCGTCGGAGCGCAGCGAGGCGAAGCGCGGCAGCGGCAGGCCGGTGACGGTGCCCTTGGCGGGGTTCTGCGCCTCGGGTGCCGGCGTGGCCGGGGCCGGCGCGGCGGGTGGCGCCGGCGCGGGTGCCGGGGTGCGCCGCGGCGCCTGGTGCGGCGCCGGATGGGTGCCGGGCTTCTCGCGCACCGGATGCGGGGAGGGCTTCACCACCGGCGGACGATGTCCGGGATGGGCCGGGTGGTGCCCCGGCGCCGGAGGTTTCGGCTCGGGCGGCGGGGTGGGGGTTTGCGCCAGGGCCGCCGGCCCGGCGAGCAGCAGGAGCATCAGCACGACCGGGCGGAGCGCGGGCATTGCGCATCCCTGCCAACGGATCGCGCGGCCGGTCAAGGGTTCAGCCGACCGTCAGCGCGAGCAGCACCATCACGAGGCCGACGATCGACACCCCCCAGGTGAACGAGCGGATCACCGGGATTCCGGCCACATAGACCGGCACGTAGACCAGCCGCGCCCAGAAATAGAGCTCGGCCCCCCTCCCGGAGAGCGCGTTCTCGCACCCCGCGGCATGCACCGCCAGCACCGAAGCGGCGAAGAACGGGAAGGTCTCCATGAAGTTGGCCCGTGCTCGCGACAGCCGCCCGGCGATGCCGGTGAGCGGCGGCGGCGGCACGTCGCGCGGGCCGATCGCCCAGCGCAGCCCGTCCTGCCGCCGCGCCGTGGCCGCCGCCAGCGCGAGCTGCACCAGCCCGAGCGCGGTGGTCAGTCCGAGCATCGCGAGTTCGGTGCTCATCATGGCGATGACCCCGCGACCAGGCCGAGCAGTTCGGGCCGGTATTCGAAATGCATCGTATCGTAATGCGACCAGTCGCCGCCCCAGATGAAGCCATGGCGCGCAAAGGTCTCGATGATCACCGCCGGAATCGGCCGCGGCGGCGGCGCGTCGCGATGCCAGTGCCAGTAATCGCTGTGCGCGACGTTGATGTCGATCGCCGCGCCCCAGCCATGCATGCTGGCCTGGCCCGCATCGGCGACGGCGCGGCAGTCATAGGTGCCGCCGGGCGGATAGAGATAGCGCGTCACGTCGTCCGGCGCCGCATCGAGTGCCTCCGAGACGGCTGCGAGTTCCGCCGCCACCCCGTTGATCGCGGTGACGCGCAGCGGCCCGCCCCAGTGGCGCGGCAGCCAGATGACCGGGACCAGATGCGGCGCGACCTCGCCGCGCCGGCAGTCGCCGTACATCTTGTCGAAGAAGGCGCGGTTGCGGATGCGGCCGGGATCGTCGTCGGTGCCGAAGGCGGGTGTGCTCAGGCTCGCCGGATAGGGCTCGCGCATCATGGCGAGGATCGAGCCGTCGCGCAGCATCGCCTCGAAGCTGCTGTCATCGCCGGCGGCGAGCTTCATCCGCGTGCCGTCGCGCCAGATCAGGTCATGGCTGTCGACGCCGGCGAGCTCGGCCGGATAGGCGCGGAGCAGCGGCCTGAGGTCGGGTGCTTGCGCCCGCGCGCCGGAGGCGATGCCGGCGAGCAGGAGGGTGAGGAACGGAAACCGCCGGCAGTCCATCCGCCGCACTATGGCGGCCGCGGGATCGGCCGGAAAGCCGCGCGCGGCTCAGGCCGCGCGCAGGCCGGACATGAAGCTCGCGACCTCACGCGACAGCGTGTCGGAATGGCGGGAGAGCGCGCCGGCCGCGGTCAGCACCTCGGACGCGGCGACGCCGGTCTCGGCCGCGGCGCGGTTCACGCCGGCGATGTTCTCCGTCACCTCCTGGGTGTTCCCGGCCGTCTGCTGCACGTTGCGCGTGATCTCCGCGGTCGCGGCACCCTGCTCCTCGACCGCTGCCGCGATCGTGTCGGCGATCGTGCCGACCTCCTCGACCACGGCGGCGATGCCGCCCATCACCCGCACCGCCTCGCCGGTCGCGGATTTGATTGCCGCGATCTGGCTGCCGATCTCCTCGGTTGCCCTCGTGGTCTGCTGCGCCAGCGCCTTCACCTCGCTCGCGACCACGGCGAAGCCCTTGCCGGCCTCGCCGGCACGCGCCGCCTCGATGGTCGCGTTCAGCGCCAGCAGGTTGGTCTGGCCGGCGATCGAGGTGATCATGCCGATCACCTCGCCGATGCGGTCGGCCGCCTGGGCGAGGGCGCGCACCGTGCCGTCGGCCTCGCGCGCGGTGGTGACCGCGCGGCGCGACTTCTCCGCCGACTGCTCCACGCTCCGCGCGATCTCGCTGATGGAGACGTTCAGCTCCTCGGTGGCCGAGGCAACCGACTGCACGCCGGCACTCGACTGCTCCGCCGCGGCGGCGACCAGCCCCGCCTGGCCCGAGGTCGTATCGGCCGCGCCCTGCATCAGGCTCGCCGTGCTCTCGAGCCCGGTGGCGGCCTCGCTCAGCGACTGCACCAGCTCGGTGGCCCTGGCATCGAATGACTGTACGAGCGCCTCTACCGTGGCGGCGCGGTGCGCCTTCGCCTCCGCCTCCGCAAGCTGCTCGGCGGCGAGCGCATCGGCGCGCACCATGCTCGCCTTGAACACGTCGAGCGCCTGCGCCATGCCGCCGATCTCGTCGCCGCGCCCGCTTCCCGGGATCGCGACCGTCATGTCCTTCTCGGCCAGGCGGAGCATCGCGCCCGTCATCGCGCGCACCGGCGACCGAGACCAGGCGGATCAGGCCGAAGCCGACCCCGGCGCAGATCAGCGCCGCGAGGCCGAGAATGATCGCCACGCCATACTCCGCCTCGCTGCCCGCCTGATGCGCCCGCGCAAGCGCCGCATCCGATTCCCGCGCCTGGAAGGCGGACAGCGCGTCGACCGCCTTGCGGAGCACGATGCGCTGCTGGCGGATATCCTCGAGCAGGACGACGAGCGCCTTCTCCCGATCGCCCGAGCGGAGGAAGGCGATGTAGCGGTCCTCGTCGGCAGTGAGCTTCTTCCAGTTCGCGTCCACCTTGGCGGCGAGTTCCGTCTCTTCGCCGGGGCCGATCGACGGCGCCAGGGCCGCCCAGCTGTCGTTGAACGCCTTGCGGGCGACGCCGCTCACCCCGATCGCGTCGTCCCGCTCAGCGGTGCTGCGGGCGAGGACCGCCATCCCGTCGAGTGCCGCGATGCGTTCGGTCTGCCGCGCGAGATCGGCAAGCCTGCGCACCGAGCTCACGTCCTCGCCCAGCACCTGCGCCGATCCGTTGAGGCCGCCCACCTGGCGCAGACCGAACAGACCGAGCCCGAAGACGGCGGCCATGACGAGGCCGAGCGCCAGGAGGATCTTGGTCGAGATGCCGATACGGGAGAACAGGGTCAACATGGCAGCGCACTCTGGGAATTCGGCGGCCAGCCTGAAACCCCGATCCTAAATTCCTCCTAATTTCCGGCGAGATCGGCGGTTCACGGCAGCGCAGGGCGCGATCCGGCCTCGAAGCCGCGCACGCGCGGCAGCAGGATCATGCCCCAGGCGCTCGGCACTCTCGCCCATCGGCACGTGCACGAGCGCCGGACGGTTCAGCGCGAAGGCGTCCTTGAGCGCGCGCTCGAGCCCGTCGGCGTCGCGGGCGCGGAAGGCGGCGACGCCGAAGCTCTCGGCGAAGCGGACGAAATCGGGGTTGTGCAGGTCGCTCGCGATCAGCCGGTTGCCGTAATGCTCGGCCTGGATGCGGCGCACATTGCCGAACGCGCCGTCATCGAACACCACCGTCACCAGCGCGATGTCGTGCCGCATCGCGGTGGCGAGCTCCATCGCCTGGTAGGCGAAGCCGCCATCGCCGGCGATCGAGAGCACCGCGCGGTCCGGACACGCCGCCTTGACGCCGAGCGCGGTGCCGAACCCGTAGCCGAGATTGTCCTGGTAGCCCGAGAAGAAGCTGCGCGGCGCGATCACGGGGAAGGCGAGCCGCGCCGCGAAGCCCATCTGCGTGACCTCGTCGACCAGGATGCCGTCCTCGGGCAGCGCCGCGCGCATCGCGCGCAGGAAGCCGTTCTGCGGCTCGAGCCGCGCCATCCGTTCCTCGAACCAGGCGCGTTGCGCGGCGAGCTCCGCCTCGCGCGACGGGCGCGGCTCTGCGCCGGCAGCGCCTGCTCCAGCGCGCGCAGCGCTGTCGCGGCATCGGCGGTGATGGCGCAGTCCGGCCGGCGGAAGCGGTCGTGCTCCTCGGGGTCGATGTCGATCCGCACGATCTTCATCGCCGCATCGACGCCCCAGACGCTCTGCTGCGTGTAGAGCCGCGTGCCGATCGCGAGCACCGCATCCGCCTCGCGCCAGAGGCGATGTCCGACCGGATACGGCACGGCGAGCCGGTGCGTGGTCGGGATCACGCCGCGGCCGCGGCGATAGGTGACGACGGGCGCCTCCAGCCGCTCGGCGATGCGCTGCACCTCCGGCCCGGCATCCTGCGCGCCGCCGCCGACGACGATCAGCGGCACGCTCCGCCTTCGCCAGGATGCGCGGCCGCCGCCTCGATCGCCTCCGGATCGACCGGCGGCGCGAGCGGCGGCAGCGGATCGACGAGCTCGACCGCGCGCCCGCTTGCCCCAGACGTCGATCGGCACCTCGATCGCGACCGGCTGCGTGCGCCCGGAGCGGGCGAGCCGGATCGCATGCGCCATCTCGCTCGGCGCCTCGTGCGGCGCCACGATCCGCGCCGCGATGCTTGGTCAGATGCTGCAACAGCCCGAGCTGGTCCGGGATTTCATGCAGGTGCCCGTGCCCGCGGTCGATCGCGAAGGAGGGGATCTGCCCCGCCAGCGCGATCACCGGCGCGCCCATCCCATAGGCGGTGAGCAGCGCCGCCGACGGCGTTGAGCAGGCCCGGCCCCGGCACCACGACGAAGGCCTGCGGCCGTCCCGTCGCGAGTGCCGCGCCCAACGCCATGTAGCCGGCCGTCTGCTCGTGCCGCGCATGCAGCATGCGCATCCGCCCGTCCGCGCTGTGGATGGCGTCGAAGAACGGGTCGTTGTGCACGCCCGGCACGCCGTAGACCGTGTCGATGCCGTGGCGGAGCAGCATCTCCACCACCGCCTCCGCCGTGCTCATCCGCTGCATGGACGCTCCTGGGCCTGGGTCATGAAGAAGGCCAGGGGGCTTTGTCCCCTGGACCCGCCGGGGGGTCTGGGGCCTCAGGCCCCAATTGGGGTCCAGAGGCAGAGCCCCTGGCCTTTTCTCACGACCCCGATCCTACGAGCGTCCATCCGGCAGGTCAGCCCTTCGGGGCCTGGGCGAGGCGCTGCTCAACCATCGGGCGCCAGGGGGCGTCCTGCGGAGCGGCGGCGAGGGCCTTGCGGAACAGGTCGGCGCGAGGCGGCGCTGACCTGGCCCTCGGCGCGGCTTGCGGCTTCGGCGGCCTCGGCGGCGAGCATGGGGTCGAAGCCGGCAGTCGAGCGCGGTGCGCCAGGCGGCGGCGGCGGCGGCGAAGTTGCCGCGCGCGCTCTCGGCGTTGCCGAGCAGGATGTAGCCCTGGTGCGCCTGCTGCGAGCGCGGATCGAGCGTGGCGAGCCTGGCCCGGAGCTCGGTGATCAGCGCCGGCTGCCTCCTGCTGCCGCGGCGCGGGCATGGGCGATGCGCGCGGCGAGCGGGGCGGCGGGCAGGCTGGGCGAGCCGCCGGTGAGGTAAAGCGCGAGCGCGCCGAGCGGGAGATCACCAGGATGGCGACCGCGAGCGGCGCGCGCAGCCGGCGGCGGCGAGCGGCGCGCGCGTCGCTGGCGGCGTCGGCGGCCAGCAGGCGGCGCTGCACCTCGAGCCGCGCCTCCTTGTGCTCGGCGGCGCCGATGCGGCCCTCGGCGAGGTCGCGGTCGAGCTCGGCGAGCTGCGCGCGATGCAGCGCGAGATCGGCGTCGCGCCGGCCGCGCGCACGGGCGCCGCGGCGGAGCGCGAAGGCGAGCGGCGCCAGCGCGACGCAGGCGAGCAGCAGGAGGGCAAGCCAGATCATGCGGAGCGCGGAGCCGCCTCATGACCTGGTCAGCTCGGCGAGCCGCGCCTGCTCGGCCTCGGAGAGCGGCGGCGGGCGGCGCGCGGGCGGCGGGCGAGCAGGGCGGCGCCGAACCCGACGCCGAGCGCGATCAGCGGCGAGAGCCAGAGCGCAGGGTGAAGGCGTCGAAGGGCGGCCGCAGGCGGACGAAATTGCCGTAGCGCGCCACCATCCAGTCGGTGACCTGCCGGTTGGTGCGGCCCGCCGCCACCTGCTGGCGGACGATCGGCGCGCAGATCGCGGGCGAGGTCGGCGCCGGAATCCTCGATGCTCTCGTTCTGGCAGACCAGGCAGCGGAGCTGCCGCCCGATCGCCTCGGCGCGCTGCTTCCTCGGCGGGATTTTGCAGCATCTCCGCGGGATCGCTGATCGCGCAGGCGGGGCCGGCGAGGCCGGCGAGCGACAGGAGCGAGCAGCGAGCGCGGCAGAGCAGCCTCATCCGTATTTCTTCAGCAGCGGATCGAGCTGGCGGGAGACGGTGTCGCATCGAGCGGCCCGGCCCAGCGCCAGCGCACGATGCCGCTGGCGGTCGACGAAATAGGTCTCGGGCACGCCGTAGAGGCCGAAATCGATGGCGATGCGGCCGAGCTCGTCGCGGGCGAGGCGGGCATAGGGATCGCCGTTCTGCGCGAGCAGCTGGCGGCGGCGGCCTGCGCGTGTCCTTGTAGGCGATGCCCCAGAGCGGGACGCCGCGCTGCTGCAGCGCCATCAGCTCGGGATGCTCGATCATCGCAGGGGACGCACCAGGAGGCGAAGAAATTGACCAGCACCGGGCGCTGCGCGGCGGCGGCGAGCACGTCGGCGCTGGAGAAGCCCGCGGTGGCGGGCGGCTGGGCGGGAAGGGAGAAGTCGGGGAGCGTGCGGCCGACGAGCGGGCTCGGGATGCCGCGCGGGTCGAGCTGCCGGTCTCCATGCGCTGCGAGCGCAGCCAGAACCCGCCGCCGGCCAGCGACCGCCCCGGCCAGCGGCAGGGTCAGCAGCGCGCGCCGGTCGAGCATCAGGCCGGGACCGTGACGCGCGCGCCGGGCCGGGGCGCCGACCCGGAGCCGCCGGTCGGCGAGCGAGAGGAAGCCGCCGACCGCCATCACCAGCGCGCCGAGCCAGATCCAGGGCGCGAGCGGGTTGTCGTGCAGGCGGATCACCGCGCCGCCGTCGCGCTCGTCGCCGAGCACGGTGTAGAGGTCGCGGAACCCGTTGGTCTCGATCGCGGTGTCGGTGGTGGTGGTCTGCGCGACCGGGAAGGTGCGGCGCGAGGGATGGAGCGTCGCGATCAGACGTGGCCGTTGCGGCCGACCTCGAGCGTGGCGACGCGGGCGGTGAAGTTGGGCCCGGGCTCGGTCGCGACGCCGGCGCAGCGTCCAGCCATAGCCGGCGAAATGGATGGTCTGGCCGGGCTTGATGAGCACGACCTCCTGCTGCGCCATCGACATCGCGGCGATGCCGGCGATGGTGAGCGCCATGCCGGCATGGGCGATGCAGGCGCCCCAGGCGGCGAGCGAGAGGCCGCGCAGCCGGGCCAGGCTGTCGCGCGCCGGGAGGCGGAACAGGCGGATGCGCTCGACGATCGGGGCGAAGCTGCCGAAGGCGAGCCAGGCGGCGAGGCCGAAGAACAGGCCGGGCATGCGCCTTGCGTGCCGAGCGCGGTGACGAGCCCGACCACCGCCGCGATCAGCCAGGCCCACCAGAGCCGCAGCAGCGCCTGGCCGAGATCGGCGCGCTTCCAGGACAGCACCGGCCCGATCACCATGGCGGCGAAGACGGGCGCGGCGAGCGGGAACACCGTCGCGTTGAAGAACGGGCGCGCCGACGCTGATCTTGATGCCCGACCATGTCCGCGAGCAGCGGATACATCGTGCCGGTGATCACCACGGCGCAGATCGAGCACAGCAGGATGTTGTTCAGCACGAGCGCGCCCTCGCGCGAGACCGGCGACGAACAGCCCGCCCGAGGCGAGGCGCGGCGCGCGGATCGCGAACAGCAGCAGCGAGCCGCCGATCAGCAGCGCGAGCAGGGCGAGGATGAACACGCCGCGCGCGGGTCGTTGGCGAAGGCGTGCACCGAGTTGAGGATGCCCGAGCGCACCAGGAAGGTGCCGCGTGAGCGACAGCGAGAAGGTGCCGATGGCGAGCAGCACGGTCCACACCTTCATCGCCTCGCGCTTCTCGACCACCAGCGCGGAATGCAGCAGTGCCGTGCCGGTGAGCCAGGGCATCAGCGAGGCGTTCTCGACCGGGTCCCAGAACCAGAAGCCGCCCCAGCCGAGCTCGTAATAGGCCCACCACGAGCCGAGCGCGATGCCGCCGGTGAGGAAGCACCAGGAGGCGAGCGTCCAGGGCCGCACCCAGCGTCCCCAGGAGGCGTCCACGCGTCCCTTCGAGCAGAGCGGCGACGGCGAAGGCGAAGGGGACGGCGAAGCCGACATAGCCGGCGTAGAGGATCGGCGGGTGCATCGCGAGCCCGGGATCCTGCAGCAGCGGGTTGATGTCCTGCCCGTCCACCGGCGGCGGCCAGACGCGCAGGAACGGGTTGGACGCGGTGAGCGCGAACAGCAGGAACCCGGCCGAGGTGAGCGCCGAGCACGCCGATCACCCGCGCCCGCAGCGCCGAAGGGCAGGCCCGAGCCGAAGGCCGCGACCGCGCCGCCGCAGAGGGCGAGGATCAGCGCCCCAGAGCAGGATCGAGCCCTCGTGGTTCCCCCAGGTGCCGGTGATCCGGTAGATCAGCGGCTCCAGGCTGTTGCTGTTCTGCGCGACGTTGAGCACCGAGTGTCGTCGGTGACGCCGCTCCACATCAGGCAGAGGAAGGCGGTGGCGAGCGCGATGAGCTGGCCGATGGCGAGCGCCGGCGCGGCCGCCATCAGCCGCGCGTCGCGGCGCCAGGCGCCCCGTAGAGCGGCACGATCGCCTGCGCCGCGGCGAGCATGCAGGCGAGCGCCAGGGCGAAATGCCCGGTCTCCGGAATCACCCGCGCTTCTCCGCGGCCTGATGGGCGGCGACCGCCGGTCTTGACCGTGAGCGTGTCCCAGTTCGGAGGCGGGCGGGCGGCGGGCCGGAGGAGGGGTTCCACATGCCGTCCTTCTTTAGCGCGTCGGCCACGTCCTTCGGCATGTAGGTCTCGTCATGCTTGGCCAGCACCTCGGAGGCGCGGAAGCTGCCGTCCGGCTGCGCGGTGCCGAGGGCCACGATGCCCTGACCCTCGCGGAACAGGTCCGGCAGGATGCCGGCATAGCTCACCTCGACGGCGGCGCTTGCCGTCGGTGATGCGGAAGCGGGCGACCGGGGTGCCGTCCCGCTCGGTGCGCTGCACGCTGCCCTGCTCGACGAGGCCGCCGAGGCGGAGGGTGCGGCCGGGCGCCGCCTTCGCCGCGAAATCGGAGGGGGCGACGAAGAACACCATGTTGCCGCTGAAGGCGTTGAGCGCGAGCGCGGTCGCGCTGCCGAGCCCGATGCCGCAGGCGACCAGGATCCAGAGCCGGCGGCGCTTGCGGGTCATGCCGGCCCCCGCACCCGCGCCCGCGGATCGAGCGCGGCGAGCCGCTTGCGGGCGCGGCCGAGCCGCGGCCAGGCATCGAGACGCGAGCCAGGCGGGCACGATCACCGCGAGCGCATAGGCGCGCGGCGATGAAGGGGAGATGGTTCACGCCGCCGCCCTCGCGCGGCCGCGCGCGCCATCAGCAGCCCGCGGATGCGCCGCTCCATCACCGCCGCCCGCAGCCGCGCCACCACGAGTCGCGGCGAACAGGAAGCGTGAAGCCGAGCGCCGACGACCAGCAGCGGCCAGAGCATGGTGACGTACATGGTGGGCGCGCCGGTGAGCGTGATGCTGTCGGGCTGGTGCAGCGTGTTCCACCATTGCACGCTGAACTTGATGATCGGCAGGTCGACCGCGCCCACCAGCGCGAGGATCGCGCCGGCGCGGTAGCCGCGCTCGGGGTCGTCGAAGGCGCGCACCAGCGCGATATGGCCGAGATAGAGGAAGAACAGCACCAGCACCGAGGTGAGCCGCGCATCCCACACCCACCAGGCGCCCCACATCGGCTTGCCCCAGAGGCTGCCGGTGGCGAGGCAGAGCGCGGTGAACGCGGCGCCGACCGGCCCGATCTCGACCGCCGCCAGATCGGCGAGCGGATGCCGCCAGACGATCGAGGCGACCGAGCAGAGCGCGAGCGCGGCGTAGCCGCCGGAGGCGAGCCAGGCGGCGGGCACGTGGACATACATGATCCGCACCGCGTCGCCCTGCTGCCAGTCGGCGGGCGCGAAGAACAGGCCCCAGACCAGCCCGGCCACGGTGAGCACCAGCGCCGCAGCGCGTTCAGCCAGGGCTGCACCTTGGCCGCCAGGCGCAGGAATCGGCCCGGATTGGCGAAGCGGTGCAGGCCGCGCCCGGCCCGGGGGCGCGGCGCGAGGGCGGTGGTGGCGTCCACGGCAGCCGACCATAGCGGCAGGGCGGCCCAGTTTGAAGGGATCACGGCCTTCGCTCTTGGCCCTGGCGCCCTTGAGCCGGAGCTCCGCGCCGCCGAGCTTCCTCGCCGTAATCTCCGCGGCCAGCCCGTCAGGAGGCACCATGCTGTTCGCCCTGATCTGCGTCGACAAGCCCGGCAGCCTCGATCTCCGCCTGGCCAGCCGGCCCAACCATCTCGCCTATCTCGAGACCTACAAGTCGAAGCTCGTGCATGCCGGGCCGCTGCTCGACGCCGAGGGCCGGCCCTGCGGCAGCCTGCTGATGGTCGAGGTCGCCGACCGCGCCGAGGCGGAGGGCTTCGCCGAGGGCGATCCCTACGCCAAGGCGGGCCTGTTCGAGAGCACCATCATCCGCCCCTGCCGCACGGTGTACAAGGATGGCGAGGTGCGTCGGCGTGAACCACTGGCTGGTGAAGTCCGAGCCGGATGCGTTCTCCTGGGAGCAGCAGGTCGCGAACGGGGTCGAGCCCTGGACGGGCGTGCGCAACTACGCCGCCAAGGAACCATCTGAAGGCGATGGCGAAGGGCGACCGCGCCTTCTTCTACCACTCGAACGAGGGCAAGGAGATCGTCGGCATCGTCGAGGTCGTGCGCGCCGCCTATCCGGACCCGACCGCCGAGAGCGGCGACTGGGTGTGCGTCGACATGAAGGCGCTGAAGCCGGTGCCGCAGCCGGTGACGCTCGCCGCGGTGAAGGCCGATCCGGCGCTCGCCGGCATGCTGCTGGTCAGCCAGTCCCGGCTTTCGGTGATGCCGGTCTCGCCCGCGCACTGGAAGCATATCTGCAAGCTGGGTGGCGTGCGGGCTTGATGCCGGGTCCTCTGCCGGGTCGAGGACATCCCGAACGGCGAGGCGCGCGGCTTCGCCGCCGCGCCGGGCGGGTTCGTCGGCCTGTTCGCGGTGCGCTGGGGCGATGCCGTGCATGTCTACGTCAATTCCTGCCCGCATGTCGGCGTGCCGCTCGACTGGGCGCCCGGACCGGTTCCTCAACAACGAGGGCGACCGCATCGTCTGCTGCGACGCACGGCGCCGAGTTCCCATCCATGACGGCATCTGCGTCTGGGGCCCCTGCATCGGCGACCGGCTGGAGGCGGTGCCGGTCGAACTCGCGACGGGCTCGTCCTGGTGCCCGACGACGCCGGCCTGTAGGCTCGAGGCAAGAAGAAACGCGGAGGGTGCGACCAATGCCGGACGACCAGCGCATCGACATCAAGCCGGAAATCGCCGCTCACGCCGGCGTGACGGCGGAGCGATACCGCGCGATGAACGAGGAGGCCGCGCGCGATCCGGACGGGTTCTGGCGGCGCGAATCCCGGCGCATCGCCTGGATGCGCGCGCCCACGAAGATCAAGAACACGAGCTTCAGCGGCGACGTCTCCATCAAATGGTTCGAGGACGGCACGCTGAATGCCTCGGTGAGCTGCCTCGACCGCCACCTCGCGGACGCGCGGCGACACAGGTCGCGATCATCTGGGAGGGCGACGATCCCGCCCAGTCGCAGCCGCATCACCTATCGCGAACTGCATGAGCAGGTCTGCCGCCTCGCGCAACGCGCTGCGCGCGCTCGGCGTGCAAGAAGGGCGACGCGTCACCATCTATCTGCCGATGGTGCCGGAGGCGGCGGTCGCGATGCTCGCCTGCGCGCGCATCGGCGCCATCCATTCGCGTCGTGTTCGGCGGCTTCTCGCCCGACAGCCTCGCCAACCGCATCCAGGATTGCAATTCCACGCTGCTGATCACCGCCGATGAAGGACGCCGCGGCGGCCGCACCGTCGCGCTGAAGGCGAATGCCGACGAGGCGCTGCAATCCTGCCCGTCGATCAGGAACGTGATCGTGGTCGGCGTCACCGGCGCGAGGGTGCCGATGCAGGACGGGCGCGACCACGACTACGCGGCGCTCACCGCGCGCCAGGCGACCGCGCTGCGAGCCGGAGGCGATGAACGCGGAGGATCCGCTGTTCATCCTCTACACCTCGGGCAGCACCGGCAAGCCGAAGGGCGTGCTGCACACGACCGGCGGCTACATGGTGTGGGCGAGCTTCACCCATGAGCTCACCTTCGACTACCAGCCGGGCGAGATCTACTGGTGCACCGCCGATGTCGGCTGGGTCACCGGCCACACCTACATCGTCTACGGCCCGCTCGCGAACGGCGCGACCACGCTGATGTTCGAGGGCGTGCCCAACTATCCCGACAGCTCGCGCTTCTGGCAGGTGGTCGACAAGCACAAGGTCAACATCTTCTACACCGCGCCGACCGCGATCCGCGCGCTGATGCGCGAGGGCGACGCGCCGGTGAAGCGCACCTCGCGCGCCAGCCTGCGCGTGCTCGGCAGCGTCGGCGAGCCGATCAATCCGGAAGCCTGGCTCTGGTACTACCGCGTCGTCGGCGACGAGCCGCTGCCCGATCGTCGACACCTGGTGGCAGACCGAGACCGGCGGCATCCTGATCTCGCCGCTGCCCGGTGCGACGGTGCTGAAGCCGGGCTCGGCGACGCTGCCGCTGCCCGGCGTCAGGCCCGTCATCGTCGATGGCGACGGCCGCGTGCTCGAGGGCGCGACCGAAGGCAATCTCTGCCTCGCCAATTCCTGGCCCGGCCAGATGCGCACCGTGTTCGGCGACCACGCGCGCTTCGTGCAGACCTATTTCAGCACGTTCAAGGGGCTCTACTTCACCGGCGACGGCGCGCGGCGCGATGCCGATGGCTACTACTGGATCACCGGCCGCGTCGATGACGTGATCAACGTCTCCGGCCATCGCATGGGCACGGCGGAGGTGGAGAGCGCGCTCGTCGCGCATCCGAAGGTCGCCGAGGCCGCCGTGGTCGGCTTCCCGCACGACCTCAAGGGGCAGGGCATCTACGCCTATGTCACGCTGAAGCTCGGCGAGGAGCCGAGCGAGGCGTTGCGGAAGGAGCTCGTCGCCTGGGTGCGCAAGGAGATCGGGCCGATCGCCTCGCCCGACGCGATCCAATGGGCGCCCGGCCTGCCGAAGACGCGCAGCGGCAAGATCATGCGCCGCATCCTGCGCAAGATCGCGGCGAACGAGACCGACAGCCTCGGCGACACCTCGACCCTCGCCGATCCCGCGGTGGTGAGCGATCTCGTCGAGAACCGGGTGAGTTGAAGTCGTGAACGTGCTTTCCTGGAACACCAAGTTCAGCCTGGACATCTCTCGGGAGGACGGCAAGCTGATCTTTTCGGATCTGAAAGATGGCCTGCGCTTTCTGCAGGACTTCGAACCTGATCTTGCGATTGTGCCTGAATTCGGTAATCACCCTCCTCACCCGAGCTTGGCCAGTAACGCGGAATATCTGAGGCGATCCGTCGACGGATCGAACCACAAGGCTATGGCTGTTGTGGTGGCTAGAGGAGTGCTTCGAACACACGAGGAGGGATCAGAGGGGCAGTATCTTGCTTGCGAATGGAATGTTGATGACACGCGGATAAAAATCGTAGCGGTGCATTCGCAGCCTCCCAATTACCCGAAGAGTGTTACCGATTCGCTCATGCGATTGGGGCCCTGGCTACAAGCCGGACCAGTTATCTTCGCAGGTGATTTCAATGCGAATCCAGCGCTGGTTGTCCGGGGGAATAGCCTGCAAGCATTTGAGCGCCTCTGGAACAACTTTGACCGGGCCGGCCTCGTGAGCGCCTGGCATCTTGCTCACGGGGCTGGACTGAACACCAGCGATCCCGCGACATTGGCTTCGAGCACCAACAACACCATGATCGATTATATTTTCGTCAGCAAAGCGCACTTCGACGTAAATCATTGCTGCGTCGCAGATGAACGCGGCCCTTCCGATCATTTCCCGGTCGTCGCGACTATTCGCCGGAAGACAGAAGGAATGCCGGAAGAAAGGTGGTGATTGGTGCCGACTGACGGGCTGAGACCGACAGCCTCGGCGACACTTCGACCCTCGCCGATCCCGCGGTGGTGACCGATCTCGTCGACAACCGCATCACCTGATCGCCCCATCCGACCGTCGCCGAGGCGCACGCTGGCCGTTGCCGGCGTCGCGCTCGTGCTCGGCTATGTGGCGCGCCTCGCCCTCTATGTTTGGCTCGCGCGCGCACATGGCGGGTTCGTCGCGGCGATCTGCCGATGGGATTGCGGCTGGTACACGACCATCATCCAGTCGGGCTATGATCGCGCCCCGAACGGCCCCGATCTGCGTGCCAACTGGGCGTTCTTCCCGCTCTATCCGCTGCTGAGCCGGGCGGTCGCGCTGCTGACCACCTTGCCGCCGGTCACCTCGGCGGTGCTGCTGAACCTCGCCCTGTTTCCCGCTCTCGTCGCCGTCGCCTGCCGATTCTGGATCACGACACGCGGCCGCGAGGGCGCGGCATGGCTCGCGCTGCTGTTCTGCGCCTGGCCATACGGCATTCATTTCAGTTCGGCCTACACGGAAGCGCTTTACGGGCTGCTGATGATGGTCAGCCTGCTCGCGCTGACGCACGAGCGGGTCCTGATCGGTGGCGTCGCGGGAGGATTGCTGACCGCGACACGGCCGACCGGCGTCCTCGCGGTCGTCGTGCTCGGCATCGCGCGCGCGCTTGGGTCCGGCCCGGCATCGACCCGGCTGCTCGAGGCGGTGGCGTTCCTCGCGCTCGGCGGTCTCGGCCTTTCCTGTTATGCGATCTACCTGCACCAGCATGTCGGCGACGCGCTCGCCTTCATGCACATCGAGGCGAGTTGGGGACGCAGCTTCACCGATCCGCTGGCGCGGCTCTGGTGGGGGCTCCGCGTCGGCGATCTCCTCCATCTCGGAAATCCCGACCCGGCGCTCCGCTTCAGCGACGCGTATTCGACGCTCATCGCCCTGCTGTCCCTGGCACTCGGCGCCTGGCTGCTGGTCGAACGCCGGCTTGCCGAGGGCGCGATCGTGCTGCTCACGGTGCTCGTCGCGCTCGCAGCGGGACTCGATTCGGTGCCGCGCTACGCCCTCGACACCCCGATCCTGCTGCTTGCCGTCTGCGACCTGCTGATGCGTCTGCCGGCGCCCGTGCGCGCCGGCATTCTCGTGCTGCTGGCGGCATTGCAGGCGCTCCTGGTCGGGCAGTGGTACGCGGGCGCGGTATTCCTGCAATGACCGCGTCGCGTCGCGCCGTGCTGCTGGGCGCGATCCTGCTTGCCGGTCTCGTGCACCTGCTCGCGGTGCGCGACGTGATGGAGCCGCGTGTCGATCAGGCCTATGCGGATTTCTTCATTGCCCATCGTGCTGCCTGCCCCGATCCGGACCGCAGCGCGGGCCGCGTCGGTGTCCTGCCCTGGATGCTCGATTTCGCGGCGGCATCGCAGCATCGCTGCGCGACGGCGTTCGGTTCCGGCTGGAACACGCTCGAATCCTGGGGCATCTGGAGCGACCGGCCGAATGTCGCGCTCTCGCTCGACCTGGCACCCGGACTAGCGCCGCGCACGCTCGCCCTCCACGTCGCCGCCTACGTGCCGCCGGGCGCCACGCGCAGGCTGGAAATCACCCTCGACGGGCGCGCGGCCGATCGCCTCGTGCTGCGCGATGGTCCCCCGGTCGCGGTCGAGATCCCGCTTGCCGCGCCGATGCCGCGCGAACTGCGCATCGGCTTCCATCTCGACCGCACCGGCTCGCCCGCGCGCGACGGAACGAGCCACGACCGGCGCGAACTCGGGATCGCGCTATCGGATGTCGCATTGCGCTAGCGCGTGATCGTTTCAGGCCGAGTCGGCCTGGAAGGTGAATCACTCGCTCGAACAATTCACCAAAGCAGGCCGGTGACCGGAAGGGAACCGGTCATGCTTTAGCGCGTGATCGTCTCAGGCCGAGTCGGCCTGGAACGTAAATCGCTCGCTCGAACAATTCACTAAAGCAGGCCGGTGACCGGAAGGGAACCGGTCATGCTTTAGGCCCGCGCCGTGACGCGCCGCTTGATGCGCTCGAGCCCAGGATCGCGGAGACCGAGGGCGTGCAGCGCGCCGAGCGTTTCGTCGAGATAGGCGGTGCAGGAGCCGAGCGAGCCCGCGGCGGTCGCGATGCGCGCGGCGATCTCGGTCTCCCCCAGCCGTCCCGCATAGCGCGGATGCCGGCGGTTCACCACGAAGGCGATCGCGCGCACGATCGCCGTCGTCGGTGCGCGCCGGGACCCAGCGCGCTTCGTAGGCGCCGCCGAACATCTCGCGCCGCCAGGCGAGCAGCAGCTCCGTCCGCGCCTCTCGCGCGGGAATGCGGAAGGCGAGCCCGCGACAGGAGCCGCCGCGATCGAGCGCCAGCATCAGCCCGGGATGCTCGGGCGAGCCGCGCCCGCTGTGCAGCCACAGGCAGTAGCTGCGATGCAATCCGTGAATGGTGGCGACGCGCTGCTCGGCGAAATCGATCGCCGGATTCCACATCAGCGAGCCGTAGCCGAACAGCCACGCATCCTCGCCCGGAGCGAGGCCGGTCAGCATGGCATCGAGGCTGGCCTCGATCTCCGCGTCGCTCAGATAGCGGGTGCCCGGCGGCGCGGCGGCGCGGGCGCGCGCGAGCATCGAGCCGTCGAGCAGGCCCTGGCGGGTGATGACGAATTGCTGTCCGGGCGGGGAGGGAAGGGCAGTCGGCGCGGGCTTGTCGTTCACGACGCAAGGCCCTGATCGGCTTCCGGCGGCATATCGGGTTCCTGGCAGCGCGGCTTGCGCGACAGGGCGGAAGATAGGAACAGGGACGACGAAGGGCCAGGGAGGGGTGCCGCATGGAGCCGGGAGTCCGCTATGCCTCCCTCGCGGGCAAGCAGATCGTCATCACCGGCGGCGCGTCGGGGATCGGCGCCGCGATGGTGGAAGCCTTCGTCGGGCAGGGGAGCCGTGTCGCCTTCCTCGACATCGATCGCGATGCCGCGATCCCGCTGGCCGCGCGCACCGGCGCCGCCTTCCATGATTGCGATCTCGCCGACATCGCGGGGCTGCGCGCGAGCCTGGGCGCGATCGGGCCGGTGGACGTGCTGATCAACAATGCCGCCCGCGACGACCGCCACGCGATGGCCGAGGTCGAGCCCGAGCAGTGGCGGCGCATCCTCGCGCTCAACCTCGACCACCAGTTCTTCGCGACGCAGGCGGTGGCGCCGGGCATGGCGGCGCGCGGCGGCGGCGCGGTGATCCTGTTCGGCTCGATCTCCTGGATGCGGGCGCGGCCGGGCATGGTCGGCTACACCGCGAGCAAGGCGGCGATCAATGGCATGACCCGCACCCTCGCGCGCGAACTCGGCGCACACGGCATCCGCGTGAACTGCATCGTCCCCGGCGCGATCCGCACCGAGCGGCAGGCGAAACTGTGGCGCTCGCCCGCCATCGACGCGCAGATCATCGAGCTGCAGGCGCTGAAACTCTCGCTCTCCGCCCCGCATGTCGCGGCGATGGCGCTGTTCCTCGCCTCCGATCAGGCGGCCGCCTGCACCGGCGCGAACTTCCTCGTCGATGCCGGGCTCACCCTGAATTGATGCCAGCGATCATCCTGGCTGATTGCTGGCATCGCGCGCGGGTTGGCCGGCGGCGCGCGCCAGCATGACCGCCTCCGCAAGCATCGCCGCCACTCCCCGCCCCGAGGGCCTGCCGGCAGCGCGGCGGGCGACGCGGCTCGTCTTCCTGCTGGTCGGCATCGCGATGGCGAGCTGGGCGCCGATGGTGCCGTACGCCAAGGCGCGGCTCGATCTCCCGGATTCCGTGCTCGGGCTGCTGCTGCTCGGCATCGGCGTCGGCGCCCTGCTCGCCATGCCGCTCGCCGGGTGGGCGCTCGCCCGGTTCGGCTGCCGAAGGGTGATCCCGTTCGCCGCCCTTCTCGCCTGCATCGACCTGCCGCTGCTCGCCTTTGCCGATCGCGCCTCCCTGCTCGGGATTGCGCTGCTGGTGTTCGGCGCCGCGATCGGCGTCACCGATGTCGCCATGAACACCCACGCCGTCCTGGTGCAGAACCGCGAGCGGCGCGCGCTGATGTCGGGCTTCCACGCGCTGTTCAGCGCCGGCGGGATTGCGGGCGCGCTCGGCATCGCGGCGCTGTTGCGGATCGGAATGGCGCTCGGCGTGGCCGCGCTGCTGGTCGCGGTCCTCTGCGTGGCGCTGCTGGTCTCCTCCTGGGATGGGCTGCTGCGGGAGGAGATCGCGCGGCGCGCGGGTCCGCGGCGCCTGCGGGTGAATCGCATTGTGCTGCTGATCGGCGCGCTCTGCTTCATCGCCTTCCTGGCCGAGGGCGCCGTGCTCGACTGGAGCGCGGTGTTCCTGCATTTCGACCGCAACCTGGCGCAATCGGCCGCCGGTCTCGGCTACGCCGCCTTCTCTGCCGCCATGGTGGTCGGCCGCCTCACCGGCGACGCCACGATCCGCCGCCTCGGCCCGACGCGCGTGGTCGGCGGCAGCGCGCTGCTGGCCGCCTGCGGGCTGCTGCTGGCGATCGCCTGTCCCGGCGCGATCGCGGCGATCGCCGGCTTCACCCTGGTCGGGCTCGGCGCCGCCAACATCGTGCCGACATTGTTCAACGCCGCCGCCCAAATCGAGGGCGTTCCCGCGCATGCGGCGCTGCCGGTGGTGAACGGGCTCGGCTATCTCGGATTGCTGGCAGGACCCGCGCTGATCGGCGCGGCGTCCTTGGCGGCAGGGCTGCCGGCCGCGCTCGGCATCGTCGTGCTTGGCCTGCTGGTCATCGCGGCGGCGCGAAACCTGGCAATACGGAGGAAGGCATGAGCGGACGCATCAACCGGGCGATCGAGCTGCTCGCGGCCGATCAGGCGATCTACTACACGGGCGCGCATTCCGGCCACGTGCTCACCCACGCGCAGGGGCTCGAGGATGCCGGCACCTGGGCCGACTACATCAATGTCGGCATGGAACATGGCGCGTTCGACATGACCGGCCTCGCCGACTACATGCGCGGCCTCGTGGATGGCGGCCCGACGCGCTCCGGCCACCGCACGCCGGCGGTGATCGTCGAGGCCCCGGTCAACGGCATCGACGAGGCGCATGTCCGCTTCAACGCCTGGCAGTTCCGGCAGATTCTGGGCCGCGGCGTGCACGGCATCCTGCTGTGCCAGGCGGAAAGCGCGGGCGCCGCGCGCGCCTTCGTCGAATCGTGCCGCTACCCGCATCTTCTCGCCGGCCAGGATGCGGCGCTCGCGACGCCGATCGACCGGCTGCGCGGCGCGACCTCGCCCGCTCCCGCTGCCGGCAAGCTCGGCATCGGCACCCGCGGCCGCGGCTCGGAGACCACCGCCGCGCCGGTCTGGGGCGTTTCCCCCGACGAGTACCTGCGCCGCGCGGATGTGTGGCCGCTCAATCCGGAGGGCGAACTCCTGCTCGGCGTGAAGATCGAAAGTCCCGAAGGCGTGGCCAACGTGGAGGCGATCTGCGCGGTTCCCGGACTGGGCTTCGCCGAGATCGGCCCCGGCGATCTCGGGCTTTCGCTCGGCTACACCACGATCCGCAACGATCCCTACCCGCCCGAGATGGCGGAAGCGCGCGCCCGCATCTTCGCCGCCTGCCGCCGCAACGGCCTCGCGTTTCTGGAGGCCTGCACCCCGAAGAACATCAGGTCGCGCCTCGACGAAGGCGTGCGCGTCGTCGCGGGCCACAGCGAGGAGACCGCCCGCCTCGGCCGCGCGCACCAGAAGCGGCCGATCCCCGTCTAAAGCATGACCGGTTCCCTTCCGGTCACCGGCCTGCTTTAGCGAATTCTTCGAGCGAGTGATTCACGTTGCAGGCCGACTCGGCCTGAAACGATCACGCGCTAGCCCGCCAGCATCGCGCGGAGTTGCGCGAGGATCGGCTCGGGGTCCTCGGCGCGGGTGCTGGTGGCGACATAGGCGTCGGGGCGGATCAGGTAATGGTGGTCGTCGACATAGGATCCATTCGGATCGGCGCGGGCCGCGAGCGCCGCCCGGGTGAACTCCGGCGGCACCTCGAGCGGCGCGGTGCCGACCGAAAGCAGGACGAAATGACCATCGCGCAGCATTTCGTGCAGGCGCACCGCGCCATTATGCGTCTGCCGCACCGGAAGATCGGGGGCGCGATGGCCATTGCCGGGATGGCTCGCGGCGCCGCGACCGTGCGCGGTGATCGGGCCGTCGGCGTAATGCAGATCGACCTCGCTCAGCTGGTCGATCAGTCGCTGCCGGAACGCCGGGATGTGGCCGAGCACGCCGGCGGCGACGTTGCGCAGCTCCTGCAGGATCGGATTGCGCAGGATCGCGAGATGCGTCATGCCGGTCGCGTTGCGCAGCACCTGCTCGCCGATCCCGCTGCGCTCCGGTGAATAGCTCGCAAGCAGCGTCTCGCCGGCGAGGCCCCGCCAGGCGAGCGCGAGCTTCCAGCCGAGATTGAAGGCGTCCTGCATGCCGGTGTTCATGCCCTGTCCGCCCGCCGGGCTGTGGATATGCGCCGCATCGCCGGCGAGGAACACCCGGCCCTTGCGATAGTCGCGCACCTTGCGCTCGTTGATGCGAAAGCGGCTCAACCAGAACGGGTCATGGGCGCGCAGCCCGGGCGGGCCGCGGCTATCGAGCACGGCCTGGATTTCGGCAAGGTCCGGTGGTGGTGCAGCGTCGGTCGGCAGCAATCCGACGTCCGCGATCACGCGATAGCGGCCGCCGACGATCGGGAACAGCGCGAGCACGCCGTCGCCCGTCCAGCAGATCGTGATCTCGTCCTGCGGCAAGTCGCCATCGAGGCGGAGGTCGGCCAGCAGCCAGTCCGACGGTTCGGTGCTGCCCTCGAATTCGATGCTGAGCCCGTGGCGCACGGTGCTGTGCGCGCCGTCGCAGCCGATCAGGAACGGTGTCTCCGCCGTCTCGATGCGTCCGTCGGCGTGGCGCAGCGCGGCGTTGATGCCGGTTTCGCCCCCGGTGAAGCCCTGTACCTCGACCCCACGCTCCACCGCGACGCCGCGCCGGGCGAGCTCCTCCTCAAGCAGCCGCTCGGTCTCGCTCTGCGGGATCATCAGCGCGAAGCGATAGATGCTGTGCATGCCGTCGAGGGTGACGCGCACGATCTCGCGACCGCCGGCGAGGATGCGCATGCCGTGCCCCTTGATGCCGGCCTCGAGGAAGTCCTGCGCGCAGCCCTGGATGTCGAGCAGTTCGAGCGTGCGCGGCCAGATCACCAGCGCCTTCGACTTGTCGGTGCGCGCGTGCGCCGGGTCGATGATGCGGACCCCGACCCCGAGCCGCGCCAGCACCGCGGCCATGGTCATGCCGACCGGACCGGCCCCCGCGACAAGCACCTCACCACCCATCGTTCCGCTCCCGGGGAAACCGCCACCGATTTCCGCGATCGTATCGACGCGGTTGTGCGGTTCCAAGCCTGCCGCAACCGTTCCGCGGCGCGCGCCGGAAGTCTTGACCGCCGCGCAAGCCCGGGCGGAAAACCGGGGAAAGCCAACGAGGAGACCTCCAATGCCCGCGATCACCCGCCGCGCCTTGGGCGGCGCCGCGCTCGCCGTCACCTCCGCCGCGGTGCTCCGCCACGGCCGCGCCGCCGAGCCGCTGCGGCTGCGCTGCTCGCTCGACACCGCGCCGTCGCATGGCCGCAACATTTCGCTGACGGACTACCTGCACAAGGTCGAGCAGGCGACCAGCGGGCGGATCAAGGGCGAGGTGTTCTCAAGCGGCCAGCTCTTCCCCGACCTCAAGGTCGGCATGGCGCTGATCGAGGGCCAGGTCGAGATGGCCTGTCCGGGAAGCTGGACCATCACCGGCATCGTGCCGGATGCCGACGTGTTCCAGCTGCCGGTGCTGTACGGCCGCTCGCTCGACGACGTGCACACGCTGATCGACGGTGCCGTCGGCGCCCGCGTGGATGCCGACATCCACACCAAGCTGCGCTCGCAGGTGATCGGCAATTGGCTCGATCTCGGCTATCAGAGCTGGTACAGCGCGGGCCGGCCGCTCACCTCGCTCGCCGATCTCAAGGGCATGAAGATCCGCAATTCCGGCGGCGCCGGCCAGGCCTGGCGCGCGCGCTTCGTCGGCGCGATCCCGAACACCACCGCCTGGCCGGACGTGCCGCTGGCGCTCAGCCAGGGGACCTTCGACGGGCTCGTCTCCACCGATGAGAGCCTCGCCACCGCCAAGCTGTGGGAAGCGGGCGTCAAGTATGGCTACGCCGATCGGCAGTTCGTCGGCGAATACATCCCGATGGTGAGCCTCGCCTTCTGGAACAAGCTCACGCCCGACGAGCAGAAGATCATGACCGGTCTCTGGGCGCAGAACATCCCCACCTACCGCGAGAACATGGCGGCGGCGCAGACCCGGGCGCGGCAGACGCTGGAAGCGCACAACGTCAAGATCACCGACGCGACGCCGCAGCAGATCGCGGATGAGCGGCAGAAGATGATGGCGGACCAGGACCAGGTCGCGAAGCAAACCAAACTGTCACCCGAGATCGTCAAGCTGGTGATGGCGGATGCGCCGAAGCTCACCTGAGCGGTCGCGGTCCCGCGCTTTTCCTGCGCTCTGGGACAAGGTCGAGCAGCTCATCGTCGGCGTGCTCGGCCTGCTCGCGCTGGTGATCGGGCTGTGGCAGGTGATCGGGCGCTATTTCGATCCGGCGCGCGCGATCAGCTACGCCGAGGAAGTGATCGTCTATCTGCTGATCTGGGCGATCATGATCATTTCGAGCCAGCTCGTGCGCACGGATGGCCATGTGCGCCCCGATCTCGTGCTGCGGCTGATGCCGGCGCGCGGGCAGCGCTGGGTCGAGATGTTCAACTGCGTCGTCGCGCTGGTGTTCTCGGCCGGGCTCGTCTGGTACGGCTGGACCATCGTCGACACCGCGCTGCTGATCGACGAGCGCAGCTCCACCGACCTGCAGTTCCCGATGTGGATCTACTACCTCTCGCTGCCGGTGGGCGGCGGGCTGATGCTGCTGCGCTACGCGATGCGGCTCGCGCGTTTCGCCTTCTTCTATGATCCCGCGACGATGTCGGTGGGCCACGTGATCCCGCCCGACGAGGTGCCGAGCGACATCGAAGCCCCGGTGGCGGACTGAACATGGTGCGATCGATGCGGATGGCGCCCATGATCTTCGACTTCATGACATCCGCCGGTGCGCCATCTGCATCGTGAATCGCACCGTCACCCAAGTCTTCGGTGATCCGATCAACGCGGCGGTCGGGAACCGACCCCGCCGATCGGATCACTAGGCGTGTGGACCGTTCTCTTCTTCGTGCTGTTCTTCGGCCTGCTCGCCGCGGGGATGCCGATCTTCCTGGTGCTCGGCGCCTGTGCGGCGGTGCTCTACCTGGTGAGCGGCGAGCCGCTGGTCGGCGTCTTCCAGCTCGTCATCGACCAGCTCGACTCCACCACGCTGATGGCGCTGCCCCTCTTCGTCATGGCGGCGTCGTTCATGCGCTTCGGGGGCGTGGCCAAGGCGCTGGTCGATCTGGCGACGGCCTGGATCGGCGGCGTGCGCGGCTCGCTCGGCCTGGTCACCGTCGTCTCCTGCACGCTGTTCGCCGCGATCTGCGGCTCGAGCGTCGCGACCGCGCTGGCGATGGGCACGATCCTGCTGCCGGCGATGATCGAACGCGGCTATCCGCGCTCGTTCGCGCTCGGGGTCGTCGGTGCCTCCGGCACGATCGGCATCGTGGTTCCGCCGTCGCTCGCGCTGATCCTCTACGGCATCGTCGCCGAGCAGTCGGTGCCGCGGCTGTTCCTCGCCGGGATTCTTCCCGGATTGCTGCAGGCAGCGGCGTTTTTCCTGTGGGTGCTGTACGACGCCAGGCGGCGGAACTTCCCGCGCGAGCCGGCGATGCCGATGGAGGAGCGGCTTCGCATCACGCTGCGCGGCCTGCCGGCGCTCGCGGTGCCGGCGGTGGTGATGGTCGGCATCTATGGCGGGCTGATGACGGTGACCGAAGCGGCGGCGATCTCCGCGGTGGTGGCGCTGCTCGTCTCGCTGCTGTTCTATCGCGGCTTTCCCTGGACGCGCACGCTGTTCGTGATCGCCGACGGCATCCGGAGCGCGGCCACGATCATGCTGATCGTCGCCGCGGCGCTCGCCTTCGGCCACTGGATGACCGACAGCGGCATTCCCGGCAAGCTCGTGCAGTTCACCCTGAACCACGGCCTTGCCACGTGGCAGTTCCTGCTCGCGATCAACGTGCTGCTGCTGGTGCTCGGCTGCTTCCTCGAAGTCACCGCCACGCTGCTGCTGGTGCTGCCGATCCTGGCGCCGGCGCTCAAGCCGCTCGGCGTCGATCCCGTGCATTTCTCCATCGTTTTCACGCACAACATGGAGATCGGGCTCGTCCACCCGCCGGTCGGGCTCAATCTGTACGTGCTGGCGACGATCTCGCAGGCGCCGATCGGGGAGGTGATCCGCGGCATCCTGCCGTTCCTGATCCTGCTGCTGATCGTGCTCGGAATCATCACCTACGTGCCGGCGCTGACGCTCTGGTTGCCGAACACGGTGTTCCGCTGATCATCCGGTACGCGTCGATGCAGCGCCGGCGGCGAGCGCCGTGACGGCGGCCCGGAGCTGCGCGGCGGTGAACGGCTTGCGCAGGAGCGGACGGTCCCGCCAGGCGGGCGGGAGCGCTTCCGGCCCGTAGCCGCTGACGAAGGCGAACGGCACGGAGCGCTCGGCGAGCGCCTCCGCGACCGGATAACCGTCCTCGCCCGGGCCGAGGCCGACATCGAGCAGGGCCGCCTCGATCGGCGCCTCCGCGACCAGGCGCAGCGCGTCGACGACGGACGTCGCCGGGCCCACCAGCGTGCAGCCGAACTCCACCAGCAGCTCCTCCATCAGGGTGAGCACGAGCGGATCGTCCTCGACCACGAGCAGGCGGAGACCGTCGGTCGCTTGCATCTGCTCGTCCCGGCGCGGTGGGAAGTGGCGAGCATAGATCATCCGCCGAGTCGGTTCCTGCGAGTCGCGTCTTGCTCGCGCGCGCGGCGCGCCAGAAAGTGCCGGCATGATCAGTTTCGCAAGCGACAACGCGGCCCCGGCCGCGCCCGAGATGCTGGACGCGATCGCGGCGGCGAACCGGGGCCACGTCCATTCCTACGGAGAGGATCCCTGGACGCGCGATCTCGCCGCCCGCGCTGCTTCGGTGTTCGAGCGCGAGCTCGCGATCTTTCCGGTGGCCACCGGCACCGCCGCCAATTCGCTGGCGCTGGCGACGCTGGTGCCGCCCTTCGGCGCGGTGATCTGCCACGAGCACGCGCATATCCACACCGACGAGTGCGGTGCGCCGGAATTCTACTCGGGCGGCGCCAAGCTGCTCGCGCTGCCGGGCCAGGCGGGAAAGCTCTCCGCCGCCGCGATCGCGCCGGTGGTGGAGCACGCGGCGACGATGGGCGTGCACGCCTCCGAGCCGAGGGCGGTCAGCATCACCCAGGCGACGGAATGGGGCACCACCTATCGCCTGGACGAGATCGCGGCGGTAGCTGAGGCGGCGCAGGCGCACGGGCTCAGGCTGCACATGGACGGGGCGCGGCTCGCCAACGCGATCGCCCATCTCGGCTGCTCGCCGGCGGAGGCGACGTGGAAGGCGGGCGTGGACGTGCTGAGCTTCGGCGCCACCAAGAACGGCGCGCTCGCGGCCGAGGCGGTGATCTTCTTCGATCCCGCGCTCGCCGCCGGGTTCGAGTACCGCCGCAAGCGCGCCGGGCAGCTCTGGTCGAAGCTCCGCTTCATGAGCGCGCAGCTGCTCGCGCTGCTGACCGACGATCTCTGGCTGCGTCATGGCAGGACCGCGAACGCGATGGCGACGCGGCTCGGCGACGGCATCGCCCGGCTGCCGGGCGCGTCCCTCGTGCAGAAGGTGGAGGCGAACGAGGTGTTCGCGGCGCTCCCGGAGATGGTCGCCGCGGGCCTCGCCAAGAAGTTCGACTTCTATCCCTGGCCGGCGCCACCGGGCGAGAGGCGCCCGGTGGTGCGCCTGGTCACCTCGTACGCGACCACGTCGGCCGAGGTGGATGCGTTCATGGACGAAGCGACGTCGCTCGCCGGCGGCTGAGCCCGGCTTTTCTCCCCATCCGGAACATGCTGCATTGCGGCGCCACGAAGGGGGAGCGGCATGGGCAGCATCAATGAGGCGGTCGGGTTCAGGCGTGAGGGCGATGTCGCGCTCGTCGTCATCGAGAATCCGCCGGTCAACGCGCTGCGCCAGGCCGTGCGCGAAGGGATCGCGCAGGCGCTCGACGATTCGGCGAAGGATCCGGCCATTCGCGCCGTCGTGCTCGACGGGCAGCGAGCGCGCCTTCTCCGCCGGGGCCGACATCACCGAATTCGGCAAGCCGCGTGCGGCGCCAGGGATCACCGACATCACGGACGCCATCGCCGCGATGAAGAAGCCCGTGATCGCCGCGATCCAGGGCGTGGCACTCGGCGGGGGCCTCGAGCTCGCGCTCGGCTGCCATTACCGGGTCGCGTGGAAGGGGGCGCGGCTCGGCCTGCCCGAGATCAAGCTCGGCCTGATCCCCGGCGCCGGCGGCACCCAGCTCCTGCCGCGGCTGATCGGCGTGCCGAAAGCGCTGCGCGCGATCCTCACCGGCGAGCACATGGCGGCCGAAATCGCCGCGGCCGACGGGCTGGTCGATGCGCTGCTCGAAGGTGCCTACCCCGACGCGGCGATCCTTTGGGCGCGCCAGGCGGCGCAGTCCGGGGAACTGCCGCTCGCCCGTGATCGGAGTGCTGCGGCCACGCCGGAGGAGATCGAGAAGCTCGCCGCCCCGCTGCTGCGCCGGGCGCGCGGCGCCAAGGCGCCGGCGGCCGCGGTGCAGGCGGTGCGCGCCGCGACCGAGCTGCCGTACGAGCAGGGATCGGCGCTCGAACAGAAACTGTTCCGCGAGCTCGTGCAGAGTCCGGAATCGCAGGCGCAGCGCCACGCCTTCTTCGCGGAGCGCGAGGCGCAGAAAGTGCCCGACATGCCCGCGGACACCAGGCCGCGTCCTGTGGCGCGGGCCGCGGTGATCGGCGCCGGCACGATGGGCGGCGGCATCGCCATGTGCTTCGCCAATGCCGGCATTCCCGTGACGGTGGTCGAGGCGGAGCCGGCGGCGCTCGATCGCGGCCTCGCCCGCGTGCGCGACAATTACCGCATCGCCCTGTCCCGCGGCAGCCTGCGCGAGGGCGAGCCCGAGCGGCGCATGGCGCTGATCACGCCCAGCACGGACTACGCCGCGCTTGCCGAGGCCGACATCATCATCGAGGCGGTGTTCGAGGACATGCCGCTCAAGAAGCGGATCTTCGCCGAGCTCGACCGCATCGCCAAACCCGGCGCGGTCCTCGCGACCAATACCTCCACACTCGACGTGAACGAGATCGCGGCGGCCACGAACCGTCCGCAGGACGTGGTCGGGATGCATTTCTTCAGCCCGGCCAACGTGATGAAGTTGCTCGAGATCGTGCGCGGGGAGAAGACCGCGTTCGACGTGCTGGCGACCGCGATCGCGGTCGGCCGGCGGATCGGCAAGGTCACCGCGGTGGTCGGCGTCTGCTACGGCTTCGTCGGCAACCGCATGCTGCACCGGCGCGGCGAGCAGGCCGAGCGCCTGCTGCTGGAAGGCGCCACGCCCGCCGAGGTGGATGCGGTGGTCACCGAATTCGGCTTCCCCATGGGGCCGTTCGCGATGAGCGACCTCGCCGGGCTCGATGTGAGCTGGCGCGTGCGCAAGGGGCGCGGCACCCGGGCCGCGGTCGCCGACGCGCTCTGCGAGGCCGGGCGGTTCGGGCAGAAGACCAATGCCGGCTATTTCCGATACGAGCCGGGCTCGCGCACGCCCGTGCCCGACCCGGAGGTGGAGCGCGTCGCCGCCGCCGCCGCGGCGGCCGCCGGCATCAGCCGCCGGCAGGTTCCGAAGGAGGAGATTCTCGACCGCATGCTGCTGCCGATGCTGAACGAGGGCGCGCGCATCCTGCAGGAAGGCATCGCCTCGCGTCCGGGCGACATCGACACGATCTGGATCAACGGCTACGGCTGGCCCGCCCATCGCGGCGGCCCGATGCACTACGCGGACCAGCTCGGCCTTGCCGTGGTGCGCGACCGGCTCAATGCGCTGGCGGAACGCACCGGCGACCCATCGCTGCGCCCGGCCCCGCTGATCGAGCGTCTGGCGGCGGAAGGGAAGGGATTCGCCTCGGTGCGCGCGGCGTAGTCGCTACGCGACCGGTTCGGCGGGGGCGGGCAGCGTCGCCGCGATCAGCCCGGCGACCGCTGACGCGTTCGGATCGCCCTGCGCCCGCAGCGCCGCGATCACACCCTCACGGTCGGCCGGGCTGCGGTTCTGGCTCATCTTCCACTGCGTCTCGACGCGGTCGGGCGTGAGACGGAAGGCGCGGATGCCGGCGAGCATGCGGCGGCGGAACTCGGCGGGCATCGAGTTCGAGGGTGAAGCCGGCGGGGTCGCTCGTGGCGAGCGCGTCGAGCATGGCGGCGGTCTCCGCGGGATCGGTGACGAGCGTGAGCCCGCCGGAGACATGGACGGCGGCGTAGTCCCAGGTCGGCACTGCGGGCTGCGTGCGATACCAGCTCGGCGAGACATAGGCGTGCGGGCCGCCGAAGATCGCCAGCGCACGGCCGCCGGTGAGCGCCGTGCATTGCGGGTTGCCGGCGGCGAGATGGCCGGAAAGGGTGAAGCCGTCCGCGGCCTCGTGCAACACGAAGGGGATGTGCGAGGCCTCCATGCCGCGCGGGCCGACGGTGATCAGCAGGCCGAAATGATGGTCGCGGATCAGGCTGGTGATGCGCGCGAGGTCGGCCTCGATGAAGGCGGGGCGAAGAGTACATGACAACTCCTCGGCGCCGGATATAGTGGGGAATTGGACCATAGAGAATGCCCAATCCGTCATGTCCGCTTCAGACCAAAACCGCCAGCAGGCGGTGTTCGACCGGCTCCGCCAGGGCATCCTGACCGGCACCCTGCCAGCGGGCGCGCGCCTGCCGCCGACGCGGCGCCTCGCCGAGGAGCTGGGCCTCGCGCGGCAGACCGTGGTGCTCGCGTATGAGCGGCTGGCGGCCGAGGGGTATGTGCGGGCACGCACCGGCAGCGGCACCTTCGTCGCCGAGGACCTGCCGGACGCGGCGCCGCTTCCGGCCGCGCCGCCGGTCGCCGCCGAGGCGCCGCTGTCGCGGCGGGGTGCGACACTCGCCGCGATCCCGTTCTCCGCCGGGGAACGGGGAAGGTGGGGCCGCTCGCGCCCGGCATTCCGGCGGCGGAGCTGTTCCCCGTGCGGGCCTGGGCGCAGTCCGTCGCGCGGGCCATGCGCAACCCGGTGCCGGAATCCGGCTATCCGGATCTGCAGGGACTGCCGGCGCTGCGGCGGGCGATCGCGCTGCATCTGGCGGCGTCGCGCGGCCTGGTGGCGGACCCCGAGCTGATCGCCGTCACCGCGGGAACCCAGCAGGCACTGCGCATCTCGGCCGATCTGCTGCTCGATCCGGGAGACCCCGCCTGGGTGGAGGACCCGGGCTACATCTCCGGGCGCGGCGCGCTGCTCGCGGCCGGCGTGGTGCCGGTGCCGGTGCCGACCGACGCCGACGGGATGGACGTCGCCGCCGGCCTGCGGATCGCGCCGGATGCGCGGCTGGTGCTGGTCGCGCCCTCGCACGCGACGCCGATGGGGGGCGCGCTGCCGGTTGGCCGGCGCCTCGCCCTGCTCGACTGGGCCGCCCATGCTGGCGCCTGGGTGCTGGAGGACGATGCGGATTCCGAGTTCCGCTGGGACGGCAAGCCGCTGCCGCCATTGGCGACGCTCGATCGCACCGGCCGCGTCATATATTGCGGCACCTTCAGCAAGTCGCTCGCGCCCGGGCTCCGGATCGGCTTCGCGGTCCTGCCGGCGGCGCTGCGCGGTCCCTTCATCCGTGCCCGCGCGCTCACCGATCGCGGGCCGAACGCGGTGCTGCAGGCGGTGCTCGCCGATTTCATGCAGCAGGGACGGCTCGCCCCGCACGTGCGGCGGATGCGGATCGAGTATGCGCGCCGCCGCGCGGCGGTGCTCGCGGCACTCGCCAGGCACTTCCCGGAGGCGTCGCCGATCGCCGCGCCCGGCGGCCTGCATCTCACGCTTGGGCTGCCCGATGACGCCGACGAGGCGGCGATCGTGCGCGCGGCACGCGCCCGCGGCCTCAGCGTCTCGCCGCTCGCCGCCTATTACGTCGGAGCGCCGCGGCGGCGCGGCCTGGTGATCGGCTTCGCCAGCACGCCGGTGGCGCTCGCCGCCGACGCGGCGCGCCGTCTCGGCGCGGCGTTCAGAGGTCACCGTCCCGTGTAGGGGAATTTCCGAACCCGAGCCGCCCGCGCCAGTTCCCGGCGCAACGGGCGGAGCACGGGTGATGCGGGCGTTGCGGTGGCACGGCAAGGGGGACATTCGCTGCGACACGGTGCCCGATCCCGGGCATCGAGGACCCGAAGGACGTCATCATCCGGGTGACGAGCTGCGCGATCTGCGGCTCCGATCTGCATCTCTATGACGGCTTCATGCCCGGCATGCAGAACGGCGACATCATGGGCCACGAGTTCATGGGCGAGGTGGTCGAAACCGGATCGGAGATCAGCCGGCTGGGCAAGGGCGACCGGATCGTGGTGCCGTTCACCATCATCTGCGGCGAGTGCGACCAGTGCCGGCGGGGCAACTACTCGGTCTGCGAGCGCACCAACCGCAACAAGGCGCTCGCCGACAAGGTGTTCGGGCACGCCACCGCCGGGCTGTACGGCTACACGCACCTGACCGGCGGCTATCCCGGCGGCCAGGCCGAGTATGTGCGCGTGCCCTGGGCCGAGAAGAGCGCGGTGAAGATCCCGGACGGGCTCACCGACGAGCAGGTGCTGTTCCTCGGCGACATCTTCCCGACCGGCTGGCAGGCGGCGGTGCAATGCGACATCGAGCCGACCGACACCGTGGCGGTCTGGGGCGCCGGGCCGGTCGGCCAGTTCGCGCTGCGCAGCGCGGTGCTGCTCGGGGCGCGGCAGGTGGTGTGCATCGATCACCTGCCCGAACGGCTTTCCATGGCGGAGGCCGGCGGCGCGATCACCGTCAACTACGACGAGGAGAGCGTCGTCGAACGGCTCAACGAGCTCACGGACGGCAAAGGGCCGGAGAAATGCATCGATTGCGTCGGATTGGAGGCGCATGTCGGCCGCTCGGTCGATTCGATCTATGATCGCGTGAAGCAGGCGACGATGACGGAGACCGACCGGCCCCACGTGCTGCGCGAGATGATCTATGTCTGCCGCCCTGCCGGCACGATCTCGGTTCCCGGCGTCTATGGCGGGCTGCTCGACAAGATCCCGTTCGGCGCCCTCATGAACAAGTGTCTCACGCTGCGCACCGGGCAGACGCATGTCAACCGCTGGACCGACGATCTGCTCCGCCGCATCCAGGAAGGCCAGATCGATCCCTCCTTCGTCATCACCCATCGCGTCGGGCTCGGCGAAGGGCCGGACATGTACAAGACTTTCCGCGACAAGCAGGACGGGTGCGTGAAGGTGGTGCTGCGGCCATGAAGATCGACATCGTGCACAAGGCGCGCTGCACGGCGCGCGGGCTCGGCTGGTTCTCGATCGGCCTCGGCGCGCTGGAACTCCTCGCACCTCGATGCCTCGCGCGCGGGCTCGGGCTGCGCGGCAAGGAGGATGTCATCGCCGGTTACGGCATGCGCGAGATCGCGACCGGCGTCGGCATCCTGACGGCCAAGGACCCGACGCCCTGGGTGTGGGGCCGCGTCGGCGGCGATGCGCTCGATCTCGGCACGCTCGCGCTCGGCATCGACGACCGCAATCCGCGCAAGGGCGGGCTCGCGCTCGCCTTCGCCGCGGTGGCCGGGGTGGCCATCCTCGACCTCGTCACCGCGCAGTCGCTCAGCGCGCAGCGGCAATGGCAGAAACGGAAGGTCCCGGACTACGGCGGCCGCACGGGGTTCCCGCGCGGCGTGCAGGCGGCGCGCGGGGCAGCCATGGATTTCAGGGCGCCGCGCGACATGCGCGGACCCGATGCGATGCGTCCGTTCGGCACCGCCTGAATTGCAGGCCGTAAGATCAACGAAGCTCGGGGCGAGCCATCGTTGATCGCCGAACGGTGAGACCGGCACCCAAAGCGCTTTTTGCCCGCTCGCATCGAGGGGACAAACGCGCGTCGCGGGCGCTCACGGTTCTGCGAGCGCGAGGGCACGAAATTTGTCCGATCCCGCCCCGAAAAAGCCGTGATCCCTGCCTTTATGGAGAAGGCCGCGAGACTGTCCGGCGGCCGCTCAAGGAGACTTGAAGACAATGCGAATTGCGCAGATCGCGCCGCTGCACGAGGCGGTGCCGCCGAAGCTCTATGGCGGCACGGAACGCGTGGTGGCGTACCTCATCGAGGAGCTGGTCGCTCTTGGCCACGACGTCACTCTCTTTGCGAGCGGCGATTCAATCACCTCCGCCCGGCTGCATCCGGTCTGGCCGCGGGCGCTGCGGCTCGATCCCGCCATCCGCGATCCGATCGCCCCGCACATGCTGCTGATGGAAGAGGTGCGGCGGCAGGCGGAGGATTTCGACGTCCTCCACTTCCACATGGATTACTGGCCGTTCTCGATGTTCAGCCGGCAGCGCGTGCCGTTCGTCACCACGCTGCACGGGCGGCTCGACCTGCCCGAGCTGCAGCCGGTGTTCGATACCTTCCCGAACGTGCCGGTGGTCTCGATCAGCCACTCGCAGCGCCGGCCGCTGCCGCAGGCGCATTACGTGGCGACGGTGCACCACGGGCTGCCGGACAAGGCGATCGCGCCCGTTCCGGGGATCAAGCCCGAGTACCTCGCCTTCCTCGGCCGCATCGCGCCGGAGAAGGGCCCCGACCGGGCGATCCGCATCGCCAGGGCCTGCGGCATTCCGCTCAAGATCGCGGCCAAGGTGGACAAGGTCGACCAGCACTATTTCGAGACCGTGATCCGGCCGATGCTGGACGGGCCGGGCGTCGAGATGATCGGCGAGATCAGCGAGGCCGAGAAGCCGGCCTTCCTCTCGGGCGCGATCGGCCTGCTGATGCCGATCGACTGGCCGGAGCCGTTCGGCCTGGTGATGATCGAGGCGATGGGCTGCGGCGCGCCGGTGATCGCCTTCAACCGCGGGTCGGTGCCGGAGGTGATCGAGAACGGGCTCACCGGCTTCATCGTCGAGGACGAGATGGGTGCGATTGGCGCCGTCGGGCGGCTCTCCACCCTGTCGCGCGAGAAGGTGCGCGGCCGGTTCGAGCAGCGGTTCACCGCGCGGCGCATGGCGGAGGACTATCTCGCCGTCTATCGCAGTCTGGCCGGCGAGCGCGGCAACCTGCTGCGCGTGGTGCGCTGAGCGGCCGATCGGCGTGCGGAGCGGACGGCGGTCCCGCACTGCGCGGTGTTCCGCGCACTCGACGGCGGGTCCGATGCTCAGCTGCCGGCGATCTCGAAGGTCGAGAAGAAGCGCGTCGGCACGCGCTGGCCGGCGCTGTTGAAGCAGACGATGTGGACGTCGGTCTCTGTGCTGGTGCTGGTCCAGTACGCCACGTTGCAGTAGGCGCCGGCCTGGCCAACGGCCACGGCCAGCACGTTGGTCGATGTCCACTGGTCCTCCACGTTCATCGACCAGTCATAGCCGCCGGTGGCGGTTTCCTGCACCGTCATGGGCTCGCCATCGACCTGGATGGCGGGGACGGCACATAGGGCGAGGTCGAGTTCGCCATGGTCGGCCTCGATCGCGCCGCCCGTGGTGGCGCCGGCCGAGTAGTCCGGCATCAGGTTCTGCGTGTAGGCCAGCTCGAAATCGCGCGTCGGTGAGCACGCCGCTCGGTGTTCGTGCAGGTGACGTTGATCTGCACGCCCGAGATCCCGTTGCCGCTCTTCACGCTCTGCGCGCCGCAATGCGCGGGCGTCGAGCCGTAGGCGGTGATCGTCAGGCTCGGATTCGCCTTGGTGAGATTGGGGATGATCACGGTGTAGTTGCCGGTGCCGTTCCGGTTGATGGTGATCGTCGCCCCGCCGAAGCGTACTGGTAGTCGAGCGAGGGTGTGTAGCTCGCCGTGGTCGGCTGGTTCGCCCAGACGAACGCCTCGCTCCGGCACATGGTCGGTGCTGAGCCGCGACTCATACATCAGGGTGAAGGAATTGTCGGCCGGAGCCCCGGACGAGGTGAAACACAGCACGTTCGCGGTCACGTCCGCGCCGTTGGGCGAGCCCCAACCGTCGGACTGGCAGAAATTCGCGGAGAACCCGTAGCCCGTCACCTCCACGTTGCTGTCGAGCCCGCTGCCCAATCCGGCGAAGGTCACCGTGTAGTTGCCGGTGCCGTTATGGGTGATGCTGATCGCCCCACCGGCCGAGTTGTAGGCAAGAGGCCGTCCGGCGTGAAGGTCCCGCGGAGCCGTCGGATCGCTGTTCCAGACGAAGCCGGCCGCTTCCGCGCGTGCCTCGCCCGCGGCCAGCAGCAGGGTGGCGCAGGCGGTGAGCGCCCCCGCCAGCAGCAATCGCCAGGGTCCACGACCTGCAGACATGTCATTTCCTCCAATTTTTGGCGTGACGAAGGCTGGCTTAGGCCCGGCGGAAGCAGGCCTCCTACGAACCGCTTCACAGTCGCGTCGGCCGCCGATGCGGATGACGCGGGCGCCGCCCGAACCCGGCGGGCGGCAGCGCGAAGAAAGGCGGATCCTACCTGCCGAGGGCCTGGACGATCTCTTCGGTCATCTTCTTCGCGTCGCCGAACAGCATCATCGTGTTGTCGCGGAAGAACAGCTCGTTCTCCACGCCGGCATAGCCCGAGGCCATCGAGCGCTTGACGAACAGCACCGTGCCGGCCTTGTCGACCTCGAGGATCGGCATGCCATAGATCGGCGATTGCGGGTCGGTCTTGGCCGCCGGGTTGGTCACGTCATTGGCGCCGATCACGTAGACCACGTCGCAGGTCGGGAATTCGTTGTTGATCGCCTCGAGCTCGAACACCTCGTCATAGGGCACGTTCGCCTCGGCGAGCAGCACGTTCATGTGCCCGGGCATGCGGCCGGCGACGGGGTGGATCGCGTATTTCACCTCGACGCCCTCCTTCTTCAGCGTGTCCGCCATCTCCCGCAGCGCGTGCTGCGCCTGCGCGACCGCCATGCCGTAGCCCGGCACCACGATCACCTTCGAGGCGTTCTTCAGGATGAAGGCCGCGTCATCGGCATTGCCGGACTTCACCGCGCGGTCGGTGCGGGCGGGGCCGGCCGTCGCGGCGCCGCTCTCGGTGCCGAAGCCGCCCAGCAGCACGTTGATGATGCTGCGGTTCATCCCCTTGCACATGATGTAGGACAGGATCGCGCCCGAAGCGCCGACCAGCGCGCCGGTGATGATGAGTGCCAGGTTCTGGATGGTGAAGCCGATGCCCGACGCGGCCCAGCCGGAATAGGAGTTCAGCATCGACACCACGACCGGCATGTCGGCGCCGCCGATCGGGATGATGATGAGAAAGCCGAGCGCGAAGGCGAGCAGGGCGATCAGCCAGAAGATCACCTGGCTGCCGCTGGCGATGAAGGCGATGATGAGGATGACGAGCAGCGCGGCGAGTGCCGCGTTCAGCTGGTGCTGGTAGCGGAAGGTGATCGGCGCGCCCTTCATCAGCGCCTGCAGCTTGGCGAAGGCGATCAGCGATCCGGTGAAGGTGATGGCGCCGATCGCGAGCCCGATCGACATCTCGACCAGGCTCTGCGTGCGGATATGTCCCGCGGTGCCGATGCCGAAGGATTCCGGCGCGTTCAGCGCGGCGGCGGCGACGAACACGGCGGCGAGGCCGACCAGCGAGTGGAAGGCGGCGACGAGCTGCGGCAGCGCCGTCATCTGGATGCGCAGCGCGACCATGGTGCCGATGCCGCCGCCGATCACGATGCCGAGCAGGATCAGCCCGTATCCGGCGCCCGACATGTTGTGATGCAGCAGCGTGGCGATGACGGCGATCGCCATGCCGAGCATGCCGAACTGGTTCCCGCGGCGCGAGGTGACGGGGTTGGAGAGGCCGCGCAGCGCCAGGATGAACAGGATCGCGGCGATCAGGTAGAAGAGCGCGGTCAGGCTGGGATTCATCGCGGCGCTCCTACTTGCGCCGGTTCGCGTCGCGCGACTTGAACATCGACAGCATGCGCCAGGTGACGACGAAGCCGCCGAAGATGTTGACGCTCGCGAGGGTCACGGCAATGAAGCCGAACCCCATCGCCCAGAAGCTGACCGCGAGGCCGGTCGCCAGCATGGCGCCGACGACAATGACCGAGGAGATCGCGTTGGTCACCGACATCAGCGGCGAGTGCAGCGCCGGCGTGACGTTCCAGACCACGTAATAGCCGACGAAGCAGGCGAGCAGGAACACCGCCAGCAGGAACACGAAGGGCTCGACCGCCTGCGCGGCCGGCGCGATGCCTTCGCCGAGCGTGCGGGCATGGACCGCGAGCTCCTGGGCGCGTTCGGCGAGCCGCGCGGCCTCGTCGGCAAGCGCTGTCGGGTTCATGGCGTTCTCCGGCTTCCTGTTGTGCCGATCTGGTGCGTGATTGTGCTTGCATTCGTTCCGTCGCCGTCAAGTGCTCGCCGATGGCGACCCGCAAGCGGGCAAGGCACTTGACCCCGTCGGACCGAATGAAGCGGGCTCGGGAACAGATCATGCCGAGGACTGCACGCTATGGCTGGCAGCGGTGCGTGTCGGCAGGCGCTCACGCCGCCTGCGCGGGCTGGAACTGCGGGTGCACGACGACGCCGCTTCGTGTCAGCATCACGCCCCGCACGATCTCGTCGCTCTCCGAGAGCTTCGGAGCTTTCGCGTCCTTGTCCCAGAAGGCGTTGAGAAAGGTCAGCAGGTTGCGCGCATACAGGCTGCTCGCTGCCACCGGAATGCGGCCGGGCCAGTTCTGGTATCCGAGCACGACGACGCCGTTCGACGTGGTGATCGCCTGACCGGGAACCGTCGCCTCGCAATTTCCGCCGGCATCGGCGGCGAGATCGACGATCACGCTGCTCGGCCGCATCGCCTGGACCATCGGGTTCGTCACGATGACCGGCGCGCGCCGACCCATCACCAGCGCGGTGCAGATCACCAAGTCGTTCTTGGCGACCGTCGCCGCCATCAGCTCCGCCTGCTTGCGGCGGAACGCCTCGCTCATCTCGCGCGCGTAGGCGCCGGTCTGCCCGGCGGTCTCCTCGTCCTCGACGCCGACGAAGCTCGCGCCGAGGGACTTGATCTCCTCCTTTGCCGCCGGCCGCACGTCGGTCGCCGAGACAATGGCGCCGAGCCGCCGCGCCGTCGCGATCGCCTGCAGGCCGGCGACACCGGCGCCGACCACGAACACCCGCGCCGGCGGCACCGTGCCCGCCGCCGTCATCATCATCGGAAAGCCGCGCGGGAAGGCGCCGGCCGCCTCGATCACCGCGCGATAGCCGGCAAGATTGGCCTGCGAGGACAGCACGTCCATCGCCTGCGCCCGGCTGATCCGCGGCAGCAGTTCCATCGCCGCGACGTCGATGCCGGCTTCGGCAAGCGCGGGCAGCAACGCCGGGTCGCCATGCGCGCCGGCGATCGCGACCAACAGTGCGCCGCGCGGGATCATCGCCCGCTCGGCCGCCTCCGGCATCTGCACCGCGAAGACGATCCCCGCGCCGGCGAGCGCCGCCGCCGCATCGGGCGCGATCTCGGCCCCGGCGGCGGCGTAATCCGCATCCTGGACCGAACTGCCGTGCCCGGCGCCGGCCTCCACCGCCACCGCGAGCCCGAGACCGATCAGCTTCTTCACCGTCTCCGGGGTCGCCGCCACCCGCGTTTCCGCCGGGCGCCGCTCCTTCAAGACCGCCAGGCGCATCGGATCCCCCCTCCAGCGGGCGTCGGAACGCTACCGACGCAACCACGGGCCGCGCAAGGGGCGGCAGCGCGTGATCGCGTAAATCGTCATCGGCCGAAGGCGTGAAGCACGCGCTCGGAGAAAGGATCAGAAGCCGAGGATGACGTCCGAGGCGATGGTGAACGCGCCCGTGCTGCGGCCGCCATCGAAGGGATGCGTGCCGTTGAGCGCGGTGTCATAGCGGAGCTCCGGGCGGATCATGAAGTTGGCGACCGGCGCGGGCATCGGCGGCTTGAAGGTGATGCCGAGCGTGACCTCGCCATAGGTCGTCGGCGGCGCGGTGATGACGGTCGCCGGAAAGCCGCGCTCGGAATTGACGAAATCGAGATTGCCGGGGAAGGCCGCGACGTAGAAGCCCTTGTTGTCACGATAGATTTCGGCGCGCGCATTGAAGGTCATGGTGTCGTTCAGCACGTAGGCGAGATACTGCGCGACCCCGTAGCCGTCGGCACGGAAATAGTCGTCGCGGATGTAGTTCGCCTCCGTGGTGAAGGCGAGCGCGTCGGAATATTTGTAGGTGAGGACGACATCGTTCTCGTAGCGCATGTGAGTGTCGGCATTGGGCACCGTCAGCGACGGGTTCTCCGGCCCGAGATGGGACAACGCGAGCACGGTGAGCTTGCCGCCCAGCAGTCCGTTGAGTCCGAAGCCGAGCAGCCCGGAAGCGGCGCCGTTGTTGTCGCCGCCACCGAGCGCCGTGTTCTCGCCGCTGTCGATCCCGCCCCAGAGATCGACGGTGCCGTTCACGTGCCAGGTCGCCAGCACGCCGGTGTGCTTGAACGGCAGGCCGAAATTGAAGATGTAGGAATGCGAGTAGAACGGGTTGGTCGAGGGGTCGATCGTCTCGTAGCCGAGCGGGGTCGGGTACTGGCCCGCCTTGAGATCGATGCCGCCGGGCGTCAGCCAGGGCAGGTGCAGGCTGAGATCGGCCTCGGTGATGTCGACCTGGTTGCGGTCCGCGGTGACGCGATCGAGCTCGCCCAGGAAATGCGTGTAGCGGGCGTCGGAGCCGTACAGGAACTGCACCTTGAAGCCGACATCATAGCCGGTCGCCTTCGGGTCGGTCGCGCGCTGCACGGTCAGCAGCAGCTGGTTGAGCTGGAACTGGTTCGCCCTGTCGGTGAAGAGCTGGCCGAAATTCAGCCCGTCATCCGCATGGCCGGTGTTGATGACGATGCCGGCCTCCCCCTGGGCCGAGAATTTGATGCCGCTGAACCAGCCGGCGGGCTGCGGCGCCGGGGCCGCCGGGACGCTCGGCGGCGTCGCGGAGCCGGGCGGACTGGTTGGCGCGGCGCCCTGCGCCCGCGCCGGAATGCTCCCGAGCAGCAGAAGCGACACCACCGCTAGACCGCCCGCGAAGCCATGTACCATCCTGTCCGCGATCACCTGAAACCCCGCACCGCCGTGCTAGTGGATAGAATCCGACGGAAAGAACCGTCGGATTATCCGCTAGCCTTGATTTGCTGGAGCGATTCACCCGACGCTCGGGTCGCGAGCGTCGGGATCGCACCACTAGCCGGCGCGGAGCAGGCTCGCGGAGCACATATAAAAGCAATGTCGGGCCAAGCGGGCGATGGTCGGCAAGCCTGCTCCCCAGCCGCATCACTGCATCCTGTTTCCCCGTGTCGGTCCCCCCAATGGCGGTGCAATTTGCTTGCCAGCCAACCTGGATCGATCAGGAGGTGTGGAACGGCGGGAACTGCTCGTTCTTGGTGCAATGCACCATCGGCTTGCACCAGGATCAGTCGAATATGACCGACCATGTTCACCCGTAGGGGGAGGAGCCTGGCCTTTCCCTTCAGCCGGCCGAACTTCCGAAGGTCAGCCGCAGCCCGAGATCGAGTGGGACGGGGCGGACGCCGAGGACGGAGATCATCGGGGCGACGTCGAAGCTCTTGTCTTCGCCGAGGCGGCGGATTTCGGCGGCTTCGATGTGGGGCAGGCCGGGGAAGGCGCGTGCGATGGCGGCGGCGGCGATCAGCGGGGCGGCGGGGAGTGGGATGATGCGGGGCGGGCGGAGCCCTGCGGCGTGGGCGACGGCGCGCACGAAATCGGCGTAGGGGATCGCGTCCGGCCCGGCGATGATCAGCGTGTTCGGGCCGGTCCAGTCGCGGTCGAGGGCGGCGCGGACGGCGCGGATCACGTCGTCCTGATGGATCGGCTGCACCAGCGCGCGGCCGCCATGCGGCAAGGGGATGACGGGCAGGCGGCGGAGCAGGGCGGCGAGGCGCTGCACGTTGTCCTCCCCCTGGGCGCCGTAGATCATCGTCGGGTGCAGCATGACGCCATTGCGGCCGGAGGCGAGGAAGGCCGCCTCGCCGGCGAGCACGCCGCGCGCATGGGGATCGGGCCAGCGGGTGAATTTGCGGGTGCTGCCGAGGAAGACGAGGCGCGCCTCCGGCGGGGCGGCGGCGATCACCGCCTCGGCGTGGCGGGCATGCGCGGTGCAGACGACGCGCGCGGCGCCGATCAGCGCGCTGCGGAGCGCGTCGGGCTTGCCGAGATCGGCGACGGCCGGGCTCCAGGGCAGGCGGGTCGCCTCCCATTTCGCGCGGCTGCGCACCACGGGGATGACGCGGAGGCCGTCGGCGAGCAGGGCGCGGCAGAGCGCGGCGCCGGAGCGTCCGGTCGCGCCGATGACGTGGATCGCGTCAGCGAGGCGCCGGTTCGGCGGCGCGGAAGAGGGCAAGGTCGCAGCCTTGATCGGCCTGGGTCACCTGCTCGGCGACCAGGCGGTCCCAGCCGCGGGCGGGGCGCGCGGGCGCGGACCAGGCGGCGCGGCGGCGGGCGAGCTCGTCGTCGGCGACCAGCAGGTCGATGCGGCGGTCGCGGATGGAGAGGCGGATGCGATCGCCGGTCTCGGCCTGGGCGAGCGGGCCGCCGGCGGCGGCTTCCGGAGTGACGTGCAGGACGATGGTGCCGAAGGCGGTGCCCGACATCCGGCAGTCGCTGATCCGCACCATGTCCTTGACGCCGGCGCGGGCGAGTTTCGTGGGGATGGGAAGGTAGCCGGCTTCCGGCATGCCGGCCGGGGTGAGCGGCCCCGCGTTCTTCAGCACCAGCATGTCGTCGGGCGTGACGACGAGCGCCGGATCGTCGATGCGGGCGGCGAGGTCCTCGAGCCCGTCGAACACCACGGCGCGGGCCTCGCGCTCGAAGAGCTCGGGCGAGGCGGCGCTGCGCTTGAGGATGGCGCCGCGCGGGGCGAGGGAGCCGAACAGCGCGACCAGGCCGCCGACCGGAGAGACCGGATCGGTGCGGGCGCGGATGAAGCGGCGGTCGACGAAATCGGGCTCGTGCAGCCGGGCGGAGAGCGGCCGGCCGGTGACGTCGATCGGCGCGCCATGCAGGAGGTCGCGCAGCTCCCACAGCAAGGCCGGCATGCCGCCGGCGGCGTGGAAATCCTCCATGTAGCCCTCGCCGGTGGGCTTGAGGTCGACCAGCACCGGCGTGGTGTCGGAGAGCGCGTTCAATCGCCGGAGGTCGATCGGAATGCCGGCGCGGCCCGCGATCGCGGTGAGGTGGATCAGCGCGTTGGTCGAGCCGCCAAGGGCGAGCAGCACGCGGAGCGCGTTCTCGACCGATTGCGGTGTGACCAGCTGCGAGGGACGGATCGGCGCGTTGACCAGCCGCATCGCCGCCTCGCCGGCGGCCTCCGCCTCGCGCAGCCGGTCGGCATGGACGGCCGGGATGCTGCCGGCGCCCGCCGGCATGAAGCCGAGCGTCTCGGCGAGGCAGGCCATGGTGCTCGCGGTGCCCATGACGCCGCAGGTGCCGGCGGTGGTGGCGAGCCGGCCTTCGATCGCGCCGATCCGCTCGCGCTCCACCCGGCCGGCGCGGTAGGCGGCCCAGTAGCGGCGGCAATCGGTGCAGGCGGAGAGGCGCTCGCCCTGGTAGGGCGTGGCCAGCATCGGGCCGGTGACGAGCTGGACCGCGGGGATGTCGGCGGAGACCGCGCCCATGAGCTGGGCGGGCACGGTCTTGTCGCAGCCGCCGATCAGCACCGCGGCGTCCATCGGCTGCGCGGTCAGCATGGTCTCGGTGTCGATCGCGGCCAGGTTGCGGTAATGCATGCTGGTCGGGAACAGCGAGGGCTCGCACAGCGAGACGGTCGGGAAGGGGAGCGGCAGCCCGCCCGCCGCCAGCACCCCGCGCTTCACCGCCTCGACCAGTTCCGGCACCGTGCGATGGCAGTTGTTGTAGCCCGAGCGCGTGTCGACGATGCCGATCACCGGCCGCTCGAGCATGGCGGTCGAGTAGCCCATCGAGCGCGCGAAGGAGCGGCGCAGGTAGAGCGCGAAATCACGGTCACCGTAATTGGCGGTGTTGCGGGCGAGGCCGCGCTTCGGCTCCGTCATGGCCCGATCCTGCGGCCCGGCGCCGGCCAGCGCAAGGCTGTGGTAAGATCATACCACAGCCCGGAAATGCTTGACCTGCAAGGTCCGGGACGGCATAAGCCGCGCTTCTTTCGTCCGGGGCAAGCCCACATGATGAAATCCACCGCGTCGCTGAAGCCGGCGGAGGTCCAGAAGGACTGGGTGCTGATCGACGCCGAGGGCCTGGTGCTCGGGCGGCTCGCCGTCGTGATCGCCAACCGGCTGCGCGGCAAGCACAAGCCGCAATTCACCCCGCATGTCGATTGCGGCGACAACGTGGTCGTGGTGAACGCGCGCAAGGTGCGCGTCACCGGCAAGAAGCTGGAGCAGTCGGTGTTCTACTACCACACCGGCTATCCGGGCGGGATCAAGGGCCGCACCATGGGCGAGCGGCTCGCCGGCGGGCATCCGGAGCGGGTGATCGAGAAGGCGGTGGAGCGGATGATCACCCGCGGCCCGCTCGCCCGCCAGCAGATGAAGCACCTGCATGTCTATGCCGGCGGCGAGCACCCGCATGCGGGGCAGCAGCCGAAGGCGCTCGATGTCGGCGCCATGAACCGCCGCAACAAGAGGGTTTGATCATGTCGGAGAGCCAGACCCGCACGCTCGCGGACCTCAAGGACCTCGCGGTTGCCACCGGGATCACGCCCGACGCGACGCCGAAGCGCGAGCCGAAGCGCGACCCGCAGGGCCGCAGCTACGCGACCGGACGGCGCAAGGACGCGGTGGCGCGCGTGTGGATCCAGCCCGGCAAGGGCGACATCAGCGTGAACGGCCGCAAGGTCGGGCAGTATTTCGCCCGCCCGGTGCTGCGCATGCTGATCACCCAGCCGTTCCTGGTGGCGGATCGCTACAACCAGTTCGACGTGGTCTGCACGGTGACCGGCGGCGGGCTCTCCGGCCAGGCCGGCGCGGTGCGGCACGGCATCAGCCGCGCGCTCACCTATTACGAGCCGGAACTGCGCAGCATCCTCAAGGTCGCGGGCTTCCTGACCCGCGATCCGCGCGTGGTCGAGCGCAAGAAATACGGCCGCGCCAAGGCGCGGCGAGTCGTTCCAGTTCAGCAAGCGGTAGTCGCCGGTCATCGGCCGTCAGAATCAGGGTTGTCCGGGTCGATTGGCGCGATCCTCTCGGCCGGGCTAGTCTCTGACGACTGAGAACCGAGGTGCTGCATGCGGGTCTTCATCGACGGTGAATCCGGCACCACCGGGCTTGGCATCCGCGATCGCCTGCGCGCCATGCCGGAGATCACCGTGCTCGGCATCGATCCCGAGCGGCGCAAGGATGCCGGCGCGCGGCAGGAGGTGATGCGCGAGGCGGATCTCGTCATCCTCTGCCTGCCCGACGCCGCGGCGAGGGAATCCGCTGCGCTCGTGGCGGCGCTCGGCAATGGCGCCCCGAAGCTGCTCGACGCCAGCACCGCGCATCGCGTGGATCCCGGCTGGGCCTATGGATTTCCCGAGCTCGCGCCCGGCCAGGCCGCGCGCATCGCCGACGCGCCGCGCGTCGCCAATCCCGGCTGCTACCCGACCGGCGCGGTCGCGCTGCTGCGGCCACTGGTCGATGCCGGCATCATCCCCGCGACCTATCCCGTCACCATCAATGCGGTGAGCGGCTACACCGGCGGCGGCAAGTCGATGATCGCGGCGCACGAGCGGCAGGGCGGGCCGGCCTTCAGCCTCTATGCGCTCGGTCTCGAGCACAAGCACGTGCCGGAGACGCAGCGATATGCGCGGCTCGCGCGCCGGCCGATCTTCGTCCCCTCGGTCGGGCATTTCCGCCAGGGCATGCTGGTCTCGATTCCCCTGCATCTCGACCTGCTGACCGGAAAGCCTTCGGGCACCGCGCTGCACGACGTGCTCGCCGCCCATTACGACGGCTGCGCGTTCGTCCGCGTGCTGCCGGCGGAGAGCGCCGGCGAGCTCGACCCCGAGGCGCTGAACGACACCAACCTGCTCGAGCTCCGCGTGTTCGCGAATGCGACGCGAGGCCATGCGGTGCTGGTCGCGCGGCTCGACAATCTCGGCAAGGGAGCGTCCGGCGCGGCGGTGCAGAACCTGCGGCTCATGCTCGGCCTGACGCCGGCGCGGCAGCCGGAACTCGTCAATGCCTGACGATCTCCGCCCCGGCACCGCCGGCATGGCCGGCCCGCTGTTCACGCTCGACGGTGTGCGCCCGCGCATCGCCGCCGACGCCTTCATCGCGCCGACGGCCGCGGTGATCGGCAATGTCGAGATCGGGCCGCAGAGCGGCGTGTGGTTCCACTGCGTGCTGCGCGGCGACACCAACCTGATCCGCATCGGCGCGCGCACCAACGTGCAGGACGGCACCATCCTCCACGTCAATGCGGGAGAGGAGTTCGCCTGCCTGGTCGGCGACGACGTGACGATCGGTCACGCCGCGATCGTGCATGCCTGCGTGCTGAAGAACCGCGCCTTCGTCGCGATGGGCGCGACGGTGCTCGACGGCGCGGTGATCGAGGAGGGCGGCGCGCTCGGCGCCGGCGCGGTGCTGACGCCGGGCAAGCGCATCGGCCCGAACGAGCTCTGGATGGGAACGCCGGCGCGCCTCGTGCGCGTGATGTCGGCCGAGGAGCGGGCGAAGTTCGACCAGACCGCCGTGCACTACGTCGAGCGCGCGGCGCAGTTCCGGCAGGGCCTGCGCGGCCTCGTCGGCTGAACCGGTGCGTCGCACGCCGGCCCTGCTGCTCGCACTAGCGCTCGCCGCCTGCGCCGGGCCGCTCGGGGGCGGCGTGGACGTGGCTGGCGGTATCGCTGCGGTGCCGCCCGGCACGTTCGGCGCCGGCGATCAGGACATCGCCGCCGCCAATCTCGCGCAGTACGATTTCGCCGACACCAACCGCATCTACGGCAAGCCCGCCGATGCCGCGCGGGGCGCCGCCGCGCTCGACTATCTTGCCGGCGAGTTGCAGAACGGAACGCGCTGGCCAGCGCTCTCCGCTGACAGCAGGGAGGCCATGCTCGCCTCCCGGATCGCCGTGCGCGAGGCGGTCGGCATCGCTCCGGGCGCGCCGGCGCAGGACGTGGTGAACGCGCTGCTCGCCGCCGCCGCCGCGATCGATTCCGGCGATGCAGCCGCGACGCGCGCCGCCCTCGCGAACCCCGTGTTCACGCTGGCCCCGGCGCAGACGCTCGATCGCCTGGGCGACATTCCCTACATGCAATCCGTCAACGTAGCGATCGATCGCGCCGCGAACGAGGTCACCCAGGTGACGGAAGCCAATCCCTGTCCCACCTGCTCGGCGTTCTATTCACACTAGCCTCCGATCGCCCTGACTGGAATCAGTCAGGGCGTGAATTGGCAGGCCAAAGATACAGAACCCGATTTCGGACTGATCACAGCCAGAGCGATTTGGGTCTAGCGCGTGATCGTTTCAGGCCGAGTCGGCCTGAAACGTGAATTACTCGCTCGAACAATTCGCTAGAGCAGGCCGGTGACCGGAAGGGAACCGGTCATGCTTTAGCTCGCCGCGATCCCTCAGTGGCGAGGGGCGCAGGCAAGGTGGCAAAGCGCGTCGTGGTCGAGAATGGCGACGAGGGCGCGGGCGACGTGGATCGTGCCGGCGCGGTGCAGCAGGCTGAGCGTCCGGGAGACGGTCTCGAGGGTGAGGCCGAGATGGTCGGCCATGTCGGCGCGGCTCGGCAGTGCGATGCGGCCGCGCGCATCGGCGCGGGTGCGCTCGGCCATCTGCAGCAGGAAGCTGGCGATGCGCTCGGAGGCGGTCTTGCGGCCGAGCAGCAGGAACTGGTCGCGTGCGGTGCGGAGCTTGGCGGCGGCGGTCTCGCGCAGGCGCCGGGCGAGGGCGGCGTTGCTTTCGGAGAGCGCCTCGACGCTCTGCCGGGAGAAGCGGCGAAGGATCGTCGCCGTTCACCGCCTCGGCCGAGACATCGTGACGCTCGAGCGCATCGAAGGCGAGCAGGTCGCCGGGGAGCAGGAATTCGGAGATCTGCCGCCGGCCGTCCTCCATCAGGCGGACGGTGCGGACGGCGCCGCTCACCACGCGGTAGCAGTGCAGCGCGGCGTCACCCTCGCGGAAGATCTCGCCGTTCTCCTCGGCGGTGATCGTGGTCCCGAGGCGGTCGAGCAGGTCGAGCGCATCCGTGGAGATGCCGCGCAGCGCTGCCGGCGGGACGGGGCGGGAGAGAAAAGAGACGCTCTGCTGCAGCCCGTTCATGACCGATTTCTCCGAACGATTTATGTTGTGCTTTCGTTTACGACGCGGGTCACGGCGCCGAAATTCGGTGGCAGCCGTACGGGAGGCTGCGTACGGCCGATGGAAAGCGCTCAGATCTCCCCGGCAGACGCGGCAATGACTCCGACTGCGGCGTGGCATCGAGGTCGCGGGCTTCGGGGCGTGGGAATGCACCCTGCCGGATGGCCCGGTTCTGCTCGACCGGTGGGCGGCCGGGTTGCTTGGATTGCCGGCGGACGAGCCGTTTCCGCTCGCCCGTTTGCTCGGGGTGGTTCTGCCGCAGGAGCGCGAATCGCTGGCAGCGGCGATCGCGCGGGGAACGCCCGGCGACCGGTTCGCGGTCGAATGCTGCCTCGCGCCGACAGCGGAGCGGCACCGGCGGCTGATGTGGCTGTTTGCAGGAGAGGTTTCCGGGGGCGCCGGCGGCATGCTGCTGGCAGGGCTCGTCCTGCCGCGGGACCTCGCGCCCGACGAGCGCAATCGCGTATCGGAGCATCTCGCGGCGATCGTTGCCTCGTCGGAGGATGCGATCATCGGAACCGACCTCGACGGACGGATCGAGTCCTGGAACGGCGCTGCCGAGCGGCTGTACCGGCTACCCCGCCGAGGAGGCGATCGGCAGCTCGCTCCAGCTGCTGGTACCGCCGGGTTACGAGGAGGAGATACCAGGAGTGGTCGCCCGGGTCCGTGACGGCCGGGTCGAGCATTACGAGACCACGCGGCAGTGCAAGGGTGGGCGGCTTGTCCATGTCTCGATGACGGTCTCCCCGATCCGCGACGATAGCGGTCGGATGATCGGCATATCGGGATCGGCGCGCGACATCACCGGCGCGCGGCGGGCGGCGGAGGCGCTGCGCGGCGCCGAATCGCGGCTCGCGGCCCTCGAGCACGAGCTCGGCCAGGTGTCGCGGCTCGGGGCGCTGGGCCAGGTGGCGGCGCTGCTCGGGCATGAGCTGAACCAGCCGCTGACGGCGATCGTGAACTACCTGCGCGCCGCCCAGCGGCTGTTCGCTAAGGGTGATGCGGCCGGCGCTGGCACGGGTGCAGGAGGCGATCGGCGCGCGGCGTCGCGCAGGCGCAGCGGGCGGCGGAGATCATCCGGGCCATGCGCGCGCTCGGCGCCGGCGAGACGGTCCAGCGCCAGGCGACGGCGCTCGAGCCGCTGCTCGCCGAGGCGCTGCGGCTGGCGGTCGGCGGCGAGGGTGAGAACCGGATCGGGGTGCGGCTCGAGGTCGATCCGGCCTGCCCGCCGGCGCTGATCGACCCGCTGCTCGTCCGCCAGGTCGGGCTCGACCTCATCCGCAACGCCGTCGAGTTGCTCCGCGACCATGGCCGGCGGGCGATCGCGGTCTCGGCGCGGCAGGCCCCGGAAACCGGGATGGTGGAGGTCGCGGTCACCGATACCGGCTCGGGGATTGCGCCCGAGGTCACGGCGCGGCTGTTCCAGCCGTTCAACACGACGAAGCGCGATGCGCTCGGCAGCGGCCTCTCGATCTGCCGTTCGATCATCGAGGCGCATGGCGGGCGGCTCTGGGCGGAGGCCAATCCCGGCGGCGGCACCAGCTTCCGCTTCACTCTCCCCGCGGCCCCAGAAAGCTGATTTCCGGCAACACATCGGCTTGGCGGAACCGTCCGCCCTCGAAAGGGCTCTAGCTCTGCTTTGCCGAGTAAGATACTTCGGCGAGTGCATCAGGCGGGGCGCTGGAGGGTGCGGTGGCGGATTTGCAGGTCGTGCATGTCGTGGATGACGATCCGGGAATGCGCGATTCCTCGGCCTTCCTCCTGGAATCGGCGGGGCTGGCGGTGTCCACCTATGCCTCGCCGGGGCTCCTGCTCGCGGCCGCGCCGAAGCTCGCGCCCGGCTGCATCCTGTCGGACATCCGCATGCCGGAGCTCGACGGGCTCGCGCTGCAGCGTCGGCTCGCGGAGCTCGGGGTGCGGCTGCCGGTGATCTTCATGACCGGCCATGCCGACGTGCCGCTGGCGGTCGCCGCGCTGAAGGCCGGGGCGGTGGACTTCATCGAGAAGCCGTTCGCGGACGACGCGATCCTCGATGCCATCAGGCGCGCGCTTGCCACGTCGGAGCGCGAGCAGGTCCGCATCGCCGCGACCGAGGAGACCGAACGGCGGATCGGCAGCCTGACGCCGCGCGAGCGCGAGGTGATGGAGGGGATGATCCTGGGCCAGGCGACCAAGGTGATCGCCAACGAGCTCGGCACCAGCCCGCGCACCATCGAGGTGCATCGCGCAAGGGTGATGGAGAAGATGGACGTCCGCAGCCTGCCCGAGCTGGTGCGGATGGTGCTGGAGGCGCGCGGGCAATAATCTGGCCGGGTGCCGCACCCGGAAACTTGGCTCTGCCCGCGGCCGGAAGGGCTCTACTGCGCTCCCGGCGATTTCTTCGTCGATCCGGTGCGCGCCGGTCGAGCGCGCCGATCATCACCCATGCGCATTCCGATCACGCGCGGCCCGGCCACGCCCGGGTGCTGGCGAGCCCGGAGACGCTGGCGCTGATGCGCACGCGCATGGGGGAGGGGGCGTTCGCCTCCGAGCAGGCGCTCGGCTGGGGCGAGCGGCTTTCGATCGGCGACGCGATGGTGGCGCTGCATCCGGCCGGCCACGTGCTCGGCAGCGCGCAGGTGGAGATCGTCCATGCCGGCAGCCGGGTGGTGGTGAGCGGCGACTACAAGCGCGGCCCCGACCCGACCTGCGCGGCGTTCGTGCCGGTCGCCTGCGACGTGTTCGTGACCGAGGCGACGTTCGGCCTGCCGGTGTTCCGCCACCCGCCGGCCGGGCACGAGATCGCGCGGCTGCTGGCGAGCGTCGCGCTGTTTCCGGAGCGCACGCATGTCGTCGGCTGCTACGCGCTCGGCAAATGCCAGCGGCTGATCGCGCTGCTGCGCGAGGCCGGCTGGGACCGGCCGATCTACCTGCACGGCGCGCTGCTGCCGCTCTGCTTCGCCTATGCGGAGCTCGGCGTGCGGCTCGGCGAGCTCCGGCCGGCGACGATGGCGATGAAGTCCGACCTCGCCGGCGCGATCGTGCTGGCGCCGCCCTCGGCGGTGACGGATCGCTGGGCGCGGCGCCTCGCCGAGCCGGTGGTGGCGCTCGCCTCCGGCTGGATGCGGGTGCGGCAGCGGGCGCGGGCGCGCGGCGTCGAGCTGCCGCTGGTGATCTCCGACCACGCCGACTGGGACGAGCTCAACCGCACCGATCGACGAGGTCGGCGCGCCGGAGATCTGGGTCACGCATGGCAACGAGGAGGCGCTGATCCACGCCGCGTCGGCACGCGCGGCATCCGCGGCCGCGCGCTGCGCCTCATCGGCTATGGCGAGGAGGAGGACGACGCGGCGGCCGCGGAGGCGGCCGCATGATCGCCTTCGCCGAGCTGCTCGAGCGCCTGGTCTTCACGCCGGGCCGGCTCGCCAAGATCGCGCTGCTGCGGCGCTATTTCGCGACCGAGCCGGATCCCGATCGCGGCTACGGGCTCGCCGCGATCACCGGCGAGCTCGGCTTCGAGGCGGCCAAGCCCGGACTGATCCGCGCGCTCGCCGAGAGCCGCACCGATCCGGTGCTGTTCGCCTGGTCCTACGACTATGTGGGCGATCTCGCCGAGACGGTCGCGCTGATGTGGCCGGCGGGCGAGAGCGGCACCGCCGCCGCCCTCGCTCGCCGAGGTGGTGGAGACGCTGGCGAGCAGCCCGAAGGCCGAGCTGCCGGCGATCGTCGCGCGCTGGCTCGATGCGTCGGATGCGTCGGTGCGCTTCGCGATCCTGAAGCTGATCACCGGCGCGCTGCGCGTCGGCGTCTCCGCCCGCATCGCCAAGATCGCGCTCGCCGAGTTCGCGGGCGAGCGCATCGCCGCCGACGACATCGAGGAGGTCTGGCACGGCCTCGCGCCGCCCTATGCCGATCGCTGTTCGCCTGGCTCGAGGGCAGGGGAGCGCGGCCCGATCCGGCGGATGCGCCGGTGTTCCGCCCGCTGATGCTCGCCCACCCGCTGGAGCCGCCCGATCTCGCGGCACTCGACGCCGGCGCAGTTCCGCGCCGAGTGGAAATGGGACGGCATCCGCGTGCAGCTCGTCGCGACCGCGGGCGGCAAGCGCATCTTCTCGCGCGGCGCCGACGACATCTCGGCCGCGTTTCCGGAGATCGTCGCGGCGATCGATTTCGAGGCGGTGCTCGACGGCGAGCTGCTGGTGATCCGCGACGGCGTCGTCGCGCCGTTCGCCGACCTGCAGCAGCGGCTCAACCGCAAGTCGCCCGGCGCCGAAGATGCTGAAGGAATTTCCCGGCCGGCGTGCGGCTCTACGACATCCTGTTCGACGGCGACGAGGATCTGCGCGCGCTGCCGTTCGACGCGCGGCGCGCGCGGCTCGAAGCCTGGTTCGCCGCGCACCGTCCCGCGCGCATGGACCTCTCGCCGCTGATCCCGTTCGCGAGCATCGAGGAGCTCAGCGCGATCCGCGACGGCGCGCGCGCCGCCTCGATCGAGGGGCTGATGCTGAAGCGGCGGGACAGCCCGTACCTGCCCGGCCGCGTCAAGGGCGAGTGGTGGAAATGGAAGCGCGACCCGCTGACCATCGACGCCGTGCTGATGTACGCGCAGCGCGGCCACGGCAAGCGCAGCAGCTTCTACTCCGACTACACGTTCGGGCTGTGGCGCGAGGACGGCGAGCTGGTGCCGATCGGCAAGGCGTATTTCGGCTTCACCGACGCCGAGCTCGTGCAGCTCGACCGCTGGATCCGCAACCACACGGTCAACCGCTTCGGTCCGGTGCGCGAGGTCGAGCGCGCGCTGGTGCTCGAGGTCGCGTTCGATGCGGCGCAGCTTTCGTCGCGGCACAAATCGGGCGTCGCGCTGCGCTTCCCGCGCATCAGCCGCATCCGCACCGACAAGCCGGCGGCGGAGGCGGACCGGCTGGAGACGCTGATGGCGCTCGTCGGCGTGACGCAGGCCGACGCGCGGCGGATTGACCGGCGCGCGGCCGCGTGGTGCGGTCGGCGGAAATGCCGGGAGGAACGCCGATGCCGCTCGTCCGCAACACCGCGCTCGCAGGATCCGCGCGGGGAAGCTCGCGATCGGCTTCGGGCTCATCCATCTGCGCACCACCGCGAGCGCGATGATCGCGCAGGCGACCGGCTATGACTGGCTGTTCATCGACAGCGAGCACGGCGCTTTCTCGATCCAGGAAGCGACGCAGATCTGCCTCGCCGCGCTGCCCACCGGCGTGACGCCGATCGTCCGCGTCTGCGCCGATGCGCTCGACGAGGGCACGCGCGCGCTCGACAACGGCGCGATGGGGATCGTCGTGCCGCATGTGAACAATGCGGCGCAGGCGCGGCGCATCGCCGAGGCGTTCCGCTACCCGCCTGACGGGCATCGGAGCTGGGGCGGGGCGCCCGCTCTCTACGGCTATGCCGCACCCGGGGTCGCCGAGGCGCAGCCGGCGATCAACCGCGAGATCCTGGTCTGCGGCATGATCGAGACGCCACAGGCGGTCGAGCAGATCGAGGAGATCGCCGCGGTGGACGGCATCGACTGCCTGATGATCGGCACCTCGGATCTGAGCGCCGAGCTGGGCGTCTCCGGCCAGATCGGACACGAGAAGGTGCAGGCGGCCTACGCCAAGGTCGCCGCGGCCTGCGCGCGGCACGGCCGCGTGCTCGGCATGGGCGGCGTCTATGATCGGGAATGGGCGGCGAAGTATATCGGGCTCGGCGCCCGGTTCCTCCTCGGCATGGCCGATCACGGCGCGCTGATGGCCTCGCTCGCCGAGCGGGCGAAGTTCCTGCGCGGACTGGAACCGGCGGGCGCGTGACGGCTGGACGAATCCGGCGTAGTGAGGCCAAAGCGCGACATGATGTTGCGCGATCGGGCGGCGCCCGTGCAACGCGGGGTCCGGCCGATTTTGCCTGACGGAAGCGCCAGCAAGCAGTTAACCGTTATGCGGTTAACTCGTCCTACCGCGTTGCAACATCATGGTTTTTGCTTGTTGCCGCTTGCCTGCCGAGGTCCGTCTGGCTGGTGGATAGAACCGTCAGATTGTCCACCAGCTGGTGATCTGATGGAGCAATTCACCCGACGCTCGGGTACCGGGCGTCAGGATCGCACCACTAGGTCTTCGGCGAGAAACCCGAGCGGAGAACAAGCGCATGGCCCAGGCCGCCGGAGTCGCGCAAGCGAGGCAGGACCCGGGACCTGCCCCTCTCGAAGGAGCAGCTGGTCCAGGCCTATCACGACATGCTGCTGATCCGCCGCTTCGAGGAGAAGGCCGGGCAGCTCTACGGCATGGGGCTGATCGGCGGGTTCTGCCACCTCTATATCGGCCAGGAAGCGGTGGTGGTCGGCATGCAGATGGCGCTCTCCGAGGGCGACGAGGTCATCACCTCCTATCGCGACCACGGCCACATGCTGGCGACCGGCATGGACCCGAAGGGCGTGATGGCCGAGCTGACCGGCCGCGCCGACGGCTATTCGCACGGCAAGGGCGGCTCGATGCACATGTTCAGCCGCAAGCAGAACTTCTTCGGCGGCCACGGCATCGTCGGCGCGCAGGTGCTCGCTCGGCACCGGCCTCGCCTTCTCCAACTGGTATCGCGGCAATGACCGGGTGAGCCTCACCTATTTCGGCGAGGGCGCGTCGAACCAGGGCCAGGTCTATCGAGAGCTTCAACCTGGCCGCGCTGATGAAGCTGCCCTGCATCTTCGTCATCGAGAACAACAAATACGGCATGGGCACGAGCGTCGAGCGCGCCTCGGCGTCGAAGGACCTGTCGAAGAACGGCGCGCCCTGGGGCATTCCCGGCATGCAGGTGGACGGCATGGACGTGGTCGCGGTGAAGGAGGCGGGCGGATGCCGGCGATCGCGCATTGCCGCGCCGGCAAGGGGCCGTTCCTGCTCGAGATGAAGACCTACCGCTATCGCGGCCACTCGATGTCCGACCCGGCGAAATACCGCACGCGCGAGGAGATCCAGAAGATGCGCAGCGAGCACGACCCGATCGAGGGCGCGCGCAACCGGCTGCTGCAGGAATTCGGGCATGGACGAGGCCGAGCTCAAGAAGATCGACGACGAGGTGAAGCGGGTGATCCAGGAAGCCGCCGATTACGCGCAGTCGAGCCCCGAGCCCGATCCGTCCGAGCTCTGGACCGACGTGCTGCTGGAGGCTTGAGGCGCGATGTCGACGCGAGATCCTGATGCCGGCGCTCTCGCCCACCATGACCGAGGGCAAGCTCGCGCGCTGGCTCAAGAAGGTGGGCGAGGAGGTGCGCGCCGGCGACGTCATCGCCGAGATCGAGACCGACAAGGCGACGATGGAGGTCGAGGCGGTCGACGAGGGCAAGCTCGCCAAGATCCTGGTCGACGAGGGCACCGAGGGCGTGGCGGTGAACACGCCGATCGCCGTGCTCGCCGCCGACGGCGAGAGCGCCGAGGACGCAGGCCGCCGCGCCGCGCCGAAGCCGGAAGCCGCGGCCGATGCCGAAGGTGGCGGCGGAGGCCGAGGACCACACGGCGAGTCGCCGACGCGCGGCACCCAGCAGCGCGCGCCCGAGACGCAGCCGGCGCCGGCAGCGGAGAAGGATTGGGGACCGACCCAGCCGATCACCGTGCGCGAGGCGCTGCGCGACGCGATGGCGGCCGAGCTGCGCGCCGACGACAGCGTGTTCCTGATCGGCGAGGAGGTCGCGCAGTACCAGGGCGCCTACAAGGTGAGCCAGGGCCTGCTCGACGAGTTCGGGCCGAAGCGCATCATCGACACGCCGATCACCGAGCACGGCTTCACCGGCATGGCGGTGGGCGCGGCGCTCAACGGGCTGAAGCCGATCGTCGAGTTCATGACCTTCAACTTCGCCATGCAGGCGATGGACCAGATCATCAACTCGGCGGCCAAGACGCTCTACATGTCGGGCGGGCAGATGGGCTGCCCGATCGTGTTCCGCGGCCCGAACGGCGCCGCCTCGCGCGTCGCCGCGCAGCACAGCCAGTGCTATGCGAGCTGGTACGCGCATGTGCCGGGGCTCAAGGTGGTCGCGCCCTGGTCGTCGCGCGGATGCCAAGGGCCTGCTGCGCGCCGCGATCCGCGACCCGAACCCGGTGATCGTGCTCGAGAACGAGATCCTCTACGGCCAGACCTTCGATTGCCCGACGGACGAGGATTTCGTCGCTGCCGATCGGCAAGGCCAAGGTCGAGCGCGAAGGCAGGCACGTCACCATCGTCGCCTTCAGCATCATGGTGGGCGTCGCGCATGAAGGCGGCCGAGGCGCTGGCGGAGCAGGGGATCGAGGCGGAGGTGATCAATCTCCGCTCGCTGCGCCCGTTCGACACCGAGACGGTGGTGAACAGCGTGAAGAAGACCAACCGCGTCGTCTCCGTCGAGGAGGGCTGGCCGTTCGCCGGCATCGGCGCCGAGGTGGCGATGCAGGTGGTGGAGAACTGCTTCGACTGGCTCGATGCGCCGCCGGTGCGCGTCTACGGCGCCGACGTGCCGTTGCCCTATGCGGCCAATCTGGAGAAGCTCGCGCTGCCGCAGCCCGACTGGGTGGTCGATGCGGTGAAGAAGATCGTCTGAGCGCGGCGAGGGGAGACGGACATGGCCACCAACATCCTGATGCCGGCGCTGAGCCCGACCATGACCGAGGGCACGCTCGCCCGCTGGCTCAAGAAGGAGGGCGAGAAGGTCACCGCCGGCGACGTGATCGCCGAGATCGAGACCGACAAGGCGACGATGGAGGTCGAGGCCGTCGATGAGGGCGTGCTCGGCAAGATCCTGGTGCCGGACGGCACGGCGGGCGTGAAGGTGAACGAGCCGATCGCCGTGCTGGTCGAGGAGGGCGAGAGCGTGCCGCCGAGCGGGCGGCCAGCAAGCCCGCGAAGGCGGAGGTGCCGGACCGCGAAGCGGCGGCACCCGCGCCGGGCCAGAACAGCGCCGGCGAGCCCGACACCGGGTGCGCACCGCGACCGCCGGCGAGACGGGCGCCGCCGTCCCGGCGCCGCCGGTGCAGGCGAAAGCGCCGGTGCCGAACGGGCATGACCGCCCGGCCGATGCGGGCGAGCGCATCTTCGCCTCCCCGCTCGCGCGGCGGATGGCGAAGCAGGCCGGCATCGATCTTTCCGCGCGTGAAGGGCTCGGGGCCGAACGGGCGCATCGTGCGCGCCGATATCGAGGCCGCGCAGCAGGGCGGCGCGAAGCCGCAGGCGCGCCGCGCCCGCAGGCCGCAGCCGCGCCTGTCCAGGCGCCCGCGCCGCGGCCCGCCGCGCCGGCGCCGCAGATCACCGCGCCGCACCGCCTCGTGCCGAACAGCACGATGCGCAAGGTCATCGCCCGCCGCCTCAGCGAGGCCAAGGCGACGATCCCGCATTTCTATCTCACCATGGACATGGAGATCGACGCGCTGCTCAAGCTGCGCGCCGATCTCAACGCGAAATCGCGAAGCGAAGGGCCCGGCGCGTTCAAGCTCTCGGTCAACGACCTCGTCATCAAGGCCGCCGCGATCACGCTGCGCCGCATGCCGAAGGTGAATGCGAGCTACACCGAGGACAACATCGTCCTCTACGACGACGTCGATATCAGCGTCGCCGTCGTCGATCCCGGACGGGCTGATCACGCCGATCATCCGCAAGGCCGACCAGAAGGGCCTCGCCGCGATCAGCAACGAGATGAAGGAGCTCGCCGGCGCGCGCGCAGCGCGGGCAAGCTCAAGCCCGAGGAGTTCCAGGGCGGCGGCTTCTCGATCTCCAATCTCGGCATGTACGGCGTGCGCGAGTTCGCCGCGGTCATCAACCCGCCGCAGGGCGCGATCCTCGCCGTCGGCGCCGGCGAGCAGCGCGCCGGTGGTGAAGGACGGCGCGCTCGCGGTCGCCACGATGATGACCTGCACGCTCTCGGTCGATCACCGCGTGGTCGATGGCGCGCTCGGCGCGGAATGGCTCGCCGCCTTCAAGTCGGTGATCGAGGACCCGCTGAGCCTGATGCTCTGAGGCGCGGCATGGCCACCGGTCTGGTCCTGCGCGACGCGACGCCGGCGGACGTTCGCGCTGCATCGCTCCGCTTCGTCCGCGCGCTCGCCGAGTACGAGCGCATGCTCGACGAGGCGGTCGGCGACGGAGGCGGATTTCGCCGCGAGCCTGTTCGGCGCGCCGCCGCGCGTCGCATGCGCTGATCGCGGAGCTGGATGGCGCGCCTGTCGGGCTTCGCGGTCTGGTTCTACACGTTTCAGCACCTTCACCGGCCGGCCCGGCCTCTATGTCGAGGACGTGTTCGTCGAGCCCGCGCATCGCGGCAACGGCATCGGCCGCGCGCATCTTCGCCGATCTCGCCGCGCCGCGCCGTCGCGCGAGGGCTGCGCGCGGATGGAATGGTCCGTGCTGAACTGGAACGAGCCGGCGATCCGCTTCTATCGCGGCATCGGCGCGCAGCCGATGGACGAATGGACGGTGCAGCGGCTGACGGGCCGGCGCTGCGGCGCTGGCAGGCAGCCTGTAGGGGTCCGGCAGCGGGCCGGCCCATGTGGGCTATCGCGGGACGTGTGATGGAACAGAGCTTCGACCTGATCGTCGTCGGCGGCGGACCCGGCGGCTATGTCGCCGCGATCCGCGCGGCCCAGCTCGGCATGAAGACGGCGGTGGTGGAGCGCGAGCATCTCGGCGGCATCTGCCTGAACTGGGGCTGCATCCCGACCAAGGCGCTGCTGCGCAGCTCCGAGATCAACCATCTGCTGCATCATCTCGGCGAGTTCGGCTTCGCCGCCGACAACATCCGCTTCGACCTCGACCGCGTGGTGAAGCGCTCGCGCGCGGTCGCGAAGCAGCTCGCCTCGGGCGTCGGGCATCTGCTCAAGAAGAACAAGGTCGCGGTGTTCGACGGCGAGGGAAAGCTCGCCGGCAAGCAGACGCTGCCGGTGACCAAGGACGGCAAGGAGGTGGCCACGCTCACGGCGCCGCACATCATCCTCGCGACCGGCGCGCGCGCGCGGCAGCTCCCGGGCATGGAGGCGGATGGCAAGCTGATCTGGACCTACAAGGAGGCGATGGTGCCGCCGATGCGATGCCGAAATCGCTGCTGGTGATCGGCTCCGGCGCGATCGGCATCGAGTTCGCGAGCTTCTATCTCAACATGGGCGCCGAGGTGACGGTGGTCGAGGTGCTCGACCGCATCCTGCCGGTCGAGGACGAGGAGATCAGCGCCTTCGCCAGGAAGGCGTTCGAGAAGCAGAAGATGAAGCTCATCACCGGCGCCGCGGTGAAGGGGCTGAAGAAGAACGCCGACAGCGTCACCGCGACGATCGAGGCGGGCGGCAAGACGCAGGAGATCACCGTCGATCGCGTGATCTCCGCCGTCGGCATCGTCGGCAATGTCGAGAATCTCGGGCTCGAGGGCACCAAGATGCCGCGTCGAGAAGACGCATGTCGTGATCGACGAGTATCTGCCGCACCGGCGAGCCCGGCATCTACGCCATCGGCGATCTCTGCGGCCCGCCCTGGCTCGCGCACAAGGCGAGCCACGAGGGCGTGGTCTGCGTCGAGAAGATCGCCGGGCTCAACGACGTGCACCCGATCGACTGGACCAACATCCCCGGCTGCACCTATTGCCGTCCGCAGGTCGCCTCGGTCGGCTTCACCGAGAAGCGCGCGAAGGATGCCGGCCATGAGGTGAAGGTCGGCCGCTTCCCCTTCATCGGCAACGGCAAGGCGATCGCCATGGGCGAGCCCGAGGGCATGGTGAAGACGGTGTTCGACGCCGATACCGGCGAGCTGCTCGGCGCGCACATGGTCGGCGCCGAGGTGACGGAGATGATCCAGGGCTACGCGATCGCGCGCACGCTCGAGAGCACCGAGGTCGAGCTGATGCACACGGTGTTCCCGCATCCGACCGTCTCCGAGACCATGCACGAGGCGGTGCTCGGCGCGTATGGACGGGCGATCCATTCTGATCAGCGTGGAACCCAGTCGAGCACGCGTGCGAGCCAGGTCGCACCGTCGCGCTCGCATGAGCGCCCATGCGCGAGGATCACGCGCTCCGGCGCCCATTCCCGGATCCGCGCGACCGCTTTGCGCAGGGCGTCCGGATCGCGGCGAAAGTTCCAGCGCAGATCGTATCCCGTGCCGCCGGTGTCGCTCCGCACGCCGTCGAGGGCGAGAAGCACACGGAGCCAGCCGCAGCAGATCCGGTCGCGCTCGGGATTCTGCACGATATCGGTGAGGATGAGTGTTCGCGAGGCCGGGTGGTGGAACACCGCCTCACTGACCATTCGTCCCGGGATTACGATGTGCACCGCCTGCGGAGACCAGGGGAACGGACCGGGGCCGTCGAGGTCGAGGTCGAAACGTGACGGCGTGCCGTTCCACAGTCGCTCGGCCGCGATGCCAGCGACCAGGGCGTCGGGCCAGGCGCGCTGCCATTCGGCGAGAAAAGCATAGTGGACGCGATTCGGGGAGACGAGCCAGGTCACCCTGCCAAGCGCATCCACCGCCGCGCCCAACTCCTCGGTGAGCGCGACCGGCGAGTGGATCAGCAGGCGCCTGCCGTCGAGCCGGAGCACGGTCGCGCGCGTCGTGAAGGGAAAGGTGAGGCCGGCATAGCGCATCCGGATTTCGGGCCCGTCGATCACCCAGACATCGGGGGCGACGAGCTTCAGCACCTGGAGCGGATCGTAGGTGATCAGGCAGCGCCGCAACTGGACCTCCTGGGTGGTTTGGCTTGACGGGCCGCGCCGCGCCATCCACTTCATCCATTGCGCGGCGGAGGGGTCCGTCCGGGAAGGATCGGGCATGAGCACGCGGGTTCTGATCGACCATCGCGCCCGAGGCGCGTCAGTGGAGAGCCAGGGCGGGGCCCGGGCCCTTCGCCACCCGGAAAAGGCGCACCGGCCGGACAATCCGATCCAGCGCAAGCCGGACTGGATCCGGGTCAAGGCGCCGACCCACCCGATCTATCACGAGACCCGGGCGCTGATGCGCGCAGAACCGGCTGGTCACCGTCTGCGAGGAAGCCGCCTGCCCGAATATCGGCGAGTGCTGGTCGCAGCGCCACGCCACCATGATGATCATGGGCGACACCTGCACCCGCGCCTGCGCCTTCTGCAACGTGCCGCACCGGCCTGCCCGACGCGCTCGATGCCGACGAGCCCGCCCGCGTCGCCGATGCGGTGGCGAAGCTCGGCCTGCGCCACGTGGTCATCACCTCGGTCGATCGCGACGACCTGGCCGATGGCGGCGCCGCGCATTTCGCCGCCGTGATCCGCGCCATCCGCGCCGCCGCCCCGGGCACCACGATCGAGGTGCTGACCCCCGATTTCCTGCGCAAGCCCGGCGGCGTCGAGATCGTCGCCGAAGCGCAGGCCCGACGTGTTCAACCACAATCTGGAGACGGTGCCGCGGCTCTATCCGACGATCCGGCCCGGCGCGCGCTACTACCAGTCGCTGCGCCTGCTCGACCGGGTGAAGGCGCTCGACCCGACGATCTTCACCAAATCCGGCCTGATGGTCGGGCTCGGCGAAAGCCGCGCCGAGATCATGCAGGTGATGGACGATCTGCGCATCGCCGACGTCGATTTCCTCACCATCGGCCAATATCTGCAGCCGACGGTGAAGCACGCCGCGGTCGACCGCTTCGTCACGCCCGACGAATTCGCCGACTACGCCGCGATCGCCCGCGCCAAGGGCTTCCTGCTGGTCAGCGCGACGCCGCTCACCCGCAGCTCCTACCACGCGGACGCCGATTTCGCCGCGCTCAAGGAGGCGCGGCTGCGCCTCCTCGCGGCCTGAGATGCCGAACCACAAGGAACGGCAGATCGTTCCCTATCGGCCCGACCAGCTCTTCGACCTGGTCGCGGATGTCGGCGAAATATCCGCAGTTCCTGCCCTGGTGCGTCGCCGCCCGCATCCGCACGCCGCACGAGACCGAGCTGGTCGCCGACCTCACCATCGGCTTCGGCCCGTTCCGCGAGAGCTTCACCAGCCGCGTCGCGCTCGACCGGCCGCAGCGCATCCATGTGCGCTACGAGAACGGCCCGTTCCGCTATCTCAACAACCAGTGGCTGTTCCGCCCCGACCCGCGCGGCACGCTGGTCGATTTCCAGGTCGATTTCGAGTTCCGCAGCCGCATCCTGCAGGCCGCGATCGGCGTCGTGTTCAACGAGGCCGTGCGCCGCATGGTGAACGCCTTCCAGAAGCGCGCCCGCGAGATCTACGGCCCGCCCACAGGCCACCGTCGCGATCCGCTCCGCCGCGCCGGCCAAGACCTGACAACCCCGGAGGATTCCAGCATGTCCTACGCGCCCGCCGCGCCTCGACGCGTCCATCGCCCGTGCGCATCAATCTCTATTCCGACACCCAGACGAAGCCGTCGCGCGCGATGAAGGAAGCGATGATGGAGGCGGAGGTCGGCGACGAGCAGCACGGCGACGATCCGACCGTGTGGGCGCTCTGCGACCGCATGGCGGCGCTGCTCGGCAAGGAAGCGGCGATGTTCCTGCCCTCCGGCACGATGTGCAACCAGGTCGCGATCGCGACGCATTGCTCGCCCGGCGACGAGATCGCTGGCGCACGAGACCGCGCACATCATCACCAGCGAGGGCGGCGCGCCCGGCGCGATCTCCGGCGTCTTGCTGCGCGGGCCTCACCGGCGCGCGCGGCCAGTTCAACGGCCGATACGCTGCGTCGACGCGATCCGCCCGAAGACCCGCTACGCGCCGCCGCAGCGCCTGCGTCGAGGTGGAGAACACCGCCAATGCCGGCGGCGGCACGTGCTGGTCGCCCGACCGGCTGCGCGAGGTCACCGACATCGCCCACGAGCACGGCATGGCCACGCACATGGACGGCGCCCGGCTGATGAACGCCGCCGTCGCCAGTCAACGACCAACGCCGCCGAGCTCTGCGCCGGGTTCGACAGCGTCTGGCTCGACTTCACCAAGGGCCTCGGCGCGCCGCTCGGCGCCGTGCTCTGCGGCTCGCACCGAGTTCATCGGCGCAGGCCTGGCGCTGGAAGCAGCGCCTCGGCGGCTCGATGCGCCAGGGCGGCATCTGCGCCGCCGCCTGCCTCTACGCGCTCGACCACAACATCGAGCGCCTGGCCGACGACCACGCCAACGCCAAGCGCCTCGCCCGCGGCCTCGCCCAGATCCCCGGCATCACCGTCGAGGAGCCGGAAACCAACCTCGTCTTCTTCGACGTCTCCGGCACCGGGATGAGCACGGACGAGCTCTACGCGCGCGTGCGCCCTCACGGGGTGATCTTCTCGCAGAACTCGGCGAAGCGCGGCCGGGCGTGCCTGCATCTTGATGTGACTGAGGCAATGGTGGACGAGGCGATGGAGATTTTGCGGGCGGAACTAGGGTAACTTCGATGATCCCAAAAAGGGCGATGGGCCGCTGGTAACTTGACCATTCAAGGAGTTGGCACGAATGTGGCTGCAAAGACTATCAGTAAGTAATTTTCGTGCTCTCCGTAATGTCGATTTCGAGTTTAGCGAAATGGTTAATGTTATCGTTGGGCCAAATGCGGTTGGGAAAAGGACCTGGACTGGAAGCTATCAGGCTCGCCAAAGGCATGCTTGCGCCAAGGACGGAGGCCGAGACTACTCAAGTCCTGATCAGCCTTCGGGCAGCGCCTCCCCATCAACCGCAACGTTTGATTCCTACCGCGATAGCTCACGACGAAACTCTGCCGGTTAGTATTAAGTGTCTGTACGGATTAACCTCGGACGAAACTGAAAGGGTTCAGAACGGTGCAGAGAAAATTGCTACTCGGCTCCTACAGATTCGCACGGGAATGCAAACCAACCCGGCCGGCTTCACAGCCTTTATGGCTTCACCGTCATCAAAGCCAATGTTGCAAAGTGTCAAAGATGAGATTTGGATTGCTTTGGACATAGTAAAAGCCCAAAAAGTGATACGGTTAGATGTGAAGTTCGATTTCTCGAAAGAAATAGTCGAAAGTGATAGCGCCGTTTGTGGAGCATTCTTTCAGTACCTGGAGCAGGGACTGGCATCACACCTATCGCTGTTCAATTACTTCCCTGCCGATCGCGCTCTGCCTCCTGGCGAGCAGCCGATTCAAATTGGGATTCAGGATGCGATGGCCCAGCTCGAATCCCACAATTCACAGCCCCACACAAAATATGCTCGCGTAAAAAATGCAATTTTTTTTTCAGTGATTATGAGTGACGACGAGCGAAAGAAGCAGCTTGAAGATTTCAAGACGATCTTTGATAATTTACTACGAAATAGAAAGATAATTGGGCCGTCAATCAATCAATACGGGCAGTTGTCGATCACAATCGAAGATGTTGAATCGGGCCGACGATTTGATATAGATTCGATGAGCAGCGGTGAGAAGAACTTAATGCTCACATGGCTTCTGATCGCACGATCTGTCGCTGCGGGTGGGATCGTTCTCTTAGACGAGCCTGAACTCCATCTTAACCCCGCAGTGTGCAAGCACATTCTTTCATTTCTTATCGAGAAGTACGTAGTTCCAAAAGAAATGCAAGCTATAATTTGCTCGCATTCTCCCGAAATTCTGGCAGGAGCTGCAAGCAGGTCGGAGTGTAGGCTATATCATATCCGAAGTTCGGTGCTCGCTACCCCTGTTCGGCCGCATGATAGAGAGGAATTGATAGAGGCTCTGAGACTGCTTGGCACCTCCGAAGTTGAAGGTCTGCTTTATGAGAGCACGATATTCGTGGAAGGAGAACATGACGTCCAGATGATGGAAGAAGGGTTTGGCGACTTACTTCGCCGGCACAAAATCAAGGATTTGCGTGGGCGCCGCGAAATCGAAAAGCTAATCAAAGAACTGCAAGGTGCCGAAAACGGAGAGTCGCCTCTGGGTCAAATATATTTTATATTCGATCGTGACAATGCCCCCACGCGTCTCCGAAGTTCGAAAAGTGTCAAAATATTGCAGTGGAACCGTCGCTGCTTGGAAAACTACCTTTTAGATTTTGATGTGATTACAGACTCCCTCAAGGGTTGTGCTCTCGGCAGCGAAACGATAAAGAACGTTGGGCAGGTGAGAAATTTACTGCAAGGTTTAGCTCTCGATCAGGTTCGCGAGGAAGCTGCGCGGCAGATTTACAAAGACTACGAGTATGTCGACTGTGGGCTGCGTCCCGTGGACGTGGGCCGGCCATCAATCGGCGAGGTAGCTGATGCTCTTTTTGGCAGAATTGCAGCTGCTCAGAAATCGATCGAGGCCCTCGAAGAGAAATCGTGGAAAGAAAAATTCGTCAAAGATGTGACAGCAAGGCAGGCCGAGCTTGAGGAAGTATGGCGAAATAGTTGGGATGTCGACTGTGATGGAAAGAGATTATTTCGAGACCTGCAAAAAAGGGTCCAGATACACACGCCGCTTCTTCAGTTCAAGCTGCAACTTATGCGGGCTATGGCCAGAACGGACTCTCCTCGGTGGCTCGAGGTTCAGCAGCAGATTGCCACGTTAATCAGATCCTCCGAGTAAATACGTTGACACTTTCCAACCGCGCCGACCACAGGAACTGATCGATCGGCGTTGCGCACGCGAGCCGGTATCCCGCTGCGCGCAGCACGGCGGCGTCGCGGGCGAGGGCGGTGGGGTTGCAGCTCACATAGATGACCGCCGGGGATCTCGCGGCGGCGATGGCGGCAATCTGCGCCGCGGCTCCGGCGTGGGGCGGGTCGAGTACGACAGCGGCGAACCCCTTGAGTTCGGCCGCCGAGAGCGGCTGGCGTGTGAGATCGCGGTGAAGGGTCTCGATGCGCTTCCCCGTAGCGGCGCGGCGGAGTGCCGCGTGGGCGGCGGGGTCGCCTTCGACGGCGAGGGTTCGGGCGCGGGCGGCGAGCGCGAAGGTGAGCGTGCCGCTGCCGGCGTAGAGCTCGATGATCCGGGCTTTTCCGTGGAGCGACGGCGGGAGGCCGGCGAGCACGGCCTCGACGATGGCCCGCTCGCCCTGCGGGGAGGCTTGCAGGAAGCCGCCGGAAGGCGGCTCGACGGGCGTGCCGGAGAAGGCGATCGTCGCGGGGCCGAACTGGGCCGCTGGGTCCGGCGCGCCGTTGGCGCTCGCGATCGCGACGCGCGGGATGCGGTGCGCGCGGGCGAAGGCGGCAAAGCGGGTGCGGTCCCCCGGCGTGGGCATGCCGTCGAGGCGCAGCAGCAGGTCCGGGCCGGTATCGAGCAGGTTCAGCACCGCGGCGCCATCACGGCGGAGGGCGGTGATGGTCGCGAGCGTCGTGCGGAGCGGCGGCAGGAGCGCAAGCAGCGCCGGATGCAGCACGAGGCAGGTCGTCAGGTCGAGGATATCGTGCGAGCGGCGCGGATGCAGCCCGATGGCGACGCCGGAGGCGTTTCGGCGCAGCGCCAGGTCGATGCGTCGGCGCGCGCCGGGCGGCGTCCGGGCGAGCGGCGCGATCGCCGGGTCGGGGAAGCCGGCGCGGGTCAGCGCATCGCGCAGCCGGTCGGATTTCCATGCGGCATAGGCGTCGTCCCGCCAGTGCTGCAGCGAGCACCCGCCGCAGGTGCCGAAATGCGGGCAGGGGGGCGAGACGCGATCGGGGCTCGCTTCGCGGACACGGCCATGCGCATCGACGAGCTCGCCCGGCAGGGTGAACGGAACGTAGCGCCCGCCGCCGAACCCGTCGCCGTCCGCACCGATCCGCTCGATGCGGACGGTGCCTCCCTCAGCCGAAGGCGGAGAGGCCGGTCTGCGCGCGCCCGAGGATGAGCGCGTGGACGTCGTGCGTGCCCTCATAGGTGTTGACGGATTCGAGGTTCATCACGTGGCGGATCACGTGGTACTCGTCGGCGATCCCGTTGCCGCCATGCATGTCGCGCGCGGTGCGCGCGATCTCCAGCGCCTTCCCGCAGGAATTCCGCTTGCACAGGCTGATCATCTCCGGCGCCGCGTTGCCCTCGTCCCAGAGGCGCCCGAGGCGCAGCACCGATTGCAGGCCGAGCGTGATCTCGGTCTGCATGTCGGCGAGCTTCTTCTGGATCAGCTGCGTCGCGGCGAGCGGGCGGCCGAACATCTTGCGCTCGAGCGTGTAGCTCCGCGCCGCGTGCCAGCAGAACTCGGCGGCCCCGAGCGCGCCCCAGGCGATGCCGTAGCGCGCGTTGTTGAGGCAGGAGAACGGGCCACGCAGCCCCTTGACGCCCGGCAGCATGGCGTCGTCCGAAACCTCGACGTCCTGCATCATGATCATGCCGGTGGTGCTGGCGCGTAAGGAGAACTTGCCTTCGATCTTGGGCGCGGCGAGCCCCTTCATGCCCTTCTCGAGGATGAAGCCGCGGATGTCCCCGGCATCGTCCTTCGCCCAGACCACGAACACGTCGGCGATCGGGGAATTGCTGATCCAGGTCTTCGACCCGTTCAGCACGTAGCCCTCATCCGTGCGCCTCGCGCGCGTGCGCATCGAGCCGGGATCGGAGCCGGCATCCGGTTCGGTGAGGCCGAAGCAGCCGATCAGCGTGCCGGCGCGGAGACCGGGCAGGTATTTGTCCTTCTGCGCATCCGACCCGAAGGCCCAGATCGGATGCATCACCAGCGAGGACTGCACCGAGAAGGCGCTGCGGTAGCCGCTGTCCACGCGCTCGATCTCGCGTGCGATCAGACCGTAGGCGACATAGGAGATGCCGGCGCAGCCATAGCCCTCGAGCGTGGCGCCGAGGAAGCCCATCTCCCCCATCTCGTTCATGATCTCGCGGTCGAACCGCTCCAGGCGGTTCGCCATCAGCACGCGGGGGAACAGCTTCTCCTGGCAGTACTCGTGCGCGGCGTCGCGGATCGCGCGCTCGTCCTCGCCGAGCTGCTGGTCGAGCAGCAGAGCATCGTCCCATCTGAACGGGCCGAACCTGCGCTTGGCCGCGGCGGTATCGGGCGTCTTCTCGGCGACGATGTTCATTCCGGGCCTCCCTCTTCTGGACCCGAATTGCTCTGACTGAGGTCAGCGCGATTCGGGTCTCCGTATGTTTCGCCTGCCGATTCACGCCCCGACTGATTCCAGTCAGGACACAATCGGAGGCTAAGCCGCTTCGCGGCGGAGCGGCCTGATGAACATGAAGGCTGGCACGTCGTCGCCGAAACCGACAATGGCGGACGGCGCGATCCTCCTCCCGGTGCTCGCGGCGCGGCGCGCGGTCCTGCCGGGACGGCGGGGCGGGAGGCGCCGGGCGCTCGCGCGGCGGGCGGGCGGCGCGGCTCGACGCCGGGCCCGCGGCGCGCTCGTCGGTGCCGGCTCGCGCTTCCGCTTCGGGCTCGCGCTTCGGCGCCGGCTCGCGCCTGGGGGCGGCGTCCCGCTTCGGCGCGGCACGCCCGCGTCCGCGGCGGGCGCGGCCGTCGCCCTCGGCCCAGTCCACCGGGTCGAGACCCTCGATCTGCATGCGCGGGATCGGGCGCCCGATCAGCTTCTCGATCGCCTCCGCGGCGAGCCGGTCGTCGGGCGTGGCGAGCGTGAAGGCACGCCCCTCGCGCCCGGCGCTGCCGGTGCGGCCGATGCGGTGGACGTAATCCTCGGCATGGTGCGGCACGTCGAAATTGAACACGTGGCTGAGCCCGCCGATGTCGAGCCCGCGCGCGGCGACGTCGCTGCAGACGAGAAGCTGCAGGTCGCCCGCCTTGAACTTCTCGAGCGTGGCGAAGCGCACCGGCTGCGTCATGTCGCCATGCAGCGCGCCGGCGCTGAAATGATGCCGGACCAGGGATTTGTGCAGGATGTCCACGTCGCGCTTGCGGTTGCAGAAGACGAGCGCGTTCTGCACCGCCTCCGACCGGACCAGCCGGCGCAGCGCCTCGCGCTTGTCATGCGTCGCGACGAGGGTGAGCGCCTGGGTGATCGTGGTCGCGACCGAGGCCGGCGGCGTCACCGTGATCGTGCGCGGGTTCTGCAGGAAGGCATCCGCCAGGCGGCGGATCTCCGGCGCCATGGTGGCGGAGAAGAACAGCGTCTGCCGGTTGGCGGGCAGCAGGGCGACGATGCGCTCGACATCGGGGATGAACCCCATGTCGAGCATGCGGTCGGCCTCGTCGATCACCAGCATCCGCACGTCCGACATCAGCAGGCCGCCGCGCCCGACCAGGTCGAGCAGCCGGCCAGGCGTCGCGATCAGCACGTCGACGCCGCGGGCAAGCGCGTCCTTCTGGTCGCCCATGCTCTCGCCGCCGATCAGCAGCGCGTGGTTGAGCTTCAGGTACTTGCCGTACTGGACGAAGTTCTCGGCGACCTGCAGGGCGAGCTCGCGCGTCGGCTCGAGGATCAGGCTGCGCGGCATCCGGGCGCGCGAGCGGGCGCCGGAGAGGATGTCGAGCATCGGCAGGGTGAAGCCGGCGGTCTTGCCGGTGCCGGTCTGCGCGCAGCCGAGCACGTCGCGGCCCATCAGCACGGTCGGGATCGCCTGCGCCTGGATCGGCGTCGGGTGGCGGTAGCCCTTCTCCTCGATGGCGCGGAGCAGCTCGGGCGAGAGGCCGAGATCGGCGAAACAGCGGGCTTCCGGATGCGGCGGCCTCCGCGGCGAGAGCCGGGGGCTCTTGCGGATAGGCTTCGGTCGGGTGTGCGCTGTGCTCCGCCGTGGCGGCGATGGCTTCGGTCAAATCAGGATCTCGATCCGGTCTGGGGTGCTGTCGCCGTCCAGCCCGGTCTCGCGAGGCCCGTCCGCCATGGGAAGCGGCACTCGCGCAAGGACATTTCGGCGCGGGCGCGCAAATCCGCTGCACGCCGCGTCCCGCCATATCTGCAAAGGGACCGCGAAAGTCAAGGAAAACGGCCGCCAGCGGCCTTGTGGCGGCAGGCATTCCTGCGGCATTCAGCTGGGCCGTGTCGGAATTGCCAGCCCTCGTCCTGCTGCCCGGCCTGCTCTGCGACGGCAGGCTCTGGCGCGACCAGCTGGCGGCGCTCGATGGCCTCGCGCGGATCAGCGTCGCCGATCTGACGCGGGATGACTCGCTCGATGCGATGGCCGCGCGCGTGCTCGATGCCGCGCCGCCGCGCTTCGCCCTCGCGGCGCTGTCGATGGGCGGCTATGTCGCCTTCGCGATCCTGCGCCGCGCGCCCGAGCGGGTGACGCGGCTCTGCCTGTTCGACACCTCCGCCCGGCCGGACAGCGAGGCGCAGGCGCGCCGCCGCCGCGGGCTGATCGCGCTGACCCGCACCGGACGGTTCCGGGGCGTGACGCCGCGGCTGCTGCCCTCGCTTCTGCACCCGGACCGCCTCGGCGATGCCGCGCTCGCGGCGGAGGTCATGGCGATGGCCGAGCGCGTCGGCAGGGAGGCCTTCCTGCGCCAGCAGCACGCCATCCTCGCCCGTCCGGACAGCCGTCCCATGCTGCCGGGGCTCGCGCTCCCCTGCGTCGTCGCGGTGGGCGAGGGAGACCAACTCACGCCGCCCGACCATGCGCGCGAGATGGCAACCCTGATCCCGGGCGCCGAGTTGACGCTGCTGCCCGGCTGCGGGCACCTCCCGCCGATGGAGGATCCGTCCGCCGCCTCGGCGGTGCTGGTGCGGTGGCTCGAAGCGGCCGGGTGAGCCACAATCCCGCCACTCGGCATGCAGGAAAGGGTTCAGGAGGCAGGCATGAGCAGAGTATTCCTCGCGGCCGGTGCCCTGCTGCTGGGTGCGGCGACGCTCGCAACCCCGGCGCACGCCTACTGGCGCGGCGGCGTCTGGATCGGCGTCGGCGGCGCCCCGTTCTACTACGCGCCGCCCCCGGTCTATGTCGCCGCCGCCGGTCTATTACGCGCCGCCGCCGGTGGTCTACGCGCCGCCGCCGGACTACAGTGCGGCGCCGCCGCCGCCGGTCAACTACACGCCGGCGCCGCAGGGGAGCGTCACCGGCGGCGTGCCGTACGGCTCGATGTGCTACGCCGGGGTCTATACCTGTGCGGCCGCGGGCCCGGTCGGCTCGACCTGCTCGTGCCCCGGGCTCGGCGCGCCGTCCTACGGCACGATCCGTTGAAGAACCTTTCGCCGCTTTAACGAGGACCGGACCGAAACGGATCGGCGGAGCGGGCGTTTGCCGAGAAACATGGATGCCCCCGAGACGCCCCTCCGCATCGAGGATTATGCCCTGATCGGCGATTGCGCCACCGCGGCGATCGTCGGGCGTAACGGATCGATCGACTGGCTGTGCTGGCCGCGCTTCGACAGCCCGGCCTGCTTCGCCGCCTTGCTGGGCGATTCCCGCAACGGTCGCTGGAAGCTCGCCCCCGCGCATCCCGATCCGACCACCCGTCGCCGCTACCGCGGCGACAGCCTGGTGCTCGAAACCGTTTTCGAAACGCCGGAAGGCAGCGTCGCGGTGATCGACTTCATGCCGCGCTTCACCGGCAACTCGTCGATCGTGCGGATCGTCGAGGGACGAAGCGGCCGGGTCGACATGCGCCTGCACCTCGCGCTCCGCTTCGACTACGGCACCTCGGTGCCGTGGGTGACCGCCCTGAAGACGGACGAACCCGGCCTGGCTGCGATCGTCGGTCCGGAGATGGTGGTGCTGCGGACCCCGGTGAAGCTGCACGGCCGGCATCTGACGACCATCGGCGAATTCACGGTTGCCAAGGGCGAGCGCGTCCCTTTCGTGATGACCAACGGCCCGTCCCATCTGCCGGTCCCGGATGCGCTCGACGCCGAGGCGGCACTCGCCGCCACCGAGCAGTACTGGCACGAATGGTCCTCGCGCTGCCGCCATCACGGCGAGTTCTTCGAACCGGTGCAGCGCTCGCTGCTGACGCTGAAGGCGCTCACCTACGCGCCGACGGGCGGGATCGTGGCCGCCGCCACGACCTCGCTGCCCGAGAAGCTCGGCGGGTCGCGCAACTGGGACTACCGGTTCTGTTGGCTGCGCGACGCCACCATGACGCTGCTCGCGCTCATGCATGGCGGCTATTACGACGAGGCCGTCTCCTGGCGCGACTGGCTGCACCGCGCGATCGCCGGCAGCGCGGACCAGGTGCAGATCATGTACGGGCTCTCGGGCGAGCGGCGCGTTGCCGAATGGGAGGCGGCCTGGCTGCCGGGGTACCAGGGCGCCTCGCCGGTCCGCATCGGCAACGCCGCCGCCGAGCAGCTTCAGCTCGATGTCTATGGCGAGGTGATGGACGCGCTGCATCAGGCCCGCGATGGCGGGCTCGCCGCGCCGTCGGCAAGCTGGGATCTCGAGCGCAAGATGGTCGAGCATCTCGAGCACATCTGGAGCCAGCCGGACGAGGGCATCTGGGAAGTGCGCGGCGGGCGGCGGAACTTCACCTTCTCGAAGGTGATGTGCTGGGTCGCGCTGGAGCGCGCGGTGCACGATGCGGAGGCGCACGGACTGCACGCGCCGATCGAGCGCTGGAAGGCGCTGCGCGACGAGATTCACGCGACCGTCTGCCGCGAGGGGTTCAACACGCGCAAGAACAGCTTCGTGCAGACCTTCGGTAGCGATTCGCTCGATGCGAGCCTGCTTCTGCTGCCGCAGCTCGGGTTCCTGCCGATCAGCGATCCGCGGATGCACGGCACCGTTGACGCGATCCATCGCGAGCTGATGGCCGACGGCTTCGTGCTGCGCTACCGTACCGAGGAAACCAGGGACGGCCTGCCCCCAGGGGAAGGCGCCTTCCTCGCCTGCAGCTTCTGGATGGCCGACTGCCTGCACATGCTCGGCCGCAAGAAGGCGGCGCGCGCGATGTTCGAGCGGCTGCTCGACCTGCGCAACGATGTCGGACTGCTCGCCGAGGAATACGACCCGAAGACGAAACGGCTGATCGGCAATTTCCCGCAGGCCTTCTCCCACACCGCCCTGATCGGCACCGCCCTCAGCCTCGCCAATGGCGGCCCCACCCGCCGCCGCGCGGCCCACCGCGCGCGGGAAGCCACCGGCTAGCGAAGGGAAGGCCAGGGGCTCTGCCCCTGGACCCCGCTAAGGGCGGGGCCCTTAGAACCCCGGTTGGTTTGTTGAAGAGGGTGGGCCAACCCGGACCTCTCAACCACCTCGTCGTCCCACCCTCTTCCACAAACCAGTCAAGGATTCCAAAGGCTCCGCCTTTGGCGGGGGTCCAGGGGGCAGCGCCCCCTGGCCTCCCCTTCGCCAAGCGGTGGCTTGACGCGGGGCGGTGGTCGGCGGGACCAGAGGGGATGGATCGGCTGCCTTCTGCCACTGCCGCGGCGACGCCTGAGCTGACGGTGGTGGTGCCCTGCTACAATGAGCGTGGCAATGTGGTGCCGCTAGTGGCGCGGCTCGAGGCGGCGCTTGCGCAGGTTGCCTGGGAGGCGGTGTTCGTCGACGACGACAGTCCGGACGGCACCGCCGATGCCGTGCGGGAGATGGCGTCGCGGGATCCGCGTCTGCGCTGCATCCGGCGGATCGGCCGCCGTGGCCTCGCTTCGGCCGTGATCGAGGGGGCGCTCGCCTCCTCCGCAAAGTATGTCGCGGTGATCGACGGCGACCTGCAGCACGATGAGACGCGCCTGCCGGACATGCTGGCGGCCCTGCGCGACGGTACGGCCGATCTCGTCGTGGCGAGCCGTCATCTCCAGGGCGGCGATGCGGACGGCCTCGCGGGGCCCTGGCGCCACCGCATCTCCGGGCTTGGCACGGTTCTCGCGCGGGCGGTGCTGCCGGTGCGGCTCACCGATCCGATGAGCGGGTTCTTCATGATGAGGCGCGAGCGCTTCGAGCGTCTGGCGCCCGGTCTCACCGCCCAGGGCTTCAAGATCCTGGTCGACATCGTCCTCTCCGCCGGCGCCGGGCTGCGCGTGCGCGAGCTGCCGGTGCGGTTCCACCGGCGGGTCAGCGGCGAGAGCAAGCTCGACGTGCTGGTGCTGCTGCAATTCGCCGGCCTGCTGTTCGACAAATTCACCGGCCGGGTGCTGCCGCTGCGCTTCGTCTCGTTCGCGATCGTGGGGGCGATCGGCGTGCTGATCGACCTCGCCGTGCTCGCGATCGCCCGCCGCGCGGGGCTCGGCTTCGATGCCGCGCAGACGCTCGCCACGCTGGTCGCCATGGTGGCGAACTTCCAGCTCAACAACGAGGTCACCTATCGCGATCAGCGGCTGCGCGGGGCGGCGAAGCTGCGCGGCCTCGTGCTGTTCATGGTGGTCTGCGGCATCGGCGCGGCGGCGAATATCGGCATCGCCCGCCTGCTCTATCTCCGCCATTCCGGCTGGACGCCGGCGAGCGCGCTCGGCGCGGCGATCGGGGTGGTGTGGAACTACGCGGTCTCGGCGACCCTGGTCTGGCGCGGCCGATGACGCCGACGCTGCTGCTGGCGGCGCTCACGGTGCTCCGTCTCGTGGTGGCCGCAGCGACGCCGCTGTCGCTGGACGAGGCCTATTACTGGGTGTGGTCGCGGGCGCTGCAGCCCGGCTATCTCGATCATCCACCGATGGTCGCGCTGTGGATCCGCGCCGGCACCTGGCTTGCGGGCGACACGCCGCTTGGCGTGCGGCTGCTCGGCCCGCTCGCGGCGGCGCTCGGCACCCTCCTGCTGGCGCAGGCGGCGGAGGACCTGGTCCCGGGCAGGCGGGCCGGCCTGATCGCGGGCACGCTCCTGAACGCGACCCTGCTGTTCGGCGTCGGCGCGGTGACGATGACGCCGGACACGCCGCTGCTGTTCTTCTGGACGGCGGCGCTCTGGGGGATGGCGCGGCTGCTGCGGACCGGGGAGGGCGCGTGGTGGCTCGTTGCCGGGGTGGCGGCGGGAGCGGCGCTCGACAGCAAATACACCGGGTTCCTGCTGGTCGGCGGCATCGGGCTGTGGGCGCTGCTGCTGCCCCGCGGGCGCCGCTGGCTGCGGCGGGCGGAGCCGTGGTTCGGCCTGGCGCTCGCGGCGATCGCCTTCGTCCCGGTGGTGAGCTGGAACGCCGCGCATCACTGGGCGAGCTTCGTCAAGCAGGGCGGCCGCAGCGGCGTCTGGCACCCGCTGGACGCGCTCCGCTATCTCGGCGAGCTGGTGGAAGGCCAGTTCGGGCTCGCCACCCCGATCGTCTTCATCCTTTGTGTCGCCGGTACCTGGGCGGTGACGCGCAAGGCGCTGCGGGGCGAGTCGGCGCCGGCGCTGCTCGCGTGCCTGATCCTCCCCGGCGCCCTGGTGTTCCTCGAGCACGCGCTGGGCGACCGGGTGCAGGCGAACTGGCCGGCGATCCTCTACCCGGCGGCGGCGATCGCCGCCGCGTCGGTGGCGGCCGCATGGTGGCGCCAGGGGGCGGTGCTCGGCTTCGCGCTCACGGGCCTGGTCTATCTGCAGGCGTCGCTCGCGCCGTTCCCGCTGCCGGCGCGGATCGACGTCACGCTGACACGGCTCGGCGGCTGGGGTCGGCTCGCGCGCGACGTGGACACGCTGCGCCGAAAACAGGGCGCGGAATACGTGGTCGCCGACAATTACGGGGTGGCGGCGCTGCTTGCCTGGGAGCTGCCCGATGCCGTCCCGGTGATCGGGCTCGACGACCGCTGGGCGTATCTGCACCTGCCGACGACAACGCCGCTCGATCGCGGCCGACCCGGCCTGCTGGTCCGCAGTGTCCTGCGGCACGATGCGCCGGAGCCGGCGGATTGGGCGACCATCGCGCCGGCGGGAGAGGTCACGCGCACCCGCCGCGGCATCGCGGCCGAAAGCTACCGCCTCTACCGGATCACCGGCCGCGCCGACGCCCCGCATACGGTGCTGCTCCCGCACTCCTAGAGCATGACCGGTTCCCCTCCGGTCACCGGCCTGCTCTAGCGAATTGTTCGAGCGAGTGATTCACGTTTCAGGCCGACTCGGCCTGAAACGATCACGCGCTAGCCTCCGATCGCCTGACTGATTCCAGTCGGGCGATCGGAGGCTAGCCATGCGGGGCGGGGCCGCCGTCATTGGTACGGATCCATTGCTCGATGCAGGCCTGATAGGTGGTGCCGTTGTCCTTGGGATCGCCGGTGTTGCCACAGTTCAGGCTGGCCCAGACCGGAATGGGATTTGCGGCGGCGCAGCCGGCGAGCAGCAGGCAGCCGAGCAGAATCGGCAGGAAACGACGCATGATGATCGGATTTTCCCAGTCCTGCGTGTGCTTGGCAAGCGGCGCGCGTCACCGCAGCTTCTGGAGCTCGCGGTCGGGATCGGCGAGCTCGGCCAGTCCTGCCGGCCGGATGACGCCGATGCCGGCCTGCGCCGCCGCCGCGATGAACTGCGGGTCCACCGGCAATTGGGTGACGACGTATTTGTGTTTCCAGTCGAGGTACTCGCGCGCGAAATCGGCGAGCTGGATCGGTCGGAGACTGTAGTTCCGCGTATGGAAGAACAGCAGGATCGCCCGTTCGTCGCGCTGGAAGCTGGCGCGGTCCCAGGCCGAATGGACGACCTCGAATCCCTGCGCCTGCAGATAGATCTCGGCGAAATAATGCAGCCGGCGCATCTTCAGGTCCCGCGGCCAGCGGAGCGACAGGATGCGCCGTCGGCGCGAACGCAGCAGAAGCCAGGCGCCGACGATCGTGATCAGCGCCAGGAGCGCGGGGATCAGGAAATTCACCTCAGCCATGTCCGGACGGCATCATGTCCAGAGGATAGGGCTGTCGGAGCCGGCCCGCGACGGGTGGCGAGATGCTCCGCGAGCGGGCGATCGCGCGCGTGCCATGGTCGCGCATTGCCACCTGGCAGCGAGTCCAAGGCAACATCGTCCGGCGGCGCGGCGAAGGATTTCGGCGGTTGAATTCCGAACCCTCCCGGCGGAGAGTGTCGGGATGCGATCCATCCCCGCACTGCTCGCCTTCGCGTTGCTCATCGGCACCGGCAGCGTCGGCGCGGGCGCAGGACCGGCTGGTGATCGGCGTCTCCCAGTTTCCCGCGGGCATGAACCCGATCATCGCGGGACAGGACGTGCTGACCTACGCGACCGGCTTCGGCCTCGATCCGGTCACCACCTTCGGTCACGACGGAGAGATCATCTGCCTGCTCTGCACCGAGGTGCCGACCTTCGCCAATGGCCTCGTCAAGCACGAGGGCAACGGGCTCGCGGTGACGCTGCGACTGCGACCGGACCTCGCCTGGGGCGACGGCACGCCGGTGACGTCGAGCGACGTCGCCTTCACCTGGAAGCTCGAGCACGATCCCGCCGGCGGCTTCATCGGCGTGCATCCCTGGGCGCGCGCGGTGTCGGCCGACGTGGCGGACGCGCACACCGTCGTGCTGCATCTCGACCGCACCTACACGTCCTATCAGCTCTGGGACACCGTGCTGTCCGAGCACAAGGAAGCGGGGGCGGTCGATCCGGCGCATCCCGCCGAATACGTCAACAGGACGCTCTACAACCGCCAGCCGACCGACCCCGGATTGTGGGACGGCCCCTACATGCCGAGCGCCTACCAGATCAACCAGTCGATCGACTACGTGCCGAACCCGCACTGGCCGGGCCCGAAGCCGGGCTTCGCGCATCTCGTGCTCAGGCTGGTGGAGAACACCGCGGCGCTGCAGGCCAATCTGCTCTCCGGCGACGTCGACATGACGCCGTCGGGGATCGGGCTTTCCATCGACCAGGCGGTATCGCTGCAGAAGGAACACGGCGATCGCTTCCGGTTCCTCTACAAGCCGCAGCTCGTCTACGAGCATCTGGAAGCGCAGCTTGCCAATCCGGTGCTGCAGGACCGCAACGTGCGCGAGGCGCTGTTGCGCGCGGTGGACGTGAAGGCGATCGTCGACAAGCTGTTCTCCGGCCATGCGGAGATCGCGCGCTCCTTCATCAACGAGCTGGATCCGCACTACACGCCGGATGTGCCGACCTACCCGTATGATCCGGCGAAGGCGCGCGCGCTGCTCGAGGCGGCCGGCTGGAAGCCAGGCTCGGACGGCATCCGCCGCAACGCAAGCGGCGAGCGGCTCAGTCTCGAATTCGTCACCACCGCCGGCAATCGCGTGCGCGAGCTGACACAGCAGGTCATGCAGAGCCAGTGGCGCGCGGTCGGCGTGGAGGCGACGATCCACAATGTCCCGTCGCGCGTGTTCTTCGGCGAGACGCTGAAGAAGCGCGAATATACCGGTCTCGCGGAATTCGCCTCGACCTTGGAGCCGCTGCTGGTGCCGTGGTCGCGGCTCTCCTCGGGTTCGATTCCGTCGGCGGCCAACAACTGGTCCGGGCAGAACTATTCCGGCGTCAACAATCCGCGCCTCGATGGGCTGATCGAGCAAGCGCAATACGAGCTCGACCCGGCGAAGGATCAGGCGATCTGGACCGAGATGCAGAAGATCTACGCGACCGAGCTGTACGGGCTGCCGCTCTATTTCCGCACCGATCCCGACATCGTGCCGACATGGCTCGCCGGCTACGTGGCGACCGGCAAGGAGAGCTTCCTGTCGTATTTTGCCGCATCGTGGCATCGGCAATAGGGCGCTGCGCGTGTACCAATCCCGCAATGCGCTGATGGACCGCCGGTGAAACCGCGGCATTGCCCGGTTGCACCCCCGGCTTCATTCCCGATGATCACCGTGCAGCGATGGAGAAGCCGGTGATCGCCTACCAGGAATTTCGCGCCCTGCACGAGGGCCCCGGTGCGTTCGTGATGCCGAATGCCTGGGACGGTGCCTCCGCAGTCCTGCTGAAGCGCGCCGGTTTCAAATCGCTCGGCAGTTCGTCGATCGCGATCGCCTTCGCGCTCGGCCGACAGGATGGATGCCGGGCGGTGAGCCGGGAGGACGCGATCGCCAATGCGGCGCTGCTCGCGCGGCTCACCGGCCTGCCGGTGAACGGCGATCTCGAGGAGGGATTCGGCCCGGACCCGGAGGATTGCGTGGCGACCGTCGAAGCCGCGATCGCGGCCGGCCTCGGCGGGCTCGGGATCGAGGACACCACCGCCGATCCCGCCCACCCGATCCATGATTTCGACCACGCCGTCGCGCGGGTGCGCGCGGCCGCGAGGGCAGCGCGCGGGCGCATCGTGCTGACCGGGCGCACCGACAATTTCCTGCAGGGCCGCCCCGATCTCGACGACACCATCCGCCGCCTCACCGCCTTCGCCGAGGCGGGCGCCGACGTGCTGTACGCGCCCGGGCTGCCGGACATGGCGGCGATCGAAGCGGTGGTGCGCGCCGTCGCCCCGAAGCCCGTGAACGTCGTGGTCGGCCCGCGTTCCGGCGTGGTCCCGCTCGCCGCGCTCGAAGCCGCCGGCGTGCGTCGCGTCAGCCTGGGCGGCGCCCTCTATGGGCGCGCGATGGCGGCGCTCGCCGAGGCCGCCGAGGCGCTGCGCGGGGGCGACATCGCCGCCGCCACGCGCGGCGCGCGCATGGGCGAGATCGGCGCCCTCCTTCGCGACGCCGCGCCGTGATCCGGGACGCGACTCACGGCCGCGTTTGCATCAACTGCTGCACCGGCAGGTTGGTGCCGTCCTGCACGGCGGCGGTGCACATCATCGTCCGGTCGGAGGTGACCATGTACCAGGGCATGTGGCCCTTGGCATGCCAGTCGGTGCGGCCATAGACGACGTTCGCGCCCGTCGGCATCCCGTCCGGCCCGATGGCGCCGCTGCCGGGATTCCAATGTCCTTCGCCGCGGCGGAAATCGCTCCACCAGGCCTCCTGCACCTTGATCGCCGTCAGTTGCCGCTGGAAATGGCAGGGATCGTTCGCCAGCGTGACCGGGCCATCGACCATCACGTCCCAGTACCAGCGCTGCCGCGGATGGCCGGTGAGAGTGCCCCAGGCCTGCAGCCGGTAGTGCTGGATGTCGAGGTCCCAGCGCAGGTAGGGCTGGCCGGCATTGCCGCAGCGCGCATAGGTGCCGTCGGCGATCAGGTCGATCGGACGGCCGCCCTGCGGCGTCAGGATCAGCCGCGTCGAGGTGACGGGGTGCTGCTGGCGGATGCTGCCATCCGCGTTGACCCCGGCATAGCCATCGAGAAACAGAAAGGGATTGCCCGCATTCTCGCAGAAGCGCTGGCGTCCGGCATTGAACCCGCCGCCATTGAGCGCTTCACGCGCCTCGTGCGTGAAGATGAGATCGAGCGTATCCGGTGTCGGGCTCGCATAGGTGACGTGCATGGCGGGGCGACCCTGCCGGTTGACCAGGGTCCAGGTGCGCGGGGCCATGCCGAAGGGCCAGTAGGCGGCGAGCGTGTCGTCGCCGCCAGTCGCGCCGTTTGGCGCGGGCTGGGCAAGCACCGCCCGTAACGGCACCGTGAGCATTGCGGCCATGGTGATGACCCGAACGAACATGGCCGGCGTGAGCTTCATCCGCATTTCCGCATTCAGCTTTGTGAGGGCGGCCTGTAGCCGAGATGCTCGCTAGTCCGAGGCTGTCCCGAGGGTCAAGTCACGAAGCGCAACGCCGACATCGCGCGCACCCCTTTGGTGCTGTCGGGGGTGCCGCCGACGTGGGATCGCCGCAGCATGCACGATCCGGATCTGTTACTGCTGGCACCCTGACGCTTCTCGGCGCTCCGGGGCCGACCGACGCCGTGCTCGCCGTGGGCGGCGCCTCGCGGGGGTTTCGTCCCGGCACTCCCGTTCGTGCTCGCGGTGGCCGGATGCGGCGCCGCGATCCTGGCGCTGCACCTCCTGTTCGGGTCGGCGCTGGCGGGCAACGCTCTCCTCGCAGCGCCGCTGATGCACTGAGCGGCATCGGCAGCGCCAGGAGGCCGAGGCAGGCGCGCCCGCCCGCGGGCGAAACGCCTCGCCTCGGCCCGAATGCCGATCCGGAAAATCGGGCGGGTGTTAGGCGGCTTCGGCCGGAGGCGTTTCCAACTGCTCGCCCGCGCCCATGAGCTCGAGCGCCTTCGCCGCGCGGCGCGCGCACCGCATCGCCTTGGTCCGCGCCTCGGCCTGCTCCTCGCTGCTCGCCTCCGCGCTCATCATCTTGCCGACCTCGAGGAGCAGGAAGCCGGCCTGCTGGACCACGTAGTCGGTATCGGCGCGCGGTTGCGTGCGGTTGGGATGGTTCACCATGTCGTTCATCCTGCCCCTGAAACCGGCGAGGCGCCCGGCAGCGAGCGGGGGTATAGCGGGGTCGCGGTGCGCTTGCCAGTGACAATGCGACCGGGTAGTGCCTCAGTTTAAGAGTGCCTTTCGAAACCCTAGCTGCGCCGGCCGTCTAACGGCGATCTTCTGCGCTTCGGTGCTCACGGCCCCTGTGGCCGCTCCGCTCCGGTGCTCGAAAATCACCGCCAGCCGAACTCAGCGCAGCGGGTTTTGAAAGGCACTCCAAGTCGGCACCGGCCCTCTCCCCCACCCGGCCACCCAACGGAAGTATACTCGCGTGGGTGGCCGGGTGGGGGAGAGGGCCGGTGCCGACTTCAACTGAGGTACTACCTGCGACCGCCTTCGCTTGGCGGGGTGCTGATTTTCATCTAGGAGTCGCCCGGGCGCGATTGCCGCGCGCCCGCAGCCAACGATTGGGGGTCATGCTCGCTTTTGCGGTCAGGCGTCTGCTGGCGGCGATCCCCGTCATCCTGGTGGTCGGCTTCATCTCCTACGCGATGTTCGCCTATATCGGCGACCCCGTCGCGACGATGCTCGGGCAGGACTACACGGAGGCGCAGCGCGTTGCCCTGGTGCACCAGCTCGGCCTCGACCAGCCGTTCTTCGTGCAATACGCGAAATACATGTGGGCCGCGCTGCACGGCAATTTCGGCCTGAGCTACCGGCTGGCGCAGCCGGTGTCGCAGCTGATGGTCGAGCGGTTTCCCGCGACCTTCGAGCTGGCGACGACGGCAACCGTCTTCGCGCTGATCCTCGGGCTCGTGCTCGGCGTCTACACGGCGATCCATCGCAACTCCGCGCTCTCGCACGCGGTCATGGTGTTCAGCCTGGCCGGGATCTCGCTGCCGACCTTCCTGCTCGGCATCCTGCTGATCCTGATCTTCAGCGTCGAGCTCGGCTGGCTGCCGAGCTTCGGGCGCGGCGATGTCGTCCATGTCGGCTTCTGGACCACGGGCTTCCTCACCTGGTCCGGGCTGAAGGCGCTGGTGCTGCCGGCCACCACGCTCGGTCTCTTCTCGATGACGCTGGTGATGCGCCTGGTGCGGTCCGAGATGCTCGAGGTGCTGCGCACGGATTTCATCAAGTTCGCCCGCGCCCGCGGCCTGGGCGAGCGCACGATCAATTTCGGCCACGCGCTGCGCAACACGCTGGTCCCGGTGATCACGATCGTCGGATTGCAGTTCGGTGGCCTGCTCGCCTTCTCGATCGTGACCGAGACCGTGTTCCAGTGGCCGGGCGTCGGCTTCCTGCTCGTGCAGTCGATCGCCACGGCGGACATTCCGGTGATGTCCGCCTATCTGATGATCGTCGCGGTGTTCTTCCTCCTCATCAACCTGGCGGTGGACCTTCTCTACTACGCGCTCGATCCGCGGCTGCGCGTGGGCGGCCCGCTCGCGCGCGGCGCGCGATGAGCGACATCACGCTCCAGGGCGTCCGCCCGCCCGGCAGGGTCGCCCGGCTGCTGGACAGCGACCTCGTCCACAGCTTCCTCCATTCTCCGGTGGCGATCGTCTCGGCCGCCATCGCGCTGCTGTTCGTCGTCTCCGCGATCTTCGCCCACTGGGTCGCGCCCCATACGCCGTTCGACCCGGCGAGCCTCAACCTGATGGACAGCTCGATCCCGCCGGCGCTCGTCGGCGGTTCCGGCGCGAGCTGGTCGTTTCCGCTCGGCACCGATGACCAGGGGCGCGACGTCCTCTCGGCGATCATCTACGGCACGCGCATCAGCCTGATCGTCGGCGCGGCGGCGATCCTGTTCTCGGTGGTGCTCGGGGTCGGGCTCGGCCTGGTCGCGGGCTATCGCGGCGGCCTCATCGACGCCCTGCTGATGCGCTGCGCCGACGTGCAGCTCACCTTCCCGGCGATCCTGATCGCGCTGCTGGTGAGCGGCATCGTGAGCTCCGCCCTGCCGAAGAACCTGCACGACAACCTGGAGATCTACGTCCTGATCTTCGCGATCGGCATTGCGCGCTGGCCGCAATTCGCCCGCACCGTGCGCGGCAGCACGATGGTGGAGGTCAACAAGGATTACGTCCTCGCCGCCCGGATCATCGGCGTCCCGCAATGGCGGGTCCTCGCCGCGCACATCCTGCCCAACGTGATCGGCCCGGCGCTGGTCATCGCGACGCTCAATCTCGGGCTCGCGGTTCTCGACGAGGCGACGCTCTCGTTTCTCGGCGTCGGCCTGCCGCCGACCTCGCCCTCGCTGGGCACACTGATTCGCATAGGCAATGACTTCCTGTTCAGCGGCGGCTGGTGGGAGACGGTCTTTCCCGGTGCCGCGCTGGTCTTGCTGGTGCTGTCGATCAACCTGCTCGGGGATTGGCTGCGCGACGCGCTCAATCCGCGGCTGCGCTGATGCCCCTGCTCGAGCTGCGCGACCTGACGGTCGAATTCCCGGGGCGGCGCGGCACGCTGCGGCCGCTCGAGAGCGTCTCGTTCACCGTCGATGCCGGCGAGGTTCTCGGCGTGGTCGGCGAAAGCGGTGCCGGGAAGTCGATGACGGGCGCCGCGATCATCGGCCTGCTGCCGCCGCCCGGCCGGATCGGCGCCGGCGAGATCGTGCTCGGCGGCGTGCGCATCGACAATCTGCCGGAAGAAGAGATGCGCCGGGTTCGCGGGCGGCGCATCGGCATGATCTTCCAGGACCCGCTGACCAGTCTCAACCCGGTGATGACGATCGGTCGGCAACTGGTGGAGACGATCCGGGCGCATCTTCCGCTCTCCGAGCGCGATGCGCGCGCGCGAGCGGTGCAGTGGCTCGATGATGTTGGCATTCCCGCCGCGCGCGACCGCTTCGACGCCTATCCGCACGAATTTTCCGGCGGCATGCGTCAGCGCGTCGTGATCGCGCTCGCGCTTTGCGCCGAACCGGGTCTCGTCATCGCCGACGAGCCGACCACGGCGCTCGACGTCTCGATCCAGTCGCAGATCATCGCGCTGATCCAGCGGATCGCCCGCGAGCACGGCACCGCGGTGATGCTGGTGACGCACGACATGGGCGTGATCGCCGAGACGGCGGATCGCGTGGCGGTGATGTATGCCGGGCGGATCGCCGAGATCGGCACGGTGAAGGATGTCGTGCAGCGCCCGGCGCACCCCTATACGAAGGGCCTGATGCGCTGCATCCCCTCGATCGAGAAGCGGGAGGCGCGGCTGCCGCATATCGGCGGCGCCATGCCGCGGCTGAACGCGATCCCCCCGGGCTGCGCCTTCAATCCGCGCTGCACCGAGGCGTTCGACCGCTGCCGCACCGAGCGGCCCGATCTGATGGCGGCAGGCGCGACGCGGGCCGCGTGCTGGCTCTACGCGCAATCCGAGCAGGACCGTGTGCGGGCGGCGGCGAATGCCTGACGCGCTGATCGAGTTCGCTGGTGTCACCCATCGCTTTGCGCTGTCCTCGTCGTTTCTCGCACGCTTCACCCCGGGAAGCCGGCCGCAGACGCTGCGCGCGGTGGATGACGTCTCGTTCGGCATCGTCCCCGGCACCACGCTGTCGCTCGTCGGCGAAAGCGGCTGCGGCAAATCGACGATCGCGCGTCTCGCCGTCGGGCTCTACCGGCCGAGCGCCGGCGAGATCCGCTTCGCCGGCCGGAACCTCGCGGCGACGCGCGGCGAAGCGCGGACCCGGCGGCGCCTGAACATGATCTTCCAGGACCCCTACGCCTCGCTCAATCCGCGCTGGCGCGTGCGCGACATCGTCGCCGAGCCGCTGCGGACCTTCCGGATGGCGCATTCGGACCGGAGCCTGCGCGAGCGGGTGAACGCGCTCCTGGTGCAGGTCGGGTTGTCGGTGGCCGATGGGGAGCGGTATCCGCACGAGTTCAGCGGTGGCCAGCGGCAGCGCATCTCGATCGCGCGCGCGCTCTCCAGCGAGCCCGACTTCCTGGTCTGCGACGAGCCCACGAGCGCGCTCGACCTCTCGGTGCAGGCGCAGATCCTGAACCTCATGCGCGAGCTGCAGGAGCGGCTGCGGCTCACCCTGCTGTTCATCAGCCACAACATGGCGGTGGTGCGGCACATGTCGGATCGGGTCGGCGTGATGTATCTTGGCCGCATCGTCGAGATCGGTCCGGCCGACAGCGTGTTCCGCCGGCCACGTCATCCCTATTCGCGCATGCTGCTCGACGCCATTCCCGACATTTCCATGGTCGGCCGCGCGCGCACGCCGATCGGTGGCGAGGTGCCGAGCCCGATCGATCCGCCCTCCGGCTGCCCGTTCCATCCGCGCTGCACCTTCGCCAATGATCGCTGCCGCGTGGAACGGCCGGCCTACACGCAAGCGGGCGATGCGCTCGCCGCCTGCCACGCCGTCGCCGAAGGACGGTTGGCGGCCTGACGCAGCGCGATCGCAGCCTGCTCGGACGCAGCAGCCAGGTCCGCGGCATCGATGCGGAAGCGGTCGCCTGCACCGCGCTGGAAGGCGATGGATGGCGCCTGCTCGGGCGAAGGTTGCGCACCTCCGCCGGCGAGATCGACATCGCCGCCGAGCGGGACGGGGTGCTTGCATTCATCGAGGTGAAGGCGCGGCCCGATCTTGCCGTCGCGGCGGCGGCGCTGTCGGCGCGACAGCGGGGGCGGCTGATGGCAGCGGCGGAAATTCTCCTCGCGCAGCATCCGGAATGGGGCAGGGCGGGAGTCCGGTTCGACGTGCTTCTGGTGGACGCGGCCGGACGGGTGCGCCGCATCAAGGACGCGTTCCGTCAGGAAGGATGACGGATGCGTGGATCGAGCGCGTCGCGCAGTGCTTCGCCGAGCAGGGTGAAGCCGAGCGTCGCGATGGCGAGCGCGATCGCGGCGAGCAGCACCGGCCAGACCGTATGGTCGAGATTGGCGTAGCCGTCGTTCAGCAGCGAGCCCCAGCTCGCACGCGGCGGCGGGATGCCGAGGCCGAGAAAGCTGAGCCCGGCCTCGATCGTGATGACGACCGGGATGTTCATCCCCGCGAGCACGACCAGCGGCCCGAGAATGCCGGGAAGGATATGGCGCAGCATGAGCCGCGGCGACGCCACCCCGAGCGCGCGCTCGGCCTCGATCAGCGGGCTCTCGATCAGGCTCTTCGTCTGCGCGCGGGCGACCCGCCCGAACGGCGGTACCAGGGTGACGGCGATGATGATGACGACGCGCGCGACGCCCGGCCCGAGCAGCGCGATGACGGCGAGCGCGAAGATGAGACTCGGAAAGGCGCCGACGATGTCGAAGACGATCAGGACGGCCGTATCGACGCGTCGCGGCGATACCGCGGCGGTGATGCCGGCCAGGGTGCCCGCAGCAAAGGCCAGCAGGATCGTGGAGATCGCGACGGCAAGGGCGACGCGGCCGCCATAGGCGAGGCGCGAGGCGAGGTCGCGGCCGAGCTGGTCGGTGCCGAGAAGATGCGCGGTGGTTGGCGGCTGGAACCGCGCGAGCACGTTGATGTGGTCGGGGGCCTGGCCCGTCAGCCAGCTGCCGGCGACGCTGAAGAGGACGATGGCGGCGACGAGAATGCCGCCGATCCGCCCTTCGGGACGGCGCCAGAGCGCGAGCGAGAAGCGCGCTCACAAGGCGCGCGTGCGCGGATCGAGCCGGGCCTGCAGCAGCTCGGCGAGGAAATTCGCGAGCGTGAACAGCAGGACCACGGCCAGCACTGCCGCCTGCACGACGGGGAAGTCGCGGTCGCTGATCGCATCGAACATCAGCGTGCCGATCCCCGGCCGCGCGAACACGATCTCGGCGAAGATCGCGCCGCCGAGCATCTGCCCGACCCCGAGGCCGAGCAACGCCACCACCGGAATCGCGCCGAGCCGCAGCGCATACCGGGAGAGGATGAGCCTCTCCCGGATGCCGAACGCGCGCGCCGTGCGGATGTGCAGTTCGGCGAGCACGTCGAGCAGCGAGGCGCGCAGCATGCGCGCGATGTAGCCGATCCAGGACAGCGCGAGGGAGAAGGCAGGCAGGATCAGGCGCAGCAGCGATCCGCCGAGGTCGCCGGAGGGACCGGTGCCGAGCACCGGCAGCCAATGCAGCCAGGTCGAGAAGCAGAGCAGGAGAAGGATCGCCATCACGAAGTTCGGGATCGCGATGAAGCCGACCGAGCCGAGCGCGATGCCGCGATCGACGAGCCCGTTCGGACGGAAGGCCGCGAGGCAGCCGAGCGGAAAGCCTGCGAGGATCGCGATCGCCATCGCGGCCGCGGTCAGCGTCAGCGTGAACGGCAGCACGTCCAGCACCATGGCGAGGATGCGCCGTCCGCTCACCACGTCGGTGCCGAAATCGCCGCGCACGACGTGCCCGAGGAAGATCAGCAGGCGCATCCAGACCGGGCGGTCGAGCCCCATCGCGCGGCTGAAGTCGGCGATCGCCTGCGGGCTCGCGCGCGGCCCGAGCAGGACCTGCGCGGGATTGCCGGGGATCAGCAGCGTGAGCAGGAAGAGCAGGATGGTGGCGCCGAGCAGAACCACGATCGCGCCGATCGCGCGCTGCAGCAGCCACCCTGCATTCATCGATGCGGTCGGTCAGGCCTGCGCGAAGCGGGCGAGCAGCATGTCATCGCCATTCGGCAGCAGCGCGGGCTTCAGCCAGTCGCGGAAGGCGAACACGTTCCGCTCATGCGTGAGCCAGATGAACGCCGCGGACTTGTCCATCAGCTGCTGCATCTCGACGTACATCTGTTGCCGCGCATTCCTGTCATCGGTGCTGCCGGCCTTCGCGAAGAGGTCGTCGTATTGCTTGTCGGACCAGCGCTGCCAGTTCCACTCGCCGATCTCGCTGGAGACGAACCACTGCATCTGGAAGGCGGGATCGGCCTTGCCGCCGAAGCGCTGCAGCGCCATGTCGAGCGTCTTCCCGGCATCGCCGCTGCCTGCGGACCAGTAGCTGCCGGCGTCGCGGATATCGAGATCGAGCTGGATGCCGGCCTCGGCGACCAGCGCCTGGATGATCTGTCCGGCGGATTGATAGATCGGCTGGTTCAGCAGCGTGAGCCGCGCCTTGACGCCACTGCCGAGCCCGGCCTGCTGCAGCAACTGCTTCGCGCGGCCGACGTCGCGAGAGTAGTGCGGCGCGTCCTTCCAGTAGCCGAGCAGCCCGGGCGCGATCGGGCCGTAGGCGCGTCCCACCGCCCCGTCATAGGCGCCGGCGAGCACCTGATCGACGTCGATCGCGGCACGCATCGCCTCGCGCACGCGCGGATCGTCGAACGGCTTCTTCTCCGCGTTGATGCCGAGCCAGACGAAGTTGATCGAATCCTGCGCGATCTCCCTGAGGCCGGCGACGCCTTGCGAGGGACTTCGCGGCATCGGGCTGGATGCGGCTGAACTGCAACTCGTCATTGCGCAGCGCCAGCTGCGCGGTCTTCGGGTCGCGCACCGGGCGCAGCTCGATGGTCGCGAAGGCGGGCTTGTCGCCGGCGAAGGCGGCGTTGGCGTTCAGCGTCACGTGCTGGTTCGGCACCCAGTCGCCGAACGTGTAGGCGCCGGTGCCGATCAGCCGGATCGGGTTCTTGCCGGCCTGGTAGGCGCCGGCATCGAACGCCTTCTTCGAGATCAGGCAGCCGGAAATGTCGGGCAGCACCACGAGCCAGAGCGCGGGCGCCGGTGATTTCAGCAGGATGCGGCCGGAGTACTTGTCGGTCACTTCGACGTGATCAAGCGCGTCCCAGTCCTTCGACTGCGTCGGCAGCTTGCCGGTGGGCAGCTTGTCGCGGAAACGCTCGAAGGAGAACTTCACGTCCTCGTGCGGTGAGCTCGCCGAAATTGCCGTGGAAGGCGAGGCCCGGCTTCAGCGTGAAGCTGATGACGGTGTCGCTCTCCTGCCTGATCGACTGCGCGGCGCGCGTTCTGCCAGTCGAAGGTGCCGGGCTTGAACTCGATCAGCCCCTGGCAGACGGCGCGGATGATGTTGCCTTCGGTGAAGCTCAGCCGATCGGCGGGATCGAGCGCGCCCTGGATGTCGCGATCCATGGCGAGGGTCAGGCGCGAGTGGTCCGCGGCGAGAACGCGATGCGAGGCCAGTCCGGCGAGCGCCGCCGTCGCACCGAGGAAACTCCGTCGTCCCAGTCCGGTCATTTCCGTCGCTCCGATCTGCCCGGCAATCTAGCGGCAGAACCGGAGCCCCAGGCAACAGCCGAGTGGCCGGCCTCCGCTCACGGGGTCAGGAAAGCCCGGGCCAGCCGTCCTGCCCACGGCGGTAGCAGCGCTGGGTCTGCAACGGATTGCGGTTGATCAGCGGACGACTGAACAGCGGGTGACGCATGCTGCGCGTCTCGTGCTCGACCGCGACCAGGCGCTTTCCGCTGCCGGGATCCACGAGATCCTGGAACCGGTATTGATGCTGGTCGCTCTCCTGCGTGATCAGCCCGCGCGCCATGAGCCAGCGGTGCGGGCCGGAGAAATCGTGCAGCGTGATCTGGATGTGGTTGCCGTCATAGGCCGGGATCGGCGCATCGGTCTCGCGGTAGAGCAGGAACTGATCGCACGAGGCTTCCACCCGCAGCGCGTCGCCCGCCAGCTCGGCGCGCGCGCCGATTGCTTCCCGGTAGAAGCGGAGCAGGCCGGGCAGCGTGTCGGGCGGCGTGTCGAAGGCGACATAGGGCATGCCGAGCGTCACCTCGCCGAACTCGGGCGACGGCTCGTGGATGCGGATGCGGTTGCCGTAGGGCGAGACCGCCTCGACGCAATCCTCGCGCTCCCGGAAGCGGAATTCCGTGTCCGCGAGATCCGGCGCGACGGCGGCGAGGCGCGCGAGCAGGGCCTCGCGCCCGGCGACGACGAGGCCGGTGACGCCGGCGACCACCTGCGGCGCGCCGGTCGGCAGGTGGAACTGGCTCTGCCCGGCATTGACCCACATGTTGTCGGTGCCGGTCATCAGATACGGGTCGCGGGTGAGGCCGAGGCCGCTGACGTAGAAGAGCGTGGCGAGGCGCTGGTCGGGGATGCGCGTGTTGACATGGCCGAGCTCGACGATGTTGCCGAGATCCTCCCCGGTGCGGTCGAATGCCGATACCACGCGCGTTTCGTTCATGGCGGAGCTCCCGATCAGGCGGCTTCCCGTCCATAATAGAGCATGACCGTGTGCGTGGCTTCCGCGAAGAAGAGCCAGCGCTCGGCGAGCACGCCCAGCGAAGCTCGCGGCCGCGGCGCAGACGAAAAGGATGGCGGCGGGCGTCGCGGCGGAGCAGCATCGCCGCGACGACGAGCAGCAGCGGCAGCGCCCAGCCGATCACGACGGTCAGCACGCGCAGCCGATGCGCGTGCTTGCGCGCGATCGCGAAGCCCATCTCGCGCAGGAGATAATTCTCCTCGGTGTGCGGCGCCTCCAGCATGCGGACGCGGCCGATGCGCGCCGAGGCCGGTCGCGCTCTCGATGGTGCTGCCGCCGGGTGCGGTCGATCGCGCGCCAATAGGCGAGCTTCGCGGCGATCGCGATCAGGCCGAAGACGATCGCCGCGGCGCCCGGAACGCGCGCCGCCGCGTCGTGCCAGAACGACGTCACCGCGGCGAGCCACACCGCGCCGGTGTAGAGCGCGATCAGCAGGTAGTTCGGCAGCACGAAAGCGTTGTGCCACTGCCGGATCGGCTTCAGCGAGGCGTAGATCATCGCGGTGCAGGCGATGGTGACCAGCGCCATGACGACGGCGACGCAGGCCGAGCACCGTCGTCGCGGCATCGGGCCGGCCGGCGACGAGCCAGACCAGGCCGAACAGCACCACCGGAACGTAGGTGAGCAGGGAGGCGACGCCCTCGCGCGACAGCCAGGAGAGTCCGCCATTGCGAGACCGCGCGCCAGGCGACTTTCGGGCGGCCGAGATGCAGGGTCGAGCTCAGCAGGCCGGCGGAGACCAGCACCAGCGCGATCGACGAGCGCGGCGGCGCCGAACCGCGCCGTCCGGCACCGCGAGGCCGAGTGCGGCGAGCAGGCCGAGCCAGACGAGCATGCCGTAGCCGGCACCCGCGCTCGTGGTGAAGAAGATGACGGAGAGCGCGGGGTGCATCAGCGCGACAGCACGCGGTCGATCCAGCGCAGCAGGGACGGGCGCGGTGCCGGTCGGCGCCTCCGCCGGCGGCTCGGCGCGGCGTTTGGCGCGGCGCGGCGGCAGGTATTTGTTGACCGGCCGGTAGCCCATCTCCGGCATCAGGTCGAAGCCGCCGCGCTCGGCGACCAGCTGCGAGACCGCGCTGTCGGGATCGCCGAGATCGCCGAAATGCCGGGCGCGGGCCGGGCAGGTGGAGACGCAGGCCGGCACGCGCTCCTGCTCGGGCGAGGTTCTCGTTGTAGATGCGGTCGATGCAGAGCGTGCATTTCTTCATCACGCCGTCGTCCTCGTCGAACTCGCGCGCGCCGTAGGGGCAGGCCCAGGAGCAGAGCTTGCAGCCGATGCAGATATCGTCGTTGACCAGCACGATGCCGTCCTCGGCGCGCTTGTAGGAGGCGCCGGTCGGGCAGACGGTGACGCAGGCCGGCTTCTCGCAATGCAGGCAGGAGCGCGGGAAATGCACGGTGCGGCTCGCCTCGCCCTCGCCCGCCTCGTAGGTGTGGACGCGGTTGAACCAGACGCCGTCCTGATCGCGCCTGGTAGGCGTTGAAGTCGGTGAGCGGCGCGCGAGTGCCGCTCGCGTTCCACTCCTTGCAGTTCACCGCGCAGGCGTGGCAGCCGACGCAGGTGTCGAGATCGATCACCAGGCCGAGCTTCTTCTGCCCGGGCGCGGGCGCGGGAGGGCGGTCAATGCGCTTCTCCCGGCGGGCGGCGTCGTAGCGGAGCGTGTCGCGGCGGCCGGGCGAGCCCCGGCGGGGCGGCGAGCGCGGCGGACTGCGGCGCGGTCTCGCCGGCCTCGCCGGCTGCGCCTTCTCGATCCGCACGCGCAGGTCGAACCAGGCGGCCTGGCCGGTGACCGGGTCGGTGTTGCGAGCGGCGCCGTCCTCGCGCCGGCAGCAGCTCGCTGATCGCGTGGTTGAGCAGGAAGCCCTGCGGCGCTTCCGGCGCGTCGGGCGCGAGGTTCCAGGCGCCCGCGCGCTTGCCGATCGCGTTCCAGGTCCAGACCGTGTCCGGGTTCGACGCCCTCCATCAGCTTGAGCCGGCACCTTGATCCGGCCGTGTGCGGCTGATCACCCACACCCAGTCGTCGTCGGCGAGGCCCAGCGCGCGCGCCGGTGCGCGCGGTTCATGTAGAGCCGGTTGCGGCCGTGGATCTGGCGCAGCCAGGCGTTCTGCGAGCCCCAGGAATGGTACATCGCCATCGGCCGCTGGGTGATCGCGTGCAGCGGATAGGCGGCGCGGCTCGACCGCGCTCCTCGAACGGCGGATACCAGATCGGCAGCGGATCGAAATGCGCGCGGATCCGCGCGCGCGATGGCGTCCGGCGGCTGCACCGCGCCGTGGCCCTCGCGCGGCGAGGCGGAAGTTCTGCAAGCGGCTCGCTGTAGAGCTGCAGCACGATCTGCTCGGCGCTGCCGACGAAGCCCCATCGCCTTCGCCTGCTCCAGATAGGCGCTGGTTGGCGTGCTTGAAGTAGAGCTGCTCCGGCGGCAGGTGGTGTCGCCAGAAGCACTCGTTGGCGACGTAGCGGCTCGAGCTGGTCCGGATTGGCCGCGCCCTTGCCCGCGGCGCTGCCGTCGGCGCCGCGCCAGCCGGCGAGCGGGCCGATGCCCGGGCGTGCGCTCGTGGTTGCACGATGTAGTCGGGGTAGTCGCCGGTAGGTCGCGCTGCCGTCCGTCGTTGACGAAGCCGGGCAGGCCGAGCCGCGCGCCGAGATCGATCAGCACGTCCTGGAACGGCCGCACGTCGCGGTCCGGCTTCGAGCACCGGCTGGCGGATCGCGTCCGCCGGGCCGTCGGCGCCGCCGATCGGCCGGTCGAGCAGCGAGATGCAGTCCCAGCGCTCGAGATAGGTGGTGTCCGGCAGCACGAGATCGGCATAGGCGACCATCTCGGAGGAATAGGCGTCGGAATAGATGATGTGCGGGATGCGGTAGCTCGCCGCTCGGCGTCGCTTGTCGGTCAGCATCGCGCATGGCCTCGCCGGGGTTCATCGACGAGTTCCAGGCCATGTTGGCCATGTACATGAACAGCGTGTCGATCGGGTAGGGATCGCCGGCCCAGGCATTGGCGATGACCGTGTGCATCATGCCGTGCGCGGCGAGCGGCGCCTCCCAGGAGAACGCCTTGTCGATGCGGATCGGCGTGCCGTCCGTCCTCGACCAGCAGGTCCTCGGGCCCGCGCGGGAAGCCGAGCGCCATGCCGGGCATCGGCCGCGTTCGGCGCGGCGCCGCTTGCCGGCCGGCGGCGGCCCGGGGAGAATCGGCTTCGGGTAGGGCGATTTGTAGCGCAAGGAGCCCGGCGTATCGATCGCGCCGAGCAGCATCTGCAGCAGGTGGATGGCGCGGCAGGTGTGGAAGCCGTTGGAATGCGCGGAGATGCCGCGCATCGCGTGCATCGCCACCGGCCGGCCGACCATGCGTCTCGTGCCGCCGGCCGGCGCAGTCGGTCCAGGGCTGCTCGATGACGACGGCTGCGTCGAAGGCGACCTCGGCGAGCTCGGCGGCGATGCGGCGGATCGTCGCCGGCGGCGATGCCGCAGCGCTCGGCGACCGCGTCGGGCGCGTATGGCGTGTCGAGATAGCGCTCGGCGAGCAGGTGAAAGACGGGCACGCGCGCGTGCGCCCGTCCGGCAGCGTGAATTCGCCGACGCAGCGCGGGCGCGATGCTCGGCCGTGTCGGCCGGCCGGCGCGGCGCCGGCGTCGCGGTCCCAGGCGAGCGGGCGCCCTCGCGCGTCGCGCGCGAACAGCCCGTCATCGGCGCGCGCCGGGATCGCGGATCACCAGCCAGGCGCGCGTTGGTGTAGCGGACGAGGAACTCGAGATCGATGCGATCGGCGCGCAGCAGCTCGTGGACCAGCGCGAGCACGAACAGCCCGTCGGTGCCCGGCCGCAGGCCGATCCATTCGTCGGCGATCGCGGAATAGCCGGTCTTCACCGGATTGACCGAGACGAACTTCGCGCCGCGCTGCCTTCAGCGTCGACGAGGCCGAGCTTGATCGGGTTGGAATCGTGGTCCTCGGCGACGCCGAACATCATCAAGTATTCGGTGCGCTCCCAGTCGGGCTCGCCGAACTCCCAGAACGCAGCCGCCGATCGAGTAGAGCCCGGCCGCCGCCATGTTGACCGAGCAGAACCCGCCATGCGCGGCGAAATTCGGCGTGCCGAACTGCTTCGCCCACCAGCCCGTCAGCGACTGGCTCTGGTCGCGCCCGGTGAAGAAGGCGAGGCGCTTGCGGATCGGTCGCGCGGATGGCGCCGAGCCAGCTCGCGTCGCGATGCGCCAGCGCCTCGTCCCACTCGATCTCGCGGAACTCGCCGGCGCCGCGCTCGCCGACGCGCAGCAGCGGCTTGCGCAGCTTCGCCGGCGAATATTGCTGCATGATGCCGGCCGAGCCCTTGCCGCACAGCACGCCGCGATTGACCGGGTGGTCGCGGTTGCCCTCGATGTAGCGGATGCGGCCGTCCCGCAGATGGACCTTGATGCCGCAGCGGCAGGCGCACATGTAGCAGGTGGAGTATTTCACCTCGTCGGCGACGACCGGCGAATAATTCACCTCCTCGCGCGGGCTGAAAAAGCCTGAAGTCGTTGCCCGCCCGTCCGCACGCGCCATCGCGATCGCCCCTGCCACCGATTCTGCTCTTTAGGCCGCTTCGGCCCTTTGCTCAACCGGGTGCGTCAGATCGGCAACAGACGGAATTGCAATGCGGCAGGGGGGAATCCTCCCATCGCATCCCAGTTGATTTCGGCAACGTCTTGGAGAGAAGTTTCGGCTACGCCGCGGGGTCATACCCGCAGGAGGGGGACATGCTTCGCTTTCGGAAGGCGCGCCGCGCGGGACCGCTGCTGCGCGCCGGGTTGAGCAGCCTGCTGCTCGCGCTGCTCGCGGCCTGCGCTTCGACGTACCAGGGGGGCGGCACCTTCCGCGCACGGAACGGCAATTACGCGCCACCCGGTCCGGCGGAGGACCCGTGGGGGCCCTATATAAGCGAGGCGAGCAGCCGCTATCGCGTGCCCGAGCCGTGGATTCGCGCCGTGATGCGCCAGGAATCCGGCGGGCGCGAGTATCTGAACGGCCAGCCGATCACCTCGGGCGCGGGCGCGATGGGTCTGATGCAGGTGATGCCGGCGACCTACGACATGCTGGCCAACCGCTACGGCCTCGGCTCCGATCCCTACGATCCGCACGACAACATCATGGCGGGAACCGCTTACATCCACGAGCTCTACCAGCAGTTCGGCTCGCCCGGCTTCCTCGCCGCCTACAATGCCGGGCCGGGGCGGCTCAGCAGTCATCTCGCCGGCGGCGGTCCGCTGCCGAGCGAGACGGTGCGCTACGTGGCGAGCATCGCGCCGCGGCTCGGCGGCGATCGACCGGCCCGGTCCGACGCATCGGACGGCGTGCAATACGCCGCCTACCAGCCGCGCGCGGCGGCGCCAGTCATCATCGCCAGCGCGGCCAACCCGAACGGGTCGGGCCGGACGCTGGCGCAGGAGGCGGCCTGGCAGACCGGCGGGCAGGCGACGCCGGCGGTTCCGACCTTCACCACCGCGCAGGAAGCGGCGTGGCAGACCTCGCCCGACCAGTATGCGGGGTCGGCCCCGGCACCGGCGCCTGAACCGGCGCCCGCGCCCGTCATGGTGGCGAGCGCTGCGCCGCCGCCGCTGCCGGTGGCACCGCCCGAACCCCGCGTCACGCGCTCGGCGCTGGCGGTGGTCCCGCCTGCGGCGCCCGTCATCGCTCCGTCGCCGCCACGCTCCTTCATGGTGGCCGAGGCGCGCGCCGGCGAATTGCCGCCCGCCCTGCGCTACCGCCCGGTTTCCCAGCCGATGCCGATGCCGCCGCCGCCGCCCGGCCCCGGCCTGCTCGGGACGATCCCGATCTCGCGCCACGGCGTGCCGGAGCCGCCGCTGCCGCCGCGCATCCAGCTCGCCTCCGCCTCGGCGGGAAGCGCGCGGCTGTTCGGCGGCCGCGGGACCTGGATGATCCAGGTCGGCGCCTACGATACGCCGGCGCTCGCCCGCACCATGGCGGAGAATGCCCGCCGTGCCGCACCCGAGGCGTTGCGCGGCGCCGATTCGATGGTCCGGCCGGTGGCCACGGGGGCGGGCGGCACGCTCTACCGCGCGCGGTTCACCGGCCTGTCGGAAGGCAGCGCCGCCACGGCCTGCGGACAGCTGCACGAGAGCCGGATCAGCTGCGCGACCCTGCCGCCCGACGAGCGCTGGTGAGCGCTTGATCAGGAACACGCACCCGGCGACCCAAGCGGCGCAGGCGCTCGGCTGGATCGACGAGCAGAGCCGCGCGATCATCCCGACGATCCAGCCCTCGACCACCTTCATCCGCGACCCGGACAACCAGTACCGCTCGGGGCGCATCTATGGCCGGGCCGACAATCCGAGCTTCGACCAGGCGGAGGCGCTACTCGCGAGCCTCGAGGGCGGGCTCGAGGCGAAGCTCTTCGCCTCCGGCATGGCGGCGGCGACCGCGGTGTTCATGGCGCTGGCGCCTGGGGATCACGTGATCGCGCCCAAGGTGATGTACTGGTCGCTCCGCAACTGGCTGGCGACGGAAGCGCGCGCCTGGGGCATCCGGGCGGATTTCGTCGATGCGAGCGACCCGGACGCGCTTGCCGCCGCGATCCGGCCGGGGCGGACCAGGCTCGTCTGGATCGAGACGCCGGCCAACCCGCTCTGGGGCATCACCGACATCGCGCATGCCGCATCGCTCGCGCATGCGGCCGGCGCGCTGCTCGCGGTCAATTCCACGGTGGCGACACCGGTGCTGACGCGGCCGTTCGAGCACGGCGCCGATTTCGTCATGCACTCGGCGACGAAATACCTGAACGGCCATTCCGACGTGATCGCGGGTGCGGTGGTGGCGCGCGAGGCGGGCGCGGTGTGGGAGCGGATCAAGCGGGTGCGGGTGCAGCAGGGCGGCATCATCGGCTCGTTCGAGGCCTGGCTGCTGCTGCGCGGCATGCGCACGCTGTTCCTGCGCGTCGGCGCCGCCTGCCGCTCGGCGCAGGCGATCGCCGAGCATTTCGCCGGGCATTCCCGCATCGCGGCGGTGCTCTATCCCGGCTTGGCGGATTTCCCGGGCCACGCGATCGCGGCGCGGCAGATGAGCGGCGGGTTCGGGGGCATGCTGTCGATCCGCGTGAAGGGCGGGGAGCCGGCGGCCATCGCGACGGCGGCGCGCGTCGCGCTCTGGAAGCGTGCGACCTCGCTCGGTGGGGTCGAGAGCCTGCTGGAGCACCGCGCCAGCGTCGAAGGCCCGGACAGCCCGGCGCCCCCCGATCTGCTCCGCCTCTCGGTGGGGATCGAGAACACCGCGGACTTGATCGCCGATCTGGAACAGGCCCTGCCGGATTGAAAGCCTAGCCTCTGATCGCCCTGACTGGAATCAGTCACGGCGTGAATCGGCAGGTCAAACATACGAGACCCGAATCGCCCTGACCACAGTCAGAGCGATTCGGGTCTAGCGCGTGATCGTTTCAGGCCGAGTCGGCGTGAAACGTGAATCACTCGCTCGAACAACTCGCTAAAGCAGGCCGGTGACCGGAAGGGAACCGGTCATGCTTTTGGCGACCAGGAGCAGGTCGCGGAGACGCTGCCGCGCTTCGGCATCGAGGCCGAGGGCGCGTTCCACAGAGGCGTCGATCGAGCCGTCGGTCCGGCGGATCGCGGCGAAGGCGGCCTCCAGCAGCTCCAGATGGGCGCCGAGCAGGATTTCCGCGAGCGCGGGCGGCAGGTCGCGCGGGACCACCGTGTCACCGCGCCAGAGGCGGTTGGTGGCGAGATAATCGGTGACGACGGACTCCCACGGGACCCCGACGGTGCTGAGCGCGAGCGCCGCGGCAAAGCCGGAGCGGTCCTTGCCGGCGGAGCAATGGAACATCGGCGGCAGGCGGTCGGCTTGCAGGATCAGCACGAAGAAGCGCGCGAACTGCGCGGTGCAGCCGAGCGCGTAATCCTCGTAGGCGCGGCGCAGCAGCGTCATCAGGTCCTCGCCGGTCGCCGCGCGCCTCGCCAGGATGTAGCGCGCAGCAAGCCGGCGCCGACCGTCGGCTCACCCGGCCACCAACGGAATGGAGAGGATCTCCGCACCACGGGACCGCCATCGGCGCGCGTCGGCGCTCCTCCAGCGCCGCGGAAGTCGCAGATGGTGTGGAGGCCGGGACTATCCTACGCGCGAGAATGCCGCGGTACTGCTCGTATGCTTACCTCCTTGCCGACCCTCCTTCAGGCCGGCACGCGCCGATCGTATTCCCGATGCAGTCGGGTCCAGCAGTCCCAGTAGGGCTCCGGCTCGGCGCCGCGCAGCCGGGCGACCAGCAGGTCGAGATGGGTGTGCCAGCCGGTGCTCACACTGAGCGTCTTTGCCCGGTCGGGCAGGCGGCGATGCACGAGCGTGAGCAGCACCTCATCTCCCGCCGCGGCCAGGTCGATCGACACCTCGCCGAAATCGCCGAAGGAGAAGGCGAGACGATGCGGCGGATCGACCGCGAGCACGCGGCTCTGCAATCGGTGCTCCGCGCCGAATCCGTCCGGGCGCCTTCCGGGCGGCGAGGTCAGCTCGTCGTTGCGCCAGACCAGTTCGAACGGTGCGTCGACCTCGAGCTGCATCTCGCCGGCGGCGAGCCACTGCCGCCGGAGGTCGCTCTCGGTAAGATAGGCCCAGACGCGCTCGATCGGCCCGGGCAGGCGCCGCTCGATGGTGAGCGTCGCCGGTTCGGTCAGCGCGCCGAAGGCGCCACGCGTTGCGAGCATGCTCATGACTTCTCTCCTTTGCCGGTGGGGGTTTTGCGCGCGTCCGCCTCGCGGAGGAGGCGCTCGAGGGTGGCGAGACGATCGGTCCAGAACCGCTCATAGGCGCTCAGCCATTCATGCGCCCCGGCGAGCGGGCCGGGATCGAGACGGCAGAGATGCGTGCGGCCGCGCACCTCCCTCCGGATCAGCCCGGCGCTTTCCAGCGCCTTGATGTGCTTCGAGACGGCCGCGAGCGAGATGGCGAACGGACGCGCAAGCTCGCCCGACCGTGCGCTCGCCCTCGGCGAGGTCGCGCAGCATGCGCCGGCGGGTGGCATCGCCGAGGGCGTGGAAGACGGTGTCGAGATGCGCGGCTGCAAGTTCAACCATGTGGTTGAATATGCCGCGCACGCGCGCAGATTGTCAACCGTAAGGTTGAATGATTTTCAGCCGAGCGGCGGCGCGGGGTGCGCGCGGGCGCATCCCCCGCCGAAGCATCAGGCGTTGACGAGCTTCTGCGTCTGCTCGCCGAGGCCCTGGATGCCGAGCCGCATGGTCTGGCCCGGCTTTCAGGAACACCGGCTCGGGCTTCATCCCGAGCCCGACGCCGGGCGGCGTGCCGGTCGAGATGATGTCGCCCGCATGCAGCGTGATGAAGTGGCTGACATAGCTGACGAGCTTGCGCACGTCGAAGATCATCGTGCGCGTGTTGCCGTTCTGCATGCGCCTGCCATCCACCTCGCACCAGAGGGCGAGATTCTGCGGGTCGGGGACCTCGTCCCTGGTGACCAGCCACGGACCGGTGGGGCCGAACGTGTCGCAGCCCTTGCCCTTGTCCCAGGTGCCGCCGCGCTCGGCCTGGAATTCGCGCTCGCTCACGTCGTTGCAGACGCAGTAGCCGGCGACATGGTCCATCGCCTCGTTCTCCGGCACGGAGCGCGCCGTGGTGCCGATGACGACGCCGAGCTCCACCTCCCAATCGGTCTTCTTCGAGCCGCGCGGGATGATGACATCGTCGTTCGGGCCGCAATAGGCGCCGAGCGATTTCAGGAACACGATCGGCTCCTTCGGGATCGCCGCGCCGGTCTCGGCGGCATGGTCGGCGTAGTTGAGGCCGATGCAGACGAAGTTGAGCGGGCGGGCGACACAGGCGCCGATGCGCGGATTGCCCTCGACCTTCGGCAGCGATGTCGGATCCAGACCGGCAAGTTTCTTCAATCCCGCGGGCGAGATCGCCTCGCCATCGATGTCGCGGACGACGCCCGACAGGTCGCGCGGGACGCCATCGGCATCGAGCATGGCGGGTTTCTCGGCGCCAGGCACGCCGACACGCAGCAGCTTCATCGCATATCTCTCCGGATCAAACGGTGAGGCCGCCGTCGATCACGACGGGGCTCATACTGTTAGCCCGCCGTCGATCACGACGGCTTGGCCGGTGACGAATTCGGCTTCGTCGCTCGCGAGATAGACGGCGAGCCTCGCGATCTCCTCGGGCGTGCCGAGCCGTCCCATCGGCTGGCGCGCGACGAAGGCCGCGCGCGCCGCCTCGATCGAACCGGCCGAAGTCGCATTCGCCTCCATCCGCTCGACCAGGCTCGGCGATTCGACGGTGCCCGGGCAGATGCAGTTGCAGCGGACGCCCTTGGTGACGAAGTCCGCGGCGACCGAGCGCGTCATGCCGATCACCGCCGACTTGGTCGCGGCGTAGATGAAGCGGTTGGGAACGCCCTTCAGCGTGCTCGACACCGAGGCGATGTTGACGATCGCGCCGCGCTTCCGCTCCAGCATCCCGGGCAGGAATGCCTGCATGGTGTGGAACATCGAGCGCGCGTTCAGCCGGAACGCGAAATCCCACTCCTCCTCGGTCGCGTCGAGGATCGTGCCCTGATGCACGAACCCCGCGCAGTTGAACAGGATGTCGATCGGCCCGACGCGCTCGGCCGCGGCGCGGATTGCGGCGCGATCGGTCGCGTCAAGCTTCTCGGTGCGGATGCGCTCGCCCGCGAGCTCGCGCGAGCTTCGCCTCATTGACGTCGGTCGCGATCACCGTCGCACCCTCGGCGGCGAAGGCGAGGGCGGTCGCGCGGCCGATACCCTGCGCCGCCGCGGTGGTGAAGGCGGTCTTGCCCGCCAAGCGTCCGGCCATCGGTGCTCGGACCTTCAGTGGTTGTTCCGCGATTCGCCGCGGGTCTCGATGATGTCGAGATAGAGCGTGGCCGGCTCCAGGCAGGCGCCGGTGCCGAGCTGGCCCACCATGCCGCGCTGGATCTCCTCCCACGGCGTCATGTGCTGCAGCTTCGGCGCCTCCCACGCGGCGCGGCGCGCGGCGAGATCGCTCTCGGGGATCAGCACGTCGACCTTGCGCGTGTTGAGGTCGATGCGGATCGGATCGCCGGTCTTCAGCAGCGCGAGCCCGCCGCCCACCGCCGCTTCCGGCGACACGTTGAGGATCGACGGGCTGCCCGACGTGCCGCTCTGCCGGCCGTCGCCCATCGTCGGCAGCGTCTCGACGCCCTTCAGCAGCAGCGTGGCGGGCGGCTGCATGTTCACCACCTCGGCGCCGCCGGGATAGCCGACCGGCCCGCAATTGCGGATCACCAGCACCGTGTGCTCGTCGGCGCCGAGTGCCGGGTCCTCGATGCGGGCGTGGTAGTCCTCCGGCCCCTCGAACACCACCGCCTTGCCCTCGAACACGTTCGGATGCGCGGGATCGGAGAGGAAGCGCTGGCGGAAATCCGCGTCGATCACGCTGATCTTCATCACCGCGCTGTCGAACAGATTGCCGCTCAGCACGACGTAGCCGGCATTCTCCTTCATCGGCTTCGCGTAGGAGCGGATCACCTCGCGATCGGGCTCCGGCACCTCGGCGAGATTCTCGGCGAGCGTCTTGCCGGTGACGGTCATGCAATCGCCGTGCAGCTTGCCGGCGTCGAGCAGCTCCTTCAGCACCGCGGGCACGCCGCCGGCGCGATGGAAGCTCTCGGCGAGGAAGCGCCCGGCCGGCTGCAGATCGACGAGCAGCGGGATTTCCGGACCGAGGCGCTGCCAGTCATCGAGCGTGTGCTCGACGCCCATGTGCCGCGCGATCGCGACGAAATGGATCGGGCAGTTCGACGACGCGCCGAGCGCCGCCGCGGCGACCACGACGTTCTCGAGCGCCTTCTTCGTGATGATGTCGGAGGGGCGCAGGTTCTCGTGCACCATGCCCGACGATGCGCTTGCCGGTCTCGTACGCCATCTGCCCGCGCTCGCGATAGGGCGCCGGGATCGCGCCGCAATAGGGCAGCGACATGCCGAGCGTCTCGGCGAGCGAGTTCATCGAGGTCGCGGTGCCCATCGTGTTGCAATGCCCGACCGAGGGCGCCGAGGAGGCGACCATCTCCATGAACTGCTGGTAGTCGATCTTGCCCTCGGCGTAGAGCTTGCGCCCTTCCCACACGATGGTGCCGGAGCCGGCGAGCTTGCCCTTGTACCACCCGTCGAGCATCGGCCCGCCGGAGAGCACGATCGCCGGGATGTTCACCGTCGCCGCGCCCATCAGGCAGGCGGGCGTCGTCTTGTCGCAGCCGGTGGTGAGCACCACGCCGTCGAGCGGATAGCCGTGCAGGATCTCGACCAGGCTCAGATAGGCGAGGTTGCGGTCGAGCGCCGCGGTCGGCCGCTTGCCGGTCTCCTGGATCGGGTGGACCGGGAATTCGAGCGGGATGCCGCCGGCGTCGCGGATGCCGTCGCGCACGCGCCAGGCGAGGTCCATGTGATGGCGGTTGCAGGGCGAGAGGTCGGAGCCGGTCTGGGCGATGCCGATGATCGGCTTGCCGCCCTGGATCTCGTCGCGGGTGATGCCGAAATTCATGTAGCGCTCGATGTAGAGCGCGGTCATCGCGGGATCGTGCGGGTCGTCGAACCAGCGCCGGCTGCGCAGGCGTCGCGGACCGTCACTCGCGGTCATGGCACGTCTCCCCGTTGGTCGTCGGTACGGCCGAACCTTGGGCGTGCGGCGCCCGGCCTCGTCAACCCGGGGCGGATTGCTCCGGACGGTTCGCCGTAGCTGTCCTGCGGCACGCCCTTGTTGAGCGACATGTGCGAGTGGACGCAGAGCCATTTCCCTCCGGCCTTGTGGAAGACGAGGGTCGCGCGGCCCGGCCGGTCGAAGCGTGCTGCCGTCACGATCGAAGCCGGTGCTGGTCCAGGGCGCGATCACCACCGCGAGAGTGCCGTCGCTCGCGGCGAGAGCGCGCTCGGCTCCGGGGACGAAGCGGAAATCGGCGGTGCGTGGCCAGACATTCCGCCATTGCGTCGCGATCGACGCTGTCGAGCCCTTGCCGGAGGTCCTGATGCGTGCCGAAGATGACGACGTCGTCGTGCCAGAGCGGGCGCGCGGAGGCGTAATCGACGTCGCGCACCATGGCGGCGAAGCGTTCGAGCCAGTCGCGGAAGAATGCGGTGGTGGCGGCATCGGCCTCGGGGAGATCGGTCATGCGAGCTGGGTCCGGCACGGTGAGGGAGGCAGGCTGGCCGGATCGGCGCGCCGCGGGCAAGGCGCATGAGCGGAGTTCGCGCGGATCGCCCTGGTGACCGGTGCGGCGAGCGGCATCGGCGCGGCCACGGCCCGGATCCTGGCGCGGGCCCGGGCGGGCGGTGCTCGTGCATGCGCGCGGCGAACGCGGACGGCGCGGCGCGGATCGCGGCGGCGGTCGAGGAAGCGGGCGGGACGGCTGCGGTCGTGCTCGGCGATCTCGCCGATCCCGCGCGTGCCGGCGCGGCTGGTCGCGGCCGCGGTCGAGCGGTTCGGCGGGCTCGACGTGATCGTCAGCAATGCCGGCTTCGCCGATCGCACGCCGGCCGCCGCGCTCGACCGATGCCGGGCTCGCCTACTCCTTCGAGGTGATCGCCGCCGCGTTCCTGCGCCTCGCCCGCGCCGCGCTGCCGCATCTGCAGGCCGAGCGCGATCCCGCGCATCGTCGCCGTCGGCAGCTTCGTCGCGCATGCGTTCCGCCCCGACCTGCCGCTGTTCCCCGCCTCCGCCGCGGCGAAGGCGGCGCTGATCGCGAGCGTGCGCGCGCTGGCGATCGAACTCGCGCCGCGCGGCGTCACGGTGAACGCGGTGGTGCCGGGCTTCATCCGCAAGGAGGCGGGCACGCATGCGGCGCTGACCGACGCACAGGTGAAGCGCGCAGAACCGCGCGCATTCCGCTGGCACGGCTCGGCGAGCCGGCGGAGGTGGCTGCCGCGATCGCGTTCCTCGCCTCGCCCGACGCCACCTACATCACCGGCCAGGCGCTGCACGTCGATGGCGGGCTGGTGATCGGTTAGCATCAGATCAGCCTCGCGCGCCAGTCCGTCATCGAATTCGCGGAAGGTCGCTTCCAGACACTCGATGATCTCGTCGATCTCGGCCTCGGTGACGGTGAGCGGCGGCGAGGCCATGAACCAGTCGCCGTATTTCCCGCCATTGGTGCGGCGGGAATAGACGGTGAGCCCGTGCTTCGCGGCGACCTGGCGGAAGCGGCAGCGGCGCGTTCACCTCGATCGGCAGGCTGCGCTTCGCCGACTTGTCGGCGACCAGCTCGACCGCCATCAGCAGGCCCTTGCCGCGCACGTCGCCGATCGTCGCGCTGGTGTTCGCGCGAGCGTCGTCGAGGCGGTCGCGGAGACAGCGCGCCCATCCGTGCGGCATTGGCGATCAGGTCGCGATCCACCACCTCGCGCGTCACCGCGAGCGCGATCGCGCAGGAGAGCGGGTTCGACAGATAGGTGAAGCCATGCGGGAAGCCGCCGGCGCGCGCAACCGTCTCCGCCATCTCGGCCGAGGCGAGCACCGCGCCGAACGGCGTGTAGCCGGCGGCCAGCCCCTTCGCCAGCACGGCGATGTCGGGCACGACGCCCCAATGCTCGCCGGCGAGGAAGCGGCCGGTGCGGCCGGCGCCGCTCATCACCTCGTCATGGATCAGCAGCACACCGTGACGCGTGCAGATCTCGCGGACGCGCCGGTAGTAGCTGGCGGGCGCGACCAGCGCGCCGGTCGCGAAGCCGCCCACCGGCTCCAGGATGAAGGCGAGCACGCTTTCCGGCGCCCTCGCGCTGGATCGTCTGTCTCCAGCGCCTCGGCGCAGGCGGCGGCCCAGGTCTCGGCGGTGTGGTTCTCGGGCACGCGGTAGCTGAACGGCGCCGGCACTTTCGGCATGCTGCGCGTCAGCGCGCCGAAGATCTGCTCGGCATTGGCGTCGCCGCCTGCGGCGAGCGCGCCGAGCGTCGCGCCGTGATAGCCGGGCTGCGCGGCCGATCACCTTCCAGCGGCCGGTCTCGCCGCGTGCGACGGCGTGATGGCGGGCGAGCTTGATCGCCGATTCGATCGCCTCCGAGCCGCCGGAGACGAAGAAGGCGCGTTCCAGCCCGGGACCGGCGAGCTCGGTGACCAGGTCGGCGAGCGCGATCGCCGGGCCGTTCTCGAACTGCGCCGGCGCGGCGAAGGCGATCTTCCGTGCCTGCGCGACCATCGCCTCCAGCACGCGCGGATTGCCGTGCCCGATATTTGCGGCGACCGGTCCGGAGGAGACGTCGATGCGTGCGGCTGCCCTCGGTGTCCCAGAGATAGATGCCCTCGCCGCGGTCGATCTGCGGCAGGCGCGGCGCGCCGGCGGGCGCGAAGAAGCCCTGGATCGGGCCGCCGTGCTTCGCCGCACCCGTGGCAGGTCGCTCCGACACCATGCTTGCTGACATCCCGCTCCTCCCGGCTTGCGGCCCTCGACGGCGCCGCCCAGCATAGGCCGCGCATCGCGGAGGGGAACAGGGCATGGGCACGCGAAGTGGAATGGGCGCGGCTGACGGCGCCGGAACTGCGGGAGATCGCCGCGCGGGCGGAGGCGCTGGCGATCCTGCCGGTCGGCTCGCTCGAGCAGCACGGGCCGCATCTGCCCGTCATCACCGACACGCGCACCGCCTTCGAGATCGCGGTGCGCGCCGCGCGCCTGGTCGCGGACGAGGTGCCGGTCGCGGTGCTGCCCGGCATGTGGACCGGCATGAGCGAGCACCATCTGCCGTTCGGCGGCACGATCAGCCTCGACTACAGCGAGTTCCACGGCGTCATCCGCGGCGTGGTGCGCAGCCTGCGCGCGCTCGGCTTCGCGCGGCTGCTGATCATCAACGGGCATGGCGGCAATGTCGATCCGCTGGCGGTGAGCGCGCGCGAGCTCGCGCATGAATACGGGCTGCCGGTGGTCGCGACCACGCCCTGGTTCGCGCAGGGCGTTGATCTCACCGGGATCATGGAGACGGCGCCGACCGCGCAGCATGCCTGCGAGGGCGAGACCTCGGTGATGCTGGCGATGGTGCCCGACCTCGTGCGCCGCGACAGCATCGACGATGCCGTGCAGCAGGCGCCGCGCGCCTACAAGGGGCGCGGCGGCTACAGCCGGTTCTGGAGCTTCAACGAGCGCGCGCCGGTCACCGGCACGATCGGCGATCCGCGCGCCGGCACGCCGGAGAAGGGCGAGCGCCTGCTCGACACGATGGCCGGCGGCGGTGGCGGAGGCGATCCGCGACCGCGATCTCTGGCGCAAGCCGGATCCGGTGTGGTCGCCGGGCCGCGGTCAGGGCAGCACCGCGCCGCAATAGCGGCGCCCTGCCGCGGTGACGGTCCGCCGCGTGCATGCCGGCCGGCACTGAGGGTTGTGGAATCACTGTCGTGCACAACTACCGTTCGCAGAATTGCGGGAGCGTCATGCATTTGCAGTAGATGAAATTGCGCCGTGCCCCCCGGAGCATCTTGTTCCGGTTCCGGACCGCTCCTAGCCTCCGACCAGGGCAGCATCTGGACCTCGGGGCATTGCGATGGCGACGATCAACTGGACGGGCGCGGCGGGCGACGGCAACTACAACAACCCGGCCAACTGGTCTCCGGCGCAGGTGCCGGGCGGCGGCGACACCGTCGTCATCCAGCCGGGCGCGGCAACCACCATCAACGCGTCCAATCAGACCGTCCGGTCCGCTGACCCTGAATGCCAAAACCACGCTGCAGATCCAGAACAATTCCGGTTTCACCATCGGCAATGGCGGCACCACCACCGACATCGTGGCGAATTCCGGCACGATCGCGCTGCAATCGACCGGCTACGCCACCAGCCTGGTGATCAACGAGTTGAAGGTGCAGCTCACCGGCACCGGCACGATCACGATGTCGGACAATGGCAGCAATCGCATCTCCGCGACATCCGGCTCCGACGTGCTGCTCAACAGCAGCGAGACGATCATCGGTGCCGGGCAGATCGGCACAGGCACGCTCACGCTCACCAACGGCGCCGGCGGCAAGATCATCGCGCAGGGCGGCAACGCGCTCATCGTCGACACCACCGCAGCGGCCAATGCGGGTCTGATGGAAGCGCTCGGCAGCGGCGGCGGGCTGATCCTGCAATCGGTGGTGAACAACGGCAGCACCGGCGTCATCACCGGCAATGGCGGCAACGTCATTCTGCAGGGTGGCACGATCCAGGGCGGCACGCTGACCACGACCAATGGCGGGGTGATCATCGAGAACGGCAGCGGCACGCTCGACGGCTCCGTCAATGCGGTGGTCAACAAGGGCATCGTCGCGCTGCCGAACAACACCAGCATGAGGCTGCTCGGCACGATCAGCAATGCCGGTACGATCGAGATACAGTCGAGCGGCTACGGTACCAGCCTGGTGGTGGCGAGTTCCAGCGTCACGCTGAGCGGCGGCGGCAGCGTCACCATGTCGGACAATGGCGGCAACCGCATCGTCGGTGCGAGCGGCACCGAGACGCTGATCAACGTCAACAACACGATCACCGGCGCGGGCCAGCTCGGCGCCGGCGGCCTCACGGTGGTCAACCAGGCCGCGGGCGTGATCGACGGCAGCGGCACCAACAACGCGCTCGTCATCAACACCGGCAGCCTGGCGCTCACCAATGCGGGGCTGATCGAGGCGACGGGTGCGGGTGGCCTGCTGATCCAGACCGCGATCAACAACGGCACCGCGGGCACGATCTCCGATGCCGGCGCGACGGTCTACCTGCAGGGCGGCACGATCCAGGGCGGCACGCTGATCAGCAGCAATGGCGGCGAGCTCTACGAGAATGGCGGCGGCACGCTCGACGGCAGCACAAACACTGTGAACAACGCCGGCACCGTCGCGCTGCAGAACAACACCACGCTGAACCTGCTCGGCACGATCAACAATACCGGCACAATCGCGCCGCAGTCGAGCGGCTACGCCACCAACCTGATCATCGGACCTGGCGGATCGACGCCGGGCACGGTCACGCTGACCGGCAACGGCAGTCGTCGCGATGACCGACAGCGGCACCAACCGCATCTACGGCCAGATCGCCGGCGACACGCTGGTCAACCTCAACAACACGATCACCGGTGCCGGCGAGATCGGCGTCGGCCAGCTGAACCTCGTGAACGACGGCACAATCGATGCGAGCGCTGCCAACAATGGCATCCACATCGATGCGGGCAACGCCGTCGTCAATAACGCACTGATCGAGTTCGACCAATACCGGCGGGATGCTGATCGACAACGGGACCACGATCGACAACCTCGGCGGCGGCGTGGTCGATGCCGCGGGCGGCAATGTCACGATCAATGGCGGCGCGGTGCTGGAGGGCGGCACCCTCGAGAGCAGCGGCGGCGGCGAGATCGTCGAAGCCGGCTACGCGACCCTCGACGGCTCGACGCAGCTTGTGACCAGTCTCGGCACCGTCGCGCTCAACAACAACACTTCCCTCTACCTGCTTGGCACGATCGATAATGTCGGCACGATCGCGCTCAACTCGTCCGGCTACGACACCGATCTGGTCGCGAACGCATCCACCGTGACGCTGACCGGCGGCGGCACGATCGCCATGAGCGACAACGGCAACAACCGCATCTACGGCGAATCGGGCTCCAACCTGCTCGTCAATCTGAACAATACGATCACCGGCTCCGGCCAGATCGGCGCCGGACAGCTCACGCTGATCAACGATGCGACGATCGACTCCAATGGCGCCGCCGGGATGACGATCTACACCGGCAATGTCGTCACCAACAATGCGCTGATCGAGGCGACCGGCAGCGGCGGCCTCAGCATTGTCGGCGGAACCACGATCGCGAATGCGGCCAGCACCGGCATCGTCGCAGCGTCCGGCGGTAACGTCGACCTGAACGGCGCGACGATCGCCGGCGGCACGATCACGAGCAGCGGCGGCGCTGCGGTCTACGAGACCGGTTCGTCCACGCTCGACGGCTCGACGCAGACCTTGACCAATACCGGCACCGTCGTGCTCGACAACAACACCTCGCTCGTCCTGCTCGGCTCGATCGACAATACCGGGACGATCTCACTGCAATCCACGGGCTACCAGACCGACCTGATCATCAACTCGCCCACCGTGACGCTGACCGGCGGCGGCACGATCGCGATGAGCGACAACGGCAACAACCGCATCTATGGCGCGTCGGGTGCGTATGAGCTGATCAATGTCGACAACACCATCACCGGCGCGGGGCAGCTCGGCGCGGGGCAGCTCACGCTGGTCAACGACTCGACGATCGACTTTACGGGCGGCAGCGGCAGCACGCTCTACACGGGCAATGCCGTGAGCAACAACGCGCTGATCGAGGAAACCGGCAGCGGTGGGCTCAGTATTACGGGCGGGACCACGATCGCCAATGCCGCCGCTACCGGGATACTCGCGGCGAATGGCGGCAACATCTACCTGAACGGGGCGACCATCGCGGGCGGCACGATCGAGACCAGCGGCGGCGCCGCGGTCTATGAGACCGGCTCCGCGACGCTCGACGGTTCGGCAGGCCGGGTCACCAATCTCGGCACGATCGCGATGGACAACAACACCACGATGTTGCTGCTCGGCACGATCAACAATGCCGGGACCATCCTCGTCAATTCGACCGGCTATCAGACCAATCTCATCGTCGACAGCCCGACCGTCACGCTGACCGGCGGCGGCACGCTCGCGATGTCGGACAACGGAAACAACCGCCTCTACGGTGCGTCGAGCGCCTATGTGCTCAACAATGTGAGCGATACGATCGCGGGTGCGGGCCAGCTTGGTGCGGGGCAGCTCACGCTGATCAATGGCGGCACGATCGAGGCGACCGGTGGCAATGCGCTTTATGTAAATCTGGGCAGCACCGGCACCAACACCACATCAGGCGCGATGCTCGGCGTGGGCTCCGGCGGGCTCGTGTTCCAGAACGGCATCTACACCAATTCCGGCCTGATCGAGGCGCAGAACGGCAGCAGCGTGACGTTCCAGAGCGGCGCGACGCTGACCAACGATGGCAGCACCGGCATTCTCTCCAAGGGCACGTACGAGGCGCTCTCCACCGGCAGCGGCGCGACGGTCGCGCTCGGCAATTCCGTGGTGAAGACCGATAGTGCCACGCTGATCTATTCCGGCGTCGGCGCAACGATCACCGCCGGCGGCACTTCGGTCGCGAGCACGCTTAGCACGATCTCCGCGACCGGCGTGCTCGACGTGCTCAACGGCGCGAGCTTCGTCTCGCCGGCGTCGCTCACCGACAAGGGGCAGATCGTGCTGAGCGCCGGCACGCTCGGCGCCAAGGTGCTCACCATCGCCGCCGGGGCCACGATCACCGGCAGCGGCACGATCACCGCGGGCCTGCACGATTTCGGCGTCATCGTGGCAACCGGCGGCGTGCTCACCGTCAACGGCAACGGCACGATCAGCGGCCTGGTGGAGGGAACCGGCACGCTCAGCCTCTCCGGCCACACCACGACGCTCGGGAGCGGCGCCACGCTCGACGTGAGCGCGATCACCATGATCAATCACGCGAACCTCAATCTTGCGACGAACATCGCCTTCGCCGGCACGTTCGACGTCGTCGGCGGGGAAACCATCACCACGTCGAACGGGAGCAGCTTCACCAACACCGGGGTTTTCGAGGAGACCGGCTCCGGGACGAGCACTGTGAGCGCGCCGTTCAGCAATTCCGGGACGATCCTCGTCTCCTCCGGCACGCTCGACTTCACCGCCGGACTCAGCAATGCGGCGAACGGCGTGATCGACGACAATGTCGGCAAGTTCAACACCAATGCGGCGCTCTCCGCCGGCACGCTCGAGATCGGCGGCAAGGCGGCCGCGGCCAGCATCGGCGGCAGCGCCAGCACGCTCGCGGTGCTCGACATGGCGGGCGGCAGCCTCAACACCAACGGCTCGACCGTCACCATCACCGGCGATTACGACAATACCGCCGCGGGGAAGGGAAATGCCTACAACCCGTTCGCCGGCGTCACTGGGACGATCGACGGGCAGGGCACACAGCTCACCGTCGTCGGCGTCAACGGCACCACGATCACCACCGTGAACGGCACGCCCACCATCACGGTGGCGCCTGGCGGCAAGGCGCAGTTCGTGGTCGAGAACGCCGGCGCGGCGGGTTCGGCTTCGCTGCGCGGCGCGCTGCAGACCAGCGTCAATGGCGGCAACATCACGAGCCCCGACCTGTCCGGCAACGGCGTGACCGCGGCGAATTTCGGGCCGATCGCCGCGGGCGGCAAGAGCGCGGTCTACACGATCAACTACAGCAGCGGCTCGCTCAGCAATCAGGCGATCCACTTCCAGAGCGACTTTGCGAATGTCGCCGGCGTGACGGTCGACGTCGTCGGCTCCGGCGGCACCGCGGCGGCGTCGGCGGGCACCTGGAACCCGTCGGCGCCGTCCGTGACGCCCGACGCGGTCGTCGTCTCGCACGGATGATGCGGAGGCCCCGGGGACAAGCCCCGGGGCTCCCATTTCTCATCACTCAGGGATCGCGGGTCAGCCCTTTGCTGGCGAGGCGGTCGAGATAGTCGCGCCAGCGCGTCTGCTGCTCACGGCCGAGCGCGTGCAGGTAGTCCCAGGAGTAGATGCCTGTATCATGCAGGTCGTCGAACAGGATGCGGATGGCGTAGTTGCCGACCGGCTCGACCGACATGATGCCGACATGCCGGCGCCCGGCCACCGTCCTGCGCTGCTGCGGGCCATGGCCCTGCACCTCGGCGCTCGGGCTCTCCACCCGCAGGTATTCGGCGGGGAAGCTGAACCGGGCGCCATCGGCGAAATCGACCTCCAGCCGCTTCTCCGCCTGGTGCAGCCGGATTTCCGTCGGCCGGTGCATGCTCACGGCTCGATGGTCCGGGCCTCCTCGGGCAGCATGATCGGGATGCCGTCGCGGATCGGGAAGGCGAGCCCCGCCTTGCGGCTGATCAGTTCGCCGGCCTCGCGGTCATAGACGAGCGGCCCCTTGGTGACGGGGCAGACGAGAATTTCCAGGAGGCGCGGATCGAGCGGGGCGGGACGCACCGTGCCGCCCTTGCCGTCCCGCCGCTCTTGCGCCTCCTCCATTCCTTCTTCTCCCTTGCTGCGGGCCAACCCGCGCCTCAACTCACGCGCCCTGGGGCGCCCTGACCGTCGAGATGGGCGCCGATGCGGAGCAGGGCAAGGAGCGAGGCGGCGCGATCCCGCGGTGTGGACGCCTCCAGCAGCGCCTGCTTCTCGGCCACCTCGAAGGGGCAGACCGCGGCGAGGGTGGCGACCAGCACCCCGTCGCCCATGCCGTTCACCGCTTCCCAATCCGCCTGGAGGCCGCGCGCCGCGAAGTAGCCGCGGAGCGCGGACAGGAGCTCCTCGCGATCGATGCCGACCGGCTCGGGCGACGGATCGAGATCCGCGAGGAAGGCGGAGAAATCGGCCCGCACGCGCCGGTAGCCGCGCCGCATCTCGACCTCCTCGGCCACCGTGAAGCGGGCAAGCCCGGTCAAGGTGACGAGGAAGCGGCCGTCCTCGGTTTCGCCGAAGGCCGAGAGGCGGCCGAGGCAGCCGATCCGGTAGAGCGAGGGCCCGGTTGCGGTCGCCGGGCGGGCGGAGTTCGGCTGGATCATGCCGAACATCCGGCCGGCGGCGAGCGCATCCTCGACCATCGCCAGGTAGCGGGGCTCGAAGACATTGAGCGGCAGCCTGCCGGCCGGGAGCAGCAATGCGCCCGGTAGCGGGAACACCGGGAAGGTCGGGGGCAGCTGCCCCGCCCGCGGGTGGAAGGCCGGTCTCAACAGACCTCCCTTGGGGCTTTCAAAACCACACCAGCGCCGGCCGCCTGGTGGTGATTTCCCCTGCTCCGGTGCTCACGGCCGAAAACGGCCGCGCCGCCCCGATGCTTGGAAGTCGCCACCATGCGATTCGGCATAGCGGGTCCCGGGAGGCGCTCTCAACTGAACAGCAGGGCGGAGAGCTTCCGGCGCGCGGCGACCGTGGCGGGGTCTTCCACCCCCCATGCCTCGAAGAACTTGAGCAGCTGCAGCCGCGCCGCCTCGTCGTTCCACTTGCGGTCGCGGCGGAGGACCTCGAGCAGCGCCTCCGCCGCCTCTTCGCGCCGCTCCATGGCGTTGAGCGCGGTGGCGAGATCGTAGCGCGCCTGGTGGTTCGCCGGATCGGCGGCGAGCGCTCGCTCGAATCCGGCGAGACCGGCGGCCGCCTTACGGCCCTCCTGCGCCAGCGCGAGCGCGCTGCGGGCCCCGGCGATTTCCGCCTGCTCGGCGATGTTCTGCGGCACCCGCGCCAGCGCCTGGCCGGCCTGGTCCTCCTGCCCGAGGGCGAGCAGGGCACGGATCAGGCCGCCCCAGGCACCGGCATTCTCGGGCTCCTGCTCCAGCAGCTCGCTGAACAGCTCGCCCGCCTCCTGCACCGCGCCCTGCTCGAGCGCCGCGCGCGCCTCGGCCAGCAGATCGGCGGCCGGCATGCTGCCGCCGGCGAGCTTGAGCAATCCCTCGACGAAGCGCTTCAGCTCGCTCTCGGGCAGCGCGCCCTGGAACAGATCGGCGATCTGGCCTTGCCAGAACGCGGCGACGGTCGGCACCGATTGGAGCGGGAGGCCGAGCTGCGCGAGCTGCTGCACAAGAGCGCGGTTCTTGTCGATGTCGATCCTGACCAGCTTGACCCGGCCGCCGGCCGCGCGCGTGACCTTCTCGAGCGCCGGCGTGAGCTGCTTGCAGGGGCCGCACCAGGTCGCCCAGAAATCGACCAGCACGGGGATGGTGCGCGAGGCATCCACCACGTCCTGCATGAAGGTCTTCTGGTCGCCGTCGATGATGATGGCGTCCTGGGTGCCGCTCGCGGGTTCCGCCGGCGCGCCGCCCGCCTGCTGGCCGATGATGAGTTCCATGAGTGCCTAGTCCCTTCGTGCCCGGCCAGGAGACCGCGCCTTTCGGGGCTAATAGATGTTGGCTTTCGCTTTCCGCGCAAGCGCAGGGTGCGGGCCGGCTGGCGACTTGCCACCGTCACCGAAGCCGCTTAGAACCCCGCCTCGATCGCGGGCGTAGCTCAGGGGTAGAGCACAACCTTGCCAAGGTTGGGGTCGAGGGTTCGAATCCCTTCGCCCGCTCCAGATTTTCTCAGTGAAATCAAGTGGTTAAAGACGGTCCTGCGGGGCCGTTTTTGCTTACAGGGGCTTAGACAGAGGGTGCTGTAAGCCTACTGTAAGCGGATGAAGTCGCGCCGCCGGCTATCAAATCGGGCAATCGGCGTGGTTCGACCCGCCCAATCCGCCCCGATGGGTCCGTGGTTCGAGCTATCCAAGGTCGTAATGGGAGGCTGGTGGCATACAACGGCGCCTTCAACAGGATGGACGGTGGCTGGTCGAGGATGGTCACGCTAAAGTCGCACTCGCGCAGCGATGCTAAGTTTCTGCCGGCTGGACCAGTGATCCATCTCCGCGGGCATGATCGCAGTTCCCCTGCGGTCCGTACCTAAGCTGCCCGGCAGCCAGTCCGTCGTATGGGCCGGACCTCGCCTGTCGTGGTGGCGTTGCCCCGCGGCGGCGGGGTGCCTAATGAATTGGGACACAGGGCTGCGCGTGTTGCGCTGCGGCATGGTGTCAGATCGCCGGACAGGCTGGCTTGCTGTCCAGCGCATGAACCCCAGACACGCATTCATGATCCCGCCGCGTGGCTCGCGTTTGACCAAGCGATCCAGCACTTCAATGCCGAACGTGAACTCGCGGAGGGCCCGGCCACGATTCGCATTCAGCCCACGCTCACGGAACCGTCGAGATTATCCGGCTTCCCGTAGTCCGGGGTGTGGGCGGGTCCTCCCGGCGCCCCCCCACACACGCTGCGCCACAAAATGGGATCGACCGCTATTTGCGCGCATGTGCAGGATTACCAATCTCGCCGGGCGGCCAATCGTCCTGCATGGATGATCGCCGGAGTGCTTGCGAGAGTTGTGCCGCTCGAACGGACGCGAAAGGCCGGCATCAAAGGGCGCGGTGCGTCGACAGCCGGCGATGATCTTATGCGAATCTTGGCCATGGAGATTGGCCGATGATGGAGGCGCTACCGCTTACCTTCCGGCAGTTCTCAACGAAGCCAACCTAAGTTATCCCGAAGATAGCCGGCTTCAGACCGATTCTCAACACCGCTAGCTAAGGATCAACAGACATGAAATTCGGCAGATATCGATAGTGTTCTGCGAATGCACGTACATCCCATTCGGGAATGTTGCCCTGATCCAAGCTGCCAGACGACGGCAATTGGGACTCTAAAAAAACGCGCTTCTTTCGGTGTAATCTTAGGTATCTTTATCCTAACGACTTCGTCACTTTCATTGCAAAAGTCAACTTTTTGCAGCTGCATCGAGCCAAACAAGTCCAGTTCAGACTGACTGACGAGGCATCCAATCGTTGTCGTCATTGGAGCTCCATCAGCGTACTCAATCTCACATATTTTGCGATATTGAATTTGTTCACCAGTTGCCAAACCTGAATTTCGTGCGACGAGGGCGTTTTCGATCTCGCTGCCGATCATTCCTCTGGATAGCCGGGCAAACGCCTGTCCATATAAGTCGTCCTCACCAAGATCGTCCGAGAGCAAACTGCGGCCAAACCGTGATCTAAACAAATCGAGAGAAGATCCGTCCTTGCCGGCCTCATCAATTTCTTTCGCTTGCTGGTGCTGAACCGAGACAGCAAACGCACTTCCAGACATTGCGCGCGTTATAACGGAACCAACATCGTCAAGTATCGAGGGGGAAAGTGGGTCGTCATAATCGAGCCAGACCAGCTGGCGCTTATTCCATTGCATTTCCGGTAGAGCGACGTTCGTAGGTTTGAAAATAGGAGTTATGGCCGCGAATGGTATGTTTTTGCGGATACGCGCTTCGGCATTTTTTTCCCGCTCGATCGAAATCATGTCGGGAATGCCCAGTGCGCGATGAAACAACTGAAAATCAGAGAACCATACAGAGCCCAAGCCAACATATCGGTATTCGCGCATGGGAGCGAAGACTGAGAAATGCCTAAAAATCTCGAGGAGCATCTTGCGCTCAGCATGCTTAGCTGGACGCACTGAGTAGTCGATTTTCCTGAAGCTGGGCGCCATATTAACCACGCTGCCGCTTGAGTGTCATATCAAACGTTCGTTCGCCGACCGCCTTGGCCGACCCGACTTTGAATGTCTCCTTCAGGAACTCAACATCGCTAACAGGCCGAGAATACTGGATTTTTACAGTTGGAGCGGAAAAAGCAACATCTCCTCTAGACGGTGCCGTAAACGATAAGCTCTGCGAGATCTGATCAGACCGAACGAGCTGAGATGACGTGACGAGCTGGTATAGGGGGCTAAATTCTCGCGAATTTTCGTCGATATCGCGATCAAGTTCGTTCAGGAACGAAACCACCGTTCGCATCATCTCCGTCATTCTCGGGAACGCCCTGGCCCATACCGAGCTGTCCTGGTCGACATCGTTCTTGGTCGTTGTCCACGGGACTCGGCGCGAGTCAATCGAGTCGAACGTAATAATCCCACGGAAACGGGCAAATTGGTTGTGGAAGCTCGGTACTATGACGCGGCCCGCTTCGGCCTCCATAAGCCCCCAGCCAGTTAGCTCCCCTCGGTCAGCTTCGAGGACAACACGCCCGTTGCATATCACATACCACCCAGCCTCTTTGGGGCTTGACGACGCTAGTCCGACTAGGATTGTCACATCCACGTCCCGCTCACCTGGATCGGTAAGTTTGAACGACGTGTAACCAGGCCGCAGTCTATCATTCGCAAGCAAATAAAGGCTCAGTGCATTGACATGACGACCATTCACTCGAATGGATAGACCCTTCGATATAAATTGCCTATGCTTCGACTTAATTTGATCCATAACCAAATTCTGGAATGCTCGCGTGGCGAAACGAGCAGCAACAAAAGACCGCAGGCGAGTTACGACAATCTCCGTTCCGGGACGCACTCGGCTAATGGGCTTATCCCGCCCAAATTCCGCCCATTTGAAGTGCCAGTCATCATTCTGTTCCCATACATCGACATCAACATCAACCGCCCACTGTTCGTCTAGCGTAGCCGATTTGACACGAAACTGGCGACCGAATTTAAATAACGCACGTTTCATACCAATGCCAAATTGCCCAATAGAATTTGGTGTCTCAACCGCTTGCAAAGGGCGGCCAAACCGGAACGCGTAGTTCCGCGCAGTCTCCTTTCCGAAGCCCCCACAGTTATCAACAATACGAAATTGATCTGCATCGAAGCTTAGGCGAATTGATCGACCGTCTAGACCACCGACTCGTTTTGCACCATCGACACAGTTGTCGACGAGATCGAGAATTGCTTGTTCAAGTGCGATATCCCTCGTGAGCATGTCAATAAAGAATGCTTTTGTGGGTGCCGCGCTGATTTGCGTGGTTTCATCCCCTGCCATTTTCTATCCTACTACCGAGGTGTTCGGCCCATCCTCTGATTGCGTCTATTGCGAGGTCCGGCAATGCTTGGTTAGATCCGCACTTCTGCTTGCCAAGTGGTCGTCGATGAAACGGCATCGCGCTTCGGCTTGGCAAGCTAGCGACGTTTCGCAACGGTGCCGCCTGAGCATACATATTCTACTCCCACCCTTGCTTTAGTCGCATGGCGACGTCTTCCCTATCCAGCACCCGGGTCGACTTATCCCAGCTCTCAGCAACTGACGGCGACGAGTAGCGCACCTGGAACGGATGGGTTGGGGGGACTTCATCAATGCGTCGCTTTGCTTCCTCAAGCTGGCCGTTCGCGGTCTTCACCCAAACGTCCTCGAGCGTGTCGGGGATCGTGCCGAAGACGTCGCGGATTTGGCGTAGGCGGTTGGACAGGGCCGCGTGCACATCATCCTCCACAGATCCGCGGTATCGTAGATTGGCAATGTCGATGACAGGCGCCTCCTGCCCGATACGCTCAATGCGGCCTTTCCGCTGTTCCAATCGGGCTGGGTTCCAGGGAAGGTCGATATTGATCAGGGTCTGAAGGCGCTGAAGATTAAGCCCCTCGGACGCTGCATCGGTGGCTGTGAGCACCCGCAGCGACCTATTTTTCACCTTCTCCTGGATTTCTGTCCGTGTAGCTGGATGCCGCGTTCCATTGACCATGATCATCGTCTCGCCCGCGCCGGCATAGAGGCCGATCGGTTCGGCGGGGAAGGCTGATGACAACTGCCGCGCGGTCCAAAGGGCCGTGTCTTTGTATTGGCTGAATAGAATGCAGCCCCGCTCTAGCCAGCCCTGTTGACGAAGCCACCGCAGTATCTGGACAAGCTTCGGATCATCGTTACCCGCGTCCCGCAGCCGTTGGGCCGCGCGTCGTAGCACTGCCGCTTCGTCAGGCCCGAACACCAGGCCGCGTTCCTCGCGGGTCAAATCCTCTTCTTCCTCGGCTACGGCGTCCTCGCGCCGCTCGCGCTCCAGCAGTTTCTCAGCGGTGCGAAGCCCTGCGTGGAGGCTGCTACCGATGCGCCGCAGGAGAAGAGTTTTCAGCAATCCTGCCGATGGATGCAGTTTGCCAACCAGCGTGCAGAATTCATGGGCGTCGTTGTAGGCGGCCTCCATGTTGGTGGGCATCGCCAGGGCATCATCAGCACCCTCCCCATGCAGCCTGATGCCAATCTCCGGGAAGTACGGGCTGCCGTCTGGATATCGAAGATCGCGCCGGCGCCGCTTGATGACATGGCGTACAAAAGGATTGTGCTCCCGCAGCGTCGTCGACCCCTCGAACTCGATCGCAGTCCGCACGCTAGCCGACAGATCGCGATCGGCGTCGAAGGGCGCCTGCCACACGCGCGCAGGCAGACCGAGCTCGTCGCGTATCCGGTCGGTCAGCTGGTCTTCACCGTTCGGAGGCAGGGGGCTGCGCAGCCAGGACCAGATTTCCGCCGGATCGGTGGGTACCTGCTTGCCCGACACGAGGTCCATGGCAAGCCCTGCGCCATTCCATGGCGAAAACATGCCCCCCATGAACTCGCTCACACCCCGTCGCCAGGAGACGCAAAAGGTCGAACAGCTCCTCGCGATGCGTCTGTATCGGGGTCGCTGTGCCAAGCAGCAGGGTGTCCGTCTTTGATGCCAGCCTGGTCATGAATTGCAGCAGCAGATTTGGCGTGGGGTCACTGCCGAGAGCCCGGCTTTGCCGAGCCCTGTGCGCCTCGTCCAACACAACGCAGGCAAAGCGCATCGTCAGCAACGGCTGAGCGTGCTCGGACCCCGCGGTTATCAAGCTTGTCGGGAAGATACCGATGCGGCGCGGGCAGTTGGTAACGGGGCCTGGCCACTCCGATCCATCCTCGACAATCCAACGTCCCGCGTCCCAGCGCGCACTTGGAGCCGCGAGCATATCACGCAGCTCCCCCTGCCATTGGACGAGCAAATTCTTAGGAGCCAAGATCAGCACCGGCTTCTGAGCCGTCAAAGCAATCAGCTCGGCAACCATGCCAAGCTGAACTGTCTTCCCGAGGCCGACGTCGTCAGCCAACAAATAGCGCGCAGAACCGAAGGTTTCGATCTCCTTCATCACTTCGCTGACGAATGCCTTCTGATGCGGTGCTAAACCTATCGCACGCCGCTCAACCGGCGCTTCGATGAATGGTGCCTGTGGCTCGCTAAGCCCCTTCGGTTTCCAGTCCGAAACGGGCACCAGCACGCGCGCGAGGATGCGCTCGACGTCGGCGACAATCGCGTCGGAGAGGTCGCGCGCATCACGATGCGTCCAAAGGGCTTCGAACTCCTCTTGAACCCATCGAACTGCTTCCTCGGCGTCGTCTTCCCACAGCAATTCGTAGTGTTGTGACCAGCCCTCACGGGTTTCATTCATCGACCCGATGAACGAAACTGCACGGCCGTCCCCATAGCGGATTACGCCGGCCTTGCCGTGGATCAGGCCGAAGCTGGCGTCTGGCAGGACCCGGACTTTGGCGAGGCCTCCGCGCAACATCTGTGCAAGGCGCTGATACCGCGGCCGCTGAAGGTCGCTCATCCGCTCGGGCTCGGCTTCACACCATTCTGCCCGCTGCGCTTGGGCCGTGCCCCTGGCCGTCGTCACGTCAGCGGCATCGAGCCCGGAGTTGCAGACGATCCGAATGGGACCTTTGACAGCCTCAAACGCCTCGCCCGCGACCTCGAAAACCGACGACCGGAAATATCCAGCGATACGGTCATACGACACCGCGCCTTGCAGGCGTTGGTCCAGGAAGCTGCCGGTCAGGGGAGCGCGGCGGCTACTATGCCGCGAGATTGCCATGGGTTGGGATCAAGGTCGGTGGTTGCGGACGGCGCCGGCGAGTTCTTGCGGCCCACTCGGCCTCCTGTGAGCGGGCGGTCGTTGTGATGCTGCCGATGAAATCAAGCACGGCGACCAACGCAGTCTGACGCTGCCAGTATTCCGTAAGGTTCTGAACAAACCATGGCAGCGGCGCGCGCACGTCGTCCCGCTGCATGGCGAGATAGATGGCATAAATGGCATGGCGTACCAGGCCGCCAGCGAAATCCTCCAGTTCGTGATCCTCTGCGCGGTCGGCCGCGCCCGCGCGTCTGAGATTGCGTGCGCGAAGATCGCCCGCAGTTTTGAGCCGAGCGGCATTGGCATCAGTACCTGGCGAGAAGTTCACGGAAGCCATGAATTCCGAACCCGCGTGCCATTTCCTGGAAAGCTGCGTAGCGTGTCTCGCCTTCCCGTTCCAATTCCATGCCTTTGACATAGAATTGTTCAGCAGGGTTCAGGTCAGCCCAGACTGCGCGGGGCAATCCATCGGGTATTAGGAAGTCGCTCGCGATGCTACGTGCACGGTCTAAAAGGGCGGTTACCCTTGCCTGGGTCCCTACCTGTCCGGTAGGATTTAGCACCTCGTCCGCTACAGGACGGCCGTCTATTTTTGCGTAGGCAGTGAGTTCCTTTAGGGCGGCAGCGTAGGCGCCAAGCTGAAAGTCCGTATCTCCGAAGTCGGGCTCGTCTTGTGGGTTGAGGTCACGCATCGAGTTGAGCTGCCGTTCGACGGCCAGTTCAACCGGTCGCTGCAGGCGAGCGAGAAACGCGGAGGCATCCCCAGTGCGCTTCCGAAGCACCAGCAGCACTGTGCCTTGGACAAAATTGCCGGCCTGTACTTTTGTGTCAGTCTCCGTCACGATGCACCAACCGGCGGTCACCTGTAAGCCAGCGGCCCACAAGATGGCTGCCAAATCGGCCCAAACAGCGGTGTCTTGATGGGTGAACATAACCACCTGCAATCCATTATCTGGCATATGCGTGGCCATCGCCGCGTAGGCCTCTACCATTGCACGACGGAATCCCTGCCCCGACCCTTGGATAGCTAGTGCGCGCCTGCTTGCCCACCGGAAGCCACTAAGTGGCGAAGGGGCATTCACCCTGAGCCATCCAATAAAATATTCCGTAATCTCGTGATATACCACAGCATCGGCATAAGGCGGATCGCTCACCCAGATGTCGCAATCGTTCGCTATGTCGCGCGCATCTAACGAGTGGACAATGCGCTCGTCAGGCGGAAACTGAGCTCCTGGCAGATCGTACTTTTGTAAAAGTGAAATGATTCCAGCAACGGCTCGCGCTGGATAGTTATAAAATGTGTTAAGCGCTTGGTTGACGAAGACGTGCTTTGGACCGCCGCCACCGCCGCCCTGCGACGGAAGCCAAGCGCAAAGTCTTGAGTTGTTGTCAGCCAAGCGGCCTATATCAAGAGCCAGATATGCGCTGAGCGGATGTTGCCTAGAAAGAGTTTGCCACAGCGCGAGCTGATGCAACTGCCGCGGGGTAAAAAGATGGACACCTCCAAGAACCTCGCGGTTTGGCCCCATTCCTGATTCACTCGGGTTGGCAACTCGAGGCGCAGAGCATGGGTCAGCAGCCGGGCTTCTTTGATGTCGATGGACGCCTGCGTGAGTTGTCGGCGAAGGGCGACGACCTCGAGCGCATCGCCGGCCTGGTGGACTTCGAGATGTTTCGGCCGGAGCTGGAAGACGCCGTGCCGCGGTCGAACGGAGCCAAGGGTGGCCGTCCTGCCTTCGACCACGTGCTGATGTTCAAGGTCCTGCTGCTGCAGGCAATGCACACGCTGTCCGACGAACGCTGCGAGTATCTGATCCGCGATCGGCTGTCGTTCATGCGCTTCCTCGGCCTTGGCCTGGCCGATGCAGTGCCGGACGCCAACACGATCTGGAACTACCGCGAAGCCCTGAAGCGGGCCGGCGCGGTGGAGAGGCTGTTTCAACGCTTCGACACCGCACTGCGGGCGGCCGGCTACCTGGCGATGAGCGGGCAGATCGTGGACGCGACGATCGTGGCTGCACCCCGGCAGCGCAACACCGCAGCGGAGAAGGAAGCGATCAAGGCGGGACGCATCCCAGAGGGCTGGACGGAGAAGCCGGCGAAGCTGCGGCAGAAAGACCGCGACGCCCGCTGGACGGTGAAGTTCTCCAAAGCCAAGCCGCGTCAAGACGGCGTGCCCCAGGTGGATCTCGCGGTGCCGGCGTTTGGCTACAAAAGCCACATCTCGATCGACCGCCGGCACGGGTTGATCCGCCGGTGGACCACCAGCGATGCCGCGGCACATGACGGCGCTCGCCTGGTGGCGGTGCTGGACGGACAGAATACGGCGAGCGACGTCTGGGCCGACACGGCCTATCGCTCGGCAAAAAATGAGGCGTTGCTAGCCGACCATGGCATGGTGTCGCGCATCCATCGCAAGAAGCCCAAAGGCCGACAGATGGCGCGACGCACGCGCCGGGCGAACGCACGCAAATCGGCGATCCGTTCGGCCGTCGAGCACGTCTTTGCCCGTCAGAAGGGACCGATGGCGCTGGTCGTGCGCACCATCGGGATCGCCCGGGCGCACCTGAAGATCGGGCTGGCCAATCTTGCCTTCAATCTGAAACGATACCTCTGGCTCACCAGCCGAACGGCGCCTGCATAGCCTCCAACGCCGACGCCGGCGCGTTCCGCCCGCAGCCTGCCACCTCAAGCCCCGCGCAGCTCGACCGCGAGCCCCCCGCCAATCGTGCCAACGCCAACCGCCACGCTCAAATCAACCAGAAAAGCCGTAATTGGAGGTGTCCAGATGATGCCAATAAGTCCATCCGCGAGTACAGGATCGGTTCATCGGTTTTCAGGCCTGGCTCGATTGCCATATTTGGCACCAAGCCATCTCTTTGCCAATCAGTCAGATTTCGCTGAACTTCTAGGATCGCGCGTTGCTCTCTCGCTTCGTCAGCGGCCGTAATCTCAGTAAATGTTACCAACCCATTTGGCCGCAGCCATTGGATGCAGTACAATCGCTCCTGCCATATGTCGTCTGCATGGGGAATGACATCTGTCAGTTCCCAAGGGCGAAGCTTGTTTGCTGCGTCATCTTTATATTTATTGGGTGCCGCTGCAAAGCTGGCGCGGTCAGCTTCGGCTTCCTCTGGCGTTCGATATCGGGAGCGAACTGCGACATCACCGCGCAGGGTCGTGATTGGCGTCACGTGACGCTGCCCGCCGAGTTGGAAATCTAACGCGTTGTCTTTGACGGTGCCATCTGCTTTTGCAGCGGCTACCTCCCGGTCGGCAACACCACTGTCGACTCTTATATGAAAACGCCGTCCCTCCGGATCAGGCTCAAGCCTAACGACGACCCCAAGTTTAGGCGCTACTTCGCGGCTCGGCAGCATCGGCACCATCCAACCTGTTCGCGGGCAGCGTGTCTCCAGGCAATAGAGAAACGCCTTGGCTCGATTGGCAATACGGACGCGTATCTCGCCGTCACCGCGATTGTGCCGAAGGAAAAAGTCACCGTTTTCGCTAACAACTGTTCCCTCCGCCGCCCGCTTCCAATCTGCTTCGTTCCCGGCACGCTCAGGTCGCAGTCGATATCTCTTTTGTGTGGCATCTACGGTCAGCCGCAAAACTGTGCGCGTAGGTTCATGAACTTGCAGCGTAGCTACCATTGGCACCTGCCAACCTGAACGAGGGCAGGTGACGGTATAGGGCTGTTCTGCAGGCGGGATTGGCTGTCCGTCGCGTCCCACGTGCCAGCCGTGAGGCCATTTTGTCGGTGCATCCACGGGAAGACGAATGTCGCCCTCGTCGCCGTCGTGTTCAATTCCAAGAGTGGTGACCTCCTGGTCCAAAGCCTTCGCCACTTGGCGCTGTGCTTCAGCAATCTGATCGCGGACTTCTTGCGAGGCCCCAACAATATTCAGCGCCCCCCAAGTCAACATGCAAGCAATCGGATTGAGGTCGCTGGCGTAGGCGTCGCACCCAATTCGGGCCGCTTCGAACGGGATTGAGCCACCGCCGCAAAAAGGGTCACCAACACGAGGTCGGTGGCCAAATCTAGCATGACCAAGGGCATCCACGAGCTCGGGCATACTGCTTACTGCAATATCGAAGCTTGCAAGATGCTCGTTCACGTCAGGCCAGACAGAATCCCAGGCTGAAGCGGGCATTTCTTCCGCGCGGCTGCAATGGTCGAGCTTCTCGTCGGTGCCCATACAGTCAAAGGCTTGGAGTTCCAATTGGTCGCGTCTGACGCGGGGAAGGCTGCGACGCCACCGTGGCTTGTCCCGATAGTCCTCAAAGGCCTCATGGTGGAGATTGAGCGGCAACAATTCCATTGCTCGCTCAGCCTTGATTGAAACGGTCTTGCGACGGCGCAACCCGTCTGTGTCCATGAGCATCAGCTTAAGAAAAATGTCGCGGTCCCGAACGGGATCATCTGTAGCAGGCAGGAGCAAACCGAGAATAACTGCGCGCACCAAAACAAGCGGCTTCCGTCCCTTCCAATAGCTGCCAAGCGCGGTCAAAGTTTGCCCATGCACCGCCATGCGCTCGCGGTAGCTCTCTTTGGACAGCAAGCTCACCGGCAATTGCTGTTCGATGAAAGACGGGATATCGGCCATTGGCGATCGAGCCGCGTCGTCACCTTGTAGAATAACATGATCCATTGCCGCTCAAACCTTGTCTTCATCGGCGGGCAAGGATTCCAGAAGACTTGCCTGCCCAGGTGCTGGGCGTGCGCGCGCGAGCAATCGTGCCTCTTTTCGCCGTTCCGCACTTGTCGGTGCGGCGGCTCCGCCATGCACCGGATTTTCAGTTAAGGCCGCGCGGACGGCCTTTCTCCAGCCACGATTTTCTGGGCGTGGTGGCCGGTCTGTGCTGCCGTCATGGTGTAAAGCCACCAGCGCTCTTCGGGCGCTAGGCCGCGCCAGTTCTGGATCGCGGTATAAGCGAGCCCGGGCTCAGCGTCTTCGATGGCCCAGGCCAACAGAACGAGTTCTTTGCCAAACAGACGGGCGACGGGAACATGGCCAGTTTTCCATTTCCCCGGCCGTAGACCGACGGCACGAAGGCGGGTGTTAAACTCATCCTCCAATGCATCGGCGACCTTCAGCCACCGATTGGTGTCGAGTGCGACACGTAGATTGCGGCTTTCGAGTGCCGGCCCCGCCATGTCCGCCTCGAAAACCTCATAGACCTGCACGATTCCACCCTGGCTGCGTGGTAACGAGACGAGGAAGTGATGAAGTTCCTTGTCTGGTTGATGCCCAAACCCTTCCGACGAGGCTCGTGCCTGCCGAGGCTGCGGGTCTTTCTGCCATCCGCTGGCGGCGCTCATTGTCGGATCTCGCCTATATCGATGCCGATGCTGAGTTCCCGAGCGGCTTCAAGCAACGCGCGGCCCGTCGGGAAGGATAAGCGAGCGGCAAAAAGCTGAAGATTTGGCTGCTCCGCTGCACCAAGCTTGGCTTCGAGATCGGCCGCAACAGCCTCGATGTCTTCCGGTTGGCGGAACACGGCCGGACCGTGGGTCAGCTCCAGAAACCTGGTGGAGTCACCCTGCACCTGGACGTTCAAACGCGCGCCACCTAGTTGGCCGCCGAGACGCTTGAGACATTCGAGTACGGCGAAGGCCTTTCGGCGCTCACCGAACATGAACCGTGCCGACCACTCCGCAGGGCGCGCCGGGTCAATGGCGGGGCCGCTATCACCAATAGGATCGGGCGCGTCCGGGAGGTCGATACGCTCGATACGAGAGTAGATTCCTGCATTTTCCGCGACGGCGAGGATAACGCGGGTGCCTGTTGGCACCTGCACTTCGCCATCATAGATACCGCCTCCGAGCTTTGGGTCTGACCCGTCGGTAGTGTAGCGCAAGCTGGAGCCGCGCTCAGGCACGGCCTTCAGCCGAAGGCGGTATGTGCCATCCCTATACGGTGTTTCAGATTTTACCCGCAGCCGGTTTTCCCAGGTTGTCGCATTTCCGGTCGGCACCTTTCCGGCGCTATCCAGTGCGATGAACGTCACGCGCATGTCGTCTGTGGCGAGCTCGCCGTTCTGCACGGTCGACGAAGCGGCCGTTGGCGCCGTGGTTCCAACTTCCCAATGCACACGGTCACCGCGCTTGGCGGTCACGGACAGCACAACCCGCCCCTGATCATCCTGTGGCACCCGCTCCGTCACCAAAACCTCGGTTGGTTCCGGCGGGAACGGGCCGCGGCGGACGTATCCGCCGCCTTCCTCGCGCCAGAGGTCCTTGCGAATTGCTGCCGTTTTCAACGTCCGAAGGCCACCGGGAGGGTGGAAATACCAATCGGCGCGGCGGGCGCATTCGCGCTCCAGGTCATCCCATTTTGCCGGATTCTGTACGAAGACCATCTGCACAAACTCATCGCGCAGGATGTCGCTCTCCAGGTCATCGCGGAATTTTTGCTCGTCTTTCAGGGTGTCGAGGATCGCGATCTCGCCGATAAAGCGGTTCTCGGAGAATTCAAGCCGAAGGGGTTTGGCGCGAAGATCGTTCGACGTCAGGTCCGGGAAGTGCAAGAGGGTGAACGTCTCCCGCAGAGCGGATAGAAAGGCCGTGCTCGCTCGCGTCACGATATCCTTGGCCTGCACAACCTCGGGCGCGCCATCCGGCATTTTTTGCGCGACGAATTCGGCAAGCTGATCGTCAGCCGCCTTCTTGAAGGCGGCCGTCTGAAGCACGTTGGTGAATTGCGCTGTCCCGCAAAGAAACATAAGTCGGTTGCGCCATGTCTGGTTTTCCCACACGCTCTTCAGCGCGGGATTCAGGCCCGTCGGGTCAGGCTCGGTGATTGCGAGCAATACCTTTTCGGAGTCCATCGCGTTCTGGATGTCCTCGACCGTTGGGAAGACCAGCAGCTCCTGATATGCGAGCCTTCCGTCGCCCTGGCCGCGGTCACGCGCAGCGCCTGCTTTGAATATTTCGCGAAGGCGGGATTGGGCCTCTTTTTTTGGCCCGTCGCCAGCCATGGCGATCTGGGCGCGGTCGCGAATTGCGGAGGTGACGTTCTTGACGTCGCGATAAACCCAGCGGCCATCGGTGCGACGATGCAGATACCAGCTGTCATCTTCGAGGGATGTCAGTAGACCGGCCCCATATCGGGAAACGTCGCGCCCAGGCGAACAGAGGTAAGCTGATACTTCCTCGGCAATCAGGCCGATGATGGCATTTGGCGCAATCGCCAAAGACGAGAGAAAGATCGTTTTCGCGGCATCCGGAGCTGCTTCCAGTCCAGGTTGCGTTGCAAGCGCTTCTGCCGTTGCGCCACCGCCGCGAGCAACGTCCCGTGACCGTGCATTCAACAAAGACGCGTTGATGCGATCAAGGACATTTTGTGTTTCGGTATCGTTGAAATCGAGGTGGTGCGGGTGGATCAGGAGCGGAGATTCGGTGTCTGCGTGCCAAAGTCCATCGACGACGCGACGAGACAAACGCAGCATCTCACGCGTCTGCTGAAAGCCGGGGTTTTCCCGAAAGCGCGCGAACAGGTCCTGCATACCTGGGTGAAAGGGATACGTGGTTGGGATTTCCGCTGCCCAACGTTCCAGCGCTGACGGCATGGCACCTTGTTGAATCGCAGTTCGGTAAGCTCCCGCATAGGCCTGAGATACCTCGGCTACGCGCTCCTTCGCGGGAAGCGACTTGAACAGCCGAGTGCGCAGAATGGCGTAGAGCTCGGTCCCGTCCATTCGGACCGGTGTGATGTCCATCGCACCACGGTTGATTTCGTTCATCGTATTGTTGATGGCGCGCTGGAGCTGCGCGGTACCGCCTGCCCACGAGCCTGCGAGATCACTGATGACAAGACAACAGTTGGGTAAACGATCGCTTAGGATTGCGCTCATCAGATTGCCCAGCGCGATTGCCAGGCGATCCCCTTCTGTTTGTTCAAGCCCGACGCGCTTGGTTGCCAACAGTTCGAAATAGGGCGGCAGCTCATCCAGAAGAATCAGTGTTGGCTTATCGCCGATGATGCTTGTCCATGCGGTCTGGCCAGGCACGTCGGCTTCGGCGCCATGGAGGCGGTCGGCGCGATGAAGCTGGCGAGCAATTTCCAGCCACAGGAACTCTTGGACACTTCCTTCTCGCCCCGTGAATGCGGCTACCGCGATATCGCGGTTGTCAACTGCGATCCCTAGCTTGCCCAGGACTCCTCGACGCAGATGGGGGTGTTTTGCCAACAAGCCTGCGGCGACCATGTTGTGGGTCTTGCCGCCGCCCATTGCCTGTTTAAGTCGGAACACGCCCTGTGGGCTTGAGCTACATAGCCGTTCAAAAATCTGGCGTAGCAGGGTTTGCATACCCTGGGTTGGATGGTTCTCATCAAAAAAGCGATCGGCATCGAACCGAGGATTAGTGATGTCCCCGATGTCCACCACAGTATCGATCTGCGCCCGATCAAATACCGAGGCTCGCGGCTCGCACAAGCTGCGCAGTGTGAGCGTGGTGTCGGACGACTGGGGTCGGGTGGTGGCTGCGGTTGACATGGCCGTTCTCAACTCAAAATGGCGGTGAGGATAGGGATAGAACGGCGTTGCCGCGCTTGCTCGGTCATCTTGCGCCAGTGCTCCGATAGCCCTCGGCGGCAGTGGCGAGCTGCTTGTCCAAGGTCACCAGTTCGGCGCCCAATTGCCTCGTAAGCCACAGATAGCTGGCGTCATAGGCAGTCAGACCTGTCGTGAGGGCCAACTCCAGCGCTCCATCGTGATCCACCGCGACTTCCTCGACTGCAAGTCGAAGTCCGCAATCCGAAAGCTGCCGTCAGCGATGACCGTTGCTCGGGATGTCGGCGCGACTTGATCAGGCAGACATTGGTCAGCTCGAAGCCGAGCAGTGACGGCGCTACCAGACGCGCATCGCCCAACTGGCTCGCTATCGCCTCGGCCTCGGGCTCCCCAAACAACAAGGCTGCGAGTGCGGAGGCATCGACCACTTTAACGGGCATCGCGGTCGGCGCGAACGATGCCGGCAGCCTCGGCGGGCGTGCGCAGCCCGAGCCGACGGATGTCGGCTAGGACTTCAGCTGGTGTCGAAGGACGATCTTCGCGGACCGCCGCCTCGATTATAGCCATCAGCTCTCCCTGCAGAGACCTGTGATGCCGCTCTGCACGCTCCCGCAGCCGCTGAACCACTTCATCGGGCGCGTTCTTGATCGAGAGATTGACAGGCATGGTTCCGAATCGCCTCCAGGACGGATGCTTTCTAGCAGGTCCTTGGATGCACAACTACCCCGCAATGCGGGAAGCGGACTATGCAATGGCGATCCGGGGATGCGGACAGGTTTGCTGCACTGGGGCTTTGCCGCTGGCCGCCGCTGATCGGTGATGGTCCTAAACCGACGTCAATGCGCCGGTGAGCCTTCGCAGTTTGGCGAAGGCGCGGTCCGTTGCGATGAACCGCGCCAACATCGGCGCAATCAGCTTTGCGGGCTCTATCCCGGCCTGTCCGGTCTCCCTAGCCAGGGCCTGTCCATATGCGACGAGATCGCGGTGGACGTTAGCCGGTAGCTCGATTGTCAGCTTCACCGGCTTGTCGTCCACGATCGCGCCGAGCTTCAGCTTCGCCATGGTGGGCTACCTCACGAAGGGTAGGGTTCGAGGACCAGGTCGTGCGTGACCATCACGCGGACCGGGAAGCCTGGGCGGATGGTGATGGTCGGCTGGACATTCAGCGAACGTCCGACGACCTGCTCGCCGACCTGGCTGAAGCTTTGCGACGCCCCCTGGCGAAGGGCCTGGACGAGCGAATTCTCGTTGTTGCTGGTTCCGGCTTCGGAGCCGACGCTGAGGATGGTTGAGAGGATTGCGGCCTTGAACAGCATGCCCCAGTGGTTATCGACCTCATCTTCGAGCCCGGCGTAGCCCGCGGCGTCGGCGCCCGGCTGGCGCTCCAGAACAATCGAGCGTCCGTTCGGCATGATGAGGCGGTTCCACACCAGCAGCGCGCGGGATTGGCCGAAGGCGACCTGGGCGTCGTATTGCCCGACGAGGCGCGCACCCTGCGGGATCAGCAGAAAGCGGCCGGTCGGGCTGTCGTAGACATCCTCGGTGACCTGCGCGGTGACCAGGCCGGGCAAATCCGACCCCAGACCAGTGATCAGTGCCGCCGGGATGACGGCGCCGGCCTGGAGGAGATACTGGCTCGCGGGCGGGTCGATGCGATCCGGGCTGACGGTGCGCCGATCGACGTTGCCATTGAGGAATGCCAGCTTGTGATCCGGCGAGGTCAGGTCGGCGGCGCTGGCGGAGCCCGCTGCGACGGCGGGGTTGCTCGACGCCCGGGCGACGCTTGGCGCGGCATTTTGGCCAGCATTGGTGGTGGCGAACAGATGGCTGGTACGTGCGGCTTCCTGCTCCTGCGCAATGCGCTGCTGCTCGGGATCGGGTCCGGCCGCGGGTGTCGGCATTCCGGGCGCTGGGACACCGGCCGCTAGAATCGGCCGACCAAGATCGCCAGGCAGCGCCGGTCCGAGTTGCGGCACGTTGCGCGGCAAACCAGTATAGTCGCGCGGCAAGTTGGCCAGCCCGTCCGGGGTGGAGCGATTGCCGGTGTTGTAGAGTTCGGAGCCAGTTGTCTGCCGCTGCGGCTGCAAGGCGACAAACAGCGCGCCGCCGATCCCGATCGCCGCGGCGGTGCCAAGCCCGAGCAGCACCTTGCGCGAGAGCCGAGTCACCGGCGGCCGGCTCGGCCGCAGCCGCATCGCCACCGGCGCGCCGGCGCTGCCCAGATCAGCGCCAGGCTCGGTCGGCGACGGCTCGGTCACGATTGCGGTCTCCCGTCGGTCCGGACGATGCGCACCTTCTTCTGGTGCTCGCCGCCGAGACGGAGCTCAGCGGCAGCGAATAGCCGGTCGATGATCATGTGGTTGCCCTGGACGCGGTAGTTGACCAGCTCCGCGCTACCCTCCGGACCGATCACCCAGAGTGGCGGCATTTCGCCCTGGCCGATGCCGCTTGGAAATTCGATGAACACCTGACGCCCATCGTCGAAGGCGCGCAACGGCCGCCAGGCGGCCGTATCGCCTTCGATCCGGTAGCGGAAATTGAGCGCGTTGATGTCGACGCCGGTCGCAACCGGCGCCGCGAGTTCCGCGGCGGCATTCTGGCGTCGCAACGCAATGAGCTGGTCCTGCGCATAGGCCCAGGAGACCGAAGCCATGTAGGTCTTCTCGGCCGACCGCAATTCGAGGTGGTAGGTACGCCGGTCCGTGTTGATGATCAGGTTGGTGGTCAAATCTGGCCGTGTCGGTTTGACCAGGATATGAACGCGTTTGGTGGCACCCACACCGCTCTCGGTATCGCCGATGATCCAGCGCACCGTGTCGCCCGCGGCAACCGGTCCGGCGCCGACGAGCTGCTCCCCCGTTTCCAGTGCGATATCGGTGATCTCACCGGGCGCGGCATAGACCTGGTAGAGGGCACCTTCCGTGAAGGGGTAGACCTGGATCGCGTTGATATATCCCGCGCGCGTCGGCTGCACGCGTGCGGCGCCATTGGCGAGCTCGACACGCGTGCGCGGGTCACTGGTGTCCGCCGGCGCGGTCGTGCCCCGCGGAATTGGCTTCAATTGCCCCGGAAGCGGCAGAGGCTGCGGGAGCTGTACGATCTCGATTGGCTTCGGTGGATCGGGCACCAGAACGGCCTGATGCGGCGTATCGTCGTATTTGATTTCCGGCGGCTTCCAGGCCGCGCAGCCGGCCAAAGATGCTGAGGCAAGCAGAAGGGTCCCGAATTTCATGCTGCGCATCAGCCGAGCTCCTTTGACCAGTTGAGGGCATGGACGTAGAGGCCCAGTGGGTTTTTCTTCAGCCGATCAGCATCGGTCGGCGTCTGCACCACGATGGTGACGATGGCGCTCCAGCGTTCGGTGGCGGCCAGCGCATCGTCGACGTAGTGGCGCTCGGTCCACGCAATCCGAAAACTTTCGTCAGACGCGCGAACGACGCTGGAGACCTCAACGGCAATTTGGGCCTTGCCGATCTTGCCGAACGGATCATTGATGCGGGCATAGTCATTGAGCGCGAGGGCGCCCTTGTCGGTGACGTAGTTGTAGGCTTCCAGCCAATTCTGCCGCAGAACAACCGGATCCGCCGGGACGCTGCGCACTTGTTCGATGAAGCGCGCCAGATGCCAGGCGATTTGAGGGTCGGTTGGGCGATAGTCGGCTTGTGCAGGCGCCACTGCCTGGGCTTGGCCAAGTTTGTCGATTTGCACCACCCAGGGGGTGATCGTGCCGCGCGCGGACTGCCAGACAAGGCCACACGCAAGGCCGGAACTCAGGGCAAGCATGCCGAAGAAGGCGAGCCGCCAATTCTTGGCCTGAACGCGGGCGTCTCCGATGCGCTCGTCCCAAATCTGGCCGGCGCGCTGATACGGTGTTTCCGGCAGGGGAGTGTGGCCGTAACGGACGGACGGTCTCCGGAACATTATCTACTCCCCTTCAGACAGATTGACGGATGACCCACCGCTTGCACCATCGCCGGAACGAATTGCGCTGTGCGCTGCTGAGGCGCCGCTTCTGATCGCCTGGCCGCGCTTCATTTGTTTTGCCCAGGCGGGCGCGCCCGCGCTGCCGCCGCCAATCGGCATGCCGCCGCCGGTTCCTGCACCACCGCCCGTGACGGCCCGGCCGCCTTCGGCAAAACTCTCGCGGAGCGCAGCGGCCGCGCGCCTGAGTGGGCTGATGGCCGCCGACACACCGGCGCCAGCGACGCCCGAGAGACCGCCGGCTTGGTAGGCCGCGGTTGCACCGCCGGCGACAGTCGCTGCGCCCTGGGCGGTGCCGGCGATCGCACCACCGGCCGCCGCCGCGCCACCGGTGGCGAGCGCTGCCGCGCCCATACCGGCGCCGGCGACCGCCAGTCCGGTTCCAATAGCGGCGCCGGCGCCAAGCTGGGGGCCGCCAGCGATCAAGCCGTTGGCAATCGCCGGGCCGAACATCGACAGCGCCAGCAGCGCCAGCGCAGCCAAGATCAGGGTGAGCGCGTCGCTGATCGTCGGAGGGTTGTTGAACCCGCCGGTGAACTGACCAAAGATTGTCGAGCCAATGCCGATGATCACGGCCAGGACAAGAACCTTCACGCCGCACGAGACGACATTGCCGAGCACCTTCTCCGCGAGGAACGCGGTGCGGCCAAACAGGCCGAATGGCACCAGGACGAAACCAGCCAGCGTGGTCAGCTTGAATTCGATAAGGCTGACGAAGAGCTGGATCGCCATGATGAAGAAGCTGATGACGACAATCAGCCAGGCGATGAGCAGGATCGCGATCTGAATGAAATTGTCGAAGAAACTGACGAAGCCCATCAGGCCCGAAATCGAGGTCAGGATCGGCTGACCGGAATCGATGCCAACCTGAGCAATCCGACCTGGCTGGAGAAGCTGCGCCTGGCTGAGCGTTCCGCCGCCAGCCTTGATGCCGAGGCCGGCGAAGGAATTATAGATGATCTGCGATAGATTATTGAAATTACCAAGGATGAACGCGAACACGCCGATGTACAGCGTTTTCTTGATCAGACGTGCGATCACGTCTTCGTCGGGCGCCATTGCCCAGAACAGGCCGGCCAACGTGATATCGATGGCAATCAGCGTGGCGGCAAGCCAACGCACGTCGCCTTGGACAAGGCCGAAGCCTGAATCGATATACCGCGTGAAGACACCAAGGAAATTGTCTATAACGCCGGTGCCACCCATGGTGACTATTTCCGCACCGGGGTGGCGGCAGGCGTGGCGACGCTCGCCGGCGGCGCTCCGTAAGTGAAGAACCGCCGGCGGTTTTCCGCCCAGGCCGATTCACAAGCCGTATCCGTCGCAGCCGCCATTCCGATTCTCTGGCATCGATTCAATTCCGCGGAGAGCGGATCATCCTGTTTTGCGGCGTTGGGTTCGGGCGCGGACAGGCCCGCTATGCGGCCTCGCATATGGATGGTTGCAGCGACAATCATCCCCGCGACGATCAGGAAGCCCACGGCCCTTCCGATCCCGCCAATGCTGATACCGAATGCAGGCATCAATGAAACATCTGCGCGTTGCCGGGCTGGTAGCCGCCGCCGTAATTGAGAAAGCGGGCGAGCTGTTGCTGGGCCTGCTCCTGGCTCTCGACGTTTCGGGCGCCCTCCAGGCTCTGCGCGCGGGCGATCGCCGCCATCACGGCGGTCAGATCGGCGAGCTGCTTCGTCTGGATGCCGATGAGCTGATTGCCCGATTGCGCAGCTTGCAGCGCCCCGGTGGCACCCTGGCTTGACGTGATCAGCGCATCAATCTGCGTACGCGTGCTGTCGAGATTTTGCACGACGCCTGCTTGCACGCGCATGGCGTCCTGGAATCCGGCGAGCGAATTCTGCCAGCGGGTCTGCGCATCCGCCAGTAATTGCTGCGACGACGTGCCATTCGAGTAAGCCTGGGGGTAAGTCTGGGTGAATGCCTGATCGATCGCGGCGACGCTATAGGCGATGCGTTGCGCCTGGGCGAGAAGTTGCTGCGTCTGGCTGATGGACTGCTCTAGCTGCGCAAGCGAGGAGTACGGCAGGCTCGCTAAATTGCGCGCTTGGTTGATCAACATCGTGGCCTGGTTTTCCAGGCCCTGAATTTCATTGTTGATCTGTTGCAGCTCGCGCGCTGCGGTCAGGACATTCTGCGAGAAATTGGTCGGGTCGAAGACAATCCATTGCGCATTGGCGGGGACGGCAGCCACGACGATGGCGATTGCGACCATCCTGCCCAAAAATGGCATACTGCGAAGTATCATGGTGTGGTTTCCCTGCGTGGGTCGGTGAGCATGTTGGCGGCCCAATCGAGGCCTTTGCCGCGCAGCCAGGCGGCGGTGAAACCCCCGCGGCCACGGGCGGCGATCGTCGCGGCGATGGCCGCCTGATCGGTTTTCGAGGAGGCCGCCGTGAAGGCGAGTGCCACCTCGCTCAGGCCCAGCTCGAACAGGCGGTTGCCGCGTCGGGACTGGCAGTAGTAGTCGCGCTTCGGGGTGGACCGGGCCAGAATCTCGATCTGGCGATCATTCAGACCGAACCTCCGGTAGATCGTTGCAATCTGCGGTTCCAGCGCGCGCTCATTCGGCAGAAACAGTCTTGTCGGACAGCTCTCGATAATCGCCGGCGCGATGGCGCTGCCCTCGATGTCGGCGAGCGACTGGGTGGCGAAAATGACCGAGGCGTTTTTCTTCCGCAGGGTTTTCAGCCACTCGCGCAACTGCCCTGCGAATCCGCGATCATCGAGGGCAAGCCAGCCCTCATCGATGATCAGCAGCGTGGGCCGGCCGTCGAAGCGGTCCTCGATGCGGTGGAACAGGTAGGAGAGCACTGCGGGGGTTGCATCCGCGCCAATCAGCCCCTCGGTCTCAAACGCCTGCACCTCCGCTTGGCCGAGGCGCTCGGTCTCGGCATCCAGCAGCCGCCCCCAGGGGCCACCCACGGTGTAAGGCTGCAAGGCTTGCTTCAGCGCGTTGGACTGCAACAGCACCGAGAGCCCGGTGATCGTCCGTTCGCCGATCGGGGCGGACGCAAGCGAGGTCAGTGCCGACCAGAGATATTCCTTCAGTTCCGGGGTGACGGTGACTGCTTCGCGCGCCAGAAGCGCCGCGACCCATTCGGCCGCCCAGGCGCGCTCGCCGGCGTCGTCGATGCGGGCCAAAGGTTGCAGCGCCACAGGCTCGGTGATGTCGTCCGCCAGCGCACCGCCGAGGTCGTGCCAGTCTCCGCCCATCGCCAGCGCGGCGGCACGGATCGACCCGCCAAAATCAAATGCGAATATCTGTGCGCCGGCGTAGCGACGGAATTGCATCGCCATCAGTGCCAACAGCACGCTCTTGCCGGCGCCGGTCGGGCCGACGATCAGCGTATGGCCGACATCGCCGACATGCAGGGAAAAACGAAACGGCGTCGAGCCCTCGGTCCGCGCAAAGAGGAGTGGCGGACCCTGAAAATGCTCATCCCGTACCGGCCCGGCCCACACGGCCGAGAACGGCATCATGTGGGCGAGATTCAACGTCGAAATCGGCGGCTGCCGGACATTGGCGTAGACATGGCCGGGAAGACTGCCGAGCCACGCCTCAATGGCGTTGACCGTCTCGCGCATGCAGGTGAAGTCGCGGCCCTGTACAGTCTTCTCGACCAGGCGTTGCCGTTCCTCAGCAATCCGCGGATCGGCGTTCCAAACCGTAATGGTGGCGGTGACGTAGGCCTCGCCGACAAGGTCGGAGCCGAGCTCCTGCAACGCGGCATCGGCATCCAGCGCTTTGTTGGCGGCGTCGCTGTCCATAAGCACCGACGCTTCGTTCGTCATCACCTCCTTCAGGATCGCCATGATCGATTTGCGCTTGGCGAACCATTGGCGGCGGATGCGGCCGAGCACCTTGGTAGCATCGGTCTTGTCGAGACAGATCGCCCGTGTTGACCACCGATAGGGAAACGCCAGCCGGTTCAACTCGTCGAGCAGGCCGGGCCAGGTCTGCGACGGGAACCCCATGATAGTGAGCGTGCGCAAATGGGCGTTGCCAAGCCGCGGCTCGAGCCCGCCGGAAAACTCCTCGTCGACCAGAATGGCGTCGAGGTGCATCGGAGTTTCGGGAACGCGGACGCGCTGGCTGACGGGTGGAAATGCAGGAATGCAGGTAGGTCAGCGTCTCCGGGTCATCGAGCCATTCGGCCTCTGGCATAAAGCCGTCGACCAGTGCCAGCACGCGGTCGGTCCGGTCGATGAAGCCGGCGAGCGCGGCGCGCCAGTCGGCGCCGTCGCGGTCCCGCCCCTCATAGAGCCACGCCTCTGCGCGAGCGGCATCCTCGGCGGGCGGCAGCCAGACGAGCGTGAGGAAATACCGACTCTCGAAATGCGCGCCTTCCTCCTCGAATTGCGCGCGGCGTTCTGCATCCACCAGCGCGGAGGCCGCGTCCCGAAACTCGCTTTGCGGATAGCGATTGGCGGGTTGGCGCTGCGCCTCGACGAAGATTGCCCAACCGGAACCGAGGCGGCGCAGCGCATTGTTGAGCCGGCTGGTGATGGCGACCAGTTCGGCCGGGGTCGCTGAGTCGAGGTCTGGTCCACGAAAGCGCGCGGTGCGCTGAAAGGAACCGTCCTTGTTCAGGACAACGCCTTTCGCAACAAGCGCGGCCCATGGTAGAAAATCGGCGAGGCCATGGTTGTGTCGGCGATATTCGGCGAGGTTCATCATCGCGCCGTCTCACTCAACCAGATGCTGCGGGTAGCGGAGATGCCGGCGCACCACGTCCACAAACGCGGGATCGCGTTTTGCGGCCCAGACCGCGGCGAGATGTCCGACCAGCCAGATCGCTGCGCCCGGAATCCAGAGGCGCAAGCCGAGCCCCACCGCGGCGGCAAGCGTTCCGTTCACGATCGCGACGGCGCGCGGGGCGCCACCGAGCAAGATCGGCTCGGTCAGCGCGCGATGGACGGGCGCATAGAATCCGGCGATCGGTTCGGCGTTATCCATCAGATCAAAGCTCCACCGCCGAACTGGAAGAACGACAGGAAGAACGAGCTGGCGGCGAAGGCGATGCTTAGTCCGAAGACGATCTGAATGAGCCGTCGGAAACCGCCCGACGTTTCGCCAAACGCGAGCGTCAGGCCGGTAATGATGATGACGATCACCGAAAGAACTTTCGCGACCGGACCCTGGATCGAATTCAGGATCTGCGTCAGCGGCTGCTCCCATGGCATATTGGAGCCGGCGGCGTAGGCAGGGGCTGTGGCGAGGACGAAGAAAGCGAACGCGGACGCCGCCGCAACGCGGTGGCGGAGGTGATGCAACATCATGGGTCTCCGGCGGGGGTGAGGAGGTAATCGCCGTTGGGGCCGAGCCCTTCGACGGTGGCGAGTTCGGCCAGGCGGCGGGCGGCACCGCGCCCGGCGAGGACGGCGATCAGATCGATCGTCTCGGCTATCAGCGCGCGCGGCACAGTGACCACGGCTTCCTGGATGAGCTGCTCAAGCCGGCGTAGGGCGCCGATGGCGGAGCCGGCGTGCAGTGTGCCGACACCGCCGGGGTGACCGGTGCCCCAGGCCTTCAGCAGGTCGAGCGCCTCGGCACCGCGCACCTCGCCGATCGGAATTCGGTCCGGCCGTAGGCGCAATGACGAACGAACGAGATCGGAGAGAGAGGCTGCGCCGTCCTTGGTCCGCAGCGCCACCAGGTTTGGGGCGGCGCATTGCAACTCGCGGGTATCCTCGATCAGGACAACGCGGTCGCCTGTCTTGGCGACCTCGGCGAGCAGCGCGTTGACCAACGTGGTCTTGCCGGTGGACGTGCCGCCGGCGACGAGGACGTTTTTGCGATCTCGGACGGCGCTGCGCAGTAACTCGGCCTGGCTGCCGGTCATGATCCCGGCGGCGACGTATTCGTCCAGGGTAAACACCGCGACGGCGGGGCGGCGGATCGCGAAGCACGGCGCCGCCGCGACCGGGGGCACAAGGCCCTCGAACCGCTCACCACTTTCCGGCAATTCGGCGGAGACACGGGGCGAGCCGGCATGCACCTCAACGCCGACATGGTGGGCGACGAGGCGGACAATCCGTTCGGCATCGGCGGGGCTGATGCGGCAGCCCGTATCCTCAAGCCCGCCCGATAGCCGGTCGATCCATAGTCGGCCGTCGGGGTTTAGCATTACCTCGACGATCGTGGGGTCTTCGAGGAACGCGGCGATCGCTGGGCCGAGCGCGGTGCGCAGCATGCGCGCGCCGCGTGAAACCGCCTCGGACTGGAAGGAATGGACCGCCACGTTCGACCCCGCTTCGAGCCAGCCGCTGGGCGCGGCCGGTGATGGGGCGATTAGAAAGGGCAGGCATCCAGCCGGTTCAACAACCCTGTGACAGGCGTAGTGCTCTGGCGTGCAGAGACAGGACTGCGGCGGTATGGCCCCTGCTGGGTCTCACGCTCGTACTTGAGCCGTGCCGCTCCGCATTGAGGACACTTGGACGCTAACTGTTAAGTAAAAGGCTTGCTATGCACACCTCCTCTACCGAGCATCCGGCGGGGAACTTGTCGCTGATCAGCCAAAATGAAAGCGTCTAGGGAATGTCTCCTGTGGCATCCATAATCGTGGCATGTCGGGAACGTTGGCACCTTTAAGGTGCCAGTCACGGGGCAATCAGGCTGGTGCCTCGATAATAGCGGATTGCCAGGGCATGTACGGCGCTCGTCAACGTAGATTCCGTCCTCATGCGGCTGCGGCCTTGACATCAGTTTGATAACATTTGACCATTTTTTTGGCTTGAGGGGTGCTTTTTGCGTCTGTTTTGCGAGGGGTAGGGGATGAACGAGCCTAGATCGTGGATCAAAATCGGCCCTGGAGGAACGTTCGCCGCCAGCGGCAAGCTATCGACGGCTCGCACTGACATCGACAACATGTTCAGCGCTGTCCAGCAGAACAATCCTCGCCTCCTTATCCACATGCATGGCGGTCTCGTAGCTGAAGCCCAAGGGCAGGCGATCGCGGACGCCATGATGCACCTCTACGGTGACGCGACCCGCCCTGTCAGTCTTGTCTGGGAGACCGGGATAATCGAGACATTCCGAGACAACATCGCCGACATCTCGAGCACTCGGGTCTTCAAGAAGGCGCTTGCCTGGATTCTCTCGAAGGCCCTTCGGGAGCTCGTCTGCGTGACAGGCGCTAAGGGACGCGCGGACGGCACGCTAAACCAGTCGGCGATAGAAGCTTTGCTGGACACTGAGGCCGGCGTTGCGGCGCTCGATCTCACATTGCGCGCCGAGGCGGATGGGGCCCTTTTGGAATCGGGAGCGAAGGGCGGCATAGACGGCGAGCCGAGGACTGAGGAGGAGATCGCTGACGAACTCGCGCTCGAGATCGATGATTTGCGGGTCATTATCGACAACGAGGAGGACGGCGCGAAACCTCTAGCGCGCGCTGTCGGCGAGGACGATGGGGCCAAGGGCGCCACCTTTACGATCGGCAAATTCCTCGCGAAGGTGATCCTCGCCGTGGTTCGCCGATATCGCTCGGGAACCCACCATGATCCGCTTCCCACCGCGGTGGAGGAATTGCTGCGAGCCGCCTATCTCTCCGACGTCGGCGAATTTGCCTGGTCGGAGATGAAGAAGAAGGCCGAAGTGATGTGGCTCGATGACGGGCTACTGCCGGGAATAGATGGGCATGTCGGAGGCTATCTCCTACGCAAACTCGAAGCGTTACAGGAGGCGAACCCGCAGCTTGCTATCGATCTTGTCGGCCACAGCGCCGGCTCAATCGTGATCTGCGCTATGCTGGCAGCGATCAAGAAGCAGGGACGACGTATTGGATTTCGGAACATTCTCTTCCTGGCGCCTGCTGTCCGTCTCGACACCTTTCGGGATACCATTGTGTCTCCCATCCCGTTCCACCGCTTTCGCATGTTCACGATGGCCGACGAGGCCGAGAAAGCCGACAAGCTCGTGGCACAAATCTACCCGCGATCGCTATTGTTCCTTGTGTCAGGTCTGTTCGAGGATGAGGCAGGAACACCGCTTGCTGGCCTCGCGCGCCATATAACCGCCAGGACGGCTGCGGCAGGCGAAGACTTTGACGAGCTGCGCGCATGGCTCGCTGACGAGGAGCGTCTGGTTTTTTCTCCGTCACTCGAAACCGCGCTCGACGGCCTGCGCACCCGCGCCTCCCATCATGGCGATTTTGACGACGATCCAGTTACACTTGCAAGCCTCCTTTATCTCGCAAAGGCAGACCAATGACGCATGGTGCGGACGACTATGCGCTGATAATCGGCATCAACCATTATCCGAAATGGGCTAATGGCAAGAAGACGCTTAAGGGCGCCGTACCGGATGCACAGAAATTTCACCGCTGGCTTATCAGCCCCACGGGAGGCGGCCTTGACCCAGCCAATGCACGTCTCGTTCTTTCGACAGAGGATCCCATAACGCCTCTTCAGCACGTCGTGGATCGCGAGTTTGAGATCATTCGAGACAATTCGAAAGGTAAGACACGGCGACGCTTCTACTTTTTCTTTAGCGGGCACGGCCACAGCCCCGCGATGGCGCAGGGAGAACAGGCGCTTTGCCTCGCCAACTGGTCCCTTGAACTTCAAGGCGCAGCCTTGCACTTTGAAAGCTATCTGAACGCTGCTGTGGGATGCCTGAATTTTGAAGAAAGCTTGTTCTTCCTAGATTGCTGTCGGGTTCAAGAGGCGACGCCGCTGGGCAAGTCGAGCGATCTGGAGTGCGGCAATCCCAAGCTAGGCGGTAAGCAATACATCACCTTTTACGCGACGGAGCATTACGAGGCCGGCTATGAAGCCCAAGGCGACGAACCCCACGGCTATTTTGGCCGTGCGCTCCTCGATACTCTGGAGAAAGGTGCGATCGAGGCAGCCGATCTAGAGAAGCGCCTGGGCAAGGACGTCAAAGAATTCGCGAAAGCCAATTCAAAGAAGCAAGTTGCGCGCGCTTTGCGCTATGTCGATCGGGAGATTTTCCTCGGACCGCCTCTAGATCCAGCTCCACCTGGTCCGGATGATGAGGTGGCTCCGAGCGAGGTAGTGCTCTCCGTCACGCTCCAGACGAACCTCTCGAATATGGCGCCCCCGGGAGAACTTCCGCCACCTTCGCCTGGGTCAATCACCTTGTATCGCAGCGAGCAGTTCGTCGCCTCGATGCGTGGCGAATTCAAAATGTCGGTGCCGATAGGCGTCTACGCCATTCATGTCGCACATGGTGAAGCCGTAGATGTACACACGGTCGACCTTCAAACCGATACCGAGGTTCGTTATGAACTGCCTCGGCGCAATTCGGCCGCGCCTCTTTCCAGTACGCTCGACAAACGCGAGATCATCACCGATCCGATCGTCGCGGCGAGCAGCCACTTGACGCCCGATGGGAAAACGCTTTTCCCGCAGGCGGTTTTCATCGCGCATCGGAAGAAGGCCATGCCGGTCGACGGTCTCTTTAACGGACCATTGACTCTCGAGGGATCTGGCTCCTTCGAGCGACCGATCGCCGAAAGTCGCATGCTGATAGGCGCCGAACCAGGCACTTACACGCTACGCTATAGAGGACCGGACGCGGGCGCCCTATGCCTCGCGGTTCCGGTCGTTGCGGGATGGGATACGCAGATTTTCTTCGTTGAAGATGAAGGCCGGCCGGTTCTTGAGCGCGCTTCGGTCTTCATGCGGCCGGCCGGAGAGGGATTTGACCCCGCCGACGCGCTCATCGATGCCTATGAGCAGGCGCTGGCAGATCTTGTTAGCGGCGGCCCGGGCCCAGATCGTTTCACACTAGACAATTTGCTCTACGGTAAATTCAAAAATCCACTATTCGGCCTAGTAGGTGCACATTTTCTGATTCGGGAACTTAGGCTAGCCAGGCAGATTTCCGACGACCGTCGAGCCATGCTCGACATCGTGATCGGGAATATGGGCGGGCTGCTGGGCGAAAACAACGCCGATGTCATTGCTCTGAAGCTGCTACGCGCCAAATTGCTCAAACAGGCCCCGGAGGCGACCCCCTATGATGGTGCGCCTTTGCTCAGGGCAAGCCTTCTTGCGCTGATCGACGCCACAGCCGACCTGCCGCCATCATCTATCGCTCATCTTGATGCCGTCGCCCTTGGCGCCCTCGCTTACTCTCCATGGTGCTGCTGGCAAGAGGCTGAATTGACAATAGAGCTTCGGAGTTCAGAGAGCCTGGAGACCGGCGTCCGGAACCACGATCTCCTCATGCCGCTGGGTCCACGGATCGGTGCGATCGAAAAAATTCTCGAGGAAGAAAACTATACTGTTTTTATTACTGACGAAGGTGCGATGCGGCGCCTTCAGGCGCAAGGGGAGCTCCGCCTTGGGTTAAGCGATCATATCTCTTTGGCCCGACTGGCTCGGGTGCCGGAATGGGTTGTTGACGAGATGAAAGCTGAGATCCAACGGAGCGAGCGAACAGGCGATCCCGTCGACCTTGCGAAGGTCGTTCGTAGACTCACACTGCCGCTCGGTATCCTCCACCAAGCCCTGCGCGTCGCACAGCAGGAAGTCACGCAGACGAAGAAGAGCACAAACACGCGCGAGGAAAGGCGCTACTTGCGGGGGGCATCCGGATAAGCGTCACGGAACCCCAAAGCGACCTTCGCTCAAAGGGTGAGCTTCCAAATGACCTTTCCTTTGGCGAGCTTGGTTTGCCTCATTCATTTTACATCCGAGCTGGTCGCGCAGCAGCGATATGAGGTCTCCAGCGGCACGTCCGGTAGGCGCTTCATTGACTGCTGTCTCGTAAGCGATCCAATCCGCCAATCCTCCCATAAGTGTAGACGCAGCGCGTCCTCGTGTTCCTCTCGGTGGGTTCGGTCCAGCTAGCGGCAGCAACTGTAGCCAAACGCGTAATGATTTGTGCGCGCGGCAGGGCGGCTCACGTTGAGCAATGGTCGGGCGTTAAACTCCCCTTATTTACCTCGCTTTGCTTGTAAACGGACATTCCTGCGTCGGCCAATCATTGCTATTCCGGTTTGCGCTGCGGCGGACCACTTTGGGTAGACCGCGACTTTGAGACCTACCGTGTTTCAGTATTCCGATCCCGATCCTCAATCGGCTCTGGCTTCACGGACATTGTTATATCCTCAGAAATTTCTTGAAGCAGGCTTTGTCCCTTTTGCAGGCGTCGGCCGAGCGCTTCAATGAAACCCTCGTACCGCTCTCGACCCTTCGTCTGTGCGGCGACCTGAGCGTCGCTCGGCAGGGGCGGTGTGATGGTCAGCCAAAATCGCACGAACAGCGCCAGCGTCTCGGTCGAGATGCCGACGTTCCGCTCAAGCCGCTGGACCTGGCGCGACAGCCGGTCGAGACGGCGGGTGAAGGCCGCTTCACGGCGATCCGCACCGTCAGGCGACAGGAAGGACGCAACGGCGGCCTCAACGATCGCCGATCGCGACAGCTTCTTGCGGTCGGCGAGTTCCGCGATCTGCTGCAGCATCGCCGGTGGGAAATAGACGTTCATCCGATCTCGCATTACCGGCCCCTCACAGTTGGAGCCCATCGGCAGGGTCGAGCGACGCCTGGCGGGCAAGGCCGCGCATTTGCTGGCGGAGCGCGCGCGCTTGCCGGGCATTATCCTCAGGCTCGTCATCGATGACCGCGAATTCATCTTGGGTGGGCGCATTGGCGGTTTCCCGCACAATCGCGACGTGGTCGGGAAGCTCAGGCTCCCGGCGAATGCCGCCGTTCGCGGTGTCCTCGGTTTCCTCGTCTGTCGTGGGCTGTGCGGCCGGTGGTTTGTGGGGCGCGAGGGACGACCAAGGGTCCGGCTTTGCCGGCTTGGCGCCAGCCGCGGGCTTCGGCGGTGGCAGCACTCGCTCGGTCAGCCGCTTGTCCTCGAAATAGCGCGCCTTTTTCGCCCGGATCGGCGGCGTGCCGGCCAGCATGACGATCTCGTCGGCCGGCGGGAGCTGCATCACCTCGCCGGGCGTGAGCAAGGGCCGCGCCGTCTCGGACCGCGAAATCATCAGATGGCCGAGCCAGGGCGACAGCCGATGCCCGGCGTAGTTCTTCATGGCCTTCATCTCGGTGGCGGTGCCGAGTGCATCCGACACCCGTTTGGCGGTGCGCTCGTCGTTGGTGGCGAAGCTGACGCGCACATGGCAATTGTCGAGGATCGAATTGTTGGCGCCATAGGCTTTCTCGATCTGGTTCAGCGACTGTGCGATCAGGAATGCCTTGAGGCCGTAGCCGGCCATGAACGCCAGCGCGCTCTCGAAGAAATCCAGCCTGCCGAGTGCTGGAAACTCGTCGAGCATGAGCAGCACGCGATGCCGGCGGTTCTTGGCGTGCAGGTCTTCCGTCAGCCGGCGGCCGATCTGGTTCAGCACCAGGCGGATCAGCGGCTTGGTGCGGCTGATGTCGGACGGCGGCACCACCAGGTAGAGCGTCGCGGGGCTATTGCCAGCGATCAGGTCCGAAATGCGCCAGTCGCACCGACGGGTCACCTGCGCAACGACGGGGTCGCGGTAGAGGCCAAGGAACGACATGGCGGTGGACAGCACGCCGGACCGTTCATTGTCGGATTTGTTCAGCAACTCCCGCGCGGTGGAGGCCACCACAGGATGCGTGCCAGCATCGCCCAGGTGGGGCGTGGTCATCATGGCGTGCAGCGTCGCCTCGATCGGGCGACGGGGATCGGAGAGGAAGGCGGCGACACCGGCCAGCGTCTTGTCCGCCTCGGCGTAGAGGACATGCAGGATGGCACCGACCAGCAGCGAGTGGCTGGTCTTTTCCCAATGGTTTCGGCGCTCGAGCGAGCCTTCGGGATCGACCAGCACGTCGGCGACGTTCTGCACGTCGCGCACCTCCCACTCGCCGCGACGCACCTCCAGCAGCGGGTTGTAGGCGGCGGAGGCCGAATTTGTCGGGTCGAACAGCAGCACGCGGCCATGCCGCGCGCGGAACCCTGCGGTCAGGGTCCAGTTCTCGCCCTTAATATCGTGGACGATGGCGGAGCCAGGCCAGGTTAACAGCGACGGCACGACAAGCCCTACGCCCTTGCCCGAACGGGTCGGCGCGAAGCACAGCACGTGCTCCGGCCCATCATGGCGAAGATATTCGCGATCCAGTTTGCCGAGCACGACTCCGTCCGGCCCGAGGAGCCCGGCTCCTTTGATCTCGGCCGGCGTTGCCCAGCGAGCCGAGCCGTAGGTCTCGATGTGCTTCGCCTCGCGGGCGCGCCAGACCGACATGGCGATCGCGACCACGACGGACAGGATGCCGCCGGACGCGGCGATATAGGCGCCCTCGACGAAGACCGGCGGCGCATAGGCGTCGTAGGCGTACCACCACCAAAAGAAGGCGGGCGGGAGGTAGATCGGTATACCGCGCGCCACCTCGAACCAGGGCGGCCCGAGGCCGGGCTGGAAGCCAAGCCGCCATGCCGTCCACTGCGTCGCGGCCCAGGTCGTGAAGAGCACGACCAGGCACACGCCGATGATCTGACCCCAGAGAATCTTGGTGGCCGACAACTTAAGGGTCCCTGATTGCAAATGCTGTCAACATGAACCCGACGTCAGTGAAGCTACAAGGCCTTGGCATGATAGATCGCTAATTCGGGGGTTATGGCGAACAGATGGCGTTTACAGCGCGGAGCCGATAGTCGGTCTGATTGCGACTAGGTTTGGGTTGCTGCAGCCAGTTCCATGCAAAGACGAAATCTTCCGGAAGCAGTCGGGCCGCTTCCGGTGCGCACATTGTAACAATGGTCATTGGCCGGGCCGGCAAGTGTCTTTTCAGCTACGCGGTCGCCCCCGAACTTTGCCGAGCCATAACCTCACTGCCTTAACAGACGTGCCCTTCAGGGAATGACCGCAGATGGCATGCATTCCCCCATCGGTTGTTCGCATACATCTTCTGCTATGGCGCGTTCCATCCAAGTCGAAGTCCGCGCGTCGTGGAAGATGGCGGCGACCTTTAAGCGGGCTGGCGCGTTCGCACGCTTCATCCGTTCATCTACCAGGATATCAGCGCTGCCAAGAATGGCCTCGGCCCCGACCGATGCCATCTCATTAAACAGTCCCAATCCACCGCTGAAAGCATCAGCAATCTTGATGGCGTAGCGCGCTGTAGTCTTCCAACCTTGGCCCTTGATGAGCTTCTGGTATTCGGCGACCCGCTGCTTCATGTCAGCCCTCGCTTCGGCGGCTGTGATGTCGCTGGCGACGACATCACTCCACCAGCTATAGAAATCCTGTCGCATCTCAATGAACTCCGTTTTCATCGCAAGTTTGATTGCCTTTTCCAGCAACCTGCGATCCTCGCGCTCTCCGACGTCGGAACTGTCCGGAACGAAAAACTGCCATCCGAAGACTGATGTCGGGGTTAGATGCTGTGCGTAGTCCTCGGGTTGCGATGCGTCTGCCTCGGGTATGTCGGCAGCGAATGTTTCAAAGCTTTGATACGCCGATACTGCTTCCAGAATTGACCCCGGCCGGACCTTCCGTGTCACCCTGAGTTTCCTGAACAGCCGGTCGTCAGCGTCAGCATTGGCAAAGTCCTGAAGCAGTTGCCGAGTGATTTTGTCAGGGTAGATCTTTGTATTGCGGGTCACGTGCCATTGCGACATCCGAAGCGACGATGGCAGTGACCTGACCTCGTGCAAATCCGCGTTCCTTAGGCTGCGCATCATCAAACCGCTTTTGCCATGTATCACGGCGACCCTTATCCCATGGGATGGGGATCGCGAGATCCCCAAGGTCGCCCAGCAGGGCCCTTTGCTTGGCGAGCCCCCATGAAGCTGGCCATTCGGTCTCGTCCTCGCTTTCCGGCATCGTGGGGATAACGAGCAGATCATAGAGCAAGACATCGGCGATAAACGCGCGATTGACGAGGTGATCCCGGACAGAGAAGGTACCCCAAAGTTCGATTGTCATGATCCCCCCAAAACTACCGTCAGAGTCATTGGAGCGGACCGAACCGAATGGGTTGCGTTGGCAAGCTCGAGCATGCACTTGCCCACTCGGCATCGGGCGCAGATTCCATCCAGAAGAGAGCGAGAAGTCGGGAACCTCCCAGCGCGGCAGGTCACCGAGGCGATCATAGGTTCGCGGATCCGTCCGGGGCAACGAAAATGACCGGCGTAGCTTTTGATCCGAACGGCATCATCGACCCAATCCCGGGGTCAAAAGTCCACGGTTTGAGGGGCCGTCACTGTTGACCACTCGCAAGGGGTGTGACCTAAATCACAGCCACGCTCCCGATCCGATGGCAGGCTATGGGATCTTCGGGTTAGAGCGGCGGATCGGCACGAGCTAAGAGGGTCGAGGAATCCGCTGACATCAACCGATGCTTGGTCGGTCAAGTTCTGAGAGGTTCGGCTAAACGGCATTCCAGAAGGTATGTCATGGCGGATGAGGCATCCAAGACAGACGTCAAGAAGCCTGCCGCCAAAGCGTTCACAGCGCCGCAACTCGGCTTGCCGAAGGGCGGAGGCGCGCTGCGCAGCATTGGTGAGAAATTTGCCACCAATCCGGTAACCGGCACTGGCTCGCTCACCGTACCGATCGTGACCAGCCCCGGTCGCTCAGGCTTCGGTCCACAACTCTCGCTAAGCTACAACTCCGGTATTGGCAACGGCCCCTTCGGGCTGGGCTGGCATCTGGCTTTGCCTAACATCACCCGCCGAACCGACAAGGGGCTGCCACGCTATGATGACGCGGAACAGACCGAAGGCTCTGACATCTTCATCTTATCGGGTGCCGAGGATCTGGTGCCGGCGCTTCGAGCTGACAGGGACGCCGGATGGTCCCCCGAGCGCCATCCCGAACGGATGGGCTACATCATCCAGTCCTACCGGCCACGAACCGAGGGGCTGTTCGCGCAGATCGAACGCTGGACCTCCCGGGCCGATGGTAGCTGCCATTGGCGGTCGATTTCGCGTGACAATGTTCTCACGGTCTATGGACTGGATGCAAACGCGCGCGTCGCCGATCCCGACAATCCGTTGCATGTCTTCACATGGCTGATCTCCCGCAGCTACGACGACAAAGGCAATGCGGTGATCTACGATTACGCCGCCGAGAATGAGGCGAACGTCGATCTTGATCTGGCGAGTGAACGCAATCGCAACCGGAGCGCGAACCGCTACGTAAAGCGCATACGATACGGTAATCGCGAGCCACTGCTGCTCGACCCCACCCTCCCGGGTTTTCGCCGTCCGCATCTGGCACCGCACGATCCCGATGCGATGGACTGGATGTTCAGCGTGGTGTTCGACTACGGCGAGGATCACGTCATCGAGTGGGCGGACGACGCGGGCTGGCCGCGCGCTGAGGCCTACCATGAATCGCGGGCGCCGTGGCCGGTGCGGCCCGACGCCTTCTCGAGCTTCCGCTCCGGCTTTGAAGTCAGAACCTACCGACTGTGTCGGCAGGTCCTGATGTTTCACCATTTTCCGCAAGAGTTGGGCGTCGCGCATTCCCTGGTGAGATCGACGCGGTTCAAATACCGGGAGCGCCGATTCGGCTCGTTCATCGAACAAGTGGTGCAGGCGGGATATACGCGCGAGCCGGACGGGCGGTATCTGACCGGGACGATGCCGGCGCTTGATCTGGCCTACTCGTCGAGTCCGTTGGAAGAGCCTGGGGCGAAGCCATTCGCGCCAGTAGATATCGACCATGTAAGCCTCGAAAATCTGCCGGGCGGCGTGGATGGCGAAACGTATCGCTGGCTCGACTTGGACGGCGAGGGCATTGCCGGCATCCTGGCAGACCAGTCTGGGGCCTGGCTGTTCAAGCATAATCTGGGCGGCGGCCGATTCGGCGCGGTAGAAACAGTCAGAACGCAGCCGGCTATGGTGCAGCGGCGGACGCGACTGCACCATCTGATGGACGTGGCCGGCGACGGCAACATGGACCTGGTGGACCTCACCGCCGGCGCGCCGGGGTTTTATGGCCGGACGTTGGATGCCGGCTGGAAGGGCTTCCGCCCATTCCTGGAATGCCCAGTGCTGGACTGGAACGACGCCAATTTGCGCTTCGTCGATTTGACCGGAGATGGAATCGCCGACGTCCTGATTACGGAAGACGACGCCTACACGTGGCACCCGTCCCTCCTGGAGGACGGTTTCGGGCGCGGCGTGCGCGTGCATATTCCGCTGACGGAGGAAGAGAGCGGTCCGCGCGCGATCTTCGCTGATCCGGAACAGTCGATTTACCTCGCCGACATGACGGGTGACGGGCTCGCCGATATCGTGCGTATTCGTAACAGCGAAGTATGCTACTGGCCTAATCGCGGATATGGCAGGTTCGCGGCCAAGGTGACGATGGACGGTGCACCATGGTTCGACGAGCCCGATTTGTTCGACCATCGCCGCCTGCGCCTGGCTGATACCGACGGCACCGGCACCACTGACATCATATATCTCGGCCGCGATGGTGCAAGGATATACCTTAACTTGGCCGGCAACGTACTGAGCGATGCAAGGTGCATTGCGCAGTTTCCGGCGATCGACAATGCCGCAGCGGTGGATGTGGCGGATCTATTGGGTCGCGGCACGGCGTGCCTGGTCTGGTCGTCGCCGCTGCCGCGCGAAAGCGGGAGGCAAATCCGCTATATCGATTTGATGTGCGGGATCAAGCCGCATCTTCTGACCCGAATCGACAACAATATGGGCGCCGCGACGCACATCGAATATGCGTCGTCGACCGAGTTTTATCTGGCCGACAAGCTCGCGGGCACGCCGTGGATCACGCGCCTGCCGTTTCCCGTTCACGTCGTGAAGCGAGTGGAGGTCTTCGACCAGGTCAGCCGCAACCGCATGGTGACCCGCTATACCTACCACCATGGCTTCTATGACGGGCTGGAGCGTGAGTTCCGCGGCTTCGGCCGTGTCGATCAGCTTGACACCGAGGCTTTTGAGAGTTTTGCCACCGCTGGTGCGGAAGCCGCGAATTGGGATGAGAAGCACAACGTCCCGCCGGTACTGACGAAGACCTGGTTTCATACCGGGGTGTTTCTGGAGGGCGGCCGAGTCTCTCGCCATCTATCCCACGAGTATTTTCGACCGCCGGCCCCGCATGACACCCCGCTCCTACCGGATACGATATTGCCGAGGGGTCTTACACCGTTTGAAGCGCGCGAGGCCTGTAGGGCATTGAAAGGTGCGATGCTCCGCCAGGAGGTGTACGCGTTGGACCGCTCGCCACGCGCCGATCTCCCCTACAGCGCGGTCGAGCACAATTTCACTATTGTTCCGGTTCAGCCCAAGGACGGCAACCGTTATGCGGTGTTTTTTACGCACCCGCGCGAAGCAATCACCCTGCATTATGAGCGCCACGTGTCCGATCCGCGGATCGGCCATGAACTGACTTTGTTGGTGGATGCCTACGGCAACGTTTTACGTTCGGCCGCGATCGGATACCCACGCAGGCGGCCGGAATTTGAAGCACAAGGCGAGTTCCTTGCGACTGTAACAGAGAACAGTTTCACCGACGTGGTATTGGAGCCTGACTCCTATCGCGTGCCACTGCCGGCCACGACCCGGACCTTTCAGCTTACGGCTCCCGAGTTGCGCGGGCCTGAGATCGTATCATTTGCCCAAGTCGCCGCCGTGGCGGCGGCAGCGGCCGAGATCGACTATTCCGCGGCTCCCGATCCGGTAGCGGCACAGAAGCGCCTGATCGCCGAGGCGCTGACCCAGTACCGCCGGAACAATCTGTCCGGTCTGCTTCCTGTGGGCACACTGGAATCGTTGGCGCTTCCGGGTGAGACATTCCAGCGCGCGCTTACCGAGGGGCTGCTGCCCGTGTTCGCAGCCAAGATGGCGCCGGCGGACCTGAAGCGGGCGCTTGGCCATCCCACGGTCGGTTATCGCGACGTGGATGGGACCGGGCCATTTTTCATTCCCTCGGGTCTGGTGTTTTACGCGGCCGAGAATGAGCCTCCTGCGCAGGAGCTCGCTTTTGCGCTGCGGAATTTCTTTCTGCCGCATCGATACAGGGATCCGTTCGGCCATATCACCTCTGTCGAATACGACGCACACCGGCTCGCTCCGGTGTTTACGCGCAATGCCGCCGGCAACGAGACTCATGCGGCGCTAGATTATCGTGTGCTGCAGCCTCATCGCCTGACCGATCCGAACGGCAACCGCTCGGAGGCGCGGTTCGACGCGCTGGGAATGCTCGCCGGTACCGCGATCATGGGCAAGGCCGAAGGGCCGGCCGAAGGCGATTCATTCGACAGTTTCGTCACGGATTTGCCGCCCGCCGAGATTGCCGCCTATTTTGATGCGACAGCGCCGGCTGAGCTTGCGCGGTCGCATCTGGGCACGGCGACCAGCCGCATCATTTACGATTTGCACCGGGTGCCGGCCTGTTCAGCCTCGATCGTGCGTGAGACCCATGTGAGCGCGCTGGCGCCGGGCGAACAGACGCGGGTACAACTGCGCTTCGCATATTCCGACGGTTTTGGCCGTCTGGCACAGACAGAAGATTCAAGCCGAGCCAGGGCCGCTTGATCTCGATGACAAGGCGTCGGCATTCGCCGACCCTCGATGGGTTGGCACCGGTGCCAAGGTCTACAACAACAAAGGCAAACCCGTCCGGGAGTACGAACCATTCTTCAGCGCGGTGCCGCAATACGGCATTGAGCGCCGGGGTGTCAGTAGCGTGCTGTTCTACGACCCGGTGGAACGTGTGGTGGCGACGCTTCACCCGGACCACAGTTTTGAGAAAATTGAGTTCGACGCGTGGAGACAGGTGTCGTTCGACGCCAATGACACGGTGACCTTCGACCCGCTTGCGGACGCCGTGATTGGTCCGTTTTTCAGCTTGCTTCCGGAGGCGGAGTATTTGCCGACCTGGTATCAGGCGCGAATTAGCGGCGACCTCGGCCCGCATGAGAAAGTGGCAGCGGAGAAAGCGGCGCGCTGTGCTGATACGCCCACAACCGTGCATTTCGATACGCTGGGCCGGAGCTTCCTGAGTGTCGCCGATAACGGGACGGACGCGGCCGACTCGAAACAGCTCTACGCCACGCGTACCATGCTCGATATCCAAGGCAATCAGCGCGCGGTGATCGATGCTCTCGACCGCGTGGTGATGCGCGGCGACTTCGACATGCTGGGAACGAAGTTGCGGCAGCACAGCATGGAAGCTGGCGAGCGCTGGATTCTGAATGACGTGGCAGGCAAGCCTGTCCGCATGTGGAACAGTCGTGACTACGACTTCCGCATGGACTACGATGAGCTGCATCGGCCGGTCCGGTCGTTCGTGAAAGGCGGCCGCGCGAGCGAGCAGCACTTTGCCCATGAAATCGTTTTCGAGCGCACGATTTATGGCGACAGCGAGCAGACCGGGCTGAGCGAGGCCGAGCAGAACCGACGCAATCTGCGCGGCAAAATCTTCCGACACTTCGATGGTGCCGGCGTGGTTGCGACCGAGCTCTATGATTTCAAGGGCAACAGTCTCAGCAGCGTGCGGCGATTCGCCCGCGATTTCCGAAACGCGCCGGACTGGGCGGCGGAGGTGGCGCTGGAGGCCGAGTCTTTTGCCGGCGAAACGGGGTACGATGCGCTGAACCGGGCGATCGAAGTGACCGCGCCGGATCGCAGCGTCTACCGGCCGAAATTCAATGATGCCAGCCTGCTAGAGGCGGTGGATGTAAACATTCGAGGTATTCGGGCGGAGTTCGACGGTAGCCGCGAATGGACTCGGCTTGTCGAGCATATCAATTACGACCCCAAAGGCCAACGCACCGTGATCCGCTATGGCAACGGGGCGCATACCAGCTACGGGTATGACAAGGAGACATTCCGGCTAACGCATTTGAAGACATTGCGCAAGTGCGATGAGGGCGCCCGGATGTTCGCCGAGGCCGGGAAGGTGCAGGACCTGCACTACACCTATGACCCGGTGGGCAACATCACGCGGATCCAGGACGCCGCGTTGCGTACCGTGTTTCATGCAAATCACCGGGTCGATCCGGCTAACGATTTTACCTACGATCCGCTGTACCGGCTCCTGGAGGCGACCGGGCGGGAGCATGCCGCGCAATCGGCGTTCTCCTTCGCGCCGGCCGATGGGGATTATCGGGACTTTCCCTTTGTGGGCTCTGCTCGGTTGCACGATCTGCAGGCGTTACGGAATTACGTTGAGCACTACGAATACGACCCGGTTGGGAATTTCCTCTCGATGCGGCATCGCGCCGACGGGGGCAATTGGGAGCGCGAGTATGCGTTTAAAGAAGCGAGTCTTCTGGAACCGTGGCGGCATAGCAACCGGCTGAGCCAAACGTCTTCCGACCATGGGCCGTCGACACTGACGGAACGTTATCGCTACGATTCGCACGGCAACGTGACGGAGATGCCACACTTGCCGCGTATGGAATGGGATTTTCACGACCAACTGCATGCGACGAGTCGGCAGGTGGTGAATGAGGGCGTTTCCGAAGCGACACGGTATGTTTATGACGGCGCGGGCCAGCGCGCGCGGAAAATCAATTTGCGTCCGGGCGGCACGCGCCGTAACGAAAGGCTCTATATCGGCGGGTTCGAGGTATTCCGGGAATTCGATGCGGCGGGCGCGGTAACACTGGAACGCGAAACGCTGCACGTCATGGACGATAGGCAACGCATCGCGCTGATCGAGACACTGACGACTGACCGGGCGAAGGCGTTGGACACGTTGGAGCCGGCTTTGCGGTACCAGCTCGCTAATCATTTAGGCTCCGTCAGTTTGGAGTTGGATGCCAAGGCCGCGCTGATCACCTATGAGGAATACAGCCCCTATGGCAGCTCCGCCTTCCAAGCTGGAGATTGCGCCGAAGTCAGTGTCAAGCGCTACCGATATTCGGCCAAGGAGCGCGATTCTGAAAATGGCTTCTATTATTTCGGCGCGCGCTATTACGCCGCTTGGCTGGGCCGCTGGACCGCAACCGACCCAGGAGGGCTTAGGGATGGACCGAATTTATACGGATTCGTCAAGGGCCGACCGATCGTTCTGTCAGACCAGAATGGGCAGGAGGGCGGATGGTTCGCAAAGGTCAAGGAAGCGGCGCGCAACTCCTCTACGGTCCAGGCCGGGCTAGGATTCGTTTACGGCTCGGTCCAGTCGCTGGCCCCTTTTGGCACCGAGGCCCCCTCGCCGCCCGGTTCCTCGCAAGCGTTTGAGGTCGGAAAAGCGGTCGGTCAGTTCGCGACGGGCATGCTCGAAGTCTATGGCAGCGGTGTCGGGGTGACCGCGGGCCTGACCGTCGGCGGTGCCGGCGTGGCCGGCACTGCCGTGGCCGCTGTCGGCGAGGTTGGCACGGTGGGTGTGGCGACACCGGTTGCAGTGCCTGTCGGCGCCGTATCGGTTGGCGCCGTAGTCGCGGGCGCGTCCATCGTTACCGGCAGCCTGGCTGTTGGCGCTGCGGGCGTTTACAACATGCATCAAGGCTTGGCCGCATTGCACCATGCCATGTCGACAGGCGGGGGCGATGGGGGCGGCGGCGGCTCTGCGCCGCAGCCCGCGGGAGAAGTCACCCCCGCCCAAGCCGCGGGAACCATCGCCTCCAGCGCCGGAGGCCGCCGCCCCGACGGCACCTCCGGCTGAACCAGCCACGCCCACAGCGCCAGCCGCGAAAGCGCCAGAACCAGCTACGCCCGCCCCCGCGAAAGTCCCCCAAAAAAGAGGCCCAAAGGTCGGGCTTGAGGGGCCTCACAATCAGACAGTCAAGAAAACAGCGGACGCCTTAGAGAAGGAAGGCAATACTATTATCGCGGGAGGCAAACGGCCCAACCTGCCTGAGGCGGTTGTGCCGACACCAGGTGGAGTGAAGGCAACGCGTCGCCCGGACATTCTCTATAGGACACCCGAAAGAGACGTCAAAGCTGTCAATGTAGGGAAGGTTAAGGCAGACAACGTGACACCAGTACCCCGCGAAGCTGCCGCACAAAAAGACCTGCAAAATGCAGGGGTCCCGACTCAATTCGTCCCCTACAATAAGAAGTGACATAAGAACATGCCCGATCTTTCTATCCCGTTTCATGCTACACCGGAGGAACTTGTGCCATTCGTGAGCGAGTGCGTAGGCGAATTCGACCTTCGGTTACTTGGCATACTCAACAACCCGTTTTCGGTCACAGAGGTGAACCAGGGATCGATTGATAAGGCAATTCTGAATGGTCCGTTTGAGAGGTTTCTGTTCACTGAGCGTTTGCCGTCCGCAAAGCTATCATCAGCAGGCGCGCTCGCCGAGGAAATACCAGGGGCCCTTTATCTCGATGTTGGGAGAGAGACCGGGGGTGGGCTGAGACAGTCGTGGCTTGCGTGCCGGACCGATGGGTCTCCCATCAACCCGAAATGGAATAAGATCGCTGCGAAACTTCGTCGTGTGACGAAGACCGGTGCTGTGGCTGTATCTCCGATAACCGGAGCAAGATCGGCCTTGAAGAGCCACAAATTCACCAAGGGTGCGAAGGCGCGATACGATGCGGGAGTTGCAATTCAGCCGATTGCTGGAAATTCACAGCTTACATTGGAGTAACTTAAAGTGGACGGAGCGATCCATTTGCTGGCCAAGCAACCTCTGGAGCTTGACCGCTCATGACCATAAACTTCAAACGCTACGTCAACACGACAATCCTCGTGTCGATGCCAACGCTGTTCCACGAATTCAAAATGTCGACCGTTCAAGCTGCTCGGCGTGGAACTGCCGGGGGTCTGGCTGCAATCCGAGGAGCTGACCACACAGCTGCTGCCAGAAGAGATGGCGCAATACGCGACGGCTGGCCCGGCCGTGTTCGTGCCGTTCGCGCATATTGCGGGCATTCTGGTGCCGACGGCGCGCCCCACGAAGACGGCCCCGCTGCCTTCGCCTGCCACGACGACACCCCCGCCCGCAGCTGGCGACGCAACCCCTGCCGCTGCCCCGGCCAAAGTCGGCGCGAGCGTGAGAGAATCGCCTCGAAAGAGGAAATCATCCTGAACTAGCAACGCGCTTCACGGGAGACGGGATATGGCGAATTACATCGTGGTCCGGATCGTGCCGCAGACGCCGGTGGACGCGGTGACCTTCGCGAACGACTATCTCGCCCCGCTCGGCGGGCTCACCATCACCGCCTATCAGCTGGATTTCGCGACCGCCGGCAGCCAGCCGGCCGGCCCGAGCATCGGCTCGGTCGCCTATAACGCCATTACCCCCGCAGGGTTCTGGGGCGCCGACGGCGCTACGCCAGCGAATTACGTGTCCGCGGTCCCGCCTCCCTACCCCGCTGGCACGACCACCGGACTCATCCAGCAGGTCGACTTCGGTTTCGATTCGAAATTTGTTGGCCGATGTCTACGCGCTCCAATCGGTAGCGACGGCGGTGATCGAGGTGAACTCGGTCCAACCGCTCGAAAATATCCAGCTCGCGGTGCAATGGGCCGGCCAGACGACACCCTCCTTTACCAGCTACTATGACCTCACGCTGCCGAGCGGGAACGCGCCCGACCTGAGCACCTGGCTAGGAAGTTCCGCATCGGATCCCTGGTCAACTCTGACGCCCAATGTCTACATTTCTTTGCCGGTGGCGCCATCGGCGGCTAATCCGTTGACGTTGCAACTGCCCTCAAACGGTGCGCCGCCGGCCTTCGATGCTCTGTTGACAGCGGTGAATGCGGTACTGGCCAAAGACCCAGGCGGACCGTTCGCCATTGCACCCACCACCGCGGGCCCAGGTCCCACGCAACTGACCGTTCCGGCCGGGACCAAAGTAATCAGCCCGGGCATGACAGTCACCGGCACTGGCATTGCTGCCGGCACGGTCGTAACCGGCTTTAGTGGCACCACCGTCACGCTCAACCAGCAACCATCTGGCGCGCTCGCGGGAGCTGTAAACTTCGCCTTCAATTTCGCCGCCCTCAGCGTCGCGCAGTGCCAGAATATCGCTAACGAGATCCTCTGGAGCCAGCAGCCGCCGCTGCCAACGCCGCCAGACCCACTCGAGCAACTTTATACCAACCCGCCGAATGACGGCAGCCTGCTCGCCAGCGGCAACTCGGTAAACCAGGACGAAGGTGACCGCCAGCAATTCGAAGCAAAGCTGAAAACGTACTACGCCGCGACGAATGCTAACTCGAATCAGTTGGCGACGTTCATATATGCTCTGTCGGCGGCGGTTGCATGCGAACAGCTCAGCCTGGCTGCAACGCAGGTGCTGCTGACGATCCCAGCCAATCCCGGGCAGTCAAGCAACGCGCCGAGCAGCGAGACAGAAATCATCCTGACTGGTATTGGCATCGGCCCTGGCAACCTGGTGCCGCCCGCCGGGTTCGGCGTCCCGGCGGCGTATTTCTATGGCCTCGCCAACACTTTGCCGAGCAGCATGACGGCGGCGCAGCGCTATGCCCTCGCAACCGGGGACCAGTTGCCGCATCTTCTGGCGCAACTCTCCAGCGCGATTTCCACCGGTGCAACCACGGACGCGGAGGCCTTCGTCACCATCGGGGCACCCGCGATCAATTCAGCGCAGGCGGCCCGTCGTATGGTGGCGCTGGGCGTGCCCTCCGGCTCTGGGACGGCGCTTGCACCGCTTGGCGCCATGACCCTACTGACCACCGCGCCGACAGCCAACGGCGAAGGCTTGACCTTCGCCAGCACAGTGGGCTTGGCAGGGATGCTGGTGAGTGGCCCCAGCATCGCCGCAGGTGCCACCATCTCGGCGCAGCCAACCGCAACAACCGTAACGCTGTCGGCACCGGTGCTGAACAGCGTGCCCGCCGGCGCCCCCATCACCTTCACGCCCGCCTTTGCCGGCGCCTCACCCGTGCTGGCCCAGTTGCCAGCGCTGATCACGTCCTGGCTAGCGTTTCCGGCTAGCAGCCAGGGTTACCAGCTGGGCGACGATTCGGCGATCTTCTGGCCGGGCGCGGCCGCGGCTCAGCCGCAGGCGATGCTGGGGCTGGTGCTCTCCGCGCTCACGCAAGGTTATATCATCCCGGCGCCGTTCCAGACCGCGCTGGGCATGGAGATTCTCGGTCAGTTGGTGCCGCCGACGCTGGCCACGCTTGCGGGTTTTACCGCCGCCCAATGGACCATGCTGTTCAAGACCAACCCGACCTGGCTCCCGCCCACGCCTGGCGGCACGACGGCTGGGATCGCCGCCTTCATCCAGGCAGTGCGGCAATTCTTCCAGGTAACCGAGACCGGCTCGGTCAGCGCAATCGACCTTGCCACCAGCGCGCAAACCAATTCCGCTGGCGCTACCCCCAACATTCTGAGTTTCGCCTCGGTGAGCGGCGTCGCTATCGGGATGTCCGTCAGCAGCCTGGTGTTGACTGCCGGAGCAGCACCGCAGCCCGCAATTCCGACCGGAACCACCGTCACCGCCGTCAACGCGGCGGCAAACCCGCCGACCGTCACGCTCAGCAATAGCGTCATCGCCGACATCCCAAAGCTCACCAACATTCACTTCACGCCGAATGTCACGGCGGCAGCCGGCGGTGGTCTGCCGCAGCTGCAGATGCCCTCGACCGACTGGCTGGGCAGCTGTCTCACGGCCTATGACCCAGCGTATACCTTCGGCAGTGGCATAGCCAATCCGGCGGCGCTCGCCGCAGCGGCGGCCACAGTGTTCCCCGCTGATACGAAGGCGGAGGCGTGGCTTGTGGACGCCATCACAACGATCGACGCGTTGTGCGCCCTCGTCACCAGCGCGGGCTACGCCGTATTGGCGAGCGCCGCAGCCTCACCCAATACTGGAGTGCTCGGCTTCTCGCTGGTCGAGGCACTCTATGCCTGCGGCTTCCGCTCCGCGGCGCAGATCGCCGCCCTCACGGCCGCTGAATTCCAGCAGGCTATGACTGGCACGGTTGCCTACGGCGCCGCCGCCACGGCGATTTACACCAAGGCGACGGCCGGCAACCCGACGGGAGGACAGACTGGCGGGGGTACGTTCAAGCCGATCAACCCGGACGGCTCGCTCACGAATTGCATTCCGCCGCCTTGCCTGTCGCCGCTGGGCCCCGCGGCGTACCTGCACGAAATGTTAAAGCTTGCGCCGACCTCAATTTGTAACGAGCCCTTCCCGCCAACTCCCACCGAGCGCAGTCCGGTAGAAGATCAGTTGATCAAGTTGGAGGCAGGTGACTTATGGCAGCAACTCGGCGCCGACCCGAAAGCTGATGCGACAGATTTCTATTATCATGCAGAAACGGCGCTGCAGATTCTCGGTAAACTCTCTATTTTTCCGCCTCCTACACTTGGATCAATGGTTTCTCAGCGCCGAGGCCCGCTAGGAGCTCTGCTCGCCTCATGTGCCAACGTTGAGACGCCTCTGCCGCTGGTCGACATCGTGAACGAGAATCTGGAAGCCCTCGGAGCGGCGGTGATTGCCGCGCCCGGTACGCAACCGGCCGGCGTGGTTTACAATACCAGCGCCGATGAACTGGCGGGATTCAAGCTGTGCGTGGAAACACCATGCCCGCCCGACCGCGATGCCTGCCACGATCCGGCGACCCTGTTCGGGGCACTGCCGGAATATTCTACCCCGGCAACGCCCGTCGCCGCCAACGCCGCCGTGGTGCCGGCGGTGTACAACGCGCTGGAAGTGGATTTTTCATCCTGCCAGCTGCCGGTATCCGCAGGCACTGGATGTCAATCGCAGCTATGTGGCGTCGCTACGCAGCTGCCGGTTCCAGGAGATGCGCAGCTTCCGGCGGTGCATCACCGAGTTTGCGCTCGACCCCGGGCGGCAGCCGATCGGCTTCTGGGACTATCTCTGGCGCTGCCCGGTGCGCATCGACATCGCGATCGAATATCTCGGGATCACGCCGCAGGAATATCGGCTGCTGTTCAACGGCCAGCCGGCCTATCCGTGCGTGCGCGACGCACAGCTTCAGTCTGACCCGCTGCTGGCCACGAGCGTCCCGGCGGCTGGCGCAAGCGCCCCGGTGGCCGGCGCAGGCGCCCCGGTGGCCGGCGCAGTCGCCCCGGCGGCCGCCACGAGCGCCCCGGCGGCCGGCGCAGGCGTGCCGGTCTGGCAGCTCTACGGATTTGCGGCCGCGCCGGAGCCTGCCAATTGGACCGAAACCGTGCTGCAGGTGCCGGAATTCCTCCGCCTCACCTGCCTGACCTATTGCGAATTCGTCGAGCTGTGGAAGTGCGGCTACGTACCATTCGGCAGCAGCGGCGGCGACGATCGCGACCCCGTCCAGCGCCAAGGCGGCTTTCCGATCTGCGAACCGTGCTGCCTCGACAAGCTGGTGATTAGCTTTCCGCGCGCGCTGCCCACTGAGCTTGGGCTGTTGGCGCTCGCAGTATTCATCCGGCTGTGGCGCAAGCTGCGCGAGCATTGCTGCTGCGGTTATAGTTTCCATGAGCTTGGCGACATCTGCGAGGTGCTGCAGCTGTTCATCGGGAGCGGGCTCAACCCCGACTTCATCCGCCAGCTCGCTGCCTTCCAGATGCTGCGTGACGACTTTCACCTGCCACTGAGCGACAAGGCCAGTCCGCCGCCGCCCAACGCGGTGGGTGCCGACCGGAGCCAGCTTTTGGCGCTTTGGGTGCAACCGCCGCCGGCGACATGGGGCTGGGCGGTACGCCAGTTCGCGCTCGGGGTGGCCGACCATGCGGGCCGCCACCACGGTTCGCGCCGCGACCGTGGCTTCGTCGAGGCCCTGACCAACCACCTCGACGAGCTGTCCCGCCTGGCCGGGTTCGATCCGGCCTCGGCGACCAATAACTGGCATGCCCACCCGACCCACACGCTCCGCTTCGCCGAGGTGCTGGCGAAGATTCACGCTTCGCAGTTCAGCCTGGAAGACCTGATCTATCTCTTTACGGTCGACGGGCCGGCCGGCCACGGCTCGCCGTTCCCGCTGCAAGACGAGGCGGATGCGAAAGTGCGGCCGCTCGATCTGCCGGAGACGGATCCTGCGCGCGAGCATGATCATGCTCACACGCTATGGGAGCTGCGCCGAAAGCTGCTGGCCGCGGCGTGCACCGACGAGGATCTGGAGGCCTGGACCTGGCCACGCATTGCCGCCGTGCTGCAGACCGATTTCGGCTTCGCCGCGGCCGATGTGCTGTCGTTCGGGCAGCATTTCTTCGCCCGCGTGCTGGATCGCAGCTTCACCCATGTCGCTCCCGCGGCGGCGCTGTTCTCCAGTCCGCTGCCGGTGGCTGACACCACCGCGGCGGTCTGGAACACCCCGCCCGGCGGACCATTCCAGTATGATACCGGTGCCGCGCAACTGACCGCTTCGTTGCCCCTGAGTGATGCGGCGGTGCTGCGGCGGCTCGAAGGCGGCCATGATTTCACTGCGGCCGAACAGCAGGCGATCCAGGACCTGTATTTTCAGCCGCGCGCGCTGCTGGCGAAATTCGCACTGCTGTTCACTGATTTTCATGAGGCGCAGGCCCGCATGGTGGAAGGCCATGCCGAGGACGAGCGCTTCCGGTGGTTCCGCCACCAATTCGCCTTGTGCCACGCGCGCACCAAGATCATCGCGGCGCATCTGGCCAGCCATGCGGCGCTGGCCTGTGGCGGGCCGCAGCAACATGGCGAGGCGGTGGCAGCGCTGATCCTGCGCAACCTCGCCGCGGACGAGAATTTCCTCGCCCCGACCGCGGCCGACCCAGCCCCGGTGTGGGAGAATGCCGACGGCGCCCATGCGGCGCTCACCTGGACAGCGCCCAATGGCGGCGCGCTGGCAGCCCTTCTGGCGCTGGCCGGCACCGGACTGGTAGGCGAGTACAGCGTGGCCGGGGGCGGCGTGGTGTGGCGCGAGCCCGGCGGCGGCCTTGGCGGCTTCGATCGCGAGCGCGACCGCAGCAATTGCCCGGTGCCGTGCGTCCTGCCATCGCTGGCCGCGCCCCTCGCGGCCGGACAGGGGCCCTTCGTCGCGGTGCATAACGGTTTGCTGCAGAAGGATCTTTCGAACCAGTGGCTGGGTGGCGCGCAAGGCTTCACCGTGACCTGGTGCGGTGCACTGCTGGTCGACCAGGAAGGCCATTACGAATTCAACGCCGGCGAGTGGACCCCACCGGGCGAGCCGCCCGACTACGACGCGGCGAGCAATCGGAGCTGGCAGTTGGTGCTCGAGCGCGGTCCGCGCAGTTGGACGTTGCTCAGTCACGCCTGGCCGGGCGAGACGGATCGGCGCTTCGGGGAGGCAACGTTGCGGCGGGGCGCCTACAAGATCACCCTGTCCCTGACCCAGCCTGCGCCGCTGTTCGCCAGTGCCGGCCAGGCCAGGCCGGTGCAAACCGGCTTGCAGGTGAAGTATAGCGGCCCGGACAGCGGGCACGAGCAAATCGAAATCCCCCATGACCGGCTGTTCCAGATTGACAAGAGCGCGACACTTGGCGCTGGGCTCGCGCCCGTGAGCCCCGGCGCGAACGCGTTCCTGGCGCAGCTCTATACCGGCTCGCTGCGGGATATTCGCCGTACTTATCAGCGCGCCTTCAAGGCGATGCTGTTTACCCATCGGTTGCTTCTGTCCGCGTCGCCGCACGCCGATGCGGCCTCCGAACTCGGCGCCATGCTGATGGCGCCGTCGGCGTTCGCCGGTGCGGGATATTTCCAGCCCATTCCAGGCGGCCCGGTTCGCGCAGCAGCTCGCGCAGTTCGACTTCAACTATTTGCCGGTGCGCGATAACTACGTTGCTCCGGCAAACGACGCAACGCACCGAACCGTCGCCACAACGGATCCAGGCGCTGTTCGACTGGTGGGAGCGGCTGCTTCGACTACACGGTCATGCGTGGGGCGGCTGCGCGGCATGGCGGACGCGAGGTCTGGCGGATCTTCCTGGAGGCGGCCGAGAAGCGGCCGGCCGACCCGGCCTATCTGCTCCGCCAGATCGGCAGCCCGCCGCCCGACTGGCCATTGGAGCTGCGCTATTTCGTGGCCCAGGCCGCGCCGGTGTATCGGCTCAGACCGCCGACTTCCTCGACGAGCGCTGGGTGGTTCGGGCCTGGCATGCGGACCGCTGGCTCGGCGCCATGCAGAGGCATTTCCGGCCGGGAAGCTGACTGATGCCCGGCCCGATCTCTGGGCCGCCGACGATCCGAGTGCGGTCGCTGCCCGCGGAAACCCAGACCGGCAACGCCAACTTGTTCGCCTTCGTGCTGGCCAGGGCATTCGATAACGGCAAGCCGCGACGCTACGAGGACATCAGGCGGCTGAATGACGGGCTGCGGCGGCGCGGGCGCGACGCATTGCTGGCCTATCTGTGCCATGACAACCGCGTCGCGCTGCCGTGGCAGGCCGGTCTCTACGCGACAGTGCCGCGCGAACTGAGCGATCTTCTGTTGCTCGACGTACAAGCCGGGTTTGCCCGAGCGCGCCAGCCGGATCGAGGACGCGATCAGCGCGGCGCAGGCGTTCATCCGCCGCGCTCGTCTGGGCCTGGAGCCGGGCTGGACGGTCAGCCGCGACTTCGCCTGGATGTGGGACCGCGAATTCGCCACCTTCGAAGTCTGGCAGGCGTGCAAGCGGCGCGATATCTACAAGGAGAACTGGATGGAGTGGGAGGAACTTGGCAGGGCCAGGCGGGGGCGGCATTCCGCTTCCTGGAGGACGGGCTGAAAGGTGCGGCGCTGACCTGCGCTGTGCCCGGCGGCCTGGAATGGTGGCCGGACGAAGCCGTGCCGGCGCATGACGGGCTGCAGATCGTGCAGGCGCGCGAGCCGGCGACATTGCGCGCTATTGACGGCGCCCGTTGCACCGCCCGTCGAGGGCCTCGGCCTGATCGGCACGCCGGAGCGCGACGCACGACCCTCCTGGCTGGCCGCGATGCACGCCGCCTCCGCCACCCCCTGCCCAGCCGGCTGGCAGCGGCACGGCGACGGAGCTGCCGCTGTGGATGCAGGCGGCGATCCGCCTCGGCAAGAGCTTCGTGCGTGTCGCCGCCGCCGGCGTGCCTTTCGCCGCCACGCCGTTCGCCCCGCATGACGGCGACGGGCCGGGCTGTGTGAGTTGCTGCGCGGAATGTGGCGGCGACCACCCTGCCGGGATCGACGAATATTACTTCTGGCTGGTCGACGGCGAATACTATGACAGTGCGCCGCTGCCCGGCACGCCGCCGCCGTCGGAGAGCGATGACGGTTACCAGTACGGCTTTCAGGACGACTATTACGATCCATCGCGAGCAGCAATCGGCCTATTGGGAAGACCCGACACAACTGCCGCCGCTGCTGGCCTGGACGCCACTGCCGATGGTGCGGCTGGCGTGGTGCCGCGTTCATGCCGGAGTGTTCCAGCAGCCGAGGCGCTCGCATTTGGGAGTTGCAGTGACTGCTGGACAGACACCCGCGCTGGTGTTCGAGGGCCGGAGTGTCGAATTCCCTGTTCTTCAGCGTTACCGGCGGCCAGAGCCCGCAAGGCAACGCTGGCAGTCCGTCGCCAGGTTTCCGTTACGATCTCGCCTGGGACGGAGCGCTCGTGATGCCGCAGGTGGCGCTGCCGCCGAACGTTACGCCATATGCCGGCGAGCTACCCTCGTATCCATATTTCGCCTATGCGGAGCCGGGCAAACCGGCGTTTCCGCTGTCGAACTTTGCCCCGGCGTTGACGGTGGCGCGCTGGCTTCGGACGCACTGCCGGTTTGAGGCGGCGCTGCGCTGGTATCGCTTGGCCCATGACCCGCTCGGCAATGACTGCACTGGATCGAGTGCGAGCCGATCACGCCGCCGCCGGTGGCGGGCACCGCGCCGCAGTCAGCCGCCGCCCCGCGGCAGCCGGCAGCACCGGGCGCCTGCTGCGACAGCACCGATATCTCCTGTGCCGAGGCTGAGCGATCGTGCCGTCATCCTGCACTATCTGGAGACACTGCGTTGAATGGGGGCACACGATGATGCGCCGCCGGCATTCGCCGGAGGCCTTCGCGCAGGCTCGCCTGCATGTTCGACACGGCACGGTTGGTCCTGGGCAAACGGCCGCGCGCAGTGATGCTCGCGCCGCCCGCGAACGCCGCACAGCGATCAGCGCCTTCATGGCCGCCACCCGCCGCTCAATCCGCGGCTGCTCGATCTGTACGGGATCGTGTCGAGGACCGGCTCGCGCTGATCCACCACGACCTCGAGCGCGCACCGGCTGCGCGACGGCGAGCCGGCCGCGACATGCCCTATTTCGGTGACGACCCCGTGCGCGTGAAGGCTGGCGCAGCGATCTCGGAGCCGTTGCGCGGACGAATGCGGCGTGGTGCTATCCGCCCAGCCCATATCGCTTCACTGTTCCTGATCCAGAAGGCGCAGGAACTATGCCGGCAGGGTGCAGCGAGCTGGGCGCCGAACTGCTGGCGCCTTCGAGAAGGGCGATGCCGAATACCTGGCTGCGATGCGGGCTGGGCATGAGCGTGAATTGCTCACGATCGGACTGGCGGCGAGGAAGGACCAGTGGCGCGACGCTGACTGGCAGATCGAAGCTCTGCAGAAGACCAAGGCGGTGAGCCAGCGCAAACCTGATCTACTACACCGGTCTGATCAAGCCGGGCCGGGTGGCTTGATCAACGACGAAATTCAGTACCAAAGCCTGATGAATTCAGCGCTGTCGTTGCGGGCCGCGGCGAACATCATCGGAGGGGATCGGCGAAGGCTTGAGCCTCATCCCGGACTTTGTGGTCGGCGGCGCCGGTTTTGGCGGCAGCCCGGTGGCTATTTCCTGGCTTCCCCTTGGCACCAAGCTCGGCGGAATGTTCGCCGCCATTGCGCGTATCACCAATAACGAGGCGCAGATCCAGAGTGAGAACGCAGCACTCGACAATACCGAAGCCGGCTGGATCCGCCGCCTCGACGAATGGGTTCACCAGATACAGATCCTGACCATCGAGATCCAGCAGGCCGAGCGCCAGATACTCGGCGCGCAGCGACGCCGCGATCAGGCGTTGATGGAGCTGAACACCCATCAGCGGCAGATCGAAAACGGCGCCGAGGTGCAGAATTTCCTGCGCGACAAGTTCACCAGCCACGAACTGTACCTGTACCTGCAAAAGCGAGACGGCGGCACTCTACTACCAGACGTACGACCTGGCCCTGCATGCCGGCAGCCAGGCGCAACGCGCGTTCAATTTCGAACGCGGGCACACCACCCGGCATTTCCTGCCGCCCGAACGCCTGGGATACTTGCATGAGGGGCTGATGGCTGGCGAGCGGCTCTCGACGCGCCCTGCGGCACATGGAGAAGGCCTATTTCGACGAGAACATCCGCGAGTACGAACTGACCAAGCATGTCTCGCTACGCCTTGCACTTCCCGCTCGACTATTTGCAGCCTGCGCAACACCGGCGCATGCGAGATCGAGCTCGCCGGAATGGATGTTCGATCTGGATTTTCCCGGCCAGTACATGCGGCGAATCCGTAATGTGACGCTCACAATTCCCTGCGTCGACCGGTCCTTATACTGGCGTGCATTGCCGTCTGACGCTGCTCAGCAGCATGACGCGGATCGACCCGCGGCTCAGCCCACCGCCGCATGACTGCTGCTGCCCGCAGATGGCACGTTGCTGCACGGAGCAGCCGGGCCAGCACGATGGCTACGCGCTGTGCCCCGACGATCCGCGCATGGTAAAGATTTACGGCGCGCGCGAGGCGGTGGCGACCTCGAGCGGCCAGAACGACTCCGGGATGTTCGAGCTCAATTTCCGCGATCCGCGATACCTGCCGTTTGAATACATGGGTGCGGTCAGCCACTGGCGCATCGAGCTGCCGCCGGAGAATAACTACTTCGACCTGGACACCATGACCGATGCAATGCTGCACCTGAATTACACGGCGCGCGAGGGCGGGGAGATGCTTCGCACCGCAGCGATGGCTGCATGTCGGGGGCAGCTGCCTGGCGATGGTTGGGTGTTCTTCGACGTGCGGCACGATTTCCCCGATGCGTGGGAACTGTTCCGCCGCGGCTTTGAGAACAGGCTGCCGGAGCGCGATCTTGCTACCCGGATACGACGCAAAGTCCTGCCCTATCTCCCTGGCAACCCGGAGATCCACCTGACCAAATTCGCGTTGATGTTTGAAACTGCGGAGATGGCGGAGGATGGGTGCAGGCAAGCCGAGGGTTGCCCGTGTCCAGAGCCGCAGTCGGCAGCGTTCTGTCAAGTGGGCTTTCGGCAGCGCGGCGATGAAAGGAAGTGGCGACAAGTTACGTGCTATGCTGCGGCGGAATGGCCCAGGTTATATACTGGAGAAATCGACGTTGACTTGCACCCATTTCATCGTGCCGCCGATGACTGCGAATTGCTGTTCGGATTCCCTGCGGACTTGGGTGAAATATTGAAGGTGTATCTGTTCTGCCGATATAGCACCGTGACGGTGTGCTGCGCGGAAGAGAGAGTGCTTAATCGGGAACTATCGCGGAAAGAACAAAATTAAGTCGTATCGAAAAAATCGACAATGCGTTTCAATAGATACCGCCGAGGCGGAACGACATTCTCCACGAACTGTCCATCGGCGGCGGGAGGAGCCGCTACGGGTAGAGTATCCTGTGATTGGTAACCTTGTTGGGGCGGCCTGTAGTACCCCTTGATGTAGCCCGTGGGCTGATGTTGCGGCTTGCGATGGTGATCCCGCCGTCGCGGGATGCTAGCGCCAGTTGACTGTGGGATCCATTTTTGATTGGAAGGCAGATAGGGCACAGTTCGTAAATAGGAAATAGTCGGCGACCTGGACGGCCGTTTTTGGGAGCGTTTGTGACCGTGCGAAGTGGTGTAGATGGGCGACGGTCCCCCGTAGGATTTTCGCCCGACCGGTCATCCCAAATCCAGAACACCATGGGGTGGCTACAGTCCTAGAGCAACACGGCGTCCGAATCCCCATTCAATGCCGCCGCCGTCCTTCACCACGCCGGAGACATGCCGGCCGAGTTGCTTCTCCAGTGACGGCGACCAGGGCACCAGTTGGAAACCAAGGCCGTTGTCGATCATGGCGAACCGACCCGACGTAAGCGGCACCGTCTGACGATAGGTGCCGGCCACATGCTCGCCGGCGGCCGCCTTGTGGTGCGGCAGCCCGGTTTCAGCCGACAGCGTTGCTCCCGCGGCATTCAGCTCCCGCTGCCGCAAGGTGTCGAGCAAATCGCGCTGCAGCATGATGCGCTGAGCCTGCCGGCGGCCAAGGCCCTCGTCGGCCAGGTGCTCGGCACGCGCGGTCATGGCGGCGCGCACCTCAGCGCCGAAGCCGCCCATGGAGAGCGGCATCGGCTCCCGCTCGACCAGACGGTGATCGAGCCAGGTCGCGCCCGGCGCCGTTACCTGGCGGGCAAGGTCGAAGTCGGAGCGGTTGGCGAGCACCAGCGTTGGCCGCTGATCGCCGGCGCCGCCGAACCGTCGCACCTCGACGATGCCGCCGATCGGCGGGGCATGCTCGAACGCCCGAACATCGCGGAAGCGAACGTGGTGGGCGCGGCCGTCCGTGCCGTCGATGACGGCGTAGGCCTCGCCGTTCAGCTCGTCATGCAACCCTTTGCCCACAAGCCGCCCGACGATCGGTGATGCTGCGGCATCCGTGTCGATCACGTAGTTGCCGATGCCGCGATCGAGTCCCCGCTCGGTGAAGGCACGGTGCATTGTTTTGATGATGTCGCCGCGCATGCCGAGGTCGCGCAGGGTGCGTTCGCCCTCGAGCCCGACCATCCATTCGCCGGGACCGGCAGAAGTTGCCAGACCCATGGTTTCCAGATGCTGGAGGCGGCCAACCATGAGGCGTCGGATTTCGGGGTCCGCCGCACCTGACTGCGCGGGACGGAGATCGATGGTGCCCGTCTCATCAGCGGCGATGCGGATTTCGGTGTCGAGCCTGGTCCATCGTTCGGCGCTGACATCGCGCTCAAGGGCCGAGCGGATTTCGTGCTCGGGCTTCGGGCCGAGTTCGATCGAGACCAGATCCTCCGCCCGCGCGCGCAGGCCGCGGCTGATGTAGTCGCGAGAGATGACGAGGTCCTGGCCGGCCTCGTCGACGCCGCGCACCAGCAGGTGGACATGCGGATTGTCGGTGTTCCAGTGATCGACGGCGACCCAGTCAAGCCGGGTCCCAAGATCGGCTTCCATCTGGCGGGCCAGATCCCGGGTGAAGGCGCGCAGGTCGGTCATCTCGGCGGCATCTTCTGGCGAGATGATGAAGCGGAAATGGTGCCGGTCGTCGGCCGTCCGATCGGCGAAGGCCGCATCATCGGCGCGATCGGTTTCGGCATCGAACATCCGCGCCTTCTCGCCGTCGAGAGTAACGCCCTCGCGCTTCAGATAGGCGACGTGCGCTGCGAGCGGCGCGGACCGGAAAGCACGCCCCGTGTGACGCGCGATGCGCGCCTTCACCACCACACGGCGCGTGGACGCGAATAGGCGGGCGCGGCTGAACGCCACGCGGCCGCGGCCGAAAGTTGAACGGCCCAAACCGCCTCGCTTCCCGGCGCCCACTGACGATGCAACGTGGCCAGCTTTCTTGGCGGCCCGCAGCACCTGGTTGACGAAGCTCTTGGGCTTCCCGCCAAGCGTGCTGCGGATGCGTCCGGGACGGACGCGAAAATCCTCGCCGGCACCGCTCATGCGGTCAGTCCGCGGCTTGACAGCCGGACAGTGCCGGAATTCGCATTGAAATCGTTGAGAGAATCCCCTGGCGCGGCACGCGCCCCGACCGACCGGCACGGAGAAAGACAAGCCCGATCAGGGGCTTGAATGGCGACCGGCGAGCCGCTTTTATCTCGCCGTCTGTTGGTCGTGTTCCTGTTTACCCTCCTCGCTGCCCGCCAGTCCCCGCTAAATCCCGACTTCAAACTCCACAGCACGATCGCGGTCATCAACGCGCACCCCGCTTGGCGATGCGCACGAACAGCCCGGCCGACTGCGGTGCGAGCGCGGTCAAATCCTGCACGGCGGCGTCGGTCGAACCGCTCGCGATGCGCGCGCCGGATGCTTCTCGATCGGTAGCCCCCTTGCTGCCCGCGTGCTCAACAAACAGCGGCGCATCGGCCCACGAGCGCGCGGCGACCATGACAATCGCCGCGCTATCAACCTGATCACCTGCGATCGTCGGCCCGAGCAATGCCATGTATGCGCGCGTTTCATCGGGCAGCGGTCGGCCGGTCGCTACGTGATCCTCGTAGCGCGCCGGACCGGCGTTGTAGGCCGCGAGGAAGCCGGCGGCGCCGTAGCGGTCGTGCAATTCTCGGAGATAGGCGGCGCCGGCCAGGATATTGTCGTGCGCATCAAATGGATCAGCACCAAAGCCGTAGCGGCTGCGCAACTCCGTCCACGTCTCAGGCATGATTTGCATCAGCCCCATCGCGCCTTTTGGTGAAACCTCGCGCACGTTGCCGTCGCTTTCGGCGCGCATCACCGCGCGAATCCATGACGCCGGCAAACCGAAACGTTGCGCCGCCTCCGCGATGTATTCGGCGAAAAGATCACCACTGGGCGTACGCGGCGATAAAGCCGTCGTCGGTGCCGTTTGCGCACTTGCGGTGCTCGCCAGCATCGCAATTCCGATCATCATGATACCGGTGGCACATACTGACGATCTCCGGCGGTGCGACAAACTTGCGAAGCGACAGACGCCACGGAGCAAGGCCGGGAAGGAGAAGGTGATTTGTGTTCGAGGTTGTTTAGCCATGGAGAATCGGCGACAGCTTGGGTGCATCGTCAGTGCTCCTTCTCGGTCCAGAGAGGTTCGGCTTGACCGACGATCGCCGCGGCTGGCAGCACGCCGAAATAGCGACCGTCGAGTGAGTCCTCGACCTGCCGGTTCATCAGGAAAACGGCGCCGGGTTGAACCGCGCCGCAGCCGTGCCACACGGGAAGTGCGCGGCCACGACGGTCTCGCAGGAATGCCTCGCCCAGTGCTTTGCCGTCGACCGTGATCGTGCGGTCGATACGGCAGACGATCTGCCCCGGCAGTGCTGCGATATGCTTCAGCAGCGGCACGCCCTTCGGCAGATAGCCTCGGTCAGCAAGGAAACTGGCGAGCGGCTCCGGCGGAGATACGACGACCAGGTTATCGAGGTGGAGCGCGCCTTCGGGCTGCACGGCGTAAAGCCCGATCCGGACGCTGGCACTGGCGTTCCAGATCAATCTGGGCACCGGGTGAAGCCATATCGGCAGCACGACGGCGATCGTCGCGGCGCAGGCCATCATCAAGATAGCCCCGCGTGTCATGCGGCAGTCCTCTGCCGCAGCAGCCAGGCCCGGTGCCGTTCGACCGTATAGCGGCGCGGCTCGTCGCCAGCGATTAGGCGGTTGTGGACGTGCCGCCAGTGATCCGGGCAAGCGTCGGCAGGATCTACGCCGGCTTGCTCAACGGCGTCGATGGATTGCAACACGCGCTCGACCTTCGACCAGCCGGCGATACGTAGAAGAATCTCACCGCCGGGCTCCACAAACGGCACGGTCGAATAGTTTTCGCCTGGTCCGACGGTGCGCAGAATGTCGATGCGGGAGGCAACCGTGCCAAAATCGTTTGCCTCCCATCGAACGAACGCAAGAATGCTGTTTGGTGCGAAGCTGAAGACGCGTCGGCGACGATCAAGAATTTGCTCCGCGACATCGCGGCCGAAGCGGATCCAGTGCTCGATCCGCTTCTCGATCCAGATCAGCTCAACATGCGTGAGACTGTCGGCCGCGCACGTGATCATGGTGCGGCTTCGGTGTCGTGGGGGAATTCGCGCGCGAGAAACTCGCGCAGCATGTCCGCGACGGTCAGGCCGCGGCGGAACGCAACAACCTTGATCCGGCCACGCAACTCCGGAGTCACATCGATGGTCAAACGCGCGGTGAACGCGTCGCCGGTGCTGCGGTCAGCAGTGCGCTCCGGCGCGCGCACCCAGGACTCCGGATCGCCGGGCCGGGACGCGAAGCTTCGCTTCGGTTGCCGCTGGCTCATGGCAAAAGACCGGCGACTTCGAGTGCGAGCGCCGCGATCTCGCGCGCGGCCATGCTGGCGTCGTCGACCTCGGCGACCAGGCGGCCCGACTGCGCCGCGTCTGCGAATGCAACGCGCTGGCCAATACGCGCGGCCAATACCGGGGGATCGTGTTCGGCCAGCAATGCCGCCGTCTCCCGGGCGATGATCGTGCGCGCGGCGCAGCGGTTGAGCACGAACCGCGCGACGGCCTGGGGGCGGAAAATTCGCGCCTCCTCGATCAGCCGCAGAATTTCGCCGGAGGCCCAGCCGTCGAACGGGGACGGCTGCGCCGGGATCAGCACCAAGTCGGCGGCCAGCAGTGCCGAGCGCGTCAGTGTCGCGACACGGGGCGGCCCGTCGATGACGACGTGATCGACGTCCCGCGCCAGCTCCGGTGCCTCCCGATGCAGTGTGTCGCGCGCCAAGCCGATCACACCAAACAGCCGCGGCGAGCCTTCCCGCGCGCGCTGCGCCGACCAATCCAGCGCCGAACCCTGCGGATCGGCGTCGATAAGCGTGACTCTTTTCCCTTCCCGGCTCCATTCGCCGGCGAGATGAAGGGCCAGTGTCGTTTTGCCGACCCCGCCCTTCTGGTTGAGCAGAGCGACGATCACCGTGCCCTCGTCCCGGTTATCCACCGGTCGCGGCGGGTGCCAACTTCTGAAGGGTTAGATTCTTTTAGGTTAAACTCTAAGTTAGGGGCGTAAGAAGTCTTTGTATTTGCAAAGGAAAATGCGATTTTTGGTTCCTGATAGCACGAGACCCCGGTTCCCGATAGCACGTGCCCTGCGGTTCCTGATGGCACGAGCGTTTCCACAGCTTGTCCACAGGAGGCTGTGGATAACCCGGTCGGAACGAAGGCTAGCAACTCGCGGCCGTCGCCTTCCCGCAGCACGCTGAGGGTGTAACCGGGCAAAGGCTGCCGACGCGCGATATCCCGCAATTCGAACGCGAAGCGTTTGAACGGTGACAGGCTGGCCGACTTGGCGTGCAGGTGCCGGAAATCGAACCGCCAACCCGCCCGCTGCTGCCCGCCATGCTTGCGGACCAGGCGATAGAGCCAGCGCTCCAACCCGCCGGTCAGATCGAAATACGACCGGTCGATGGTCAGGACGAGCGCGTCATCGAGCACCGCGCGGTAGAACCAGTCGGGCACGATCAGGTCGATGCCGCCGGCGTCGCCGTGCACGTCGGCGTGCTCGGTCCATTCGTTGATCCACGAGAAGCGGTGCATCCGCCTCTCGTTGGGCTGGCGCAGTGACGTTGCCACGGTGGTCGATTGGAGCCGGTCGAGCGCTGCCTTCAGGCGATGATAGCCGCGTGCGCTGGTGCCGCGGCCGGTGAATGTCAAAATCTCATACGGTGCCGCGGCCATCAGGCGCGATGTGCGCACGCCGGCGTCGCGTGCCTCGACGATCTGGCTGGCCGCCCAGATCAGCACGTCGGCATCCCAAATAGTCGCCATGCCGTGCTCGGGCACCGCCTCGACGCGGATGGCGATGTCGTTCATCCGGAAATCGATCGGCGTCGTCCGATGGCTCTTGGCCAGGCTGAAGAACGGGTAGGCCATGAGGTCCTGCGCATCCCGCGGCGCGAGATCGCCGGGCAGCGCACGGAATAGCTCCAGCTGTTCGCGCTCTGATCTGGGAGGGTGGCGGGCGGACACGGGCGCGCGGCGTCAGCGACGGGCCGTGCCGGCCTGCGCCAGCGCGAGGGCGGCGTGGCGTTTCGCCGGCAGCACGGCGCCGGCGCCGGGGTCGGAGGTGGACGCCTTGGCGCCGAGTTCCACCCATGCCTGGAGGTCCTCCAAGCGGTAGACAACGCGCCCGCCGAGCTTCGAGTACCGCGGGCCGGTGCCGTAGGTGCGGTGTTTTTCCAGGGTGCGACCGGACAGGCCGATGAAGCGCGCCGCCTCTGGCGTGCGCAGGTATCGCGGCGGGAGTTGGGCGGTGGCAGCGGACATGAACGGACCTCCGTGGCGCTCGGGAAGCCGCCGGGTATCGGCGGCGGGCAGCGCTCACGGTGGCGAAGCGGCACCGCGTAGGGGGATGGTGAAGTTAGGGGGTGCCAAATTCGCCACCCCTGTCGGGGGTGCGACGGCGTCGATCACATCAGTCGCGGCGGCTGGGTCGAAGCAAGCTGCGGTAGCGACCCAGCATCAGGGAAAGCCCCTGTCGCACCAGGCGGATCACCCGGTCGCGCAGTGGCGAGGTTTTCCAGGGATCGGCCGCGACACGGCTTGCGCCGAAGAGGCCGTCTGCGATGACGCGGTAGCTCGCGCCATCCAGATGGCCGTCGAGCGCGCGCAAGGCCGGGGTCAAGTTGTCGGGTCGGCGGGAGCGGTGAGGTTGCCCTCGTCGTCGGCCGTAAGTGGCGTGTTTCCAGAACCGGATTGTCGCTTCGGCACGGTGGGGTGCCGTGAAATCCAACGGGATATTGGCCGTCAGTATGGCCCCGTCAGACACACGGCCGTAGACCCACAATTGATGCCTGACTCCGTGGTCGCGGATGATCAAGTGGATGCCATCGGCAGCATCGCGACGAACGACGTCGCCGGCCCATTCGTCCGGCGCAAACCTCAATCCGTCAGCGCCATTGGGCGCGGTCGTCAGCCGGACGACAGTCGGGTCTTCGTCGGGATTCCAGAAGACGGTGGCCTGATCGGCGCGCTGGCTGGGATCAGCCAGGAAATCGCAACCCCCAGCGGCGCGCGGCTTGATCAGCACCGCGATCGCCATTCGCCGTGACGGCAGCATATTCGGCCTGATAAGCGCGGTTGCGCCGGAGGAATTCCCAGGCCGCGCCGCTACCGTCGAGTTGTGCCGCAAACTCGTAGGCGGCAGGTGACCGCCAATCCTCCTTCGACATCGGGCAACCTCCCGTTGTGGGTATCGGATATCGCCACGTAGCGGGTTGTAGATCGGCCCTATCCTCCGTTTGAAAATGGCGATTTCGCGGCGTGGCTTCGTATCAAAGGGTGACGGTCGGCTTTGCGCGTTACAGAGGAATCGTAAAGTCGCGGAGCAGAATATTGAACTGCTTGGCGGTTGCTCAGCGCCCGCGCTGTAACAGGTCGCGATAACCGTGATCGGAAATCCAGCGTGCGCGCGCGAGATGCAAGTCATGGATGCGGCGCGCTGCGACGGCATCGCCGGTCGGATCAACTCCAAGCACGACCCGCGCCACCTCGTCCCACGGCGCACCATCGGCGGCGGCGTCGAGGAGGCGAAGATAGGTTGCGATATGCGACCGATCATAGTCCGTGATCCGCGGCTCAGAGGGCGCGGTGTCCGCGACAGGCGGAGGGGGGGTGGTGGCCAACGATGCGGTGTTCCTGGAGCTGCCCACGACCACGGCGGTGATCCCGTCTAGGATTGATTGACAAGCCGGTAGCGCGCAAGTGCCGCGAAGGCGCATTTTACACACTATAGGAGATAAACCTCATAGTGTGTAACCGGCCAGCTTGCCCCGATGGATATGCGGAGGCTGGTTGGGCGAAATGTGAAGCGGATCAGGCTCATGAAGGGGCTAACTCAGGAGCAGTACGCCGAGCGCTCCGGGTTCACGCAGCAATACATCAGTGGCCTGGAACAGGGGCGCCGGAACCCGACCGTGGTGACCGTATATGAGCTAGCCCAGGCACTCGGGCTTGGCCATATCGAACTAATCGCCCCGGACGACGAGGCGCTGATACAGACAGCTCAGCGGGCGGCAAAGCCGGGCCGCAGAAGGGCATAGTTCATCGGGCCGTGTTATCTCGAGGACTGAGCAGCATCAAGTGTTGTCACGGCGTCTTTCAATGGCCGCTAGACAGAAATGGCCATTTGCGGTTTGTGTCGTTCGTCGTCGGTGCTGCAAATGTTGAGATAAGGCCCATCAGAGAACGGACTTCGCATTACTATCGATGATATCCCGGACCAAAGCGGCCAGGAACTCGCCCATCGTGACCTGCGCCTTTCCCACGAGATGCTCGACGCGTTCGGCGACGCCCTCTCCTACCTCAACTTGGAGGCGTTTGAGTGATCCTGCCATTCGGGCTCGGGCATAGATATCCGCGGACGACCGAACATATTCGCGGTAGTCAATTGGCCCCGCTCTTCCTGATACGCCGGCGACGATCTTCTTGCGGCGATTGCCGGTGCCGGGGTCTATCCATTCATGAAGCCTGTCGCGCAACAAGTCTGACACATCGATTTGTTGCGATCGTGCTAGCGTTTGGATCGCGTTCTTTAGCTCGCTCGGTATGTTGCCCTGAAGCAGTCCGTCTCGCGGCCGCCGCTGCCTTCGCTCAATGCCGGCCAGTGCTTTCAGGATTGCCCCCCTAGCTGCAAACTCCTTTCTTTTCGACCGTTCTAGCAATTCCACCAGCCGCTTTGCCTCATCGAACGGCATTCTCACCAAGATAGAAAGTCCGGCCGTCGGTTTCTGCGGCGCGGTGATGAAGACGGCGTAAGCCTTCTGACGCACAGGTTTTTTCGACGCCTCGGCAGATATAACCGCAGCCAGCGGTGCATCGTGGCTTTTTGTCGTATTGTCAGGCACTTCCTGCTCTTGAGACAGATTCCCGAGCCCTCAAACCGTCATCAGTTTGCGTGCTATCAGCCATCCTAATGTCATCCATGTGTCATCGCGATGGCACATGGATGACATAGCACCGGTATCGACGCAAGTGATCTACAGCTTATGTTGCACAACGCATGCAGAGAAGGAGAATGGCATGGGCGACGTAGTTTACCTGAGAGCGCGGGACGGAAAGCGCGGTAGCAAACGCAAAACCAAACGGAAGGAGCCAATCGGGCTCAATATTTACATCGATGCTGAGGACGAGGAACTCGCTAGGCGCATTAAGCGCAACGTTCTTCATGGCATACTGTGCGCATTTGAATGGGAACTTACCAGAGGCCTGTTCAAGGAGCTCTTTCGGAGTGGCAGCGTGTTCCGAATTCGCTGCCATGACATCGTCGCTCAACGTATCCGCGCCGAAATTGCGCTTCGCTTGCCCGACCTGACTGTGCGGAGGGTCATTCGCAGCGCGTGAAATCTTGCTGGAAGCGTAACGCAAGCCGCTTCCCCGAACCCCGCCCGGTTTGTCCGGGCGGGGCGATGCACGTCGCGCCTACTCCCCGTTCGGCTTGCGGCTGCGGGACCAGATCAGTGTGAAGGTCTCGCCGTCCTCGTCGTTGAACAGGTTGGCGTAAATCGGGGCGTTGAAGCTCGGGTCGTCGAGCTTGACCGAGAGGTAGTCGCGGCCCTCGTTGGAGCGCTTCGACCAGGCGGCACCGATCTCGGCGCGGCCGACATAGACGCGGTGGCTGGGAGCGGTGTCGCCGCTGCGGCCGGTCTCGGGGACGATTCGGACGCCCTTGGTCTGCACGCTCAGGGTGACGATCTCGCCGAGGAATTCCTGGCCGGATTTCTTGAAGGTGCCGATGTTCGCCATGTCACTTCTCCTTGCTGTTCTCGAGCCCGCGACCACCGCGGCCTCGATGGCGATCGGGGAGCCGGAGGCGATCGACGACGCACCCGCTGGCGGGCCGCAGCGCAGCGGAGGATGGCGGGGGTGAGACTTTCTTGCCTCGCGAGGAATGGGCGCACCACCCCGCGCTGCTTTTGCGCGGGGCGGTTCGCCCAGGGGAAGAAAGTCGATCCGTCCGCCGTTGCGGCTCAGGCGATCGAGGCGCAGCCGTCCTCCGGCCAGATCAAGCCATGAGAGGCGAGGTGCTCGCGCGCGCTGAACAGCGTCCTGGGGAGAAGGCGTGGCGGATATTGGCCAGGCCGCACCAGACGTCGGGTTCCCAAGACGAAAGAATAGAAACCCCGGCGTACAATCGGGTCGGGTGACCGGTCGCCCGGTAGGCCATTCGGGCAGCGTCCCCCGCCAGCGCCGTCGCTCGGCGGGCCGATCCTGACCGCCGCTCGCCGAAGTGCCCGTGGCCAGCGATCCTTCAGGTCTAGATCGACCGTCAGCGCCCGCGACGATAGCGGATCTGTTCAACGACGAGGATGGCGAAGTTCACCCCTGCTGATCGCCCGCCCTGCGGGAATCAGGGCTGGGCCGGCGGTTTCACCCTGCCCTAACAAAGGTTCGGCGAAGACCGTCATGCGCACCCAGGCCGTGACGCTGGCGACCACCGCGCCGATGACCGCGAACACCTCCCGCCAGGCTTCCGACGGCACGCCGATATGGACGACGCCGAGCGTGGCGTGATAGCCGGCAACCGTCGCCGGTGCGGCGAACAGCAGTGCGATCGCGGCGCGAATGAGGGGTGAGCGGACGGCGGCAAATGCGACCTGACCGAGCGCGAGCAAGACGGCGCCGGCAAAGAAGCCGACCAGGATGCCTCCGATCACCCCCGCGCCACTGTGGTACGCAGCGAGCCCCGCCGTGAGCCCGGCGAAAAACGGCAGCGCGTAGACCGCGAGGTTGAACAGTAACCAACAGAAAAATCCGAGCCCGATGACGCTGAGCCCGATACCGACTACAAGTGAGGTGGCCCCCCAATCCTGGACAGGTAGCTAAGAGAGAGTCGCGCCCCTAAAACAGCCTGATGGCCAGGGGTTACGAATGGCGAATGTTCGCAAAAAGCACGGCGTTGATTTCAAGGCGAAGGTGGCATTGGCGGCGGTTCGCGAGGACAGCACGGTGGCGGAGCTGTCGAGCCGGTACGGTGTGCATGCCAGCCAGATCCATGCGTGGAAGAAGACGGTGATCGACGGTGTTGGCTCGCTGTTTTCCAAGGGTCGGACTGGTCCATCCGACGGCATCGGCGCCGACGACGCGCGGCTGGCCAAGCTGTATGAGAAGTTCGGCGAACTGACGGTCGAGCGCGATTTTTTTCGCAAAAGGTCTGGTCCATGACCCCGGTGGCGCGGCTGTCGCTGGTCGATCGGGCGGCAGGCGATCTGTCGGTCGTGGCGCAGTGCCGGCTGCTGAAGGTGGCGCGCTCGACGCTGTATTGGCGTCCGGCGGCGACGAGCGAGGACGATCTGCGGCTGATGCGCCGGATCGACGAGCAGTATCTGGCGACACCGTTCTATGGCTCCCGGCGCATGGTGGCGGTGCTGCGCCGGGATGGCTGGCCGGTGAACCGCAAGCGCGTGCGGCGGCTGATGCGGCTGATGCGGATCGAGGCGATCTACCAAAAGCCCAACACCAGCCGCCGTCATCCGGACCATGTTGTTTATCCTTACCTTTTACGAGGTCTGGCGATTGACCGGCCGAACCAGGTGTGGTGCGCGGATATCACCTACATTCCGATGGCCAAGGGGTTTGTGTATCTGGTTGCGATAATGGACTGGTTCAGCCGCCGGGTTTTGGCGTGGCGGCTGTCGACCGGCATGGAGACGGGGTTCTGCGTCGAAGCGTTGCAGGAGGCGATGGATCGACACGGTTCGCCCGAGATTTTCAACACCGATCAGGGGGTCCAGTTCACCAGCGCCGAATTTACCGGCGTGCTGACGGCCAGTGGTGTCCGAATCAGCATGGATGGCAAAGGCCGTTACCTGGACAACATCTTTATCGAGCGGCTGTGGCGCAGCCTGAAGTATGAGGACGTTTACATCAAGGCCTACGCATCGGTGCGGGAGGCGCGTCGCGGTATTGGCGGCTGGTTGAGCTTTTACAACGACGAACGCCTGCACCAGGCTCTGGGTTACCGGACGCCGCGCGCGGTTTTCCGGGCGCCGGTGACCTGTGGAGATGTGGACAACGCAAGCGCGTTGACCACATCCCCACAGGCCCATCATCAACAGCAAGAAAGGGATTCAATTGGATTAAAAAAGGCGATATGACTTCGTTGTCCCCTCGGACGGGTAGGGGGAATTGGAACTGGCGGGAGTCTCTCTTAACTCACCCGGATTCCTGTCCAACGAATGGGGTCCACCTCACTGCGATTGTGCTGCGCAGCCCGGATTTTTAAGGCACGGTGGGTCTCATCGGAGAGGTTGCGAATGGTGACAGCCGGCATGATGGCATAAATCCAAAGACGATGGCGTTGATAGCAATATGGTAAATTGCCATCAAATGGCAAGGGTGGCAGACGGCGCTCATGCGCCGTCCTTACCGAACTTCCAGACTGGAATGCCGAGCTTCCTGGCCTTGTCGGCGAGGTTGTCCTGGATGCCGGTGCCCGGAAAGTGAAGAACCCCGATCGGCAGCACCGCCAGCATCTGGTCGTTGCGCTTGAACGGCGCCGCCTTGGCGTGCCTGGTCCAGTCGGGCTTGAAGGCGATCTGCGGCACCTTGCGGTGGTCGGCCCAGCTTGCGGCGATGCGCTCGGCGCCCTTCGGCGATCCGCCGTGCAGCAGCACCATGTCGGGGTGCTTGGCGTGAACCTTGTCGAGCCTGTCCCAGATCAGCCGGTGATCGTTGAAGTCGAGGCCGCCGGTGAGGGCGATCTTCGGACCGGCGGGCAGCAGCACCTCGGTCTCGGCCCGGCGCTTGGCGGCGAGGAAGTCGCGGCTGTCGATCATCGCCGAGGTCAGCGCGCGGTGGTTGACCATCGACCCGGTGCGCGGCCGCCAGGCTGAGCCGGTGTGGCGTTCGAACTGCTCGGCGGCCTGGTCGCGGAAGAATTCCATGCCGTCCCGGCGTTCGATCAGCGTCTGCCCCTCGGCGGTGAGGCGTTCCAGTTCGACCGAGCGGATCTCCGAGCCATCCTGGTCCCGCTGGCTGCGCCTCTGCGCCTGCTCGTTGTCGTCCAGCTCGCGTTCGATCCGGCTGGTGGCGCGGTGGAAGAGGTTGACCGTCGACCAGAGCAGGTCTTCGAGGTCGGGTTCGAGGCGGGTGTCGCCCAAGGTGGCAACCAGGGCGTCGAAGATGTCGGCGACCGCGCCGGCGATCGTGCGCGCTTCGGGCAGTGGCCTCGGGTCGGGTTCGTCCTGGAAGGGGCGGTAGCCGTAGAGCTGGAGTTCGGCGAGGACGTGGTCGGTCGGGGATGAGCTGTGCGGCGGTTCGTAGCCGGCGTCGTCGTGTTCGGTCGTCATGGGGTGCTGCCCTTCGTCGGATCGACCGCGCCCATCGCGGCCTTCATGGCGACGAAAGGCGGCGGGCGGACCGGACTTGCACCCGCAGCGAAGCGCAGGGCCGAAGCGAAGCGGAGGATGGCGGATGCCGGCTATTTTGCTTCGCGATGCAAAGGCGGCCCCCTTTCGGGCCGCCGGCGGAAAATAGCCGGCCCTCCGCCATTGCCGGTCCGGGCCGTTTGCTGCCTCGATCGCCCTCTCAGAAGGCCGAGGGCGCGGTCCTCTCCGACGATGCCTGGCAGCTACCGCACGATCCGATGCGACCTGGCGCCGGCGGCGCCGCACAGATCATCCACTGTTCCGCCGGAGGCACCGATATCCATGAAGCGCGCGACGTCCTCCGGCACGATCTGCACCCTGATGGCGGCCCGCAGCGCGTCGATGCCGAGCGTGCGCAGGTCTTCGTTGAAGTCTCCCAGCCTGGGCGACAGGGTGATCGCCTCGATGCCGGCCTCCTGCGTCCGGTCGATCAAGGTTTGCCACCGCGGCGTCGCCAGCCGGATCGTCATCACGGGCGATATAGAGTCGGCGCAGTGTGGCCGGGAACAGGATGGCGGCGAGATGCGCGGCGGAAAGGGCCGCCACCATCGGCATGGTGGGCAGCACGCATCGCAGGGACAGCATGGTCTCGATGCCTTCCCCGGCGGCCAGCGCATCGTGCGCCACATCGAAACGGACGGCATGACCCAGGAGATGACCCATCGCGCGCCTCGGGGTCTCGACCGGCGCCTTGCGCTCGCCAGTCGGATCGAGCCAGGTGCGGTGCGCGCCGGTGATCGCGCCGCTGAGATCGGTGACGGCAGCGATCATCGCCGGCCAGGTCTCGGTCGGTGCGTGCTGGTCAGGGCGATAGTAGCAGCGCGGATGAAAGCGAAGGCTGCCGGTTCCGTGCAAAGCCGTAATCCCGCGTCGCCGCAAATACGTTTCTGCGCGTGTGCCCGAAATCGGCTGCGACATTGCGAATAGGCGTCGGGCTGATTCCGACGAACCGCCGCCGCTGAAGATGATACGCGCCGCGCATTCGCGGTTGGCTCTGGCGTCGGCAGGCTGAGGAAGCGCCTGGCCTCGTCGGCAACATCGCGGAAATCATGCAGGCCGCAGCGTGCGCGAATGATGTCGAGCAGATCGCCATGATCCCCGGTGGCGGCGTCGGTCCATTTACCGGCCGCGCCTTTGCCGCCCTCCGCTCCGATGCAGCCGGACGAAGAGCGAGCGACCAGGCGTGTTGTAAATGTCGCCGACCATCCAATACCGTCCCTCGCGCCGGCCATTGGGCAGATAATGGCGGCACACCGCCTCGGCCTGCGCGGCCAGGCGCCGTGCCAGTTCCGAGATGGGCTCAGACATGGCGTGTCCTGAGACAAAAAGAGCCCGCCGTCGCCGGCGGGCTCAGTGAGGACGGTTTGTTGCTGCCTCGACTACTCGGCCGCGATCGGATGAGCCTCGATTGCGACCGGATCATCCTCGGCCGGCTCGCCCTCTTCGGCCATGGCCGTTTCGCCGCCGTTTGTCGCCGTTTCTTCCCCGGCCAGCGTGGTCGGAGAGTCCGGGGTGTCGCTGGCGGCCACCTCGACGGGTTTGGGCAACGCGCGGCCAGGGGTGCGCAGCGGCTCCGGCAGCCAGCCGGAACCAGCCAGGAGTTCTTCGGCTTTCGCCGCCATCTCACCCTTCTTCAGATGGTCGATGAGCTGCGCCGCTTGGTTGCCCCGCGCTTCCCGCACTGCGCCAAGGATACGGGCCTTGGTGACGCGGCCAAGAAAGTTCTCGACCGTCGGTTTCCACCCAGCGGCGACCATGTCGAGATCAACGCGTTGGGCGAGCCGATCAGCATGCGCCATCGCGCGCGGTTTCCGGTTATAGGATTCGTAAACCGCATTGACCGAGAGCGAAGCGCAATGCGCGAACAAGGCGCGCTGCCGGTAGATGTCGAACGCGGCGAGCGCGTCCCACAACTCCGTGGGTTCCTTCGGCAATGACGCAATCCAAGCCTGGTGGCGCGCGTCAAAGCTGGTGGCGAGCGGCGTGTCCGCAAGGCCGGGCGCCTGGGCACCGAAGCTGGCGCTTTTCAGATCCAGCTCCAGACAAGAGTCCTGTCCGTAACGATAAAATACCTTCAGGCACAGTGCGTGCACTGCGGCAGTAAATGCGATGTCGGGGTGCTCGCCGAGCGCATAGCGCAGTGCAAGCGTCCGATGCGCGGTAAGTTCGGTCAGCAGGCGGTCGGGAAGGGGCTTGAGCCCTTCATCTTCCTCCGGCTCCGCCGCAGAATCGGGCTCGGCCGTTACGGTATCGTCGTCTGTGTCGACGCGCGCAGCGACAGTTCGCTGGTTGTTGTCCTGGTCCGGCTCCGGCCCGGGCTCCGGCTCGACTGGCGCTTCGTCTTCCGGTCGGACATAGCCACGTTCGACTCGGAGACAACCCGATCCGTCGATGCTGACGAACGCGCCCGCGCGCGCCATGTCCTCGGCATCGAAACGCGTGGGACGTTCATCGATTGCTGCTAACGCCGCCTCGATTTCCGCGAGCCGCCGATCGACCTCCTCCGGCAATTCGTCCGCGCTGGCATGGGCTTCTTCCAGACCGTCCATTTCCGCCTGGAGCGCGTCGCGCGCTGCTTGCTCGTCGTCGGTGAGCGGCACGTGTTCTCCGCGAACCTGGCGCAGACCGTAGGTGTGCCCATAGGCGAATTCAGGCGCGACTTCGATCCATCTCCACCCCTCAGCCCGGATCGTTTCGCCGACGGCGGCGAGTTTTTCCGCCACGAGCCGGTCGAGCAGGATGGTGTCCTGCAGCCACCCGCCGTCGTCGCCCTGGAACAGGTCGCGCATGACGATGCCGCCGGCATCGACATACGCATCAAGGCCAACGAACTGCGCACGCTTGTCGGCCGCGCGAACCGCGCCCTCCGTCAGCATGCGCCGAATGACATGCGGCTCGCGCGCGTAGGACTGACTGATTCGCGCGAACACCTGCTCCTGGCGCTCGTGATTGTCGTTGACGGTGAACGCCATCAGCTGGTCCAGCGTCATCTCGTCCTCGGCGTAGACATCGAGTAGTCGCGGCGAGACCGACGCGAGACGCAGCCGCTGTTTGACAACCGACACCGCAACGAAGAAGGCAGCGGCGATTTCCTCCTCGGACTGCCCCTTCTCGCGAAGCGCGAGAAACGCCCGGAATTGGTCAAGCGGATGCAGCGGCGCGCGCTGGACGTTTTCGGCGAGGCTGTCTTCCTCGGCGATGCCGCCCTCCCGGATGACGCAGGTGATAGGTGCAGTCTTGGCCAGGCGCTTCTGGTTCACCAGCAGTTCCAGTGCCCGAAAGCGCCGGCCACCGGCCGGGATCTCGAACATGCCGGTTTCGTTGCCCTCAGCGTCATGCACTGGCCGCACGGTGAGACTCTGCAACAAAGTGCGTCGCGCGATATCCTCGGCCAGCTCCTCGATCGAGACGCCGGCCTTGATGCGCCGGACGTTCGATTGGCTGAGCATGAGTTTGTTGAACGGAATGTCGCGCGACGCGCTGAGCGTGATCTTCTGAATGGCCGGGGCCATGGTGATTCTCCACGACGGGCGGCCGGGAGACTCTCTCTCGACCTCCAAACCCGTCGCGAAGCCCCTTCAGCCCTCTCCCTCTCGCGGTGCCGGAACGGCTGGGACGTTGAACACCTCTGCGCCGGCTGCACGATACGCTTCCAGCACCACCGCCAGCGGTGCGAAGGCAAACGCGTGGTAGGGCGGCGAGCTAGGTGGCTCGCCGACCGCGACCATGGGGCCACGCACGGCCAGGTCCCACACTCGGTCGAACGGCACCGAGCGGCTGTCGATTACCGGCAGGCCAGCGGCGATTGCTTCGGCCTTGATGCGTTCCTCGTGGCAACCGCTCAGCCAACCACGCTCGAAGTACAGGGTCGCGCCGCCACGGCCGATGGAGAGATGGCCGCCTTCGGTTGCGAGCGCCCTGGCGATGTATTCCTCGTATTCGCGGTTTGGCGACGACGCGGATTTCCGGATGTCCGGATTTGCGATGTTGGCCATTACACAGCCTCAGTCCCATCGGCGGCCGCGATTGCAGCTGTCGATTCAGTGTTGGGCCGGAACGTCAGCAGGAACTCGGCCGCCTTCGACGCGGCGCTGGCGGCGCGCACGATCGCGCGGTCGTCGTCGCGCAACACTTCCAACCAAGACCCGATGTAATCGGCGTGGCGAACGGTCGGCGTGATACCAAGCGTTGCGCAGGTGAAGGCCGCTGTCATCTCGGCAACCAGCTCCTCACGCGCGTAGCTTTTCGAGCCGTAGCTGCCGGACAGATCGCGGCCAAGCCTAGTCGCTGCGCCAGACCAATGGCCGAGCTCGTGCAGCGCCGTGCGGTGCCAATTGATCGGCTCGAAATACGCCTCGGGCCGCGGCACCTGAATGTAGTCGAGCGTCGGGGAATAGAACGCCTTGTCACCGCCGAGGCGTAGGTCGGCCCCGCTGGCGCGAATCAGTGCCTCGACGTCGGGCAGGATGAGCCCGTCCGGGACCGGCGGCGGGACGGTGATCAGGTCGGCGGGAAGTCCGTCGCACTGGGTGACGTTGAACACGGTGAAGCGCTTCAGGAACGGGATGGCGTACGGTTCGTCGCCCTGCTCCCGCGCACGGGCGCGCTCCTGGTCCGGGATGAACCGGTCGGCGAACACCACTGTGGTGCCGCGCTCGCCTTTGCGGACATTGCCGCCTAGGCTCAGGGCCTGGCGGAAGGTGAGCCAGCTCTGGCCTGGGAAGCCGTGCTGGACAACGGCGCCCCACAGGATGAGCACGTTGATGCCGGAATAGCGGCGCTGGGTCGCGGCGTTCTTCGGCATGGCGAGCGGCGCCTGAACCGCCGACGAGCCCCAAGGCTGGACCCAGGGCAGCCGCCCGGCCTCCAGCTCGGCGATAATTTTGTCGGTGATTTCCTGATAGAGGCTCGTCCGGTCCTGGCCGGGGCGAGCACGAACGGCGGCGTGTGACATCGCGGATCTCCGCGACGGGCGCCAGAGGCCTCTCCTCCAGCCCTTAACCCGTCACGGCAAACCCGGTCCGCACTCTCACTCTGAAGGGCATAGCTGGGGGCTTCTACGCGGACGGATGAGGTTACGGGGGTGCCGCGTGCCGCTCCCGATATTCCAGATCGCGGTTTATCGCCTCCCAATCAGCGGCACCTGAGCTTCCAAATGGCGGGGTCTGGCTATGGTGCCGAGTCCGTATCCCCGGTACGGGACGCGCGTGGACGCTCAGAGTTTATGGTCGTATATATGCGTCCCAAAAGGTGCTAAAGGCCGAAATACGAGACGAACTGATGCAATCGATCGCCCTGGACTCTCTGCCGCCCAAGCTACGTCGATCCCTCGCCAAGCTCGGGGGCGATATCGCGACCGCACGCCGAAAGCGCAGCCTGACTACGGTGATGATGGCCGAGCGGATCGGCTCGGCCAAATCCACCTATTTGAAGGTGGAGAAGGGCGATCCGTCAGTATCGATGGGTGTCTACGCGATGGCGCTCTTCGTGCTCGGCTTCGGCGATGCGGTCGGCGACGTTGTTGACCCGCGGCGTGACGATGTGGGCCTGCTGCTCGACGCCGAGCGGCTGCCCAAGCGCGTGCGTCCCAGGAAGGTGCCCATCGCGCTATGAGACGGAATATCCGCGTCGCCTTGGGCGAAAACGCCCGCGATCTCGGCACCCTCCGTTTCGATGCGCAGGGCGCCCGGGAAAGCGCCGCCTTCGCGTATGACGCCGAGTGGTTGGGCGCTGGAGGCGGATTTGCGATCGACCCTGGCCTTCCCTTGGTAACAGGCCCGCAATTTCATCGCAGGGAGCGTGATGGTTCCGTCTTTCACGGCGCAATCGCGGACACCGAGCCCGACGGGTGGGCACGCCGCGTCATCCTGCGCGACCACGCCAAGCGGCGACAGGAAGCCAAACGCACTGGTGCGGATGTCGAGAACCGTCCCCTGAACGCCCTCGACTTCCTCCTGGCTGTTGACGACTTAGAGCCCATTTCAAAACCTTCCCTCGAGAGCTCGGAGGCAGATCAGGGAGCAACCGAGCGAGGTGAGGGCGTAGTGGATGTCGGCGCGGCGTTCGTAGCGGATTGTCAGGCGACGGAACTTGTTGAGCCAGGCGAAGCTGCGCTCGATGACCCAGCGGTAGCGGCCGAGCTTCTCGGCGCTTTCGATGCCGCGTCTGGCGATCCGTGGCACGATGTTTCTGCGCCGGCAGGCATCACGGCAGCGGCGGTGATCGTAGGCTTTGTCGGCGTGCAGCTTGTCGGGCCGTTGCCTGGGACGTCCCGGTTTGCCGCCGATGGCGGGAATTGCATCGATCAGCGCTTCGAACGGCACGCTGTCGTGGACGTTGGCGCCGGTCAGCAGAACGGCCAGCGGGATACCCTGCCGATCCGTCGCGAGATGGCGTTTCGTGCCGGGCCGCCCGCGATCCGTGGGGTTCGGACCCGTGGCGTCGCCCCCTTTTTTGCCGCGATGGATGATCCATCGACGCAGGCCCGGCTCCAGTCGATCCGATCCGCGTCCCGCAATCGGCGCAGCAACTCCCGGTGCAGCCGATCCCAGACGCCGGCGGCCTGCCAGTCACGCAATCGCCGCCAGCACGTGACGCCGGAACCGCAGCCCAGCTCCATGGGCAGCATGGCCCATGGAATGCCGGAGCGCAGCACAAAGAGAATGCCCGTCAGCGCCGCTCGGGCTGGGACCGGTGGACGTCCACCCTGTCGCCGCATCGGCGCCGGTGGAAACAGCGGTTCGATGATCGCCCACAGCGAATCCGACATCAGAGGAGAGGCCATCCCCTCTCATGAATCCCCTTACCCGCGTCGTACAAGAGTTTTGAAACGGGCTCTTAAGCCGCGTGGGTGCGCTGCGCTTCCAGGACGAAGATGGCGTCTTCCAGCGCGCGGCCGAGGCGGGGCGTCGCACCGTGCCGCCGCTGATCGAACTTGGCCACCTGCTGTCCGCGTCGCATGCGGTGGAGACGCATACCGAAACGGCCGAGGATCTGCGCTACCTCCGTGGCCGAGCGACCTCTCTGGGCGGATTGCGCCCGAAATGTACGGTGGTGGATGACGACGGGCGGCTGTCGATCGGCAAATTCCCGAGCGTTGGCGACGACCGCGCCGTCACCAAAGGCGAGGTCCTCGCGCTGCGCCTTGCCAGCGCTGCTGGGATCACCGCCGCCGAAGCCAGCTTGGTCGAGAGCGAAGGCAGCCCGGTGGCTTTGATCCGGCGCTTCGATCGTGTTCTGTCCGGTGGCCGGCTCATGTATGTCTCCGCCGCGACCATGCTCGGCGTCGAAGTCGCGGAATCCGGCGAGCATGCCTATACCGAGATCGTCGATGCGCTGCGCATGCATGGTGCGGCGCCGCAGGCGGATACCGAGGAACTCTGGCGGCGCATCGCCTTCTCCATCCTCATCACCAATGTCGACGATCATTTGCGCAATCACGGCTTCCTGCATGCCGATCGCGGCCAGTGGCGGCTGTCGCCGGCATTCGATGTCAATCCGTTTCCGGATCGCGTTCGGGAACTGAAGACATGGGTGTCTGAAGATGCCGGTCCGGAGGCAACGATCGAGGCGCTGATGTCAGTGCTGCCGTATTTCCGGATTGTACCGTCACGTGCCCGGCATATACTTCGTGAAGTGGAACAAGCAGTTTCCCAATGGCGCTATGTCGGGCGCGGCCTTGGCATGACGACACAGGAGCTCGATCAGTTCGCTGATGCGTTCGAGCATGAGGAGCGGGCGGCAGCCCGGACGGCCAGCTAATGAGAGGTGAAAATGGATCGGTCGGATTTTTGCAGCCGGACCAGTGCCGCTACGTTGAGGCGATGGCCGCCGCGGCATGGGGAGTAGAGCCTGAAATACGGAGTGCAGGCCTTGAGCGATGAGAAGGAACGTTGACGTGGCCAAGCCAAAGCCCCCGCCGACGGCGACTGATGACGAGGTGCGGGTCTTGCTGCGACGGCATCAATGTCCGGTGCCATTCCACGCGGTGCGTACCCGCTTCCTCGGCAACATTGCCACCCCCGCCATGGAGGCAGCGCCCATGGAGACGGTTTCAGCTTTGTGGGGCGGCGAGTTGCCGGCGTTCGACACGCTGGATGCCGCCAACGAACTGATTGGCGCCCTGGTGATGGGCCTCTGGAACCGGCTCAGCCGACATCAGGAACGGTCGGCGCCGTTCCGTCTGACGCGCGTCGACGTGTCGGCCACGCGCGAGGGGCTGGCGGAGCTTGCGCTCATGCGACAGGAGGAGCTTGACGGCTTCATCGAGGGCCTTTTCGGCGCAAACAAGACCCTCGATTTTCCGGAGCGCGCCCACAAGGCGCTTGGCGTGCTGGCGGAAATCCGTGCGATGCTGGAAGGTGTTCGCGAAGTCGCCAGCAATCCAAGCAAGCCGGCGACGCCGGCGGACATCGCCGCAACGCTCGGCCATCTTCGCGAATTCACGCGGATTGCGGAGCACGAAATGCACGAACTGGTCCTGTCCTGTATCCGCGCAAGGCGACAGATGCTGCGAATGATGCCGGCGACAAAGCCTGTTTTGCACTGAGGTTTATCAAGCGCAGCCCGTACCCCACCAGCCACTGTCCGCCCGTCCGCGCCTGTTCATTCAGTATGTCGCGCACGTGTCGTCCCGTCGTTTCGGATCGGGTGCTCGCTCAGGTTGAGCTGCGCTGCCCCTTGTAGATCTCGACAAGGCCGGCGAGCGTCTCGATGCCAAAGTCTGTGAACGCCATCACGCTCGTGTTGCCCGGACCGTAGACCCAGATCAGGCCGTCCTCCTGGTCCATTTCGGTGGCCACGTCGCACAGCCAGTCCTCATCCTCTCCGAGCATTTCCGCGACCCGGTTGACGGTGTGGACGTGGTGAACCTTGTTGACCGGAGCCAAGTTCAGATCCTGACGAACATCAACGCCGCTCAGTCTCGCCGGCAACAACCTCCGCCGGCCCTTCAGCGAGTTCGACGCGACGCACACGACGGCGAGGCGTGGGTGCCCGGCCGTCCAGTAGGTCAGAAATCTCCTGGGCCACTTTGTCGGACGTCATCATCAGCGCTTCGTCGATGTGGATGTAGCGCTGTGTCACCCCGCGTGCCGCGTGTCCCAGGAGTGCTGCGATGGTCAGTTCTGAAAATCCGAGCTCGGCTGCGACGCTGGCGAAGGTGTGCCGCAATGTGTGGGGCGTCACATCCTCCAGCTTCGCCATGGCGCAGACGCGATCGAGCACGCGTACCACGCCAATAAAATGGCCCTCGCCCCAATCAGCCGGGAAGAAGTAGGGGGATTTCCCAATCTGCGGCTGGGCCAGCAGCACCTTGATCGCGGCCTCGCCGATCACACGGGTCTGCGCGCCGCTCTTGGTGTCCGGAAAATGGATGGAGCCTTCTTCCTCATTGAGCCAGGTCCGCTGAAGCGCCAGCCCCTCCATGCGACGGAACCCAGTGAGCAACAGGAACCGGATGGCGCCGATTCCTTTGGGATGTTCACCATCTGCCTCGGCCTTGCGGAGTGCCTCGCCCAGTCTGCCGATTTCCTCGCGGCTGAGGTGGCGCACCCGCCGCGTGCTGGCCATGCGGCGGACGCCCTTGGCGGGGTTCCGTTCGATCTTGCCGAGGCGGACCGCGTGCTCGAGGATCGCGTGAAGCGTCGACATCGTGCGCGACGCCACGCCCTCGCCGCCGGTCGTGGTGCCGCCGCGGCTTCCCACGCGAGGCTTTGAGGTTTTGCCGGCGGCAATGTCAGCCTGGACACCCTCTATATCGCCGAGCTTCAGCGCCCCGATCTGGCGCTTGCCGAGTAACGGCTTGAGATGCGCCTCAATCCGGCTGCGATCCATCCTCAGCGTTGACGGTTTGATCGGCCGGCGCTTTTTGCCAAGGATCCGTCCCGCCTCTGCCTCGGTCACATACCAGTCGCAGATCTCTGCGATGGTCGTGGTGTCGCCTTCTGGCGGCTTTTCATCTGCGGGGTCGACGCCCTTGGCGATCTTGCCGAGCAGGACGCGTGCTTCCTTGCGCGCCTCCTCGACGGTCATCACCCCGTAGCGGCCGATCACGATCCGCCGGCTGCGCTTCTTGCCGTTGCGGTACTGCAGGATGAAGCTCTTCAGGCCCGACGGCATGACCTGCACACCGAAGCCGCGTAGCTCCTGATCCCAGGCGAAAAGATACGAACCCTTGACCCCATCCTTCGAAGGTTCCAGAGCTTCGACCAGCGATTTTGTCAGTTTCGCCATTGGTTTCAGACACATAGAGTGGATTTGCTTACATTAGCACGGTCTGGCGCGTTTGTAAGCAGGAAATCAGCGTTTGGAGTCGCGCCGGCGGTCCCTCCTGGCGTAGATTCGGCGGTTCAAAACAGCCACAACACATTGTTTTATCGTGGTTTAGCGTTGTGCCGGAAACCGCCGGATACCCTGGCGAAAACGTTTCTGGGCCGTTGCCAAGGTTGGGGTCGAGGGTTCGAATCCCTTCGCCCGCTCCAAAATCTCCCAGAGGTTCCAGGCGGATAAAAGGCGTCCTTCGGGACGCCTTTTGCTTGGGAACGATCGGCGGCAAAGACACCCTAGCGCGTGATCGTTTCAGGCCGAGTCGGCCTGAAACGTGAATCACTCGCTCGAACAATTCGCTAAAGCAGGCCGGTGACCGGAAGGGAACCGGTCATGCTTTAGAAGGGCGCCTTGCCGCTCACCGCGTCGGCCTCGAGGTGCGGATAGGTGCTCTCCCAGCCGCCGCCCAACGCCTTATAGAGCGCGACGAGGTCGGTCGAGACGGTGGTCGTGCTTTGCGCGTATTGCTGCTGCGCGCTGAGCAGGCTGCGTTCGGCGTCGAGCACGTTGAGGAAGTCGGTGAGCCCGGCGCGGTACTGGTCCTGCGCCAGGCCGAGCGCGCGCTGGTTCGCCCGCACCGAGATCGCGAGCTGGTCGCGGCGGCGCTGCTCGTCCTGGTAGGCGATCAGCGCGTTGTCCACGTCGTGCCACGCCTGAAGCACGGTGCGCTGGTAGTTCACCGCCGCCTCCTGCTGCTGCTGCTTGCGCAGCTCGAGCTGCGCCTTCAGCCGGCCACCCTGGAAGATCGGGACGGTGAGGCTGGGGCCGAACGCGTATTGTCGCGCATTCCAGGTCGCGAGATCCTTGAACTGCAGCGCCTGGATGCCGAGCGAGCCGGAAAGCGTCACGCTCGGGTAGAAGCTCGCGACGGCAACGCCGATGTCGGCGGTCGCGGCGTGAAGCTGCGCCTCCGCCTCGCGAATGTCCGGGCGGCGGCGCGCGAGCTCCGAGGGAAAGCCGATCGGCACAACCGGCGGCACCGGCGGGATCGGCTTGTGCGCACCGAGTTCGCCGTTGAGCGCGCCCGGGGTCTCGCCGAGCAGGTAGCTCAGCCGGTTGATCCCCTGCGCCTCGTCCTGCTCGAGCCCCGGAACTTGCGCGCTCGCCGCCGCCACCTGCGAGGCGGCGTTGGCTACGTCCAGCTCGGTGCCTAGTCCGCCGGCGAAGCGCTGCTGGGCGAGGTGCAGCGCCTGCTGCGCGGTGTTGAGGTTGTCCCGCGTGATCTCGATCTCGCGCTGCGTGCCGCGCAGCTGGATGTAGTCGCGAGCCACCTCGGCAAGCACCGAGAGCAGCATGTTGCGGCGATCCTCGGCGGAGGCGCGGACATTGGCATTCGCCGATTCGATCGAGCGCCGCACCCGGCCCCAGAGGTCGAGCTCCCAGGAGGCGTCGAATCCGTACTGCCAGAGGTTGAACGGCGGAATGCCGGATGCCGGAACTCCGCCGGCGCCGCTCGATCCGCCGGCGCCACTCGCGGCCGTGCCGGCGCCCGCGCCGTTGGCGCTGGTGTTGCCGCCGCCGGCGCCGCCGAGCGCGCTGAACACGCCGCGGTTGCTCGCCTTCTCGCGCGTGTAGGAGGCATTGCCGTTGACGCTCGGGAACTGGTCGGCCGCCGCAATCGAGCGCTGTGCACGGCTCTCCGCCAGGCGGAAGCCGGCGGTGCGGATGTCGAGGTTGGAGGCGGCGACGCGGTGCTCGAGCGAGGTCAGCTCGGGGTCGTGGAATTCCCCCCACCAGTCGGGGTCGAGCGGCGCGGCGACCGGCTCGCTCGCGGTCCTGGCGGGCGGCATACTCCCCGAAGCGAACCAGGAGGCCGGCGACCACAGGCTCGGCGCCTGGTAGTCCGGGCCGACCGTGCAGCCGGTGGCGAGCAGCATTCCGGCGAGGATTGCGGGCCGGAGCAGACGGTCATAGCCAGGCATTCGGGCCATCCTGGCCGGGACCTTTCCGGGGGACCGCGAGGCGATCGCGGGCCCGCACCCAATACCCGCCGCCACCGGGTTGTCCATCCGCCTGCCGCGCCTGCTCACGGCATAAGTGAAATGCGCCGGCGGCGCATTTCACGTCTTCGCCGGCTCAGTCGATCGCCTCCCGCCCGATCGCAAGGAACTTCTCCCGGCGGCGCGCGAGCAGGGCGGCGGCCTCGATCGGCAGCAGCTTGGCCAGGCCGGCGGACACCGCGTCGCCGACCGCGTCGATCGTGGCCGCGGGATCGCGATGCGCGCCGCCCATCGGCTCCGGCACGATGGCATCGATGATGCCCAGTCGCTGCAGGTCCTCCGCGGTGAGCTTCAGCGCCTCGGCCGCCGCCGGGGCCTGCGCGGCGTCGCGCCACAGGATCGAGGCGCAGCCCTCGGGCGTGATCACCGAGTAATAGGCGTGCTCCAGCATGGCGACGTGATCGCCGGTCGAGAGCGCGACCGCACCGCCGGACCCTCCCTCGCCGAGAATCGTCACCACGATCGGCACCGCCGCTCTGAGGCAGGCCTCGATCGAGCGCGCGATCGCCTCGCCCTGGCCGCGCGCCTCGGCATCGATCCCTGGAAATGCGCCTGCCGTGTCGACGAAGGTGAGGATCGGCAGACAGAACCGCCCGGCCAGCTGCATCAGCCGCCGGATCTTCCGATATCCTTCCGGCCGCGCCATGCCGAAACTGTGCTTCACCCGGCTCTCGGTATCGGCCCCCTTCTCGGTGCCGATCACCAGCACCGACTGACCGCGGAACCGCCCGAGCCCGCCCAGCACCGCCGCATCGTCCGCGAACGCCCGATCCCCGGCGAGCGGCGTGAACTCGGTGATCAGCCGGTCGATATAGTCCTGCGCGCGCGGCCGGTCCGGATGCCGCGCGACCTGCGCCTTCTGCCAGGGCGAGAGCTTCGCATAGATCGTCCGGAGCTGCCGGTCCGCCTTCTCGGTGAGCCGCGCCACCTCCTCGGCAATGTTGATCCCACCGGGCTCCGACATGCGCCGGAGCTCCTCGATCTTGCCCTCCAATTCGGCGACCGGCTTCTCGAAATCGAGGAAATGACGCATGGCCGCGCGTCATAGCGGGGAGGAGGGGAGGAAGGAAGGCCAGGGGCTCTGCCCCTGGAACTCACTTCCGCTCCGCCCCCAGCAGCCGGGCGCAGCGGTTGTCGTTGCCGACGCCGAACTGGATGGTGGGAATCAGGGCGAGCGGCGGGGCGAGGAAACCGAGGCCGGCGGCGATGCCTCCGCGCAGGCCGAGGGCGGCGATGTCGGGGCGGATCGAGGGGTGCTTGAACGTGCCGGTGATGTCGATCGGCGCGGGCAGCGAGCCGATGCTGAAATGCTTGGCGTCGGTTTTGACGCGGTAGTCGACGGTTTCGTCGCGGAGGTTGATGTTGCCGGTGCCGTTGATGATGCCTTCGCCGGTGTCGAGCACGAGCGCGCGGGTCTGCAGCAGCCCGCGCGCGAGGGTGAACTGGGCGACGAAGCACTCGACCTTGGCGCGCTTGCGGGACGCCGAGCGCGGAGAGCAGCGCGTTGCCGAACTCGAACCCCGAGAGGTCGACCAGCAACGCGCTGAGATCGCCGCCCGCGCCATCGAGAGGTCCAGCGCGCCGTCGCCATTGCCGAGGAAGGTCGCGATCGAATCGCCTGTGGTATCGATGCGCGCCTGGCCGCCGATCGTGCCGGCGCCGCCGAAGGCGTGCGTCGCCGCCATGAGCCGGGACACGTCGACGCGCTGGAACTTGATGTCGGCCTTGGCGCCGATCAGGTCGTTCTTCAGCGGCGCGAGGTCGACATTGCTGGTGATCGTGCCGGTGCCGACCGCGAAGCTCAGCGGGTGCAGGGTGATGCGCCCGCCGACGATGTCGAGCGCGACCACGATGTTGTCGAGCGGGACCGAGCGGCCCTCGATGTGTTCGCCGCGATATTTGAGGTGGATGTCGGCGGCGCGGATCTTCGGCAGGTTGAGCTTCTGCTGCGGCAATAGGCGCGGGCTTGCTTCGGCCTTGGCGACCTGCTGGCGCTGCTGCGGGCTCTCATTCGCCTCGTTCTTGCGGCCGGGCTCGGTGCCGATGAAGCCGCCGAGATCGGCGAGATCGACCCGGCGCGAGCGCAGATCGGCGGTGACGTCCGGCCGCTCCTTGCCGGGGTCTTCGGTAATCGTGCCCTCGAGGTCGCTGTTGCCGACCGTGCCGGCGAAATCCTGGAAGCGGAAGCGGCGGCTGGCGTAATCGTAATCGAGCCTGCCGGTGATGTGATAGGCGGGGGTCTTCGGGATCGGAATGGCGGTCAGCGGGTAGAGGAGCGACATGTCCGGGCCGGCGAAGTCCAGCCGGAGATCGGTGCCCTTGAAGTGCAGCGGATCGCTCACCGTGCCGACCAGCCGCACATGGGTGGGCCCGTTGGCGAGGCTGAGATCGATGGGATAGGGCTGGCTCGCGTCGCGCAGCGTGAGCAGCGCACCGCCCACGAGCCGGCCGGTGACCGGCTGGTTGGCGTAGGTGCCGTTGGCCTCGACGACGATCTTGGCGGTGTCCTGTCGCGGCGGGGCGGCCTGATCACCGCCATTGGCGGGCGCCGGATTCGACTGCGGGGCCGACGGGCTGCCGGACGCGGTTGCGGTCGCGCCGGGCTGGCCGGGCGGAATGGGCGGCACCGGCAGCTTTTGCGGGCCGGGCGGCGAAGGCAAGGCCGGAAGCTGCGGCGCGCCCTCCTCGGTGGCGATCCCGAGCTGGAAGTCTGCCTTGAGCTTTGGGATCACGACATGCGCCCGCCCATCGGCGATGCGCAGATCGCCGATCTTCGTGGTCGATGAACTGCTGCTGCTCTCCGACCCGCTGCCGCCGCCGCCGAAATCGAGCGTGTAGTTGTTGTGGCCCGCCGCGTCGGCCAGCGCATTCACGTCCGGGTGGTCGAGCGCGATCTCGGGCAGGACGATCTGCCGGTGGCGGATATAGGCCATGATGTCGGCGGTGATCGTCAGATGCGCCACCTTCGCGAGCGGCGGGTCGACGGGAAAATCCTTCGGGTTGGCGATCACCACGTCATCGGCGACCACCGTGGTCACCCGCCCGAGCCGCACGTGCAGATGCTGCATCGTCACCGTGCGGCCGATTGCGGCGGAGGCGCGGGCATCGACGAACGGGATGAACCAGTCCCAGTTCCAGAGCAGGATGACGGCGACGATCAGCACGACCGGCACCCCGACGAACCCCAGAATCCGCAGTCCGCGCCGCCTCGTCATGCCGCCTCATTTCCCGTCCACGGGCGGCGAATGCCCGCGCGAGGGCGTTACGCGAGGCGGCTTGTGCGGTTGCCGCGCGCGGCGATCAGGAACTCGGGCGCGCCTCGCCCTTCACCTGGGTGCGGTGCATCACCCGCCGCGCTTCGGGGTCGAACGGGTCGCGCCGGTGCATGGTGCAGCGATTGTCCCAGAGCACGAGGTCGCCCACGCGCCAGCGATGGCGATACGCGTATTCCGGCCGCCCGACATGCGACCATAATTCGTCGAGGAGGGCCTCGGACTCCGCGCGCTCCATCCCGACGATCCAGGCGTTCCGCCGCCGGCCGAGATAGAGGGTCTGCCGGCCGCTCTCGGGATGGGTGCAGACCAGCGGATGGATGGTGCCGGGCGCTTCCCGCGGATCGTCCGTCGGCGTCACGCCCTGGCGGACGAAGCCGCCGCTGTTATAGGTGCCGTCGTGCTTGATGCGGAGCCCCGCGATCCGGGCGCGGAGATCGGCGGGCAGGCCCTCGAGCACCGCGTCCATGTCGCAGAACCAGGTATCGCCGCCCTCGGGCGGGATCTCGAGCGCGTGCAGCAGGCTCGCCTTGGGCGGCGCCTCCAGGTAGGACATGTCGGTGTGCCAGACGGCCTCGCCGGCGCCGAGGCTGCCGATCGCCTCGCCGTTCACCACCACGTTGGAGACGACGTAGATCTCGGGGCGGCCCTCGACGAAGCGGCGGCCGTTCTCCTGGACCGGCGCCAGGTCGAGCCCGCCGAAGCGCCGGCTGAACGCGATCAGCTCGTCGTCGCTCAGCACCCGGCCACGGAAGACCAGCACCTTGTGGCGCGTCCAGGCGCGCCGGACGGCGGCGAAGGCGGCCTCGTCCAGCGCCGGGAGATCGGCCCCGCGGATTTCCGCCCCGAGCGCGGCCCCGATGGGGACGATCTCGATCTTTTCCGCGACGGCCTGGCGCATGTTCGCGTTCCTCCCGCCGCGACCCTATCGCGCCGCCGACCGGGCTTCCAGCGGCGCCGTTAACTGCCGGACAACCTGTTGCCGCCAGAGTGGCGCCGAGCCGGGAGGAGGGCCCGTTGGCAGAGACCGTGCCGGTCGCCGAAGGCGGGAAGGGGAGCGGGGAGGCGAATGCGCGGCGCCATCTCGTCCCACACCATCCTGCCCATCACGCCGGCCGCTTCCACGAGCTGGTCCATGGCCGCGCCACGACCGGTCACACTCACCCCGCACGCAGCGCCCCGACCGATGCCTCCACCGCGCTGACGCGGGCGATGGAAGTGGAATCGGTGCCGGAATCCTGGCATTCCGGGCTGCAGTTCATCATGATGCACGAATCGGGGGGAAGGGTGGACGCGCGCAACCATGCGAGCTCCGCGCGCGGGCTGTTCCAGCTCACGGCGGCCAACTACCATCTCAATCCGCATGGCGCACACTCCTTCGGCAACGCCGTCGAGGAGGCGCAGGGCGGGATCCACTACATCGAGGAGCGCTACGGCACGGTGGACAATGCGGTCGCTCACTGGCGCTATCGCCACACCTACTGATGGTGCGGTCCTGACGCTCGCCACCCAAGCGTCTGGTGAATCGCTCCGCGAAATCGACAGTTTGTGGAAAAAATCTCACGGTTCTTCCCGTCGGATTCCATCCACAGACGATCCGATCGTCGCGGTCGGTTCCCGACTGCGGCGTTTCCCGGATCACCGGAGACCCGACCGGTGGTGCGGGGACCGATGCAGATCGCGCACCGGCCCCGGGAAATGGGCGAAGATCGCGGTAGCCTTGCTGGCCGCTTCCCTGCTTGCGGTTCCGGCCGCGGCGAGGGCCGCGTGCCCGTCCGCCGGGCCGGTCGCGCAGGCGCAGGAGGTCAGGACCGGAATCGGCCGGGTGGAAATCCGCGCCATCGAGCCGCCGGGCCGCGGGCTCACCCGGCTCGAATTCCTCGGGCCGGCCTGCCGCACGCTGCTCGCCACGACCTTCGGCGCGCGCGAGCCGGAGGCGCAGGGTCCCGACGCGCCGCCCCATCTCCTGCGCTTCCGCGCCATGCATCCCGAGGGCTTCCCCGACCCCGTCGTGCTGGCGACGCTCGCGAGCCCCGGCGCCAGCGATGTCTCCTTCGAGACCCGGCTCTTCGCGGTGCTCGGCGGCCGCATCCGTCCGCTGCTGTCCCGCCCGCTCGGCACGCTGCTGGAGGGCGGCGTGTATGTGGGCGATCTCGGCGACGGGATCGGGCCGGGCCTCGCGGTCTGGACCCTGATCTGGGGCCATGAGCCGCATGTCGACCCGCATCGCTACGCGCTCCGCCGCTGGCGCTGGACGGGCAGGGAATTCGCGCCGCTCGCCACGCTGAGCACGCACGAGCGCTACGGCACGCCCGCCGCGGCGCTGCACGAGTTCGGCGTCGGCTACCACGACATGGCGCAGGATTTCCCCGATTTCGCGGGCTACCGCTGAATCGATCAGCGCCGGCTCCGGATCGTCCGCGCGGCGCCGGATGAGGGTGATTTGGTTTCCGTCCGAAAACCGGCTTGAATTCCCCGGATGCCCCGGGGGTTCTTCCGATGAGAATGCGCGTCGTCCAGCTTGATGCCGGCGGGCGGACGCGCCGCCTGCGGGCGCACTGAGGCATGGCGCACCACGACCGCATGGCGCGCTATGATGGGCCGATCATCGACGCGCATCACCATCTCTGGGATGCCGCGCTCGGCCGACATCCCTGGATGACGGACCCGGACACGCCGCTCAAATCCCTCGGCAACATCGACTTCCTGCGGCGCGACTACCTGGTCGCCGACTACCTCGCCGATATCGGCCCGCAACCCGTCATCGGCTCGGTCTTCGTCGAGACGGTGTGGGATCGCGCCCGCCCGGTGGACGAGGAGATGCGCTGGGTCGAGGGCCTGCATGCCCCGCGCGCCATCGCGGCGCGGCGCATCGCCTGGGCACCGCTCGCCGCGCCGGAGGCGGAGCGGGCGCTCGACCTTCTGCAGCAACGGCCGGGCGTCGTCGGCGTGCGCGAGACGATCCGCTGGCATCCCGATCCCGCGCGGAGCTGGGCCGCACGCGGCCTGATGGACGACCCGGCCTGGCGGCGCGGCGCGCGCGCCTTGCAGGCGCGCGGGATGATCCTCGAACTGCTGATGAACCCGCATCAATGCGAGGAGGTCGCGCGCCTTGCGGAGGAGATGCCGGCGCTCCGCATCGTGGTGAACCACTGCGCCTCGCCGATGGATCGCGACACCGAGGGCCTCGCGCTCTGGCGTGCCGGCCTGGCGCGGATGGGCGCGCAGCCGAACGTCGCGATCAAGCTCTCGAACTACCCCGCCTATGCGCGCGACCGCTCGCTGCCGGCGCTCGCCGAGGTGGTGACGATCTGCGTCGATGCGTTCACCCCCGCCCGCGCCGTGTTCGCGAGCGACTATCCGGTCGGCCGCCGCACGATGCCGTACCAGGAGATCGTCGAGCGCTTCCGCGACATCGTCGAGCGCTTCACGGCGGACGAGCAGCGCGCGCTGTTCCACGACAATGCCGCGCGGCTCTACGGTTTCGGTTGCAGGAGAATTGTGATGCGCCGCCGCACTTTCCTCGCCGGAGCCGCCTCGCTCGCCGCCCCCGGGATTGCCGGCGCCGACACGGCGAAGGTGCTGCGCTTCATCCCGCAGGCCGATCTCGCGGTGCTCGATCCGATCTGGACCACGGCCTACGTCACCCGCAACCACGCCTATCTCGTCTTCGACACGCTGTACGGCTGGGACTCGCAGATTCCGCGCCACGCCGCAGATGGTCGAGGGTCACGTCGTCGCGGCGGACGGCCTCACCTGGACGCTGACGCTGCGCGACGGGCTCGTCTTCCATGACGGCGCGAAGGTGCTGGCGCGCGACTGCGTCGCCAGCATCGAGCGCTGGAGCAGGCGCGACAATTACGGCCGGCTGCTGATGGCGGCCACCGCGGAGCTTGCCGCGCCCGATGACCGCACGATCGTCTTCCGTCTGCAGAAGCCCTTCCCGCAGCTGCCCGACGCCCTCGGCAAGGCGACGAACAACATCGCCGCGATCATGCCCGCGCGCCTCGCCGCCACCGATCCGTTCACGCAGGTGACGGAGATGGTCGGCAGCGGCCCGTTCCGCTTCAAGGCCGACGAGCGCGTTCCGGGCGCCCGCTACGTCTATGAACGCTTCGCGGAGTACCGGCCGCGATCGTCCGGCACGCCGGACTGGACCGCCGGTCCGAAGATCGTGAATTTCGACCGCGTCGAATGGACGGTGCAGACCGAATCCGCAAGCGCCGCGGCGGCGATGCGGGCCGGCCAGTTCGACTGGTGGGAGCTGCCGCCGCCCGACCTCATCCCGTGCTGCGCGCGGACCGGGCGCTCGCCGTCGAGACGCAGGATCCGACGGGCTTCGTCGGCATCTTCCGCATGAACCAGCTGAACCCGCCCTTCGACAACCCGGCGATCCGCCGCGCCCTCTCGGCGCCGTCGATCAGTCGGAGTTCATGCAGGCGGCCGGCCGGCGACGACCGCAGCTTCTGGCGCGACCAGGTCGGCTACTTCTGCCCGAACACCCCGATGGCCAGCGATGCCGGCATGGAAGCGCTCACCGGCAAGCGCGATCTTGCCCGCGTGAAGAGCGATCTCGCCGCGGCCGGCTACAAGGGCGAGAAGGTCACGCTGCTCGGCGCCACCGACATTCCGGTGCTGAAGGCGCTTGCCGATGTCACCGCCGATCTGCTGCACCGGGTCGGGATGAATGTCGATTACGTCGCGACCGATTGGGGCACGCTGGTGCAGCGGCGCACGCGCAAGCAGGCCGGACCGGGGGGCTGGCATCTCTACAGCAATTTCGGCGGCGGGCTCGACATGACGACGCCGATCACCCATTCGGCCCTGTGGTCCGGTTCCAATGCGGCGCCGGGCTGGCCGCACAGTCCGCGCATCGAGGCGCTGAGCGCCGACTGGCTGAGCGCCCCGGACCCGGCCGCGCGGAAGGCGATCGCGCGCGATATCCAGCGCCAGGCCTTCATCGACGTGCCCTACATCCCGCTCGGGCAGTTGCTGCAGCCGACCGCCTATCGCCGCGACATCCACGGCGTGATGGGCGGCTTCCCGGTGTTCTGGAACATCGCCCGGGCGTGAAGCCGCAGCCTTGGCCTCCGCGTTACGATCGCGTTGCGCGGCGGGATGGGCCGGCTTACGCTGGCGGCGAAATCGGGCCGGCCAAGGCCGCCCGGACGGCGTGCGTACGACGAACCAGGCGGGCAACCAGAGCATGACCGGGGAGGATGAGATGCGGCTCGGCGGAATGACGCGGCGGCAGGCCCTCAAGGCGGCGGGGGCGGGCATTGCCGGCCTGACGGCACCGTCCCTGCTCATCAGGTCCGCGCGGGCGGACAACCCCAGCGCATGGCCGCCGCCGCCCGCGGATGCCGACCAGATCACCGGCCGGCTCGTCTCCTGGGACTGGTCGGACGCGCCCTATGTCCCCGGCGAGCAGACCCAGGCCGAGTTCTACACCAAGTACATCCCCGCGACCTTCAAGAACCTGAAATTCTCCAACACGATCTTCGGCTACATGGACCTGCTGCCGAAGCTCACCGTGGCCTGGCGCGCGAGCAATCAGCCCGACATCTCGCGCACGGCGATCCAATGGTCGCAGCAATTCGTCGGCAGCGGGCAATGCGCCGAGATCAGCGAGGAAGAGCTCGGCATCCCGTTCAAGGAGTTCCTGCCCGGCGCGCTCATGAGCGTGCGCAAGAACGGCGCCGGGGAGGGGCCGCTCTACGGCATCCCGACCAACAACGAGGTGATGTTCTTCCTCTACAACAAGACGCTGTTCGAAAAGGCGGGGCTCGATCCGGAGAAGCCGCCGACGACCTGGGCGGAGATGGTCTCCTTCTCGAAGACCATCCACGACAAGACCGGCGCCTATGGCTACGGGATGAGCGGGCAGCAGAACAACGGCAACACGCCGTACCGCTTCATGCCGATGGCCTGGGCCTATGGCGGCGCGATCTTCGACGAGCTCGATCCGAACCCGACCTGGAAGAAGGTCGGCATCGGCGGCGAGGGCGTGGTCGCGGCGCTCGCGAACTATCACCAGATGTTCAACGTCGACAGGAGCGTGCAGCCCTCGGCGCTCAGCGACAACCAGACCAACATCGAGACGCTGTTCCTCGACGGCCGCGTCGCGATGTGCATCGACCATCCGAGCTTCCCGGCGCAGGTGCGCGAACTGAAGCCCGACCTGAAGATGGGCGGCGGCCTCCTCCCGGCCGGACCGGTGCGCCGCGCGGTGGTGCTCGGCGGATCGAATTTCCACATCCGCGCGGCCACCCAGAACAAGAAGGCGGCGCTCGCGCTGATGCGCGCCTATCTCTCGCCCTACTGGAACGCGCGGCTCGGGACCGGCGCCGGCTCGGAGGCCTCCACCGAGACGTCGCGCGCCTCCGAGGAGTCGAAGATGCTCGCCAAGGACATGCCGTTCAACGATCTCGTCTTCGACATGCTGCCCTACGGCGTCAACGTCCCGCTGGTGACCCAGGGTGCGCAGATCTGGAGCAACACGATCCCGGCGATGATCCAGCAGGTGCTGACCGGCCGCGCCACCCCCAAGGAAGCGGCGGCCGCGGCGGCCAGCCAGGTGCAGCAGATGATGGCGAGCTGACCCGATCGCTGGCGGAAACCGGCGGGCAGCCGCAGCGGCGCCCGCCGCGCGCTGATCCGGCGAGGGGGTTTGCCGAGGAAATGTCCAGTCAGCCGGCCGCGTCCCTGCCCGCCGCGATCAGCACCCGTGCCCTGTGGCGCGAGCGGTTGGCGGGCTACCCTTATGTGCTGCCGGCGATCGTCGTCATCATCGGGGTGATGAGCTATCCGTTCTTCTACTCGATCTATCTGAGCTTCCGGGCGACGCCGTCCTACACCACGGCGACCCATTTCGCCGGCCTCGCGAACTACGCCGCGGTGCTGAACGATCCGGTGTTCCGCGGCTCGCTGCTCACCACCATCATCTGGACCGCCGGCTGCACGATCGTCGACCTCATTCTCGGCATGGGGGCCGCGCTTCTCGTCAATCGGCTGCGCTGGTTCCGGGGCGGCATCCGCGCCGCGCTGATGCTCCCCTACATCGTCGGCTACGTGATCGCGAGCTACGCCTGGCTCTGGCTCTACCAGGGTGAATACGGGCTCCTGAACCAGGTGCTGCTGTCCTGGCACGTCCTGTCGCAGCCGGTCTCGCTTCTGAGCTCGCTTTCCTGGGCGCTCCCGGCGGTGATGCTGGTCAACATCTGGAAGACGATGCCGTTCGCGATGATCATGTTCCTCGCCGGCCTGCAGGCGATTCCGGAGCAGACGATCTTCGCCGCCGAACTCGATGGCGCTTCGCAGACCCGCGCGTTCTTCGAGATCAAGCTTCCCTATCTCCGGCGCGTCATCGTCGTCACCAGCGTGCTGATGACGTTCCAGAACTTCAACACCTTCACGATCCCCTACATCATGACCAGCGGCGGGCCGCTGAACGAGACCGAGATCGTGTCGAACGAAATCTACAACATGGCCTTCACCAACCTGAATTTCGGCGGCGCGGCCGCGGCATCGATCATCGTCATGATCCTGCTGATGCTGTTCGCCGTGGTCTATGTCGGTCTGCTCACCCGCCGCCGGCCCGGCGTCGCATGAGTGCGGCGGGCATGCGATGGGCGCGGCGGGTTCCGGGCCGGATCGCGCTCGTCCTCTACGTCCTGTTCGCGCTGGTGCCGTTCGGCTGGATGCTGACCGCTTCGCTCGAACCGCAGACCTCGCTCTATCGCGAACATCTGAGCTACCTGCCGGATCCGCTCACCTTCGAGAACTACACGGCGCTGTTCCGGGCCGATCCGATCGCCGGGACGGATTTCCCGCGCTACTTCGTGAACAGCCTGGTCGTCGTCATCTGCACCGTCATCCTGTCGCTGCTGATCGCGGTGCCGGCATCCTACGGGTTCTCGCGCTACCGCTTCCTCGGCAAGGACGTGATCCTCTACGGCATCCTGTTCCAGAGCCTGCTGCCGCTGGTGAATTTCCTGATCCCCCTCTACATCGTGATGCAGGAATTCGAGCTGCTCGACACCTACGGCGCGCTGATCATCGGCTATCTCACCTTCAGCCTGCCGCTGAACATCTGGATCCTGAAGAGCTTCTTCGACGGCATTCCGACCGACATGGAAATGTCCGCCCGGCTCGACGGCGCTACCGCCTTCCGCGCCTTCGTCGAGATCGCGATCCCGCCGGCAGTGCCCGGCATCGTCGCCACCGCGATCTTCACCTTCATCCTCGCCTGGGACGAATATCTGTACGCGCTCACCATGATTTCCTCGGCCTCCATGCGCACGCTGCCGCTCGGCATCTTCGCCTACTTCTCCGAGGGCGCGCCGAACTGGAGCGCGCTGATGGCGACCGCGATCGCCATGAGCATCCCGGTGATCGTGGTGTTCCTGGTGCTGCAGAAATACTTCATCGCGGCGCTCACGAAGGGTGCGCTGAAATATTAGGGACGGGTCCATCCACCATGCTGAACGGAACGGATGAGCGATGGCAACGATAGGCCTCGAGGGCGTCCGCAAGACCTACACGGTGCATCGGGGCGAGGTGCGGGCGCTCGCGCCGCTCGACCTGGTGATCCGCGACCGCGAGTTCATCACCATCCTCGGCCCGAGCGGCTGCGGCAAGACGACGCTGCTCAGCCTCATCATCGGCGCGGTGGCACCCTCCGCCGGACGCATCCTGGTGGACGGCAAGGACGTCACCGACGCCGATCCGCGCGAGCGCGACATGGCGATGGTGTTCCAGAATTACGCGCTCTATCCATCCAAGACGGTGCGCGGAAACCTCGAATTTCCGCTGCGCATGCACCGCGTCGCGGCCGAGGCGCGCGGCAGGCAGGTGGCCGAGATCGCTTCGGTGCTCGGCCTCTCCGAACTGCTCGACAACTACCCGCGTCAGCTCTCCGGCGGCCAGCAACAACGTGTGGCACTCGGTCGCGCGCTGATCCGCCGCCCGAAACTCTTCCTGATGGACGAGCCGCTCTCCAATCTGGATGCCAAGCTGCGGCTGCAGATGCGCGCCGAACTGAAGCGCCTGCATCGCGAGCTGCCGGTGACGACGCTCTACGTCACCCACGACCAGAGCGAGGCGATGTCGCTCTCCGACCGCGTCGTCGTCATGAACAAGGGCCATGTCGTGCAGGTGGACACGCCGCAGGCAATCTACCGCCGTCCGGCCGACCTCTTCGTCGCCGGCTTCGTCGGCGCGCCGGCGATGAACCTGTTCCCGGTCGCGCTCGCCGCCTCTGGCCAGGGCACGCGATGCACGACGCGATCAGGCGCCGTCGCGGCCCGCGTCCTTCTGTCACCGTCGACCGCCGCGGACGCGGTCCTCGGAATCCGCCCCAAGCACATCGAGTGGCAAGCCGCACCCGCCGGCGCGGACGATTCCTGGCTCCCCGCGATCGTGCAGGAGGTCGACGACACCGGCGACGACACGCTGATCTACACCGAAGCCGGCGGCGAGCAGTTGCGGATCGTCGAGACAAGCGGCCGCACGGTCGCCGTCGGGGACCGCATCGCGATCCGGCTGCCCGAACACTCCCTGCACCTGTTCATTGACGGGAAGCGCCTCGACACGACGGCGACCCGGCCCGCCGCCGTCGCGTAGGTGCTGTGCCCCGGGGCGACCCGCCTCAAACGACGGCGATCGCCCGTCGCTCCAGCCAGTCCCAGTCAGGCATGTATCCCATGCCGGGCTCTTCGGGTACCGGCAGGACGCCGTCGATCACCGGAAGATCGTTCATCCGCCGCAAACCGCTGATCTGCTCGGTCGAGATCACGAGCTGCTCATAATAGTCGTTGTTCGGGATCGCGCCGCAGATCTGCGCGTTGCCGAACCCCATGCCGTGCACCTGCGCCTTCATGCCATGCGATTCGGCGAGATGCGCGACCTTCATCGCGCCGGTGATGCCGCCTTTGAAGAACGTGCTGGTGCGCATCATGTCGAGCGCGCCGTCGCGGATCCAGGTCGCCGCGTTCCAGTGGCATCCATCGGAGGTTTCCGCGGCGAGGACGGGAATGTCGAGCTTGTCGCAGAGCTTGGCGTAGCTGCCGAGGTCGAACTCGCGCATCGGCTCCTCGTACCAGGCGAAGCCGCACTCCTCGAGCACCCGCCCGAACCAGAGCGAAATCGTGTAGTCCCAACCGGCCGAGCCGTCGAACAGCAGCACGGCATCCGGGCCGGTCCATTGGCGAAGCTTGCGGCAGAGCAGTCGCATCCTCCTTCGCATCCCCCCAGGCATGCAGCTTGAAGGCGGTGAAGCCCTCCTCCATGCATTCCTTGATGTGCCGCTCGTACTCGCCGATCGTGTCCCAGGTGACGGTGGACGCATAGACCGGGATGCGGTTCGCGTTGCCGCCGAGCAGCTTGTAGAGCGGCAGGTTCGCCTTGCGCGCCTTGATGTCCCAGGCGAGCTGATCGACCAGGCCGAGCTGGCGGACATTGATCTCCTCGATCCGGTCGATCTCCCAGATCAGCGTCCAGAGCCGTTCGGTCAGCAGCGGATCCTCGCCGATCAGCGCCTTGAGACGCCGCCGCGTCAGGCTCGCGACGGCCTCCCCGTCCTGCACCTTGAGGCAGCCGGTGATGCCCTCATCGGTGTCCATGCGCAGGATCGCCGCGCGCGGCGCCTCGTCCGTGGCCGTGCCGTCGCCGGAACCGGGCAGACCCTTGCGCCAGCGGAAGGGATGACGCGGATGCTCATCCTCGACGACGTAGCAGCGCAGGTCGGTGATCCGCATGCGGCGCGCCTCAGTGCACCGCCTTCTCGAGCCCGCTCAGCATGACATCGACCGCCTTGTCCGGCGTCGACTGGCCGACCAGCACGCTCTGGAACGCCGGCAGCACGACGTTGTCGGACCAGCCCGGCGCGCCGACGAAGCTCGGCGGCAACGTGCCGTAGGCGAGCGTCCTCACCGCGGCGTCGTACATCCGGTCGCCGGTGATGCGCGGATCCTTCGCGACCACGGAGGAGGCCGGGAAGTAGCCGGTCTCCTTCAGCAGCGCGATCGCCGGATCGGGCTCGCCCCAGAAGCTCACCCAGTCCCAGGCGGCATCCGCGTGATCCGCCTTCATCAGCCCGTTATAGGCATAGGTCACGCGCGCGATGTGGGCGGCCGGGCCGGCCGGCATCTCGCACGACATGAACTCGACGCCCGGGCTTCAACGCCTGCGAGATCTCGACCAGCGATCCGGTGTGGTGCCACACCATCGCCGTCTGGCCGGTGCGGAACGCTTCCATGATCTGCCGATAGCTGTCATTCGCGGCGCTCGGCGGCACCACTTTCTGCTCGGTCGCCAGCCCGGCATAGAACTTCACCGCCTCGATCGCCTTCGCGCGGTCGAGCGCCGGCTTGCCGTCGACGACGAACTGGCAGCCGAACGAGGCCATCACGTCGAGCACGTATTTCGCCCCGCCCGCGCCGCCGCGCATGCCGAAGCCATAGCGCCCCTTCGACGGATCGGTGAGCTTCTTCGCGGTGGCGACGAACTCGTCGTAGTTCTTCGGCGGGCCGGGAATGCCCGCCTCGTCGAACCAGTCCTTCCGGTAGTAGCCCCAGTCGATGAAGGTGAAACCGGGCGTGCCATAGGTCTTGCCGTTGCGCGAGATGCCGTCCCAGGCGAGTTGCGAGAAGCTCGGCGCGAGCTTCCAGGCTTTCACCCGGTCGCTGATGTCGACCAGCCCCTTCATGCCGAGCATGTCGTCGAGCCGCTCGGAGACGATCATCGTGGTGTCCGGCCGGCTGCCCGACACGACGGCGGCGGTGAATTTCGCCATGAAGGACGGGTTCGGGATGTTCTCCTGCACCACGGTGATGTCGGGGTGCGCCTTCCCGAACAGGTTCATGATGTCGCGCAGGCCGGCGAACTCGCTCTGGCTGGTGAAATGATGCCAGTAATTGATGCGCGTCGCCGCCCGCGCCAGGCGCGGCATCGCAAGCGCCGCCCCGCCCAGCATCAGCCCGCGGCGGCCGAGGCGTCCGATGGTCATTGTTTCCCTCCCCGGGTTTCGTCTTGTCGTGCGCGGCACACGCGCACCGCGCCCGCGAAATTGATCTTGTCAGGGTGCGAATGGTATACGTCCGGCCATGCGGCTGACAAGGATCGCGCCGGGATGATGGCCGCAGGGAGGCAGCAGGCATGACAGCGCTCACCGCCGATGCCGTGCGGTTCTATCGCGAGAACGGCTACTATGCGCCGGTCCGCGCGCTCTCGGCCGCGGAGGCGACCGGCTTCCGCGCGCAGCTCCAGGTTTTCGAGGATTGCCATCCCGAGCATCGCGTGCTGCTGCGGAACAAGACGCATCTGGCGCTCGCCTGGGCGGACCAACTGATCCGGCATCCCGGCATCCTTGACGCGGTCGAGCAGATCATCGGGCCGGACATTCTGTGCTGGGGCAGCGGCTTCTTCATCAAGAACGCGCATGATCCGAGCTTCGTCTCGTGGCACCAGGATTCCACCTACTGGGGGCTCGAGCCGCCGGAGATCGTGAGCGCCTGGGTGGCGCTGTCGGAAAGCGTGCCCGAGAACGGCGCTATGCGGGTGGTGCCCGGCACGCATCGCATGGACCAGGTCGCACATCGCGACACGTTCGCGGCAGGCAATCTGCTGAGCCGCGGCCAGGAGATCGCGGTCGAGGTGGACCCGGCGCAGGCGGTGACGCTGTCATTGCAGCCCGGCGAGATGTCGCTGCACCACGTGCGGCTCATCCACGGATCGGAGCCGAACGAATCCGATCGCCGGCGCATCGGTTTCGTCATCCGCTACCTGCCGACGCATGTGCGCCAGGTGGTCGGCACCCGCGACAGCGCGACGCTGGTGCGCGGGGTCGACCGCTTCCACCATTTCGAACCGGAGCAGCGGCCCGCAGCCGATCTCGCGCCGGCCGCGCTCGCGTTCCACGCGGCGATCACGAACCGGGCGGACGAAGTGCTGATGCGCAACGCGATGTAGCGCCTTATACCAGCGCGCTCAATCCGTGACTCATCGAGAGCACCTCGGCGCGCGGTATAATCCTTTGTTTTGGCGCGCGCCGCCCCCCAACCCGCGCGCATACCAACGGTCACGGAGAGTGACCGTTGGTATTACGCGACCATCAGCACATCGACGACGCGGACCTCGCCGCTGCCCTTGCGCAGCAGCACCGGGTTGAGATCGCATTCGACGATGCCCGGAAGCGTCGAGGCGAGGGTCGAGAGCCGCGCCAGGAGATCGGCGAGCGGCGCGAGATCGGTGGGCGGCATCAGCGCGCGATAGCCGGCGAGGCGCTGCCCGAGCTTGGTCTCCGCGATCATCCCCCGTGCGCGTTCCGGCGCGACCGGTGCGAGCGCGACGGCGCGGTCGGTGGCGAGCTCCACCAGGACGCCGCCGGTGCCGACCGTCACCAGCGCGCCGAATGGCGGTGCGGCAATGAAGCCCACCGCCACCTCGACTCGATCCGTGAGCTCTTCCTGCAGTTCGAATCCGAGGATTCGGGCCCGCGGTCGCGCCGCCAGCACGCTTGCGCGCATGCGCGCAAGCGCCTCGCCCAGCGCTTCCGCATCGCGGATGCCGAGCGCGACCCCGCCAAGCTCCGAGCGATGCGGCACATCGGGCGAGGCGATCTTGGCGACGAGCGGAAACCCGATGCTCTCCGCGGCGGCAAGGGCCTCTTCCTCCGTGCCGGCGAGGACCGAGCGCACCGCGGGAATGCCGAACGCCCCGAGAATGCGCGCGCAGAGCTCGGCCGGAAGCGGTCCCTTGCGCGCGGCAATTTCCGACCGCGACGTCCGCCGTGGAAGGATGGGGCGTATCCGGGCGCCTGTATCCAATCGGCGCCGCGGCAAGGATGGCGAGGTTGCGCAGCGCCACGGCGCCCGCACGAAGGCCGCGCAGAACCGGCACTCCCTGGCGCGCAAGCGCGGCGACGATTTCGGGATGCGCGTTCTCGCCGGTGGGGGAGACCACGATCAGCGGCTTCTCGGTGGCCGCGCCGTGCTCCCCATAGGACAGGATGCGCGGCGTGTAGTTGCGCCGCATCGTCGGCGTGAGCGTCGCCTGACAATCCTGCACCACCACGACCTGGTCGACCGCGTCATCGGCGAGAACCGCGCGCATCGCCGCGTTGTCGCGCTCGATGCTGCGGTTGGGGCTGGCGCCGAGATCGAGCGGGTTCGCGCCGGCGGCGCCGGGCATTGCCGTGCGGATGATTTCCTCGGTCGCCGCGCCCCATCGTGCGAGCCTCAGTCCGAGGTCGGAGATGACGTCGCAGGCGAGCGCGGTCTCGCCGCCGGAGATGCCGATGACGCCGATGCGGGCGCCGCGCGGACGCTTGCGACAGGTCGCGAGGCATTCGATGGACGCGATCAACTCGTCATAGTCGCGCGCGGTCGGAATGCCGCAATCGGCGAAGAACCGGTCATAGGCGTCGGCCGGGCTGATCAGCGCGCCGGTATGCGCCTGCACCGCGGCCGCCCCGATCTCGGATCGGCCGACCTTCAGCACCACGATCGCCTTGCCCGCGTCGCGCAGCATCGTGGCGGCCTCGGCGAAGGAGGCGGGGTCCTGGATCGACTCCAGCACGACGCCAACGACCGACGTCGCATCGTCGGTCGCGAGCCAGCGCAGGTAGTCGGGCGCCGTCACCTGCCACTCGCTGCCCATGGTGATCACCTTGGACAGGCCGGTTGCGGTCGAGTTCATCAGCGAGATCGCGGCCGAGCCGGATTGTGCGATGAGCGCGACCCGCCCGGGCACGAGCTTGTCGGTCACGGTGGATGGGTAGAGCCGAAGCGGCTCGGTCAGGTTGATGAGCCCCATGCAGTTGGGGCCGTGGATCGCCATCGGGCTGGTCGCCGCAAACCCGCGATACGCGCTCTCCTCCGCGTCGGTGAAGCCGTTGCTGAACACCACGGCGGACCGCACGCCCGCCCGCTGCAGCTCGAGGAGCACGCCGACGACGGCGGAGGCGGGAATGGCGACCACCGCCGTGTCGGTGCCGGGGGCGAGCGCCGCGATGCTGGGGACGGCATCGTGCCCGTCGATCGCGGCCGCGGTCGGATGCACCGGGATGGCCTGGCCGGTGTAGCCGACCTCGCGCAGGTTGCGCAGCACGCCGTTGCCCTGCGCCTGCTTGCTGGCCGACGCGCCGATCACGGCGACGGAACGGGGCCGCAGGAGCGGCTCCACATCGCGCCAGCGGGGCGGCGCGCGGTGCTGCGTCATCGCCCGTTCGCCACCCAGGCTTCGGCCCAGTTCGGATGCTCGTTGAAGGCGATGTCGAACTGCTTGTCGAGATTGGCGAAGCGGGTGGAGACCGCGTTGTAGGTGGGCGCGTTGGTGAGCTGCGCCTCGTTGAGATCGCGCGCGACGATCTCCTCATACTGCTTGTAGAGCGCGCGCCGCTGATCCTCGGGTGCGGCGCCGGCGGCGGCGGCGATCTTGTCGAGCTCCGGATTGCAGTAGCCGGTCGGGTTCGTGTACGGCAGGTGGCTGGGGTTGCAGACGAAGCTGCGATCGACCCCGAGGGTCGGGTCGGAGCGCCCGGTCAGCGAAGCGAGCGACATGTCGAAATCGTTCCGGTGGTACACCTTGTCGATCCAGATCTGCGCATCGAGCCCGGTGAGCTTCACGTCGACCCCGATCTGCTGCCATTGCGCCGCGATGCTGCGCGCGATCGCGTCGAAAGGCGGTCCCGACTGATAGGTGAGCTCGACCGAGAAGCGCCTGCCGTCCTTCAGCGGATACCCGGCCTCGTCAAGCAGCTTGCCGGCGGCAGCGGGATCATAGGGATACATCGTGTCGTAGTTCACCGACGGGTCGTTGAGTTTCTTGAACTGCTCGGGGATCGCGCTGGTCGCGGGGAAAGCGAGGCCGCGATAGGCGTCGGCATTGATGCGCTGCCGGTCGGTTGCCTGGAACAGCGCGCGCCGCACCCGCACGTCGCTCATCGGCGCGCGCCGCAGGTTGAAGTCGATGGAGGAGCGTTCCGGCGCGTTGATCGCGATCTTCACGACCTTGAACTTGCCGCTCTTCGATGCCGTCTGCGCCTGCTGCACCTGGCTGAAATCGTCGAACTGCATCCAGTCCGCCTCGCCCTGGATGACCGCATTCAGCTGCTGCTGCGGGCTCGGCGTGAGCGCCACGAGCACGCGGTCCAGATAGGGCTTCGGCTGGTCCCAGTAATAGGGGTTGCGCACGAAGGTGAGCGAGCGGCCGGGTTCCCACGAATCAAGGCGGAACGGACCGAGGCCAACCGGCTTGCGGTTGGCGGGGTTGGTCGCGAGATCGGTGCCGGCATAGACGTGCTCCGGCATCAGCGCGAAGTTCTCCTTATCGAACAGGTCGAGCGCCGCCGTCAGCGGCTGCGTCAGGGTGACGACGACGGTATACTCATCCGGCGCCTGCACCGAGCCGACGAACGGCATGAGCTTCGAGAGGTAGGTGTTGAGCTTACCGAACTGCGTCAGCGTGAACACCACGTCCTTGGCCGTGAAGGGCTGTCCGTCGGACCATTTCACGCCCTGGCGCAGGGTGAAGGTGTAGGTCTTGCCGTCGGGGGAGATCGTCCATTTGGTCGCGAGATGCGGGACGGGGTTGCCGTTCCCGTCGCGCGCCATCAAACCATCCGCCCAGACATCCGCCATGTAGAGCGCCGGCGAGAGCGAGGTGAGCTCGGTGTTCAGCACCGCCATCCCGGTGGCGTCGAGCGTCATCACCACGTCGCCGCCGCGCCTCGGCGTAGTGTCGGCGGCAAGCGCCGCGGGCGCGACGGAGAGCGCGAGCGCCGCAGCGAGGGCGCAGCGGCGGAGCGTGTCGGATCGCATCATGGTATCCTTTCGCGGCAGGTTGGTGTCGGCGCGGGAAGCGCTCCGCGGTCACGGGCGCGGCGGGGATCGGGAATGAGCTTCGCCTCGAGCAGCGTCTTCGTATAGGGGTGCTCGGGCGCGGTGAGGACATGCGGCCCGGTCTCCACGATCCTGCCGCGGTGCATGACGGCGACGCGATCGGCGATCGTGGCGACCGCGCCGAGATCGTGGCTGATCATCACGAGGCCGATGCCGTATTGCGCCCGCAGATCGCGCAGGAGAGCGAGCAGCTGCGTCTGCACGGAGATGTCGAGGCTGGAGAGCGGCTCGTCGGCGACGATGATCCTCGGCCGCAGCGCCAGCGCGCGGGCGATCGCGACGCGCTGCTGCTGCCCGCCGGAAAGCTGGTGCGGGTAGCGCGGCAAAAAACTCTCGGCGGGCGCGAGACCCACCGCTTCGAGCTGCGCCGCCATGACCGTCCGCACCGTGGCGCTCGTGGCCACCCGGTGCTCGAGCAGGACGTAGGCGAGAATCTGCTCGACGCGCATGCGCGGGTTGAGCGACGCGGCGGGGTCCTGGAACACCGCCTGCACGTTGCGACGGTAGCGGCGTCGCTCGGGGCGGGCGAGCGAAGCGAGCGGCGTGCCCCGGTAGCTGATCGTTCCGGCGCTGGGCTTCAGCAGCGCCAGGAGCAGCTTCGCCACCGTCGACTTGCCGGACCCGGACTCCCCCACGATGGCCAGCGTCTCGTTCTCGTGCACGTCGAGGTCGACGCCGTCCACGGCGCGGACGCGGCCACTTCGCCACAGGCCGCCACGCGCCTTGAAGTCCTGCACGAGACCGCGCGCACTGAGCACCGGCTCGCTCATGCGAGGACCGGCGCATGGCGCTGCTGGCTGAGCGCGACGAGCTCGGCCGTGTAGGGGTGGCGCGGCGCCTCGAAGATCGAGAACACGTCGCCCTCCTCGAGCATCTTCCCGCCATGCATCACATAGACGCGGTCGCAGAGCTCGGCGACCATGCCGAGATCGTGCGTGACCAGCGCGAGCGCCATGCCGCGGTCGCGGTGCAGCCGGCGCAGCAGGCGGAGCACCTGCAGCTGCACCGTGGCGTCGAGCGCGGTGGTCGGCTCGTCGGCGACCAGGAGGCGCGGTGCGGAGGCGAGCGCCATCGCGATCAGCGCGCGCTGGCGCATGCCGCCCGAGAGTTCGTGCGGATAGCGTCTGGCGAGGTCCGGATCGGACAGGCCCACTTCCGCCAGCAGCCCCGCGATGCGGGTGCGCGCTGCGGCGCGGCCGAGCGAGCGGGGCAGGGCCTCGGCGATCTGCGCGCCGATGCGTCGGGTCGGGTTGAGGTGGGCGAGCGGGTCCTGGAACACGATCGAGAAGCTCGAGCGCCGCCGCAGCCGCCGCAGCTCGGGACGCGGCATTGCCGCGATGTCGGTGCCGTCGAACAGCACCCGGCCGGAGAGCTCCGCCATCGCGACGTTCGGCAGCAGCTGCACCATCGCGCGTGCGAGCGTGCTCTTGCCCGAGCCGGACTCGCCGACGATGCCGACGCATTCGCCCGGCGCGATCGCGAGATCAACGCCATCCACTGCGCGCACCACCGCGCTGCCGATGCGGAGATGCACTTTCAGCGTCTCGACCCGCATCAGCGCCGAATGGCTCATGCGGGCAGTCCCGGCGCGGCGCGAGCGGCACGCGGATCGACGATCTCGTTCAGCCCGTCCGCGAGGAGGTTGAGGCCGATCACGGCGATGCAGATCGCCAGCCCGGGAAAGAGGCTCATCCACCAGGCGCTTTGCAGATAATCCTGCGCGGTGAACAGGAGCTGGCCCCAGCTCACCGTGTTCGCGTCCGAGAGACCGAGGAAACCCAGGCCGGATTCGATCAGGATGGCGAGACTCGCATCCAACGCGACCTGGACGATGACGGGCGGCAGCGCGTTCGGCAGGATCTCGCGCAGCACGATATGGCGGGTCGGCATGTCGGCCACGATCGCGGCGGCGACGAACTCGCGTTCCCGCAGGTTGACAAACTGGCCGTAGATCAGCCGCGCCTCGAGTGGCCAGATCGCGAGCGCGACGGCGCTCACCAGCAGCGAGAAGCTCGCGCCGAACAGCGCGATCGCGAACAGCACGACGACGATCACCGGCAGTGTCTGGAACAGCTCAGTGACGCGCATCAGCACCGCTTCCGCGGCACCCCGCCAATAGCCCGCGACCGCGCCGACGGTGCCGCCCACGAGCAGCGCCGCGAATGCCGCGGTGACGCCGATGGCGAGCGAGGCGCGCGTGCCGATCAGCACAAGGGAGAACATGTCGCGCCCGATATTGTCGGTGCCCATCGGAAATGCGCGCGAGGGCGGCAGCAGGCTGGCGGCGACCTGCTGGCGCGGGCCGTAGGGCACCAGCGACGGCGCGAGCAGCGCGGTCAGCACGAGCACGGCGATGATGACGAGCCCGGCAAGGCCGTAGCGTGTCGTGACCATCCGGGCGAGCGCGCCCTTCATCGCGCGGTGCGGATGCGTGGATCGACCAGGCCGTACAGCAGATCCACGATCAGGTTCATCAGGATGACCGCGACGGAGACGAACAGCACCACGCCGACCACGACCTGGTTGTCGCGGTTGCGGATCGCCTCGATCAGCAGCAGCCCGATGCCGGGCCAGGAAAACACCGTTTCGATCAGCACCGCTCCGCCCATGGCCACGCCGAAAGCATAGCCCATGACGGTCAGCACCGGCAGGATGGAATTGCGCACCACATGGCCGCGGATGATCGCGCCCGGTGAGAGCCCTTTCGCGCGCGCCGTTACGATGTAGCCCGCACCCAGCGTCTCGATCGTGCTCGCGCGCATGAGCCGCGCCACCCGGGTCGCCTCGTAGATGGCATAGGTGACCGCGGGCAAGGCAAGATAGCGCGCGCGCTCCAGCAGGAAGGCAAGCCCCGTCGCGCGGGAGAAGAGCGGCGCCATGCCTTGGGTCGGGAACCAGCCGAGCTGCATCGCGAACAGGATCACCAGGAGCTGGCCGAGCCAGAAACCGGGGATCGCGTAGCCGACCAGGACGATCGTGGTCCAGAACCGGTCGACATTGCGCGCCCGGCTCGTCGCCGAAACCAGGCCGACGAGGATGCCGAGCGGCACCCCGATGACGAAGCCCGCTGCCGCCAGCAGCAGCGTGCGCGGGGCGCGCTCGGCGATCAGATGCGCAACTGAATCCTGCTGCTGGTAGGAGAAGCCGAGATCGCCGTGCAGCAGGTTGACGAAATACTGCACGAGCCGCGCGGGCAGCGGGTCATCGAGGTGATACTGGCGCACGATGGCGGCGCGGAATTCCGGCGGCACCGGATATTGCCCGACCATCGCCTGCACCGGATCGCCCGGCGTGAATTGCAGCATCACGAAGACGAGGACGATGACAGCGGCGATCATCGGGATCGCCTGCAGGATGCGGAGGAGCGCGTAGCGCGCCAATCTTCAGCCCCGGCGCAGGAAGGTCAGCGCGTTCCCGTAAAGCCACTTCTCCTTCACGGAATCCTTGAGCGGCAGCGCCTGGTACTCGCCGATCAGCGCCTCGAACGGGACGCCGAAAATGCCGCGCGAGAGCCCGACCATGATCTTGTCCTGCAGAAGCGTGTTGCCGAATTGCAGGAACTGCTCCCAGCCCGAGCCCGATGTCGCGAAGTGCCGCGGCCGGTGGGCGGCGGTGTCGGCGTAGAGATTGGGGTGCCGGCGCAGCAGGCCCACCATGTCGCTGATCCACGGCCAGCCGGAGAGGCCGGCGACGATGCGGAGCTCGGGAAAGTCGATCGCGACGCAGTCGAGATGGCGCGGATGGCCGAGATCATAGGGCCGGTCGTTCGCATAGTTCATCGAGGTGTAGATGCGCACCGGCACGTCGAGCTCGACGCATTTCGCGTAGAGCGGGTAGTAGCGGCGGTCGCTCGCCGGGATGGAATTGTAGAGCGCGACCACGCGCAGCCCGCCGATCCCGTGCTCGCGCACCAGGCGCTCGAACTCGCGCACGCCGCGCATGCCGTCGAGCGGGCTGATGGCGGCGAGGCCGACGAAGCGATCGGGATAGGCCGGGCAGATGCGCTTCAGCGTGTCGTTGGAGGCGCCGATCACGCCGATCTCGACGCCCGCACGGTCCATGTCGGCGATGAATGTCTGCATGCGCTCGCCCGGCGCCGCTTCCGCGACCGGCTTGTACTGCTCGGTGCGGTTGCGGAAGATGCGCTGGTAATTGTCGAACCCGTAGCCCTCGGGCCGCTGCATCCGGTCGGCGACCGGATTGCCGGGCGGCCCCTGCAGCATCTCGCGGTAGTCGGCATTTTCCTCCCCGGCGGGGAGGTTGCATTCCAGGTCGATGACGTGCCGCACGCTCAGGCGGCCTGCGGCAGCGGCGAGCGGCGTCCGTCGCCCGGCTGCATCACGCCGCCGCGAACGGCGCCGGATTCGGTCGCACCCCACAGCACCTCGAAATCCGGAAGGCAGGCGGCGGCTGTCCGGCGTCGCGAGCCAAAGCCGGAACAGCAGCCGGTCCTGCCGGGTGGCCGCATCGTCGTCATAAGCGGTCCGGCCGTGATAGGTGACGTGGTTGTTGAGAAGCTGGATGTCGCCCTTCTCGAACGGCGAGTGCAGGCAGACTTCCTCCGCCACCTCGGCGAGCAGGTCGAGTGCCTCGTCCTGCGCCGTGGTGATGCGCGGAACCGATGGGTCCTGCTGCGCGAGCTCGACGAAGGTGCGCGAGTACTGGCTGGTGAACTTGCCGTCCTCGAAACCGAACACCGGCAGCTTGTAGACCCGGCTGACATTGCCGGCCTCGCTGTCGGAGGGTCGCGCGCGCCAGTAATCCTCGAACAGCAGCTTCGCGAGGTCGGGACGGCGCTTCAGGATCTCGTTGTGGATGGTAACGGAGCTCGCGATCTTGGAGACGCCGCCCGCGCACGCGTTGCGCACGCAAAGCAGCGCGATGACGTCGCAGAGATCGGTATGAAAGCGCAGCGGCCCGTTCGAGCGTGAGCGCGCGCGGGAGGAGGCGACGCCGCCCGGCGCGTCCCTGGTGAAGCTCGGCACCGCGAGCCTGGTTTCGTCGTGCACCTCGCCGACGATCTCGCCGGTCGGATTCTGGTAGAGCGGAATGCCGAGATGGCAGCCGATGCCCCAGAAGATGCGGCGCAGCGCATCCTCGGAATAGCGGTCGACATCGAGCCCGCGCAGGCGCACGAGGCCGGTGCCGCCCTCGAGCTCGCGGCGGACCGCTTCGAGCAGATCGCGTGTGCGGGGCAGCGGAAACTCCGCCGCGCCGAATGCGAGGCCCGGCGTTCCGCTGCACTCCAGCGAAGCGAGCGCCGCCTCGACGTCGTCGCGCTGGGCATCGTCGAAATTGTGGATCCAGTCGGTGCGGCGCGCCATCTCCGCACCGTGCCAGGCGGCGGGGCCGGCGATCGGTTCCAGCTCGTGCAGCATCATCCACTCCAATCGGTGTTCAAGACCGACCCCGCATCGGCGCAGTGTCGAGGCAACGCGTCGCAGGGTCAAGCTGCGGCCACGCCCGGTTCACGCAAGGCATGGCAGGTCGGCCGCGGTGACCGCAGCGGCCAGGCGGCCGGAGCGCACCAGCGCGACCGCCGCGTCGATGTCGGGTGCCATGTGCCGGTCCTCCTCGAGATGCGGCACCGCGTCGCGCAGCAGCGCGCGTGCGCGTTCGAGCAGCGGGCTCGAGATCAGCGGCGCGTGGAAGTCGCAGCCCTGCGCGGCGACGAGCAGTTCGATGCCGACGATGCAGGCGGTGTTCCCGGCCATCTGCAGCAGGCGTCGGGCGGCGTGCGCGGCCATCGAGACGTGATCCTCCTGATTGGCGGAGGTCGGGATGGAATCGACGCTCGCCGGCGTGGCGCGCTGACGGTTCTCGGCGACCAGCGCCGCCGCCGTGACCTGCGCGAGCATGAAGCCGGAATTCAGACCCGGCAGCGGCGTCAGGAAGGCGGGCAGGCCCGACAGAGCGGGGTCCATCAGCATGGCGACGCGGCGCTCCGCAATCGAACCGATCTCGCACAGCGCGAGCGCGATCGTGTCGGCGGCGAAGGCGACGGGCTCGCCGTGGAAGTTGCCGCCGGAGAGCGCCTCCTCGGTGTCGGCGAAGATCAGCGGATTGTCGGAGACGCCGTTCGCTTCCGTCGCGAGCGTTGCCGCGGCTTGGCGCAGCAGGTCGAGCACGGCGCCCATCACCTGCGGCTGGCAGCGCAGGCAGTAGGGGTCCTGCACGCGGTCGTCATTGACCAGGTGCGAGGCACGAATGTCGCTGCCGGCGATCAGCCGGCGCAGCGCGGCGGCCGCCTCGATCTGGCCGCGATGGCCGCGCAGCGCGTGGATGCGCGGATCGAACGGCGTGTCGGAGCCGCGCGCGGCGTCGGTCGCGAGCGCGCCGGTGACGAGACCGGCCTGCAGCAGGCGCTCCGCCTCGAACAGCCCGGCGAGTGCATAAGCGGTGCAGAACTGCGTGCCGTTCAGGAGCGCGAGCCCTTCCTTCGGCCCGAGCGTGAGCGGCGCCAGCCCGGCGCGGACGAGCGCGTCGGCGGCTGGCATGGTGGCGCCGTCGAGGCGGGCCTCGCCGACGCCAAGCATCGCCGCGGTCATGTGCGCGAGCGGCGCGAGATCGCCGGAGGCGCCGACCGAGCCCTGGCACGGCACCAGCGGCAGCACGCCGCGCGCGAGCATCGTCTCCAGCAGCCGCACGGTTTCCGGCCGCACGCCGGAGGCGCCCTGCGCCAGGCTGGCGAGCTTGAGCGCCAGCATCAGGCGCACCACGGGATCGGGCGTGGGCGCGCCGACGCCCGCGGCGTGCGAGAGCACGATGTTGCGCTGCAGCCGCGCGAGATCGGCCGCCTCGATGCGGATGCCGGCGAGCCGGCCGAACCCCGTGTTGATGCCGTAGACCGGCGCGCCGCGCGCGAGGATGGCGCCGACCGCCGCTGCGCTCCGTTCGATCGCGGCATCGGCGGTGCGATCGAGGACGACGGCAGCGCCGCGATGGACCGCCCGCCACTCGGCGAGCGTCGTCCGTCCGGGCCTGAGCTGGACCTCGTCCATTCCGTCGCCCCGCTGCGTCCGTGCATTTGACTATACAAAACCGCGATGCGGCGGCAAGGGTGCCGACGCGAACCGAGACGCAATACCGATCAGGCGCCCGATATCGGGGAGAAGCGGCCGACGAAGCGGTGACGCTCGCCGGGCCAGGTGAGCGTCACCACGGTTACCAGCGCGCCCTGCTGCCAGGTGCGGCGCTCCAGCACGAGGCAGGCGGCGCCGGCGGGCAGATCGAGCGCGCGGCGCATCCGCGCATCGGCATTGGCGGCGCGGATGACGTGCTCGGCTTCCGTCCACGGCACGTTGCGCAGCAGCCAGGTTCCGGGCGGCGTGTCGCGGAAGCGCTCGGCGCGCGCGGCCGGCACCGCGTCGAGCGAGATCAGCCGATCTTCGTACGCGGTCGGCGTCGCGTCCATCAGATGCAGGCAGCGCACGCCGAGCACCTCGCCCGCTCGCGGCAGGCCGAGCGCGGCGGCTCGGGCGGGATCGGGGCGGAGCACGCGCCGGAACAGCACGCGATGGCGATAGACCTGCCCGAGCCGTTGCGCCTCGGTGGCGAAATCCTGGATCTCCAGCACCGCGCGATCGCCACGCGGCGTGGTGACGAACGAGCCGGCACGCCGGCGGCGGACGATCATCCCCGCCGCTGCCATGCCGGACAGCACCTTGTTCATGGTCATCCGCGAGCAGGCGAATTGCTCCATCAACGCGTGCTCGGAGGGGATGCGGTGGCCGGGCGGCCATTCGCCCGAGAGGATGCGGCCTTCGAGCGCGGCGCGGATGCGCTCGCCGAGCGGGCGCGCGGGGACGGGGCCGCCCGCCATCCGCGGAAGCTGCGCGCGCTTGTGCTCACTCACCGTCCGCGACCTCCGCTTCGTGGCACGACGCCGGGTGGCTGGACAGGGCCGGCGCGCAAGGACAATGTATAGACATATTGCATCGGGTCGTGCCGCATGCGCGTGGATACGCTGTGGAGGAACGCTGACCTCGCCACGATGGCGGTCGCCGCGCCGGATGCCGCCGATCCGCTCGGCGTGGTCGAGGACGGGGTGGTGGCGGCGCGCGACGGACGGATCGTGCATGTCGGTCCCCGGCGCGAGTGCCCGGACATCACCGCCGCGGAGACGGTCGATTGCGGCGGGCGCTGGATCACGCCGGGGCTCGTCGATTGCCACACGCATCTCGTCTATGCTGGCGACCGCGCACGCGAGTTCGAGATGGGGCTTGCCGGCGCGAGCTACGAGGAGATCGCGCGCGCCGGCGGCGGGATCGTCTCCACCGTGCGGGCGACGCGCGAGGCGAGCGAGGCGGCGCTGGTCGCGAGCGCGCTGCCGCGGCTCGACCGGCTGCTGGGCGAGGGCGTGACCACGATCGAGATCAAGTCGGGCTATGGGCTCGCGACCGAGCCCGAGGCGAAGCAGCTTCGTGCCGCGCGCGCGCTCGCCGTGGAGCGGCCGGTGTCAGTGGCGACCACGTTCCTCGGCGCGCATGCGCTGCCGCCGGAGGCGGGCGGCGACAAGGATCGCTACATCGAGAGCGTGTGCGAGGCGATGCTGCCGGCGATCGCGCGGGAGAAGCTTGCCGAGGCGGTCGATGGATTCTGCGAGGGCATCGCCTTCTCGCCGGCGCAGATCGGGCGCGTGTTCGCCGCCGCCAGGCGGCACCACCTGCCGGTGAAGCTGCATGCCGACCAGTTGTCCGATCTCGGCGGTGCCGCTCTCGCCGCGGCGGCCGGCGCGCTCTCCGCCGACCATCTGGAACATGCGACCGAGGACGGCGCGATCGCGATGGCGCGCGCCGGCACCGTCGCCGTGCTGCTGCCCGGCGCGTTCTACTTCATCCGCGAGACGCGCGTGCCGCCGGTTGCGCTGTTCCGCAAGCACGGCGTGGGAATCGCGCTCGCGACCGACAGCAATCCCGGCAGCTCGCCGCTCACCTCGCTGCTGCTGGCGATGAACATGGGCGCGGTGCTGTTCCGGCTGACCGTCGCGGAATGCCTGCACGGCGTCACGCGCGAGGCGGCGCGCGCGCTGGGGCGGCTCGGCACGATCGGCACGCTGGAGGCCGGCAAATGGTGCGACCTGGCGATCTGGGATATCGGCCAGCCGGCCGAGCTGGTCTATCGGATGGGGTTCAATCCGCTCCATCGACGGGTGTGGCACGGGCGATGAGCCGTCTCGACAACGCCCGCACGATCCGCGCGCCGCGCGGCAGCGGGATTTCCGCCAGATCGTGGCTGACCGAGGCGCCGCTGCGCATGCTGATGAACAATCTCGATCCCGAGGTCGCGGAGCGGCCGGGCGAGCTCGTCGTCTATGGCGGCATCGGGCGCGCGGCGCGCGACTGGGAGTGCTTCGACCGCATCGTGCACGCGCTGCGCCGGCTCGAGGACGATCAGAGCCTGCTCGTGCAGTCCGGCAAGCCGGTCGGCGTGTTCCGCACCCATGCGGACGCGCCGCGCGTGCTGATCGCCAATTCCAACATCGTGCCGCACTGGGCGACCTGGGCGTACTTCAACGAGCTCGATCGCAAGGGGCTCATGATGTACGGCCAGATGACCGCGGGCTCCTGGATCTATATCGGCAGCCAGGGAATCATCCAGGGCACCTACGAGACCTTCGCCGAGATCGGGCGCCAGCATTTCGGCGGCAGCCTGGCGGGGAGATGGATTCTCACCGCGGGGCTCGGCGGCATGGGCGGCGCGCAGCCGCTGGCGGCGACGATGGCGGGCGCCTCGCTGCTCGCCGTCGAGTGCCAGCCGAGCCGGATCGAGATGCGGCTCGCGACCGGCTATCTCGACGAGCAGGCACCCGATCTCGACGCGGCGCTGGGGCTGATCGAGCGCGCCCGCGCGACCGGCAAGCCGGTCTCGGTGGGGCTGCTCGGCAATGCCGGCGAGGTGCTGCCGGAGCTGCTGCGCCGCGGGGTGCGGCCCGACGTGGTGACGGACCAGACCTCCGCGCATGATCCCGGCAACGGCTATTTGCCGCTGGGCTGGAGTCTCGCGGAATGGGAGACGCGGCGCGAGCGCGCGCCGGCGGAGGTCGCGCAAGGCGGCGCGGCACTCGATCCGCGCGCATGTGGAGGCGATGCTCGCGTTCCACCGCATGGGCGTGCCGACGGTCGATTACGGCAACAACATCCGCCAGGTGGCGAAGGAGGAGGGGCTGGACGGCGCGTTCGACTTCCCCGGCTTCGTGCCGGCCTATATCCGCCCGCTGTTCTGCCGCGGCATCGGGCCGTTCCGCTGGGCCGCGCTCTCCGGCGATCCCGAGGACATCTACCGCACCGATGCGAAGGTGCGCGAGCTGATGCCGCATGACGCCGCGCTGCATCACTGGCTCGACATGGCGCGGTCGCGCATCCGCTTCCAGGGGCTGCCCGCGCGCATCTGCTGGGTCGGGCTCGGCGACCGCCACCGCATCGGGCTCGCCTTCAACGAGATGGTGGCGAAGGGCGAGCTTTCGCGCGCCGGTGGTGATCGGCCGCGACCATCTCGATTCCGGCTCGGTGGCGTCGCCGAACCGCGAGACCGAGGCGATGCGCGACGGGTCGGACGCGGTCTCCGACTGGCCGCTGCTGAACGCGCTGCTGAACTGCGCGAGCGGCGCGACCTGGGTGTCGCTGCACCATGGCGGCGGCGTCGGCATCGGCTACTCGCAGCATGCCGGCATGGTGATCGTGTGCGACGGCACCGAAGCGGCCTCGCGGCGCATCGCGCGCGTGCTGTGGAACGATCCCGCGAGCGGCGTGATGCGGCACGCCGATGCGGGCTACGAGATCGCGCTCGACTGCGCCCGCGCGCACGGGCTGGATCTGCCGGGGCTCGCGCGCTGACCGCGCTGTTCCTCGATCGCGCGCTGCTGGCGGATGGCTGGGCGGAGCAGGTGCGGATCGACTGCGACGCGCGCGGCCGCATCGCCGGCATCGCGGTCGGGGCGGTCGCGCCGCCGGGAGCGGCGCATCTGCGCGGCGCGGCGCTGCCGGGCATTCCGAACCTGCACAGCCACGCGCCGCAGCGCGCCATCGCCGGACTCGCGGAGCGTTCGGGCAGTGGCGAGGACAGCTTCTGGACCTGGCGCGAGGCGATGTACCGCGCCGTCAGCCGCTTCTCGCCGGAGCAGGTCGAAGCGGTGGCGACGGAGCTCTACGTCGAGATGCTGCTATCCGGCTACACGCAGGTCGCCGAGTTCCACTATTTGCATCACGCTCCCGACGGTCGTCCCTATGCCGATCCGGCGGAGATGAGTCATCGCCTGATCGCGGCCGCGCGGCGCGCCGGCATCCGGCTGCTGCTGCTCCCGGTGCTCTATGCGACCGGCGGCTTCGGTCCGGTGCCGCCGACCGCGGGGCAGCGCCGGTTCCTGCACGATCTCGACGGCTTCCTGCGGCTGGTCGGGCGGCTGCGCGAGGCCACCGCCGGGGCTGACGATGTCGCGATCGGCATCGCGCCGCATTCGCTGCGCGCTGTGCCGCCATCGCTGCTGCGGGCGCTCGTCGCGGCGGTGCCGGCCGGGCCGGTCCACATCCATGTCGCCGAGCAGGAGCGCGAGGTCGCGGACTGCCTCGCCTGCCATGGCGCGCGGCCGGTGACCCTGCTGCTGGAGAGCGTGCCGGTCGATGCGCGCTGGTGCCTCATCCACGCGACCCATGCCGATGCCGGCGAGGCCGCGGCGATCGCGCGATCGGGCGCGGTGGTCGGGCTCTGTCCCACCACCGAGGCCAATCTCGGCGACGGGGTGTTTCCCGCCGAGACCTACCTCGCGGCCGGCGGGCGGTTCGGCATCGGCTCCGACAGCAACATCTCCATCAGCCCCGGGGAAGAACTGCGCTGGCTGGAATACGGCCAGCGCCTGACGCTGCGGCGGCGGGCGGTGCTGGCCGGCGGTCCCGACCGGTCGGTGGGCGCGAACCTGGTCGCGGCGGCGCTCACCGGCGGCGGGCGGGCCTGCGGCCGGGGCGGCCGGCTGGCGGTGGGCGAGGTCGCCGATCTGGTGGTCCTGGACGCCGACCACCCATTGCTGGCCGAGCGCGGCGGCGACGCGCTGCTCGATGGCTGGATCTTCGCCGGCAATGCCCCGCTCGTGCGGCACGTGGTCACGGGAGGCCGCGTCGTGGTGCGCGACGGACGCCATCCGCATGCGGAGGAAGCCCGGCGCGATTTCGCGCGAAGTTTGCGCGCGCTCAAACAATGAGCGCCGGCGGTCTTGTATCGCTGGTCCGGCCGATCAATTCGTGATTTGCTCCGCGGCGGAGAGGTTCGCTTCCTTCTGCGCGTGACGCTCATGCACCGTAGTCTCACGATCCTGGCGCTGCTCGGCGCCGCGCTGGTGACGCGCGGTGCACGGGCCGAGGATCGTCCGCCGGACACGATGGCGGCGCGCGTGCAGGCCTGCGCCGCCTGTCACGGCGCGGAGGGGCAGGGCACCAGCAGCGACTATTTTCCCCGTCTCGCCGGCAAGCCCGCCGGCTATCTCTTCAATCAGCTCGAAGCCTTCCACGACGGCAAGCGGCGCTATCCGCCGATGAACTACCTGCTCGAGTTCCAGCCCGATTCCTATCTGCGCAGGATGGCGGAGTATTACGCGGCGCAGCGTCCGCCGGCTTTGCCGCCGGCGCCGCCCACCGTTTCCGAGGCCGTGCTCGCGCAAGGGCGGGCGCTGGTCACGCAAGGCGACGCCGATCGCGGCATCCCGGCCTGCGTGAGCTGCCACGGCAAGGCGCTGACCGGCGAGGAGCCGGCAATTCCCGGGCTCGTCGGGCTGCATGCGAGCTATCTGAGCGCGCAGCTCGGCGCCTTCCGCTACGGCACGCGCAGCTCGAAGGCGCCGGACTGCATGCAGCCGGTGGCGGCACAGCTCACCGAGGCCGATGTCGCCGCGGTCGCGAACTATCTCGCCTCGCTGCCGGTGCCGGCCGACCCGTCGCCGGCGCCGGCCGGCGGCTTCGCCATGGCGAAGCTCTGCGGCGCGCAGCAACCATGAGGCGCGTGCTCCTTGCCGCCGCGCTGGCGCTGCTCACGCTCGGCCCCGGAGCGCGGGCGCAGACCGCGGCGGCCCCCGATGCCGGCATTGGCGAAGCAGGGCGAATATCTGGCGCGCGCCGGTGACTGCATCGCCTGCCATACCGATCCCGGCGGCAGGCTGTTCGCCGGCGGCCGCGCCATGCCGACGCCGTTCGGCACGCTCTATTCCTCGAACATCACGCCCGATCCCGAGACCGGCATCGGCAGGTGGAACGCCGACCAGTTCTACACTCTGATGCATGCCGGGCGCTTTCCGGATGGCGGGCTCGTCTATCCTGCCATGCCGTTCGCGAACTACACGCGGGTGACGCGCGCGGATTCGGACGCGATCTTCGCCTATCTCCGCTCGGTCCCGCCGATCCATCAGGCGGACCGGCCGCATGATCTGCGCTTTCCCTACAACAACCGCTCGCTCATCCTCGGCTGGCGCACGCTCTTTTTCAACCAGGGCGAGTACAAGCCCGACCCGTCGAAATCGGCGGAATGGAATCGCGGTGCCTATCTCGTGCAGGGACTCGGGCATTGCTCGATGTGCCACTCGCCGATCAACGCGCTCGGCGGCACCTCGGAGACGCGTGCCTTCGAGGGCGGGCTGATCCCGATGCAGAACTGGTACGCACCCTCCCTCACCTCCAACAAGGAGGCGGGACTGGGCGAGTGGAGCCTCGAGGACATCGCCGACCTGCTGCGCACCGGCGTCTCGAAGCGCGGTGCCGTGTATGGGCCGATGGCGGAGGTCGTCTATGACAGCCTGCAATACATGACCGACGAGGACACGCGGGCGATGGCGATCTACCTCAAGAGCCTCGGCCAGGGCACGCCGCCCGATGCCACGCCCTCCGGCCTGCCGCCGGCGGAGAGCAGCCTGCTGCTCCGTCTGGGCAAGTCGGTGTACGACGCCCAATGCGCGAGCTGCCACGGTGCGGAGGGGCGCGGCATGCCGCCCGCCTATCCGCCGCTCGCCGGCAACCAGTCGATCCAGATGTCGTCCGCCGTCAATCCGATCCGCATGGTGCTGAACGGCGGCTATCCGCCGGGCACGGCGGGCAATCCGACGCCGTATGGCATGCCGCCCTTCGCGCAGTCGCTCTCCGATGACGAGGTCGCCGCCGTGGTCACCTATATCCGTGCGTCCTGGGGCAATCGCGGCGACGCCGTCTCGGCGCGCGATGCCAACGCGCTGCGCTCGGCGCCGCTGGACTGAGCGCGCCATGCTCAACAGTCCGGATGCGGCGGAGAATCGGGACGCGGTGGGCGGCCGGGCCGTGGGCGCGGCCGTCCTCGCCGGCATCGCCACCGCGATCGTCCTCCTGATCTGGTTCGCGTTCTATTTCCTCGTCTTCCTCCCGCGCGCAACCAGCCCATGAGCGCGAGCAGCGCGCCGCATCGGGACGACGAGAGGGCGGCCGAGCGGGTCGAGCGGCGCTGGGCGGCGGTCGGCGTTGCGATCGTCCTGCTGCTGATCGTGCTGGCGGCCTTCGCCGGCATTCATCAGGCGACCATGCCGCAGGTCGCTGTCGAGAAGGTCGATCCGCGCACGCTGCACATCGCCGGCGAGTTCATCGAGAGCAATCTCGGCACCGCGGTCGAGCCGGATGGGTCGGTGACCGTGCGCGCGGTCGGGCAGCAATACTCGTTCACGCCGCAATGCATCCTGGTGCCGACCGGGACGACCGTGAACATCCGCGCCACCAGCGCCGACGTGGTGCACGGCTTCCTGATCGACGGCAGCAACGTCAACACGATGCTGGTGCCCGGCTACGTCTCCACCATCTCGACGCGGTTCGACCAGCCGGGGGACCGCACCATGCCGTGCCACGAGTTCTGCGGCGTCGGCCATGAGGGGATGTGGGGGAAGGTGCGGGTGATCGACAAGGCGGCGTTCCGGCACCTCGCGGCGGACCACAGGAGGATCGACTGTGTTGGCCGCTAGAGCGGTTCCACTCAGGGTGGAACCGCTCCAGCTCATATTTCGCGAGCAATTTCATCGGCTTGGAATCGCTCCGCGATTCCGGTCAGGCCGATATTGCTCTAGTGGTCCGATCGTCGCGGTCGGTTCCCGACCGCGGCGTGAATTGGACCACCAGCTCGACTCCGGGTGGTGCGATTTACGATGCCGATGGCGCACCGGCCCGGGTGATGGGAGACGATGATGGGAGCCATCGGCATCGATCGCACCACGCGGAAGCTGATCCTCGCGCATTTCTGGCTGGCTTTCGTGGCGTTCGCCGGCGCGCTCGTGCTCGGCGCCTGGCAGATGCTGGTTCGCAGCCCGCTGCACGCCTGGATCGGCAATCCCGAATGGTATTACCGCTCGGTCACCGCGCACGGCACGGCGATGGCGTATGTGCTGCCGACCCTGGTCGCGATGGCGTTCGGCTATTTCATCACCGAGACCGCGCTCGAACGGCCGCTGATCGGCCTGCGGCTCGCCTGGCTCGGCTTCATCCTCGCCGTCATCGGCGTGGTGATGGCGATCATTCCGGTCGCGCTCGGTTTCGCTTCCGTGCTTTACACCTTCTACCCGCCGCTGATCGGCAGCGCGTTCTACTATCTCGGCATCGTCCTCGTCGTCATCGGCTCGTGGATCTGGGTCGCGCTGATGTCGGTGAACCTCCACCGCTGGAAGCGCGATCATCCCGGCGCGCCGGTGCCGTTCGCGATGTTCGCGAACGTGGCGGGTTCCTATCTCTGGGCCTGGACCTCGGTCGGCGCCGCGATCGAGCTGCTGTTCCAGATCATCCCGGTCGCGATCGGGCTCACCGACACGATCGATGCCGGGCTGGCGCGCGTGTTCTTCTCCTGGACGCTGCACGCCATCGTCTATTTCTGGCTGATGCCGACCTACATCGCCTATTACACGATCGTGCCGCGGGCGATCGGCGGCCGGCTGTTCAGCGACCCGATGGGACGGATCGCCTTCATCCTGTTCCTCATCGTCGCGATGCCGATCGGCATCCATCACCTGTTCATGGACCCCGAGGTCGGCGCCGGGTTCAAGTTCCTGCACTCGGCCTTCACCGCGCTGGTCGCGCTGCCGACGCTGCTCACCGTGTTCACGATCTGCGCCTCGGTCGAGATCGCCGCGCGCCGGCGCGGCGGCCGCGGCGCGCTCGGCTGGATCGCCGCACTGCCCTGGCGCAACCCGCTGATGCTGGCGCTCGCCTTCTCCTTCGTCATGCTCGGCTTTGGCGGCGCCGGCGGGCTCATCAACATGAGCTACCAGCTCGACACCACGATCCACAACACGCAGTGGATCACCGGGCATTTCCACCTGATTTTCGGCGGCGCGATCGTCATCATGTATTTCGCGATCGCCTATGACACCTGGCCGCATCTCACCGGCCGCGCGCTCGCCTGCCTCGGCCTGATGCGCCTCCAGCTCTGGCTGTGGTTCATCGGCATGATCGTGCTGACCTTCCCCTGGCATTGGGTCGGCATCCTCGGCATGCCGCGGCGCATGGCGTTCTACGATTACAGCGATCCGGCGGTCGCGCCCTGGGCGCCCTGGGTGGTCATGTCCGCGATCGGCGGACTGATCCTGCTCGTCTCCGGCATCCTGTTCCTCGCCGTGCTGGTGATCGGGATGCGCGCGCCGCGGGCGGAGCCGGGCGCCTATCGCTTCAGCCTGGCACTGCATCCGCCGGTCCGCCTGCCGGCGGCGCTCAACGGGTTCGGGCTCTGGCTCGGGCTGATGATCGGACTGACGATCACGAACTACGGCTTTCCCGTGCTGCACCTGATCGCCGAGGGCAATGCCGTGCCGGCGGTGATCGTGGGAGCGCGGCGATGAGCGAGGAGCCCATCGTCTCGCTGCGCAATCCCTGGTTCACGACCGCGGTCGCGCTCACCGCGCTGCTCGTCGTGGCCTTCGGCTTCGCCGGCTTCGTGTTGCTGCCGATGCTGCAGGGGAACGTGCCGTTCGCGGGCGCCTGGAACGCGTTCTGCCGCGCCGCGGGACTGCTTACCCCGCCGCCATCGGAGCCGGTGGTGCAGGCGGGCTTCCCGACCACCGAGGTCGCGGTGACGCCGCAGATGCTCGCGCATGCGGATCCGGAATCGGTCGGCCGCGGTGCCACGCTCGCACTCCGCTGCACCATGTGCCACGGGGCGCGCGGCATGAGCGAGGCGAATTCGCCCAACCTCGCCGGCCAGTACCCGGCGGTGATCTACAAGGAGTTGCGGGACATCAAATCCGGCGCGCGGGTGAGCGCGGTGATGGCGCCGCTGGTCGCGCCGCTCTCGGACCAGGACCTCCGCGATCTCGCCGCCTATTACGCCTATCTGCCGCGCCCGTCGCCCGGCCAGCGGGCGGAGCCGCCACCCCGTATCGTCGAGAGCGGCGCGCCGATGCGCAACATCCCGCCCTGCGGGGCTTGCCATGGCGGCATCGATACCAAGGTGGGCGCCTCCTGGCTCGACGGCCAGCCCGTCGCCTATCTGCAGGCGCAGCTCGAGGCCTTTGCCGCCGGCGCCCGGCACAACGACATCGACGGCCAGATGCGCAACGTCGCGCGCCAGATGATGCCGGCCGAGATCACGGCAGCGGCGCAGGTACTACGCCGGCGCGCCGTAGCGACCGATCCCATTCCTCTCATCAAGGATCATTTGCGGGCCCCGTGCCCCGAGTCTATCATTGCGGGATCGGTGCGAATAGTGCCGAACGGGAGGATTTCGATGCATGCGCAACATTTGACCGCCTGGGCGACGGCCGCGATTCTCGGCCTCGGCATCCCTTTCGCCCGGGCCGACGTCGTCAGCTACACCCAGTCATTCTCCGAGAGCGCTTCCAGCGTCACCGGCTCCTACGCCCCGCTCTCCGTGCCGCTATTCGACACCGCGCTCGGCACGCTGACCGGCATCACCGTCAGCAGCGTCGGGGGGCTGACGTCGAGCATCTTCTACTCCAGCCCGCAACCGGCGGGCGGCCAGACCCTTACCTCCACCGTCGAGTTCTACGTCGATGGCGGATCCGGCACCCAGTTCTTCCAGTCCTCGGCAATGACCGCGGGGTACAATCCGGGCGGCACCGTATCCAGCTCGGTCGAGCCGGCCGTCTACAGCATCAGCTTCAACCCCGATCCGTCCTCCTTCGGCATCTTCGAGGTTCCCGATCCGGGCTACTCTCAGCTCGCGGTCACGGCGTGGACGGTGCCGGCCGACATGATCGGCGAAGAAGACGAGTCGACGGGCATTCCTGGTGCCAACCTCACGGTCAGCTACACCTACACCCCGGTGCCCGAGCCCGCCTCGGTCGCGCTCCTCGCCACCGGCCTGCTCGGCCTCGGGGTGGTGCGGAGACGGCGGCCAACCCCCTGAAAGGATGGTGGGTGCGACAGGGATTGAACCTGTGACCCCCGCCGTGTGAAGGCGGTGCTCTCCCGCTGAGCTACGCACCCGGCGCGGCCGGAGCGTGTCTCTTAGGCAACGGGCGGGACCCGTGTCAACGCGGGCCGGTGCCGACTTCAAAGCGGGACGCTACCTGGCATCAATCGGAGCCGGCGCGCCTCTCGCCGGACCGTCGGCGCAGGGAGTTCATCCGGCCCCAGCCACTGATCCGTTGCGGCGCGGCTTGATGCCGGGGCAAGGTCGGCCCATGCGGCACCTGGTCCTGTCCCTGCTCCTCGTCGCCTCGCCGGCTCTCGCGGATCCGCCGCCCGAGGCGCTCACCTTCGACTACGCGACCTATGCCGCGGGCCTCCACGTGGTCGATTTCGCCGGCGTCTTCACGACCGACGCGCGCGATTACCGGCTCAGCATCGACTATCACACCACCGGAGTGTTCGGCGCCGTGATCCATTCCAGCATGGACAGTCGTGTCAACGGCCTGTGGAACGACACCGACGTCGAGCCGCTGCAATTCTACAGCTGGGGCCAGCTCCGCGGCTCGCCCCGGCGGACCCTGATCGAGTATTCCGACCACATGCCGGTGATCCGCGACCTGCAGCCGGCGAACGATGCCGAGCGCGAGCCGGTGCCCGAATCGATGCAGCGGAACACCGTGGACACGCTGAGCGCGATCGCCCTCCTGATGCACCATGTCGCCACGACCGGCCGCTGCGAAGGCGCCGCCACCACTTTCGACGGCAGGCGGCTCGCGCGCATCACCGTCGCCACGGCGGGCGAAGAGATGCTCACCGCGTCGCACGGTTCGAGCTTCAGCGGACCGGCGCTCCGCTGCGACTTCGTGGGCCAGCAACTTGCCGGCTTCAAGCTCGAGGACGACCCCGCCGAAGTGCGTCGGCCGCGTCACGGCAGCGCCTGGTTCGCCCGCGTGGTGCCGGGCGCGATGCAGGTGCCGGTGCGGCTCGCCTTCCGCACCGACTGGTTCGGCGATGCGGTCGCCTACCTCACCAAGGTCTCGCAGGGTCCGGCGGCGGCCGCGGCGCAGTGATGGCGGCAGGAATCCCGGAGTGCCGCGGATGAGCACGGCCATTCTCCTCGCCGCCGGGCTCGGCACGCGGATGAAGTCGCGGCGTCCGAAGGCGCTGCATCCGATCGCCGGGCGGCCGATGCTGCGGCACCTGATCGCGAGCTGCGAGGATGTCTTCGACCGCATCGTGGTGGTGGTCGGGCCGGAGATGGAGGCGCTCGCGGCGCTCGCCGCCCCGCATGTCGCGGTGGTGCAGCACGACCGTCTCGGCACCGCGCATGCCGTGCTGCAGGCGGCGGCGCATTTCGGCGCCGGCGACGTCGCGGCGCTCTATGCCGACAATCCGCTGATCCGCCCGGCGACCTTGCGGGAATTGCTGGCGCGGCGGGCGAAGGGCGATGCCGGGCTGGCGCTGCTCGCGATGCGGCCGGAGGATCCCGGCCGCTACGGGCGCGTGATCACCGAGGGCGAGTACGTGACGCGCGTGGTCGAATGGGCGGATGCCGAGGCCGACGAGCGCGCGCTGACGCTCTGCAATGCCGGCGTGCTCTGCGCCGACGCGGCGGATTTCACCGCCTGGCTGCGGCGCGTGCGCAACGACAACGCCAAGTCCGAATACTACCTCACCGATGTCGTCGCCGAGGCGGTCAAATCGGGCGCGCGCGTCGCCGCCGTGGAGGCGCCGTATGAGGAGCTGCGCGGCATCAATTCCCGCGCCGAGCTCGCCGAGGCGGAGGCGACGGTGCAGCGCTGGCTGCGCCGCGCCGCGATGGAAGCCGGCGTGACGATGACCGCTCCGGAGACGGTGTTCCTGAGTGCCGACACGACATTCGCGCCGGATGTGACGATCGGGCCGAACGTCGTGTTCGGGCCGGGCGTGTCGGTGGGCGAGGGGGCGGAGATCCGGGCCTTCTCGCATCTCGAGGGCTGCACGGTGGCGACGGGGGCGCTGATCGGCCCCTATGCGCGGCTGCGGCCGGGAACCGTGGTCGGGGCCGGCGCGCATGTCGGCAATTTCGTCGAGCTGAAGGCGACCGAACTGGGTGCCGGCGCCAAGGCCAACCATCTCGCCTATCTGGGCGACGCCGCCGTGGGGGCGGGCAGCAATATCGGCGCCGGCACCATCACCTGCAATTACGACGGCTTCGCCAAGCACCGCACCGAAATCGGCGAGCGGGTGTTCGTCGGCTCCGATGCGGTGCTGGTGGCACCCGTTTCGGTCGCCGACGGCGCGTTCATCGCCGCCGGCAGCGTGATCACCGAGGCGGTGCCGGCGGATGCGATGGCGTTCGGACGGACGCGCCAGGTCAACCGCGAGGGGATGGCCGCCGCGTTCCGCGAGACTCGCGGAACGGCGGGGCGGCGGAAGGAGAAGAGCTGATGTGCGGCATCGTCGGCGTGATCGGCAGGAGCGAGGCGGCCCCGATCCTGCTCGGTGCGCTGCAGCGGCTGGAATATCGCGGCTACGACAGCGCCGGCATCGCGACGCTGGTGAACGGGCATATCGCGCGCCGCCGCGCCGAGGGAAAGCTCGGCAATCTCGCCGCCGCGCTGGCGCGCGAACCGCTCCCCGGCGCCACCGGGATCGGCCACACGCGCTGGGCGACGCATGGGGCGCCGACCGAGGGCAACGCGCACCCGCACGGCACCGCGCGCGTCTCCGTCGTGCACAACGGCATCATCGAGAACCATGCCGAACTGCGCGCCGAGCTGGAGGCCGAGGGGCAGGAATTCGAGACCGAGACCGACACCGAGACGGTGGCGCAACTCGTCGACCTCAATCTCGCCCGCGGCATGGCACCGGCGGATGCCGCCGCCGCCGCGTTCCGGCGGCTGGAGGGCGCCTATGCGCTGGCGATGGTGTTCGCCGGCCATCCCGAGCTCATCATCGGCGCTCAGCACGGCGCGCCGCTGGCGATCGGCTACGGCGAGGGGGCGATGTTCCTGGGCTCCGACGCGCTGGCCCTGGCGCCGCTCACCGCGCGCATCGCCTATCTGCGCGACGGCGACTGGGCGGTGGTGACCCGCGAGGGCGTCGCGATCCGCGACGCGAGCGGGCCGGTGCAGCGCGAGATCCGGGTCAGCACGCTGGGCAGCGGCGCGATCGGCAAGGGGCCGTACCGCCACTTCATGGAGAAGGAGCTGCACGAGCATCCGGAGGTGATCTGGAACGTGCTGTCGCGGCTGATCGACCCGGCGAGCCGTGCCGTCACCCTGCCGGAACTGCCCTTCGACCTTGCCCGGATTCCCCGGATCACGGTCAGCGCCTGCGGCTCGGCCTATTACGCCGGGCTGCTCGGCCGGAGCTGGTTCGAGAGCCTGGCGCGGATGCCGGTGGAGGCGGATGTCGCGAGCGAGCTGCGCTACCGCGACCCGCCGCTGGAGCCGGGCGGGCTGGCGCTGCTGGTCAGCCAGTCCGGGGAGACCGCGGACACGCTGGCGGCGCTCCGCTTCCTTCGCGCCGGCGGCCAGCACGTGCTCGCGGTGCTGAACGTGCCGGAGAGCAGCATGGCGCGGGAAAGCGAGGCGGTGATCGACACCAATGCCGGGTTCGAGATCGGCGTCGCCTCCACGAAGGCCTTCACCGCCCAGGCCGCCGTGCTCGCCTGCCTGGCGATCGCGACCGGGCGGGCGCGCGGCGTGCTTCCGGCGGAGGCCGCGGCGCGGCTCGCCGGAGCGCTGCTGGAGGTTCCGGGCCGCGCCGCCGAGCTGCTGGCCGATGCCGAGCCGATCCTGCGCGTCGCCGAGCGGGTCGCGGCGGCGCGGGACGTGCTCTATCTCGGCCGCGGCCCGAGCTTCCCGATCGCGCTGGAAGGCGCGCTGAAACTCAAGGAAATCAGCTACATACACGCCGAGGCTTATGCCGCTGGCGAGATGAAGCACGGGCCGATCGCGCTGATCGACCGCCTGGTTCCGGTGGTGGCGATTGCGCCCTCCGGGCCCTTGTTCGAGAAGACGGCGTCCAATCTGCAGGAGGCGGCGGCGCGCGGCGGCCAGGTGATCGCCTTCACCGATGCGGCCGGGGCGGCGAAGCTGCGCGGCATCGCGGCCGAGACCATCGTCCTGCCGGCGATCGACCCGTTCGCCGCGCCGATCCTCGCCGCGGTCGCGGTGCAGCTCCTCGCCTATCACGTCGCGGTGCTCAAGGGCACGGACGTGGATCAGCCCCGCAACCTCGCAAAGTCGGTGACCGTCGAGTAAGGCTGACAGGGTGAGCGCCGGCTCCCTATCTTCCGGGGAATTTCCCGGAGGGACCGCCGTGCTGAACCCCACATCGAAGCTGCCGCTCAAGGACCCCACCCTGTTCCGGCAGGCGAACTATATCGACGGCAAATGGGTCGAGGCGGAGAGCGGCCGGACGATCACGGTCCGCAATCCGGCGACCGGCGAGGCGATCGGCGAGGTGCCCGCGATGGGCCGCGCCGAGACCCGGCGGGCGATCGAGGCGGCCAACCGGGCGCAGCCGGCCTGGCGGGCGATGCTGGCGAAGGAGCGCTCGGCAATCCTCCGCAAGCTGAACGACCTCATGCTCGCCAACGCGGACGATCTTGCGGTGATCATGACCGCCGAGCAGGGCAAGCCGCTCACCGAAAGTCGCGGCGAGATCGCCTATGCCGCCGGCTTCATCGAGTGGTTCGCCGAGGAGGCCAAGCGGGTCTATGGCGACACCATTCCGCAGCACGCGCGCGGACGGCGGATCGTCGTGCTGAAGGAGCCGATCGGCGTGTTCGCCTCGATCACGCCCTGGAACTTTCCGGCGGCGATGATCACCCGCAAGGCGGGCCCGGGCTGGGCGGCGGGCTGCGCCGGCGTGATCCGCCCGGCCAGCCAGACGCCGTTCTCCGCCCTGGCGATCGCCGTGCTCGCCGAGCGGGCCGGCATGCCGGGGGGCGTCTGCAACGTCATCACCGGACCGTCGGGCGAAACCGGCGCCGAGCTCACCGCCAATCCGCTGGTCCGGAAACTCTCCTTCACCGGCAGCACCGAGGTCGGCGCCAAGCTGCTCGCGCAATGCGCGCCGACGATCAAGAAGACCAGCATGGAGCTCGGCGGCAATGCGCCGTTCATCGTGTTCGAGGATGCCGATCTCGACGCCGCGGTCGCCGGGCGCGATGGTCAGCAAGTATCGCAACACCGGGCAGACCTGCGTCTGCGCCAACCGGCTGCTGGTGCAGGAGAGCGTGCACGACGCCTTCGCCGCCAAGCTGAAGAGCGCGGTCGAGAAGATGAAGGTCGGCAACGGCATGGAGGAGGGCGTGACGCAGGGTCCGCTGATCAATGCCGATGCCGTCAAGAAGGTCGAGGAGCACATCGCCGACGCGGTGAAGCGCGGAGCGAAGGTGGTGACCGGCGGCAAGCGCCACGCGCTCGGCGGCAATTTCTTCCAGCCCACGGTGCTCGCCGACGTGCCCGTTGCGGCCGAGATCTTCCGCGACGAGACGTTCGGCCCGGTCGCGCCGCTGTTCCGGTTCAAGACGGAGGAGGAGGCGATCCGGATGGCGAACGACACCGAGTTCGGCCTCGCCTCCTACTTCTATTCACGCGATGTCGGCCGCGTCTTCCGCGTCGCCGAGGCGCTGGAATACGGCATCATCGGCATCAACGAGGGCATCATCTCGACCGAAGTGGCGCCGTTCGGCGGAATGAAGGCCTCGGGGCTGGGGCGCGAGGGCTCGAAATACGGCATCGAGGAGTATCTCGAGATCAAATACCTGACCCTCGGCGGCATCGGCAGCTGAGGGCCTGTTCGTAAGGCTCTGAGCGACTCTGAAGGAGCCCACGTGGCCAACCGGCAATACGACTACGACCTGTTCGTCATCGGCGGCGGCTCGGGCGGCGTGCGCTGCGCCCGCATCGCCGCCGGGCATGGCGCGAAGGTCGGAATCGCGGAGGAGCGGTTCTGGGGCGGTACCTGCGTCAATGTCGGCTGCGTGCCGAAGAAGCTGATGGTGCTTGCCGCCGATTACGGCATGGCGGCGGAGGACGCGAAGGGGTTCGGCTGGCACGCGGAGCGCGGCACGCATGACTGGCCCGCCTTCATCGCGGCGAAGGATCGCGAGATCGCCCGGCTGAACGGCATCTACCTGAAGCTGCTCACCGACGCCGGCGTCGAGGTGCACGAGGCGCGCGCGACCTTCCTCGATGACCATACGCTGGAGGTCGGCGGCGAGCGCGTCACCGCGGAGCGCATCGTCATCGCCGTGGGCGGCCATCCGGTGCGGCCGGAAGTTCCGGGCGCCGCGCTCGGCATCGTCTCGGACGACGTGTTCTACCTGCACGAGATGCCGCGCCGCATGCTGCTGGTGGGCGGCGGCTATATCAGCGTGGAGTTCGCCGGCGTGTTCGCGGGACTGGGCGCCGAGGTGGTGCTGGCCTTTCGTCAGCGCCTGCCGCTGCGCGGTTTCGACCACGATCTGCGCGAAGCGGCGGCGGAGGCGCTGCAGGCACAGGGGATCCGCCTGCAGGTCGCGGTCACGCCGGTGTCGGTCGAGCAGACCGCCGGGGGCAAGCGCGTCACGCTGTCCGACGGCGAGGCGATCGAGACCGATCTCGTGCTGTTCGGCACCGGCCGCGTTCCCAACACGCGCGGGCTGGGGCTGGACCGCGCCGGCGTGCGGCTCACCGAGAAGGGCGCGGTCGCAGTGGATGACGAGCAGCGGACCAATGTCCCGCATATCTTCGCGATCGGCGACGTGACCGATCGGCGCAATCTCACCCCGGTCGCGATCGCGGAAGGGCATCGCCTGGCCGACACGCTGTTCGCGACGCATCGCCGGAGCTGGAACTTCGCCGACATCGCGACCGCGGTGTTTTCGCATCCGCCGCTCGCGACCGTGGGGCTGACCGAGGAGCAGGCGGCGGAGCGCGGCCCGGCCGACATCTACGTCACGCGCTTCACCCCGATGCGGCACACGATGAGCGGACGCACGGTGAAAACGCTGATGAAGCTCGTCGTCGATCAGGCGAGCCAGCGCGTGGTGGGCGCGCACATGCTGGGCGACGACGCGCCGGAGATGATGCAGGGGCTCGCGATCGCCATCAACGCCGGCGCCACCAAGGCGGATTTCGACACCACGATCGGCATCCATCCGACCGCCGCCGAGGAGTGGGTGGCACTGCGCACCCGCACCCGCGTGGCCGGCATTGCGCGGGCGGCGGAGTAGCGCCATGACGGGGCGGAGGAGGACGGTGCAATGAAGGGTGGGGCCATGACAGGCTGGACGCCGGAGAGTTGGCGCCGCTTCCCGATCCGCCAGGCGCCGACCTATCCCGACGCCGATGCGCTCGCGGCGATGGAAGCACGGCTCGGCCGCTATCCGCCGCTGGTCTTCGCCGGCGAGGCCAGGCGGCTCAAGGCGGCGCTCGCGCGCGCCTCCGAGGGCCGGGCGATCGTGCTGCAGGGCGGGGATTGCGCGGAAAGCTTCGCCGACTTCACCGCCAACGTCACCCGCGACACGTTCCGCGTGCTGCTGCAGATGGCGGTCGTGCTGACCTTCGGCGCCGGCCTGCCGGTGGTGAAGCTCGGGCGCATGGCCGGGCAGTTCGCCAAGCCGCGCTCGTCGGACAGCGAGACGGTGGACGGCGTGGCACTGCCCGCCTATCGCGGCGACATCATCAACCGGCCGGAGTTCACCGCGGAAGCGCGCATGCCGGATCCGTCGCGGATGGAGTTCGCCTATTTCCAGTCCGCCGGCACGCTCAACCTGCTGCGCGCCTTCGCCTCGGGCGGCTATGCCGATCTGCACGAGGTGCATCGCTGGAACCTCGAATTCGCCGCCCGCTCGCCGCTCGCCGCGCGCTACCAGGACCTGGCGACGCGCATCGACGAGACGCTCGCCTTCATGTCCGCCTGCGGCATGACCTCGGCGGCCATCCCGCAGATCCGGGAAACCGATTTCTACACCAGCCACGAGGCGCTGCTGCTGCCCTACGAGCAGGCGCTGACCCGCGTCGATTCGACGACCGGCGATTGGTACGCGTGCTCGGCGCATTTCCTCTGGATCGGCGACCGCACGCGCCAGCCGGATGGCGCCCATGTCGAGTTCCTGCGCGGGGTGAGGAACCCGATCGGCATCAAAATCGGCCCGACCACGCCCGTGGACGAGCTGTTGCGGCTGATCGAGGCGCTCAATCCCGCCGATGAGGCAGGACGGGTCACGCTGATCAGCCGCATGGGCGCCGACAAGGTGCGCGAGAAGCTGCCGCCGCTGCTGCGCGCGGTGCAGCGGAGCGGGCGGCGCGTGCTCTGGATCTGCGATCCGATGCACGGCAACACCATCACCACCGCGGCGCGGGTCAAGACGCGCAGCTTCGACCAGATCCTTGCCGAGGTGCACGGCTTCTTCGACGTGCACGCGGCGGAGGGAAGCTGGGCCGGCGGCGTGCATGTCGAGATGACGGGACGCAACGTCACCGAATGCGTCGGCGGCGCGCATCGGCTCACCGAGGCGGACCTCGTGCAGGCGTACGAGACGTTCTGCGATCCGCGGCTCAACGCCGAGCAGTCGCTCGAGCTCGCCTTCCTGGTCGCCGAGGAGCTGAAATCGCGAAGACAGGCGGCGGAGCCGGCCGTCGCGGCGCAATGATGTCGACGGTCATCCCGCATGACCGCCGGCATCGCGCGCGGGTTGGCGGGGCGGAGCCGGCCAAGGTTCCGCCCGCGTGAGCGGGCGGAATGCCCGGCGGAGGGGGCGCGCGCCGACATGAATGACATCGCGCCGTACACCGATGCC
>CAWGJC010000007.1:0-313604 GCA_963822815.1 uncultured Alphaproteobacteria bacterium
ACGACGAGATGATCCAGGCGATCGAAGTGGCGAACTCGTCGGGCGCCCGGTCAAGTTGATCTGGACGCGCGAGGAGGACATCCGCCACAACCGCTCCGGCCGCAGGCCGCGATCAGCTTCAAGGCCGCGCTCGGCGCGGATGGCCTGCCCGAGGCGTGGACCATCCGCACGGCGGTGAGCTCCCTGCTGCGCTCGCTCGGCCTCAATGCCGTCCCGAGCGGCGTCGAGCCGATGGCGGTCGAGGGTCTGGCCAACAACCCCTACCCGATCGCGAACACCCGCGTCGAATGCGTGCTGAAGAACACGCACATCCCGGTCGGATTCTGGCGCTCGGTGGGCGCATCGCAGAACGCCTTCGCGATCGAGAGCTTCATCGACGAGCTGGCGGTGGCCGCCCGGCGGGACCCGTATCAGTTCCGGCGCAAGCTGCTGGAGGGCAAGGCGGACTGGCTGAAGGTGCTCGACACGGTCGCGGACAAGAGCGGCTGGGGCAAGCCGCTCGCGCCGGGCCGCAGCCGCGGCATCGCGATCTTCGAGTGCTACGGCACGATCGTCGGCGAGGTCGCCGAGATTTCACTCGACACCAACGGCGCCCTGAAGGTGGAGAGGATCACGCTTGCGCTCGATTGCGGCCACGCCGTCAACCCGCTCACCGTGGCCGAGCAGATGGAGGGCGCGGCGGTGTTCGCCCTGACCGCGGCGCTTTACGGCAAGATCACCATCAAGGACGGCGTGCCCGAGCAGGGCAATTTCGACAGCTATCCGATGGTGCGGCTCGCGCAGGCGCCGAAGATCGACGTGCATTTCGCGCTGACCGGCGGCGGAAAATGGGGCGGCGTCGGCGAGCCGGGCGCCGGCCCGGTCGCCGCCGCGGTGTGCAACGCCATTTTCGCGCGCACCGGCAAGCGCATCCGCTCGCTGCCGATCATGGATCACGATCTCTCGGGCGCGGTCTAGGCAATACCAATGGCGGGCCGCACGGCGGCCGCCGCGCGATCGTGCGTGTCGCGATTGCGCTGCTCGGGTTGTTTGCCTGCGCAACCACCGCAACCGCGCAGCCGGCGGAGCCCACGAACGCGCGGAGAATATCTGGCGCGCGCCGGCGATTGCGTGTCCTGTCATTCGGCGCCGGGGGGCGAGGCCTTCGCGGGCGGGCTGAAGATGGGCTCGCCGCTCGGCGCGATCTACTCGACCAACATCACACCCGATCCCGATACCGGCATCGGCAACTACACGCGCGCGGAATTCGATCGCGCCGTGCGGCGGGGCATCGCCAAGGACGGGCACCATCTCTATCCGGCGATGCCCTACCCTTCCTACGCCAGGCTGAGCGATGCCGATGTCGGCGCGCTCTACGCCTTCTTCATGAACGAGGTGCCGCCGGTGCACCAGGCCAACCGGCGGAACGAAATTCCCGCGGTGCTGAGCTTCCGCTTCCCGCTCGTGGTGTGGAACGCGTTTTTTGCCGGTGCGGGCCGCTACGTTCCCGATCCGGGCCACGACGCCGAGTGGAATCGTGGCGCCTATCTCGTGCAGGGGCTCGGGCATTGCGGCGCGTGCCATACCCCACGCGGACCGATGTGGCAGGAGGAGGCGCTCAGCGAGCGTGGCGGCGCATTCCTCGCCGGCGCCGAGCTCGATGGATGGTCGGCGACCGATCTCCGCGGCAATGTCCGCACCGGCCTCGGCACCTGGTCGGCGGCGGACATCGTGCAGTTCCTCAGGAGCGGCCACAACCAGCACGGCTCCGCCTTCGGCTCGATGACCGACGTGCTGAACAACAGCACGCCCTATCTGTCGGACGCCGATCTGCACGCCGTCGCGGTGTACCTCAAATCGCTGCCGCCCACCGCCGCCGAACCGGCACCGGCCTACGATCGCCGCGACGACCGCGATCGTGCGCCGGCCGGATCCGGCACCGCCGGCGCCACGCTCTACGCGGCGAATTGCGCGACTTGCCACGGCACCGACGGCAGGGGCTTCACGCCGAGCATCCCGGGCGTCGCGGGCAATCCGGTGGTGCTCGACAAGGATCCGTCTTCGCTCATCAACCTGGTGCTGAACGGCGCCGCGCCGCTGGTCATCCGCGGCACGCCGCTGCCCTACCGCATGCCCGAATTCCGTCTGCAATTCAGCGACCAGCAGATCGCGGACGTGGTGAGCTTCATCCGTGCGGGCTGGGGCAACAACGCCGCCCCGGTCACCGCCGCGGCGGTCGCCTCGCTGCGCGGGACGACCGATCCGAGCAGCGATCGCGTCGTGCTGCTGAAGATGCGTTGATCCGATGCCGCCGCGCCCATGCGCCGAACACCGGTGACCGGCCCGAGGGCGGTTGACATCGGTGCGCCGCGAGCGTTCCTGACGAAGGGCCCAGCCGCGACGGGAGCGAAGGATGGATTTCACGGGCAAGCGTGTCGTGGTCACCGGCGCGGCGGGGATTTTCGGCGGCTGGATCGCGACGGCGTTCGCCAGGGCGGGGGCGGTGCTGTGCCTCTCGGATATCCGCCGCGAGCGTCTGGACGCGCTGCCGGCGAAGCTCGGGGTCGATCCGGCGACCACCCTGCTGCACGCGACCGAGCTGCGCGAGGAAGCGTCGATCAACGCGCTGGCGGCGCTCATCGGCGAGCAATGGGGTGCGCCTGACATCGTGGTCAACAATGCCGGCATCTATCCGCGCACCGGCATCCTGCTCGATCTCGACATCGGCGAGTGGGACCGGATGATGGACGTGAACGTGCGGGCGCCGTTCCTCGTCACCCGCGCGCTGGCGCGGCTGATGATCGCGCAAGGCGTGCAGGGCGCGATCGTCAACATCGGCTCCGGCGCATCGCGGCAAATGCGCATCGGTTCGGTGCCTTACTGCACGTCGAAGACGGCGCTCGAGCGGTTGACCAAGGGCCAGGCGCTGGAGCTCGCGCCGCATCGTATCCGCGTCAATGTCGTCGAGCCCGGCTTCGCGCCGGGCAGCGAGGTGAGCCCGCTGCCGGACGCAATATGTCGAGAGGATGAAGGCGCGCATTCCGCTCGGGCACACGAGCGGGCCCGAGCACACGCCGAACGCGGTGCTGTTCCTCTGCTCGGAGAACGCGTCCTTCATCACCGGCGCCGTGCTCGCGGTCGATGGCGGCAACTCGATCGGCACCTACGAGCCGTTCCGCTGAGGCCGCGATGCGGATCGTCTTCCATGGCGAGGATACCGCGACCTTCGCCGAGGGGTTCGCGGCGCTGCTCGAGGTGCCGGCAGAGATCGCCGTGCTGCCGGTGGCGCTGACCGTCGAGCGCGAGCGCGTCGTCTACGCCGAGGCGGAGGTGCTGGTGACGAATCGCTTCGGCGGGGATCCGCGCCGGAGCAGCTCCGGCTGCTGCACGCACCCGCCGCCGGATATGACGGCATCCGGATGGAGGCGCTGCCGCGGTCCGCCACCGTCTGCAACTGCTTCGGCCATGAGCAGGCGATCGCGGAATACGTGATCGCGGCGCTACTCGCGCGCTGCGTTCCGCTGGCCGATGCGGACGCACGGCTGCGCTGCGGTGACTGGGCGTATCAGGCCGGCGACCCCGCCCGGGTGCACCGCGAGCTGTCGGACCTTACGCTCGGGCTGCTCGGCTTCGGCCATATCGGCAAGGCGGTCGCCGCCTGTGCACGCGCGTTCGGCATGCGGGTCGTGGTCGCGAATCGCTCGCCGGTGGCGGCTTCGCCCCTCTTCGATCGCGCCTTCGGGCTGCGCGACCCGGATTCTGGTCGGCAGCCGATGCGATCGTGGTGTCGCTCCCGCTCACCGAGGAAACGCGCGGGCTTGTCGGGCGCGACGCGCTGGCGGCGATGCGGCAGGATGCGGTGATCCTCAATGTCGGCCGCGGCCCGGTGATCGACGAGGCGGCGCTCTACGACGCGTTGGCGGCGCGACGGATCGGCGGCGCGATCATGGACACCTGGTACCGCTATCCGAGCGCGGCGGAGCCGAATGCGATGCCGTCCGCGCTGCCGTTCCAAGCGCTCCCGAATGTGGTGATGACGCCGCATATGTCGGGCTGGACCAGCGGCACAATCCGCCGCCGCCGCGAACTCATGGCGCGCAATGTCAACAAGCTCATGTCCGGCGCGCCGCTCGAGAACGTGGTCCGAGCCCGGTCTGGCCTAGAGCGCGGGATCGCCCTACTGGCTGTCCGATCAGGCGATCACGCAATTGGAGCGGCTTCAGCCTGACTGGAGCCGTTCCGCTCACGCTGGCGAGCCATTTCATCGGCCTGAATATGCCGATTCCGGTCAGGCCGATATTGCTCTAATCCTGCTCGTAGCCGTAGACTTCCGGCAGGATGAAGATCGCGGCGAGAAGGCCGACCAGCGGAAAGATGGTGACGAAGAGCGTCGCGCTCGCCTGGCCGATCGCGGCGAAGAGCGACGGGAACAGGAAGATCGACAGGAACGCCGGCAGTTTCACGAACATGTAGGCAAAGCCGGCGGCGGTGCCGCGATATTCCGGCCGCGCCACCACCGTCGGGATCGTCATGCAGTTCGACGCGTCCCAGTAATGCCCCCAGAGCATCGTCGCGGCGGCGAAGGGCAGCAGCCATTTGGTGCCGGTGTAGAGCGCACCCGCCGCGACGAACAGCGAGACCAGCACGATCCCGAAGCCCCAGATGCTGATGCCGCGATGGCCGATGCGCGGCGTGATCAGCGGCCCGACCCAGCCGGAAATCGCGGCGATGACGTAGAGCGCCATGGTGACCAGCGTCGTGCCGAGGATCGAGGAGACGCCGACCATGACGAAGAGGGTCGGGATGTAGAAGGCGAAGGTGGAGAACTCGCCGCTCTGCGCCACGCAGGCGATCCAGCCGAACAGCGTCGCGCGCCAGCGGAACGGATCGCGCCGCGTCTCGGCGAGGAAATCCGCCGCACGCGGGTGCGGGACGGTGATGTCGCGGTCCGGCAGCATGTCGAGCCGGTCGTCGAACATCTGCATCGATACCTGCTTCGCCTCCCGGAAGCGGCCGCGGCGGATCAGCCAGACCGCGGTTTCCGGCAGGTCGTGGCGCAGGAACAGGATGATCGCGGCCGGCACCGCGCCAAGCCCGAGCGTCACGCGCCAGATCAGCTCGTGCGGCATCTGCGCGACGATGAAGATGGTGATGACGCCGAGCGTGATCACCTGGCCGATCGCGAACATGAACTGCCAGCGATTGCCCATCACCTCGCGATCGCCCTTCGGCATCGAGTCCATGATGTAGGTGTAGCCGTTCGAGATGTCGCTCCCGAGCGGAATGCCGAGGATGAGGCGGATGATCGCGAGCCAGGCGACATCGGGCACGAAGGCCTGCGCGATCGCGAAGATGATGAACATGATCATCGTCGAGAGGAACATCACGCGCCGGCCGATCTTGTCGGTGAGCCAGCCGCCGAGGATCGCGCCGACCACCGCGCCGCCCTGCGTGCCGGCCGCGGCGAGGCCGAGCAGCAGCGGGCTGGGATGGAACTGCTCGCGGATGAAGACAAGCACGAAGGCGATCGAATAGAGATCCCACGCCTCGACAAGGATCGAGGCCATCATGATCCAGCCGATCCGCGCGCCCTTCGGATTGTATTTCGCGACAAGGTAGCGGACGGCGCTGTCCATCGCCGTCTGGTTGGCCGTCGTTGCGGACACTGCGCGTCCCTCCCAAGATGTGCCGTCGGCCGGCGCCGGCCTTTCCCCCCGCACGATGACGCCGCTCAGGCGGCGCAACAAGCCTTCTCAGCCTGGCTGCTGGAAGGCGCTCCCGATCGCCGAGAGGCCGCACGCCGCTCATGCCCCCATCGTGGCCCCGGGAAGCCGACTTTCCATCAAAAGCTGGTGCCGACGCTCGGATTTGAACCGAGGGCCTACTGATTACGAATCAGTTGCTCTACCCCTGAGCTACGTCGGCGTCCGGAGGGTCGGGGCGGTATAGCGCCCGGGCCGGCGGGCCGCAATCACGGGCGCCGGCTGCCCAGGGCGAAGGCGGCGTGCTAAGGCGGGCGGCGCCATGCGCCCCTGCGTCCCCTTCCGAGGTCCGCGCGATCTTGGCCCCTGACGATCTTCACGCGCCGGCGGCGCGGCTCCTCGAATGCCCGGATTGCGGGCTGCTGCAGCGCCGCCCGATGATCGGGCCGGGATATGCGGCGATCTGCACCCGGTGCGGCGCCGTGCTGTGGCGGCCGCGGCACGACGCGACTGCGCTGGAGCCGGGCGCTCTCGGTCACCGGCCTCATCCTCTACGTCATGGCGATCGGCCTGCCCTTCATGGGCTTCGACATGCGCGGACGTGGGACCAACACCACCCTGGTCTCGGCCGCCGCAGTCCTTCGAGGGCGGCGGCGCGTGGGAACTCTCCCTGGTGCTGCTCGCGACCGTGATCGTGCTGCCGATCGTCAAGCTCGTGGTGCTGGCGACCGTCTCCTTCGGCCTGCGGCTGCGGCAGCCGCCGCGCTGGCTCTACGTTCCGTTCCGCTGGTATGAGGCGCTGAGCCCCTGGGCGATGATCGAGGTCTATCTGATCGGCGTCTTCGTCGCCTACACGCGGCTCTCCACCATGGCCCATGTCGATGTCGGGCCGGCCGCCTACGCGCTGGGCGGGCTGATGCTGGTCATGGTCGCGGCCGATGCCACGCTCGATCCGGAAAGCACCTGGGAGGAGCTCGAGCGGGTCGGCGCGACCGCCGGGGGCCGGCGGTCGTCGCCGCCGGCCGGAGCGGCGGGCCGCCGGCGCGATCCGGGTCGGCTGCTCCTGCTGCCACCTGGTCGGCGCGGTCGCGCCGGGCGACGGAGCGCGCGCTGCTGCCGCTGCGGCACCCGGCTGGTTCCGCGCAAGCCGGAGAGCGTCGCCCGCACCTGGGCCATGGTCGGGGCGGCCGCCATCCTTTACGTGCCGGCAAACCTCTACCCGGTGATGACGATCACCTCGCTCGGCAGCACCACGCCCACGACGATCTTCGGCGGGGTCCAGGAGTTGATTGCGGTCGAGCATGGTCCCGATCGCGATCCTCGTCTTCGTCGCGAGCATCACCGTGCCGACGCTCAAGCTCGTCGGCCTGGTGCTCATGCTGATCAGCACGCAGCGCCGCTGGCGGGGCCGGCTGCGCGATCGGACCCGGCTCTACCGGATCGTCGAGGTGATCGGACGGTGGTCGATGATCGACATCTTCATGCTGTCGGTGCTGGTCTCGCTGGTGCGGCTCGGCTTCCTCGCCAACGTGACGCCGGGCCTCGGCGCGGTCTGCTTCGCCGCCGTGGTGGTGCTCACGATGCTGGCGGCGGGCAGCTTCGATCCGCGGCTGATGTGGGACGCGGCGCCGGAGCCGGAGCCCGTTCCGCCCGAGGCCCGGGGCGCGCCCGCGTGAGCGGCGGCGATCCGCCTGCCCCGCCGGGACCGGCGGCCAGGTGCCGGTCGCGCGGGTGCGGCGGCGGCACCGGGTCTCGCTGATCTGGCTCATTCCCGTGCTCGCCGCGCTGGTCGCCGGCTATCTCGGCTACCGCACGCTGGCGGAGCAGGGGCCCGCTCATCACCATCACCTTCCTGTCCGGGGCCGGGATCACCGCCGGGCAGACCACGGTGCAGCACAAGGCGGTGGCGCTCGGCACGGTCGAGCGGGTGCGGCTCGAGCCCGACATGACGCATGTGAGGGTGCACTGTGCGGATGAATTCCGAGGCGACGCCGCGCCTCACCGACCACGCGGCGTTCTGGGTGGTGCGGCCCCGGCTGAGCGCGGGCAGCATCTCCGGCCTGGAGACGATCGTCTCCGGCGCCTATATCGAGTTCGATCCCGGCGAGCCCGGCGGCAAGAAGCAGCGCGAATTCGTGGGACTCGAGCAGCCGCCGGGCGTGCGCTCCGACGAGCCCGGCAGCACCTTCACCCTGACCGCGCAGCGGCTGGGCTCGCTGAGCGAGGGCGCGCCGGTGTTCTACCGCGACCTGCCGGTCGGCGAGGTGCTGAGCCACGACCAGCCCGGCCTCAGCGGGCCGATCGGCGTGCGCGTGTTCATCCGCAAGCCGTTCGACAGTTTCGTGCGCCAGGACACGCATTTCTGGAACGTCTCCGGCCTCTCGGTGCAGCTCGGGCCGCAGGGCGTGCATGTGGAGATCGCCAGCCTGCAGGCGGTGCTCTCGGGCGGGGTCGCCTTCCTGACGCCGGGCGACGCCGCGGCCTCGCCGCCGGCCAAGCCGGGGACGGTGTTTCCGCTCTACGCGGATTTCGCGACCGCGATGGCGGCGGGGCTCACGAAGCACATCCACTTCGTCGTCTATACGCAGGACGACGTGTCCGGGCTGTCCCGGGCTCGCCGGTCAATTTCTTCGGCATCCAGGTGGGCGTGGTGGACGAGGTCGCGCTGCAGCTCGATCCGGCCGGGCGCGCGCAGGTGCGGATCGCGTTTGACGTGCAGCCGGAGCGCGTGTTCCCCTCCGACCAGATCCAGCTGCAGGACACGGAGACGGTGACCCGCAACCTGGTGGCGCGGGGGCTCCGGGTGCAGATCCAGACGTCGAACTATCTCACCGGCCAGCGCGAGCTCTCGCTCGCCTTCTTCCCGGACGCCAAGCCGGCGACGATCGGCCGCGAGGGCGACACGATCGTGCTGCCGACGCAGCCGGGGGATTTCGCCTCGATCCTCGACCTCGGCCGGCAATTTCATGGGCAAGCTCAACCAGCTGCCGCTCGACACGATCGCCGCGAACCTGAACGACACGCTGCGCGCGCTCGACCAGACGGTGGGCGGCGAGCAGCTCAAATCGGCGATCCAGAACCTGTCCGAGACGCTGACGACGGTGCGCGACGTGGTGCAGGAAGGCCGATGCCGGGCTTACGCCGACGCTGCAGCGCCTGCCCGCGGTCGCGCAGCAGCTGCAGGAGGCGGCGGCGCGGGCGAACCGCGTGCTGGGCTCGGTCGATGCCGGCTACGGCGCGAATTCGGATTTCCGGCGTGGCCTCGACCAGCTGCTCTGGCAGGTGAACGACACCGCGCGCTCGATCCGGCTGCTCGCCGACTATCTCGACCGCCACCCCGAGGCGCTGATCCGCGGCCGCACCGGCCAGGCGACGGAACGATGATGCGAATGCCACGCCGCGGCTGCTCGTCGCCCTCGCCGCCGGGGCCGGGCTGGCCGGCTGCGCCTCGCCAACGGCGAACTTCTACACGCTCGCGATCAGTCCCCGGCATCGCGGTCGGCGGCGGCCCGCCCACTGTGCAGCTCCGCCGCATCGGCCTCGCCGGCTATCTCGACCGCAACACCATCGTGCGCGCGCAGACCGGCTATCAGCTCCATATCGACGAGAACCAGCGCTGGGGCGAGCCGCCCGGCGACATGATCGGGCGCGTGCTGGCGCAGGATCTGACGCAGCGCCTGCCCGGGCAGCGCCGTGTTCACCGAATCGGGCGCGATCACCGCCGATGCCGACACCATCGTCGAGGTGGACGTGCAGCGCTTCGACCTCGACACCTCCGGGGTGGTGGTGCTGGCGGCGCAGGTGGCGGTGGAGCGGAGCCGCCGCGGGCGCGCGCTCGCCGCGCGCGCGTTCCGCTTCACCGAACGCCCCGCCTCGGGCTCGACGAGTGATCTGGTCGCCGCCATGAGCGCGGCGCTCGGCCATCTCGCGGATGCGATGGCGGAGATGTTACGCACGGGCCGGAGGTGAGCGGAGCGCCCGGACGCGCAATTGCGGCTGTGCTGTAGGTGGTTTCGCCACGGTCCGGTCTCCAGCCGCCCAACAAAATACCGGGCATGCCGCTCCCGACTGAACCTGGCCGTGAGCCGAACGGCAGCTTTCGGGCACGCGAAACGCCGAAGCGGACATGCGCAGCCCACGGCGCGGCGGCAGCTGTCGACCCGTTCCGGACGTTCGTCGAAGTCCCTGGTGTGAGGTCCCCAAACTCCCGTTTTGGCCGAGCGATTGAACGTCCGTTTCGGTCATATCTTCCGGACACCTCGCCCCGACGAGGAGGAATCGGTAAGGCGTAGCGTCCCGACAGCCCTAATTCCCGCATCATCGGCCTTCTTTTGGGTGGTATGTCTCGGAAACCGTACATCTTGAACACGCTGGGGTCAGCGGAGGCCCCGAATGTTTTGATTTCTACAGTGCGCCCCGAAGACGCGGACCACCAGTGGAGGAGGGTTGAGAATTCGGCCATGTGATGCCGCGCGCGCCCAGGATGGATCGATGATGCTAGTGCACTGATTCAGACGGACGGTTCATGCAGGCTGTCGAGCTTGGCCAGGATCGAGGCGGCCGATGCCTTCCAGATGAAGGGCTTCGGCTCGGCATTGTGTTCGACGAGGTAGCGATTGATGGCGGCTTGCAGGTCGACGATCGAATGGAAACTGCCGCGGCGGATACGCTTGCGGGTCAGTGCCGAGAAGAAATTCTCGACCGCGTTCAGCCACGACCCGGAGGTCGGAGTGAAATGGAACGTCCAGCGCGGATGCCGCGCCAACCATTCCTTGACCTTGGGGTGTTTGTGGGCGGCGTAGTTATCGATAACCGCTTCGATCAGCTTGCCGGCCGGGACGTCACGCTCGACGGCGTTGAGGAAGCGGATGAATTCCTCGTGCCGATGCCGCTGCATGCAGCCTCCGATCACCGTGCCGTCGAGCACATTGAGGGCGGCGAACAGCGTCGTGGTGCCGTGGCGTTTGTAGTCGTGCGTCATGGTGCAGCAGCGGCCGGGTTTCAGAGGCAGCCCCGGCTGGGTGCGGTCAAGCGCCTGGATCTGGCTCTTCTCGTCGATCGACAGCACCACAGCGTGCGCCGGCGGATCAACGTAGAGCCCGACGATGTCGACGAGTTTGTCGGCGAACTGCGGGTCACGCGACCGCTTGAAGGTGCGGACCCGATGCGGTTGCAGATCGTGCGCCGCCCAGATGCGCTGCACCGAGCGCAGCGAGATGCCGGCAGCCTTGGCCATGGCGCGTCCGGTCCAGTGGGTCACCTGGTGGGGTGGCGCCGTGCATGTCAGCGCCACCACGCGTGCCACCGTCTCGGCGGCGACCGGCGACTTGCCGGGCTTGCGCGTCTTGTCGCGCAGCAGACCGTCCACGCCTTCTTCTGCAAAGCGCTGCTGCCAACGCCAGACCATCGGTCGGCTGATGCCAATCTGGACACCTCCAAGAACCTCGCGGTTTGGCCCCATTCCTGATTCACTCGGGTTGGCAACTCGAGGCGCAGAGCATCGGTCAGCAGCCGGGCTTCTTTGATGTCGATGGACGCCTGCGTGAGTTGTCGGCGAAGGGCGACGACCTCGAGCGCATCGCCGGCCTGGTGGACTTCGAGATGTTTCGGCCGGAGCTGGAAGACGCCGTGCCGCGGTCGAACGGAGCCAAGGGTGGCCGTCCTGCCTTCGACCACGTGCTGATGTTCAAGGTCCTGCTGCTGCAGGCAATGCACACGCTGTCCGACGAACGCTGCGAGTATCTGATCCGCGATCGGCTGTCGTTCATGCGCTTCCTCGGCCTTGGCTTGGCCGATGCAGTGCCGGACGCCAACACGATCTGGAACTACCGCGAAGCCCTGAAGCGGGCCGGCGCGGTGGAGAGGCTGTTTCAACGCTTCGACACCGCACTGCGGGCGGCCGGCTACCTGGCGATGAGCGGGCAGATCGTGGACGCGACGATCGTGGCTGCACCCCGGCAGCGCAACACCGCAGCGGAGAAGGAAGCGATCAAGGCGGGACGCATCCCAGAGGGCTGGACGGAGAAGCCGGCGAAGCTGCGGCAGAAAGACCGCGACGCCCGCTGGACGGTGAAGTTCTCCAAAGCCAAGCCGCGTCAAGACGGCGTGCCCCAGGTGGATCTCGCGGTGCCGGCGTTTGGCTACAAAAGCCACATCTCGATCGACCGCCGGCACGGGTTGATCCGCCGGTGGACCACCAGCGATGTCGCGGCACATGACGGCGCTCGCCTGGTGGCGGTGCTGGACGGACAGAATACGGCGAGCGACGTCTGGGCCGACACGGCCTATCGCTCGGCAAAAAATGAGGCGTTGCTAGCCGACCATGGCATGGTGTCGCGCATCCATCGCAAGAAGCCCAAAGGCCGACAGATGGCGCGACGCACGCGCCGGGCGAACGCACGCAAATCGGCGATCCGTTCGGCCGTCGAGCACGTCTTTGCCCGTCAGAAGGGACCGATGGCGCTGGTCGTGCGCACCATCGGGATCGCCCGGGCGCGCACCTGAAGATCGGGCTGGCCAATCTTGCCTTCAATCTGAAACGATACCTCTGGCTCACCAGCCGAACGGCGCCTGCATAGCCTCCAACGCCGACGCCGGCGCGTTCCGCCCGCAGCCTGCCACCTCAAGCCCCGCGCAGCTCGACCGCGAGCCCCCCGCCAATCGTGCCAACGCCAACCGCCACGCTCAAATCAACCAGAAAAGCCGTAATTGGAGGTGTCCAACTGAATGCCGACGCAAAGCTGGAGCTGCGCGCCTTCGCGGCCGTCGAGCTGGCGCGGAAGGAGCGTGCCGAGGGCCCTGTCGTGCTCTCGGCCGAGCAGCGCCGCCTCGCGACCGCACCAGAGCCGGCTCCGGTCCCGAGGGCGTCCGTGCAACGGCGGGAAGAACCGGAGTCGCCCCGGCGATCCCTGAGCCGCTGAGCACGCGCCGATGGCGACCGATCTCGAAGAGCAGGTCTGGCGCCTGCCGCAGACCACGCGCGGCAACGATACGCGCCTGGGCGGGCGAAACGGGACTGACCATCCCCCTTCCCTCTCGCCCGCCGGCAAAGCCCGGCTTGCCCGGATCGCGCGCCGTACGCCGGAGGTGATGGTGAAGATCACCGGCCGCTCGCGCGGCATCGTTCACCTCAAGCAGCACCTGGACTACATCACCCGTAACGGTCGGCTATTGGCCGAGCTGCAGGACGGCACGAAGGTCGAGACCCGCGCCGATCTGCGCGCGCTGCACGAGGATTGGTTGGCGGCGAACGCGCTGACGGAGCGGAGCCGCCCGAACCCGAATGCGGCGCAATCGGTCGGCATCATTCTTTCCATGCCGGCTGGTCCAGCCCCCGACCGTCTGCACGACGCGGCGCGGACCTGGGCGCGCGAGGTTCTGGGCGACCATGATTGGCTGCTCGTTCGGCATGACGACCGGGATCACCCGCATGTTCACGTCACCGTTCGGGCGGTTGGGCAAGACGGAAAGCGCCTGGTCGCCGGGCCGCTTGATTTGCAGCGCTGGCGCGAGACGTTCGCGCGCGAGTTGCGCCGCCTCGGGATCGACGCCGAGGCGACGCCTCGCAAGGCGCGCGGTGTTGTCCCGAAGCAGGACGTCGCGGCTGTGCATCGGATCGCGGCGCGGGGAGGCGCCTCGGTGGTGGCAAGCCGACGGCTAGCCGAAGCGCATCGCGGTACCCAAATGTCGGAGCGCTCCGCGCCCGCTACGTGGGAGTCTACGATCCAGGATCGTCAGCGCGCGATACGCGCCGCCTATCTCGCCCATGCGGAGGAGTTGGAACGTGGCGAAGCCGGTGACCGGCAACTCGCGAAGAACATTCGATCCTTTGTCGCGGGAATGCCGGTTCCGCTGACCCGACGTCAAACAATGGCCGCCGACCTAAATCAAGTTCGCGTGGCACCCCCCTCGAGCACTATGCCTGAAGCTGGTGCGCCCCACAGCCCTGATGCCGGACGGAGCCCAAGCATCGAAGGTCGCCAGGAACGGCGACTTCGCTAATGAAACAGATGGCCGCCTTCGACCGATGGTGTTGAAAAAAGACGGTTGAACTGGCTTGTCGGCATCTGCCTCAGTCCTGGCCAGATCGGGCAAGGGCACGGTGATGGGCGAGCAGACGGTGCTGCCGCATTGGACGCAGTGCTGGCATCGAAGCCGGTCAAGCACTGGGGCCGCCGATCTGTGGTGACCGCTTTGGTTCGTCCGGCAAAGGAGACTTACTTACCGTCGCCGCCTTCTCCGCGTCCGTTTTTAGCAGACCTCCGTACTCTGCCATTGCACGTCCAAACTGTTTCATCTGCCTTGACCATTTCGATACGATTTCAGAGTCCAAAACGTCAGTCCTACCCAATGATCTGTCATGCGCCATCGCGTCGATAACCGCCAATACATTAGCTGGGGCGTTTGCCTTGAGCAGATGTTCTCGCGCCTGCGGCGATATCCCGCCAGATTGTAACTGCTCGTAGCCGGTTTTTAGAGCAGGAAGGTTCTTCCGGATTGCGGTACCGATCTCTTTAGTTGCATCATTAACGACTTTGCGCACCTTATCGTTCTCGAGTTCCACTCGCCGTGCAAGACTTAGACACTCTTTTCGTTGAAGCTGCTCGCCGTGTTGATCCCCGGCAATTTTCGCTCCGCTGAGCTTAGACTGCATGCCATCGAGAGCACGTCGCAAAGCACGCAAATACACCAGCGCGTGTAGGAGATGAGCAAGGTGAGGGTAACTCTCTTCTAACTTGTCGATTCCAGCAATGGTGGCCGGGTAAATCCCAACGATTTCCCTTGTAAAGAAATCGGGGGTTGGAGGGTCATTTGCGCGAGTGGCATCACCTTGAGCTATTTGTTGAGCCACAACAGCGGCGATTTGAGCTGCTGCTGCAAGTGAGGCAACAACTACGCCGGCAGGAATTCCAAAAATAGTCGAGGTGAGACCGGCAGCGGTAATTCCCAATCCAATAGCCACACCTTGTTGGAAAACTGCGAAGGAAAGGTTGTTCGATGCCCCCTGTTGATCCTGCAATTTCGAAAGCCCGACACTAACCTGTACGTTCAGAGGCGGGTCGAAAGCATCAATCCACGTGAAGTTCTCACCGCCGTAAAACGAGCTCCATACATTCGGGTACACGTTACCAAACTCGTCCTCTATAACCATTGCTGCTGTGTCACTGGAACAAATCTTGGGTCGGTCCATTTATGGTATAAATAGTCGGATCCATCCAGGGCCAGTTTTTTATGATAGGACCAGAATTTATCGTAACCTGCGTATTTGGCGGAACGGGATTTGCAGAATGGTCGGTATAATCGTAGCAGTGTTGCCTGTATTATTGTCAATCTCGGTTATTTCAAAGCTCGTGATCGTTAAGTCGCAATATTGGTTCTGACTCACGCCATTCGCAATGATATTGTACGTGCTATTCCAGTCAGGATTGGGGGGATTTGCAGCTGGAGAAGGATTTATCAGATTGACACTCGGCTGCACGATTAGGTTCGCGCTGCATGATTGCTCCCCATTTTCATTACCTGGCGTAGCTACCGTTAATACTAGCTTGAGCTCTTTATAACCAACTGTGTAAAGTAACTGCGCGGCTCGCTGCGTGGGGGGGGACTAGCGTCGCGGTTTGCGGTGGTGCATAGAAAAGAGGGCTATTCGCATCAAACTCATACGACAATGGCGCTTCGTTTATGGCTATCTGCTCTCCGGTTATTGGGTCATCTATGTATACATTTGCAGTCAATATCGTTCCGCTTGCTATCTGGATAAACCCGCCCCAAGACCATGTAATAGGCAACGGCTGACCCGGTTCTATGGGGCCACTAACGGTTAGGGCTACCTTTGAAGCCAACGATGGCCAGCTCGGGAACGTTGGTGGAACCGGGCGAGCGGGATGTAACAAGGTGCGGTTGCGTAGCGCCATCATCGCCTCCCAGCAGGCTGATCAGGGCAGTGGACGGGTGTCGGTGATCCGTTCAGCGTCGGCCCGAGCGCGGCAGGCTGCGACCCTAACGCGACTTGGTGCGCCGGCGCAATGCAATCTAGTGCACTGATCAGACGGACGGTTCATGCAGGCTGTCGAGCTTGGCCAGGATCGAGGCGGCCGATGCCTTCCAGATGAAGGGCTTCGGCTCGGCATTGTGTTCGACGAGGTAGCGATTGATGGCGGCTTGCAGGTCGACGATCGAATGGAAACTGCCGCGGCGGATACGCTTGCGGGTCAGTGCCGAGAAGAAATTCTCGACCGCGTTCAGCCACGACCCGGAGGTCGGAGTGAAATGGAACGTCCAGCGCGGATGCCGCGCCAACCATTCCTTGACCTTGGGGTGTTTGTGGGCGGCGTAGTTATCGATCACCGCTTCGATCAGCTTGCCGGCCGGGACGTCACGCTCGACGGCGTTGAGGAAGCGGATGAATTCCTCGTGCCGATGCCGCTGCATGCAGCGTCCGATCACCGTGCCGTCGAGCACATTGAGGGCGGCGAACAGCGTCGTGGTGCCGTGGCGTTTGTAGTCGTGCGTCATGGTGCCGCAGCGGCCGGGTTTCAGAGGCAGCCCCGGCTGGGTGCGGTCAAGCGCCTGGATCTGGCTCTTCTCGTCGATCGACAGCACCACAGCGTGCGCCGGCGGATCAACGTAGAGCCCGACGATGTCGACGAGTTTGTCGGCGAACTGCGGGTCACGCGACCGCTTGAAGGTGCGGACCCGATGCGGTTGCAGATCGTGCGCCGCCCAGATGCGCTGCACCGAGCGCAGCGAGATGCCGGCAGCCTTGGCCATGGCGCGTCCGGTCCAGTGGGTCACCTGGTGGGGTGGCGCCGTGCATGTCAGCGCCACCACGCGTGCCACCGTCTCGGCGGCGACCGGCGACTTGCCGGGCTTGCGCGTCTTGTCGCGCAGCAGACCGTCCACGCCTTCTTCTGCAAAGCGCTGCTGCCAACGCCAGACCATCGGTCGGCTGATGCCAATCTGCATCGCGATCTGCTGAACCGGGCCGCCACCGACGGAGGCGAGAATAACGGCCGCCCGCTCCACGTGTTTGCGCTGCCGATTGCGATCCGCCGCGATCGCCTCCAACCGCCGTTTGTCTACCGTGCTGACGAGCACGCATACCGTCTGGGCCATCCTGGAAGATTCGCACGCCGGCCCACCACTGTGAATCCACCGAATGCGTCAGTGCACTAGCTTATAACCGCCTCCCACTATACCGACATCCAGTCTGCTGGAGTGGTCCAACTCTTCCACGCTCCTGTTACCGACGTCGCGGTAAGCGCGGCTGATAGTGTGCCGACTATCGGACGTTGACAACGCTGAAATTGTCGTCGAGACCCTGCCCTGGCTTGCAAATTCTTTCGGGGCGGGTCGGCGCGCGGTCGCGCACCGCTGAATCTTCTGTCATCAACACGCACTCTCGGGTTTGTAGCGAACGCCGGCCAGCCGACAATCTCGCAAAAGTGCCTGGTTTGTTCGGGCGAAAACCGCGCTCGCGGTCGCACTGTCGGTCGGCCCGTAGCCAGTCGAGCAACGCGCGGCTTTCGGGCGTGACCTTGGTGACAATGTGCGCGCCGTTCTGCTCGGTAATCTCGATCTCGCCGCCGTCGTGAAGCGCCTGCATCGCGGCGGCATTGGCCGGGATGTTGTAGCTGTCGAGCCATTCGTCGGGTGAAGGATCGGGCGGAGAAACGAGGTCATTCGTCGGCGGGCGTCCGGCGAATAGCCTGCACAATGTTCGATCACCATTGCCAGCAACAGGGCCGTAGTCCAGCCCTCGCCAAACAGCGGCGGAATGTCCGAATAGTCGATAGGTGTTTCGGCTAGCCGCCGCGCTTCGTCTGGGGTCAACTGGCGGGGCTTCTTCGGGTCAAGCCGGTATTCGTCGAAGATGGCAAGGCGCTCGGGTTCGGTGAGAATACCGGGGAAGGGGCTGGATTGGCGGAAGGCGTGTCGCTCGCTCGGATCGTTCGACCAGAAACGCCGTCACCTGTTCGACGGGTCCGGCGAGAATTTCCCGCCGCTCGTCGAAGGCGCTCACAGACGCCCCTCGCTCCTGCCAGCGCCGCAGATTGCCCCGCGCGATGTCGAGCAACGCAGGATCGGCCCGCACCTTTTCGACAATCGACCGGTGCAAGGCAAGGCTGCGCTTGTCAAGGCGGACATGGTCGCTCATGGCGCATGGTGCCGCAGAAGGTGCCCCTATGGAAAGCCCCGCGAGAGGGCCGGCTAGGTCCGCTCACCACCCAAGTCGGTCATCGCAAGACCCGGTAAGCAGTGTCCGCTTCCGGGGGCCGCACGTCGAGAGCCTGAGCGGCCGGGATGGGCGCAAAGCCGTCATGGAGGGCTATGCGAACGTCCGCTCCTGGGGGCATCAGAGAAGGCTGGCGACGGTCTTGGTCGGCACCTGCCATATGCGCGAACCGCAAAAGAGCCCTCAAGGACCTTCGGCGTCGGCCTTCAGCACCTCGCCGGCGAGGTAAAGGCTGCCGCAGATCAGCACGCGGGCGGGCGGCCCGGCGCCGGGCGAGCGCGGCGCAGCGCGGCGGCGACGGTCGGGCCGGGACGGGCGCGGCCGCCGGAGGCGGCGATGATCGCCTCCACCGGCAGCGCCAGATGCTGGCCCGGCTCGGCCACCGCGGTCAGCGCTGGCGGCGAAAGGGAGCAGCGGGCGCAGGAAGCCCTGCGGGTCCTTGCTCTGCTTCATGCCGACGACAGGTGCAGCGGCCGGTCGGACCAGGCGGGCAGGAACGCCGGCGAGCGCCTCGCCGGCGCCGGGATTGTGGCCGCCATCGAGCCAGAGCTCCCAGCCCGGCGGCAGGCGGCGCGGCCAGCCTGCCGGTGAGGCGCTGCAGCCGCGCCGGCCATTCCGCCGCGCGCGATGCCCGGCGAAGGCCGCATCGGGCACGCCGAGCCCGGCGGCGCGCAGGGCGGCGATCGCGATCCCGGCATTGTCGAGCTGGTGCGAGGCCGCGGCAGGGCCGGCATGCGGCAGGGTCGAGCGCGCCGCGCCGGTCCTCGAAGCGGAGCCCAGTCGGCGATCGCCGGCGCACGCTCCAGTCGCGATCGCGCGACGCAGCAGCGGCGCGCCGAGCGCGTGCGGCCCGCGTCGGCGATCACCGCCAGCGCCTCCGTCGGCTGCGCCCCGGTCGCGCACGGGCACGCCGGGCTTCATGATGCCGGCCTTCTCGCCGGCGATCGCCGCGAGCGTGTCGCCCAGCAGCTCGCGATGGTCGAAGCGAGATCGAGGTGATCGCGCAGGCGGCGGGACGCTCGATCACGTTGGTCGCGTCGCCGCGGCCGCCGAGCCCGACCTCCAGCACGCAGAGGTCGGCCGGCATCTCGGCGAACAGCAGGAAGCGCGACGGCGGTGATCACCTCGAACACGGTGATCGGCGCGCCGGCGTTCACCCGCTCCACCTCGGCGAGCGCGTCGAGCAGCGCCGCGTCGGAGACGAGCTCGCCGGCGAGCCGGATGCGCTCGTTGAAGCGCACCAGATGCGGCGAGGTGTAGACGTGCACGCGCCAGCCGGCCGCCTCGCCGATCGCGCGCAGGAAGGCGCAGGTGCTGCCCTTGCCGTTGGTGCCGGCGACATGGATCACCGGCGGCAGGCGCCGCTCGGGATGGCCGAGCTCGGCGAGCAGCGCGCCGCAGCCGGTCGAGGCTGAGATCGATCAGCCGCGGATGCAGTCGGGCGAGCCGGTCGAAGATGCTCTCGGTCGGATCGGCGAGACTCGGAACGTCACGGCGCCGCCTGCGGCGGCTCATGCCGCCTCCTGCTGCGGCTCCGGCTCCTTCGCGCGCAGCAGGCCGATCGATGCGCGCCAGCGTGTCGCGCAGCTCGGTGCGCGTCACCACCATGTCGAGCATGCCGTGCTCCAGCAGGTATTCGGCGCGCTGGAAGCCCTCCGGCAGCTTCTCGCGCATGGTCTGCTCGATCACCCGCGCGCCGGCGAAGCCGATCAGCGCGCCGGGCTCGGCGATCTGGATGTCGCCCAGCATGGCGAAGCTCGCGGTGACGCCGCCGGTGGTCGGATCGGTCAGCACGACGATGTAGGGCAGGCCCGCCTCCTTCACCAGCTCGACCGCGATCGTGGTGCGCGGCATCTGCATCAGGCTGATCATGCCCTCCTGCATGCGCGCGCCGCCGGAGGCGGTGAACACGATCAGCGGCGCCTCCTGCAGCACCGCGAGCCGCGCCGCGGCGACGAGGCCCTCGCCGACCGCGGCGCCCATCGAGCCGCCCATGAACTCGAACGCCATCGCCGCCGACCACCGCCTTGTGGCCGCCGATCGTGCCGTGCGCGGCGACGATCGCGTCGTCGAGATGCGTCTTGTCGCGCGCCTCGCGCAGCCGGTCGGCGTAGCGCTTGCTGTCGCGGAAGCGCAGCGGATCGGCCGGCGCCTTCGGCAGCTCGATGCGGTTCCAGCTGCCCTCGTCGAAGGTCCAGGCCAGGCGCTCGAGCGCGGTCGCGCGCATGTGGTGGCCGCAATGCGGGCAGACCTTGAGGTTCTCCTCGAGGTCGCGTGCGAAGATCATCTGCTGGCAGGCGGGGCATTGCTGCCAGAGATTGTCCGGCATCTCGCGCCGCGCCGAGCAGCGTGCGGATCTTCGGGCGGACATATTCGGTGAGCCAGCTCATGCGGCGCTCTCCGCTTGCGCGCGCGTGCGCGCACGCCATCGCGCGAGGTCGCGCACCTGGTCCGAGCACGCGCGCGCGCGCTGTCCGGCGCCGGCGCGGCCGTGCCGCGTCGAGCGTCGTCGCGAGCGATCGCGATCAGCGCCGAGGCGACCACCGCGGCATCGGCGATCGCGCACCACCTCCGCCGCCTGCTCGGGCGTGCGCATGCCGAAGCCGACCGCGACCGGCAGGTCGGTGACGCGCGCGCACGCGCGGGATGGCGGCGGCCGAGCTCGTCCGCCGGTCGCGCTGCGCGTGCCGGTGATGCCGGTGATGCTGACGTAATAGACGAAGCCCGAGCTGCCGTTCAGCACCAGCGGCAGCCGCGCCTCGTCGGTGGTCGGCGCGACCAGGCGGATGATGTCGAGCCCGTTGCTTCGCCGCGTGCGCCGGCGAGCAGATCGGCCTCCTCGCGCGGCAGGTCGACGACGATCAGGCCGTCGACGCCGGCCGCGCCGGCATCGGCGCAGAAGCGCTCGGCGCCGTAGCGAGGATCGGGTTGAGATAGCCCATCAGGATGACCGGCGTCGCGTCGTCGTCGGCGCGGAAGTCGCGCACCATCGCCAGCGTGCCGGCGCAGCGTCGCGCCGGCCTTCAGCGCGCGCTGGCCGGCGGCCTGGATGGTCGGGCCGTCCGCCATCGGATCGGTGAACGGCATGCCGATCTCGATCAGGTCGGCGCCGGCGCCCGGCATGCCGCGCAGGATCGCCATGCTGGTGCCGCGATCGGGGTCGCAGGCTTCGAGGAACGGGATCAGCGCGCCGCGGCCCTCGCGCTGCAAGCGCGGCGAAGCGCGCCGGCGATCGCGGCTCACAGCTTCACCCCGAGATGCTCGGCGACGGTGAAGATGTCCTTGTCGCCGCGGCCGCAGAGATTCATCAGGATGATCGCGTCCTTGTCCATGCCGGGCGCGATCTTGGCGACATGCGCGAGCGCGTGCGCCGGCTCCAGCGCCGGGATGATGCCCTCCGTGCGGGTGCAGAGCTGGAACGCGTCGAGCGCCTCCTCGTCGGTGGCGGCGACGTATTCGACGCGGCCGATCTCGTGCAGCCAGGCATGCTCGGGCCCGATGCCGGGATAGTCGAGCCCGGCGCTGATGCTGTGCGCCTCGATGATCTGGCCGTCGTCGTCCTGCAGCAGGTAGGTGCGGTTGCCGTGCAGCACGCCGGGACGGCCGCCGGAGAGGCTCGCCGCGTGCTGCGCCGCTGTCGAGCCCGTGGCCCGCCGCCTCGACGCCGATCAGCCGCACCGAGGCGTCGTCGAGGAACGGATGGAACAGGCCCATCGCGTTCGAGCCGCCGCCGATCGCGGCGACGCAGACATCGGGCAGCCGGCCCGTCGGCCTCGCGCAGCTGCGCGCTTCGCCTCCTCGCCGATCACCGACTGGAAGTCGCGCACCATCGCGGGATAGGGATGCGGGCCGGCGACGGTGCCGATGAGGTAGTAGGTGTCGCGCACATTGGCGACCCAGTCGCGCAGCGCCTCGTTCATCGCGTCCTTGAGCGTGCCGGCGCCCGAGGTCGACCGGCTGCACCTCGGCGCCGAGCAGCTTCATGCGGAACACGTTGGGCTTCTGCCGCTCGACGTCGGTCGCGCCCATGTAGATGGTGCAGGGCAGGCCGAAGAGGGCGCAGACCGTGGCGGTGGCGACGCCGTGCTGGCCGGCGCCGGTCTCGGCGATGATGCGGGTCTTGCCCATGCGCCGGGCCAGCAGGATCTGGCCCATGCAGTTGTTGACCTTGTGCGCGCCGGTGTGGTTGAGCTCGTCGCGCTTGAAATAGACGCGCGCGCCGCCGAGCTCGCGCGGTCAGGCGCTCGGCGAACCAGAGCGGGCTCGGGCGGCCGACATAGTCGCGCAGATAGAGGTCGAGCTCGCGGCGGAACTCCGGGTCGCGCTTCGCCGCCTCGTAGGCCTGCTCCACCTCGAGGATCAGCGGCATCAGCGTCTCGGCGACGAAGCGGCCGCCGAACTCGCCGAACCGGCCGCGCTCGTCGGGGCCGTTCCGCAGGCTGTTGGGAATGGACAGGGTCTCGTTCACGCGCATACTCCCAAGGCGCCGGGGTTTAGCGCAGCCGGCCCCGCGGTCACGTAGGCGGCAGACGAGGAGCCTTCCGCCGGCATGCTCTACGCGAACAGCGGCACCGCGCCGCGGCATCGGCTCGGAAGCCGCGCATGACGCCCTCGCCGCCGCGGAGAAATCGGTCTGGCTCGACCTGGTCGAGGCGGACGATGCCGAGCGGTCGCTCGCCGAGCGGGCAAGCGGGCTGCGGGTGCCGTCGCGGAGCGAGCTGGAGGAGATCGAGAGCTCGAGCCGGCTCTCCGCCCATGACGGCGTGCTGACCATGAGCATGCCGCTGGTCTCCCGCGCCGCGGACGACCGCCCGGTCGCGACGCCGCTCGGCTTCGTGCTGTCGCGCGACCGGCTGCTGACCGTGCGCTTCGCCGCGCTCCCGGTGTTCGACCATTACGCCGAGCATTTCGGCGCCGGCGAGGAGGGTTCGGCGAGCAGCGTCAACGTCTTCATCGGGCTGCTGGAGGCGATCGTCGACCGGCTCGCCGACGTGCTGGAGCAGATCGGCGGCCGGCTCGAGGCGATCTCCGGCGAGGTGTTCCGCGCCGACGACGATAGCGGCAGGCGCAACCAGTGGGATGCGCGGCTGCGGCTCGACCTGCGCGGCGTCGGGCGCGCCGGGCCAGCTGCTCGGCAAGGTGCATCAGAGCCTGATCGGCGTCGGGCGCATCGCCGCCTATGCGGGCGCCATGCTGGGGGAGACGCTTCGGCCACGACGCCGCCAACCGGCTGCGCACGCTCAGGCGCGACATCACCTCGCTGCAGGACCACCAGAAGCATCTCGACGACAACGTGCAGTTCCTGCTCGACGCGACGCTCGGCTTCATCAACATCCAGCAGAACAACGTGATGAAGGTGCTGACGGTCGCCAGCGTCGTCGGCATCCCGCCGACGCTGCTCGCCGGCATCTGGGGCATGAACTTCAAGGACATGCCCGAGCTCGGCCTGCCGCACGCCTATCGTCTACGCCTGGATCGCGATCATCGTCAGCGGCCTCCTGCCGCTGGCTCTGGTTCCGCCGCCGGCGCTGGATCTAGAGCCTCGAAACGCTGACTATGCCGGGCGATCGGCGGCTCAGAAAGGCGTGGATCGAGCCGGCGGGAAATCCAGATCGCGCACCACCACGCCCGCGCCGATCGCGACCGGCGGGGCCGCGAGGCCGAGCGTCGAGGTCGGGTCGATCGCCGCCAGCGCCATCCGCACGCGCGCCGCGGCGCCGCCCACCAGGCAGCAGACGAGCACCAGCCCGCAGCGGGCGGGCCGCGGATTGCGGCGGGCCCAGTCGAGCATCATACGGGCGCGCTCGAGATCGTGACTCGTTGTTGTCGCCTCGGCGCGCGGTATGCCCTTGTTTGCGTGCGCGCCCGCTCCGCTGGTCATTCCGCCCGCTGACGCGCGCGGCAACCTTGGCCAGCTTCGCCCGCCGACCCGCGCGCATACCAACCGTCGTGGAGAACGACTGTCGAGCATCAGAGCAACGCCTCCAGCCGGTCCCAGCCGAACGCGGTCTCGTCGAGCGCCCAGCCGCGATAATCGACCGTCCGGCGCGTCAGCACGCGGCCGCCGAGCGCCGCGTAGAAGCCCATCGCCGACGCGTTTTCCGTCATCACCCAGGCGCCGGCCGAGCGCTTTCCCTCCCTGAGCAGCGCCCGCGCCGCGTCCGCCATCAGCGCGCGGCCGAGCCCGCGCCGCTGCGCCCGCCGCAGGAGATAGAGCGACCAGATCTCGCCGTCGGTGGCCGAGCTCCTGCTCACGCGCCTCGCCGCAGAGCGCGAAGCCGGCGATGCCCGCTGCGTCCTCGGCCACGGCGACGTGCCGCCCGGCCGCGATCGAGTCCGCCCAGAGTCCGGCGCGCTCCGCCGGATCGAGCGCGGCGATCCGCTCGGCGGGGACGATGCCCGGATAGGTCTCACGCCAGGCCTCGACATGCACCCGGCCGATCGCGGCGGCGTCCTCCGGCCGCGCGGCGCGGATCACGAAGGGCATTGCCGGGCGGCGGCGATGAAGGCCCGGATCAGCGCCGGGTCCTTCTCGCCCGGCGCCCGCTCCACGCCCGAGGAGACATCCACCGTCGCCGCGCCGGTGATCCGCACCGCCTCCGCGACATTCCCGGGCGTCAGGCCGCCCGCCAGCACCCAGGGCGCGGGGGCCGACCAGCCGGCGAGCAGCGACCAGTCGAAGGCGCGCGCGTTGCCGCCGGGACGGGTCGCGGCGGGCGACGGCTTCGCGTCGAGCAGCAGCGCATCGGCGCCGTCCGCGGCGCCCGGCAGGTCGGCCGCGGCTGGCGACGCCGACCGCGCGCCACACCGGCAGGCCGAACCCGGCGCGGAGCGCGGCGGCGCGCGCGGGTGCCGCGTAGAGCTGCAGGATGTCGAGCGGCACCGCCCGCAGCACCGTCTCGACCAGGTCGTCGTCGGGATCGACGAACAGGCCGACGCGGCGGATATGCGCCGGGAGCGCCGCGCGCAAGCGCGGCGGCCGCCCCGGGCGACACCGCGCGCGGCGAGGGCGGGAAGAAGACGAAGCCGACGTAATCGGCGCCTGCCTCGACCGCCGCCGCGACGGCCGCCGGATCGTTGAGGCCGCAGATCTTGACCGCGACGCTCACGCGATCTCGGCCGGCGATGGCGCGCGCGGCCTCGGCGGGATCCGGCGCGGCGGTGATCGGGCGGCCGACCACGAGCCAGTCGGCGCCCGTCCGCGATCGCCTGACGTGGCGAGGCGACGCGCGCCTGGTCGCCGACCGCGGCGCCGGCCGGGCGGATGCCGGGAACCACCAGCACCGGCGCGTCGCCGAGCGCATCCCGCAGCGGCGCAAGCTCGTGCGCGCCGCACACCAGGCCATCCGCGCCGGCGGCGATGCGCGAGGCGGCCGAGCCGGACCACCTGCTCGCGCGGCGCGGAGGCCACGCCGGTCGCCGCCAGCGCGGCGGCGTCGAGGCTGGTCAGCACGGTGACGGCGAGCAGGACCGGCCGTCCCGGCCCGTCTTCCGCCGCCTCCCGCGCCGCCGCGATCATCGCCGCGCCGCCCGCTGCGTGCAGCGTCAGCATCGCCGGACGCAGCGGCAGCACCGCCCGCACCGCGCCGGCGACGGTGTTCGGGATGTCGTGCAACTTGAGGTCGAGGAAGATCGGCCGCCCGCCGATCGCGGCGATCCCCGTCGGGCCGTTGGACGGCGAAGAATTCGAGCCCGAGCTTCAGCAGCCCGCAATGCGGCGACACCGCCGCGGCGAGCGCGGCGGCGCGCGCCGGGTCGGCGGTGTCGAGCGCGACGATCAGCCCGCCCCGGCGCGGCGTCGGCGCACCACCCGCTCAGCTCCCCGGCGGCGGCAGCGGCGCGGGGGATTCCTGCGCGATCCGGGCCTGCAGCTCCTTCACCTGCGCCTCGAGCAGCCGCACCCGCGTCTCCGCCCGCCTGCGCCCGCAGCCTGGGCGCGAAGGTGGCGAACCACACCAGCAGCGCGCCGGCCAGGAACCCGATCGCGGCGCAGATCAGCACCGCGATGCCCGAGCGGCGCGTTCAGCGCGAAATCCGTGGGCCAGAACGCGAACCGCGCGCTGCCGCGATTCGACAGCGCGAACAGGACCAGGATCAGCAGGATGACGAGCGCGGGGAGAAGGCGAAAGAGCTTTCAGGCGGGGACCCGCTCCAGCCGGGCGCCGCGCGCCGGCTTGCCTCGGTTGACGCGCTCGCGCAGCTCCTTGCCGGCCTTGAAGAACGGCACCGCCTTCTCGTCCACCGGCACCGCCTCGCCGGTGCGCGGGTTGCGGCCGGTGCGGGCGTTGCGCCGCTTCACGGTGAAGGCGCCGAAGCCGCGCAGCTCCACCCGCTCGCCGCGGGCCAGCGCCGCGGTGATCTCGTCGAAGACGGTGGCCACGATCAGCTCGACATCGCCGCCGCGCAGATGCGGATTGGCGCCCGCCAGCTCGGCGATCAGCTCGGACTTGGTCATCGGTCAGTTCCCCGCGCCGGGACCCTGCCAGAGCGCCACCGCCCCGTCAAGCGTAAGCCCTTGGGGGAAAACGCTTTTGACGGCGCCGCTCAGGAACGACCGGAAGGCACGCGCGGACCAGCTCGTGGTGTGCAGGTCCTGCGATCGGCAGCGAGGCGGAAATGTGGTGCGCGCTCGCGAGCCAGTCGCGCGCGTCCTGCTCGCCGCCGATCGCGTCGACCAGCCCGAGCGACAGCGCCTGCTGGCCGGTATAGGGCCGCCCGTCGGCGAGCGCGACCACGCGGTCGCGGTCCATGTGCCGCCCGGCCGCGACCATGTCGACGAACTGGCCGTACATGTTCATCACCAGGCCCTGCAGCATCTGCCGCGCCGCCGGGCTGGTCGGATGGGTGAAGCTCGGCTGGTCCTTCATCGGGCCGGAGACGATCGCGTCGGTGCCGATGCCGAGCTTGCCGAGCAGGCCGGAGACCTCGCCGGTTTCCATCAGCACGCCGATCGAGCCGGTGATGGTGCCGGCGCGGGCGTAGATGCGATCGGCGGCGACCGCGGTCATGTAGCCGCCCGAGGCCGCCGTTCCCTGCATCACCGCCACCACCGGCTTCACCTTGGCGACCCGCGCCAGCGCGTCGTGCAGGCTCTCGCCGCCGGCGACCGAGCCGCCGGGACTGTCGATCGTCACGATCACCGCCGGCACGCGCGCGATCGCGCGCCAGCGCCTCGATCGCCTCGGTCAGGCGGCGGTCCTCGGTGATGACGCCGGAGACGTTCACGCGCTCGATATGCCGACCCGGCGGGAACAGGCCCGCCTTGCCGATGCCCACCAGGACCGCGATCACCACCGCCGCAACCGCGACCACCCGCCAGACGACGAGGCGGCGCTTGAGGCGCCGCCTGTCGATCAGCAGATCGGTTTCGAGACTCATGCCGGCAGAGCGCCGAGGCGGGGGTTTCAGTCCTCGCCCTGCTGCTGGTTGCGCCGGCGGATCGCCGCGCCGAGGATGTCGCCGAGCGAGGCGCCGCTGTCGGTCGAGCCGTACTCGGCCATCGCCTGCTTGTCCTCCTCGACCTCCTTGCCCTTGATGGTGAGGCTGAGCTTGCGGGCGGCGCGGTCCACCGCGGTGATCTTGGCGTCCACCTTCTCGCCGACGGCGAAGCGGTCCGGCCGCTGGTCGGACTTGTCGCGGGCGAGCTCGGCGCGGCGGATGAAGCCCGTCAGCACCTCGTCCACCTTCACCTCGATGCCGTTGGTCTGCACCGCGGTGACGATGCAGGTGACGATGTCGCCCTTGTGCACGCGGTTCAGCACCTCGGCCGCCGGATCGTCCTGCAGCTGCTTGATGCCGAGGCTGATGCGCTCCTTCTCGACATCGACGTCGAGCACCTTGGCGCGCACCGTCTCGCCCTTGCTGTACTTCGCCATGGCGAGCTCGCCCGGCTCGTCCCAGGACAGGTCGGACATGTGGACCATGCCGTCGATGTCGGCCGACAGGCCGACGAACAGCCCGAACTCGGTGATGTTGCGGATCTCGCCCTCGACCGTCGAGCCCACCGGATGGTCGTCGACGAACTGCTCCCACGGATTGCGCTGGACCTGCTTGAGCCCGAGCGAGATGCGGCGCTTGCCGGCATCCACGTCGAGCACCATCACGTCCACCTCCTGGCTGGTGGCGACGATCTTGCCGGGATGCACGTTCTTCTTGGTCCAGGACATCTCGGAGACGTGGACCAGCCCCTCGACCCCCGGCTCCAGCTCCACGAAGGCGCCGTAATCGGTGATGTTGGTGACCCGGCCGGTGAACTTGGCGCCCGGCGGATACTTGGCGGCGACCCCCTCCCACGGATCCGCCTCGAGCTGCTTCATGCCGAGGCTGATGCGCTGGGTCTCCGGGTTGAAGCGGATCACCTGCACCCGCACCTGCTGGCCGATCTGCAGCGCCTCGGAGGGGTGGTTGATGCGCCGCCAGGCGATGTCGGTGACGTGCAGCAGCCCGTCGACGCCGCCGAGATCGACGAACGCGCCGTAATCGGTGATGTTCTTCACCACGCCGTCCAGGATCATGCCTTCCTTGAGGCCCTGGATCAGCTCGCTCCGCTGCTCGGCGCGGGTCTCCTCCAGCACCGCGCGGCGGGAGACGACGATGTTGCCGCGGGCGCGGTCCATCTTCAGGATCTGGAACGGCTGCGGCGTGCCCATCAGCGGGCCGACATCGCGCACCGGGCGGATATCGACCTGGCTGCCGGGCAGGAACGCCACCGCGCCGCCGAGATCGACGGTGAAGCCGCCCTTCACCCGCCCGTAGATGCTGCCGTTGACGCGCTGGTTGCCCTCGAACGCCTTCTCGAGATTGGTCCAGGCCTCCTCGCGCCGCGCCTTCTCGCGCGACAGCACGATCGAGCCGTCGCGGTCCTCGTAGCGCTCGACATAGAGCTCGACGTTGTCGCCGGGCTTCACCTCCGGCTTGACGCCGGGCGGCCCGAACTCCTTCAGCGCGACGCGGCCCTCGCTCTTCAGCCCGACATCGACGATCGCGAACTCATCGGTGAGGCGCAGCACGCGGCCGGTGACGACCGAGCCGTCGAATCCGGAATCCCGCCCCAGCGTCTCGTCGAGCAGGGTGGCGAAATCCTCGCCCCCGAAATGCTGATCGGCGACACGGGCGGTTGCAGTTGATGCCATGTGGGTGATTGGTTCCTGTGAACGGGCCGGAACGGTCCGGCCTGACGGTTTGCGCGACCCCGCGCGAATGCGGTCCGGGGCTACGACATGCCCGCGCCGGTGGGGCGGGCCGGTTGCAAGAGTGAAGAGGCCCGCACTCGAGGGTGGGGCCGCTCGGCGCTTAATCAAGCGCCGAGCGCCGCCAGTCAAGCGAAACCGCGCCTCACGCGGCCCTCCCGAGCTTTTTCCGGACCATCGCGAGCGCGGCGGCAAAGGCGGCGTCGGGATCGAGCGCGGTGGTGTCGAGCAGCATCGCATCCGGGGCCGCGCGCAGCGGCGCGGCATCGCGCTCGGCATCGCGCGCATCGCGGGCGCGGATCTCGGCCTCGACCGCCGCGAGATCGTCGCCGCCGCCGCGCGCCTCCAGCTCGCGCCAGCGCCGGCGTGCGCGCTCCCCCACGCTCGCGGTGACGAACAGCTTGGCGGCGGCGTCGGGGAAGATGACGGTGCCGATGTCGCGCCCGTCCAGCACCGCCCCCCGGGGGCGGGCGAACTCGCGCTGGAACGCGAGGAGGACCGTGCGCACCGCGGGAATGGCGGCGACCAGGCTGGCGGCGCGGTCCACCTCCGGCGCGCGCAGGTCGGGGCGCTCCAGATCGGCGGCGACCAGCGCCTCCGCGGCCGCGACCGCCGCCTCCGCACCGGCCGGATCGGCGCCGGCATCGAGCACGCGGCGGCCGACCGCGCGATAGAGCAGGCCGGTGTCGAGATGCGGCAGCCCGAGCGCGGCGGCGAGGCGCCGGGCGAGCGTTCCCTTGCCGGAGGCGGCCGGCCCGTCGATCGCGATCACCGCGGTCACGAAATCGCCGCGCCCAGCCCGTTCATCAGCGGGACGAAGCCCGGGAAGCTCGTCTCGATGAAGCGCGAATCGTCGATCCCGACCGGCGCCTCGGCGGCGAGACCGAGCACCAGCGCGCTCATCGCGATGCGATGGTCCATGTGCGTCGTGACGCGCCCGCCACCCGGGATCCGGCCCGGCGTCCCGTGCACGATCAGATCGTCGCCCTCGATCGCGACCGCGACGCCGTTCGCCCGCAGCAGCCCCGCGGTCGCCGCGAGCCGGTCGCTCTCCTTCACCCTGAGCTCCCGGAGCCCGCGCATGCGCGTCCTGCCCTCGGCGCCGGCCGCGATCACCGCGAGCACCGGATACTCGTCGATCATCGACGGCGCCCGCTCGGGCGGCACCTCGACGCCGCGCAGGGTGCCGGCCGTCGCGGTGATGTCGCCCACCGGCTCGCCGCCCTCCAGCCGCTCATGCGTCACCACGAGGTCGGCCCCCATCTCGCGCAGGGTGGCGAACAGGCCGGTGCGCAAGGGATTGAGGCCGACCCGCTCGACCGTCACCCGGGAGCCGGGCACCAGCAGCGCGGCGGCGAGCGGGAACGCGGCGGAGGACGGGTCGCCGGGTACCGCGACGTCGGCCGCGCGGAGCTCGGGCTGGCCCTGCAGGGTGATGGTCCGGCCGTGACCCGCCGGTTCGACGCGCACCGCGGCGCCGAAATGGCGGAGCATGTTCTCGCTGTGATCACGCGTCGCCTCGCGCTCGACCACGCGCGTCGCGCCGGTCGCGTTGAGCCCGGCGAGCAGCACCGCCGACTTCACCTGCGCCGACGGCACCGGCACCTCGTAGTCGAGCGGCAGCGCCTCGCGCGCCCCTTCGATCGCAAGCGGCAGCCGGCCGCGCTCGCGCGCCGCGAACCTCGCCCCGCAGGCCGCAAGCGGCACGATCACCCGCTGCATCGGCCGGTTGCGGAGGCTCGCATCGCCCGTCATCACCGCAAACATCGGATGACTCGCCAGGATGCCGGCGAGCAGCCGGGCGGCGGTGCCGGAATTGCCCATGTCGAGCACGTCCTCCGGCTCGGCGAGCCCGCCGACGCCGCGCCCGGCGACACGCCATTCGCCGCCGTCGCGCACGATGTCGGCGCCGAGCGCCCGCATCGCGGCAGCGGTGCGGAGCACGTCCTCGCCCTCGAGCAGGCCAGTGATGCGCGTCTCGCCGATCGCCAGCGCGCCGAACATCAACGCGCGATGGCTGATCGACTTGTCCCCCGGCACCACGATCCGGCCGCCGAGCGGCGCATCTGGACGGCGCGCGGTCAGCGGCCGCGCGATGTCGCGAGGAGGGGAGGTCGCGTCCATGCCGGGCGGGCGATTAGCACGCCTGGATGGGGTTTGACAGGCAGCCGCTTGGGTGGCATGGGCGCCCGCTTCGCGCCCCAGAGGCATGGTTTACGGGGCCAAGAGGATCCTCCGCCATGGTCAAGCCCGAACTCGGCCTGAAGCGCGTCTGCATCGCCTGCGGCGCCCGCTTCTACGATCTGACGAAGTCGCCGGCGATCTGCCCGAAATGCGGCACCGAGCAGCCGGTGGAGCAGCCGCGTCCGCGGCGCGGCGGCGGCAATGTCGTCGAGGAGAAGCGCCCGAAGAAGCCGGCCCCCGGCATCGAGGAGGCCGGCATCGAGATCGAGGCGACCGAGGAGGAGGCCGAGGAGGACGTGCTCGAGGACACCTCCGATCTCGAGGACGATACCGACGCGATCGGCGGCGACATCGAGGTCGAGCCGGAGCCGGACGAGAACGAGCGCTGACGGGCGGTCACATCCGCCCGGCGATCCGGAGCGAGAGCGCGAGGGCGAGGTCGTAGGGCAGCGCGGCGGCCTCGCGCAGCCGCCAGTACCAGCGCTGCGGTCCGGGTTCGGGCGGCGGGCAGAATCGCACGGGGAGACCGGCAAGTCGCAGGAGGGCGACGCAGCGCAGCAGGTGGAACCCGCTGGAGCAGGCCCAGACCGTTTCCGCAAAGCCGTGCCGACGCAATAGCCGGGCGCAGGCGCGGGCGGAGGACAGCGTGTCGGTGCCGGTCTCCTCGCGCCAGATTTTTTCCCCCGGCACACCCGCTCGCATCAGCAGACCAGCCATCACCTCCGCCTCGGCCGGCGGATGACGGCCGACCGCGCCCGTCGGCACGTAGACCGGATCGGCGAGCCTGGCGCCGAGGCGGAGCGCCGCCTCCACCCGCGACCGCAGCATCGGCGAGGGCCCTCCGCCCGGCCGGACCGCCGCTCCGAAAATGACGATCGCCCCGGCGCCGGGCCGGGCCGTCAATCCTTCGTTCACCACCCTGCTCCACCATCGGCCGCGCTGGCCGGCTCGCAGCGGAAACGTCTCGGAGGATGAATGCCGATGCCGTCGCGGTTCCCCTTGGCCGGCAATCGCCGGAAGCCCGCATCCGTGCTGGCCGCCATCCACCGCGCGCAGGCCGTGCTCGAATTCTCGATGGATGGCACCATCCTCGCGGCCAACGAGAATTTCCTCCGCATGACCGGCTACTCCCTGGCCGAGCTCCGCGGCCGCCATCACGGCATCCTCCTGCCGGAGGATGAGCGCGGGTCGGCGGGCACCCGCGCCTTGCTGGAGGCGCTGCACGCCGGTCGCTTCCAGGCGGGCGAGTTCCGCCGGATCGGCAAGGCCGGGCGGGAGTTCTGGATCCAGGCCTGCTACAGCCCGGTGCTCGATCGCAGGGAGCGCCCGTGCAAGATCGTCGCGATCGCCTCCGACATCACCGAGGCCAAGCTGCGGCATGCCGATCACCGGGGCAAGGTGGAGGCGATCGACCGCTCCCACGCGGTGATCGCTTTCGCGCTCGACGGCACGGTGCAGCACGCCAACCCGAATTTCCTCGCGGTGATGGGCTACGCGCTCGAAGAGGTGCAGGGTCGCCATCACCGGATGTTCGTCGATCCGGCCGAGCGCGAGAGCGAGGCGTATCGCCGCTTCTGGGAGCGGCTGCGCCAGGGCGAGTTCGCCGCCGGGGAGTTCCGACGGATCGGCAAGGACGGCCGCACGGTCTGGATCCAGGCGAGCTACAATCCGATCCTCGATCCTGCCGGACGGCCGGTGCAGGTCGTCAAGTTCGCGACCGACATCACGCAGAAGGTTCTCGACCGGTTGCGGCGGGAGGAGATTTCCCGCGCGCTCGACCGCGATCTCGACGCGGTCACGGGGGCGATCTCGACGGCGAGCCAGCAGGCGGCCGGCGCGGCCGCCGCTTCGGCGCAGACCTCCGGCAACGTCCACGCGGTGGCCGTGGGCGCGGAGGAACTGGTGACCTCGGTCAGCGAGATCAGCCGGCGGATGGCCGAGGCGTCCGGCGTCACCGCGCACGCCGTCGAGCAGGCGCGCGCGACCGACCGCATCGTCGGCGGACTGCTCGCCGCGACGACCGAGATCGGGCATGTGGTGAAGCTCATCACCAGCATCGCCGGGCAGACCAACCTCCTGGCCCTGAACGCCACCATCGAGGCGGCGCGGGCCGGCGAGGCGGGCAAGGGGTTTGCGGTGGTCGCGAGCGAGGTCAAGAGCCTCGCCGATCAGACGACGCGCGCCACCGGCACCATCGCCGCGCAGATCGCGAGCGTGCAGGCAGCGACAAACGAGGCCGCCCAGGCGATCCGCGACATCACCGGCACGGTGAGCGCGGTGGACGAGATCGCCTCTGCGGTCGCGGCGGTGGTCGAGCAGCAGAACGCGGTGGCGCGGGAGATGTCCGCCAACATGCAGACCGCGGCGGCGGGCGTCGCCAGCATCAGCGAGAGCGCCGGCACGATCGCGCGGGCCACGGAGACGGCGGAGGCCGCCACGCGGCAGATCAAGGCAGCCTCGCAACGTCTCGCTCTGGTGGAGCTCGCGGCCTGAAACCAGCGCCGCCGATCGCGACCCATGGGAGTCCCGGTTTCGCGGGCCGCCGCCCGCCAACCCGCCGCGCATGCCATGCCGCCTCCCGCCGCGCCCGGGGTCAGGGCGGCGGCGCGAGCAGGATCCGATTGAGCGCGCTCATCGTCGCGTAGGTGGCGGCCCAGGCGCGCTCGAACGCCGCCGCATCCGTCCCCCGCTCCGCCAGGGCGGCGGCGATCTCGGCCACCGTGCGGCGCCCGTCGATCAGCCGCAGGATCGGCGCCGCCAGCGGCGGCAGGGCAACCGGCACGCGCAGGCCGTCGAACAGGAACGGCAGCGTCTGATCGGCGCGGATGTGCTTCGCCATCTCGCCCCCGCCTGATGGCGCGGCACCGGGACCGCGTCGGGGCGCAGCGGGTCGGGCGCCGCCGGCGCCTCGCCGGCGCGCACGCAATAGACGATGTGGGTGATCATGTTGCCGGTCAGCGCCTCCGCCAGCGCCGCCCGCTCCATCGCCTCCAGCGTCGCGATCCGCGCCCTGAGCTTCGGATCGGGCAGGTAGGTCGCCGGGTCGTAGCGCATCGGCTCGACCAGGCAGGTCGCCTCGAGCCCGGCCTCCGCGAGCAGCGCGAACAGCGCCGGGATGTCGAAGGCGCGGTCGCGCGGGTTCAGCAGCAGGTCGTAGAGCCCGGCATCGCCGCCCTCGGCGATGTCGCTCAGATAGGGGTTGCGGCGGAGCCAGGCGGTCTCCGGCAGATGGCGCAGCAGCCGGCGCGCGACGTCGAGCCGCTGCGCCGGCGCTCGCTTCGGGCGGCGCCAGCATGCCGCAGCGCATCCTGCGCCATGTAGACGCCGGTGCGCCCGTGCGGCGCATAGACCATCAGCCCCATCCCGCCGCCCGGCGCCAGCACCGAGACGAGCGCCGCGAGCCCCGCCGCCGGGTCCGGCAGGTGGTGCAGCACGCCGCAGCAATCGATGTAGTCGAACGTCCCGAGCCCGAAGCTCGGCAGGTCCAGCAGCGAGCCCCGCTCCCAGACGATGTTGGTGAGCCCGCGCGCCTCCGCCCGCGCCCGGGCGATCGCCATCGCCGCCTCCGAGCGGTCGAGATAGGTCACCTGGGCCGGACCGTCCGGCGCTCGCGAGGAGTTGCGCCAGCATGATCGTGCCGTCCCCGGTGCCGCCGCCGGCGACCAGCGCGCGCAGCGGCACGCGAGGCCGGGCGGGCGGCGCCGAACACCCAGTGGTCGATCTCCGAGAGCAGGCTCGGGCTGCCGACCAGCAGCCGCTTCGCCTCCTCGCGCGGATCGCGCTTCGGGTAGGGGAACGCCTCGTACTGGGCGGCGAGCCGCTCGTCGGTCGCATCGTTCATGGCGGCAGAGCCATATCCCGCCGCCTGCCGGCGATGACCAGAAGCGCGCTTGTCCCGCCGCGGGCGCCGCCGTATCTGTCGCGCCATGCGCGCCCGTCCCGCACTCCTCCTCGCCCTCGCCTGCTCTCTCGTCCCGTCGCTCGCCCCATCCTTCGCGCGAGCAGCGGAGACACGCACCGGGCAGTCACTCGACGAGCCACAAGCCGGCCCCCGCCAAGCCGGCCGCGCCCGCCGCCGGCGGGCCGAAATCGATCGGCAAGTTCGACGACTGGCAGGCCGCGACCGTGCAGCAGGCGGGCGAGACCGCCTGCTACGCCTTCACCCGCGCCGTCGTCCTCCACCCCGGCGGTCGCCGGCCGCGGCGACGTGGTGCTGACCGTCACCCAGCGCGCCACCGGCCGCGACGCGGTCGCGCTCAGCGCCGGCTTCGCCTACCCGCCGAACGCCGCCGTCACCGTGCAGGTCGAGCAGAATTCGCTGCCATTCTACACCGCCCAGCGCTCCGCCTTCGCCCGCGACGGCCATGCCGCGGTGGTCGCGTTCCAGAAGGGCGGCAAGGCGATCGCCAAATCGCCGGCCCCGCGCGGCAGCGGCGAGGTCACCGACACGTTCAGCCTGCGCGGCTTCACCGCCGCCTACAACGCGATCGACAAGGCCTGCCCGGCCAAATGAGCGCGGCGCTCGATCTCACGGAAGCCGAGCGCGCGCGCATCCTCGCCAAATCCGCGCATTTCGCCCCGCCGCCGCCGGTGCTGCCGGACGGGCGGCGCGATCTCGTCGGCCTCTCGCGCGACGAGCTTGCCGAAGCCCTCGCCGAAATCGGCGAGCCGCCGTTCCGCGCCAAGCAGCTCTGGCACTGGATCTACCACCAGGGCGTCACCGACTTCGCGCGCATGTCCTCGATCGCGCGGCCGCTGCAGCAGAAGCTCGCCGAGCGGTTCGTGATCGGCCGCCCGGAGGTCGCGCTCGCGCAGATCAGCGCCGACGCGACGAAGAAATTCCTGTTCCGCTTCCGCGACGGGCAGGAGGCGGAGACCGTCTACATCCCCGATCCAGCGCGAGGATCGCGGCGCGGTCTGCATCTCCTCGCAGGTCGGCTGCACGCTCTCCTGCCGCTTCTGCCACACCGGCACGCAGCCGCTGGTGCGCAATCTCGGCGCGGCCGAGATCGTCGGCCAGTTCATGGCCGCGCGCGACGCCTATGGCGAATGGCCGAGCCCGAAGGGCGAAACCCCGCGCCTGCTCTCCACCATCGTGCTGATGGGCATGGGCGAGCCGCTCTACAATTACGAGAACGTCGCCCGCGCGATGCGCATCATCATGGACGGCGAAGGGCATCGGCCTGTCGCGCCGGCGGATCACGCTCTCCACCTCGGGCGTCGTCCCGATGATGGATCGCTGCGGCGCCGAGCTCGGCATCAATCTCGCCGTGTCGCTGCACGCCGTCACCGACGAACTGCGCGACGAGCTGGTGCCGCTCAACCGCAAATACCCGATCGCCGAGCTGATGGCGGCGTGCCGGCGCTATCCGGGCGCGTCGAACGCGCGGCGCATCACCTTCGAATACATCATGCTGAAGGGCGTGAACGACAGCGAGGCGGAGGCGCGGCAGCTCGTGCGGCTGATCGCCGGAATGCCCGCCAAGGTGAACCTGATCCCGTTCAACCCCTGGCCCGGCAGCCGCTTCGAGCCGAGCACGAAATCGGCACTCGACCGGTTCGCGAGGATCGTCATGGACGCGGGCTTCGCCTCGCCGATCCGCACGCCGCGCGGCCAGGACATCCTCGCCGCCTGCGGCCAGCTTCGCACGGAGAGCCGGCGGACCAAGGCCGCCTGATCCTTGCTGGCGCAGCAGCTCGTCAACGGCATCCTGCTCGGCGCCACCTACGCTCTGTTCGCGCTGGGGTTCACGCTGATCTTCGGCGTGCTGCGGGTGATCAACCTGCTCTACGGCTTCTACTTCTCCGCCGGCGCGTTCCTCGCGCTGTTCCTGACCCGCGATGCCGGGCTCGGGCTCTGGGCGGCGCTGCCGCTCGCGGCGATCGGTGCCGGGATCATCGCGACGGCGCTCGACTGGGTGCTGCTCGACGCGGTTGCGGCGCGTGCAGGCGCCGGAGCTCGCCTCCCTGATGGTGACGCTCGGCGGCGCGCTCGCGCTCTACTCCGCGGCGACCCTCTGGCTCGGCCCCGACATCCAGCGCCTGCCGCCCGGGCTCATCTCCTTCGCCGCGATCGAGATCGGCGGCGTGCGCGTGACGATGACGCAGTTCCTGATCCTCGGCGCGACGGTGGTGCTGGTCGGCGCGCTGGTGCTGCTGATCCGCTGCACGCGGCTCGGCCTCGCGATCCGCGCGATGGCGGAGCGGCCGGACGCGGCGGAACTGATGGGCATCGACACCGCCCGCACCGCCGCGATCGTCTCCTTCCTCTCGGGCCGCCTCGCCGGCGCCGGCGGCGTGCTGATCGGGCTCAATTTCAACGCGGTGCAGCCGTACATGGGCGAGGACATGATGCTGCGCGGCTTCGTCGTCATCATCGTCGGCGGGCTCGGCGACATCAGCGGCGCGGTGATCGCGGGCGTGCTGCTCGGCGTGCTCGAAGTGCTGACCGCGGGATACGTGTCGTCGGGGCTCAAGGAGGCGGTGGGCTTCCTCGTGCTGGTGATCGTGCTGTGGACCCGGCCGACCGGCCTGTTCGGGCGCATGGCGGTGCGGCGCGCATGACGCATGCCGCCATGGCTCGACGACTTCCTCTGGACCTATCAGAACGTCGTCCATGCGCTGGGGATCAACGGGCTGCTGGCGCTTGCGATGTACGTCGTGCTCGCGGTCGGGCAGCTTTCGCTCGGCCAGGCCGCGTTCATGGGATTGGGCGCGTATTCCTCGGCGCTGCTGACGCTCCGGCTGCATCTTCCCTTCGCCGCGGTGCTGCCGCTCTCCTGCGCTCGCGCCGGTCGCGTTCGCGCTGCTGATCGGCGCGCCGACGGTGCGGCTCTCCGGCGTCTATCTTGCCATCGCGACGATCGGGCTCGGCGAGGTGCTGCGCGCGCTCTACCTCAACCTCGATGTCTTCGGTGGCGCGCTCGGCCTCTCCGGCATCCCGCTCGCAAGCCGAGACCTGGCACATCTACGCGCTGCTCGGGATCGCGGTGCTGGTCCTGTGGCTGGTGGCCCGCAGCCGCATCGGCCGCGCGATGGAGGCGATCCGCGAGGACGAGACCGCGGCGCGCGTCGCCGGCATCGACGTGTTCACCTACCGCATGGGCGCGCTGGTCGCCGCTGCGGTGCTCGCCGGCATCGCCGGCGCGCTCGACGCGCACAGCTCGTCCTTCATCGGCCCGTCGGAATTCGGGTTCGAGCCGGCGGTGACGATCCTCTCCTTCGCGCTGCTCGGCGGCATCGCGACGCCGTTCGCGCCGGTGCTCGGCGCCTTCGTGCTGACGCTGCTGCCGGAAGTGCTGCGCGACGTCGCCGGCGCGCGGCTGATCGTCAACGGCCTCATCATCGTGCTGGTCGGTGCTGTTCCTGCCGCGCGGCATCCTGCCCTTCCGCATGCGCCGCCGCGCCGCATGAGCGCGCTGCTGGAACTCACCGGCGTCACCCGCCGCTTCGCCGGATTGACCGCGGTCGACAACGTCGATCTGCGCATCGAGGCAGGCGGCATCCACGCGGTGATCGGGCCGAACGGTGCCGGCAAGACCACGCTGTTCAACCTGATCTCCGGCCTGATCCCGCCGAGCGCGGGAAGGATCGCCTTCGCGGGCGAGGACGTGACGCGCCGCTCCGTGCATCGCCGCGCCGCCCTCGGCCTCGCGCGCACTTTCCAGAACATCCGCGTCTTCGGCGAGATGAGCCTGCTCGAAAACGTCCTCGTCGGGCTGCACGCGCGGCTTTCGGCGCCGTTGCCGGCGATCGTGCTGCGACTTCCGCGCTTCGCGCGCGAGGAACGCGACGCCGTCTCGCGCGCCCGGGCGGCGCTCGATTTCGTCGGACTCGGGGAGCGCGCGGAGGTGTCGGCCGGCTCCCTCGCCTATGGCGACCAGCGCCGGCTGGAGATCGCGCGCGCGATCGCGCCCGATCCGAAGCTCGTGCTGCTCGACGAGCCGGCGGCAGGCATGAACCCGGCCGAGACCACGGCACTCGCCGCGCTGGTGCGCCGCATCCGCGACCGCGGCGCGACGGTGCTGCTGATCGAGCACCACATGGGCTTCGTCATGCAGCTCTCGGAGCAGGTGACGGTGCTGAATTTCGGCCGCCGCATCTTCGCGGGAACGCCCGACGCCGTGCGCGCGGCGCCGGTGGTGGTCGAGGCCTATCTCGGCCCCAAGGTCGCGGCGCGGCTGGCGGGACAGGCCGCGTGACGGCGCTGGCCATGGATGGGCTGACCGTTGCCTATGGCCGCACCGTCGCGCTGCACGGCATCGATCTCACCGTGAACGCGGGGCAGGTGGTGAGCCTGATCGGCGCCAACGGCGCGGGCAAGACCACGACGATGCGCGCGATCTCCGGCCTGCTGCGTCCGCGTGGGGGAAAAATCCGCTTCGACGGCGCGGACATCACCGGTCGCCGCGCCTGCCGCATCGCCGCGCTCGGCCTGCTGCAGGTGCCCGAGGGGCGGCAGGTCTTCGCCGAGCTGACGGTCGCGGAGAATCTGGCGCTCGGCGCCTAGCGCGTGCGTGACCGGGGCGAGACACGGCGCCGCCAGGGCGAGGTGCTGGCCCGCTTCCCCCGCCTCGCCGAGCGGCTCGATCAGCTCGCGGGCTCGCTCTCCGGCGGCGAGCAGCAGATGCTGGCGCTCGGCCGCGCCCTGATGGGCAGGCCTCGACTGCTTCTGCTCGACGAGCCGAGCATGGGCCTGGCGCCGCTCGTCATCGAGGAGATCTTCGCGGTGATCGCGGCGCTGAAGCAGGCCGGCATCACCATCCTGCTGGTCGAGCAGAACGCCTCCGCCGCGCTTGAGGTCGCGGATTACGCCTACGTGCTGGAGACCGGCCGCATCGTGCTGCACGGCCCGGCCGCGGAGGTCGCGCACGACCCGCGGGTCATCACGGCCTATCTCGGCGCCTGAACGGTCACCCACTCCCCGCCCTTGCGGATGCTGGCGGCGATCGCTTCGAGCGCGAGGGCGGTGTCGATTGATTCCGCCTCGGTCGCGCCGTTCCAATGCTCCCGCCCTTCCCGGATCATCCGCGCGAACGACTCTGCCTCGGCGCGGAAGCCGTCGCCGCCCGGCACCTCCTCGGTCTCGGACGGGTCCGTTCCGGCGGTGCCGCGCTTGATCCGCAGCGCGAGCCGGCCGGAATCGGGCGCGTGGTTGCTGAACCCGGTCTCGATCACGCCGCGCTCGCCGGCGATCACCGCGGTCCGGTGCGCCGCCACCGCCATGCTGCAGCTGAGCTGCGCGATCGCGCCGCCGGGGAATTCGAGCGTCGCCGCGACGGTGAGATCGACGCCGCTCCGCGCCATCCGCGCGCTCGCCATCGCGCGGGTCGGCCGCTCGCCGATCACGAGGCGGAGCAGGCTCATCGGATAGGTCCCGGCATCGAGCAGCGCGCCGCCGCCGCGCGCGGGATCGAGCCGGATGTTGGCGGGATCGCGCAGCGGCTCGCCGTCCGGCGTCGCGAGCGCGAAGCCGAAGCTCGCGCTCGCCGTCACCACGCGGCCGATCGCGCCCTCGGCCAGCAGCTCCCGGAGCCGCAGCGTCTGCGGCTGCGACATGTAGGGATAGGCCTCGACCAGGTGGACGCCGGCGCGCCTGGCGGCATCGAACATCGCGCGCGCGTCGGCCCCGCCGATCGCGAGCGGCTTCTCGCACAGCACGTGCTTCCCCGCCTCGACCGCGCGGATCGCCCATTCGGCATGCAGGTCGTTGGGCAGCGGGATGTAGATCGCCTCGATCGCCGGATCGGCGAGCAATGCGGCATAGGAGCCGTGGAAGCGCGGGATGCCGAGCTCGGCCGCGAACGCCCGCGCCTTCGGCTCGTCGCGGCTCGCCACCGCCGCCACGCTGGCGAGCGTCGAGCCCCCGAGCCCCTTGGCGAACAGTCGGGCGATATTGGCGGCGCCGAGGACACCGAAGCGGATTGGTGCGGTCATGCGGATCGTCTCCCGTGCGGGCGTGTTCGGCCGCATCTTCGCCGGTTCGCCACAGCGACGCCACAACGCGGCGCAAAAATGCACCGACGTTGGAACGAGAGACGGCGCCGCTCGTAACGGGTCGCGACGGCGCGCATCCGTGACCCTCCGGCCCGACAGCTCAAGGAGCCCCACCGCATGTCCATCATCGCCTGGATCATTCTCGGCCTGATCGCCGGCTTCATCGGCAGCAAGGTCGTCAACCGCCAAGGGGAGGGGTTCATCCTCGACATCGTGCTCGGCGTCGTGGGCGCGGTCGTCGGCGGCTTCATCTTCCGCGCCTTCGGCGGCCACGGCGTCAACGGCCTCAACATCTACAGCCTGATCGTCGCGGTGATCGGCGCGATCGTGGTGCTCGTGCTGTATCACGCGATCTTCGGCCGCCGGGGCACCGTCTAGCCGGGCGGCGGGAGGCGTAGCGAACCGGCCGATGTCCGATTTCCCAGCCGACCGGGAACGCCTCCCGACCCAGGTGCCGCCGGCGGAAACGCCCGGCCTCACGTCGCTGCTCACGCTGGCCGTCGCGGTCGTCGTCATTGCCGGCCTCTATCTCGGCCGCGACGTGCTGATCCCGATCACGCTCGCGGTGCTGCTGAGCTTCCTGATCGCGCCTGCTCGTCAACCTGCTGCGCCGCATCCATCTCGGCCGCGTGCCCTCGGTGCTGGTGGCGGTGCTGCTCGCGCTCGCGATCATCCTGGCGCTCGGCGGGCTGATCGGCCGGCAGATCGCCGACATCGCCGGCGAGGTCCCTCGCTACGAGTACACGATCGAGCAGAAGGTGAGCGAGGTCCGCGGCGCGGTGATCGACCGACTGACCGAGGTCGCCGGGCGGACTCGGGCGGCAGTTCCAGGTGCAGGAAGCGCCGGCAACCCACCCCCGCGGCAGCGCAATCCGACCCGCGCCGCCGGCCCCGCCCCGCCCAAGCCGGTGCCGGTGCGAGGTCGAGCAGCCGCCGCCCTCGGCTTTCGAGCTGGCGCGGAGCGTGCTGCAGCCGGTGGTGAGCCCGCTCGCCACCACCGCGATCGTGCTGATCTTCTCGATCTTCATCCTGCTGCAGCGCGAGGATCTGCGCGACCGGCTGATCCGCCTGTTCGGCTCGGGCGATCTGCACCGCACCACGCTGGCGATGAACGACGCCGCGCGGCGGCTCAGCAAGTATTTCCTCGCCCAGCTCGCGGTGAACACGTCCTTCGGCCTCATCGTCGGGATCGGGCTCTTCGTCATCGGCGTGCCGTCCCCGGCGCTGTGGGGCATCCTCGGCATGCTGCTGCGCTTCGTCCCCTATATCGGTGCACCGCTCTCGGCGCTCGCCCCCCTGGCGCTCGCCGCCGCGACCGATCCCGGCTGGTCGCTGGTGATCTGGACCGCGGCGCTCTACCTCGTGGTCGAGCTGGTCACCGGCCAGGTGGTCGAGCCGATGCTCTACGGGCACAGCACCGGCCTCTCGCCGTTCGCGGTCGCGGTCGCCGCGACGTTCTGGACCTGGCTCTGGGGGCCGATCGGGCTGCTGCTGTCGACCCCGCTCACCCTGTGCCTGGTGGTGCTCGGCCGGCACGTGAAGCGGCTCGAGTTCCTCGACGTGATGCTCGGCGACCGGCCGGCGCTCAGCCCGGTCGAGAGCTTCTACCAGCGGATGCTCGCCGGCGACCCCGACGAGGCGCTCGACCAGGCCGAGGTGCTGCTCCGCGACCGTCCGCTCTCCGCCTATTACGACGAGGTGGCGCTGAAGGGGCTGCAGCTCGCCGCCAACGACGCGCTTCGCGGCGTGCTCTCCGGCGTGCAACTCGAACGGGTCAAGGAGGCGGTGGCGAGCGTCGTCGAGGATCTGGAGCGCCACGAGGACAAGGACCCGCCGCCCTCGAACGCGGATGACGGCGCCCTCCGTCCCGCCGCCGGCGGAACGCGCGCTGAAGCGCCGCCCGGCACCGGATGGCGAAGCGGCGGAGGATGAGCTGCCGGCGGAATGGCAGTCGGACACCGCCGTGCTGTGCCTCGCCGGCCGCGGCCCGCTCGACGAGGCGGCCTCCGCCATGCTCGCGCAGCTCCTGCAGAAGCACGGGCTCGGCGCCCGCGTGCTGCCGTTCGACGCCGCCTCGCGCGCGCATATCGGCCTGGTCGATTTCCGCGGCACGGCGATGGTGTGCATCTCCTACCTGGAGATCAGCGGCAGCCCGGCCAATCTGCGCTATCTCGTGCGCCGCCTGCGCAACCGCCTGCCCGACGCGCCGATCCTGGTCGGGCTCTGGCCGGACGAGGACGAGATCCTGCACGACGACCGCCAGCGCGCCATCATCGGCGCCAACCACTACACGAGCACGCTGCACGAGGCGGTGGAAGCGTGCCTCGCGGAAGCGCGCAAGGCGAGCGCCGCGACAGCCGCCCGTGCCCCTGGTCGGGGCGGCCTCGGCATAGGCGACCACCCCGAGGCTGAGAGCGTCAAAATACGCTCCCCGTGGTTCGGCCGCACTCGCCTCTCCGCGCCGCGATGGTAGAACCTGTCGTCCCACGACCAAAACCAACAATCCTGGGGAGGAACGATCGCCGTGCCCATTTCCCGCCGCCACCTGATCGCCACCACGGCCGCCGGCGCGCTGGCCGGCCCCGCGCTGATCCGTCCCGCGCGCGCCGCCACGCCGCGTGAAGATCGGCATCCTGAACGACCAGTCCGGCGTCTATGCGGATTTCGGCGGCAAGGGATCGGTGGCCGCGGCGAAGATGGCGGTCGAGGATTTCGGCGGCTCGGTGCTGGGGCGGCCGGTCGAGATCGTCGACGCCGATCATCAGAACAAGCCCGACATCGCCTCCGGCATCGCCCGCAAATGGTACGACGAGGACGGCGTCGCCGCGATCATGGAGCTGACGACCTCGTCGGTGGCGCTGGCGGTGCAGGGGCTGTCGAAGGAGAAGAAGAAGATCGACATCGTCACCGGCGCCGCGACCACCGACCTGACCGGCAAGCAATGCTCGCCCTGGGGCTTCCACTGGGCCTATGACACGCATTCCCAGGCCGTGGGCACCGGCGGCGCGCTGGTCGAGCATGGCGGGAACACCTGGTTCTTCATCACCGTCGACTACGCCTTCGGCTATTCGCTGCAGGACCAGACGGCGAAATTCGTCGAGGCGAAAGGTGGCAAGGTGCTGGGGGCGGTGCGCTACCCGCTGGGCACCTCGGATTATTCCTCCTACCTGCTGCGCGCCAAGACGTCGGGCGCGAAGGTGATCGGGTTGGCCAATGCCGGGCTCGACACCACCAACGCGATGAAGGGCGCGGCGGAGTTCGGCATCGCCAAGGGCGGCCAGAAGCTCGCCACGCTGCTGTTCACGCTGGCCGAGGTGCACGGGCTCGGCCTCGCGGCGGCGCAGGGCGCGGTGCTGACCGAGGCCTATTACTGGGACCTCAACGACACCACGCGCGCCTTCGGCAAGCGCTTCCTGAAGCAGACCGGGCGCATGCCGAACATGATCCAGGCCGGCACCTATTCCTGCGTGCTGCAATATCTGAAGGCGATGAAGACGGCGAACACGGACGAGACGGAGGCGGTGGCGCAGCACCTGCACGCCATGCCGGTGAACGACGCCTTCACCAGCGACGGCCGCGTGCTCGCCAATGGCTGCATGAGCCACACGATGTATCTGTTCGAGGTGAAGTCGCCCGAGGAAAGCAAGGGGCCGTGGGACTACTACAAGACGCTCGCCAGCATCCCCGGCAGCGAGGCATTCGAAACCGCCGCCGCCAGCGGCTGCCAGCTGACCGCGACCTAGAGCAACATCCGATCAGGTGGAGTCACCTGATCGGATAAGGTTGCTCGCCAGCAAGCAAGGCTGGAGCCGTTTTCGATCCACTTCGATCGGAAGCGGCTCTAGAGCATGTTCAGTTAAGAGTGCCTTTCAAAACCCCCCGCAGTTCGCCGACAAACTCGTCGACATCGTCGGGCTCTACGTTGATCCGCCGGCGCACGCTGTGGTGCTGTCGATCGACGAGAAGAGCCAGATCCAGGCGCTTGACCGCACCCAGCCGGGGCTGCCTCTGAAACCCGGCCGCTGCGGCACCATGACGCACGACTACAAACGCCACGGCACCACGACGCTGTTCGCCGCCCTCAATGTGCTCGACGGCACGGTGATCGGACGCTGCATGCAGCGGCATCGGCACGAGGAATTGATCCGCTTCCTCAACGCCGTCGAGCGTGACGTTCCCGGCCGGCAAGCTGATCGAAGCGGTGATCGATAACTACGCCGCCCACAAACACCCCAAGGTCAAGGAATGGTTGGCGCGGCATCCGCGCTGGACGTTCCATTTCACTCCGACCTCCGGGTCGTGGCTGAACGCGGTCGAGAATTTCTTCTCGGCACTGACCCGCAAGCGTATCCGCCGCGGCAGTTTCCATTCGATCGTCGACCTGCAAGCCGCCATCAATCGCTACCTCGTCGAACACAATGCCGAGCCGAAGCCCTTCATCTGGAAGGCATCGGCCGCCTCGATCCTGGCCAAGCTCGACAGCCTGCATGAACCGTCCGTCTAAGTCAGTGCACTAGCTGCGCCGGCCGTCTCCCCCACCCGGCCACCCACGAGAGTATACTTCCGTTGGGTGCATCGGCCAGACTGGAACCACGCACTCCGAGCGCGCTGGTATAAGGTGCCCGCGTCACTTACCGGAGCGGTTGCACGACGCGCTCGGCGAAATCGGGTTCACGACGGATGTGTTCGCGTCGCAATGTTGTGACTTCGAATCGAGCCCGCGTCGGCGTATGGTTCGGCTGCCGTTGGTCCTACTGCCCGACTGAGCAGGAGAATCCAAATGCTGGCGCGCAACATTTATTTCGTTCTGTCGCTTGGCATCCTGTTGCTGAGCAGCCATAGAGCAGCCGCGCTGTATATCACCCAGCCCACATCGAACCCGGACGCGACCTACTGCGCCGATGTGCAGAACGGTTCGACCAGCAGCGGGGCGCCGGTCGTCGCGCACCCCTGCAACGCTTCCGCGGCGGAGCAATGGTCGTATGTGGGCCAGCAGATCGTCAACGCCGCGTCCGGCCTGTGTCTTACGGAGAGCGGCAGCGGTCAGGCGATGATCGCGACCTGCGGGACATCCAGCGGTCAGTACCTGGGGGCTCTCCTACTATCCGGGCTACGTCGGATCCCTTACCGACGCCAACGGGCTCTGCCTGGATGCGGCGCCCGGGGAGGATCAGCCGATCGCGATCACCAACTGCAACGACATCGCCACGCAGAACTGGCAGCTCCGCTGAGGCGCGAACGGCGCAGACCCGGCGGGATCGAAACCGAACCGAATGGGGGCGTTCTCATGTCAGCCAGATCATTCCCTTTCCTGATCGTCATGTCCCTGGGATTGCTGCTGCTGAACAGCCCTCGCGCAGCCGCATTCTACATCACGCAACCGACCTCGGCGCCTGACGTGACCTATTGCGTCGATGTCCAGAATGGCTCCCATACGAGCGGCGCGCCGGTCGTGGCCCATCCGTGCAATGACACGGCCGCGGAGCAGTGGTCCTATGTTGGCAACCAGCTGGTGAATACCGGAAGCGGCAAGTGCCTGGCGCGGAACGGCTCCGGGCTGGCGGTCATCATCGTTTGCAACAGCAGCTATCGCGAGGTGGGGCAGCAATGGGCAACCTCGCCCAACTCCGGCTTCCAGGAAGTCCTGCTCAACAACAAGGCAGGGTGCCTCGAACTCGTCACCCGGCGAGGACAAGCAGCTGGCGCTCTCCACGTGCAACACGAACGCGAGCGAGGTCTGGCAATTGCGCTGACCTTCCCGTCCTCCTCGTGGGATGACGACAAGATGCTCGCCAGCATCCCCGGCAGCGAGGTATTCGAAGCCGCCAGCGGCTGCCCGGCGAGCTAGCGCGTGATCGTTGCAGGTCGAGTCGGCCTGAAACGTGAATCACTCGCTCCAGCAATCAGCTCAGCCGGCCGGTGACCGGAAGGGAACAGGTTATGCTTAGAGTGCGTTTCAAAATGCGCTAGGCTGAGTTGTATGGCGTTGGTTTTCGAGCACCGGAGCGGAGCGGGCTTGCAGCCCGTGAGCACCGGCGCGCAGAAAATCGCCGCCAGACGACCGGCGTGGGTGGGTTTTGAAAGGCACTCTAAGCCGCCCACAGGAACACCATGCACCTGAACCACCTCGCCCTCTATGTCGCAGCGGCCCTGATGCTCGCCATCACGCCCGGCCCGGGGCTCTTCTATGTCGCCGCGCGCACGCTCGCCGGCGGCCGCGCCGAGGGCGTGACGTCCAGCCTCGGCACCGGACTGGGCGGCATGGTGCATGTTGTCGCGGGCGGGCTCGGCGTGTCCGCCCTCGTGCTGGCGAGCGCGAACCTGTTCACCGCGCTCAAGCTGATCGGCGCCGTATACCTGATCTGGCTCGGCCTTCGCACGTTCCGGTCCGCGCGTCGGGACGGCTCGACGAGCTTGAGCGGCGGCGTCGGGATGCCGTCACTGGGCCCGCGACGGGCGCTGCGCGAAGGCGTGCTGGTGGAGGCGCTGAACCCGAAGACGGCGGCCTTCTTCCTCGCCTTCATCCCGCAATTCGTGAACCCGCAAGCGGGCCACGTGGCCCTGCAGTTCGTGGTGCTGGGCTTCGTCTCGGTGGCGCTGAACTCGCTTGCCGACATCGTGGTCGCCTGTGCGGCGAGCGGCATCCGCGAAGGCGCGGCAGCCCGCCCCGCGCTGATCCGCCGCTTGCGCGAGGCCTCGGGCGCCGCGATGATCGCGCTCGGCCTCGGCCTGGTCCTGGCGAGGCGCCCGGCACGGTGACGCCGGCGCGCCGGCCCGTCATAGCAGCTTCTGCTTGCGGAAGCTGAGCCAGGCGCCATTGCCGACGATGATGTGGTCGTGCAGCACGATGTCGAGGGCGGCGGCGGCCTTCTTCACCTCCTTCGTCATCTCGACGTCCTCGCGCGAGGGCGTTGGGTCACCGCTCGGGTGGTTGTGCACGAGGATGAGCGCGGTCGAATGGAGCTCCAATGCGCGCTTCACCACCTCGCGCGGATAGACCGGCGTGTGGTTGACGGTGCCGCGCGCCTGCGCCTCGTCGGCGAGCAGGCGGTTGCGGTTATCGAGGAACAGCACCCGGAACTGCTCGATCTTCTCGCGCGCGAGCACGGCGTTCAAATAGTCCATCAGCCGGTCCCAGTTGTTGAGCACCGGCCGGTCCATCGCCTCCGCGCGGGCGAGCCGCAGCGCCGCCGCCTGCACCAGCTTGAGCGCGGCGACGCTATGCGGTGCCGAGACCCGGCGTCGCGAACAGCTCCTTCTGCGGCGCCGCCAGCGCGGCCCCGAAGCTGCCGAAGCGGTTGATCACCGCTTTGGCGAGCGGCTTGGTGTCACCCTTCGGCTGGGCGAAGAACAGCAGCATCTCCAGCAGCTCGTAATCGGCGAGCGCGTCCGGCCCGCGCTCCAGCAGCTTCTCGCGCATCCGTGCCCGATGGCCGTGCGGCCCGGTGCTGACGAAGGGGAGTGTCGGCGCCGCTGCCGGCTCCGGCGAGCGGGCGGCGTCGCCGTGGCGAAGGACCGCGCCGGTGCGGTCATAGACCGTCTCCTCCAGGAGATCGGCGTCTCCGGGCGTGATCGGCTTGAACGTGGCGGCGTCCGCAAATCCTCGCGGAGTTCTCGCGTACGTGTTTTCGCGTACGGAGAGCCCCTTGTTCCTGCCAGTTCTTGGCATCACGCGACCGAACCACACGGTGGACTGCTCCCGTCCAGACCATCGTCACGCGAATACACAGGCGCTGCCGCCGGAGCAATATCCGTAGGATTGCGGATGCCGCCGGTTTGCTGCGCCGGCGGCGGCCTTTTACCCTCGCCGCATGAGCGAATCCGACACCACACCACCCGCCCCGCCGGCTCCGCCGCAGAGCTTCGAATCCCGGCACGAGGCGAGCTTCCGCGACGGCCGCCTCGCCTATCGCTGCCTCGCCGGCGAGACCCGGCTCGAGGACAAGGACGGCAAGCCGCGCGCCAGCATCTTCTCGTTCGGCTACTTGGCCGAAACCGACGCGCCGGCCGCGCGGCCGGTGGTGTTCACCTTCAATGGCGGACCGGGCTCGGCCTCGCTCTGGCTGCACATGGGCGCGCTCGGCCCGCGCCGGGTGGTGGTGCCCGGCGACGCGACCCCCGCCGGTTCCGGCCCGTACGAGGTCAAGGACAATCCGCTTTGCCTGCTCGACCTCGCCGACCTCGTGTTCATCGATCCGCCCGGCACCGGCTACAGCCGCATGATCGGCGAGGCGAAGCCGGAGGATGGCTGGGGGGTCGATGTCGATGCCGAGCTGATCGGCGACTTCATCAAGTCCTGGCTCACCGCCAACCGGCGCTGGGCGAGCCCGCGCTTCCTCTGCGGCGAGAGCTACGGCACCACGCGCGCGGTCGCGGTCGCCGGCAAGCTGAAGGGCATGCTGGCGGGAATCGCGTTCAACGGCATCGCGCTGATCTCGACGATCCTCGACTTCCACACCTGCCGCTTCGAGCCCGGCAACTACCTGGCCGACACGTGTTTCCTGCCGACCTACGCGGCGACCGCGCTGTTCCACGGCAAGGCGGAGGCGCCGGACGGGCGCGACGCGTTCCTCGACGACGCCAGGCGGTTCGCGACCGAGGAATACCTGCCGGCGCTGCAGGCCGGCTCGCGGCTCGACCGCGCGCGCGCCGCTTCGGTGCGCGACAAGCTCGCGCGCCTCACCGGACTCTCGCCGACCTGGCTCGAGCGCACGCGGCTCCGGATCGAGCCCTCGCGCTTCCGCAAGGAGCTGCTGCGCGACCGCGGGCTTACCGTCGGGCGGTTCGATACCCGCTACACCGGCGAGGATTACGACGGCGTCGGCGAGCTGCCGGACAACGACGCCTCGTCCTATGCGATCGACAGCGCCTATCTCACCGCCGTCAACGACCATCTGACGCGCGTGCTCGGCATCGACTGGAACCGGCCCTACGTCACCTTCAACCGCGACGCGCTCACCAAATGGGACTGGCACGGGCCGAAGAAGGACGACCAGCCGCGCTGGCCCGGCTACACCAATGTCGCGCCGACACTCGGCCGGCTGCTGCGGGAGAATCCGGGCATGCGCGTGCTGGTCGCGAACGGGCTCTACGATCTCGCCACGCCGTTCTTCGCCGCCGAGAGCACGATCGCCGGCAACGGGATAGAGGCGGCGCGCGTGCGCATGACCTACTACGACGCCGGGCACATGATGTACCTTCGTGACGAGTCGCTCACGGCGCTGGTCGAGGACTTGCGTGCCCTGATCGCAGGATGATGCCGGCGCGCTTGATGAAACTCCGGTGAATTACGGAACTTGCCGAGTCGCTCTCCCGCCGCTGTCGGGCGACGGGAAGAGCGAGCACGGGATCAGGGCATCAGCTCCTGGACCGGCAACTCCGTTCCCTTCTGGAGGGAGGTGGTGCACATCAGGGTCTGGCTGGAGGAAACGATGTACCAGGGCAGGTGACCATCCGCGTGATAGTCGGTGCGACCGTAGACAACGTCATCGCCGCTCGGAACTCCGTCCGAGTCCATTGAGCCGCTGCCCAACGTCCAGCCTGTCGCCGACCCATTGAAATTGCTCCACCACGCTTCCTGAACCGCGATCACGGTTGGTTTCGCCTTCGGGTTGCACGGATCCTGCTGCATGACGAAAGGGCCCGTGACCTGAGCGTCCCAATACCACTGGTCCCTGGTATTGCTGTTGGTGTAGCCCCAGGCCTGCAGCCGATAGCTGGTGATGTTGAGGTCCCACCGCAGATACGGCTGCCCGACATTGCCGCATCGCGCATAGGTCCCATCGGCGATCAGGTCGATCGGCTGGCCACCTTCCGGCGTCAGGATGAGCTTGGTGGAGGTCACGGAGGTCTGCTGATTGATGCTGCCATCCGCGTTGAGGTCGGTGTAGCCATCGAGGAAGAGGTACGGGTCGCCATCGTTGGCACAATAGCGCTGCGGGCTGGCATTGAACCCTTCGAAGCCCTGTGCGACGCGGGCCGAATGGGTGAAGATGAGGTCGAGCTTGCCCGGGCTGGGGTTCACAAAGCTCACGTTCATGGCCGGCTGGTTCCGCTGTCCAGTCAGCGACCAGGTTCGCGGCGCCATGCCGAACGGCCAGAAGGTATTAAGCGTGCCGTTCCCCTCCCGCGGCACATACGGGCCGGTCTGTGCAAGGGCAGCTTGCAACGGCGTTGCGAGCGTTGCGAGCAGAATGACGGCGCGGGCGAGCGCGCCTGGCGTGAACTTCATCCATGGCTCCCGTTCTGGGCTGCAGTGGGGGCCAGGGCCGTCAAAAACCTTGCTGCGGGCGGCAAGCAGAACGGGTCTGCAAAGACCATTTCTGTCGAGCGCGGATGCGGGCTGCCGACGGACACCTGGGGTTCGTTGCCCGGAATCTCGCCCACGTCAGTTTCTGCGAGGTTAAGGTGTTGACGTAAGACGCCTCACCTTCGATGGATTCGGCGCCTCGCCGATCCGCGCCGCATCATGCCGCGCGGCGGCTCAGGAGATCGGGGTTGAAGCCGGACCTCGGCGGTGTCGTTCGTCCCACGCTCGCTCGCATCCGCGCGCAGTTCAGCGGCACACGACGCCTGCACGCAGCGTCACCGGCGCGGGAATGGCGACCATCCCGTCAATGGCCCCGCACGGCCAGGACCGGTTCGCTGGCGAATACGGAAATATCGTTAGAGCCCAATCACTTGTATCGGTATCGTACAGTACAGATCGGCGGTCCGCATAGCGATAGCCTGAGTTGACGAGATTTCTGGTTTCTGGAGGCGCAATGCGCGTGACCGACGACATTGAGCTGTTCATGTCATCCGCAAATCCAGGTCGCGTTCTTGATGCGTTCTCGGAGGCCGCCGTCGTCGTTACGAGGTGGGGCCAGATCGTCGCTCACAACCGGGCGTGGCGCCGCTTTGCAAGCGCCCACCCCCAGTTCGGAGCGAGCGGTGGGATCGGATCGCAATACGACGCCGTCATCGCGTGCATCGCACGGTTGGACCGGCAGGAGACGCAACACCTCGGCGATGAGCTCAAGGTGGTCCTGGGCGGCGTGCGTTATGACGGCACCTTCGAAGTGGCCGCCAGGGCGGACAGATGTGCAATGAAAGTGAGGCTTCATCTTCCCGGCGCCGCCAGCGACCTCGGCGCCATCGTCCACGAGTTTGGGGAGCCGTCCGCCCGCGCGACGCCGGACGCGGCACGCACCGATGGCAGGACTGCCCGGCTCCAGACCACGGCACCCCGCAACATCGAGGGCATGTCGCTGATCGATCGCCGGCTTCGCCTCGTGCATTGGAACACTCACTTCGCTGCAACCTGCGGCGTACCCGACGAGCTGTTGCGGACGGGCGTGCCGATGGCGGAGATCCTGCGTGCTCAGGCGCTCGCCGGCGAGTTCGGTCCGCTGAACACCAGTGCGGCGGTCGACCTCGAGGTGACGCGGCGCATCACCGCCTTGCGCGCCGGTAGTCTGGTGGGTGTCATGGAGCGGAAGCGGCCAAACGGAGGCGTGCTGAAATTGCGCAGGGCAGCCTTGCCTGGTGGCGGATTCGTGACCCTCTACGCCGGCGTCACACCCCGGAAATCCCGGGCAAAGCCGGACACCTCGGTGACGGATCAGATGGTCGTTGACGGCGGTGCGACAGGCGCTGTCGATCGCGTGCGATGATGCGTCATTGTCCGGCAGCTCGCCCACGCCGGCGTAATCCTGCCCCGGTGTGACGCGCGGGCTCGGCATCGACTGGAACTGGCCGTAGGTCACCTTCAACCGCGACGCGCTCACCAATGGGATTGGCACGAGCCGAAAAGGAAGGACCAGCCGCGCTGGCCCGGCTTACGACGCCGGGGACATTGATGTATCTTCGCGAGGACCCACTCACCGCGCTCGTCGCCGACATCCGCGCCCTGATCACGGGATGATCACTCAGCGGCGGCTTCCGCTGCGCGGAAGAACCGGTTCTCCGGGCGACGCAGCCCGAGATGGTCGCGCAGCGTCGCGCCCTGGTACTCGCGGCGGAATATCCCGCGGCGCTGCAGCTCCGGGACGACCAGCTCGACGAATTCGTCGAGACCGGCAGGGACCGTCGGGAACATCACGTTGAACCCGTCGGACGCGTCGGTCTCCAGCCATTCCTGCATGGTGTCGGCGATCTCCGCCGGCGTGCCGACCATCTGCAGGCCGCCATAGCCGCCGACGATCTGCGCGAGCTGGCGCACCGTCAGGTGCTCGCGGCGGGCCAGCGCAACCAGCGCGTCGCGTCCGCTCTGGCTCGCATTGGTCTGCGGGAGCTCCGGCAGCTCGGCGTCGAGATCGAAGCGCGAGGCATCGACGCCGAGCCGCATGGAGAGATTGGGCACGCCGCTGTCCGGATGCACGAGGCCGTCGAGCCGCGCCAGCTTCGCGCGCGCTTCCTCGGTGGTCCGCCCGACCATGACCAGCGCGCCCGGGCAGGATCTTGAGCGCATCGGGCGCGCGGCCGAGCGCGCGCATGCGGGATTTGATGTCGGCGTAGAATTTGCGCCCGTCCTCGATGGTGCGGCTGCTGCCGAAGATCACCTCGGCGGTTTCGGCGGCGAGCTGGCGTCCGGCATCGGACGCGCCGGCCTGCACGATCACCGGCCAGCCCTGGATCGGGCGCGCGATGTTGAGCGGGCCGCGCACCGAGAGATGCTCGCCCTTGTGGTCGAGCACGTGCAGCTTCGCGCGGGATCGAAGAACAGGCCGCTCGCCTGGTCGCGCAGCCACGCATCATCCGCCCAGCTGTCCCACAATCCGGTGACGACATCGAAGAATTCGCGCGCGCGGCGGTAGCGCTCGTCATGCTCGACATGCTCGGTGAGGCCGAAATTCAGCGCCGCGTCGGGGTTCGACGTGGTGACGATGTTCCATCCTGCGCGCCCGCCGCTGATATGGTCGAGCGAGGCGAAGCGGCGGGCGATGTGATAGGGCTCGTCGAAGGTGGTCGAGGCGGTGGCGATCAGGCCGATGCGCTCGGTCACCATGGCGAGCGCGGAGAGCAGCGTCAGCGGCTCGAACGAGGTGACGGTGGCGCTGCGGCGGAGCGCCGGCCATCGGCATGTTCAGCACCGCGAGATGATCGGCCATGAAGAAGGCGTCGAAGCGGCCGCGCTCGAGCGTCTGGATGAGGCGGACGAGATGCTTGAGGTTGAAGTTCGCGTCCGGCTATGCGCCGGGAGTAGCGCCACCAGGCGGTGTGGATGCCGACGGGGCGCATGAAGGCGCCGAGATGGAGCTGCTTCATCGAGCGTGGTCCGGTGCAATCGTCCGCCCGGAGTTGGTAAGTCCCGCGCCCGACCGCCAGCCCCCTGTCCCGCGGAATCGGAGAGTCATGCACCTCGCCGAACTCGGGGACCGCATCTGCATCCTCGGTCCCTCCAACAGCGGCAAGTCGACGCTCGCCGACGCGATCGCGCGCAAGCGCGGGCTGCCGGCCGTGCATCTGGATCAGCTCCACCACCGTCCGGGCACGGATTGGGAACCGCGCCCGGAAGCGGAATTTTTGGCCGTGCACGACGCCACGATCACGGGGCCGCGCTGGGTAATGGACGGGAATTACTCGAAATGCATGCCCCAGCGTTTCGACCGCGCGACCGGGGTGATCCTGCTCGACATCTCCCGCCGGCATGAGCCTGTTCCGCTACTTCAGGCGGAGCTGGTTCGAGCATGACCGGTCGGCGCGTTGGGCGGTGGCAGGGACAGCGTGAAATGGGTGATGATCCACCACATCGTCGCGGTCTCGCCCCGCAACCGCATCCGCTACGCGAGGATGTTCGAGCAGATCGCGGTGCCGAAACTGCGGCTCGGGTCGGCGCGGGCGATCGGGCAAGTATATCGGGAGTGGGGGATTGGAAAGGTAGTTTAATGGACCACGGAATGGATTGGAGATAGTCTCGCGTGTGGCGACCAAGAAGCGATAACCGGAATGACAGTTTCATATTGGCAGAGTGGCGTCAGCGGCAATTGGGCAAACGGCGCCGATTGGAGCACGGGCACCGTTCCGAGCGCGAACGAGGACGCCTATATCGACGCCCCTGGCACATACTCCGTGGGGATTACCCGCCCCACATCCGCCTCGAATATCTACATCAGCGCCTATGGTCCGGAAACTCACGCCCGATTGGTGGTTCACGGTCACTTCACCGTCGGTGAGGTCTTTGACAGTGGCGGCTTGATGCTCGACGGAGGAACGGTGGTCGGCAATGTGGAGGTGGCCTCAACCCTATCCGGGACCGGTACGTTGAGCGGAGGGGAGGTGTCCGGTGAGGGCACGATTCGGGCGGCGGCCGGCACCCTGACGATCACCGATGACCTGGCGCTCCAGGGCACGTTGACCGCGGCTGCAGGGGCCACTGTGGTCATCGACGGTCCAGGCAGCTCCTTCGGCGTGATGAACGGCAGCGGCACGATCATGCTGGAATCGGACTTTTCTTTTTCCTCAGGGGCGTCGCTGGCCGCATCTGAAGTGATCCAGAGCGGAACGGTTCACCTCGGCGCCGCATATTCGGAATCCGCGATGACGCTCACCAATGAGGTGGGGCACGTCTATGTTTTGGACAGCTCAACCCAGGTCGTACGAATGGCGCGCGTGTCCTCAGCGGAAGGCTCTCTCACTTTCTACAATAAGGGAACTCTGGAGCAGACCGGTAGCAATGCCGCGTTCGAGCAGGTGAGGGTGACCAACACCGGCACCATCACCAACGGCGAAGGGCTAATGAGGTTCATTTCCCGCGTGTCCAATTATGGCACGATCATCGACAACAGCAGCATGGAATTCAACCTAAGTCTATTCGGCAGCGGCACGCTGGTGTTGGCATCGGGGGCGTCGGCGACGCTGGGAGGCCCCGCGGGCGGAACGATCGATTTCGCCGGGGTCAATAGCTCGCTGCTCCTGCAAACGCCAGCTTCCGTGCAGAGCGAGATCGCGGGCTTCGCCGCCGGCGACCAGATCGACCTGCTCGCGACGCCGGAGACGGGCTACAGCTTCGCCGACAACGTGCTGACGGTGATGAACGGCACCGACACCGTCACCACGCTCCACTTCGCCGGCAATTTCAGCCAGTCCGATTTCAGCCTCAACTCCGACAACAATGGCGGAACGCTCATTACGCTCAAATCGTGACGCGACGGGATTTAACGCGATCGCGCGTTACGCAAACACGTCGCTTTCCTCCTCGATCTTCCCCGGATCGAGTTCCATCCCGAGGCCCGGAAGCGTCGGCGCGTGGATTTCGCCGTTCACCGGGTGCACGGGATGGGCGAGGAAATGCTGGTGGATCGCGTTCCATTTCACCAGGTATTCCTGGTACGGCGTGTGGATCGGCGATTGCGTCACCGAGAAATGGATGCCGGCCGGCGTCGAATGGCCGTGCGGGATGGTGATGAGGTCGTGCGCGGTCGCATAGGCGGCGATCTTCAGCGTCTCCGACAACCCGCCGCACCAATAGATGTCGGGCTGCAGCACGTCGAGCGCGTCCTGGTCGATGAAGCGCTTGAATCCCCAGCGCGTGTATTCGTGCTCGGCGCCGGCGAGCGGGATGTTGCGTGCGCTCCTTGACGCGGCGGTAGCTGTCGATGCGGTCCGGCATCACCACCTCCTCGAGCCAGCGCGGGCGGTATTCCTCGATGCGTTCCGCGAGCGCGATCACATAGGTCGGATCCATCGACTGCCAGCAATCGAGCATGATGTCGTACTCGTCGCCGAGCGTCTCGCGTAGGGTGCGGACCAGGGCGACGTTCTGCCGCAGCCCGTCCGGGCCGCTCATCGGGCCGTGACGGAAGAACCATTTCTGCGCCGTGTAGCCGAGCCCCTTGTATTCCTGTGCCCGCGCCCGCACCGCGCCCAGGTCGAGCACCGCGAAGCCGAGCATGCTGGCATAGGCCGGGATGGACGGTCGCGTCGGCCCGCCGAGCAGGCGGTGCACGGGCTGGTTCAGCCAGCGCCCCTTCAGGTCCCAGAGCGCGCAATCGACCGCGCTGATCGCCAGCATCGCATCGCCCTGGCGGCCATGCACCATGATCCGGTGCATCTGGTCCCACAGTTTCTCCCCCGCGATCGGGTCCTGGCCCATCAGGACCGGCCGCAGCCGCTTCGCCACGATGAAGGCGACGCCCTCCGGCAGCGGCCCGGCGATGCCGCTCACCCCCTCGTCGGTGGCGATCTCGAGGAAGATCGTCTCGATCCGGAAGCTCCCATCGTTGAGCTGCACCCCGCCTTCGTGGTCCTGCCGGGAGCGGTATTCCGGGTAGATGTCGATCGGCCGGACCAGCCGTTCCTCCCAGAACGGCCCTTCCGTCCGCATCGTGCCACGGACCTGTCGCAGCCGGATGGCGGTGATCCTCACTGGCGCTCCTCCCCTGAGCGGGCCTGCGGGTAGTGCCTCAGTTTGAAGTCGGCACCGGCCCTCTCCCCCACCCGGCCACCCAACGGAAGCATACTCGCGTGGGTGGCCGGGTGGGGAGAGGGCCGGTGCCGACTTCAAGGCACTACCGGCCTGCGCGTTGACCCCGGCGCGGCGCTTGCCTAGAGCTTTCCTCCCATCCCCACGGGAAGAGGCGCCGGCGCGCCGAAACCGACACGGATAGTGGCATGATCCTGCTGATCGACAACTACGACAGCTTCACCTTCAACCTCGTCCACTTCCTGGGCGATCTCGGCGCCCGGTGCGAGGTGTGGCGAAACGACCGGATCAGCGTCGAGGACGCGCTGGCGCGGCGGCCGGAGGCGATCGTGCTCTCTCCCGGGCCCTGCACGCCCGCCGAGGCCGGCATCTGCCTCGACCTGATCACGGCGGCGGCCGGCCATGTCCCGCTGCTCGGCGTCTGCCTCGGCCACCAGGCGATCGGTCAGGCTTTCGGCGGCCGGGTGGTGCGGGCGCCGGTGCCGATGCACGGCAAGCTCTCGCCGATCGAGCACGCGGGCAGCGACATCTTCGCCGGCCTGCCGAGCCCGTTCGCGGCGACGCGCTACCACAGCCTGACCGTCGAGGCGGAGAGCCTGCCGGCCGTGCTCGCGGTCACCGCCCGCACCGCGGAGGGCGTGGTCATGGGGCTGCGGCACACGCGGCTCCCGGTGTTCGGGGTGCAGTTCCACCCGGAGAGCATCGCGAGCCAGCACGGCCACGACATCCTGGCGAATTTCCTGGCGATCGCCCGCGGCGCCAACGCGCCCGCCGCGCGGGCGGCCTGATGAGCTTTTGGTGGACCGATGCAGCCAACGGGCTGAAGTGCCCGTTGCCATCGGACCGCTAGCCATGTCCGGGAGCGGGGGCAATCTGAAGCCGGTGCTGGCGCGGCTCGCGCTCGGCGAGACGCTCTCCGAGGACGAGGCGGAAGCGGCGTTCGGCATCATCATGGCGGGCGAGGCGACCCCCGCGCAGATCGCCGGGCTCTTGATGGCGATGCGGGTGCGCGGCGAGACGGTGGCGGAGCTGACCGGCGCGGTGCGGGCGATGCGGGCAAGGATGAGCGCGGTCGCGGCGCCACCGGGCGCGATCGACGTGTGCGGCACCGGCGGCGACAATGCCGGCACCCTCAACGTCTCCACCGCCGTCACGTTCGTCCTGGCGGGTGCCGGGGTGCCGGTGGCCAAGCACGGCAACCGCAACCTCTCCTCGCTCACCGGCGGGGCCGACGTGCTGACGGCGCTCGGGGTGGCGATCGAGGTGCCGCTCGACCGGCTGCCGCAGATCCTGCGCGCCGCCGGCTGCGCCTTCCTGTTCGCGCCCCGCCACCACGCGGCGCTGCGCCACGCCGCGGGGCCGCGCGTCGAGCTGGGCACCCGCACGATCTTCAACCTGCTCGGCCCGCTCGCCAATCCCGCCAACGTGACCCGCCAGCTCACCGGCGTGTTCGACCCGAAATGGGCGACGCCGATGGCGGAGACGCTCGGCAAGCTCGGCAGCGAGCGGGCCTGGATCGTGCACGGGCTCGGGCTCGACGAGCTGACGGTCGCCGGCGAGAGCCAGGTGGTGGCGCTCGAGAACGGCACCATACGCGACTTCACGGTGACGCCGGAGCAGGCCGGCCTGCCGCGCTCGCCGGTGGCGGCGATCCGCGGCGGCGATCCGGCCGCCAATGCGGCCGCGCTCGCCGCCCTGCTGCGCGGCACCGCCGGCCCGTACCGTGATACGGTGCTGCTCAACGCGGCGGCGGCGTTCATCGTCGCCGGGCGGGCCGGCGATCTGCGCGAGGGCGCGGTGCTGGCGGCGACCGCGATCGACAGCGGGGCGGCGGAGGCGGCGCTCGATTTGCTGCGGCGCGAAACCGCAACGGCCGCGCCGCGCTGAACGGGTCGAGACATGGATACCGGCACCCCCGACGTCCTCGCCCGGATCTGCGCCGACACGCTTGCGGAGGTGGCGCGGCGGCGCACGGCCGCCCCGGTCGAGAAGCTGATGAGCCGCATCGGCACCCGCGGCCTCACGCCACGCGGGTTCGGCGAGGCGCTCAAGGGGGCGACCGCAAGGGGCGAGTTCGGACTGATCGCCGAGATCAAGAAGGCCTCGCCGTCCGGCGGCATGATCCGCCCGGAATTCGACCCCGCCGCGCTCGCCCGGGCCTACAAGGAGGGCGGCGCGACCTGCCTCTCGGTGCTGACCGACGCGCCCTACTTCCAGGGCGCGCCCGAGCATCTGCAGGCGGCGCGCGCCGCCTGCGAGGCGCCGGTGTTGCGCAAGGATTTCATCCTCGACCCGTGGCAGGTCTACGAAAGCCGGGCGATGGGCGCGGACTGCATCCTGCTCATCCTCGCGGCGCTGACCGACGCGCAGGCGCTGGCGCTCGAGAACCTGGCGCGCGCGCTCGACCTCGACGTGCTCGCCGAGGTGCATGACCGCCGCGAGCTCGACCGCGCGCTCGGGCTGCAGACGGCGCTGATCGGCATCAACAACCGCAACCTCCGCACGCTCAAGACGACGCTCGAGACCACGCAGGAGCTCGCGCCCTACGTGCCGCCCGACCGTTTCCTGATCGCCGAGAGCGGCATCGCCACGCATGCCGACGTGCAGCGCCTCGCCGATATCGGCGCGCACTGCTTTCTCGTCGGCGAGAGCCTGCTCCGGCAGCCGGACGTGACGGCGGCGACCCGCAGCCTGCTCGGCACCGGACCATGAGCGCCGGACTCACCCATCTCGACGCGGAGGGCCGTGCCGCCATGGTGGACGTGTCGGAGAAGCCGGCGACCGCCCGCACCGCGACGGCGCGCGCGCGCGTCGTGATGGCGCGGGAAACCCTTGCCATGATCGTCGCGGGCGAGGCGAAGAAGGGGGACGTGTTCGGCATCGCGCGGATCGCCGGCATCATGGCGGCGAAGCGCACCGCCGAGCTGATCCCGCTCTGCCATCCGCTGCCGCTGTCCTCCGTCTCGGTCGATCTTGTCGCCGGCGAGGATGCGGTCGAGATCACCGCGACCGCGCGCACCAACGGACCCACCGGCGTCGAGATGGAGGCGCTGACCGCCGCCTCGGTCGCGGCGCTCACCGTCTACGACATGTGCAAGGCGGTCGATCGCGCGATGCGCGTCGAGGGATTGCGCGTCACACACAAGGCCGGCGGCAAATCCGGCGCGTTCAGCCAGCCGTGATCCCGGTCGCGGAAGCCCGGGCGCGCATCGTCGCCGCCATGCGGCCGGTGGGCGCCGAGACGGTCGCCCTCGCGAATGCCTGGGGCCGCGTCACCGCCGTGCCGGTGACCGCGCGGCTCACGCAGCCGCCGGCGGACGTCTCCGCCATGGACGGATATGCCTTGCGCGCTGCCGACGGCGCCCTCGGGGCCGAGCTGCGCGTGATCGGCGAGGCGCCGGCGGGCCATCCCTTCGCCGGCGCCGTCGGCCCGGGCCAGGCGGTGCGGCTGTTCACCGGCAGCGTGGTGCCGGACGGTGCCGACGGCATCCTGCTGCAGGAGGACGCGACGCGCGAGGGCGACCGCGTCTCGGTGCGCGAGGCCGTCACCCCGCGGCGCCACATCCGCCGCGCCGGCCAGGATTTCGCCGCCGGCGACGTTGTCCTCCGCGCCGGCAGGCGGCTCGGTGCGCGCGACATCGGCCTCGCCGCGGCGGCCAACCATCCCTGGTTGGCCGTGCATCGCCGCCCGACCGTGGCGATCCTGGCGACCGGCGACGAGATCGCGCTGCCGGGCGAGCCGATCCTGCCCGGCGGCATCGTCAGCTCGAACGCGCACGCCCTGGCCGCGCTCATCGCCGCCGGCGGTGGCGAGACGCGGGTGCTGCCGATCGCCCGCGACGACCGCGCCGCGATCGCCGCCGCCTCCGACGCCGCCGCCGGGGCCGATCTGCTGGTGACGACGGGCGGCGCTTCCGTCGGCGACCACGACCTGGTGCAGGAAGGCCTCGGTGCGCGCGGCTTCCGGGTGGATTTCTGGAAGATCGCCATGCGGCCCGGAAAGCCGCTGATCTTCGGCGCACTCGGCGACGTGCCGGTGCTCGGCCTGCCCGGCAATCCCGTCTCGGCACTGGTCTGCGCGGTGCTGTTCCTGCTCCCCGCGCTCGCGCGCCTCGGCGGCCTGCCGGGCGATCCGCCGCCAACGGTTCCCGCGCGACTCGGCGTCGCGCTCGCCGCCAACGACCAGCGCGCTGACCATCTGCGCGCCACCCTCGCGACCGACGCCGCCGGGCAGCTCACCGCGACGCCGTTCGGCCCGCAGGATTCGGCGATGTTGCGGCTGCTGTCGAAGGCCGATGCGCTGGTTCTGCGCGCGCCGCACGCGCCGGCGCTCGCCGCCGGGGAGGGCGTCGAGGTCATCCGTCTCGATCAGCTCGGATTGTGATTTGACAGGTAACCGAGCCACTCCTTGACGGGGCGCCGCGAACCAAATTAGAACAACGGTCGGTTGCCTGTTTGTTCCGGACCTGGGCAACCGGACCTGCGCAACCGCACGGGCGCAACCGTACGGGCGCCGCCGCTGGGGATCATTGCCGATGCTGACCCGCAAGCAATACGAGTTGCTGATCTTCATCGACCGGCATCTGCGCGAGACCGGCTTTTCCCCGAGCTTCGAGGAAATGAAGGGGGCGCTGCAGCTCAAGTCGAAATCCGGCATCCATCGGCTGATCTCCGCGCTCGAGGAACGCGGCTTCCTGCAGCGGCGCCACCATCGCGCGCGCGCGCTCGAGGTGGTGCGGCTCCCCGATGATGTCGCCCGCCGCCAGGCCGCGCCGCCGGCGCGCGCCGAGACGAGCTTCGCCCCCAACGTGATCCGCGGCGATTTCAGCGGCAGGCTGCCCGGGGTGCGCGCCGCCAACGAGGCGGGCGCGGTGCAGCTCCCGCTGTACGGCCGCATCGCCGCCGGCCTGCCGATCGAGGCGCTGCGCGAGCAGGGCCAGCAGATCGAGGTGCCGCTCGCCATGCTCGGCGGCGGCGAGCATTACGCGCTCGAGGTCGCCGGCAATTCGATGGTGGAGGCCGGCATCTTCGATGGCGACACCGTCATCATCCGCCGCGGCGAGACCGCGGAGAACGGGCAGATCGTGGTGGCGCTGATCGACGACAACGAGGTGACGCTGAAGCGCCTGCGCAAGCGCGCCAACTCGATCGCGCTCGAGCCCGCCAATCCCCGCCACGAGAGCCGCATCTTCCCCGCCGACCGGGTGAAGGTGCAGGGCAAGCTGGTCGCGCTGTTGCGTCGCTACTGACACCCGCCGTTTTCGCGGCCGATGCGGTATCTCGTCACCGGCAGCGCCGGCTTCATCGGCTTTCATCTCTGCCGACGGTTGCTGCAGGATGGGCACGAGGTCACCGGCATCGACGCGATGGTGCCGTATTACGATGTGAAGCTGAAGGAAGCGCGCCACACGCTGCTCGCGCGTAGCACCCGGTTCCACGCGGAAATCATCGACATCACGGACATGGTGACGCTCGGCCCGGCGGTCGCCTCGGCCGCGCCCGACATCGTCGTCCATCTCGCGGCGCAGGCCGGCGTGCGCTACGCGATCGAGCATCCCGAGACCTACGTCGCCACCAATCTCGTCGGCAGCTTCAACCTGCTCGAACTCTGCCGCCGCGCCCGGGTGCGGCACGTGCTGCTCGCCTCCACCAGCTCGGCCTACGGCGCCAGCACCAGGCTGCCTTTCGTCGAGACCGACGCCGCCGACACGCCGCTCAACATCTATTCCGCGAGCAAGCGCGGCAGCGAGCTGATCGCGCACGCGACCGCGCATCTGTGGTCGCTGCCGGTCACCGCCTTCCGCTTCTTCACGGTGTACGGTCCGTGGGGCCGCCCGGACATGGCACTGTTCAAGTTCACCCGCGCGGCGCTTCGGGGCGAGCCGATCGACCTCTACAACGACGGCGCCATGGCGCGCGACTTCACCTATATCGACGACCTGGTCGAGGCGATCATCCGCCTCGTCCCGGTGGTTCCGGTCGCCGGCGCGCCGGTCGCCGCGTGCGATTCGCTCAGCCCGGTGGCGCCGTTCCGGGTGGTGAACATCGGCAACGGCGTGCCGGTCAGCGCTGCCCGAATTCATCGCCGCGATCGAGGCGGCGACCGGGCGCGGCATCGCACGCAACCCGCTGCCGATGCAGCCCGGCGAGGTGCCGAGGACCTGGGCCGACGCCACGCTGCTCGAAGCCCTCACCGGCTTTCGGCCGCAAACGCCGGTCGCCGATGGCGTAAGAGCCTTCGTCGAGTGGTATCGCGAGTATTACGGGGTGTGAGATGGACGCGGTCAAAGCCCTCGCCTTCGACGTGTTCGGCACGGTCGTCGACTGGCGCAACGGCATCGCGCGCGCGGTGGCGCCGGTGCTCGCGAAGCTCGGGCGGGGCGATGTCGATCCGCATGCGTTCGCCGATGCCTGGCGCGCGGGCTACCAGCCGGCGATGGAGGAGTGCCGCAGCGGCCGGCGCCCCTTCACGCGGCTCTCGGTGCTGCACCGGGAGAACCTCGACGCCGTGCTGCGCGATCACCGCATCACCGGCGAGCAGCTTGCGGCCGCCGAGCGCGACGCGCTGAACGCCGCCTGGGAGAAGCTCGATCCCTGGCCCGATGTGGCCGCGGGCCTCGCCCGGCTGAGGCGCCGCTTCCCGCTGGTCACGCTCTCGAACGGCAACATCGCGCTGATGATGAACCTCGCGCGCCATGCCGGCCTGCCCTGGGACGCCATTCTGGGCGCCGAGGCGAGCAAGCACTACAAGCCGGTGCCGCGGGCCTATACGGCGACCGCGGAGATCCTGGAGATCCACGCCGCCGAGCTCTGCCTGGTCGCAGCACATAACGGCGATCTCCGCGCCGCACGCGCCGCGGGCCTCGCCACCGCCTTCGTTCCGCGCCCGGCCGAGCACGGCCCGGGACAGGGCAGCGACCTCGCGGCCGAGGCGACGTGGGACGTGGTCGCGCGCGATTTCGGCGATCTCGCCGACCGACTAGGTTGTTGAGCGGGAGAAATGCCCCTTATTGTCCTTCTGTCTCCACGAGAAGGACAGGCAATGAAAACGGCATTTTCCCGGCGGACGGCACTGGCCCTCGCGGGCCTGACCTGGGTCGGCTCGGGCGTCGCCGCGATGGCGGCGCCGGAGAAGTTCTCCGTCCCTCTCACCGGCGCGCAGCAGGTTCCGCCGGTGCAGACCACGGGCAAGGGGGAGGCGGTCCTCACCTATGACCCGAGCACGCGCATGCTGAGCTGGTCGGTCACCTACAGCGGACTTTCCAGCGACGCAACGATGGCGCATTTCCATGGACCGGCGGCGGAGGGGAAGAACGCGGCGCCCGTCATCTGGATCAGCAAGAAGGGCACGCCACCCTCGAGCCCGATCACCGGCGAGGCGACACTCACCCCCGCGCAGGCGCAGCAATTCGCTGCCGGCGACTGGTACGTCAACGTGCACAGCAAGGACCATCCGGCCGGCGAGATCCGCGGCCAGGTGAACCCGCCGAAGAGCTGAACCGGCCTAAAAGCCACTCTAAAGGACCGTGAACAGCAGCGCCGCGACGCCGGCGCTGCACGCGATGAGCACCAACGCACGCGGCGTCGGCGCCACCGATGGCGCCGATGTCTGCGGCGGAAGTGGCTTGTGGCCGGTGAGCATCGGCCGCAGCAGATGGTGACCCTTGGCTGCCGCATAGAAGCCGATTGCCGCCACATGCAACGCGATCGCCGCCAGCAGCGCGTCCCAGATCCAGGCATGAAGGTCCGTCAGCAGATTCGCGAGCCAGGCCGGCATCAGTTCGGTCAGCGGCCCTTCATCCGCCACGTCATTGGCGGTGACGATGCCGGTGAGCGTCTCGCCGAGCAGCAGGGCGAGCAGCAGCAGCACCATCCAGCCGCCCGCCTGGTTGTGCCCGACCTGGTGGTCCGGTTCGCGACGGAACATGCCGCCGAGGTGACGCAGCGCGGCGCGGGGTGGCGCGACGAAGCGGGCGAAGCGGGCGGTCTCGCTTCCCGCCACGCCCCAGGACAGACGGAACAGCACCAGCGCGAGCACCGCCACGCCGGCGTCCTCATGCCAGCCCATCCAATTGGCCCGCCAGGTGAAATAGGCGACCGCCACCAGCACGACGACGAGCCAGTGGAACAGCCGCGTCGGCCAGTCCCAGACCAGGATCGCGCGCGGCCTATCCATTGATCGCGACGGGCTCGCCGATCACCGGGATCTCCTCCGGCGCGAGCCCGAGCGTCATCAGCCGGAAGCCGGACGCCGTCACCTCGACCAGATCCTCGGTGTGGTACTTGCCGCCGGCGCCATCGAGCGTGATCGGCTCGATATTGAGCACCATGCCGGGCCTGATTCTCGCCTTCTCCCCCGGCCGCAGCAGCGGCGCCTCGTGCAGCTCGACGCCGAAACTGTGCCCGACATGCGGCATGCCGAAGCTCAGGCCCTCGCGCGCGAACGCCTCGCGGCAGGCATGGAACAGATCCTCCGCGGTGACACCGGGCCCGATCGCGGCGAGCGTGGCCCGTTGCGCGCGCACCAGCGCAGCATGGGTCTGCCGCTGCAGCGCGGTCGGGTTGCCGGTCGAGTAGGTGCGCGCGAAGTCGCTGGAAAACGGCCCGTACGTCGCCGCCCACATCGAAGCGGATGAGCTCGCCCTCCGCCGGCACGCGGTCGGTCGCCATGGCATGCGAGGTGAGCGTGCGCGGCCCGCTGCCGAAGCACAGGAACAGCGTGGTGTCGGCGCCGTTGCGCAGGATGCCGTCGGCGATCCGCAGGCACATGTCGCGCTCGGTCTCGCCGAGCCGGCTCGCCGCCATCGCGTCGAGCGCCGCGCGATGGGTGCCGCGCGTGCCGCGCTCGATCGCCGCGATCTCGTCGCGCGTCTTCACCGCGCGCAGCGCCGCCACCGAGTGGGTCGTATCGACCAGCACGAGCCCAGGCAGTCGCGCCGCGAGACGCTCGTGCGAGGCGATCGGCAGATAGGTCTTGTCGATGCCAACCCGTCCCTCGCCCACCCCGAGCGCCGTGAGCCGGTCGGCGAGCACGCCGATCGGGTCATCCACGAACTCGGTGTAGCCGTGCACCGTCCTGACCCAGCTTTCGGCGCGGGTGAGCGGCTGCTCGATCGTGCAGACGATCACCTCCGGCTCGCCGTTCGCCGGAATGATGCAGAAGGCCTGCCGCTCGCGGATCAGCCCCACGGTGATGAGGTGCACGCCGGCCGCGTAGTTGAAGTTCTCCGGGCTCATCGCCACCACGGCGTCGAGCCCTGCCGCGCGAACGAGCCCCCTGAACGCCGCTTCCTTCGTGCTCGCCATGCCCCGTCCTCCCGATGTCCTGCCAGTTTTCACCGCGCAGGGGACGCTGTCACCCGCTTGCGGTCGAGCCGGCCGACGGACAGAGTTGCGACGGAACCCGCGGCGGGAGGCAGCGATGGCGGAGTTGGAGATGTTCGAGAAGGGGCTGGAGGCGCGGCGGGCCGTGCTCGGCGCCGATTACGTGGACGGCAGCCTCGCGCGCGCGGACGATTTCATGATGGCGTTCCAGCGCATCACCACCGAATGGTGCTGGGGCTACGCCTGGACCCGCGAAGGCCTCGACCGCAGGACGCGCAGCATGCTGAACCTCGCCATGCTGACCGCGCTCGGCAAGCCCGCCGAGCTCAAGCTGCATGTGCGCGGCGCGCTCGCCAACGGCGTCACCGTCGATCAGATCAAGGAAATCCTGCTGCACGCCACAGTCTATTGCGGCATTCCCGCCGGGTTGGACGCATTCCGGGCCGCGCACGAGGTCCTGATCGCCGAGGGCGCGCTGCCCAAGTCGACCCCGGCGGAATGAGCCGCGCTCCGCCGCGTCGGCTTCATCGGCATCGGCAACATGGGCTGGCCGATGGCGGCCAATCTGGTGAATTCAGGGTTCGAGGTGACGGTATTCGACATCGCGTCGGAGCGCCGCGCACGCTTCGCCGCCGAGATCGGGGGCCATGCCGCTTCGGATGCCGGCGAGGCCGTCGCGGGCGCCGATGCCGTGGTGACGATCCTGCCGACCAGCAGGGAGGTCGCCGACGCGGTCGCCGCGATGAAGCCGCGGCTCGAGCGTGGCGCGATCGTCATCGAGATGTCGTCCGGCGTGCCGAGCGTGACGCGCGCGCTCGCCACCGGGCTCGACGCGATCGGCGCGATGATGATCGACTGCCCCGTCTCCGGCGGCGTGCCGCGCGCGAGGACGGGCGAGCTCGCGATCCTCGCCGGCGGCGAGACGGAGGCGATCGACCGCGCCGAGCCGGTGCTCCGCGCGATGGGAAGCTCGATCCATCGCTGCGGCGGCATCGGCGCCGGCCAGGCGATGAAGGCGCTGAACAACCTCGTCTCCGCCGGCGGCTTCCTGATCGGCATCGAGGCGCTGCTGATCGGCCGGAAATTCGGCCTCGATCCGGCGCTGATGGTGGACGTGCTGAACGCCTCCACCGGCATGAACAACAGCACCCAGAGGAAATTCCGCCAGTTCGTGCTGTCGCGGACGCTTCGACTCCGGATTCGGCCTCGACCTGATGGTGAAGGACCTCTCGATCGCGCTCGAGATCGGCCGCGATGCGGCGACGCCGACGCCGTTCGCCGCGCTCTGCCGGGAGATGTGGGCGAGCGCCGCCGCGCTGCTCGGCCCGGGTCAGGACCACACCGCGATGGCGCGGCTCAGTGAGCGGCTCGCCGGCGCATCGCTCGGAACGGACGAGGAAACGGCATGAAACTGCGCGACTTCACGGTGCTGAGCTTCGACTGCTACGGCACGCTGATCGACTGGGAGAGCGGCATCGTCGCCGCGCTCGGCCCGCTGCTCGAAGCGCACGGACGCGCCGCCGGCGCGCGACGCGGTGCTGGAGCGTTTCGCGCAGCACGAATCGGCAGTCGAAGCGGAATCGCCCGCGATGCTCTATCCCGATGTGCTCGCGGAAGTGCATCGCCGTCTCGCCCGCGAGCTTGGCGCGGTGTTGGACGACGACGCGCATCGCCGCTTCGGTGCCTCGGTTCCGGACTGGCCCGCCTTCCCGGACAGCGCGGAGGCGCTGCAGTACTTGAAGCGTCACTATCAGCTGGTGATCCTCTCGAATGTCGATCGCGCGAGCTTCGCGGCGAGCAATCGCCGCCTCGGCGTGGAGTTCGACGCGATCTGCACCGCGCAGGACATCGGATCCTACAAGCCCGACCCGAGGAACTTCGAGTACCTGCTCGCCCATCTCGCCGCGCGCGGCATCCGCAAGGAGACGATCCTGCACACCGCGCAGAGCCTGTTCCACGACCACGGTCCGGCGCAGCGCATCGGCCTCTCCAGCGCCTGGATCGACCGGCGGCACGACAAGGAAGGGCGCGGCGCCACCTCGTCGCCACCGGAGGGCGTCCGCACCGATTTCCGCTTCACCAGCCTGGGTGCGATGGCGGACGCGCACCGCGCGGAGGCCGGCAGTTGACGCGCTACAGCACGGAGCTCATGCCGCCATCGACATAGATTATCTGCCCGCTGACATAGTCGGATGCACGCGACGCCAGGAACACGGTGGTGCCGATCAGCTCCTCGGGCCTGCCCCAGCGCCGCGCCGGCGTGCGCCGTTTCACCCAGGCGTCGAATTCCGGATCGTTGACCAGCGCCTCGTTCATGTCGGTCAGCATGTAGCCCGGCGCGATCGCATTGGCCTGAATGCCGTGCTCGCTCCACTCCGCCGCCATGGCGCGCGTCAGCATGCGGATACCGCCCTTGGCCGCCGCGTAGGGTGCCACGGTCGGGCGCGCAAGCTCGCTCAGGAGCGAGCCGATATTGATCACCTTGCCGCGCCCGCGCGGGATCATGCGCCGCGCCGCCTCGCGGCCGACGATGAAGGAGGCGGTCAGGTTGGTGTCGATGATCCGCCGCCAATCCGCCGCCGCGAGCTCGACCATCGGGCGACGGAACTGGATTCCGGCATTGTTGACCAGGATGTCGATCGCGATGCCGTCGCGGTCCAGCCGCTCGAACGCGGCGACGACCGCCGCCTCGTCGCCGACATCGAACGGCGCTTCGTGGACGAGATGACCGGCGGTGCGAAACGCCGCCGCCGTTTCGGCGACGCGCCCCGCATCCATGCCGTTCACCACGATCGCCGCCCCCGCCTCCGCCAGGCCCTGCACCATCGCGCGGCCGAGCCCTCGCGATGAGCCGGTGACGAGCGCCGTGCGGCCGGCGAGGTCGAACAGACCGGGCATCATCCGGCAAAGCCTTCGACGCCGTTGCGGCGCAGATAATCCATGTTCATCTCGATCCCGAGCCCCGGCGCATCGGCCAGGCGCAGGCGGCCGTCCCGCGTTGTCGAGCGGCGTCGCGATGAAGGCGTTGTAGCCGCTGAGATCGTGCCGGTGCGTCTCGACGCGATAGAAATTCGGCACCGTCATCATCACATGCGCGCCGGCGACGACGTTGATCGGCCCGCTCGCGTCATGCGGCGAAACCGGCACGTAATATGTCTCCGCGAGCGTGGAAATCTTCTTGAGCTCGGTGATGCCGCCGGCCCAGGTCACGTCCGGCATGATGAAGTCGGCGAGCCGGTTCTCCAATACCGGCAGGAACTCCCAGCGCGTGTGCAGCCGTTCGCCCACGGTGATGTGCGCCTCCACGCTTTCGCGCACCTGGCGCAGCGCGTGGTAGCTCTCGGGCGGCACCGGCTCCTCGAACCAGTCGATATCCGCCGCATCCTCCAGTCGCCGGCAGAGGCGGATCGCGGTCGGCACGTTGAAGCGCCCGTGCGCGTCGATCAGGATCTCGATGTCGGGCCCGGTGATCTCGCGGATTTTGGCGGTGAGTTCGGCGGCCAGGTTTTCCCCGCGCCTGCTCATGCCGCCGTCAAGATAGTCGTCGTTCATCGCGCTCTCGCCGTCGAGATGCGGGAACGGATCGAATTTCAGCGCGGTGTGGCCGGAATCGACGATGCCCCTGATCTCGCGCTCGAGCCCTTCCGGCGTGCCGAAATGGCTCTGGTCCGGATGGGTGTAGAGCAGGATGTCGTCGCGCAGCCGGCCGCCGAGCAGATCGTAGATCGGCAGGCCGAGCGCCTTGCCCCTGATGTCCCAGAGCGCGATGTCGATGCCGCTCACCACATGCGAGGTCGCCCCGCGCGTGCCCATATAGGTGAAGGAGCGGAACACCTTGTGCCAGATGCGCTCGATGCGCGCCGGATCCTCGCCGACCAGCAGGTCGTTGAGCTGCCGGATCATCGACGCGACGGCGCGGTTCGCCGTCCTGGTCGTGGTGGTGATCTCGCCCCAGCCGGTGATGCCCTCGTCGGTCCGCACCTCGACGAAGAAATACTCGCCCCAGCCGGTCGTGCCCGCGCGCACGAGCCAGGGGACGATCTGCGTGATCTTCATGCGGGCTTCCTCGTTCGGGGCAGGAGCGGGCAGGCTAGGCCGGGGGCGGCGGCGCGGCAAACCCGCGCTCTCCGCATGGCGGGCGGCGGGGCTGGACAGGGCGGGAGCGATCGGCGATGCCTCCACCGGCGAGGAGGCGCCAAGCATGAACGAAATCGGGAACAACGCCGAGGAGTTTACCGTCGCGGAGTTGCGCGCGCGGCGAAACGTGAAGTGGAACCGCTATCCCGAGGACGTGCTGCCCTGCTGGGTCGCGGAGATGGATTTTCCGGTCGCCGCGCCGATCCAGGCGGCGATGGAACGCCTCACCCGGCAGCAGGATTACGGCTATCCGCAGCGGGACGGGGAGCCCGCGGACCACGCGGTTGCGCAGGCCTTCGCCCGCCGCATGCGGTCCCGCTTCGGCTGGCAGGTCGATCCGGCCGACGTGCTCGCCTGCTCCGATCTCGTGCAGGCAACCTTCGCCAGCGTGCTCGCCTTCAGCGAACCTGGCGACAAGGTGGTGCTGCAGACGCCGTGCTATCCGCCGTTCCGAGAATCGATCCACGGTACCGGTCGCATGCTGCTCGAGGACCGATTGGAGGACGACGGCACGCGCCACGTGATGGACCTCGACCGGCTGGCGGCCGCGATCGGCCCGCGCACGCGCGTCGCGCTGTTCTGCCATCCGCACAATCCGACCGGCCGCGTCTGGAGCCGGCAGGAACTCGAGGCGTTCGGTGCGCTCGCGATCGCCAACGACCTCGTCATCGTTGCCGATGAAATCCACGCCGATCTGGTGCACGCACCGAACCGGCACATCCCGCTCGCCTCGGTGAGCCCGGAAATCGCCGCGCGGACGATCACCATCACCTCGGCAACCAAGAGCTTCAACATCCCCGGCCTGCGCTGCGGGGTCATGCATTTCGGCTCCAAGCGGCTGCGTGCGCGCTTCGAGGCGCGCGTGCCGAAACGCCTGCTCGGCAGCCCCGCCATTTCCGGCATCGACGCGACCGTCGCGGCGTGGGATTCCGGCCAGGACTGGCTCGACCGCACGCTCGCGCACCTCAGGGCCCGGCGCGACCAGGTGCTCGACACGCTGCAGCGCGACATCCCCGAGGCGCGCATGCACGCGCCGGAAGCGACCTACCTCGCCTGGATCGATTTCTCCGATCTCGACCTGCCAATGCCCGCCGGCGATTTCTTCCTGGAAAAGGCCGGAATCGGCGCCAGCCCCGGCGAAGGCTTCGAGCCCGGCTCGCCCGGTTGCCTGCGGCTCAATTTCGCAACCTCGGAATCGATCCTCGACGAAATCCTGACCCGCATGCGCCGCGCAGTCCGCAGCAACACCGCAATCGGCCACGCCTCATCCGAAGTCGACGCCGACTGACACCCCTCCGCGCCCAACTGCGTTCCGACGAGGTCCGGAGAGAAGGAAGGCCAGGGGCGCTGCCCCTGGACCCCGCTAAGGGCGGAGCCCTTAGAACCCATCTGGGTTTGCTGATGAGGGTGGGCCGACGCGGTGGTTCATGGGTCCGGGTTAGCCCACCCTCGTCAGCAAACCCAGATAGGATTCCAAAGGCTCTGCCTTTGGCGGGGGCCCAGGGGGCAGCGCCCCCTGGCCTTGCTTTCTTCCCGGATCCGTCGGAATGCAGCGGGTGCGGAGGGATGTCAGGCCGGCAGCATCTGGTCGAGGGCCCAGTCGAAGGCGGCGCGGGTTTCGGTGAGGTCCTGCGCGGTGAGGGCGATCGAGATGTAGGTCTTGCCCTCGCTCTTCAGGATGCCGCGCTCGCGCAGCAATGTGGTGAAGCGCTTGGCCATTGCCTTGTCGCCGCGCTGCACGTCGCGGTAGTCGCGCATCGGGCCGTCGGCGAAGACGAGGTCGAACATCGGCGGCTCGCCGACGACCTGCGCCTTTATGCCGCGCTGCTGCACCGCTTCGGTGAGGTGATCCATCAGCGCACGGCCATTGGCGAACAGCTTCCTGTACGCGCCAGGCTCGCGCATGATCTTCATCGTCGCGAGCCCGGCGGCGGAGGCGACCGGGTTGCCGGAGAGCGTGCCGATCTGCATCAGGAACCTGTCCTCGCCGACCGCATCGCGGTCGAACCGCGCCATGAACTCCGCGCGGCCGGCGACCGCCGCGAGCGGGAAACCGCCGCCGCACACCTTGCCGAGCGTGCAGATGTCTGGGACGACGCCGTAATATTCTTGCGCGCCGCCATAGGCGAAGCGGAAGCCGGTCACCACCTCGTCGAAGATCAGCGGAATGCCGAGCTCGGCGGTGATCTTGCGCAGCGCCTCCAGGAAGCCGGGCGCCGGGGGCAGGATGCGCTGGCACGGCTCGACGATCACGCCCCCCAATTCGTCCGCATGCGCGCGCAGCATCGCGGTCGCGGCTTCGATGTCGTTGAACGGCGCGATCAGCATCTCCTGGCGGACCGATTCCGGGATGCCCGGGGAATCCGGAATGGCGGTCGGGAAGTTCGCGGTGCGGCGCGGCGCCAGGCTCATCAGGCTGTAGTCGCTCATGCCGTGATAGCCGCCTTCGAATTTCAGGATCTTGTCGCGGCCGCGCACGGCGCGCGCGAGGCGCATCGCGTAGAGATCGGCCTCGGAGCCCGAGGAGACGAAGCGCACCTGCTCGGCGCAGGGCACGGCATCGACGATCGCCTCGGCGAGCAGGATACCCGAGGGGTTGTTGGCGAAGAAGGTGGTGCCGAGCGCGACCTGCTCCTGAACCGCCCTGGTGACATCGGGATGCGCGTGGCCGACCAGCATCGGACCGGAGCCGATCAGGTAATCGATGTATTCGCGCCCGGCGATGTCGCGCACGCGCGCGCCCTTGCCTTCCCGGATGATCGGTTCCGCGGCAAAGTTGCCGAAACTCGCGCCAGGCAGCACCCGCCGCGCCAGCGCGGACAGCCCTCCGGTGTCGCCCTCGAGCTTCTGCCCCACCGCAAGATCGTTCATCGCCCTTCCCTTTCACGCCGGATCGGCCGGTCCCGCTTATAGACCAGGATGCCCCCGAAGAGCGAATGCCGGAGGCAATGCCCCGGGGGTGGGCATGCGAATTGCTTGCTTCCTGCTCGTTGCGTCGCGCTATCGTGCCGGCCATTGCCGTTGCAGAGGGGGATCATCGGATGTCTGGGGATAGCACGGATCTGAGGCCTGGCACACTCGGCCGGCGCGCGACGCTCGGGGGCGCGGGGGCCGCGGCCTCGCTGCCGCTGCTCGGGCGGCGGGCACGCGCCGCCGAACCGATCGTGATCGGCTGGGTCGGGCCGCTCTCGCCACCCGGCGGCTACGCCGAGGGCACCAACATGAAGAATGCAGCGTCGATCGCCGCCGCCGAGATCAACCAGCAGGGCGGCCTGCTCGGGCGTCCAGTGCAGATCGTCTATGCCGACACCCGCGGCACGCCGGCGGAAGGCCGTTCCGCGGCCGAGCGTCTGGTCCAGCAGGAGAAGGCGGTCGCGGTGTTCGGCGAGTACCACAGCGGCGTCGCGCTGGCCGAGATGGAGGTGTTCCACCGCTACGGCGTGCCGTTCATGGCCTGCGACGTGTGGTCCGACGAGATCACCGCCAAGGGCTATCCGGAGGTGTTCCGCAACGCCCCGGCGATTTCGCTGATCGACGTCGCGATCGGCCAATGGGTGATCGCCGCCGGATTCAAGAACGTCGCGATCATCGCCGAGAAGGACGATGTCGGCCTCTCCGACCGCACGCTCGTCGCGCAACTCTTCGACAAGGCGGGTGTGAAGTACCAGGCGGTGGACGCCGACGTGACGCTCACCGACTTCACCGCGCAGACTCCTGCGCTTCAAGAGCAACAACCCGCCCTTCGACTTCCTGCTCGCCTTCTACTCGGAGGCCGGCGCCTATCCGTTGGTACGGCAGGCGCATGATCTCGGTTTCGCGCCGAACGCGAATTGCGGCATCTACCTCTCTGGTGGCCAGGCGGTCGACCCGACCTTCTGGCAGAATGTCGGCAAGGCCGGTCAGTATGTCGCGGCCGAGAATGTCGGCCTGCCGAAGGCGGCGTGGAACGACAAAACGAAAGCCTTCGTGGCGAAATACGAGGCCGCGTACAAAGCACAGCCATCGGGCGCGGTGATGGAGAGCTATGACGGCGCCTGGCTGCTGTTCGATGCCATCAAGAAGTGCCAACAGCACCGACCCGAAGGCGATCATCCATGCGCTCGAGACGACGCAGTATGTCGGCGTGCGCGGGCAGTACCCGTTCTCGACCGACAAGAACCCAGCTTGGCACTATCACCAGTTCCTCGGCGCGCCGCTGACAATCCTGCAGTACAGCGAGGTCGACCAGCAGCAGAGCGAGGCACCGGTCGTGTGGCCGAAGAAGTTCGCGACGGCCGACTACCTCTACAAGAAGCCGGGTGCCTGAGAGCCCTTTTGAAAATGCTACTCTGGCGGTCATCCGACGGCGATTTGCTCCGCGCCGGTGCTCACGGGCTTGATCCCGCTGCGCTCCGGTGCTCGAAAGTCACCGCCGGCCGGCGCGCAGGCGCGCCTCTGATTCGCCAGAGCGCATTTCCGAAAGGGCTCTGAGGGTGTGGGAGTACGTGCTCGTCCAGGCGCTGAACGGGCTCGTCATCGGCGTCATCTATGCGGTCATCGCGTCCGGACTCACGATCATCTTCTCGATCCTGAAGATCGTGAACTTCGCGCATGGCGAGTTCTACATGGTGGGCGGGTACTTCGCCTATTTCGCGATCGCGCTGCTCGGGCTGCCGGCGCTCGCCGGCATCCCGGCCGCGATACTGCTGACTTTCGCTCTGTCGCTCCTGTTCGAGCGCGCGCTGCTGACGCCGCTCTACAGTCCGAAGACCGAGCGCAAGAGTGACTACGGCGTGCTCGCGACCTTCGGCATCTCGATCCTGCTGCGCAACCTCGCCCTCGAAGTGTTCGGCGCCTATCCGCTGCGGCCGCCCTCCTTCGTCGAGGGATCGCTGATCATCGGCGGCTTCTTCGCGATGAGCTGGGACCGCATCGTCGCCGCCGGCATCGGCGTCCTGCTGCTCGTGCTGCTGGTCTGGTTCATCTATCGCACGCCCTGGGGCGAGGCGCTGAACGCGGTTGGCCAGTCGAGCGAGTCGGCGGCGATCGTCGGCATCGATTCGACGCGCTTCTACCGCTTCGCGTTCGGCCTTGGCGGCGCGCTCGCCGGCGCGGCGGGCGCGCTGGTCGGGCCGATCTACTCGCTGTCGCCGTCGATGGGGCTGGTGCCCGACACGCAGGCCTTCGCGATCGTGATCCTCGGCGGCATGGGCTCGGTTCCCGGCGCGATCCTCGCCGGGCTGCTGATCGGGCTGTCCGAGAACCTGTTCATCGCGCTGTTCCCGGATCCGAGCAAGGCGCTCACCTACGGCCAGGCGTTCAGCCTGCTCGTGCTGATGGTGGTCCTGCTGATCAAGCCGACCGGGTTCTTCGGCCGCGCCCATGCGGTCATGGAATGATGAGCAGCCGTCCCGCGCAGGCCGGCGCGGTGCTGCTCGCCGCGTTCGTCGTTCTGGTCTTTCCGCTGCTCGTCAACGGCTACTGGCTGACCGTCGGCATCGCGGCGCTGTTCTTCGCGATCGTGACGGCGAGCTGGGCACTGCTCGTCGGCTATGCCGGGCAGTTCTCCTTCGGGCACATGGCGTTCGTCTCGATCGGCGCCTACAGCTCGGGCCTGCTCGCGCGCTATTACGCGGTGCCGATCCCGCTCGGCATGGTGGTCGGCGTGATCGCTTGCGCCGTGGTCGGCTGCGGCATCGGCTATATCTGCCTGCGCATGCGCGGCCCCTATCTCGCGCTGTTCACGGTCGCCTTCTCCGAGGTGCTGCGGATCGTGCTGGTCTCGGAGGCGGAAGTCACCGGCGGATCGAGCGGACTCGAGATCCCGACGCTGTTCCACGGCCGCTCCGACGTGCCGTACTACTATCTCGGCGCGGCGATGCTCGCGGTCTCGCTCGCGCTGATGGGCTGGCTGGTGCGCTCGCGCTGGGGCCTCTTCTTCCGCGCGATCCGCGACAACGAGGACGCCGCCGCGGCGGCCGGCGTGAAGGTCGTGCGGTTCCGGCTGCTCGCGTTCACCATCGCGAGCAGCTTCGCCGGCGCCGCCGGCGGGTTCTTCGGCCATTATCTCGGCATCATCTCGCCCGATCTCGGCTCGGTCGATCAGATGGGCCTCGTGGTCGCGATGGCGGTGATCGGCGGCTCGGAGAGCATCGTCGCGGCGACCATCGGCGCCATCCTGGTCGAGTTCCTGATCGAGGCGCTGCGGGCGTACGGCGAATGGCGCCTCGTGCTGTTCGCCGCGGTGTTGCTGGTGGTGGTGCGGTTCGCGCGCAACGGGCTGATCGGGCTGATGGCCGCCGGCATCGCGCGGCTGGTACGCCGTCCGCCGGCGGAGCCGGTGCCGGCGCGGGAAACGGCATGAGCGGCGCATCCCGCACGATCATCGAGGCGCGCGGGCTCGGCCGCCGCTTCGGCGGCATCCTCGCGGTGAACGAACTGGCACTCGCCGTGCAGCCCGGCGAGCTGGTCGGGCTGATCGGGCCGAACGGGTCGGGCAAGACGACCACGATCAACATGCTCACCGGCCATCTGAGACCTTCCGCCGGCGAGGTGCTGGTGCACGGCGCGCGCATCGACGGCAGCCCGCCCAACCGCTACGCCGCGCTGCGCGTCGGCCGCACGTTCCAGATCACCCAGCTTTTCAGCCGGATGACGGTGCTCGAGAACATGCTGGTGCCCGGCCTCGCCCGACCGCATTCGCACCGCGCCGAGGCGACGCGGCAGGCGCGGGTGCATCTCGACTTCCTCGGCCTCGCGCATCTCGAACGCCTGCAGGCGAAGAAGCTCTCCGGCGGCCAGCAGAAGCTGCTGGAGCTCGGCCGCGCGCTGATGCTCGACCCCGAGATCCTGTTCCTCGATGAGCCCTTCGCCGGCGTCAACCCGTTCCTGCGCGACGAGATCATCACGCTGATCCGCACCCTGCACGCGGATGGCCGCACCTTCGTCATCGTCGATCACGATATCGAGGCGATCCAGCGTCTGGTGAACCGGCTGGTCGTGATGGCACGCGGCCGGAAGATCGCCGACGGCACGGTGGACGAGGTGAGCCACGATCCGGAGGTGCTGCGTGCCTATGCCGGCGTCTGATGCGGTGGAACTCACCGCGCGCAACCTGGTCGCGGGCTACGTGCAGGGCATCAACATCCTGAACGGCATGTCGGTCGATGTCCGGCGCGGCGAGGTGCGTTGCGTGCTCGGGCCGAACGGCACCGGCAAGTCGACGCTGCTGAAGGTGATCTTCGGCTTCCTGCCGCCGGTCGCGGGCGACATCTTCCGCGGTCAGACGTCGCTTCGCGACGTGCCCTCGCATCGCATGGCGCGGCACGGCATCACGTACCTGCCGCAGCGGCCGAGCATCTTCCCGTTTCTCACCGTGGAGGCGAATCTCCGCCTCGGCACCTGGCCGTTCCGCGGCAACCGCGCGCTCGCCGCGGCGCGCATCGCCGCCGCCTATGATCGCTTCCCGATCCTCAAGGAGCGCCGCCGCCAGGTCGCCGGCACCATGTCGGGCGGACAGCAGCGCCAGCTCGAATTCGCCCGCGCGCTGCTCACCGAGCCGTCCGTGCTGCTGATCGACGAGCCGACCGCGAGCATCGAGCCGCGGGTCGCGGCGCAGATCTACGAGCTGATCGCCGGGCTCGCGCGCAACGGCCGCGCGATCCTGCTGGTCGATCAGAACATCAAGGGCGCGCTCGGGATCGCCGACCACGTCTATGTCATGCGCACCGGCACGCTGCTGGAGGAAGGCCCACGCGCGCAGTTCACCGCCGAAGTCGAGGCGCTGGTCGCGCGCTGGCTCTACACGCGATAGGATGGCGATGGCGACGCGACCGAGAGTGGTGATCCTGGGCGGCGGCTTCGGCGGACTCACGCTGCTCGAGGGTCTGCGCCATATCGATGCCGAGGTGATCCTGATCGACCGGCGCAACCATCATCTGTTCCAGCCGCTGCTCTACCAGGTCGCGACCGCGGCGCTCTCTCCCGCCGAAATCGCGCAACCGATCCGCGCCATCCTGCGCGGCGCGCAGCATCTCACCATCATGCTGGACGAGGCGGTCGGGCTCGATCCCGGAACGCGGCGCCTCACGCTGCGCCGCGCCGGCGGGCTCGCCTACGACATCCTCGTTCTCGCGACCGGCGTCGAATACGATTATTTCGGTCACGCCGACTGGGCGGCCCACGCGCCGAGCCTGAAGACCCTCGCCGACGCGACCGACATTCGCCGGCGCCTGCTGCTCGCCTTCGAGCGCGCCGAGACCGAGCCCGACCCCGGGCGGCAGCAGCGCCTGCTCACCGTCGTGCTCGTCGGCGGCGGACCAACCGGCGTCGAGCTCGCCGGCTCCATCTCGGAACTCGCCCGCTTCGCACTCCGGCGCGACTTCCGCCACATCGACCCGGCCCGCACCCGCGTCATCCTGGTCGAAGCCGGACCGCGGCTGCTCAACGGCTTCCATCCGAGCCTGTCCGACTACGCGTTGCGCGCGCTGCCGCCGCCTGCACGTCGATGTCCGGCTCAACACGATGATCGAGGGGATCGATGATGAAGGTGTCTCCACCCACGCCGGACATATTCCCGCCGGCCTGGTGATCTGGTGCGCCGGCGTGCGCGGCACGCGGCCAGGAACCTGGCTCGGCGTCGAACCGACGAAGCACGGAACTGTGCCGGTCCAGGCCGACCTCTCCGTCCCCGGCCACCCCGACATCTATGTGATCGGCGACCTTGCCGCCGCCAAGGATGCGGACGGCAACCCCCTCCCCCAGGTCGCACCCGTCGCCAAGCAGGAAGCCGCCTATCTCGCCCGCGTCATCGCGGCCAGGGTCAAGGCCCGGCCACACCCAGGCCCCTTCGCCTACAAGAACCCCGGCGCCCTCGCCATCATCGGCCGCTCCGCCGCGGTGGTCGATTTCGGCTGGCTGCGCCTGACCGGCTTCATCGGCTGGCTGGTCTGGGGCATCGCCCACATCTTCTTCCTGATCGGCTTCCACAACCGCCTCGCCGTCTTCGTCTCCTGGATGTGGGAATGGGCCACGTACAAACGCGGCGCCCGCCTCATCGCGGAGCCGCCACGGGAGGAGTGAGGCGAAGGGAAGAGAGGCCAGGGGCTCTGCCCCTGGACCCCGCTAAGGGCGGAGCCCTTAGAACCCCGGCGGGTTTGTTGAAGAGGGTGGGCCAAGCGGTGACCTATCAACCACCTCGTCGGCCCACCCTCTTCAACAAACCAGTCAAGGATTCCAAAGGCTCTGCCTTTAGCGGGGTCCAGGGGGCAGAGCCCCCTGGCCTTCTGCTTTCCTTCGCCTCACTCCTCCCGCGGCCGCCCCAGCAGGGACAGGAGTTCGCGGCGGGTGTCGGGTTGGTCGCGGAAGGCGCCGAGCATGCGGCTGGTGACCAGCATGGTGCCGGGCTTGTGGACGCCGCGGGTGGTCATGCATTGGTGGCTGGCTTCGATGATGACGGCGGTGCCGCGGGGGTGGAGCACCTGGTCGATCGTGTTGGCGATCTGCGCCGTCATCTTCTCCTGGATCTGCAGGCGCCTGGCATAGGCGTCGACCAGGCGGGCGAGCTTGGAGATGCCGACCACGCGGCGGGCGGGCAGGTAGGCGACGTGGGCGCGGCCGATGATCGGCGCGATGTGATGCTCGCAATGGCTTTCGAACCGGATGTCGCGCAGCAGCACGATCTCGTCGTAGCCCTCCACTTCCGCGAAGGTGCGTTCGAGCAGCGAGACGGGGTCGATGGCGTAGCCGGCGAAGAATTCCTCGTAGGCGCGGGCGACGCGGGCGGGGGTGTCGCGCAGGCCTTCGCGGTCGGGATCGTCGCCGGCCCAGCGCAGCAGCGTGCGGATGGCGGCTTCGGCTTCCTCGCGGGAAGGACGCGCGGACGGTTCGCTCATGCTGCCGATCCGGGTGGCGTCAGTGGACGCGCCCGCCCTGGTGCGGGCTGTCGAGGCTGAAGGCGGGAATGGAGACGTCGAACGCCTCGCCGCTGGTCGGCACAACCATGTGGTAGGCGCCCTGCATGATGCCGCTCGGGGTGTCGAGCGGCGTGCCCGACGTGTATTCGAAGCTGTTGCCGGGCGCGAGCACCGGCTGCTCGCCGACCACGCCGTCGCCATGCACGTAGCGCGTCCGCCCGGCGGCGTCGGTGATGTGCCAGGTGCGGCGCAGCAGCTGCACGGTGTCGCCGCCGTGATTCTCGATCTTCACGCGATAGGCCCAGACGAACTGGTTCTCGTCCGGATGCGACTGATCCTCGAGGAAGAAGGAGCGGACGGTGACGCGAATCCCCCGCGTCGTCTTGCTGTAGTCGTCGGGCATCTGTCCCTCGCGCGGCGAGCATCGCCCTGCCGCGCAAAAAGTGGATTGTCATTCGGTCAATGGAACAGCAGGTTGCCGGAACCTACAGGAAAATATCGGCCGGGCTGGCGGCGCGCAATTCACGCCCGAGCGCCGCACCGAGAGCGGTCGCATCCGCGGCCGCGCCCTCGACGCGGCGCTTCAGCAGGAACGAGCCGTCGGCGCGCGCGACCAGGCCGGTGAGCGCGAGCAACCCGTCCGGGAGGATGCGGGCATGGCCGCCGATCGGCGTGCGGCAGGAGCCGTCGAGCTCGGCCAGCATCGCCCGCTCCGCAAGGGAAACGGCGCGCGCGTCGGGGTCCTCGATGGCGGCGAGCAGCTCGCGGAGCTCGGTGTCGTCGGCGCGGACGGTGACGCCGATGATCCCCTGCCCGGCGGCGGGGACCATCACCTCGGGGTCGAGCACCACGCCGGCCTCGCCCTCGATGCCGAGCCGGCGCAAGCCGGCGAGCGCCAGCAGGCTCGCGTCGCAGGTGCCGCGGCGGACCTTGTCGAGCCGCGTCTGCACGTTGCCACGGATGGTGGCGACGCGCAGATCCGGCCGCGCGTGCAGCAGCTGCGCCTGCCGCCGGACCGAGGCGGTGCCGACCAGCGCGCCCTGCGGCAGCGCCGCGTAGGGATCGCCCGGCGCCGGCGCACGGCAGGCCGGGCCGAGGATCAGCGCGTCGCGCGCATCCTCGCGCCGCATGGTGCAGGCGAGCACGATGCCGGGCGGCAGCTCGGTCTCCAGGTCCTTCAGGCTGTGCACGGCGAAATCGATCCGGAACTCGCGCAGCGCCTCGTGGATCTCCTTGGCGAACAGGCCCTTGCCGCCGATCTCGGCGAGGCGGCGGTCCTGCACCGCGTCGCCGGTGGTGCGGATCGCGTGCTCCTCGAACACCTCCATGCCGGCGAGCACGGGACAGAAGGTGCGGATGCCGCTCGAGGAAGGCGCGCGTCTGCACCAGGGCGAGCGGCGAGGCGCGGGTGCCGACGCGGAGCGGCAGCGGCGCGCCGGTGCGGGCGGACGCTGCTGGCGGCCTGTGCGAGCTTGTGGGCGCCGGACATGCCCTGTCCTATGAGATGGGCGGGGCGGAGGGAAGGGGAGCGGATGGCGGAAGCGGCGTCCGAGCCGGGTGCCTGGGCCGGTGCCTGGGCCGGTGCTCGGAATCGAGACGAGCTGCGACGAGACCGCGGTCGCGGTGCTGGACGCCGACGGGCGCGGTGCTGGCCGAGGCGGTGCTGAGCCAGCTCGCGGAGCACGCGCCCTTCGGCGGGGTGGTGCCGGAGGTCGCCGCCCGCGCGCATCTCGCCCATCTGCCCGGCCTGGCCGGGCGGGTGATGCGGGAGGCCGGGCTCGGCTTCGACGGCGCTCGCGGCGGTGGCGGCGACCACCGGGCCCGGGCTGATCGGCGGCCTGATCGTCGGCGCCGGCTTCGGCAAGGGCATCGCGCTCGCGCACCGGCTGCCCTTCATCGCCGTCAATCACCTGGAAGCGCATGCCCTGACCGCGCGCCTGCCGCACATCGCACCATCTCGACTTACAACCGAGCTCGGGTTTCCCTATCTGCTGCTGCTGGTGTCGGGCGGCCACTGCCAGTGCGTCGCGGTGGAGGGGCTCGGGCGATACCGGCTGCTGGGAGCGACGATCGACGACGCGGTGGGCGAGGCGTTCGACAAGGTGGGGAAGTTGCTTGGCCTTTCCTGGCCGGGCGGTCCGGCCCTCGAGCGCCTGGCCGCAGAGGGCGATCCCGCCCGCCATGCCCTGCCCCGGCCGATGCTCGGCCGCGACGGGCTGCGAGTTCAGCTTCTCCGGCCTGAAGACGGCGGTGGCGCAGCTGGTCGCGCGGTATCCGCCCGGACCGCTGCCGCGCCGCGACGCGGCGGACATCGCGGCGGGGTTCCAGGCCGCCGTCGCCGACGTGCTGGCCGACCGCGCCGCGCATGCGCTCGCGATGATGCCGGCGGCGCGGCTGCTGGTGGTCGCCGGCGGCGTGGCGGCGAACCGGAGCGGTGCGGGCGGCGCTCGAAGCGGTCGCCGAGACGGGCGGGCGTGGCCGCTGGTGGCGCCGCCGCCCCGGCTCTGCACCGACAATGCGGTGATGGTCGCCTGGGCCGGGATCGAGCGGCTGCGCGCCGGGCTGCGCGCGACGGATTCGATGTCGCGCCACGCCCGCGCTGGCCGCTCTACGAGCTCGCCGCCGGCATGAACTACCGCCACGCCTTTCACGCCGGCAATTTCGCCGACTGCATGAAGCACGCGCTGCTGGTCTGGCTGCTGCGGGCGATGGCGCGCAAGCCGGCGCACGTTCATGGTGCTCGACACCCATGCCGGGCTCGGCCGCTACGACCTCGCGAGCGCCGCGGCGGAGCGCACCGGCGAGTGGCGCGGCGGCATCGCCCGCCTGCTCGAGGACACGCCCGACGCGCTCGCCGATTATCTCGACATCGTGCGCCGCCTCGGCCTCTATCCGGGCTCGCCGGCGATCGCGCGGGCGCTGCTGCGGCCAGGCGGACCGGCTGGTGCTGTGCGAGCTGCACGCCGCCGACAATCTCTCGCTGCGCCATCTGTTCGCGCGCGATCCGCAGGTGCAGGTGCATCGGCGCAGCGCCTGGGAGGCGCTCGGCGCCCTGCTGCCGCCGGCCGAGCGGCGCGGCCTGGTGCTGATCGACCCGCCCTACGAGGCGCCGGACGAGTTCGCCCGCGTGGCGGCCGGGCTGCGGAGCGGGCTCGGGCGGTTCGCGGGCGGGGTGTTCGCGGCCTGGTACCCGATCAAGCACCGCGCGCCGGTGCGCGCCTTCCACGCGGCGATCCGCGACGAGCGGCCATCCGCGACGTGGTGGCCGCCGAGCTCTGGCTGCGCGAGCCCACCGACCCGGCGCGGCTCAACGGGTGCGGCCTGCTGGTGGTCAATCCGCCGTACCGGCTTCGAGGCCGAGGCGCCGCCGATCCTCGAGCAGCTGCTCGAGCCGGCTCGGGACCGGCGAGGCGGGCGCCGGGACGGCGGTGCTCCGCCTCGCCGATGAATAGGGATTGGGGCGGATCGCGATCGTCGGCGCCGGCGCCTGGGGCACCGCGCTCGCCGTGCAGGCGGCGCGCGCCGGCAACGCGCGTGACGCTCTGGGCGCGCGATCCCGGCGCCGCTCGCCGCGCGACGCGAGAGCCCGCACCTGCCCGGGCGTCGGTCCTGCCCGAGCGCGGTGCACGCCCACCGGCGACGCTGCCGACGCACGGCGACGACGCGATCCTGCTGGCGGTGCCGATGCAGCACATGCGCGGCGTGCTCGCGCGCGATGCGCCCGGCGGCGCCCCTGCGTGGTGGCGGCCAAGGGGGTCGAGGCGGGCACGCTGCGCCTGCCGCTCGAGATGGCGGCCGAGCTGCATCCCGGCTGTCCGGCCGCGCTGCTGACCGGCCCCAATTTCGCCGCGCGAGGTCGCCGCCGGCCTGCCGGCCGCCGCGGTGCATCGCCGCCGGCGATCGCGGCGCTGCGGGAACGCCTCGCCGGCCTGCTCGGCACGCCCGCCTTCCGCCTCTACGGCAATGACGATCCGGTCGGCGCGCAGCTCGGCGGCGCGGCCAAGAACGTGATCGCGATCGCCGCCGGCGCGGTGATCGGCGCCGGGCTCGGCGAGAACGCGCGCGCGGCGCTGATCACGCGCGGCATCGCCGAGCTCGGCCGCCTCGCCGCCGCGCTCGGCGGCAGGGCGGAGACGGTCGCCGGGCTCTCCGGGCTCGGCGACCTCGTGCTGACCTGCACCGGGCCGGGCGAGCCGCAATTTCTCGCTCGGCCTCGCGCTCGGCCGCGGGCGAGCGCGCTCGCCGACATCCTCGCGCGGCGCGCAATGCCGTGACCGAAGGCGTCGCCACCGCCCCCGCCCTGGTCGCGCGCGCCGCCGGGCGTCGACCTGCCGATCTGCCGCGCCGTCGCCGAGCTCGTCACCGGCGCGCGCGACGCTCGACGAGGCGATGGCGGCGCTGCTTGCCCGGCCGCGGCGGGACGAGTAGGCAGCACCCATGCTCCGGGGGATCCTGACGGTCGGCGGCTGGACGCTGGCGAGCCGCGTGCTGGGCTTCGCCCGCGACATGCTGTTCGCCGCCTTCCTCGGCACCAGCGCGATCGCGGACGCCTTCTTCGTCGCGCAGAAGCTGCCGAACCTGTTCCGCCGGCTGTTCGGCGAGGGCGCGTTCAACGCCGCCTTCGTGCCCGCCTTCTCCGGCATGCTGGCGGCGGAGGGCCCGGCGGAGGCGCAAGCGCTTCGCCGAGCAGGCGTTCAGCGCTGCTCGCCTTCTGGCTGCTCGTGCTGACCGTGCTCGGGCGAGATCTTCATGCCGCAGCTCATGGTGGTGCTGGCGCCGGGCTTCTCCGACGACCCGCCGAAGCTCGCGCTCGCCATCACGCTGACGCGGATCACCTTCCCCTATCTGCTGCTGATCTGCCTCACCGCGCTGCTCTCCGGCGTGCTGAACGGGCTCGACCGCTACGCCGCCGCGGCCGCCGCGCCGCTCGTCTACAACGTGATCTCGATCGCCTTCATGCTGTGGCTGACGCCGTATGTCGCCGACGCCCGGCGCATGCCTTCGCCTGGGGCATCAGCGTCGCCGGCGTGGTGATGCTCGCCATGCTGCTCTGGGCGGTGCGGCGGGCGGGGATGGGCGTGCGCATCCTGATCCCGCGCCTGACGCCCGAGATGCGGATGCTGATGCGGCGCATGGCGCCCGGCCTGTTCGGCGCCGGGGTGACGCAGCTCAACCAGATGGTGGACGTCATCATCTCGACCCTGCTGCCGCCGGGCAGCGTCGTCGCTGCTCTACTACGCGAACCAGGTGCAGCAACTGCCGCTGGCGACGATCGGCACCGCGGTCGGCACCGCGCATGCTGCCGCTGCTCTCGCGCCAGGTGCGCTCCGGCGAGGCGCGAGCCGCCGACGGCGACGATGAACCGGGCGCTCGAATACGCGCTGTTCCTCACCCTGCCGGCCGCGGTCGGCCTCGCCGTCGGCGGCGGTGCCGATCATGACGGTGCTGTTCGTGCGCGGCCATTTCGACGCTCGAAAGCGCCCGGCTCTCGGCCCAGTCGCTCGCCGCCTTCGCGCTCGGCCTGCCCGCCTTCGTGCTGGTGAAGGTGCTGGCGCCCGGGCTTCTTCGCCCGCGGCGACACCGCGATGCCGGTGAAGATCGGCATCGTCGCGCTGGTGCTGAACTTCGCCCTCAACCTGGCGCTGATGGTGCCGCTCAAGCATGTCGGCCCGGCGCTCGCCACCAGCATCGCGGCCATCGTCAACATGGCGCTGCTCGGCGTCGTGCTCGCGCGGCGCGGCCAGCTCCGGCCTCGACGCCCAGCTCCGCGCCCGGGTGCCGCGCATGCTGGTCGCCTCGGCGGTGATGGCGGTCGGCGCTCTGGGTCGCCGAGCGGACGGTCTGGCCGGCGCTCGACCGCCCGTTCCCGCTGCGCTGGATCGGCCTCGCCCTGCTGGTCGCGATCGGCGATGGCCGCCTATTTCGCCGCCGGCCAGCTCATCGGCGCCTTCGACCTGCGTGAATTCGCCGGCACCGCTGCTGCGCCGGCGCGCGCAAGGCGCTGGCCAAGGGTTGACCCCTGGCCGGCCGGGCCCGGAAAAGCCTCGGGTCATGCAGCGAATCTTCTCCGGCATCCAGCCGACCGGCGTGCCCCATCTCGGCAATTATCTCGGCGCGATCCGCAACTGGGTCGCGCTGCAGCAGGACCACGAGTGCATCTGGTGCGCGGTCGACCTGCACGCGATCACCCAGCCGCACGACCCGAAGACGCTCGCCGCGCAGACGCGCGAGCTGGTCGCCGCGCTGCTCGCCTGCGGGCTCGACCCGAAGAACCACATCGTCTTCGCGCAATCGCACGGTGCACGCCCATGCGCGGCTCACCTGGATCTTCATGTGCGTGGCGCGGATGGGCTGGCTCAACCGCATGACGCAGTTCAAGGACAAGGCCGGCAAGGACCGCGAGAACGTCTCGGCCGGGCTCTACACCTATCCGGTGCTGATGGCGGCCGACATCCTCGCCTATCACGCGACGCGCGTGCCGGTCGGCGACGACCAGCGCCAGCATCTCGAGCTCGCCAACGACATCGCGCAGAAATTCAACCACGATTTCGGCGTCGATTTCTTCCCGACGATCGAGCCGCTGATCCTCGGCCCGGCGGCGCGCGTGATGAGCCTGCGCGACGGCACGAAGAAGATGTCGAAATCCGATGCCTCGGCGCAGAGCCGCATCGACCTCACCGACGACGCCGACGCGATCGCGCTCAAGATCCGCCGCGCCAAGACCGATCCCGAGCCGCTGCCCGAGAATCCCGCCGGGCTCGCGAACCGGCCGGAGGCGCGCAACCTGGTCGGCATCTACGCCGGCACTCGCCGACACCGATCCCGCCGGCGTGCTGCGCGAGCATGGCGGCAAGGGGTTCGGCGCGTTCAAGGAGGCGCTGGCGGAGCGGCTGGTCGCCGACGCTCGGCGCCGATCGCGGCGGAAACGCGCCGCCTGCTCGCCGACCCCGCGGCGCTCGACGCCATCCTGCGCGACGGCGCCGACGCGCGCGCGGCGATCGCCGACCCGATCGTGGACGAGGCGGAGCGGCTGGTCGGCTTCCTCCGCTCGCGCCGGGCTGAGCGCGCGGCGATGGCGCGGCGGACTCGTCTTCTTCACGATCGTCGCCAACAACTACCTCGCCTATGCGCGCGACCCTGATGGGCTCGCTGCTGCGCCATCACCCGTCGAGCCCGCGCTACGTCGTGCTGTGCGACGAGCCCGGCGTCGATCCGCAGGCTCGACCTGCTCGCGCGAGCTCATTCCCGGCGCGCGAGCTCGGCATTCGCCGAATTCGAGCAGATGGCGTTCTGGTACGACGTGATGGAGTTCGCGACCGCCATCAAGCCGGCCTGCTTCCGATTCCTCTTCGAGCGCCATCCCGGCTGCGACGTCGTCTATCTCGATCCCGACATCCTGGTGACCAACCGGCTCGCGCATGTCGAGCGCGCGCTCGCCGATGGTGCGAGCATCGTGCTGACGCCGCACATCACCGCGCCGCTGCAGGACGGCGCGCAGCCGGACGATCTCACGATCATGAAATCCGGCGTCTACAATCTGCGGCTTCATGGCCGCCGCGCCGGTGCAGGCGGCGCAGGATTTCATCCGCTGGTGGCACGAGCGCTGCCGGCGCGATGCGGTGGTGGACATCGAGGGCAACCGCTTCACCGACCAGCGCTGGGTCGATCTCGCGCCCGGGCTTCGTCGCGCGCACGCATATCCTGCATCATCCGGGCTACAATCTTGCCTACTGGAACCTGGCGCATCGCCGGGTCCGGCGCGTCGGCACCGACATCCTGGTCGACGGCACGGCCGCTTCGCTTCGTGCATTTCTCCGGCGTCGTCGCCGGCCGACCGCAGCGTGTTCTCGAAGCACCAGACGCGCTTCACGCCGGAGCAGATCGGCGAGCTGCGGCCGCTGTTCGAGCATTATCTCGACCTGCTCGCGGAGAATGGCTGGGACGAGTTCCGCGGCGTCCCGTACGCCTACGGCAAATTCCGCGGCGGGCGCGCGATCCATCCGATGATGCGCTGGTCGTATCGCCGGCATCAGGCGGCGATTGCCGATCCGTTCGCCGGGAACGGCGAGATCTTCGACGGACTCGAGCCGACCCTCGCCTCGCGCGGGCCGCCCGGCATCACCCGGGTGATGCACGAGATCTGGCATCGGCGGCGCGATCTGCAGCGGCGCTTCGACATCGAGACCGCGGAGGGCCGCGACGGCCTGCTCGCACTGGTTCGTGGAAGACGGCGTGCGCACCGAGAATGTCGACGCCGCGTCGATCGTCGCCGCCGCCTCGATCCTCGGTCCGGCCGAGACCGCATCGGGAGCGACGCGGTGATCCGCCCTGGCCGCCGCAGGATCGCGAGCGCTACGACGGGCCGCGCGACGAGATCGATGCATGGCTCGCGGAGCCGGTGCGGCTCAGGCCCGACGATCGCCGATGCGGGCGTGCCGATTCCCGCGGCATCTGGCGCTGCTCTGGGAGGACCGGCCCGATCTGCAGCAGCATTTCACGATGCGGAGCGAGGCGGAGCTCAACGCCTACATCGCCTGGAGCCTCACCTTCGGGCTGAAGGAGGGCGTGGTCGACCTGTCGCTGCTCGCGCCTACCGTGGCGCCGTTTCTCGACCAGGTGACGGTGGCGGAGGAGGACGGCGGGGCGCCGGCGACGCGCCTCATGCACATGCTCGCCGCGAGCTACGCGGGCGAGTTCCCGCACGCGATCAAGGAGTTTCCCGCGACCTCGCGATCCCGCGCGGCGATGATCCTGTGGGCGCTCACCGTGGCCGAGGGTCGGGTTCGACTGGCCGGACGGCTTCGTCGCGACGCCGCTCGCCTGGTGCCGCCGCCGCGCGCCGGACTTCGCCGATCACGGGCCGCCGATCACCAATCTGCTGCACGCGCTGTGGTCGCTGCGCAGCGACGTGCGCGAGCTCTGCAATCTCGCGACGCTGGACGGGCAGATCCGGCTGATCGCCTGGGCGATCGGCTACGGCATGCGCGAGCTGCGCCTGCCGCTCGCGGCGGTATCCGACGAGCTGTTCGCGCTTCCTCGGCGACCAGCCCGATGCGGAGGTGCCGTCCTTCCGGCGCTTGCACTCGATCATCTGGACGCTCGCTGCCGCATCTGCGCGCGATGATCAATGCCGGCGACGGCGGCAGGGAAGCGCGCGCTCGTCGACATGCTCGACAACGCGCGCAAGGATCGCTGGGATTTCGGCTATTGGGTCGACCGTATCCGTCCGCGCGCCGCCGCCATCGCGCGGCCGAAACCGCCGGCCGAGAGCGTGCTGGTGACGGGGCTCACGCGCGAGGCGTCCGGGCGCGGCGAGGATGCGCGGCTGACCGCCGCCGCGCTGGCGGCAGCGGGCGTGCCGGTCACGCTGCTCGACCGCCGGGGCAGCGGGTTCGCCGACCTTGCTGGCGAGCCGGTGTCGGGCCATGCGCGCTGGCCGGTCAACATCGTGCACCACAATGCCGACAGCGCGCCGGGCGATCACATCTTCCTGCGCCGCGCCGGACAGGAGGGCGCCTACACGATCGGCTACTGGGCGTGGGAGCTCGCGCGCCTTCCCGCCGCAATGGCACAATTCCTTCGCCTTCTACGACGAGATCTGGGCCTCGACGCGCTTCGCCTATCGACGCGATCCGTGCCGTCGCCACGCAAGCCCGTGTTCCTGCTGCCGCTCGCGGTGCCGCGCCCGGAGATCGTGCCCGGGATGACGCGCGCCGATTTCGGGCTGCCGGCCGAAAAATTCCTGTTCTTCTTCGGCTTCGATCTGCGCTCCTACATCGCGCGCAAGAACCCGCATGCCGCGATCGCCGCGTTCCGGGAGGCGTTCGCGCCTGCCGATGACGGCGTCGGCCTGGTGATCAAGACGCTGGGGGCCGCCGACAAGCCGGCGGCGTTCGAGGAGCTCACCGCGCTCACCGCGGGCGACCCGCGCATCGTGCTGCAGGACCGCGAATATTCCGGCCCGGAGCACGCGGCGCTGGTGCAGCTCTGCGACTGCTACCTGTCGCTGCATCGCGCGGAAGGGTTCGGGCGCGGGCCGGCAGAGGCGATGTCGCTCGGCAAGCCGGTGATCGCGACCGCCTATTCCGGCAACATGGACTTCATGGATTCCGGCAATTCGCTGCTGGTCGACTATCGCCTCGTGCCGCTGCGGAAGGGCGACTATCCGGGCTGGCAGGATCAGGAATGGGCGGAGCCCGACATCGTGCAGGCCGCGCAGCACATGCGGGCGGTGCGCGACGATCCGGCGCTCGGCGCGCGGCTCGGCGCGGCCGCCGCACGCGATATCATGCGCGATCACGCGCCGGAGGTGGTCGGGCGCGGGCTCCTCGCGCGCTTGCGCGAGCTGCCGGCGACGCTGCCGTTCCTGCCGGTCAGCCGCTCGGCGAAGCGGCGGCGCGGCACGCGCCTGATCGGCGGCTTCGCGATCGGCGCCGGCGTTTTCGGCCGATAGACGCACCAGTGCGCCACCACACAGCGCCAGCATTCCGGCACCCGCGCCTTGCAGACATAGCGCCCGTGCAGGATCAGCCAGTGATGCGCGCCGACCAGGAATTGCTTCGGCACCCGGCGGATCAGCGCGTCCTCGACCTCGCGCGGCGTGTCGCCGGGCGCCAGCCCGGTGCGGTTGCCGACGCGGAACACATGCGTGTCCACCGCCAAGGTCGGCTGGCCGAACGCCACGTTCAGCACGACGTTCGCCGTCTTGCGCCCGACGCCGGGCAGCGCCTCCAGCGCCTCGCGATCCGCCGGCACGGCACCGCCATGGCGCTCGAGCAGCAGGCGCGAGAGCTCGACCACGTTGCGCGCCTTCCCCTGCCACAGTCCCAGCGTGCGGATGTATTGTCCCACGCCCTCCGCGCCGAGCCGCACCATCGAAGCGGGATCGGGTGCGGCGGCGAACAAAGCGGGCGTCGCGCGGTTGACGCCGGCATCGGTCGTTTGCGCCGACAGCACCACCGCGACCAGCAGCGTGAACGGATCGGCGAAATCGAGTTCGCTCCTGGCGTCGGGATTGGCCGCCTGCAGCGCCTGCATGAAGGGCGTGACATCCTTCGCCGGCATCCGCCGGGGCGGCTTCGGCGTCGGTTGCTGCGGCTTGCGCGCGTGCGGCATCACGCTAGCTTTGCGGCATGACGGAGGCGACGCAAGCCGTGACCTTCGAGGCGGTGATCGTTCCGCATCGCAGCCTCTCGCGGCGCGGCCTCATCATCCTGATCACGGCCCTGTGCAGCTTCTCTTCCGCGACGGCGACGGCGTTCTGGCTGCTCGGCGCCTGGCCGGTGGCGGGATTCTCCGGCGCCGAAATCCTGCTGGCGATCGCCCTGCTCCGCTACAACGCGCGCAGCGTGCGCGCCTCGGAAGTGCTGCTGCTCTCCGAGGCCGGGCTGCGGATCATCCGCACCGACCCGCGCGGCAGGCGGGAGGAGCTTCTGCTGCCGACGGCATGGCTGAACGCGGTGCTCGAGGAGCGTCAGGGCGGCGTGCCGCGTCTCTGGCTCGCCGGGCACGGCGTGCACGAGCAGGTCGCCGCCGCGCTCGGGGAGGCGGAGAAGCGCGACCTGGCCGCTTCCCTGCAGGCGGCGCTGCATCGCCTGCGCAGCCCGATCTTCGACAACCCGCAGCTTCGCTAGCACGGCGTCCAAGAGCTCCGACCTTTCGAATCGGCCGACGCTCGAGCAACATCCGAATCAGGTGGAATCACCTGATCGGATACAAGTTGCTCGCCAGAAAGACAGGCTGGAGCCGTATTCCGATCCACTTCGATCGGAAGCGGCTCCAGCCTCCGATCGCCCTGACTGGAATCAGTGAGGGCGTGAGTCGGCAGGCCAACGATACAGAGACCCGAATCGCACTGATCACAGTCCGAGCGATTCGGGTCGTGGACTGTCGACCTGCTATGGAGGTTGTCCCTCCCGGGCTGGGCTGCGAGGGTGTGGCTGGCATGCACGCAGCTCTCATGCCGGAGCGCCGGATGGGGCAACCTCCATGGCAGCACCGCTAGGCGGGCTCGGGCAGCCGCATCCAGCGCGGGATCCGCGGCCGCAGGGTTGCAGCACCGCATGCCAGAACCCCCTCAAGCGCGCCGAGACGCAGGACCGCGAGGCCCAACCCGTCCCGCCCCGACCGCATCGTGCCGACCTCGACCCCGTCCCGCAGCACCGGCGTGCCGGGCGGCGGCAGCACTCCCTCGACCGCGACGGGCACCAGGCGGCGCTTGACCAGGCCGCGATATTTCGTCCGCGCGGTGAGCTCCTGGCCCATGTAGCAGCCCTTCGACCAGGAAACGCCACCGAGCTCGTCGAACCCCGCCTCCAGCAGCACCGTCTTCTCCGCCTCGAGATCGCGCGAGCCGTCCGGCAGCCCGAGCGCGAGGCGGTGCCGATCCCACGCCGCCGCGTCCGCGGTCGCCGGCAGCTTCCCGACCGACAGCACCCGCCAACCGGCCTCCGGGAGCCGCGGATCGGGCGCGGCGATCGCGCCGGCCGGGTCGGGCATCCCGCCCCAGGCCGCATGAACGTCAAGCGGCACCGGCGCGATCGCGACTTTCGAGCGCAGCCGGAACCGCGTCAGCCGCTGCACCAGCATCCCGAGTTGGCCGCGCTCGCAGTCGAGCAGCAGGCGGTCGCCGTCCGCGAGGATGAAGAACTCGGCCAGCCACTTCCCCTGCGGCGTCAGGAGCGCCGCCCAGACCGCGCGGCCCGGCGCGGCGGCGGCGACATCGTTCGACACCAGCCCCTGGAGGAACGCGACCCGGTCCTCGCCGGCCACCTCGATGACGGCCCGGTCGGGCAGATGCGCAAGTGGGGTCATGCGGAAAATGTGGGAACCGCCGCCCATCCGGGCAAGACTTCCCCCGCTCTCGCCGCGAACCGCGAAAGGCTGCTACAGGGGCGCGCCCATGCGGATCCTGTTCATCACCTCGACGCGGATCGGCGATGCCGTGTTTTCGACCGGGCTGCTCGACCACCTGCTGCAGGCCTACCCCGAGGCGCGGTTCACCGTCGCCTGCGGCGCGGTGGCGGAGGGCGTGTTCGCGCGCATGCCGCGGCGGGAGGCGACGATCATCATCGTCAAGCGGCGCTACGACCTGCACTGGCTCGGGCTGTGGGCGCGCACCGTCGGGCACCTCTGGGACCTGGCGATCGACCTGCGCGGCTCCGCGCTCACCTTCATGATCCCGGCGCGGCGCCGGGCCGTCCTGCGCGGCGGCCGGCGGCCCGGCTGCCATATCCTTCGCCATCTCGCCGGCGTGCTCGGCGTGCAGCGCGCGCTGCTTCCGGTCGCCTGGATGGCACCGGAGGACCATGCGCGCGCAGCGACGCTGCTGCCGCCCGGGCCGCCGGTGATCGGGCTCGGTCCCACCGCGAACTCGGACTACAAGATGTGGCCGGCGGACCGTTTCGCCGCCCTCTGCGGGGCCCTGGCCGCCGGCCCGCTTCCCGGCGCTCGCGCCGCCGTTTTCGCCGGTCCGGGGGCGGCCGAACGGGCGCGCGCCGCTCCTGTGCTGGCGGCGCTCCCCGATGCGATCGACCTCACCGGTCGGGTTTCCCTGCCCGAGGCCGCGGCCTGCATCGCCCGCTGCGGCCTGTTCATCGGCAACGATTCCGGCCTCACCCACCTGGCCGCTTCCACCGGCGCGCCGACCCTCGCCCTCTTCGGCCAGACCGGCGCGCGGGATTTCGGCCCGCTGAGCCCGCGTGCCGCCGTGGCGGGGGCCGGCGGCCCCGAAGCGGACGCGCCGATCGCCGCACTCAGCGTCGAAGTCCGGCTTTGCCGCGGCGACCGCACTCCTCGACCGCATCCGCGTCGCGGAGATGGCGTGAGAGTGGCGCAGATCATGGCGGGCGCGACGGCCGGTGGCGCCGAGTTGTTCTTCGAGCGCCTGTGCATTGCCCTGGCACGCGCGGGCGAGACCGTGCTGCCGGTGATCCGCCGTGATGCCGGCCGCGCGGCGCGCCTCGCGGCCGGCGAGCTTCCTCCGGTCGAGCTCGGCTTCGGCGGGGCGCTCGACTTCGCGACCGGGCCGCGCCTTCGGCGCACGTTGCGCCGCTTCGCCCCCACGGTCGCGGTCGCCTGGATGAACCGCGCCGCCCGCTTCGCACCCGTCGGTGGCTGGGTGCTGGCCGGCCGGCTCGGCGGCTATTACGACCTCCGTCACTATCGTTCCTGCCAGCATCTGATCGGCAACACGCGCGGCCTGGTCGCCTGGATGCGCCAGCAGGGCATCGCCGAAAGCCGGACCCATTATCTGCCGAATTTCGCCCCGAACCTGGTCGGCGCGGCGCCGGCGACCGTCGAGGTCGGGCCCGGCCCGCGCCTCCTTTCGCTCGGCCGGCTGCATCGCAACAAGGCCTTCGACGTGCTGATCCGCGCGCTCCCGCGTCTTCCCGGCGTGCAGGCGGTGATCGCCGGCGATGGGCCGGAGCGCGGCGCCCTCGAAGCGCTCGCGCGCCGCGAGAGCGTTGCCGATCGCGTCCATTCCCCGGCTGGCGGGACGATACCGGCGCGCTGCTCGCCTGGGCCGACCTGCTGGTTTGCCCCTCCCGGGTCGAACCTCTCGGGAATGTGGTGATCGAGGCCTGGTCGGCCTCGCGCCCGGTCGTCGCCGCCGCCGCCCACGGTCCGCGGGAGCTGATCACACCGGAGCAGGACGGGCTCCTGGTCCCACCGGAGGACGCCGACGCCCTCGCCGCCGCCATCTCCCGCGTGCTGCAGGACCGCGCGTTCGGCGCCCGCCTCGCCGAAGCCGGCCGCGCCCGCTACACGGCGGAATTCGCCGAAGCGCCCGTCATCGCGCGTTGGCAGGCGTTCCTGCACGATGTGGGAGGCGCCTGATGTGCGGCATTGCCGGGCTGGCGCTGGCGCCCTCCGCCCCGCCCCGGATCCGGCGACGCTCTCCGTCCTCACCCGCGCGCTCGCCCATCGCGGGCCGGACGGCACCGGCCACGCCGCGGTGGGGCGCATCGCCCTGGTGCAGACACGGCTCGCCATCATCGATCTCGCCGGCGGCGACCAGCCGCTGTTCGCCGGCGCCGCGGCACTGATCGCCAATGGCGAGGTGTACAATTACCGCGAGCTCCGCAGCGGCCTGCCGGCCACGCAATTCGCCACCAACAGCGATTGCGAGCCGCCGCTGCATCTCTGGCTGCGCGACGGCGCCGAATATGGCCGCCACCTGCGCGGCATGTACGCGATCGCGATCCACGAGCGTGCCGCCCGCAAGATCACCCTGAGCCGCGACCCGTTCGGCATCAAGCCGCTCTACACCGCGCAGGTGCCCGGCGGGATCGCCTTCGCCTCCGAGCCGCAGGCGCTGCTGGCGACCGGATTGGTGGCGCGCGGGCTGCGCCCGTCCGCCCGCGAGGAGCTGTTGCAGCTGCAGTTCACCACCGGCGCGGAGACGATCTTCCCCGGCATCGAGCGCGTGCTGCCGGGCGAGACCCTGACGATCGCGGACGGCCACGTGCTCGACCGCCGCAGCATGGCGTCGCTGCCGGAGGGCGGGCCGGAGGAGATCACCGAGGCCGCCGCCCTCGCCCGGCTCGATCGCGCCCTGATGGAAAGCGTCGACCTGCACCAGCGGAGCGACGTGCCGTACGGCATGTTCCTCTCCGGCGGCACCGACAGCGCCGCGGTGCTGGCGATGATGGCGCGGCTGAACGCCGAGCCGGTGCTCGCCTTCACCGCCGGGTTCGACGCACCGGGCGCCGACGAGCGGCCCCGCGCCGCCGCCCTCGCCCGCGCCTGCGGCGCCCGTCACGAGACGATCGAGATCACCGCGGCGATGGTGTGGCAGCATCTGCCGGAAATCGTCGCCTGCATGGACGATCCGGCGGCGGACTACGCGATCATTCCGACCTGGTTCCTGGCCCGCCGCGCCCGCCAGGACGTCAAGGTCGTGCTCTCGGGCGAGGGTGGCGACGAGCTGCTGGGCGGCTACGGACGCTATCGCAGCGCGATGCGGCCGTGGTGGCGCGGCGGCAGGGTCATGCGCTCGCGCGGCACTTTCGACGGGCTCGACGTGCTGCGCGCGACCCCGAGCGGCTGGCGCGACGGCATCGCCGCCACCGAGGGCGCCGCCGCGACCAGCGGGCGCACACGGCTGCAGCAGGCGCAGGCGACCGACATCGCCGACTGGCTGCCGCACGACCTTCTGCTGAAGCTCGATCGCTGCCTGATGGCGCACGCCGTCGAGGGCCGCACGCCATTCCTCGATCCGGCGGTGGCGGCGGCGAGCTTCCGCCTGCCGGACGCGCTGAAGGTGCGCGGCCGGCGCGGCAAGTATCTGCTCCGGCGCTGGCTGGAGACGCATCTGCCGGAGGCTGATCCGTTCGCGCCGAAGCAGGGCTTCACCGTGCCGGTCGGCGCCTGGATCGCTGCGCCAGGGCACCCGGCTCGGACCGCTCGTCGCCGCCCAGCCTGGGATCGCCGAGCTCGCCGATCCCGGCCGCGTCACCGCGCTGTTCCGCCACGCCGCCGATCGTCGCCAGGGCTTCGCCGCCTGGACGCTGCTCTTCTATGCGCTCTGGCACCGCACGCACGTGCTGGGCCGGAGCCCGGCCGGCGACACGTTCGAGACGCTCGCCGCCATCTGACCCACCCTCGCCTTCAGCAGCGAGGCGTGGAGCAATCAGTTCGCCGCCACCAATGCGCGATAGCCGGCCATCGCCTGCTGCAGCTGCGCCGCGTTCATGTCCGACTCCAGCATCGACTGCGCCTCGCCGTCACGGCCGGCCATCGCCAGCGCGGCAGCGAGATCCTGCCGCATGCGCGGGGTCGCGCCGGGGCCGGTCGCCACCGGGCGCAGGAGGTCGAGCCCCTGCTGCGCCTGGCCAGACAGCGCCAGCGACAGGCCGAGATTGGCCTGCGCGGCCCGCTGGTCCGGGCTGATCGCGAGCGCGCGGCGGTAGCAATCCTGCGCCGCCGCGTGCTTGCCTTGCAGATCATCCGCAATCCCCTGATCGACCAGTGCCGCCAGGTTCTTCGGCTCCAGCGCGAGAACCCGGCTGAACACCTGACCGGCCGCGGCCGGATCGTGCTGCAGCTCGAGCCGCCCCAGCGCGAGCAGCGCCGGCTTGTTCGCGGGCTGCGCCTGCAATGCCTTCTGCAGACTGTCGATCGCCGCGCCGCGATGGCCGAGCGCCGCCTCCGCCTGCCCCTTGCGCACCAGCGCCGCCACGTTGCCGGGATCGCTCGCGAGCGTCCGCTCGGCAACGCTCAGCGCGGTGTCCGGCGCGCCGTTGGCGAGCGCGACATCCGCGATGTCAAGCCCCGGCGCATGCGTCGAAAGCGGCGCATCGGCCCCACCGGTGAAAATCGGGATCGTCGGCCTGCCGGCGCAATTGGCCAGGAGCAGCAGAGCCAGGAGAACGATGGATCGCATTTTGCTTCCCCAATGTGAGCGTTGCGTCAGTGATGGATGAGCGTGCGGGCGACCGTCAGCCCCGCCGGGCCGCCGACGACGATGAAGATGCAGGGGAGGATGAACAGGATCATCGGCACGGTGAGCAGCACCGGCAGCCGCGCCGCCTGCGCCTCGAACCGCACCAGCATCTCGTAGCGCATCTCCGCCGCCAGCGTGCGCAGCGCCTGGCTCAGCGGCGTGCCGTACTGCATCGTCTGGATCAGCGTCGAGCCCAGCCGCTTGAGCTGATCGAGCCCGGTGCGTGCGCCCATGTTGGTGAGCGCCGTGCGGCGATCGGCAAGGATCCTGAGCTCCGCCGAGGTGAGGGTGAGCTCGGCCGCGATCGCCGGATGCGCGGGCTCGATCTCCGACGCCACGCGCTCGAGGCCGAGCTCCAGCCCGAGCCCGGCTTCGGTGCAGATCACCAGCATGTCGAGCGCGTCGGGCAGGCCGCGTGCGACCTCCTTCAGATACCGCGCGCGCAGGCTGCGCAGGATGAAGTCCGGCGCCAGCAGCCCGACGACCGCCGAGCCGCCGATCACCACCGGGCGCAACGTTGGCGACACCGCGATGCCGCGCAGCAGGAAGATCGTCACCACCGGCACCAGCACCAGCAGCACGAGCTTGCCGCCGATGAAGAGCGGCCGCCCCATGCGGTGGCGCAGCCCGGCTGACGCCAGAGTCTCGTCGAGCTGAGCAAGGGTCGAGGCGGGCAACAGGCCGCTCCGCAGCAGCAGCGTGCCGAGCATCGCCACCGCGCGCAGGATGATGCTCCTGCTGTCGGGGACGGGCACATCAGGCGCGGCATCGACGAGGCCCGCGCGGATCGCCTCCACCCGCGCCTGCAGCCGTGTCTCCCGTCCCATGCGCTGCAGCAGCCAGACCGCGGAAGCCGTGGTGACGAGCGCCGAGGCGGCGAGCGGCAGCAGCAGATCCGGGCGCGTCATTGCAGGCTCCGCCGGATCAGCGTCCGCATGCTGATCGCGCCGAGACCGAGCAGCACCATGCCGGTCAGCAGCAGCATCCGGCCCTGCGGATCGTTTAACAGCACCGACATGTAGCCGGGATTGATGACCGCCAGAGCATCGCGCCGGCGACGATCGGCAACGCGCCGAGGATGTACGAGCTCAGCCGCGCCTCGGCGGCAAGCGCGTGGCCGCGCAGCCGTGCCGCGACGCGCTTGCGGATGGTGTCGGCGAGGTTCTCGAGCGTCTCCGTCAGCCCGCCGCCGGTCTGCCCCTGCAGCGACAGCGCGGTCGCGAAAAAGCGGTATTCCGGCAGCTGGTTGCGCTGCGCCATCTCGCGCAGCGCATCCTCGATCGGCTTGCCGATATTCGCCTGCTCGACGAGTTCGGCGAACTCGCGGCAGGTCGGCTCGGCACTGTCGCGCGCAACCACGCGCAAGGCCTCGATCACAGGCAGGCCAACGCGCACGGTGCGCACGATCATCGCGAGCGCATCGGGAAACTGCTCATAAAGCCGGTTCGCGTGGCGCTGCTCGCACCAGCCGAAGCAGAAGCGGCACAGCAGGACCCAGGCGCCGGGCAGCGCGAGCCAGCCCATCGGACCGACGAACGCCGTCGCGGCACGGGCGATCACCGCAGCAATCGCGGCCCCGACCGCAAGCACCAGCAACGGGGCGGCCGGATAGATTGCGCGGCGTCCCGGATGGTAGCCCCACAGCGGCGCCCAGGCGGGCGCGGAGACCGGCGCTCTCGACGCCGGCGTCGAGCCAGCCGGGAACGAAGCCACCGCCGGTGGCGGGCCGGTGCGCGCCGGCCACCATCTGGATGCGCGCCACCTTCGCCTGCGCGCGGCGCTGCTCGCGCAGCAGCAGCAACGCACTGACGGCCAGGCCGAGCAGGCTGGCCGCGCAGCCCAGAATCAGGACCGCGAGAGCGGGCTTCATGCCGCCTGCGCTTCCTCGAGCGCCGCGGACCAGCTGCGGTCGAGCTGGTAATAGGCGAGCCGCTCGTGGAAGCTCGGTCGCGCGCGGTTGGCGCGCACGCGCGCGACGAGATTACCGGCCGCATCCTCGCCCTCGATCTCCACCCTGAACACGTCGTTCAGCGTGACGATCTCGCCTTCCATCCCCACCACGTCGGTGATCTGCGTGATGCGGCGCTTGCCGTCGCGCTGCCGCTCGATCTGCACGATGAGATCGACCGCGGCGACGATCTGGCTGCGGATCGCGCGCAGCGGCAGCCCGAAGCTGCCCATCTGCACCATGTTCTCCATGCGGCTGATCGCGTCGCGCGCCGAGTTCGCATGCACGGTGGACATGCTGCCGGCATGGCCGGTGTTCATCGCCTGCAGCATGTCGAAGGCTTCGGCGGCGCGCACCTCGCCGATGATCACGCGGTCGGGACGCATGCGGAGCGCGTTGCGCACGAGATCGCGCTGCGTCACCTCGCCCTTGCCCTCGAGGCTCGGCGGTCGCGTCTCCAGCCGCACCACATGCGGCTGCTGCAGCTGCAGCTCCGCGGCGTCCTCGATGGTGACCACACGCTCGGCGGGATCGACGAAGCGGCTGATCGCATTGAGCAGCGTCGTCTTGCCGGAGCCGGTGCCGCCGGAGATGATGAGGTTGAGCCGCGCACGCCCGGCGATCTCCAGCACGCGGGCGATTTCCGGCGAGCACGACCCGCGCGCGATCATGGCGGGAAAATCGAGCCGGCTGCGCGAGAACTTGCGGATCGAGACGTACGGCCCGTCGAGCGCCAGCGGCGTGAAGACGATGTTGACGCGCGAGCCGTCGGCGAGGCGAGCGTCGCACATCGGGCTGCTCTCGTCGACCCGCCGCCCGACCGCGGAGGCGATCCGCTGGCAGATGTTGCCGAGATGCGCCGCGTCGCGGAACCGCATCTCCGAGCAGCGAGACCTTGCCGCCACGCTCGACGAAGACGCGATCCGGCCCGTTGACCAGGATGTCGCTGACGGTCTCGTCATCGAGCAGCGGCTGCAGCGGACCGAGGCCCAGCATGTCGTGCACGAGATCGTTCGCGATCTGCCGCTGCTCGCGCCCGTTGAGCTGGATCCGCCGCTCGGTCGCGATGTCGGCGACCAACCGCTCGATCTCCGGACCGAGACGCTCGGGCGGCAACGCCGCGACCGCCGCGGGATCGAGCCGCAGCAGGCAGAGGCCGCGCAGCTCGTTGATCGGGTTGCCGCCGGCGGCTTCGAGGCCGCCGGCGCGACCGACGGCCCGGCGGACGGGACCTGCGGCGCGACCGGGTCCGCGCGGCGGCGGCCGAAGCTCGGAACGTTCATCGCGAGCGTCCCGTCCACCTGCCGAGCAGACCGCGCGCGGCGGTGCGCTCGGAGCCGCCGCCTGCGGCCGCCGCAACCTCGCGCGCGATCAGGCGGATTGCGTTGCGGAAGCTGCCGCGCGTCGCCGCCGCGGGGGTTCCGAACGTGGCTGCCGGGTTCACCACCCGCGGGAGATACGGAACCACCACGTCGATGCGCTGCCCCAGCGCGTCTTCCACCTCGCGCCGCGTCATCGTGCCCGGCGCGCCGAGCTGGTTGAGCACGAGCAGCGGCTGGCGCACCTGCTGGGCGCCGCGCGGCAAAGCGAGGAAGCGCAGCGCCTCGCGGACCCCCGCCAGCGTCGGCTCCATCACCAGCAGACGCTGACGCGCCTGGTCGAGCAGGTCGCGATACCAGCCGAGCGGCCCGAACGGCACGTCGACGACGACGTAGTTGTAGCGCTGGCGCAGCGCGTTCAGCAGGCTGGTGGGCGCGCCGCTCGCGACCTCCGGCACTTCGCCGAATTTTTCCTCGGCGGCGATCACCGCCAGCCGCTCGGCAGCCGGCTGCGCGATGCGCTCGATCAGCAGCCCATCGACGCGCTCCGGCGTCTCCAGCGCGATCCGCAATCCTCCGGCGGCCTTGACGCCGAGGAGCATGCCCGCCGTGCCGCGCTGCAGATCGGGATCGACGAGCACGGTGTGGCGCTTCACTTCGTCGGCGAGGTACCAGGCGAGATTGACCGCGAGCGTCGTCGCGCCCGAGCCGCCGCGCGCACCGGTGATGGTGAGCACGCGGCCACCCTGGAGCTGCGCTGCCGCGGGCGCGTTGTTGCTGATGAAGGGGCCGAAATGCTGCGCCACCACTTCGGCGCTCAGCGGCTTGTAGAGATATTCCGCGACGCCGAAATTGCGCGTGAGCTGGCGGTAGAGGTTGATATCCTGCTGCGCGCCGATGACGAGCACGCGCACATCGGGCTCGACCACCTCGGAGAGCGCGGCCAGGCTGGAGATCGGCTGATCCTCGCCGCTGACATCGACGACCAGCACGCGCGGCCCCGCCATGCGCTGCAGCGCCGAGATCGCCGCGGCACACCCGCCGCGATGCACGACCAGCTCGTCGGGACCGAGCGAGGCAAGACCCTGCCGCAGCAGCGTCTCGCTTTCGCCATCGGCGAGGAAGGCGAGAACCGGCACGCGGCCGCTGCGGCCCGCAGCGGCGGCCGCGTCCGGGCGCGTGATTGGCGTCGAACCGTCCGGCATCAGTTGCCCCCCGGGGAGGTCGAAGAGCCCGGCGCCGCCGTGATCTGCATGGTGGTGAGCGCGCTGTCGGGCAGCGGCTTCACCTTGTTGGCGCGCAGGCGCGCGACCGCTGCGGCGGCGAGCTGGCCGTCGATGCCGTACCCGCCATCCCGCCCGTGCACGAGATCCGCCGGATTGGCGACCTCGGCCGCGATGTTCGCGTCATTGGCGCCGTTCGGTTGCCACAGATCGGGCCGCAGCAACGGATCGGTGGCGGCGCAGCCGCTGAGCGCGATCGCGAGCGGCAAGACGCGGAGGAGCGTGGCAGGTGTCATTGCACGATGAATCCGGCGTCGCCGACGATCTGCGGCGTGGTTGCGGAAGGATGGCCGTTCTGGCGCAGCTCGAGGATGCGCTGGAGGTCGTTGGGGGGCGTCCAGTTCTCGTCCGGCGTGTGCAGCGCGGCCGGATCGCTCGACCGGCCGCACCACATAGGGCGTCACCAGGATCACGAGCTCGGTCTGCCGGCGCTGGAAGCTGTCGGAGCGGAACAGCGCGCCGAGGATCGGCAGATCGCCGAGGAACGGCACGCCGTTGCCGGAATGCGTCACGCTGTCGGAGAGCAGGCCCGCGATCGCGAAGCTCTGCCCGCTGCCGAGCTCGACAGTGGTGTCGGCGCGGCGCACCTGCAGCGCCGGGATCACCAGGCTGCTGTTGCCGGCCTGGAGCTGCACCGCGCCCTGGTCGGTGAGCTGGCTCACCTCCGGGCGCACGCGCATGTTGATCTTGCCGTCGCCCATCACCGTGGGCACGAAGGCGAGCGAGATGCCGTATTGCTTGAACTCGACCGAGATCGTGTTCTGCTGCTGCGCCACCGGGATCGGGAACTCGCCGCCGACCAGGAAGCTCGCCGGCTCGCCGCTCATCGTGGTGAGGTTCGGCTCGGCCAGGATGTGCACGAGCTGATCCTGCGCGAGCGCGTCAAGGATCGCCTCCACGCTGGTCTTGTGCAATGCCGCCATCGCACTCACCGGCGCGACCGAGCCACTGGTCAGATCGGCCAGCGGAAACTGCGTCGCCAGGCCGATTTTCGCGAAACTGCCGAGATCCCCGCCGAGATTCTGCCAATTGATGCCGAGGTCGCGGGTCAGCGTGCGCGACATCTCGGCGATGCGCACACGCAGCATCACCTGCACGGACTGGTTCACCTGCAGCTGGTTGCTGACGACGCCCTTGTCGCCGACCAGATTCTGCGCGGTGGTGGCCGCGCGCTCGGCATCCGCCGGCGTCGCCACCTTGCCGCTGAGCTCGACGCCGGTCGCGGTCGGTGCCGCGTGCGCGCCCGGGATCGCACGGTCGAGCGCGGCGTCGGCCTGGCGGGCAGTGGCCGAGGAGGGCGTCACCGTCACGTCATAGACGCCCACGGGCTTGCCGCTCGCATCCATCGCCGCCACGGTCGTGTGGCCGACGGTGATGCCGAACACGAACACGCTGGTGGAACTCGCCGGCCGCGCCTCCGCGACCTTCGGATCCGCGACGAAGAGATTGGACGCGGCGCCGCCGAGCTGGACGACGCGGCCGCTGCCGGCCTCGACCGCCAGGCTATGCTGCACGGCGCCGGCGTCGGGCGCCGCACGGGCGGCCGGATTTGTCGCCGCATGCGTCGCCGAAGCGCGCGCGGCATACGAATTCGTGGCGGCAAGCAGCAGGAGCAGCGTCGCCAGACAGGTTCTTGTCCGCATCAGAAATGGAATTCCTTTCCGTCCGCATTGCCTTCGAAGAGCTTCACGGTCGCGCCCGCGCCGCTGCGATGCGCGCCGGTCTGCAGCGCGGCGGAGACGTCGCCGCCCCAGGTGACGGGATCGGTCGCGGGAGCGGGCGCCGGCTTCGCATCCGCGAGCCTCGCCGGCGCGTCGGCCGCGATCACCGAGAGCGAGAGATGGCCGAGGCGGCTGGCGACGGCGACGCGCTCGGCATTCTCGGGCGTCACCTCGAGCGTCACCGTGCGGCCGCCGGACGTGCCGGGATTGACCGGCATCGCGCCTGGAGTCGCGCCCTGCATCAGTTCCTGGTCGGTCGCGATCACGCGCACATCGTGCAGCACGGTCTCGCCGGCGATGCGATGGCCGAGCGGCGCCGAGGTGTCGTCGATCGTCTCGGTGAGGATGAGATCGACATGATCCCCGGGCCAGATCAGCCCGGCCGTGCCGCTGATCGCATCGACGCCGACGGTTGCGGCGCGCATCCCCGGCCGCAGCACCGCGGCGAGGAAGCCGCGATCGCCGGCGCGCACCACGTCGGGTGCCAGCACCAGATCGCCGGCGGCGAGCGAGCGGCGCAGCATCGCGCCCAGCAGCTCGGTGCGCGCGGCGGGTGCATCCGTGCGCGCGCCGGCCGGAACCGCGTCCGGCGTCATGGTCGTGGTCGTGAGGTCCTCCGGCTTCAGCAGCGTGCCGGCGCGCAACACGCGCGCGGCGGCGAGCACGCGCACCGTCGCCGGCGGGGCCACGACAGGAGCACTGATCGCGGCCGGCGCGGGCACGGGCTTGAGGCTGAGCCAGGCGACGCTACCGAAGCCGACGAGACCGGCCGCCATCACGAGGAACAGGGCGATGCGCAGGAACATGGGATCAGGCCTCGAACAGCATCAGCAGCGCGGCGGCGCCGATTGCGGTGGCGTAGGGCAGCGAGAGGCGGCGCCGGATGCGGCGGCGCTCGATCGCGAGGATGCGGCGGAGGTGCGGCGCGGCGCGGCCGGCCGGACGTGACGGCGCCCCGCGGCCCAGCAGGCGCTCGAGCGCGAGATAGAGCAGCGCGAGCACGCCGCCGGCGAGGGCGACCGCCGCGATGAAGCCCGGCACGCGCACGGGCGGCAGCAGGATCGCGGTCGCGGCGAGCAGCTTCACGTCACCGCCGCCCATCCAGCCGCGAAACCAGCAGAGGAAGGCGAGAACGAAGATCACCGCGCCGCAACCGAGTGAGACGGCCAGCTTGCCGTCGAGCAGATGCACGCCGACGCCGAGCGCGGCGAGTGCGAGCGGCAGGGCGTCCGGGATCAGCCGGAACGCCACGTCGCACAGCATTGCGGCGAGCAGGGCGGCGGAGGCGCCGACGATCAGGATGGCGTGCATGGGAATGGCGTGCATGGGTGCGATCATCCGTCCGCGGGTGGGGCTGCGCCGACGCGCGGCGCAGCCTTTCCGGGACTTACTGGACCTTGCCGGTCGCCGTGGTCACGGCGGTGCCGATCTTGGTGAAGGTGTTGCTGATATCGGTGCCGAGGCTGGTCACCGCGGTGATGATCACGCCGGCGATCAGCGCCGCGATCAGGCCGTACTCGAGCGCGGTGACGGCACGACGGTCGTGCCTGAGGCACATCAGCTTCAACAGGATGGTGTTCATGCGAGGTCTTCTCCAGCTGGTGAGTTGAGACGATGGCCGGAACCCGTTCTTCCCGCAGGAGCTGGCGGACCCGTCTCGGGGACGCGTCGGCGCCAGCCCAATGTTTGTCGAACAAGCCCATCCGCCGTCGCCACCGCCCGTACGGTTCCGCACAGGCGGATGGGCGTGGCGCCTCCTGATTACGGGAGCCTGATGAAGGCCCTCTTAATGGCGGGCCGGAACGCATCACGGGCCGATCACGCGGATGCCGCGGGCGGCGGATGACATCAGCACGACAAACGGGTCGCGTCCGGCGATGGGACCGGTGCGGGCGGCGCTGACGGCGGTGAAGGCCGGATTGCGGGTGCCGCCGGGCAGCGGCATGCGGCCATCGCGCAGGGCCATCACGCGGTCGCGGTAGAGCCCGCCCTCCAGCGGTTCGCCGGAGTGATAGAGCGCGACCGCCGCCGGCCAACTGCCGGCGCGGTTGAAGAGGGTGGTGAGGAACCGCGCCGCGTAATCCGCGTTCGCGGCCGGATCGAACGCCTCATCCAGGCTCGCGAACGCGCCGGGATGATAGAAGAGATCGATCTGGAAGCAGCCGACATCGATGAACCGCGCGCCATGCGCCTGCGCCTCGCGCACGAAGCCCACCGCGGCGTCGCGCGTCGGGAAATAATGCCCGACGCCGTCGGCGTTGACGGTCCAGGGCCAGGGCGCGAGTTGCCCGGTCAAGGGATCGCGTTGCCCGCTCTCGACCTTGCCGACCGCGGCGATCAGGTTCTCCGGCACGCCGCTCTTCTTCTCGGCCGCGGCGGCGGCGTCGAGGCAGGACGGCGCCGGCTGCGCGGCGAGCGGGCGGGCGGCGAGCAGCAGGACCGCGATGATGCGGAGGAGGCGCATGTGCGCAGCATCCGCCGACTTCCTCAGCGCGCGGTAAATGATCGGCGCTGATGCGGAACGAGGTGCGGTTCAGCGGGCGTTAACGTCCCCGGCCTATCCTCCGCGCATGGTCAGACGCGCCCGGACATGCCGGCTCGGCGCCGATCGCCGGGGCGTCTCGGCGGTCGAGTTCGCCGTGGTCGCCCTGCCGTTCACCATCCTCCTGCTGGCGATTCTCGGCGCCGGCCTGAGCTTCTACCAGCAGCAGGCGCTCGACTACGCCGTGCAGACGGCGGCGCGCCAGGTGCAGATCGGGAACGTGCCGCCCGGCACCACCGAGGCGGAGTTCGTGCAGAGCACGCTGTGCCCGGTGCTCGGCGAGTTCCAGAGCTGCGCCAACATCTTCGTCGATCTGCATCCGGTGACGGACTACCTGCAAGTCAACCTGCCCGGCATTCCGGACGCGCCCGGCGGCACGACGAGCACGGGCTTCGTGTTCTGCCCGGGACAGCCGGGCCAGCTCATGTATGCGCATGTGCTCTATCTCGCGCCGTCGCTCGGCGGACTGCTGATCGGCAGCGCGCCGGGCGGGCTCGCACCGCTGGTCGCCAACGCCGCCTTCGCCAACGAGAACCCGACCGGTGCGACCGTGGTGCCGGGCGATGGCTGCTGACATGGGCGGGCGCGGTCGCCACGGACGAAGGGCCGGGGTCGCCGGGCTCGAATTCGCGCTGGTCGCGCCGGTCATGGTGACGCTGTTCCTCGGCACCATCGACATCTCGAACGCGCTGCTGACGGCGCGCAGGATGGAGCTCGCCGCCGGCGCGGTCGCCGCGATCGCAAGCACGAGTGCCGCGCAGGCCAGCGCCGAGAACATCCTGACCACGCAGCAGGCCTGGGCGGCGACGACCGCCGCGTTCGCCTATTTCCCGGCCTGGACGGCGAAGCCGTCGCAGCACGGCTTCGCGATCACGCTGTCCGGCGTCACCTTCACCGCGCCCACCGGCTGCTCCGGCAGTTGCGGCTACAGCGGAGGGGTGGCGTGGAGCGTCGCCAACGATCTCGGCGCCGCCACGCTGCGCGCCTGCGGGCCGGTCGCCAGGGCGCCCGACAACGCGGCCGATTCGTATGCCGCCATTCCGGCCGGCGACTTCGGCGCCACCTCGCTGCTGGTCGCCGACATCTCGAGCACCTTCCATCCGTATTTCTTCGGCTTCCTGATCGGCGACATCCCGATGATGCAATCGGCCACCGTCTCACCCCGGATCCAGAACGGGACGATGCTGCGAGACAATGGCGGCGCCGGGATCGCCGTCATCTGCGCGGCGTCGAGCTGAGCATGCGGCGGCGGCGCCTGGGCCGGGCCGGCAACGTGCTGGTGCTCGTCGCACTGGTGGCGGTGCCGTTGATCGGCGTCGTCGCGCTCGCGACCGATTTCGGCCAGACCAGCGTGGTGAAGGGGAAGCTCGATCTCGCGGCCGACGAGGCGGCGCTGCTTGGCGCGACCGCCGCCTCGAATGCCTGGCAGGCGGGCGACGCCAACGCGGCCGCGACCGGCGCGACGGCCGCGGAAGCGCGGTTCAACGCGCAGACCGGGAACCAGTCGGGCGTCGCGATCGGCACGGTGAACGCGGCGGTGACGCGCGCCGGCGGCCTGTTCGGCGCGACGGTGAACTACACCGCGCAGGTGCCGACGAGCTTCGCGCGCGTGCTCGGCATCACTGTGCTGCCGGTGAGCGGCACGGCGACGGCGAGCCTGTCGCTGAACCCCTATGTCGACATCCAGATCCTGATGGACGTCTCGTCCTCGATGACGATCGCCGCCTCGCCGGCCGACCTTGCCACGATGGAGTCGCTCACCGAGCAGTTCAAGCCGAGCGGACCGGTGCCGGGCAATGTCGAGCCCGGCCAGGCCTGCGGCTTCGCCTGCCACTGGAGCACGAAGGGCGATGACTACTATGCGCTGGCACAGAAGAACAACGTCCAGCTCCGCATCACCGTGCTGCAGAGCGCGGTCTCCGGCGTGATCGACACCGTCGCCGGGCTCGACACCGAACAGCGCATCGAGCTCGGGCTCTATAGCTTCAGCCAGGCCCTCAACACGGTCTATCCGCTGAGCGACGACATCCAGGGTGCGCGAAGCTCGGTTGCCGGGATCGTACCCGACATCAACGACTGCTCGAGCAACTGCCCGGACACGTATTTCGCCAACGCAATGGCGAAGATGACGGCGATCGACCAGCTTCTGCCGCAGCAGGGCGCCAACGTGCCGCAGCGCTTCCTGTTCATCGTGACCGACGGCGTGTACGACGATTACGTCGGCTCGGACCGCGAGATCGGGCCGTTCGATCCGAAGGATTGCGCGGCGCTGAAGGCGCTCGGCGTCAACATCCTGGTGCTCTACACGCCGTATCTGCCGCTGCTCGACAATGCCTATTACGTGCAGCACGTGGAGCCGATCTCGGGCCAGATCATGCCCGACCTGGTGGCCTGTGCATCCTCGCCGAGCTACTTCTTCGTCGCCAATGACGGCGCGGCGATCTCGGCGCAGCTTCAGAACATGGTGCAGCTCGTGATCAAGACGAGCAGCCATCTGATCCAGTAGCAGCGCCACCCGCGCGCGGCCGCGACAGCGCCGGCTGGCGATGCGGCATCGCGGCGGCCGGAAGCCGGCGAGATGGTCAGTGCGCGAACCCGCGTTGAGCTCGGCGTTCGCTGATGAGTGCCTGAAGAGCCACGTCGTCCTGCGTCAGCGGATGAGCACGGCAGCAGTTGTCGAGCCAGACGAAGATGCTCTCGGGTTGCAGTCCCTGCAGCAAGGTTCTGGTTGACGGCAACGGCCCAGCCGGAAAGGAAGCCGATGGTCCACGACTCGACCTGAGCTTGCTCGGTGGAGTTCGGCAGCCGACGAGCTTCGACCCACCTACCGCAAGTGCCTACGGTGGTGAGCGTTTTGATCTGCGCGTCCGCCGGGGCCGGGAGCGCGAGCGCGAGCGCGAGTGGAATTACCCATACGACGCGCCGACGTAGAGGCTTCATTCGGTGCCTCCTCCACTCCGGTTCGCAGTAGATCACGCGGACAGGGATCATCACCCCATTCCGGCCGATGCAGGGCGGGCGGAGCGCCGCCTCGGCCCTGACCTCGACCACTGTCTCGGCATCGCGCGATGTGAACCTTGCGCCAATTCGGGTCGGCCACAGCGCTGGCCCGCGCGACGGCGAATGCAGACCCACCCCTCGGGACGCGGCGGGACCGGCAGACACAGCACCGCCTGCGCGAGGCGCAGGCGGACGCGATCCCCGGATACCGGCATGTGCGGTATCAGCCGCCACCGGCGATCGGCCCCCGCCCTTTTCGGCGGGGCCGATCGCGGATCAGGCGGCCCGCACTTCGGCGATGAAGCCGTTCACCTCGGAGGTCAGCCGCTCGGCCTGACGCGAAAGGCCGCCGGCGGCGCCGAGCACCTGCTCGGCGGCGGCGCCCGTGCTGCCCGCCGCCTCGCTCACGCCCCCGATGTTGACCGTCACCTCCCGCGTCGCCTGGGCGATCTGCTGCACGTTGCGCGCGATCTCGGACGTGGCGGCGCCCTGCTCCTCCACCGCCGAGGCGATCGAGGCGGCGATGCCGCTCACCTCGCCGATCGAGGTTGAGATGCCCTGGATCGCCGCGACCGCCTCGCCGGTCGCCGCCTGGATCGCGCCGATCTGCTGCGCGATCTCGTCGGTCGCCTTCGCGGTCTGGGTCGCCAGCCCCTTCACCTCGGACGCGACCACCGCGAAGCCCTTGCCGGCCTCGCCGGCGCGCGCCGCCTCGATCGTCGCATTCAGCGCGAGCAGGTTGGTCTGGCCGGCAATTCCGGTGATCAGCTCCACCACCTTGCCGATCCGCTGCGCGCCATCGGCGAGGTCGCGCACGATCCGGTCAGTGCGCCGCGCCTCCTCGACGGACTTGCCGGTCATCTCGGTGGAGTGCGCGACCTGCCGGCTGATCTCGGCGATCGAGGCGACGAGCTCGTCGGATGCTGCGGCGACGGTCTGCACGCCCGCGCTCGCCTGCCCGGCGGCGGCGGAGACGGAGGCGGCCTGGCCGTTCGCGCGGACCGCGAGGCCGGTCATCGATTGCGCGGTCGCCTCGAGCTCGGTGGCGGAGGCCGAGAGATGGCCGACCATGCCGCCGATCTCGGCCTCGAAGCCCTGCACGAGCGTCGCGACCCGCGCCGCGCGCGCTTCCCGCGCCGCACGGGCCTCCTCCTGCTCGGCTTGCAATCGCTCGGCCTCGGCGGCGCCGTGGCGCAGCGTCTCGAGCGTTGCCGCCATGGCGCCGAACTCGTCGTTGCGGGCGAGCGCGGGGACCGGCGTCGCGTAGTCGCGGGCGGCGAGCCGGGCGATCGCGCCGGAGAGGGTGGACACTGGCCGCGCGATCCGGCGGCGGACCATCACGATGGAGGCCGTGGCGATCAGCGCGGCGAGGAGCGCGCCGGCGCCGGTCAGCGCCAGCGTGATCTCGGCCGAGCGGGTGCGGGCGGCGGCGTAGCGGGCCATCTCGTCGAGCGCGGCGAAAGCGGGCTGGAGCGCCGCCCCATAGGGCGCGTTGCACCCGGTCAGCCAGTCGGCCGGCGAGGTCGCAGCCGGGCCGCCGAGGCTCGCATAGCTCGCATCGCGGAATTTGAGGTTTTCGGCGATGCCGCTCTTGGCGCTCGCCACTGCGGCCCGCACGCTGGGGGCGGAGCCGGCGCCGGCCAACAGCTCGTTCGCATCGTCGAGTCCCTGCTGCACGCCGGCACGCTCGGTGATGACCTTCTGCCGGAGCGCGGGTGGGAGCGGCTGGCGCAACGAGAACTGCTCGCGCGTCACCGAGCACTCGTTGCCGAGATGCTGGCGGATCGACCATGCATATTGGCGGACCAGGACGAGCTCGCCGATCACCGGGTCGGACATGCGCGCCGCCGCGGCGATCTCGCGGGAGAGGTCGGAGAGCTGGTTCACCACCGCGCCGACCGCGTTGTACCAGGGCAGCGTGTCCTTCAGGTTGCGCTCCGCGCGCGACTTGCCGGCGAGCGCCAGCATCGTCTGGAAATGCGGCGTCACCTGCTCCCAGGCGTGGTCGATGCTCGCCAGCCGCCCGCGCTCATCCGCGGGCAGCACCGGCGTCACCGCCTTCGCCACGCCCTTGAGGATGGTCGCGGCGGTGGTGCGGATCTGCTCGAGCCCGGCGCGGGGTTCATCCACGGTCTGCAGCAGGGCCTGCGAGTCGCCACGGCTCAGCCGCACCTTGTTGCTCGCCTCGAACAGCACGCGGTCGGCATGCGCGAGCGCGCCCGCGCGCCGCGCGGCGGCAAGTTCCCGCCAGGCGGAGCCGAGCGGCATCGCCAGCGAGGCCAGGAGGCCGAGGGCCAGCACCGAGAAGAGGACGTTGGTCGTGGTGACGACCGAGGAGCGAGCTTTCAAGAAACGTGCGAACATGGCCTCATTCCGGGCAGAAAGCCGGATGGTGAAGCCGGTCGGTTAACGGCGGCTGAACCGCGGGCGGGCGGATTGGCGGGAGAAGGTCTGCATGGGCGACATCGCGATCATCGGCTTCGGCGAGGTGGGCGGCATCCTCGCCCGCGACCTGGCGGCCCAGGGCGCCGCCATCGCCGCCTTCGATATCGCGCCAGAGGCGCAGGCGCGCGCCGCATCCGCCGGGTTCGCACGTGGGGATGCGGCGGCGGCGGTGCGGGAGGCGCCGGTGGTGTTCGTCTGCGTCACCGCGGGCTCGGTGCTCGACGCGATGGCCGCGCTCGCCGGCGGGCTCGGCCATGCGCCCTTTGTCGTCGACGTGAACAGCGTCTCGCCCGGCACCAAGCGCGAGGCGGCGGCGCACGTCACCGCGCTGGGCGGCCGCTATGTCGAGGCCGCGGTGATGGCGAGCTTTCCACCGAAACGGCTGCGCACGCCGATCCTGCTCGGCGGCCAGCATGCCGCCGATTTCATCCGCGCGATGGCGCGGTTCGGCATGGACCTCACCGATTTCTCGCCCGAGATCGGCCGCGCCTCGTCGGTGAAGATGTGCCGCAGCGTGATGATCAAGGGCATCGAGGCGCTGACCACGGAATGCATGCTGGCGGCGCGGCATTACGGCGTCGAGGCGGACGTGTTGCGCACCCTCGGCGACACGCTGCCGCATCCGGACTGGCCCGGGCTTGCGCGCTACGTCATCAGCCGGGCGCTGATCCACGGCAAGCGCCGCGCCGAGGAGATGCGCGAGGTCGCGCGCACCGTCGCCGATGCCGGGGTCGAGCCGCTGCTCAGCCGCGCCATCGCCGAGCGGCAGGACTGGGCCTGGCGGCGCGGCGCGGCCATGGGCGAGGCGCGCGACGCGCCCGACCTCGAGACGCTGCTCGACGTGCTGGCCGCCGCGTCCCGGCTCAGGAACGCGGCGGAGTAGCGTTCAGGGAGTGATGTCGTTCGCCGTGCAATGCGGCTGCTTCGAGCCGTTCGGCGCTTCGCCCGGCGCGAGATAGATGATGTTGTCCGTCCCGTTCAGGCCGAAGCCGGGGGGAACGGGGAAGCCGGCCGCCTGCCGGATCCGCCAGGCGATGGCGTGGTCGGCGCAGGACGTATCCCCGCTGACGCCAAGTGCGCCGATCACCCTGGCGCCGGAGTAGAGCGCGAGTCCGCCGCCGAAGGTGATGATGCCGCCCGGAACCTGGCCCACGCCCGATCCACCCGGGAGGAATTCCGGATTGTACGGGTTGGAGTTGTTCAGGCCGTAGAGCGAGCCGCCGGGCTGCACGGCCGAATAGAGATTCGTCGTCGAATACGCGTCGGCGCTGTTGCTGAAGCCGTTGGCCGTGAAGGCCTTGGCGATGGCGATGGCGCGGCTGCCGGGCCAGGCATCGCCCACCTCCACGACCGAGCAGAGATGGCCCTCCCGATCCACGATCGCCGACCACACGCGGCCCGGGTTGAAGATGCCGCCATTATTCTCGCGTGTGACCGGCCGGACCTGCGCCTGGATCTGGGCAATCGTCGTGGATGGAATGTTGCATTGGCCGCTGTCGCCACGGTCGGGTGTCTGGGCGAAGGCAGCCGTCGAACCGAACAGGGCCGTGGCCGCCAATGTGAGCCAACCTTTCATAGTTTTCCCCCTTTCCAATCTTGTTTCGTTGCGATGTCTCCTTCGTGCTGCCCTTTCAGCAGCGTCCTGAACAGACCATAGAATCGTCGTCAAAACGAATTACAGAAACGTGAACTCAGCGCAATTATCCCGTCAGTGCAACGGATCGGCGAATTGGCACGGCGCCGCTGCAACCGATGGTGCCCGGAACGCCTCGGTCTAGTTCTGGATGCGCAATGTCGCCGCGCCGTCAACGACGAGGTTGCAGCCGGCGATGAAGCTCGCCGCGTCGCTGGCGAGGAACAGCACCGCGTTCGCCACCTCCTCCGGCCGGCCGAGACGGCCCATGGGATTGAGGTCGAGCATGCGCTGATAGCGCGCGGGCTCGTGCTGGCGTCGCCGGTCCCACACCCCGCCCGCGAAGAAGATCGAGCCCGGCGAGACCGCGTTCACGCGCACGCCCTTCGGCGCCCAGAGCGCGCTCAGATACTTCATGTAGGCGAGCGCGCCGGCCTTCACCACCGGATAGGGCGTCGGCGGCCCCCAGACCTGCACCGAGCCGGTGGTGTTGATCATGATCACCGAACCGCGGCTGCGCTCGAGCACGGGAAGCGCCGCTTCGACGCCCGCGATGGTGCCGAGCAGGTCGATCTCGATGCTCCGCCGCCATGACTCGGCGTCGTTGGCGGTGCCGAGCGCGCTGACATTGGCGACGAAGGCGTCGAACCCGCCGAGCTCCTCGTCCACCGCTTCGATCCAGCGCCGCACGGCCTCCGCATCGGCGACGTCGAGCGCCGCGCCGGTGCAGCGGACGTCGCGGGCGCGGAGCGCCGCCACCGTCTCCGCCACCTGTTCGGCATGGCGCGCGCAGATCGCGACATCGCACCCTTCTGCCGCGAATCCCTCGGCAATGGCGCGGCCGATCCCGCGCGTGGCGCCGGTGACGACCGCCCTGCGGCCCCGCAATCCGAGTTCCATGACCGTTTCTCCCCCGCATCACGCCACGATCATCCATGCCGACGGCGCGCACGCAATGCGCGGCGCCGATTGACCCGCCCCATCGCCGGCAGTGTGATCCCCCGCGCAACGGAGGTGCGCGATGGAAAGCATCGAGACCAGGCTGCAGCGGCTCGAGGACATCGAGGCGATCAAGCGGCTGAAGGCGCGGGCGGGGCTGCTCGCGGATTCCAAATACACCGCCGACCATGCGAAGAAGCCGCAGGAGGAGCTGGACGCGATCGCCTGGCAGCAGGCGCGGTGCTTCGCGCCGGATGGCGCGATCCGGCTCGGGCCGAAGATCGTGGCGCGCGGCCACGTCGCGCTGTTCGAGAATTTCCGCGTCCGGCCCTGGCGGTTCGCGCTCCACATGTACTACAACCCGATCATCGAGTGGCACGGCGAGCGCGCGCGCGGGCATTGGGTGTTCTGGTGCCTCGCGAGCGACGAGGCGACCGCCGCGCCGCTGCACATCGCGGGCTATATCCAGGACGAATACGTGAAACTGGAAGGCGAGTGGTGCTTCGCCAGCACCGAGCTGTTCAGCCGCTTCTCCACCGGCTTCGGGCAGAGCTGGACCAGCGAGGCCGGCGCGGTGCGCTGAGCGTGGCCCTGGCAAGTGCCGGGGCGCACCGTTAAGCTCCTTCCCGATCGCGCCGGAGGATGTGCCCATGGCCCTCACCCGATCCACAATGGCTGCTTCGGTCGCCGTACTGCTCGCGCTCGCCGCGCCGCAGCTCGCCAACGCACAGCACGCACCCGACACGCTGCGCTGGGCGAGCGCCTACCCGATCGATGCGATCGATCCTTATTACAACGTGTCCCGCGAGATGGTGGTGATCACCAGCCAGGAGGTCTGGGACACGCTGATCTGGCGCGACCCGAAGAGCGGGGAGTACCGGCCGCTGCTGGCGAAGAGCTGGCGCTGGGTCGATCCCACCACGCTCGAATTCGCGCTGCGCGACGACGTCAAATGGCAGGACGGGCGTCCCCTCACCGCCGCCGATGCCGTCTACACCTACCACTATATCGGCGATTCCGGCCACAAGATCCCGATGGTCAGCAACGTCGGCTGGATCAAGGGCGCGCAGCAGATCGACACCCACACGTTCCGGCTGCTGCTGAAGGCGCCGTTCCCGCCGGCGCTCGACTATCTCTCCTCCATCCTGCCGGTGCTGCCGGACGGGTTCTATGGCACGAACAACACGCCGCCGCCGCTCGAGAAGGCGATCGGCACCGGGCCGTATCGCATCACCCGCTTCACGGCGAGCCAGGACATGGATGTGGAGCTGACCGGCCAGTACTTCGCCGGCAGTCCGAAGGGCCAGCCGGCGATCAGGAGGATCGAGTATCGCCGCATCCCCGACAAATCGACGCAGATCGCGACGCTGCTCAGCCACGGCACCGACTGGATCTGGAACGTCCCGAGCGATCAGGCGCCGCGGATCGCCAAGGCATCGGGCGTCACCGTGAAATCCACGGAGACGATGCGCTTCAGCCTGATCCAGTTCAACTTGCGCGACATGCCCGATGGCAATCCGCTGCAGAAGCTCGCGGTGCGTCAGGCGATCGCGCATGCGATCGACCGGCAGGGCATCATCAAGGACATGATCGGCTACGGCGCCAGGGTACCGCCCGCCTTCTGCTACCGGACGATGTTCGGCTGCGACGAGAACGTGACCCAGTACCGCGTACGATCCGGCCCTCGCGAAGAAGCTGCTCGCCGATGCCGGCTATGCGAAGGGGCTGACTGTGGAGCTGCTGGGAACTCGCTCGCGCGACTGGACCGATGCGGTCGCCGGCTACCTGCAGGCGGTCGGGATCAATACCCGCATCGATTTCCTCCCCTACGCCGCCGGGCAGCAGCGCCTGGCGCAGAACCAGATGCAGCTCTATCTGCAGGACAATGGCTGGTTCTCGATCAACGACGTGTTCGCGGTGGTGAACGGGTATTTCAATGGCGACGCCTACGATTCGACCCGCGATCCGGAGCTCACCCAGTGGGTGCGTGCGGCCGCCGCCAGCAACGACGCGGCGGAGCGCAAATCGCTCTATACCAAAGTGCTGCAGCGGGTTGCCGACCGGATGTACATCCTGCCGATGTGGACGCATCCCAACATCCACGCCTTCAGCAGCGATCTCGATTTCGCCCCCTATTTCGACGAGAATCCGCGCTTCTACCTGGCGCGCTGGAAGAAGTAGCGCCGCGCGCGGATGTTGCGCTTCGCGGTCCGGCGCCTGCTGCTCGGCGTCGCCATCATGGTGTTCATCTCCGCGGTCGTCTTCGCGCTGACCAATCTGGCGGTCGATCCCGCGATCGAGCTCGCCGGCGAGGGTGCCACCGCGGCCGATGTCGCCGCGGTGCGGCAGCAATACGGACTCGATAGGCCGGTGATGCTGCGCTACGCGAGCTGGCTCGCCGATGCCGCGCGCGGCGATTTCGGCACCTCCTCGACGCAGCACCGGCCGGTCGCGGATGCCGTGCTGGAACGTCTGCCGGTCACCTTCATCCTCGGCACGCTCGCCCTTGTCGTCTCGCTCCTGCTCGCGCTGCCGCTCGCCTCGCTGGCGGCGCTGCGTCCGGGCTCCTGGATCGATCGCGCCACCCTCGCCTTCGCGACCACCGGCCAGGCAACGCCATCCTTCTGGGTGGCGCTGCTCGGCATCCTCGTCTTCAGCGTGCTGCTCGGCTGGCTGCCGGCCTCGGGATCGAGCGGTCCCGCCGCCTTCGTGATGCCGGCCCTGGTGCTCGGCTTCACCACGACGCCGCCGGTGCTGCGGCTCACCCGCTCCGGGCTGATCGAGGTGCTGCGCGCCGACTACATCCGGACCGCGCATGCCAAGGGCCTGCGACCGCGCCGCGTGCTGCTCAAACACGCGCTGCGCAATGCGGTGATCCCGGTCGTCTCCGTCGCCGCGGTGCAGTTCGGGTACCTGCTTGGCGGATCGGTGGTGATCGAGACCGTGTTCGCGATGAACGGTATCGGCTATCTCGCCTGGCAGGCGGTCTCCAACGGCGACATCCCGGTGATCGAGGCGCTTGTGCTGGTCACCGCGCTCATCTACGTGGTGCTGACCGCGCTCGCCGACCTGCTGAACGCATGGCTCGATCCGCGCATGCGCCTGGCGTGACACCGCTCGCCGAAGCCGCGAACAGGCCGTCGCGCTGGCGCGTGGCGTTCGGCCATCGCGGGCTGATGACCGGAACGATCATCCTCGCCCTCATCGTGCTCGCGGCGATCGCGGCGCCGCTGCTGTCGCCGTACAGCCCGGTCGCGCAGCATCTCGCGGCACGGCGCATCCCGCCGGTCTGGCACGCCTGGCTGTTCGGCGATGACCGCGCAGGCTGGGCGCATCCGCTCGGCACCGATCGCGTCGGGCGCGACTACTTCACGCGGCTGCTGTTCGGCGCGCGCATCTCGCTGCTGGTCGGCTTCTCGACCGCGATCGCCTCCGGCCTGATCGGCGGCGCGATCGGCGTCGCCGCCGGCTACTGGGGCGGGACCATCGACCTCGCGGCGCGCTTCCTGATCCAGTCGCGTCTCGCGATGCCGATCATGCTGGTGGCGCTCGCGGCGGTGATGAATTTCGGCGGCTCGCTGCCGACGCTCGTCATCGTGCTGAGCCTGCTGCTCTGGGACCGCGCGGCGGTGATGACGCGGAGCGCCGCGCAGCAGCTGCGCGGGCTCGATTTCGTGCTGGCGGCGCGGGCGATCGGCGCCACCGATCTGCGCATCATGCGCGCCGAGGTCCTGCCGAACCTGCTCAACGGGCTGCTGGTGATCCTCACCATCGAGATGGGCAACGCGATCCTGCTGGAGGCGTCGCTCTCCTTCCTCGGCCTCGGCATCCGTCCGCCGGCGCCCTCCTGGGGGCTGATGCTTGCCGAGGCCAAGGACGACATCTTCTTCGAGCCCTGGGCGATCACCATCCCCGGGATCGCGCTCTTCCTGCTCGTGCTGGCGACCAGCCTGATCGGCGACGGGCTGCAGGAGATCGGCGTTCGGGGCTGACTTTCGGCCCGCATCACGTCGCTGCGCACTCTTGTCGACTTTGGCAGCGTGCGCGCCTTCATCGCCAATCCGTTCGCACCCCGCGAGCGCGCGTTCTGGATCCCACCGGATCCCGCGCACATCCTCGATCCGCGCCCCAATCTCACGCTGTCGCCGGCTGCCGCGACGTCCATGTGCAGCCGGACGGGCTCATGTTCCTCTCCGACTGGAATGCCGGCGTGCACATCCCGCAATGCGAGGGGTGATTTACCCGACCGCGATCTCGCGGTGCACGATGCTGGTCCGGTTCCAGGTATAGAGCACGTGCAGGCCGCCACCGGCCGCGATGATCGCGGGATAGGAGAACTCGCCCGCCCCGCTTTCGAGCACCGCGCGCTCCTGCCAGCGCGCGCCGTTGTCGGTGGAGACGAGCAGAACCAGCGGCGAGCGGCTGGCCCAGTTGCCGGCGACCGGATTGCACGCGAGCACGAGCATGCCATCGGGGACGCGCACCAGGTCGAGGCCGCTGTTGTTGTTCGCGAGTGGCGTCGCATAGGCCGCGCACCAGACGCGGCCGCCATCCTGCGAGTCGCTGCGATGGATGCTGCCGCGCGTGCTCCGCAGCAACATGTGGACGCGACCGGGCGCGCTTTCCCACAGCGTCGGCTGGATCACGCCGTCCCATGCGAAAGTGCGTGCGGGATCGGTTTCCCACAGCGCCGCTTCGGCGAGGCCGCGCCAGACCGGGGCACCCGAGGCAGGCGATGACGCGCGATGCTCGAGCGGCACCGCGCTCCGCTCCCAGGTGAGGCCCTGGTCGGCGGAGCGGTCGGTGAAGGCGTCCCAGTTCCGGTCGTCCTCGACCGAGCCGCCGGCAAGCCAGTCGCCGTTCGCGAGCACGATGAGCTTGTTCTTGACCGGGCCCCGCGGGCTGGTGCCGCCCGACACCAGCGGACGCGGCGCGCTCCAGGTCGCGCCGCCATCCGCGGAGGTCGCGACCCGCGTCGTCCAGGAGTGCACGGTCGGGCCGACCTTGTGGAACAGCCAGAGGCGCGAGTCCTGCGCGTGCAGCACGGGATTCCAATGCGCGAAGTCCGGGCTCGGCGAACAGACGCACCGGCGGTTGCCACTCTCCGCGCTGCTGGCGGGAGAGCCAGATCGCGGTGTCGCCCTCGCCCTCTCTTGTGCCGGCGAAGAACGCCGCCAGCAGCCCGCCGGAGCGCAGCGCCACCACGGTCGACGCGTGGCAGTGCCGGAACGGCGCCTCCCCCGCCGGCACCAGGAAGCGGCGCGGCCCGGCGCGAAGCGACACCGTGGCGATCGTCAGGCGGCTTCGCTCATCGCCAGGCGGCGCAGCCCGGCCGCGATCGCCTCGCCCGCTTCGGTCCGAGCGGACCGTAGCGGCGCGCGCATCCGCAACCAGCCCGCACGTCCCGTGACCGCCGCGAGCGTCGCCTTCAGCAGCGGCAGGAATGGGCCGTCCATCAGCGCCAGCGCCTCGCGCATCGGCCCGGAGGCATCCGTCGGCCCGAACATGGCGCGCACCAGGCGAGGCGCGATGTTGCCCATCCCGCAGATCGTGCCGGCGCCGCCTTCGGCAAGCGCTCGACCGATATCGGCCTCGTTGCCGATGGTGATCGCAAGTTCCGGCGCGGCCGCACGGAACGCGCGGAACTGCGCGAACTCGGCGCTGCTGTCCTTGAGGCCGGCGAGGACGCGCCCGAAGCGTACCCGCAGCCGCGCCGCCACATCTGGCGCAATGGCCACGCCCGAGACCTGCGGGATGTGGTAGAGCGTCGCGCGCAGCCGGTCGTCGGCGATGCCGTCGAGGATCGCCGCGAACGCATCCTCGATACCGGCCGCATCGGCGTCGCGGTAGAAGTAGGGCGGCAGGATCAGCATCTGCGTGAGACCGAGCGCGAGCGCCGCGCGGGTCAGCGCGACGCTGTCGGGGATTGCCGGAAAGCCGGTGCCGAGTGCGATCCGCGACGGCGCGACGCCACCGGCGAGCAGCGCCTCGATCGCGGCCAGTCGCTCACCGGCGCTGAACGACGTGCCCTCGCCCGTGGTGCCGAACAGCACGACACCGTCCACGCTTTTGGCGAACAGTGCGCCGGCGTGCCGCAGCATCTCCGCACGATCGACGGAACCGTCCGCCGCCAGCGGCGTGGCGAGCGCCACCCAGAAGCCGCCGATCCCATCACGCATGTTCGTCTCCATTCCGTTCACCCCTTGACGCCGCCCGTCATCAGCCCGGACACGAACCAGCGCTGCAGCACGGCATAGATCACCATCGGCACCACCCCGATCAGCGTCAGGATGGCGAAAAGCTTGCCCGGATCGGCCATGTATGGGCCCTCGAAGAACAGCGGCGCCAGCGGCAGCGTCTTCATGTCGTTGCGCGACATGATGACGAGGGCGAGGAAGAACTCGTTCCACGAGAACAGGAACTGCCACACCGCGACCACGAGCAGCGCGGGCCGCACCAGCGGCGCGACCACGCGCAGCAGCACGGCGAGCGAGCCCGCGCCATCCAGGATCGCGGCTTCCTCGAGCTCCGCCGGCACGCCGTCCATCGCGCCCTTGACGATCACCGTTCCGAAGGCGATGCCGAGCGCCGTCTCCGGTCCGATCAACCCGAGATAGGAATTGGTCAGCCCGATCGTGCGCAGCAGCACGGTGATCGGGATCAGCAGCGAAGCGAGCGGCAGCAGCAGCGCGCTCATCACCACGAGCAGGATGATGCTGCCGCCCCGCACCTTGAGCCGCGAGATCGCATAGGCGAGGCAGACGACGGAGACGAGCGTCGCCAGCACCGTTGCGACCGAGATCAGCACCGAGTTGAGGAAGAATTCCCCGAACCCGCCATGCGCGAACACCGCCGCGTAGTTGGCCAGCGTCGGATGTCCCGCAATCAGCACCGGGGAAAAACTGTCGTCGCTGGTGCGGAAAGAGATGTCGATCATGTAGATCGTGGGCAGCAGGCTCACGGCCGACGCAAGGGCGAGCACCGCGTAGGCGATGTGCCGCGCCGGCGGCTTGCGGCGACGCATCATGCGCGTGCGCGCCGCGCCGGCACGAGCCGCCCGTTGGCGATCGCGTATTCCACCGCGACGAGCAGCAGCGCGAGCACGAACAGCACCACCGCGACCATCGACGCATAGCCCATGCGGTTCTGCTCGAATCCGGTCCGGAAGATGTAGGTGGCGAGCGTCTGCGAGGCATTGGCTGGCCCGCCCTCGGTCATCAGGTAGATGAGCGGGAATTGCTGCAGCGCCTGGATGGTGCCGAGTACGACGAGCGAGACATGCGTCGCGCGCAGCATCGGCCAGATGACCAGGCGGGCGCGGGCGATGCCGGTCGCGCCGTCGATCGCGGCGGCATCCAGCACCTCCGCGTCGATCTGCGCGATGCCCACGCAGTACATCAGCACGAAGAAGCCGCACCATTGCCAGACGTTGACCGCGATGATCCCAAGCGTCGCCCATTGCGGCGTGCCGAGGATCGCCGGGAAGTGCTCGGCGAGGCCGAGCGCGGTGAAGATGCCGTACAGCAGCCCGTAATCCGGCGCGTAGATGGTGGTGAAGACGAGCGCGATCACCGACGGTGTCACCACCATCGGCAGGAAGAGCAGCGTGCGGAACAGCGGCTTGCAGCGTGCGATATGAAGCTCGATCAGCACGGCGAGCGGAAAGCCGATCGCGATTTCCGCGGTGATGCTGACCACCACCCAGACGGTCGAGTTGCGCAGCGCGATCCAGAACACCGGATCGCTCGCGGCCTGCACGTAATGCGAGGCGGTGACTTCGCCATGCGCACCACGCAGGCTCGCGACGACATTGGCGATGATCGGATAGAGCTCGAAGAGCGCGAACAGCGCGAGCGCCGGCATGACATAGAGCCATGCCTCGCCCGGTCGCGCCCCGATCCGGAGCGGGCGGCGCGCCGTCCTGCGCGCCGCCGCCGGAACCGGTTGGGTGATCGCAAGCGCCACGGAACGGCCTTTACTGCGCCGCCTGCTTCTGCGCGACCTGCTGCACCGCCTGCATGCCGGCCTCGGGCGTCTTCTGCCCGGCCGCGATCGCCTGCAGGTTGCTGACCAGCGCATCGAAGATCACCGGATTGCCGACCGCATGCGGCTCGGCCGTCTCGAGCTCCTGGATGTAGCTGGCGTAGAGCTCGCCGAGATGCGGATCGAGCGGCTGCGACGGCTTCATGCCGCGGAACGCGGGAAGGTCGTTGAGCTGGTCGAGCGCCACCTGCTCGCCGACGCCGCTGATCAGCTCCTTGAGCACCGTCTGCGACGCCGCCTTCACCTGCGGCGAGGCGTTCGCGGCCTTCGTGATGCCCCAGCCGAGATCGATGCCGCCGAGCGGCGGGCTCGCCTCGCCGCCCGGCGCGACCGCGGGGAAGAAGAACTTGCCGTAGCCCGACATCGTCGTGAGCTTCGGATTGTCGGAGAGCGCGGTCTGCTGCAGCCACCAGGAGCCGAGCGAGATCATGCCGACGCGGCCGGCGGCGAAAAGATTGGCGCCGGTCGGGTATTGCAGCGCCGACAGCGCGCCGTCCTGCACCACCTTGTCGGTGAACAGGCGCTGCCAGGCGCGGGCGGCCGCGACCATGCCCGGCTCGGTCCACACGGGCGCGCCGTTCTCGGCGGCGAGCAGGCTCTTCAGGTCAGTCTGCGCGGCGATCTGCATGTACACCCAGCCGTCGAACAGCTCGGTGCCGCCGCCCTGGAAGAGCGGGATCAGCCCGGCGCCGCGGAGGGCTTTCGCATCGGCGGCGAGTTCGTCGAAATTCGCCGGCGGTTTGGCGATCTTCGCCTTCGCGAAGGCCGCACGGTCGTACCAGATGTTCAGCACCTCGGCTTCCTGCGGCAGCATGTAGAAGCCCTGGTCGCCCTTCGGATTGCCGAGCCGCGCCTGGGTGAGCAGCGTCGGCGCGAAGTTCTTCTGCCAGTCCTTGCCCCAGATCGTCTCGGCGACCGGACCGAGATCGGTGAGGTCGGGCCGGTATTCCTGGGTGAAGGCGCCGGGGGGCAGGCCGATGATGTCGGGCAGCGTGCCGGACGCCGCGGCGGCCTTGAGCGCCGTGAAATAGGGCGTGTGCGGCTGGATCGTCGCGCGCAGTTCGATGTCTGGATGCGCCTTCTCGATCGCGGCGACCATCGCCTTGGTCGTCTGCTCGACCGGGCTCCAGGACCAGAGCGTGACCACCGTGCGGTCGGCGGCGTGGGCCGCGGTGCACAGGGGCGCCGCCGCGATCAGGGCCGTGGCCGCGGTGAGCAGCTTGCGCAGCATCGAACTGGGTGTCCTCTTCATGACGTTTCCTCCAATCATCCGTGGCTCAATTGGCGGGGCGGGCGCGCTCCGGCTCGATGCCGAGCGCCCGCCGGCGCGCGCTCGCGAGATGCGCCCGGAGCGTGGCCGCCGCCTCGCTTGCGTCGCGCATCTCGATCGCGCGCAGGATCGCGACATGCTCGGCGATCGCCGGCGGCAGCGTCGCTTCCGACAGCGTGACACGGTCCGGCATCATCATGCGGATGCGGATGGCATTGACGCGATAATCTCGCTCATCAGCCGGTTGCCGAGGAAATCCACCATCACATCATGCAGGCCCCAGTCGACGCGCTGCGCCTCGGCAAGCAGCGCATCGGTGATCCCGGCCTCCGCCTGGCGACGCACGCGTTCGAGCGCGGCGCTCTGCTCCTCGACCAGCGCATCGGGCGCGGCGGCCACGAAATGTCCGAGCGCCGCCAGCTCGATCACCTCGCGGAGCGCGAAGGCATCGCGCAGCAGGCGGACATCGAGCTGGGCGACCTGCAGGCCGCGCTGGGGGATCGCGCGGATCAGCCCCTCGGCCTCGAGGCGCGGGATCATCTCGCGGATCGCGCTGAGGCCGAACCCGGTCAGCGCCGCAAGCTCCTTCTGGGTGACGAACTGCCCAGGGGCGATCCGCCGATCGATCAGCTGTCGGGTGAACGCCTCATAAGCCTGGTGCCGGAGGGTCATGCCGGCACTGTCATCCTACTGACATGTCAGTCTGTCAAGAGCGTCGCCCTCCGGGCCCCTCACCCCGCGAAGGCGGCCTCTGCCTCCGGGAGCGCCCAGATCCGCGCGACCGCGGCCGCGCCGGACGCGATGATCGCCGCCTCGTCGCCATCGAGATACCGGCCTTGATCGACCAGCACGCGCCCATCGACCACCACCTGGTCCACGTCGGCCCGGTTCGCGAGCGCGATCAGTCCGCGGCGCGGGTCGGCGAGCGGCTGCAGATGCGGATGGGTGAGGTCGATCACGGTCAGATCGGCGGTGGCGCCGGGCGCGATGACGCCGAGATCGGGACGGCCGATCGCGGCGGCCGCGTGGGCGGTGACCGCGTCGATGAGCTCGGGCGATGTGGCGGTCTCCGGCCGTCCCGCCACCAGCTTGGAGATCAGCGAGGCGGCGTTCAGCTCGCCGAGCAGGTCCATGTTGTAGCCATCGGTACCGACCACCGTACGCAGGCCGTGGCTTGCGAACCGTCCGAACGCGGCGACGATCCCGGCGCGGGCGAAGACGCGCGGGCAGTTCAGCACCGTGGCGCCGCGGGCTTTCATCAGGCGCAGATCACTGTCGGTGCTCGCGATGCAGTGGGCGGCGAGCAGGTCGGGCGCGAGCAGCCCGAGCCAGTCCAGATATTCGGCCGGCGTGCGGCCGCCGTGGCGCGCGGCGATCGTCGCCATTTCCTCGGGATTCTGGGCCACATGCGTGGTGATCGGGACGCCGAGTGCGCGGGCGCGGGCGGCGGAGGCGCGCAGCAGGTCGGGCCCGCAGGTATCGGTGGCGTGCGGGCTCATCGCCAGGCGGATGCGGTCCTCCGCGCTTCCGTGCCAGCGCGCGTAGAGCGCGTCCCAGACCGCAAGATCCGCCGCGCCGTCATCGCCGGCATAGCGCACCACGCCATCCGCACCGGCTTGCGGGTCCGCCGTCGAGAACAGGTAGGGCGCGCCGTAGAAACGGATGCCCATCTCGGCGGCGGCGTCGAACATCTCCGGAATGCCGTTGCGGAACGGCTCCATCACCGCCGTCGCGCCGCCCTTCAGGAGCTGCAGGATGCCAAGCCGCGCGATCGCGAGCCGCTCCGCCGGCGAGAGGATGTCGATGCCGCGCCGGGTGAGCGGCAGCAGCACCGTGTAGACGATGCTCTTGTTGTTGCGCCGTCCGTTCCCGTCCTCGGTGTGCGTGCGCGCGACGGCCTCGCTGAAGCAGTGATTGTGCAGGTTCAGCAACCCCGGCAGCACGAATCGTCCCGGCCGGTCGAAAATGCGGTCGGCGATCGGCCGGTGCGGCGTCACTGCGGCGATCCGGCGACCCTCCACCAGCACCCAGTGATCGCGCAGCACGTCCTGCGCGCCGTCGCGCCGCACGAGAACGTAGCTGCCGAAGAAGGCAGCGGTGCTCATCCCGGTCGGATCTTCATGCGGCGCCCGGCTCGACCACGCCGGCGCGCGCGGTGATGGCGCCATAGTGCTGCGGGCGGCGATGCGCCGCGAAGTTGAACATCTTCTGCTTGCCCTGCCGGCAAAGATCGAGATCGCAATCGGCGACCAGCAGCTCGTCCGCGAGCGTCGCCGCCTCGGCGACGACGAGGCCGTTCGGATCGACGATGCAGGAGCCGCCGATCAGGCCCGCTCCATCCTCGTCTCCGGCCTTCGCGACGACGATGGCCCAGGTCGCGTTCATGTAGGCATTGGCCTGCGCGACGAGCCTGGAGTGGAAGGTGCGCAGCGCCGCGTCCTCGGTGCTGCCGCCATTCGGATCATACGCCGCGGAATTGTAGCCGACGCAGACGAGCTCGACGCCCTGCAGCCCGAGCACGCGCCAGGCCTCCGGCCAGCGGCGGTCGTTGCAGATCAGCATGCCGAGGATCGCGTTCTGCCACTCCGCACCGGCGCGGAACGCGGGGAAGCCCTGATCGCCGTACTCGAAATAGCGCTTCTCGAGCTGTTGGAAGCGGGCGCCGGCGCGCGGCTCGACCGAGCCAGGCAGGTGCACCTTGCGGTACTTGCCGAGGATCGCTCCCGCCGGCGTCACCAGCACCGCGCTGTTGAAGTGCTGGCCCGCGGGCGTGAGCTCGGCATAGCCGACATAGAAGCCGATCCCGAGCGCGCGGGCGCGGTCGAACAACCGCTGCACGGCGGGGTTCGGCATGGCGCGCTCGAAGTAGCGGTCGAGCTCGGCCTCGCGCAGCAGCCAGCGCGGGAAGAAGGTGGTGAAGGCGAGCTCGGGGAAGACGACCAGCGTCGCCCGCCGCAGCGCCGCGTCGTCCAGCAGCCGGAGCAGGCGCGCGAGCGTCCGGTCGCGCGGTTCCGCTGCCGCGGTCGATCCCAGCTGCGCGGCGGCCACACGGATGATCCTCGGCATCACGGCTCCTGGAGCGGCGACGGGCCATTTGGCCGCGACCGATCGTCGTGTGCAATCGGCAATTCGATCGCGATGATGATCATTCCATGATTGGAGCGAGCGCGGCGAGGCGTCAGGATGGCGCGCTGCCGGCGGAGATCGCCATGACGCAACCGATCGTGGAGCCCTGGAACGAGTGGGACCGACTAAAGCACGACCGGTTCCCTTCCGGTCACCGGCCTGCTTTAGCGAATTGTTCGAGCGAGTGATTCACGTTGCAGGCCGACTCGGCCTGAAACGATCACGCGCTAGGTCTGGGGCTCGCCACCGGCCAGCTCGCGCCGACTCCCGCTCAGGCGCCGGCTTCCGGCTGAGCCTCCGCGTCCTCGGCGGGCATATCCGGCTCGAGCCGGCCGCGGGTGCGGCGGCCGATCGCGAGCTCGGTCACCACGCCGTGCAGCGTGCGCAGCTCCTGCTCCGTCACCTCCCCGCGCGCGAAGAGATGCCGGAGGTTGCGCACCATCCCCGGCCGCTTCGGCGCGTTGCGCAGGAAGCCGCTCGCGTCGAGCTGATCGACGAGATGGGCGAGGAAATTGTCGAGCTCGCCCTTGGTGGCGACGCGCGTCTCGTTGGTCATCAGCCGGCGCGGCGGCGTTTCCTCGGCGGCGGTCCACCATTCATAGGCGAGCACCATCACCGCCTGCGACAGGTTGAGCGACATGAACGCGGGGTTGAGCGGGTAGCGGATCAGCGCATCGCTCTCTGCCATCTCGTCATTGTCGAGCCCGGCGCGCTCCGGGCCGAACAGCACGCCGCAGCGCAGCTCGCGCGCGCAGCACTCACGGAGCTCCGCGGCGCCGCCGCGTGCGGTCAGCACCGGCTTGATGATGTGGCGCGGGCGCGGGCAGGTCGCGAACACGCGGTGCAGATCGGCGACGGCGTCGGCGACGCTGTCGTGCAGGGTGAGCGCGTCGAGGATGCGATCGGCGCCCGAGGAATTGCGCCAGGCCTTCTCCTGTGGCCAGCCGTCGCGCGGTGCGACCAGGCGGAGATGGAACAGCCCGCCATTCGCCATCGCGCGCGCGACGGCGCCGATATTGTCGGCGAGCTGCGGGCGCACGAGAACGACGACGGGCGAATTGCCGATCGGCGCGATGTCGGCACCACCCTCACGCCCGGTCATGCGCGGGTCAATGTTCTCCGTGCTTCGCCTGCCAGCTCCGCATCTCGGCGATCTCACGCTGCTGCGCGGCCAGGATGTTCGTGGCGAGGCGACGCATCGCGGGGTCTTGGCCGTATTGCAGCTCGAACTTCGCCATGTCGATCGCACCCTGATGGTGCGGGATCATGCCGGCGACGAAGTCACGATCGGCGTCGCCGGTCGGCGTCATCGGCATGTTCCTCTGCATCGTCTGCATCGCCCGCGTGTAGGCCTGGTCGGCGGGGCTCTCGGCGGCGCCGGACGGCATCGGCATGGTCTGGGCGGCGCCGGGAGTCGCGATGGCGAGAGCGAGCAGCGCGAAAAGCGGCTTCATGCGGTTGGTCCTCCTGCTCATGACGCGCGACGCCACGTGGTTCCGGATGGGCCGTCCTCCAGCACCACACCGCGCTCCGCCAGCTCCTTGCGGATGTCATCGGCGCGGCCGAAATCGCGCGCCTTGCGCGCCTCGGCGCGGGCGGCGATCATCGCCTCGATCTCGGCGCCGTCGTCGGCACCGCCGCGGAACCATGCGGCCGGCTCCGCCTGCGCAAGGCCGAGCAGCGAGCCGGCGGCAAGCAGGCCGGAGGCGGCATCGGCATCCCCCGCGAGTGCCGCGTCGGCGAGCGCACGCATCCGCGCGAGCGCGAGCGGCGTGTTGAGATCGTCGCAGAGCGCGTCGAGCACCGTCTCGGGAGTCGCACCCGCTGCCGCGCCGGGGTGGCGCTCCAGCGCGCGGTAGAAGCGGTCGAGCTCCCTCCGGGCGTCGTCGAGCCCGGCTTCGGTGAAGTCGAGCGTCGCGCGATAATGCGTGCGCAGCAGCAGCAGCCGCGCCGCCTCGCCGGGAGCGCGGCCGAGCAGGTCACGCAGCACGATGAAGTTGCCCAGCGATTTCGACATCTTCTCGCCGTGCACGACCAGCATGTTGTTGTGCATCCAGGTACGCGCGAAGGCGCTGCCCGGGAAAGCGCAGAGCGACTGCGCGAGCTCGTTCTCATGGTGCGGGAAGATCAGGTCGGTGCCGCCGCCATGGATGTCGAAGCTTTCGCCGAGATAGCGCCAGGACATGGCGGAGCACTCGATGTGCCAGCCGGGGCGGCCGCGCCCCCAGGGCGAGTCCCAGCCGGGAAGCTCGGGCGTCGAGGGCTTCCACAGCACGAAATCGCAGGGATCACGCTTGTACGGCGCGATATCGACGCGGGCGCCGGCGAGCAGCTCGTCGGGCGACCGGCCGGAGAGCCTGCCATAGGCGGGGAATTCCGGCACCGAGAAGAGCACGTGCCCCTGTGCCTCGTAGGCGTGACCGCGCGCGATCAGCCGCTCGATGATCGCGATGATTTCGGCGATGTGGCCGGTCGCGCGGGGCTCCTCGTCGGGATCGAGCGCGCCGAGCGCCGCCATGTCGCGGTGGAAATCGGCGGCGGTGCGCGCGGTGATCGAGGCGATCGGCTCGCCGCTCTCGGCCGCGCGCGCGTTGATCTTGTCGTCGATGTCGGTGATGTTGCGCACGTAGGTGACGCGCGGATAGAGGCGCCGCAGCAGCCGCGTCAGCACGTCGAACACCACCACCGGGCGCGCATTGCCGATATGCGCGAGGTCGTACACGGTCGGCCCGCACACATAGACGCGCACGTGATCGGGATCGATCGGGACGAAGCGCTCGCGGCGTCGCGTCATGCTGTTGTGCAGGAAGAGTTCCGTCATCGCGCGATCAGCCCGCGGCCCCGAACACGCGCTCGAAAATGCGGTCCACCTGCTTCGTGTGCAGGTGATGGTCCATCGCGGCGTCGAGCGCCGCCTCGTCCAGCCGGCCGGCGACCTCCGGATCGGCCACGAGGTTCGCGCGGAAGCTGCGGCCGTCGGGTTGGCCAAGCCTCTCCCAGGTCGCCATCGCGTTGCGCTGCACGATCCGGTAGGCGTCTTCGCGAAGGAAGCCGGCGCGGGTGAGTGCCAGCAGCACCTCGCCGCTGGCGACGACCCCGCCGAGGCTTTCGAGATTGGCGCGCATGCGGTCGGGATGCACGACCAGCTTCTCCATCATGCCGGCGAGGCGCACGAGGGCGAAATCGAGCGCGATGGTCGCATCCGGCCCGATCACGCGCTCGACGCTCGAATGGCTGATGTCGCGCTCGTGCCAGAGCGCCACGTTCTCGAGCGCCGGCGTGACGGCCGCGCGGACGATGCGCGCGAGGCCGGTCAGGTTCTCGGACAGCACCGGGTTCCGCTTGTGCGGCATCGCGCTGCTGCCCTTCTGGCCGGGATGGAAGAATTCCTCCGCTTCCCGCACCTCGCTCCTTTGCAGATGGCGGATCTCGGTGGCGAGGCGCTCGACCCCGCTCGCGATCACGCCGAGCGTGCAGAAGAAGGCGGCGTGGCGGTCGCGCGGGATCACCTGGGTGGAGACGGGCTCCGGCGCCAGTCCGAGTTTTTCCCCGACCATCTCCTCCACCCGCGGATCGACATGGGCGAAGGTGCCGACGGCCCCGGAGATGGCGCAGACGCTGATCTCGTCCCGCGCCGCCTCGAGCCGGGCGTGGTCGCGCGCGAACTCGGCGTAGTGGCCGGCGAGCTTCACCCCGAACGTGGTCGGCTCGGCATGGATGCCGTGGCTGCGGCCGATGGTGAGCGTCATCCGGTGCTCGAAGGCGCGGCGCTTCAGGCTCGCGAGCACGCGGGCGAGATCGGCGAGCAGCAGGTCGGCCGCCTGCTTGAGCTGCACCGAGAGGCAGGTGTCGAGCACGTCGCTCGAGGTCATTCCCTGATGCACGAACCGGCTCTCCGGCCCGATCTTCTCGGCGAGCCAGGTCAGGAAGGCAATGACGTCGTGACGGGTCTCCTGCTCGATCGCGTCGATCCGGACGAGGTCGTCCCGGCCGATCGCGGCCAGCGCCGGCGCGCCTTTGGCGCGGATGGTCGCGGCGGCATCGCGCGGGATCGTCCCGAGCTCGGCCATCGCCTCGGCGGCGGCGGCCTCGATCTCGAACCAGATGCGGAACCGGTTCTCGGGCGACCAGATCGCCGCCATCTCCGGGCGGGTGTAGCGCGGAACCATGTTGTCCCCGGCGAAGGTTGCGGGCAGCGTCTAGACCTCGGCCCGCGGTTCTGACAAGGCGGGGGATGATTTCCGGGCAATTGCTGGTCGAGATCACCCTGCTGCTGCAGGTGCTGTTCATCGACATCGTGCTGGCCGGCGACAATGCCGTCGTGGTCGGCATGGCGGTCGCCGGCCTGCCGGGCGAGCAGAAGCGGCGCGCCATCATCCTCGGCATCGCCGCGGCGACGGTGATCCGCATCGGTCTCGCGGCCATCACGCTGCAACTGCTCGCGATCATCGGCCTCACCCTCGCCGGCGGGCTGCTGCTGCTCTGGGTGTGCTGGAAGATGTATCGCGAGCTGCGCCGCCGTCCCGCCGCGCACGCGACGACGACGGCGCGGAAGACGCTGGGCCAGGCGATGGCGCAGATCGTGCTGGCCGACATCTCGATGAGTCTCGACAACGTGCTCGCGGTCGCCGGCGCCGCGCACGATCACCCGTGGGTGCTGGCGGCCGGGCTCGTGCTCTCGATCGTGCTGATGGGCGTGGCGGCGGGGATGATCGCGAACCAGCTCGAGAAGCGGCGCTGGATCGCCTGGGTCGGGCTGCTGATCGTGCTCTATGTCGCGCTGAAGCTGATCTGGGAGGGCTCGCACCAGGTGATGCGGGCGATGTAGGGAGCTTGATCCCTCACCTGTCGTAGGGCGGATGGTGGAGCCCGGCCGGGGAGAGGGTGAAGATCTCGAACCCGTCCTCGGTGACGCCCACCATGTGCTCGAACTGCGCCGACAGGCTGCGGTCGCGGGTGACCGCGGTCCAACCGTCATCCAGCACCTTCACCTCGGGACGGCCGGCATTCACCATCGGCTCGACGGTGAAGAACATGCCGGGCTTCAGCATCGGCCCCTCGCCCGGGCGGCCGAAATGCAGGATGTTCGGCGCCTCGTGGAAGCGCCGGCCGATGCCGTGGCCGCAGAAATCCCGCACCACCGAGAAGCGCTGGCTCTCCACGTAGCTCTGGATTGCATGGCCGATATCGCCGAGCGTCCCGCCGGGCCGGATCGCCCGCACCCCGCGCATCAACGCCTCATAGGTCACGTCCATCAGCACGCGCGCCCGGGTCGAGGCCTGGCCCGCCACATACATGCGGCTGCTGTCGCCGTACCACCCGTCCAGGATCACCGTGATGTCGATGTTGAGCACGTCCCCCTCGATCAGGCGCCGCTCGCCGGGAATCCCGTGGCAGACCACGTGGTTGATCGAGATGCAGGTCGATTTCGGGAAGCCGCGATAGCCGAGCGAGGCGGAGACGGCGCCGTTGGACAGCATGAAGTCGTGGCAGATCCCGTCGAGCTCGCCGGTGGTGATCCCCGGCCGCACATGCGGCGCGATCATGTCGAGCGTCTCGGCGGCGAGCCGTCCGGCGGCGCGCATGCCGGCGAAATCCTCCGGCCGGTAAATCGTGATGCGTCTCGCGTCCGTGCCGCCGTCCATCGATCAAGTCGCTCCTGCATCGCCGGGCTCGCCGGGCCCCCGGCGAAGATGCGCAACCGGGCCCGCGGGTGCAAGTCCGGGGTAACCGCACTGGTTCACTGGTAACCGCGGAGGGATCGCCCCCGAACGGAAGCCGGATGCCCCGCCCCGTTCCATGCCCGGTTTCCGCCGGCCTGCTTCCCGTGCTGTACTCGGCCGGACGGCAGGGGAGAGCGATGGCAGAGCAGCCTGCCAATGGCGCGGAGCGGCGCTACGCCGGCCTGATGGCGGCCGCGCAGGCGGGCGATGCGACCTCTTACGCCACCCTGCTGCGCGACTGCCTGCCGCTGATCCGCGCCACCGCCCGCTTCCGCGGCATCCCGCCGGATGCGGTGGACGACGTCGTGCAGGACGTGCTGCTGACCATCCACCGCGTCCGCCATACCTACGACCCGGACCGCTCCTTCACCGCCTGGCTGCGCGCCATCGCCGAGCGGCGGGCGATCGACCTGCTGCGCCGGCACGGCCGCCGCCACGCCCGCGAGGTGTTCTCGCCCGAGGCCTATGACGCCCATCCCGATCCCGGCGCCGCGGCAGACGACCGCGTCGCGCAGGACGAGCGGGCGAAGCGGCTCGGCGAGGCCGTGCGGTCGCTGCCGCCGGGCCAGCGCCAGGCCGTCGAACTGCTGGCGATCCGCGATCGCTCGCTCGCCGAGGCCTCCGCCGAGACCGGGCGCAGCAAGGTCGCGCTCAAGGTGAACCTGCACCGGGCCCTGAAGGCGCTCCGGTCGCGGATGGCGGGCGAGGGCTGAATGGCGCTCGCCAACGAGGAGCTGATCCGCCATTTGGCCGCCGATCTCCGGCCGGTACGGCGGCTGCCCCCGCCGGTGCTGCGGGCGCTCGTCTGGTTCGGCGCGGTGCTGGTGCTGGGCGCGGTGGTGGTCAGCACCGCGAACATGCACGTCTTCATGGAACGCCTCGAAGCCTCGCCGGAGCTGCGCTACGCGATGGCCGGCTCGGCGGCGACCGCCATGCTCGCCGCGATCGCCACCTTCGAGCTCAGCCTGCCCGACCGCGACCGACGCTGGGCCCTGCTGCCGCTGCCGGGACTCCTGCTCTGGGTCGGCGCGAGCGGGATCGGCTGCCTGCGGAACTGGGTGGTGCCGAGCATGGCGATCGGCACGATGCGCGAGGCGCGCATCTGCGTCTTCATCATCCTTACCTATTCGATCCCGCTTTCGCTCCTGCTGCTCTTCATGCTGCGGCGCACCCATCCGCTGCGGCCGGGGCCGGTGACCGTGCTCGCTGGCCTCGCCGCCGCCGCCGCCGCTGCGACGCTGCTCGCCTTCGTGCATCGCTACGACGCCGCCGCGACGGACCTGCTGATGCATCTCGGCGCCGTGCTGCTGGTCGTGTTCGGCAATGCCGCCGCGGCGCGCATCCTCGCACCGCGCCGCCGCTAGACCCGCATCGCCCTGACTGATTCCAGTCAGGGCGATCGGAGGCTAGCCCCCTTTCCTCGTTCCTCCACGCCTGCAATACGGGCCGCATGAATGCGCCGCCCGCCTCGATGACCGGATTTGCCCGCACCGCCGGCCAGGCCGGGCCGCTGGGCTGGACCTGGGAGATCCGGAGCGTCAACGGCCGCGGCCTCGACCTCCGCGTCCGCCTGCCCGCCGGGTTCGACGCGCTGGAGCCCCGATTGCGCGAAGCCGCCACACCGATCCTGAAGCGCGGGAACGTCTCCGCCAGCCTGTCGGTCCGGCGCGAGGCGGAGTCGCGGCTGGCCGTCGATCCCGAGGCGCTCGAACAGGTGCTGTCTCTCGCCCTCGACCTCGCCGCCCGCATTCCCGGCGCCCCACCGCCGCGCCCCGGGACGCTGCTCGGCCTGCCCGGCGTGCTGCGCAGCGCCGCCCCCGACGCGCCGGACGGCACCACGACCGAGGCGCATTTCCCGGCGCTGCTCGCGGGCTTCGCCGCCGCGCTCGAGGGGCTGGTCGCGGCCCGGCGCGGAGAGGGCGCACGGCTCGCCGCGGCCCTCACCGGACTGCTCGGCGAGATCGCCGCCCTCCACGCGCAGGCGGCACGCGAGGCCGCCGACCAGCCCGCCGCCCAGCGCGCGCGGATGCTGGAGAACCTGCAGGCCCTGCTGCGCGAGGCGCCGCCGCTGCCGGAGGAGCGGATCGCGCAGGAAGTGGCCCTGCTTGCCACCCGGTCGGACGTGCGCGAGGAGCTGGACCGGCTGGCGAGCCATGTCGCCGCGGCGCATGCCCTGCTCGCGGAGGGCGCGCAGATCGGCCGGCGCTTCGACTTCCTGGTGCAGGAATTCGTCCGCGAGGCCAACACGCTGTGCAGCAAATCCGCCTCCGCCGCGCTGACCGCGACCGGGCTCAAGCTCAAGGCCGCGATCGAGCAGCTGCGCGAGCAGGTGCAGAACATTGAGTGATCGCGGGTCGGGCGCAATCAGGCGACGCGGCCTCTGCCTGGTCCTGGCCGCGCCGTCGGGTGCCGGCAAGGGGGCGATCGGCCGGTCGCTGCGACGCGACGACCCAGACCTCGTCTTCTCGGTGAGCGCCACCACCCGCGCGCCGCGCCCCGGCGAGCGCGACGGGATCGACTACCATTTCCTCGACCGCCCCGCGTTCGACGCGCTCGCCGCCGCCGGCGGGCTGGTGGAATCGGCGACCGTGTTCGGTCACGGCTACGGCACGCCGCGCGCGCCGGTCGAGGCGGCGCTCGCCGGCGGACGTGACATGCTGTTTGACATCGACTGGCAGGGCCATCGCCTGCTCCGGGCCGCCCTCCCCGACGACGTGGTCGGCGTGTTCCTGCTGCCGCCTTCGCTCGGCGAGCTGGAGACGCGGCTGCGCAAGCGGGGCGGCGACGATGCGGCGACGATCGCCCGCCGCATGCGGGCCGCGCGCGACGAAATCGCACACTGGCCGGAATTCGACCATGTCGTGCTGAACGGTGATTTCGAGGCCGCGGTCGCCGATGTACGCAGCATCCTGCGCGCGGCACGGCTCCGCACCGCCCGGCAGATCGGACTCGCGGAGTTCGTCCGCGGCCTGTAGACCCGAATTGCCCCGACTATGGTCAGGGCGATCGGAGGCCAGCAGGCCGGCATTCCGCGCGGGCGGCGCCGCCCTGCCACGTTTGCATTTGCGCGAACCCGGCGCGGACGGAATGATGCGCGCCATGGACGTGCTCAGCGTTCCCGATCTGGCGGAGCGGATCCGCCGCAACGGCTTCGCTTTCGCAACGGCCCCGGAGATGCGCGGCCTGCTCGAGCAGGAGGGGCTGGCGGAGTGGGAGAGTTTCGCCCGCTCCTGGGATGATCTCGGGCTCGACACCTATATGGCCGATGGCGGCCGCTACCGGCGTCGCCGGCACGCCGCCTTCGCGGTCGATACGGACGGGATCACCCGCAAGCCGCACCAGCCGCACTACCAGAGCCGCGACTACAACGCGCTCAACGGCGGCATCGAACGCTGGTTCGCCCCCGTCGCCGACGACATCGCGGCGCATCCGGCGCTCGGCGCGATCCTGCGCACCTGCCGGACCCTGTTCGGCCGCCTGGCGGCGGCGGCCGGGTGGCACGTCGAGATCCACCAGTTCCGCATCACCGCCCGCTCCGGCGAGACCGGCCGGCCGACGCCCGAGGGCATGCATCGCGACGGCGTCGACTACGTGCTGGTGCTGCTGGTGAGCCGGGTCAATGTCGCAAGCGGCGTCACCTCGGTTCACGACAGCGAACGGCGCGAGCTCGACAGCTTCACCTTGGCCCGCCCCCTCGATGCGGCGCTGCTGGATGACCAGCGCGTCTATCACGGCGTCACGCCGGTCGAGCCGATCGATCCGGCGGCGCCCGCCCATCGCGACGTGCTGGTGGTGACGTTCCGGCGCGCCGGCTGATCGCGGCCGGCGACGTCAGCTCACACGGGCGAGGAACGCGCGCAGCCGCTCGCTCGCCGGATTGCGCAGCACCGAATCGGGATCGCCAAGCTGCGCGATGCGCCCGCCATCCATGAAGGCGACCCGGTCGCTCACCTCGCGCGCGAAGCCCATCTCATGGGTGACGACGATCATGGTCATCCCATCGCCGACGAGCCGGCGCACCACCGCGAGCACCTCGCCGACGAGCTCGGGATCGAGCGCCGAGGTGATCTCGTCGAGCAGCAGGACCTTCGGCTCCATCGCCACCGCGCGCGCGATCCCGACCCGCTGCTGCTGCCCGCCCGAGAGCTGCGATGGCAGGTTGCCGGATCGGTCCGCGAGCCCGACGCGATCGAGCCAGTGCATCGCCCGCTCCCGCGCCTCCGCCCGGCGCAGGCGCCGCACCTTGCGGAGGCCGAGCATCACGTTCTCGACCGCCGTGAGGTGCGGGAACAGGTAGAAGAGCTGGAACACCATCCCGGTGCGGGCGCGGATGCGCGCGAGCTCGCGGTCGCGGCGCGGGCGGCGGCGCGCATCGCCGTCGCGGAACCCCACCTCGACGCCATCGACGCGGATCGAGCCCGCGTCGTAGGTCTCGAGCGCGTTGACGCAGCGGAGCAGCGTCGTCTTGCCGCTGCCGGACGGGCCGATGATGGTGACGACCTCGCCGCTGGCGACATCGAGATCGACGCCCTCCAGCACGCGCGTGGCGCCGAAGGATTTCGCGACGCCGGCGATCTGCACGATCGGTTCGCTCATGCGGCCTCAGTCCCGCACATAGGCAAAGCGCGCCTCCAGCCGCCGGCTGGTCGCCGACAGCGCATAGTTCACCGCCAAATAAGTGAGCGCACCGAGGACATAGAACGGCATCGGCTGGTAGGTGCGCCCGATCACCTGCTGGATCGCGAGCATCAGGTCGACGATGCCGAGCAGCGAGACGAGCGCGCTTCCCTTCACCGTGTCGGTGACGCTGTTGATCCAGGGCGGCAGGAAGCGTCGCAATGCCTGCGGGAAGATCACCGAGGTCAGGCATTGCGGAAAGGTGAGCCCGATCGCCCGCGCCGCCTCCATCTGCCCATGATGCACCGAGGTGATCGCGCCGCGCGTGATCTCCGCCACCTGACAGGCCGAGAACAGGCTGAGCGCCGCGATCGCCGCGCCGAAACTGCCGAGATCGAGCCCGGCCGCCGGGCCGACGTAATAGACGAAGAAGATCAGCACCAGGATCGGAATGCCGCGCACCACGTCCACCACGGCGCGCACCGGCCAGCGCAGCGGGGCCGGCCCGTAGGTGAGCGTGACCCCGAACAGCACCCCACAGAGCAGCGCGATCGCCACCGACAGCAGCGACACCTCCAGCGTGACGCGCAATCCCCGCAGGAGCGACGGCGCCGCCAAAAGCATGATGTGCAGCATGGCGACCAGCCCGGCTAGCGCATCGCGTAGCGGCGTTCGAGACGCCTGAGCGCGAACAGGATGACGTAGCCGGTGACGACGTAGAGCGGCGTCACCACCGCATACACCTCGATGACGCGGAAGGTGTTGTTGTTGATCCACTGCGCGCCATAGGTCAGCTCCGGCACCGCAAGCACCGAGGCGACCGACGTGTCCTTGAACAGGGAGACGAAGGTGTTGGAGAGCGACGGCAGCACGATGCGGAACATCACCGGCAGGCGCACATAGGCGAGACGCTGCCAGGCGGTCATCCCGATCGCCTTGCTCGCATCGATCAGCCCGACCGAGACGGCGAGCAGCCCGGCGCGGAACACCTCGACCAGATAGGCGGCGTAGTAGATGGAGAGCGTCACGATGAAGCTGGTGGTCGCCGAGTATTGCAGATCGACCACGCTCGGGATGCCATAGAAGACCAGATAGACGAGCAGCAGCAGCGGGATGTTGCGGATGCACTCGACATATCCCGCCACCGCCGTCCGGATGCCGCGCCCGCCGGAGACATGGGCGACCGCCATGACGAGCCCGAGCAGCGTCCCCACCGCGGCGGCGGCGACCGACAGCTCCAGGCTGAGCACGAGGCCCCAGCCCAGCCTGCCGAAATAGTGCCAGACCAGGCCGAAGTTGAAACTGTAGTTGAGCACGCAGCGAAGGCAGGGTTTCAGAACATCGGGAAACCCGGATGCCGCGCCGGCGGCTCCTCGTCGAAGAACTCCTTGAATGCCGCGTCGTACAGCGCGGTGTCATTGCCGAACATGGCGACGTTGAACACCGTGTCGACGAAATGGAGCCAGTCGAGATCGCCCTGCCGCATCGCCGCGCCGTAGAGCTGGTGCTGGTAATGGATGCCGGAATCGGCGTAGCGGTTCGGATCCTGCTTCACCATCCAGCGCACGGTCGAGAGGTCGACCGCCGCCGCATCGACGCGGTGCGATTGCAGCGCCTGGATCACGTTCGCCTGGGTGTCGAGCTGCATCACCTGCGCCTGTGGCAGCGCCTCGTGGACGAGATCGTCGGCGCCGACATTCTGCAGCACCGAGACGCGCGCCGAGGCACCGGCGGATTTGAGCTGATCGGCCGTCTTCAGCTTGGCGTCGGGCAGCGTCAGCAGCGCGACGCCCTCGACGTAATAGGGCCGCGAGAAATTGACCAGCTGCGCGCGTTGCGCGGAGATCGTCATGAACTGGATGACGATGTCGACCTTGCCGGTGGTGATGTTCGGGATGCGCGCCTCGGGTGCGGTCTGCACGAAATCGACCTTGTTTGGATCGGCGAACAGGCCTTGGGCGAGGATGCGCGCCATGGCGATGTCCATGCCGGTCAGCTTGCCGCTCGCGTCCTCGAAATGCCACGGCGCGTTGGTGCTGCCGGTGCCAACGATCAGCCGCCCGCGATTGAGCACCGTGCGCAGCAGGCTGGTCGGCGCGGCCTGCGCGGCGGCGCGTTCCGGCTGCAGCGCGGCGGCGGCGACCAGCCCGGCGGTGCCCAGCCGAAGCAGATTGCGACGGTCGGCGATGTGGTTGTCCATCTTTCTTCTCCCCGGTTCCTCAGTCCGGCCAGCGCGTCATCGCCGCGAAGCGGCGGCGGCGGCGCGCGGCGAAATCGGTCACCACCGGCAGGTTCGACGCGCGCGCCCGCTCGAGCTCCGCCTCGATCCGCTCGGCAACGATCGTCTCCTCGCCCGGATGCAGGTTGCACGGATCGAGAAAGAAGAACCCGTGCTCCACCTCGTGATCGCGCACGATCACCGGCGGCGCACCGGCGGCGAGCGCGTCGGCGAGGTCCCAGGCGGTGATCCGCGCAACCGCGGGATCGATGCGCACCAGCAGCCGGTCGAGCGGATTATCGGTCGGATCGGGCACGATCTCCGCCGTCACGCCCGGGCGGGCGCCGAGCCGCTCCTGCCATAGCCGGAGCGCGCTCGCCTCGCGCGCCCGCACCGCCGCGTGGTCGCGCTTCTCCCAGGCCTCGAGCGCCGCGATCGTGCCGGCCATCCCCTCCTTGCCGACCTTCATGCCGCGGCCGATGCCGTTGTTCTGCAGATAAGCGGCGCGCACCAGTTCTTTCCGCCCGGCGACGATGCCCGCGGTGGGGCCGCCCAGGAATTTGTGCGCGCTGTAGATCACGACGTCGGCCCCGCGGGCAAGGAAGCCGCGCAGATCGTATTCCGAGGCCGCATCGACGATCACCGGCACGTCGGCGGAATGCGCGACCTCGACCACTTCCTCGAGCGTGAGCTGGCCGTACTGCACGACATGGTGCGAGACGACGAACAGCCGCCGCCGCGGTATCGGCACCGATCGCGCCCGCGAGCTGGTACGGCCGTGCGTCCGTGGCACCTCCCACCGGCACGACGCGCGCGCCGGCCAGCCGGATCGCCTGCTCGACGGGCGCGCCGTAGCTCACCATGTGCCCGCGCTGGATTGCGACCGCGGTCTTCCGGAGCCCCGTCGTGTCCGGCAGACGCTCGATCGCGGCGAGATCGGCGCCGGTCAGTGCACCGGCGATCGCCAGCGTGATGCCGGCCGAGCAGGACGCGGTCACGAACCCCGCTTCGCTGCCGCACAGCCTCGCGATCGCGGCGCTCGCCTTGCGTTGCAGATCGCCGATCTCGACGAACTCGCTGAGGACTGCGGCAACGGTGGCGACGGCCTCCGGCACGACGATCGAGGCGCCGAGATGCGTCATCGTGCCGGACACGTTGATGATCGGGCGCACGCCGAGCCGCGCACGAATGTCCGGCGCGGGCGCCGGCTGGCGATGGGCCGACATGATGCTCCACTCCCGATGCTGCGCGACGGCGTGAGGGGATGCTAGGCAATGCCCCGGTGAGGGTCAATCCGAGGCGGGATGCGCAACCGTTGCCGTTGCCCCGCCCTCCCGCGCCGAGCGCAGCATCGCCGCGATCAGCGCGGTGGTTGCCGCACCGATTTCCGCCGGCGAGCGGTTCACGCCCGCGCCAAGCGCCAGATCGACCAGCGCATCCACCGGGCCGACGCAGTTGTAGACCCACTCGCCCGGCGCAAGCGGGATCCGCCGCACGATCCCGTCATGCCGATGCACTTCGCAGCGGTCGAGATCGACATCGATATCGGCGATCCCTTCGTCACCCGCGATCGAGATGCGCAACCGAGCGCGCCCACCTTCCGGCACCGCTGCCCCGCCGTGGATCGCCCCGATCGCGCCGTTCTCGAACAGCACCGTCGCCGCGTCGTGCAGATCGATCCGCTCGGGAACGTAGCTCCGCGCATTCACCTCGACCGCCCTCAAGCCGGTGATCCAGAGCAGCAGCGCGATCGAATGCGAGAGCTGCCCATAGGCGAAGCCGCCACCGCTCGCCGGGTCCTGCCAGGTGGCGATCGCCGGACGGAAGAAGCTCCGCTGCCAGCGCTCGAAGCCGAGCGTGCCGGAGAACACCGGCCGCGTCGCCGAGCTGAACTGGCAGCCCACCTGCTCGATGTGCCCGACCACGCCGCCGCGGACGAGGTCGGCGACGACGTCCATCTGCGGCAGGTAATGGTAGCCGTTGGCGACCAGCAGATGCCGCCCGCCGCGCTGCGCGCGCGCGACCAGGTCCCAGGCCTCGCCGGGATCGAGCGTCATCGGCTTCTCGCAGAGCACGTGCGCGCCCGCCGCCAGCGCATCGCGCACGTGTTCGTAGTGCAACGGATGCGGCGACGCGACGACGACGATCCCGGGGCTGCGGGCCAGCACCTCACGGTGGTCCTCGGAGGCGAACGCGAACGCGAAATGGTCGCGCACGCGCGCGAGCTCCTCGGCACCGAGGCGGCACACCCCGTCGAGGATCACCTCGCCGCGACGCGCCAACGCCGGGATGTGGTTCTCCGCCGCGTACCACCCCGCGCCGATCACCGCCGCGCGCAGTCTGGTCACGCCGCGTCCTCGAGACCCCAGGAAACCGTCGGGTCCGCTGGCGGAATCGCGGCGACCAGCGCCTGCGTGTACGGGTGATGCGGCGCGCCGATCACCTGCTCCGCGTCGCCCTCCTCCACCACCACGCCGTTCTGCATCACCGCGACGCGGTCGGCGACCTGGTAGGCGGTGGCGAGATCATGCGTGACATAGACCAGCGAGATCCCGTGCTCCACGGTGAGCGCGTGCAGATTCTGCAGGATGGTCGCGCGCAGCGAGGCGTCCACCATCGACACCGGCTCGTCGGCGACGATGACGCGCGGTCGCAGCATCAGCGCGCGCGCCACCATCAGCCGCTGGCGCTGACCCCCGCTCAGCTGGTGCGGATAGCGCCCGAGCGTCTCTCCGGGACGCAGCCCGACCTGCACCAGCGCCTGCTCGACCAGTGCGTACCGCGCGGCGCGCGAGCGGGCGAGGCCGAAACGTCCCGCCGGCAGCAGCAGCATGCGGTCGATCGGGTAGAACGGGTTGTAGGCACCGAACGGGTCCTGGAAGATCGCCTGCACCTCGCGTCGGAAGGTGCGATGCGCATCCCGATCCATCTCGGCGATGCTGCGGCCGCGATAGCGCACGACACCCGATGTCGGCCGCAGCAGCCCGAGCAGCAGGCGCGACAGCGTCGTCTTGCCGCTGCCGCTTTCGCCGACGACGGCGAGGATGCTCGGCCGATCCGCAGGCAGGCCGAGCGACACGCCGCGCAGCGCCAGGCGCAGCGCGCCGCCGCCGATCCCGCCGCCGAACGCCACCTCGACCGCATCCGCCTCAAGCAGCATGCGCCGGCTCCGTCGCGTAGTGGCAGCGCACGCGCCGGCTGTCCCCCAGCACGCGTTCCTCCGGCATCTCCTCGGCGCAGCGATCGGTGGCGCGCGGGCAGCGCGGATGGAACGGGCAGCCCGGCGGCGGATCGACGATCGACGGCGCGACGCCCGGAATGCCCGCGAAGGCACGCCGGCGATCCAGGCGCGGCAGGCTCGCGATCAGCATCCGCGTATAGGGATGACGCGGATCGGCGAAGATCGTGCGCACCGGGCCGATCTCGACCAGGCGCCCGGCATACATCACGCCGACCGTGTGCGCGAACTGCGCCATCAGTCCCATGTCGTGGCCGACCAGCATGATGCCGGCGCCGAGCGCGCGCTGCGCCGCGATCAGCGTGCGCAGCACCTGCTTTTGCACGATCACGTCGAGCGCGCTGGTCGGCTCGTCCGCTAGGATCACCGCCGGTCCGAGCGCCATCGCCATCGCGATGCAGACGCGCTGCTTCATCCCGCCGCTGAGCTGATGCGGGAAGAGGTCGCCGACCTCGGGACGCAAGTCCCACGCCTTCGAGCAGGGTCTCGATGCGGGCGCGCATCGCCGCCGCGCCGAGCCGCACGCGATGCGCCCGCAGCAGATCCTCGATCTGCGTCGCGCAGCGCAGCACCGGGTTGAGCGAGCTCATCGCGCCCTGCGGCACCAGCGCGATGCGGGCGAAGCGGGCGGCGTTCAGCGTCGCATTCGGCGCATGCAGCAGGTCCACGCCATCGAGCCAGGCCTCGCCACCGAGGATGCGGCCCGGGGGCCGCAGCAGCCGCATCAGCGCGAGCGCGGTGGTGGTCTTGCCCGAGCCGCTCTCGCCCACCAGTCCGATCCGCTCGCCGGCATGCAGCGTGAAGGAGACGTGCCGCACCGCGCGCGCCATGCCCTGCCGCGTCGCGAATCCGACCTCGAGATCGCGCACCGCGAGCACCGGCCGCCGCGTCGCGTCGCGCGCGCTCATGCTTCCACCCGCACGCGCGCATTGAGCAGCCGGTCCATTCCCGCCGAGGCCGCGAGCAGCGCGCAGAAGATCAGCGCGATGGCGGCGACCGGCGGCACCCACCACCACCACATGCCGCGCAGCACCGCATCGTAATACTGCGCCCAATACAGCATCATGCCGAGTGTAAGCTGGTTCTGCGGCCCGAGCCCGAGCGCCTCCAGCCCGACGGTTGCCAGCATCGCGCTCGCGGTCGCGGTGACGAAGCTCGCGGCAAAATACGGCGCGAGGTTGGGCAGCAGCTCGGTGAACACGATGCGCAGCCCGCCAATGCCGTTGATCCGCGCGACATCGACGTAAGGGAGCTCGCGCAACGAAAGCGTCTGCGCGCGGATGGCGCGGGTCGGATACATCCAGGCGAGGCCGGCGACAATGACGGCCATCAGCGCGACCGTCATGGTCCGAACGTTGGTGGCGACGAGCACGAGCACGGCGATGGCGGGGATCGTCATCACCACGTCGGCGGCGGTGCGGATCACGCTGTCCACGCCGCCGCGCAGATAGCCCGCGATCAGGCCGAGCGTGCCGCCCAGCCCGAGGCCGAGCAGCCCCGCGATCAGCCCCACTTTCAGCGTCTGCGGCAAGGCGAGCAGCAGCTCCGCGAGCACGTCGCGGCCCTGCGTGTCGGTGCCGAGGAGATGCCCGCGATCGGGCGGCAGCCGTGGCATGGTGGCGCCGATCTCGGCGAGATGCGGGTCGACGATCAGCGGACCGAGCACGCCGGCAAGGGCGAGCAGCGCGAGCAGCGCGACGCCGGCGAGCAGCAGCTTCTCGCGCAGCGCGCGGGCAAGGAAGCCGGTCACGTGCGGCCGGCGCGGATGCGCGGGTCGATGAACGGATAGGCGAGGTCGAGCAGGAAGGTCGCGACCGCGATCGACACCGAGAGCAGCAGCACGATGCCCTGGATGACGAACACGTCCTTCGCCTGGATCGCCTGGTAGAGCCGGTAACCGATGCCCGGATAGGCGAAGATCACCTCCACCAGGATCGCGCCCGAGACGATATGCGCGAGAGCAAGCGCGAGATTCGTCACCTGCGGCAGCATCGCGTTGCGCACACCATAGGCGAGGAACACGCGCCGCGCCGACAATCCCTTGGCGCGCGGCGAGCATGATGTAGTCCTCGCCGAGCACGCCCACCACCATGCCGCGCATCGCGATCGCCCAGGTGCCGAGCGAGGCGAGCACGATCGAGAGCGCGGGCAGCACGCCGTGCCAGGCGATGGTCGCCGCCGTCGCCCAGTCGAAGCGCGGCTGATAGCTGAACGGATAGGCGCCGGCGACCGGGAAGATCGGCCAGCTGATGCCGAACAGCGCCAGCAGCACGATGCCGAGGATGAAATAGGGGATCGCCGAGAGCAGGATCACGGGAACGCCCGCAAGCCGCGTTCCCCAGCCGCTGCCCGGCCAGGCCAGCAACCCGCCGAGCAGCGTGCCGAGCGTGAAGCTGATCAGCGTCGAGACGCCGAGCAGCCCGATCGTCCAGGGCAGGCCGGCGCGGATCGTGTCCGTCACGCGCTCCGGATAGTTGGCGACGGAGACGCCGAGGTCGAGCCGCGAGAGGTTGCGCAGATAGAGCAGGTATTGCTTCCACACCGGCTGGTCGAGCCCGAGCCTGCTGCGCATCGCGGCGGCGGTCGCCTGCAGGTCGCCGGTCTGGCCGCCGCCGGCGGAGAGCTGGTCCAGCACCTGCTCGACCGGGTCGCCGGGCATGGCGCGCGGCAGGAAGAAGTTGATCGTCACCGCGCAGAAGATCACCAGCACCATCATCGTCAGGCGGCGCAGGATGTAGCCGGCCACGAGGTCAGGCCCGCATGGCGGCGATCGCGTCGAGATCGACGCCGAGTCCGAAGCCCGGCGCGTCGCTCGGCACCAGCCTGCCGTTCTCCGGCACCGCCATGCCGGGGAAGAGCCTCGTTTCGGCAAGCGGGATTCCGGGCGCGGTGCCGAGGAAGAACTCGCCCATCGGCGCGTTCGGCATGGCGTAGCCGAAATGCTGGCCGTACGGCGTGTTCATGCCGGCATGCGGGATGACGCCGATCCCGACCGCCTCGGCCAGATGCGCGATCTTGATGCAGGCGGTGAGCCCGCCGACCCAGGCGATGTCGGGCTGCAGGATGTCGACGCTGCGCCGCGCCGCGGCGGTCGCAAACGGAAACGGCGTGTACCAGTGCTCGCCGGTCGCGAGACCCATCCAGGGGAGCCGGCGGCGCAGCGCATCCTGACCGTCGAGATCCTCCGGGATCAGGCAATCCTCGATCCAGCGCAACCGGTACCCGCGCAGACGCTCGGCGAGGCGCACGGCGAATTCGACGTCGAAGGCCATCCAGCAATCGAGCATGAGATCGACATCGGGCCCGATCAGCTCACGGGTTTTGCCGATCAGCGCGGCGTTGCCGTCGAGGCCCCGCAGCCCGTCCGCCGGACCGAACGGGCAGGCGAGCTTGGTCGCGCGGAAGCCGAGCTCCAGGTGCCAGTCGGTGTCGTTGCCGGTCGCATAGCAGGGGATCGCGTCATGCGCCGGGCCGCCGATCAGCGACCACACCGGCTGCTTCAGCACCTTGCCCTTGAGATCCCACAGCGCGAGATCGATCGCGCTCAGCGCATAGGAGGCGAGTCCGGCGGTGCCGTAGCTGGAGGCGATGCGCGCCGCCATGTCGGCGAGCCGCTCGGTCGCGAGCGCCGGTTCGTCCAGCAGCAGCGGACCGAGATGCTCGTTGATCAGCGCGACCACCGGATTGCCATAGCGGCTGATGCCGAAGCCCCAGCTCCCGTCACTGGCGGTGACGATGCAGCCGACGCCGGGCAGCCCCGGCCGCCAGGTCGCGCGCAGCCGCTTGTAGCGCGGATAGCGTGACATCGGACCGGCCACCTCGGCCGCCGCACCCCAGGGCGCGCGGCGCGCCTGCGTGACCGGCGTGGCGCCGACGAGATCGCTCCTGATCGCGAAGGCCTGGACGGATCGGATCGTCAGCACGCGATCAGTGCCGCGGCTGCAGACGGTCGATCACCAGCGCGAAGCCTTCCCAGGCCTGGAACGCCGCCACGTAGGGATCGGCGGCGCTCGGCCAGCCGGTCCAGTAGGTGGTGTCGAACGTCACCGTCTGCACTTCCTCGGTGAGCGTCACGTCCGGCCGGTCGCGCATCACGATCGCGGTCGCCTTGCGCACCAGCGCCATGTAGTCGGGGTCTTTCGGCGAAGGCTTGCGTGCCTCCATCGCATTGATGATCGCGTCGTATTCGGGATTGGCATAGCGGGTGATGGCGCGCACGCTCGCGACCTTCTGCCCGGGTGGCGCGGCGTATTTGCTGTTGTAGTGCTCGAGCGTCTGCCAGGGATCGTAGAGACTGCCGCAATGGTCATAGATCGCGGTGCCGTAGCCGCCGGACGTGAGCGCGTCGAAATAGGCGCTGTCCTGGCTGCCGCGGAACACCGCATCGAAGCCGGCCTGCTGCAGCTGCCGCGCGAGCACCGGCGCGATCGGGTCGGAAAGCTGCGAGATGATGGTGACCGGCCAGGGCTTGCCGTCCGGCATTTCCCACTTCCCGTTGGCGCCGCGCTTGAACCCCTTCTGCGTCAGCAGTTTCTCCGCCGCGGCACGATCCGGCTTGCCGGTGCCGAGCAGGTCGCCCATCTGCTTCGTGTAGGCCTGCATGCCGGGAAAGCTGCTGAAGGGGCCGAGCGCGATCGGCACCGAGCCCTCGAAGGAGAGATTGGCGATCTGGCTGCGGTCGATCACGTCGGCGAGCGCCTGCCGCACCTCGGGGACGTTGTACGGCGGCGCCTGCGTGTTGAAGGCGAGCGCCAGCACGCAGCCATCGGCGACGCCCCAGATCGGGCCATGCGTGTTCCACGAGACGAGGTTCGGATTGCGCGCATGCGCCGCCTCGAAGGCGCCGACCTGCAGCGCGCGGCCCATGTCGATCTCGTTGCCGGTGAAGAGCTGCGGCATCGCCTCCGCCGTCGCCGGGCGATAGATGATGCGCTCCGGCGCCGGCATCGCCTTCACGAAGCCGGTGTCCACCGCCCACCAATGCGGCAGCCGGTCGAACACCATCGAGCCGGAATCGCTCTTCACCAGCTTGTAGGGGCCGGTGCCGACCGGCCATCCCTTGGCGAGATCGAAATCGCCGAAGCTCTTCGGGTCCCTGCCGTCCCAGATGTGCTTGGGCACGACCACGAAGCGCGTGGTCTGGCCGGTCGCCAGGAAATCCTGCGGCCAGCGGGGACCGGGCTTGGTCAGATGGATGATGACGGTGTGCGGATCGGGCGCCTCTGCGCTCGCGACCCATTCCTTGATGGCGGAGGAGAACACGAGATCCGGCGCCGATTTGCGCAGCATGTCGAAGGTGAACACCACGTCGTCGGCGGTGAAGGGCTGGCCGTCGCTCCAGCGGACTCCGTCGCGCAGGGTGACGGTGACGGTGCGGAAGTCCGGACTCTGCTTCCATCCCGTCGCCTGCCACGGGATGATCTCGTTGGTGTTGTGGTTGGTGTAGAACAGCATCTCGTTGACGGTGTAGTGCAGGATGTTGCGCTGGTTCAGCAGGATGCCGTTGTAGGGGCTGACGTTGGTGGGCGTCGGCACCTGGTTGTAGAGGTCCCAGCCCTGGGTGATCAGCGTGCGGTTGCGCGGAACATCCGGCAGGGTCTGCGCCGCCGCCACCCCCGTCGACAGCATTCCCGCGATCAGGCTGGTCGCCAGCAGCGCGCGCATTCCGTCCCCCTTCGCATCCCCGTTCGTTAGCGCTAACATAGCCACCGCGGGATTTGCCTGTAAAGCCCCCATACCAGCGGCCATTCTTCGTGGCCGTTGGCATCAGTCATCGCGCGCGCTGGTATCAGGTGGTCTCGCGCACGATCAGCTGGAAGCCGAGATCGACGATCCGCTGCTCCACCTGCCGGCCGGCGAAGCGGGCGAGCAGCATCTCGCCGGCGATGCGGCCGAAATCGGCGCGCGGCACGCGCACGGTGGTGAGCGCCGGCGTGATCAGCGCGGCGAGATCGCTGTCGCCGAACGCTGCCACCGCAAGGTCCCTCGGGACCCGGATGCCGGAGCGCGCACAGGCGAGCACGAGGCCGATGCCAAGCGGGTCACCGACGCAGAACGCTGCGTCGATCCGCCGCCCCGCATCGCGCAGCCGGAAGAGCAGGTCGGGCGCCTGCGACAGCTCCGTCGCGCGGGTGAAGGAGATGCCGAACGGACGCGCGAGGCCGAGCCGCCGGCTCTCGGCATTGAAGCCGCGGAGCCGCGCTGCCGAGCGGGTGTCGCCGGTGGCACCGTGGCTGAGCACGGCGAAATCGCGGTAGCCGCGCTCGAAGAAATGCCGCGCCACGGCAACGCCGGCGCCCTCGTTGTCGCTGCCGACCGCCATGTCGACCGGCGCCTTCGGCAACTCCCAGGTCTGCACCACCGGCACGCCGGCGCGCGCCAGCAGTTGCGCGGTTGCCGGCTGGAGCGAGGTGCCGGTGAGCACGATCCCGTCCACCCGTCGGCCGAGGAACGCCTCGACCAGGTCGTGCTCGATGGCGGGATCGTAATTGGTGCTGCCGACCAGCACCTGGTATCCCGCGGGCCGCAGCACGTCGGCGAGCGCCTGCACCGGCGCGGCGTGGATCGGGTTGGCGATCGTCGGCACCAGCACGGCGACGATGCCGCTGCGATTGGAGGCGAGTGCGCCGGCGACGAGATTGCGCACATAGCCGGTGGCGCGCACGGCGCGGTCGATCCGCGCCGCGGTCTCCGCGCTCACCTGCTCGGGATTGCGGAAGAAGCGGGACACCGTCTGCGCGGACACCGCGGCGGCGCGCGCGACATCCTCGATGCGCACATGGCCGGTGCCGCGCGAGCGCCGCGGACGCGGCGGATCGCACCTTCTGCCCTCCGGCCATCGCGCCGCCCTCGTCCGGCATCGACCCTCGCCCCTGTCCGACGCAGCAGTGGGGTCAGTGGTCGGAGCGTGTCAATCGCGGACTGGAAGGCTCTCTCAGTTGGTGACCGTCGCGTGGATGTCGCCGTGGCGGTGCAGCACGCTGAGCGCCACGTCCTCGCGCGAGCGGCGGAACATCACGTCGAGGCGCGCGTCGCCGATCGCGAGCCCGCGCAGGATCAGCCGGTCGACGAAGCGCGGCAGCGTGGGCTGATCGAAGATCACCCGGCGCGCGACCGGGTCGAAGCGCAGGCCGAGGCAGGACTGCACCAGGCTGAACGGCGTCGCCGCGGACCAGGCCTGCGGCGAACAGGCCACGGGGTAGAAGGTCGGGCCCTGCCCACGGCGGCGCGGGAAGCCGCAGAACAGCTCGGGCAGGCGGCGGAGATCGATGTAGGTGCAGGCGTCGAACAGGCCCTCCAGGATGCGGGCCGCCTGCGCGCGGAAGCCGTAGCGCGCGAATCCCATCGCGATCAGCGCATTGTCGTGCGGCCAGACGGAGCCATTATGGTACGACATCGGGTTGTAGCGTGCCTCGCCGGAGGCGAGCGTGCGCACACCCCAGCCGGAGAAGAAGCGCGGCTCGAGCAATTGCGCGGCGATGCGGGAAGCGTGCTCGGGGGTGGCAATCCCGGCGAGCAGCGCATGACCGGCATTCGACGCGCGCACGCGGCAGGGCTGCTTGTCGCCGTCGAGCGCGAGCGCGTAGGTGCCGATCTCCTCGCACCAGAACGCCTCCCGGAACCGTCCCGCAAGTTCGTCGGCCATGACGTCGAGCGCCGTCGCGCGCGCAGCGTCGCCGAGGCGGCGGGCGATGCGCGCGGCGGCGCGGCGCGCGGCGAACACGTAGGCCTGCACCTCGCAGAGCGCGATCGGCCCTTGCGCCGGGCTGCCATCCTCGTGGAACACCGAATCGTGGCTGTCCTTCCAGCCCTGGTTGGCCAGGCCCTTCTGGGTCATGCGGAAATATTCGACGAACCCGTCGCCGTCCCGATCGCCGTGGAAATCGATCCAGCCGAGCGCCGCATCGATGTTGCGGCCAGAGCTGCCGGAGCGTCGCCGCGTCGTCGGTGCGGTCGAGATAGGCGCCGGCGAGCATGACGAAGAGCGGTGTCGAATCGACGCTGCCGTAGTAGCGGCGGAACGGCACCTCGCCGAGAGCGGCCATCTCGCCGTGGCGCACCTCGTGCAGGATCTTGCCGGGCTCGGCATCGGCGACGGGATCCGTCGTTGTCGCCTGGTGTGCGGCGAGATAGAGCAGCACGCCGCGCGCGAGCGCCGGATCGGCCCATAGCATCTCGAGCGCGGTGATCAGCGCGTCGCGGCCGAAGGCGGCGCTGAACCAGGGCGTCCCGGCATAGGGATAGGGACCCTCGGGCGTCTCCGTCACCAGCATGGTGATGTCGGAGATCGAGCGGCAGAGCGCCTCGTTGAACACCTCGTTCGAAGTCTCGACCGCGGTGGCGCGCGCGGCGGTCGCGCGCAGCCGGCGCCGCGCCTCGATCGAGGACGAGAGGAAGAGATCGCGCGGCCGGCGGGTCGGGAGCTCGCCGTCGCAGCGTATCTCGACATAGAGAACCTGATGGCCGTCCGGCGGCAGATGCAGCTGGAACTCTGCGCAGTCACCGTCGAGCCGCGTCGGCAGCGGGTCGAAGCGCAGCCGGGTGCAGCGCTTCCTGGCATCGAGCCCGGTATAGGCGAGCAGCACCGTGCCGGCGCCGATCTCCGGCGCGTGCAGATGGCCGCGCCGCGGCCGGCGGTTGCCGCGCACCTCAAACAGATCGGCGAAATCGGCGTCGAAGCGGAGGGTGAGCGTGAGCGTCTGCGGCCGGGCGGTGAAGTTGCGCACCGAAATGCGCTCGAAGCAGGTGCCGTCATAGAGGAATTTCGAGCGCCGGAGATGGATGAGGTCGTGCTCCAGCGTGGCGTCACCGCCGAATTCCAGGTCGGGATTGGTGAGGTCACAGATCAGCGCCGCATTGTCGTCGCGCAGGATCGAGGTCAGCAGCAGCGGGCGCGCGCGCTGCAGGCTGAGCGTGAGGCGGGTGAGGTGGCGCGTGTCGCGGTGATAGAGCCCCTCCGCGCCGCCCATTTCCGGGGTCAGGTCGCCATTGGCGTCGAACACCGCGAAGGTGTCGTCGTGCTTCAGCGTGCGGGTGCGCCGCTCCTGCAGCGAGGTGGTCGCGGCAATGGCAAACTCGCTGCTCGGCTCGACCGCCATTTCCGGCAGATTCATCGCGAGAGACCCCTGGGATGGCCGGGCACGTAACCCCTCCTTCGCCGCCCGGCGCAATACGTAATCTTCCGCTCCGCACCCGCCCCGGGCTACCTTGGCGTGGCTCGGAGGGGACGTGGACGACCTGACCGGACGCTTTCCGGCGCCAACGAAGCGTGGCCTCGCGCACCGGCTGGAAAGCCTGCTGCTGGCGCCGGCCTACCGGCTCTATGCGAACTGGCTCGCGCGCGAGGTGCGGGCGAGCGCGATGCCGCGCCATGTCGGCCTGATCCTGGACGGCAACCGGCGCTACGGCCGGGCGCGGGGGATGACCGATTTCACCCGGGTCTACGAGATCGGCGCCGGCAAGCTCGACGCGGTGCTGGCCTGGTGCGCCGAGCTCCGCATTCCGGCGGTCACGCTCTGGGTGTTCTCGACCGACAACCTGGCGCGGCCGCCCTCGGAGATTTCCGGCATCCTGCAGGCGATCGACGCCAAGATGCGCGCGCTCGCCCGCGACCCGGAGACACATCGGCTCGGCGTCCGGGTGGAGGTGATCGGGCGGCTCGAGCTGCTGCCCCTGCGAGGTGCTCGCCGCGCTCGCGCAGGCAAAGGAGGCGACCGCCGGAAATTCGGCGATGATTCTCACCATTGCGATCGGCTATGGCGGGCGCGAGGAGATCGTCGATGCCGTGCGCGCCATGCTGCAGAACTGCGCCGAGCGCGGCCTCAGCGTGGCGGAGGCCGCCGATCTGGTCACGCCGGAGGCGATCGGCCGGCATCTCTATCTGCCGCATCTGCCCGATCCCGACCTCATCATCCGCACCAGCGGCGAGCTCCGGCTCTCCGGCTTCATGCTGTGGCAGAGCGCCTACAGCGAGTTCTACTTCACCGACGTGAACTGGCCGGAATTCCGCCGCATCGACTTCCTGCGCGCGATCCGCGCCTATCAGGCGCGCACCCGCCGGTTGGGCCGGTAGAGTGCCGCCTGAGTTTATCGCGAGACGGCGCGGCGGCAGCTCACGACAAGGGCGAGCGCCAATCCCGCGAACAGCACGACGCCGCGCCACGGCGGCGGCACGGCGAGTAGCGGCAGCAGCAGCCGGACGAGCACGAGCCAGATGATGGCGGCGAGCGCCAGGCTGCCATCGTCGATGAACAGGGCGAGGATTTCCCGCAGGACCGCACACAGCCAGGTCATCACCGTGCCGCCGCCGCTCGCCGCGGCGACGCGGCACAGAACCGCACGGTGAGCAGCGCAATCGCCAGGAAGCCGGCGATCAGCGCGAGAATGGCCCAATCGGCGCCGAACCAGCCGAACCCGATCCCCTCGCCCACCCAGAACGTGCCGAATGCCGCGAGCAGCACGCCGACGCCGAACTTGAGCCCGTTCTCCGGCACGTTGGTGATCGGCCGATGCAGCGCGAGGCCCGCCGCCATCACCACGAGGAGCGCCGCCAGCGCGCCGAAACCCGCCGGCAGCAGCAATCCCTCGCCGCCGGCGCCGAGCGCGATCACGATGAAGACGACCTCAGTGCCTTCCATCAGCGTGATCTGAAAGCTCGCACCGAACGCCACCCGATCCCAGCCGGTGCCGCCTGGTCTTGTCCGGCCTGCCGAATTCACGCCCTCGCTGCTTCCAGGTCGGACGATCGGAGGGACGATCGGAGGTCAGATCGCGCATGCGCTCGGCCGCGCGCGAGAAGGCGGCGCCCTCGTCATGCAGCGGGATGATGCCGGCGGCACGGAGGATCGCCTTGCGCAGCCAGCGCAATCCGAACAGCAGCAGCAGGACGCCCACCGCGAGCTGGATCGCGTGCAGCGGAACGGCCGTCAGGGCCGGGCCGAGCACGGCGATGATCAGCAGCAGGACGAGGACTGCAACCGCGCTGCCGAGCAGCGCATCCCGCCAGCCGCGCACGCTGCCGACCGCGAGCACGACGGTGAGCGCCTCCACGAACTCCACCAGCGAGGCGGAAAACGCCGCAAGGATCGTGGGACCGACATGTGTCCAGGCAATAGTCATTGGATCAGGGGGTCCTGCTTCGGCAAGCAGCGGATCAAGCCGTGTTTTCACCCGCCGCGCCGCCGCAGTCTGCCACCTGGGAACCGTTCCCGCGAAGCCGCATTATCGTTCCGGCTTTCGTTTGAGCGGCGGAAGCAGTATGCGAGGAGTGCGGCGTGAGTTCTCGCGCCGATCAACAAGGGAACCACCGAACCATCATGGCCAAGGCAGAGACCGCTTCCACCCGTTTGCCGCGCGGCACGAAACCGGTCGCGCAAGCCTTTCTCGCAGCGCTCGATTCGGTGCCCGAGATGTCCCGCGCGGCGGTCGCCAAGGCGGCGCAGGCCATGGTCCGCGACGAGCTCAAGGCGCGCCGCGAGAGGGAGCGCGCGAGCCGCGGCGGGACCACGAGGCGCGGAGGCCCGGCGAAGGCCGCGGCCGGCGCCGCGCCGAAGCCGGCCCGCCGCCGCCGTGCCGCCGCGCCCGCCGAACCCGAGACCTGATCCCCCGCCGGATTCGGTCAGGAGAGGCGCCCTCGGGCGCAGATGTCACTCCGTGGCGCGGGCGATCAGCGCATCGTACTCGCGGCAGGTCGCCGCGAGGTTCGTGCTGCCGTCCTGCGAATGCTGCACCGCGCCCTGGAATTCGTCGAGCAGACCCTGCGCGCGGTTCGGATCGCGCGCGATCAGGAACCGAAGCAGGTTGAGCAGACGCTCCGCCTTGGCGGCGGCATCCTGCCGGGAGCAGCCGCCGCTCCCGTTGGTGACGGGGGCGCTTTCGGTGCCGGGATTGGGTGCGGGGTTCGCCGCCGGAGGCGCCGCCGCCCCTGGCGGTGCGGCCGGCGGTCGTGGCGGAACCGGGATGGATGGCGGCTGAGCGGCACCCAGGCCTTGCGCCTGCACGCCCCCGGCACCGGGCGCCGCGGCCAGGACCGCGGCAGCGAGCGTGATCCGCAAGGTTTCGCGCATGCCGCCTCATAGCAATCGGCCCCGGAATCGCCAATCCGGGTAGTATCCCCGATGGTCGACGGAGGCGGCCCGATGGGCTAGGCGTTGGCGCCATGAGGCGCGCCGCAAGCCTGCTCCCCCTCCTGATCCCGCTTGGCCTCGGCGCCTGCGGTGGCGGCCCCGAGCCGCTATCGCAAGGTCGCTGGGTCGGCACGGTGACGCCGCAGGGCGCGGCAGCGCACGGCCCCGCCAACGAGGAGGTCTGCGTCGGCCCGACCCGGGCCGTGCTCAGCTTCCGCGGCCGGCGCTTCCAGTTCGAGCCGAATGAGGGGACGCTCGTCCTGCCCGGCTTCGTCGATGCCGCCGGCAAGCTCACCGCAAGCCTCACCCGCCCGGGCGCCAATCACCAGAGCTGGAGTGCCACCTTCACCGGCACGGTGGCGGGGGAGCATATCGACGGCATCCTCGCGTTGCCTACCTGCCGCGCCGACGTGCGGCTCGTGCATGAGAGCGGGCCCGGCTTCTTCAACGACCTGCTGCGGGACTAGACCCAAATCGCGCTGACTGTGGTCAGTGCAATTCGGGTCTTGGTATCGTTGGCCTGCCGATTCACGCCCTGACTGATTCCAGTCAGGGCGATCGGTGGCCAGCCTCGATGTTCGCCGGAATCCTCCGCTCGATCGAATCCCAGATCTCCGCCGCGAGATCGGTCCCGTCGAAGCGCGCAATCTCCTGAATTCCGGTCGGGGAGGTGACGTTGATTTCGGTCAGCCAGTCGCCGATCACGTCGATGCCGACGAAGATCAGCCCCTGCGCCCGCAGAAGCGGGCCGATGCGCGCGCAGATCTCACGCTCGCGTTCGGTGAGCGCCGATTGCTCGGCGCGTCCGCCGACATGCATGTTGGAGCGCGCCTCGCCCGCCGCCGGCACGCGGTTGATCGCGCCGCGCGGCTCGCCGTCCACCAGGATGATGCGCTTGTCGCCGCGCCGGACCGCGGGCTCGTAGCGCTGGATCATCAGCGGCTCGCGAGAGCGGGCCCAATGCATCTCGAGCAGGGAGGCCAGGTTCTCGTCATCCTCGCGGATGCGGAACACGCCGGCGCCGCCATTGCCGAACAGCGGCTTGACGATGATGTCCTTGTGCTCCAGCCGGAAGCTGCGGATCGCCTCGAGATCCCAGGTGACCAGCGTCGGCGGCATCAGCTCGGGAAACTGCGTCACCAGAATCTTCTCGGGCGCGTTGCGCACGGCGGCCGGATCGTTCACCACCAGCGTCTTCGGGTGGATGTGCTCCAGCATGTGGGTCGCGGTGATGTAGGCCATGTCGAAGGGCGGGTCCTGCCGCATCAGCACCACGTCCATGGTCGCGAGGTCGAGCCGCGCCGGCTCGCCGAACTTGTAGTGCTCGTTGCGCGCGCGCTGCACCCGCACCGGCCGCGCCACCGCGGTCAGCCGCTCGACGCGCGTCATGCCGCGCTGCGTCCCTTCCCGCAGCGACAGGTTCCGCACCTCGTAATGCCAGAGCGCGTAGCCGCGCCGCTGCGCCGCGAGCATGAGCGCGAAGGTGGAGTCGCCGTCGATGTTGATGGTCTCGATCGGGTCCATCTGGACCGCGATCTTCAGATCGCCCGGCATCGCCTTCCGCCCCGACTGTTTGCGCGCACGTTTAGCGGAGGCGCGAAGGCTGGTCGAGGCGCGGTAGAGGCGCGGTAGACTAGACCCGGATCGCCCTGACTGTGATCAGGGCGATTCGGGTCTCTGCATCTTTGGCCTGCCACGCCCTGATTGATTCCAGTCAGGGCGATCGGAGCTAAGGTCGGGTCCCATCGAGGCTAATGCGATTTCGGGATCGCGCCCTGAAAGACCCCGTTGAGCGGCATGATGCCGGGAGGCGGCACCGTGCCGTCGAGCGCCGCGGCGATCGCCCGTTCCGCGGCGTCGGGAAACGGCGTGACGCGGGAAGCGGCTGCCCGGTGCAGTTCCTCGGCCGGAGCGGCGAGCAGCTCCGCCTCCAGCGCGGTGAACAGGGCGAGCCATTCCGCGAGGGGACGGTACTCGGTCATGCGCCGCCTCCCGCATCGCGTAGCAATGCGCGCAGGAGGGCGCGGCGCATCCGCCTGCGCGCGCTGTCATATTCGGTGGCGGGCATGCCGGTCCGCCGCCGGATCTCCGCCGCCGAGAGCCCATCGGCGAGGCCGCCGAGGATGCGCAGCACCGGGAGGTCGCCGCTGAACAGCCGGTAGAGGTTCCCGACGGCCTCGGCGGCGGCGAGCACGCGCTCCGGATCGGGCGCCGGATCGGGCAGGGCGTCGTCGAGCATCACGGTCGCGACCGGGCGGCGGAGCTGCTCGCTCCACACGCTGCGCATGATGCCGGCAAGGAACGCGACCAGCGGCACGCCCTCGGGCCAGGCGCGCGCTCCGTCCAGTGCACGACGGATCGCCTCGTGCAGCAGATCCGCCCAGCCAAGCCCTTCCGGCAGCGCCCGCGCGCGCAGCCGCGCGATCGCCTCCAGCCGCAGCCGGTCGGTGGCGCCGAGGCCGCGGATCGCGCGCGCGATGTCGGACCGCCCGGCCGGGACGGGTTGGCTGGGCGTGCGCCCCTTCGCCGCCGATTGCTCCATGCCGGGAGTATGCGGGCCGGGAAGTGCCCCGCGGACAGCGGCGAAAAAAGAAATCCGCCGCGTCCGCGCGGCCGCTCCGGGCGCGCAATCAGGGCGAGCAGACAGGAGAGGCAGAATGGATCGGATCGACGCGGCGCGGCGCGCCTATGCGGAGGAGCTGCGCTTCGTCGCGGCGGTGCGGTCGGAGCGGGTGGTGCGCGCCTTCGCGACGGTGCCGCGCGAGCGCTTTCTTGGACCTGGCCCGTGGCAGGTGCTGCGGCTTCGTGACGGCGTCTACTGGGAAACACCGGACGCCGATCCGGCGCATCTCTATCACAACGTGCTGATCGCGATCGACGCGTCGCGCTTCCTCAACAACGGCCACCCGGAGTTCTGGGCGATGCTGTTCGACGCGATCGGCATCCGGGCTGGCGACCACGTGGTGCATGTCGGCGCCGGTCTCGGCTATTACAGCGCGATCCAGGCCGAGCTCGCCGGACCGGAGGGGCGCGTGACGGCGATCGAGATCGATCCGGCGCTCGCGGAGCGCGCCCGCGTCGCGCTCGGCGAGCGGGCGAACGTGGCGGTGATCGGCGGCGACGGTGCCGCCGCCGCCTTCGAGCCGGCGGATGTCATCATCGTCAATGCCGGGGCCACGCACCCGCTGCCGGCCTGGCTGGACGCGCTGAAACCCGACGGGCGGATGCTGCTGCCGCTCACCACGGATCGCGGCGGCGGGATCATGCTGTGCATCGAGCGCCTCGGCGACGGGCGCGCGCTCGCCGCACGCGTCGTCTCCGAGGTGCGCATCTTCCCCTGCGCCGGCGCGCGCGACGCCGCCGCCGAACGCGCACTGGTCCGCGCCCTCCACGGCGGCGGTCAGCGCTTCATCCGTTCGCTCCGCCGCGATCCGCACCCCGAGGGCGCGACGTGCTGGATGCACGGCGACGGGTTCTGCCTGTCGACCGAGGAGCCGCGGGCGGCCGAGCTCAGGAAGAAGAAGTCAGTTCAACCGCGCCCGCAATTCGTCCATGGTGGCGCGCACGCGGCCGGCAGCCTCGCCGGTAGGGACGAGCTCCAGGTAGCGTTCGTAGCAGCGCAGCGCCGCGGCGACGCGGTCGAGATGCTGGTTGATCAGCGCCGCGTCCCGCCATTGCGAAGCGGCGTCGGGCGCGATGCGCAGCATGTTCTCGGCGCAGGCGAGCGCGCCCTCGAAGTCGCCCGCCTGCAGCCGGCGGCCCTTGATGTTCTCCTGCAGCCGCAGCAGCACCTCGCGGTTGCCCATGCGTCGCAGCAGGCCGGGCCGCAGCTCGGCCCGCTCGCCGGCAAAGCGCTTGAGGAGCGCGCGGAGATGGCGCACGTCGAGCGGCGCGCCGTCGGCGAACACGTCGAGCACCACCTGCGTGCCCTCGCCTTCCATCGCGAGCAGGAAATGGCCGGGGAAGTTGATGCCATGCGCGTGCCAGCCGGCGGCGCGGGCGCAGTGCAGCCAGAGGATGCCGAGCGCCACCGGCAGCCCGCGGCGGCGCTCGATCACCCGGATCAGATTGGCGTTGGCGAGATCGTCATAGGTGTCGGTGTCGCCGCGATAGCCGTGACGGCCGCCGATCAGCGCCGCGAGCGCGCCGACCTGGGCGACGAGATCGCCCGCGCCGACATCGGCGGCCGCCTCCACCGCACCGCGCGCGAGGGCGGAGAGATGCGCGCGGGCGGAGACAAAATCCCCGTCCGGCGCATCGATGCGGGCGAGCTGCAGCGCCGCGTCGGCGATCTCGATCTCGTCGTCGGCAAGCGCCCCGATCGCCTTGAGCGCCGCGATGTCGGGATCGGTCAATCGGCAGCTTCGGGCACGTAGAGCGCGCCCCCCTTCTCGCGGAACTCGGCGCTCTTCGCGTCCAGGCCGGCCATGCGCTCGGCCTCGGCGCGCAGGTCCTGCGTGATCTTCATCGAGCAGAATTTCGGGCCGCACATCGAGCAGAAATGCGCAACCTTGTGGGCCTCCTTGGGCAGCGTCTCGTCGTGGAAGCTGCGCGCGGTGTCGGGATCGAGCGAGAGGTTGAACTGGTCCTCCCAGCGGAACTCGAAGCGGGCGCGGCTGATCGCGTCGTCGCGCAGGCGGGCGTTCGGATGGCCCTTGGCGAGATCGGCGGCGTGCGCGGCGATGCGGTAGGTGATGACGCCGGCCTTGACGTCGTCGCGGTTGGGCAGGCCGAGATGCTCCTTCGGCGTGACGTAGCAGAGCATCGCGGTGCCGAACCAGCCGATCATCGCCGCGCCGATCGCCGAGGTGATGTGGTCGTAGCCCGGCGCGATGTCGGTGGTGAGCGGGCCGAGCGTGTAGAACGGCGCCTCGCCGCACTCGGCGAGCTGCTTCTCCATGTTCACCTTGATCTTGTGCATCGGCACATGGCCGGGGCCCTCGATCATCACCTGGCAGCCCTTGTCCCAGGCGATCTTGGTGAGCTCGCCAAGCGTCTCCAGCTCGGCGAATTGCGCGGCGTCGTTCGCGTCCGCGATCGAGCCGGGACGCAGCCCGTCGCCGAGCGAGAACGAGACGTCGTATTTCCGCATGATGTCGCAGATCTCGTCGAACCGCTCGTAGAGGAAACTCTCGCGGTGATGCGCGAGGCACCAGCGCGCCATGATCGAGCCGCCGCGCGAGACGATGCCGGTGACGCGCTTTGCCGTCAGCGGCACGTGGCCGAGGCGCACGCCGGCATGGATCGTGAAGTAGTCGACGCCCTGCTCCGCCTGCTCGATCAGCGTGTCGCGGAACACCTCCCAGCTGAGCTTCTCGGGCTCGCCGTCCACCTTCTCGAGCGCCTGGTAGATCGGCACGGTGCCGATCGGCACCGGGGAATTGCGCAGGATCCAGCCGCGGATGTTGTGGATGTTGCGGCCGGTGGAGAGGTCCATCACCGTGTCGGCGCCCCAGCGGATCGCCCAGACCAGCTTCTCCACCTCCTCGGCGGCGCCCGACGTGACCGCGGAATTGCCGATATTGGCGTTGATCTTGACCAGGAAGTTGCGGCCGATGATGACCGGCTCGAGCTCGGGGTGGTTGATGTTCGCCGGGATGATGGCGCGGCCGCGGGCGATCTCGTCGCGGACGAATTCCGGGGTGACGAATTCCGGGATCGCGGCACCGAAATCCTCGCCGTCGCCACGGCGGTCGGCAGCGCCGTCCAGCGCCTTCGCGCGGCCGAGGTTCTCCCGGTGCGCGACGTAGATCATCTCCTCGGTCACGATGCCGGCGCGGGCGAACTCGAACTGGGTGACGGGCTGGCCCGCCCGGCCGGCGAGCACGCGCAGCTCCGCCGGGCAGGTCGGCACCAGCCGCTCGCCGGTGGCGCCGCCATTATCCTCCGGCCGCACGCTGCGGGCGGCGGCGGTCTCGAAGCCGCGCGCCGCCAGCCAGGGGCCGCGCACCGGCGGCAGGCCGGCGGCGAGGTCGATCACCGAGCCCGGATCGGTGTACGGTCCCGAAGTGTCGTAGGTGCGGAGCGGCGGTTCCTTCGCCGACGGATCGAGGCCGATCTCGCGAAACGGCACGCGCAGATCGGGACGGCCTTCCGGACTCGTGTGGATTTTGCGTGAGCCGGCGATCGGGCCGGTGGTGACGGCGGTCGGCTTCTGCTGATGCGTCATCGATACGCGCTCCTGCGCGAGCTCTGGGTTCGCCCGCGCGGCGGATTGGGGCGATGGCCTCGGCGCGCTCCCGTTCCCTCCGCCGGCATGACCCGGTTCAGGTTCAATGGGTCTCCGCGCTGTCCGGTTCGCCTCTGCGTCGCGGACGATCGGTGTCTCAGCCCCTTGTCGGGACCCCCCTCGGAATCGCGAGCCTCCGCCGGGCGCCGGCTCGTGTCAATGGTGCGGGTTGCTTCGCGCATGCTGCAATGCACACCGGCTGTTTGCGATGGCCGGTGCGAAAAGCGCAGATTCGCCGGGGGTCCAAGGCCCGGTCCGCGCATCGCGTCCGGGGTCGAGAGGAGAAGTCCGATGACCGTCGCCGCCATCCTGAAGCACAAGGGCTATGAGATCGCCCGCGTCACCCCGACGGCGCTGGTGTCGGAAATCGCCGAGACGCTGGTCGAGCGACGTATCGGCGCGGTCCTCGTCCTCGATGCCTCCGACCAGCTGCTCGGCATCGTCAGCGAGCGCGACATCGTCCGCGCACTCGCGGCGAACGGCGCCCGCACGCTCGAGATGACGGCGGGCCAGCTGATGACCCGCGCGCTCCGCACCGCGACGCCGCGGACGACGATCCCGGAGGCGATGACGATGATGACCGCCGGCCGCTTCCGTCATGTTCCGGTGGTGGACGACAACCGGCTGATCGGCATCGTCAGCATCGGCGACGTGGTGAAGGCGCGCATCATGGAGCAGGAGACGGAAGTGGACAGCCTGCGTGCCTATGTCGCCGGCGCGACATAGCATTACAGTTGCGCTGAGGGTCGTTCTCTAAATCGATGCGGAACCATAGACTCGATTCGGAGATCGTGGTGTCGGGTGCATCGATCGAGAGGACGTTGGAGCTTTGGGCGTCTGCACTGCGCGAGGTCAAGGCGCGGATGCGGCCGCTGTTCAAGCAGGAGCGCATGGCCGTCTCCGCCGGGCTGTTCCTGGATGGGCTGCTCGGCGAGGAGCGTCGCAAGACCGGCTGGGCGCGCGCCGAGGCGGCGGGTGATCCGGGCCCCTGGCGGCAGCAATCGGTACTGGGGCGCGGACAGTGGGACGCTGACGCGCTGCGCGACATCGTGCGCGAATATGTCATTGAGACATTGGGCGATGCCAATGCGGTGCTGGTGATCGATGAAACCGGATTTCTGAAACAAGGCAAGGCGTCGTGCGGCGTGGCGCGGCAATACACCGGCTCTGCCGGCAAGATCACGAACTGCCAGATCGGCGTGTTCGCGGCCTATGTCTCGCGCCACGGCCATGCCTTCATCGATCGCGCCCTCTATCTGCCAAAAGCCTGGACTGACGATCCGCCCCGCCTGGCAGCCGCGCACGTGCCGCAAGATGCGACCTTCGCGACCAAGCCACGCATCGCGATCGGCATGATCAAGCGAGCGCTGGCTGCACAAGTGCCTTTCGCTTGGCTGGCCGCCGATACCGTCTACGGCGTGGGTGAGGTCGAGCAGGTGCTGCGCCGGGCCGGCAAGGGTTACGTTCTTGGGGTGACGGGCACACATCAGGTCCGCTCCTGGGGCAAGGGACAGCTCATCAGCGGCACGGCAGAGGCGTTCGCCGCATCCCGCCCACCGCAGGACTGGCAGCGCCTGTCGGCCGGTGCTGGAACCAAGGGGCCACGCTTTCACGAGTGGTGTTACGTGGAACTCGCTGACCTCTCAGCCGACGAATACGGCGGCAAGCAACACGAGGTCTGGACACGTGGCTTGCTGATCCGCCGCCACATCGCCGACGGTGCCCTCGCGTTCTTTTCGACGTGGTGTCCCGCCGGAACGCCCCTATCGACGCTGGTCACCATCGAAGGTCACCGCTGGTCCATCGAGGATAGCTTCGAGACCGCGAAGAACGAACTCGGTCTGGATCACAACGAGACCAGGTCCTGGCACGGATGGCACCGCCACGTCTCGCTGGTGATGCTGGCCTTTGCGATGATGGCGAGCATCCGACAGAAGGCCAACGTGATCATCGACACGCCGAAAAAAACATCGGCACTACGGCGCTTGTCCGCTGGTCCCTTCAGGAAATCCGGCGCATCGCGACACATCTTGCACGACGACGGATAAACCCCGCCCACATCATCGCCTGGTCGCTCTGGCGGCGAGCACATCAAGCCGCCGCCCAAGCAACACATCACCGCAAATCGCAACTGTAATGCTAAGAGGCCATTTCGAAATCAAGGCGGAACGTATGAGTGGCGGGGTTGGCTAGCCGGGGATCATGTGATTCGGAGCAGGTGTTCGAAGCCTTGCTGGAAGCCTCATGTGGACCCGACCAGCCGCCGGCAGCATAGCCGTGCGGGGCGACGCTACGGAAGTGATCTGACCGATGCCGAATGGGCGATCCTGGAGCCACTCCTGCGGCCGCCGTGCTCCTGTGGGCGCAAGCGCAAGTGGCCGATGCGGCGGATTGTCGAAGCGATCGTCTTCATCATGAGGGCGGGCTGGGCTTGGGACATGCTGCACGACGGTTTCCCCCCATTCTTGACCGTGTATCGCTGGTTTGCTCGGTTCCGCGATGACGGCACGTGGGAGCGGATCAACCGCTGTCTGGTCATGCAGGACCGTGAGCGGGTGGGCCGCCAGGCCAGTCCCTCGGCGGCGATCCTGGACAGTCAGAGCGCCAAGACCAGCGAGGCGGGCGGTCCCAGCGGTTACGATGCGGGGAAGAAGGTGAAGGGGCGCAAGCGCCACGCGCTGGTGGACACCGACGGTCGGCTGATCAAGGTCATCGTGCATCCGGCTGACATCCAGGACCGTGACGGCGGTGCGGTGCTGCTGAAGGCGTCGCGCGCGTTATTCCCTTCGTCGAGTTGGTATTTGCCGACTCCGCCTATGCCGGCGAGCTCGTGGCGAACGCAACCTGCATCACCGTCCAGATCGTGCGCAAAGCCGACGATCAAGTCGGGTTCAAGGTCCACAAGCGGCGATGGGTTGTGGAGCGCTTCTTCGCCTGGATCGGACGAAATCGCCGGTTCTCTCGCGATGTCGAACGGCTGGTCGCCTCGGTCGAGGCATTCGTCTACGCCGCCTCAAGCGTCAACCTGATCCGCCGAATGGCGCGTTGCTGAACCGATTCGAAATGGGCTCTAACATTACAGTTGCGCTGAGGGTCGTTCTCTAAATCGATGCGGAACCATGACTCAATTCGGAGATCGTGGTGTCGGGTGCATCGATCGAGAGGACGTTGGAGCTTTGGGCGTCTGCACTGCGCGAGGTCAAGGCGCGGATGCGGCCGCTGTTCAAGCAGGAGCGCATGGCCGTCTCCGCCGGGCTGTTCCTGGATGGGCTGCTCGGCGAGGAGCGTCGCAAGACCGGCTGGGCGCGCGCCGAGGCGGCGGGTGATCCGGGCCCCTGGCGGCAGCAATCGGTACCTGGGGCGCGGACAGTGGGACGCTGACGCGCTGCGCGACATCGTGCGCGAATATGTCATTGAGACATTGGGCGATGCCAATGCGGTGCTGGTGATCGATGAAACCGGATTTCTGAAACAAGGCAAGGCGTCGTGCGGCGTGGCGCGGCAATACACCGGCTCTGCCGGCAAGATCACGAACTGCCAGATCGGCGTGTTCGCGGCCTATGTCTCGCGCCACGGCCATGCCTTCATCGATCGCGCCCTCTATCTGCCAAAAGCCTGGACTGACGATCCGCCCCGCCTGGCAGCCGCGCACGTGCCGCAAGATGCGACCTTCGCGACCAAGCCACGCATCGCGATCGGCATGATCAAGCGAGCGCTGGCTGCACAAGTGCCTTTCGCTTGGCTGGCCGCCGATACCGTCTACGGCGTGGGTGAGGTCGAGCAGGTGCTGCGCCGGGCCGGCAAGGGTTACGTTCTTGGGGTGACGGGCACACATCAGGTCCGCTCCTGGGGCAAGGGACAGCTCATCAGCGGCACGGCAGAGGCGTTCGCCGCATCCCGCCCACCGCAGGACTGGCAGCGCCTGTCGGCCGGTGCTGGAACCAAGGGGCCACGCTTTCACGAGTGGTGTTACGTGGAACTCGCTGACCTCTCAGCCGACGAATACGGCGGCAAGCAACACGAGGTCTGGACACGTGGCTTGCTGATCCGCCGCCACATCGCCGACGGTGCCCTCGCGTTCTTTTCGACGTGGTGTCCCGCCGGAACGCCCCTATCGACGCTGGTCACCATCGAAGGTCACCGCTGGTCCATCGAGGATAGCTTCGAGACCGCGAAGAACGAACTCGGTCTGGATCACAACGAGACCAGGTCCTGGCACGGATGGCACCGCCACGTCTCGCTGGTGATGCTGGCCTTTGCGATGATGGCGAGCATCCGACAGAAGGCCAACGTGATCATCGGCACGCCGAAAAAAACATCGGCACTACGGCGCTTGTCCGCTGGTCCCTTCAGGAAATCCGGCGCATCGCGACACATCTTGCACGACGACGGATAAACCCCGCCCACATCATCGCCTGGTCGCTCTGGCGGCGAGCACATCAAGCCGCCGCCCAAGCAACACATCACCGCAAATCGCAACTGTAATGTTAGAGCCCATTTCAAAACCTTCCCTCGAGAGCTCGGAGGCAGATCAGGGAGCAACCGAGCGAGGTGAGGGCGTAGTGGATGTCGGCGCGGCGTTCGTAGCGGATTGTCAGGCGACGGAACTTGTTGAGCCAGGCGAAGCTGCGCTCGATGACCCAGCGGTAGCGGCCGAGCTTTTCGGAGTTTTCAATGCCGCGTCTGGCGATCCGTGGCACGATGTTTCTGCGCCGGCAGGCATCACGGCAGCGGCGGTGATCGTAGGCTTTGTCGGCGTGCAGCTTGTCGGGCCGTTGCCTGGGACGTCCCGGTTTGCCGCCGATGGCGGGAATTGCATCGATCAGCGCTTCGAACGGCACGCTGTCGTGGACGTTGGCGCCGGTCAGCAGAACGGCCAGCGGGATACCCTGCCGATCCGTCGCGAGATGGCGTTTCGTGCCGGGCCGCCCGCGATCCGTGGGGTTCGGACCCGTGGCGTCGCCCCCTTTTTTGCCGCGATGGATGATCCATCGACGCAGGCCCGGCTCCAGTCGATCCGATCCGCGTCCCGCAATCGGCGCAGCAATTCCCGGTGCAGCCGATCCCAGACGCCGGCGGCCTGCCAGTCACGCAATCGCCGCCAGCACGTGACGCCGGAACCGCAGCCAAGCTCCATGGGCAGCATGGCCCATGGAATGCCGGAGCGCAGCACAAAGAGAATGCCCGTCAGCGCCGCTCGGGCTGGGACCGGTGGACGTCCACCCTGTCGCCGCATCGGCGCCGGTGGAAACAGCGGTTCGATGATCGCCCACAGCGAATCCGATATCAGAGGAGAGGCCATCCCCTCTCATGAATCCCCTTACCCGCGTCGTACAAGAGTTTTGAAACGGGCTCTTAGCCCGGGTCGCGCTCCGCGTGCCGTTGCCGCGGGCCTTCATCGGGCCGGTCGTCGGAAGCCCGACGACCGGCTGATTCTGATGGAGAGGCTCAGTAGGTCTCGGTCGTCTGGCCGGTAGCGGGGGCGACCGTGCCGGCCGGGGTCGGCACGCGGGCGTTCGGATTGGTCCAGGGCGGCTTGCCGAGATTGACCGTCTTCGGGCTCGTGGTGGCGCCGGTGATCGCGCCGGCGCCGCCGCCGACCACCGCGCCGACCGCCATGCCCGGCGGACCGGCAAGCGCGCCGACGGCGGCGCCGGTCGCGGCGCCGGCGGCGGCGCCGCCGGTGGTTCGCTCGTTCGGATTGGTTCCGCAGGCGGCGAGCAGCGCGAGCGCGCCGAGCGCCGCTGCCTGGGCCACATACTTCATCTGCACGCGCCTTTTTGGCTGTTGTTTCCACACGAAAACGTGTCGGATGCGCCCGGGTTTCCTGCGCGCGGCGGGCCCGGTGCTATGCTCGCCCGCGCAAGCGCACGGGGGGACAGGTGGCACTCAGGGACGAGTTGAGGGGTAGTCTGCGCACGCCCGGATGGATCGGCGAGTTCCGCGCCTTCGTCATGCGCGGCAATGTCGTCGATCTCGCCGTCGGCATCATCATCGGCGTCGCCTTCACCGGCGTCGTCAACAGCCTGGTCAAGGACATCTTCACGCCGATCATCGGGCTGATCGTCGGCGGCATCGACTTCAGCAACATCTTCGTCGTGCTGAAGGGCCAGCGGCAGGCGACGCTCGCCGCCACCCAGGCGGCCGGCGCGGTGACGCTCAACATCGGCGTCTTCCTCAACACCTGCATCAACTTCCTGATCGTCAGCTTCGCGATCTTCTGGCTGGTCAAGGCGCTGACCCGGCTGCACGTGCGCGAGGAGGCGAAGGCCGCCGGACCGAGCAGGACCGAGACGCTGCTCGCCGAGATCCGCGATCTCCTGCGCGAGGAGAGAAAACCGGCGGACGGCCCCGCCGCATGATCCGCGCGGTTTTCCTCTGCCTCGCGCTGCTGCTCGCCGCCGGCACGGCGCAGGCGCAGGCGCGGTTCGAGCTGCCGGGGCTTGATGCCGACAGTTCCACCTATGCCGACCAGCTCGCCGCCAGGTTCCCGGCCGGCGGCACGCCGCAGGGCAGGGCGCAGGCCGAGGCGCGTGCCGCCGCCGCGATCGCCAGGCAGGACTGGAACGCCGCCGCCGCCGCGCTGGAGGCACGCATCGGGCAGGGGAACCCCACGCCGGAGCAATGGCTGGGCCTCGCCCGCGCCGAGCTTCGCCGCACGCCGCCCGACCTGCCGCACGCGCTCGCGGCGGCCTGGCAGGCCTACCAGGCGGTGGATGCCGGCGCCGCGCAGATTCCGGCACTGCTCGTCATCGCCGACACGCTGAAGGCCGAGAACCGTCCGGCACCGCTGCTGCAGGCGCTGCAGGCGGTGGTCGCACGCGCGCCCAAGGATGCCAGCTATCAGCAGATGCTCGCCGACGCCCGCCGCGCGGCGGGCATGCTGGTCGCGCGGGTCCGCACCGAAATCGAGGCCGATCCGCCGCGCGCCTGTCTCGCCTTCACCAACCCGCCGGCGCGGCGGCCCGATTTCCATCCGCAGGACTGGGTGAAGCTCGATCCGCCGGTACCGAACGCGGCGGTGACCCGCGAGGGCGACCAGATCTGCATCTCCGGCCTGCCGCTCGGCGCGACCACCCGGGTGACGCTCACGGCCGGCATGCCCGGTGCGGGCGGCATCGACCTGCTGCACGACACGGCGCTGGCGGTCGCGATGGGCAACCGCGCGCCGCGACTGGCCTTCGACAGCCGGCTGTTCCTGCTGCCGCGCGGCCAGGCACCTTCGATCACCCTCACCTCGGTCAACCTCTCCGCGGTGAAGCTCAGGCTGGTGCGCCTGTCGGAGCGCGCGATGCTGCCCTGGACGCGCGAGAACCGGCTCGGCGACAGTCTGGATTCGTCCGACGCCGACCAGCTCGCCGAATCCGGGCGCACGGTATGGGAGGGCAGCGCCGCCATCCCGGGCTTCGCGATGAACGCGCTGACGCACACGGCGCTGCCGCTGCCTGATGCCTTCGAGGAGCCCGGCCTGTACGCGCTGCTGGTGCGGCCGGGGGACGGACAGCCGGCGGACGCGGCCTTCGCGGCGCAGATGATCCTGCGCACCGATCTGGCGCCAACGGTCTGGCGCGGCGCCGACGGGCTCACCGTGCAGGTGCGCTCCTATTCCGATGCGAGGCCGCGTGCCGGCGTGGCGCTCGATCTGCTCGCCCATGACAACGACATCCTGGCGCAAGCGACCACCGATGCGGATGGCGTCGCCCGCTTCGCCGCGCCGCTGCTCGCCGGGACGGGTCCGCTTGCGCCCGCCGCGCTGCACGGCACGCTCGCCACCGACCTCGTCGCGCTCGACCTCGAGACCGCGTCCTTCGACCTCTCCGATCGCGGGGTGTCCGGCCTGCCCGATCCCGGGCCGCTCGACGCCTTCGTCTATACCGATCGCGGCATCTACCGGCCGGGCGAAACCGTCAACATCACGGCGCTGCTGCGCGACAATGCCGGACAACCGGCCGACGTGGCGGCCCGCATCCGCGTGAAGCGGCCGAACGACGAGATCTTCGTCGAGACCGTGCCGCCGCGCACCGGCGACGCTGCGGAGAGCCTCGCGGTCACGCTGTCGCAGGGCGCCGCCACCGGCACCTGGACGGTCGAGGTGCTGGCCGATCCGGCACGGCCGCCGATCGGGCGGGCGGAGTTCCGGGTCGATGCCTTCGTGCCGGACCGCATGGGCGTCGAACTCGGGCCGGATCACGGCCCGATCGCCGCCGGCACGCCGTACGACCTGCCGGTCGTCGCGCGCTTCCTCTATGGCGCGCCCGCCGCCGGACTCGAAGGCAAGGCGACGCTGCGCCTGGAGGTGAACCCCGAGCCGCCGGCGGCGCTCGCGGGCTTCCGGATCGGGCTCGACGGTGAGGAATTCGCGCCCGACAGCAGCGACATCAGCCTGCCGGCGACCGATGCGGATGGTCATACGAACCTGCCCATTCGGCTGGCCCGCGCACCCGACACCACGCATCCGGTGCGCGCCGTGCTCGATGTGGCGATCGACGATCCGGCCGGCCACGCGGCGCATGCGCACGTGACGATCCCGGTGCGACCCGCCGGCCGGCTGATCGGGATCCGCGAAGATTTCGACGGCGCCGTCGATGCCGGCGCCGAGGCCGGGTTCGAGGTCGCCGCGGTCGATCAGGACGGGCGGCGCATCGCCCTGCCGGCGAAGCTCCGGCTGGTGCGCGAGCGGCCGGACTGGCGGATGGTGATGAACGGTTCGCTCGCGCATTTCGAGCTGGTCTGGCGCGACGAGCCGCTGGAGACGCAGTCGATCACCATCCCCGCCGACGGCACGTTCCACTACGCCAAGCGGCTGGATTTCGGCCGTTACCGGCTCGAAGTGTCGGAGGCGAACGGGCTCGCTGCCAGCTCGGTGCGGTTCCGCTCCGGCTGGGTTTCGTCCGAAAGCCCGGACGTGCCCGACAAGGTCGATGTCTCCGCCGATCGGCGCCAGTACCCGCCGGGGGCTGCCGCGCGCATCCACATTGCGCCCCCGTTCGGCGGTGAGGCGACGGTTGCCGTGCTCACCGACCGCGTGCAGTCGCTGCGGAGCCTGACCGTCCCGGCCTCCGGCACCGACATCGACGTGCCGGTCGATGCCGCCTGGGGTCCGGGCGCCTATATCGCCGTGCACGTGTTCCGGCCGGGGACGGCCACGCTCCGACCGGGCCGCGCGATCGGCCTCACCTGGGTGGGCATCGATCCCGCCGCGCGCACGCTCGCGGTGGCGATCGACGCGCCGGAGAAGGTGACGCCGCGCCAGCGCGTGGTGATCCCGGTGCACGTGGCGCCGGGCGCCTGGGTGACGCTCGCGGCGGTGGATGAGGGCATCCTTCGCCTCACCGATTTCGCCTCGCCCGACCCGGCGGCGCATTTCCTCGGCCGGCGCCGGCTCGGGCTCGACATCCGCGACGATTGGGGGCGGCTGATCGCGCCGGCGGAGGGCAGCGCGACCGTGCTGCGCCAGGGCGGCGACGAGGGCATCGGCGGCTTGCGCGAGATTCCACAGCGGATCGTCTCGCTGTTCCAGGGTCCCGTGCAGGCCGGCGCCGACGGCATCGCGCAGGTCCCGTTCGATTTCCCGGATTTCAACGGCCAGGTCCGGCTGATGGCGGTGGCGTGGCAGGGGGCGAAGGTCGGCAGCGCGTCGAAGGACATGCTGGTCCGCGACAAGCTCGTCGCCGAGCCGCTGCTGCCGCGCTTCCTCGCTCCGGGGGACGACGCCCGCTTCGCGGTGCTCATGCAGAACCTGGAGCTGCCGGCCGGCGAGGATGCGGTCGCGATCTCGGTGGACGGGCCGCTGGCGCTCGAGGGGGCGGATCGGCTCACCGCCAACCTGGCGCCGAATGCGCGCGCCGTGCCGTTCACCAACCTCCGGGCCACCGGCGCCGGGCTGGGGAAAATCCATCTCGACGTGACCGGGCCGGCCGGCTTCCACATCCGCCGCGAGACCGCGATCCAGGTCCAGCCGGCGCGCGGGCGCACCACCGACATCGCCAGCGCCGATCTCGCCGCCGGGGCCGAGGACCGGCTCGCGCCGCCGCTCGATCGCTTCATCCTCGGCTCCTGGCGCGCGCAGGCGAGCTTCGGCGGCGCGGTGCGCTACGACGCGGCGGCGTTGGTGCAGGCGCTCGCGGATTATCCGCTGCTCTGCCTGGAGCAGGCGGTGAGCAAGGGCTTTCCCCTCGCGGTGCTGCCCGATGGCCCGATCGCCGGGCCGGAGCGCGCGGGCCGCCTGCAGCAATCGATCCAGACCGTGCTCGACAAGCAGCGCTACGATGGCGGGTTCGCGCTGTGGTCGGCGAACGGCGATGCCGAGCCCTGGCTCTCCGCCTATGCGACCGAATTCCTGCTCCGCGCGCGGGCCGATGGTGCGGCGGTGCCGGAGGCGGCGCTCAAGGACGCGCTCAAATTCCAGGCCGATGGGCTGGATACGTCGCTCGACAGCCCCGAGCACCTGGCCGTGCAGGCGTACCGGCTCTACGTGCTGGCGCTTGCCGGCCAGCCGCGGGCCGGGTCCGCGCGCGTGCTGTTCGAGCGGCTGAACCGGCTGCCCACGCCGCTCGCCCGCGCGCAGCTCGGCGCCGCGCTGGCGCTTGCCAATGATCGCCCGCGCGCGGAGGCCGCCTTCGCCGCCGCGCTCGCCGCGCCGGCGCGCAAGCCCTGGGGCGCGGATTACGGCTCGGCCCTGCGCGACCAGGCGGCAACCGCGCTGCTGCTGAAGGAGAGCGGTCTGCTCGCGAACCGCATACCGACGCTGATCGGCCAGATGCCCGGCGCCGATCTCAAGCCGGAGGCACTGAACACGCAGGAGGAGGCCTGGGCCGCCGCCGCCGCCGCCGTGCTCGGGCGCGGCGCGCCACCGGCGACGATCACGGTGGACGGGGCCCCGCTCGCCCCCGCGCCGATCGTCGCGGTCGCGCTGGCCGCGCCGGCGACCGCGCGCAACGCCGGCACGCGGGCGGTGTTCCAGACCGTCTCGGTGGCCGGCGTGCCGAGCGTCGCGCCGCCGGCGGCGCGGGCGCTGATGCGGGTGAGCCGGCTGTTCTACAATCTCGACGGTTCGCCGCTCGACCTCGACCACCTCGCGCAGAACACGGTCTTCGTGCTGCTGGTGCAGGGCCAGGCCGAGGACGGGCAGGACCATCGCGCCATGCTGCTGCAAGGGCTCCCGGCCGGCTGGGAGATCGCCGGGCGGTTCGGCGCCGGCGCGGTTGCCGGCATGTCGTGGCTCGGCGAACTCAGCGACGCCGAAGCGCAGCCCGCCGCCGATGACCGCTTCGCCGCGGTGATCCCGCTCACCGGGGAGAAGCCGAATTTCCGCATCGCCGTGAAGCTGCGGGCGGTGACGCCCGGCAATTACGAGATTCCCGGCGCGGAACTCTCGGACATGTATCGGCCGGGTGTGTTCGCGCGGCAGGCCGCCAATCGGATCACCGTCCTGCCGGCGCCATGAAGCAGCTCCTGCCGGCGCTGCTCGCGCTCGCCGGCCTGGTCGGCGGCGGCGCAGCGGCGCTGGATCGGGGTTTCCCGCCCGATCTGTCGCGCCTGCATGCGGTCGGCACCGAGGTGCTGGACCGCGATGGGCGCACCCTCGCGCTGCTCCCCGCACCGGGCGGGGTGTGGCGGTTCCGGGCCACGGCGGAGGAGGTCTCGCCCGACTTCCGGGACCTGCTGATCCGCACCGAGGACCGGCGTTTCTGGACCCATGCCGGCATCGATCCGGTCGCGCTCGCCCGCGCCGCGCTGCAATTCCTGCGCACGGGCCATGTCGTCTCCGGCGGCTCGACGCTCACCATGCAGGCGGCGCGGCTGCTCGATCCGCGGCCACGCACGATCGCCGCCAAGCTGATCCAGATCCTCCGCGCGGTGCAGCTCGAGGAGCGCTTCTCCAAGCGCGAGATCCTCGGCATCTGGCTCACCCTCGCGCCCTATGGCGGCAATCTCGAGGGCATCCGCGCCGGCGCCGAAGCCTGGTTCGGCGTTCCGCCCTCCGCGCTCGACCCGGTGCAGTCGGCGTTGCTGGTGGCGATCCCGCGCCGCCCCGAGGCGCTGCGGCCCGACCGCCATCCCGCACGTGCCCGCGCGCTCCGCGATCGCATTTTCGCCGCCGCCGATCCGGTGCCGATGCGCCGGCTCCCCTTTCCCCGCCACGCCGTCCAGGCGCTGCGCGCCGGCGCTCCTGTCGTCCGGACCACGCTCGACCTGCCCTTGCAGGCGGCGGTCGAGCGGATTGCGGCCGACCGGCTGCAGACGCTGCCGCCACGCGCCTCGCTCGCCCTGCTGATCGCCGATCTCGACGACCGCTCGATCCGCGCGCTCTATCCCGGGGCCTGGGGCGATCAGGCGCGTGACGGCGCGCTCGATCTGACGCGCGCGCTCCGCTCGCCGGGCTCGGCGCTGAAACCCGCCCTCTATGCAATGGCGTTCCAGGAAGGCCTTGCCTCGCCCGCGACCCGGCTCCCCGACCTGCCGGCCCATTTCGGCGCCTACGCGCCGGAGAATTTCGACCGCTCCCATGCCGGCAGCGTCACCGCCGCGGCGGCGCTGCGCCGCTCGCTGAACCTTCCCGCCGTTGCGCTGCTCGACCGGCTCGGCCCCGCCCGCTTCCTCGCGAGCCTCGCGGCAGCCGGCATCCGGCTGCGCCTGCCGCCCGATGCCGAGCCCTCGCTCCCGCTCGCGCTCGGCGGCGCCGGCATCACGCTGCGCGATCTCGCCGCGCTCTATGCCGGGCTGGGCACGGACGGGACGGTGACGCGGCTCCGGCTGCTCGCCGCCGACAATTTCCCGCACCGCCCGCTGGTGCAGCCGAGTGCCGCGCACCTCGTGGCCGACGTGCTGACCGAGCCCCTGCCCGATGGCGGCCCGGACGGGATCGCCTGGAAGACCGGGACGAGCTGGGGAGGCCGCGATGCCTGGGCGATCGGCTTCGATCGCGCCCACTTGGCCGCGGTGTGGGTCGGACGCCCGGACGGCACCGCGCTGCCCGGCGCGACCGGCGCCACGCTCGCTTTGCCGCTGCTCGGCCGGCTGTTCGGCCTGCTGCCGGGAGCGCCGCGAACCCCGGCTCCGTCCGCGCCGCCGCCCGCGCCGGTCGCCGGGACCGGGGACACGTTGCGCCTGCTGTTTCCGCCGCCCGGCGCGGTGCTTTCGGCGGATGGGCCGGTGCCGCTTCGCGCCATGGGAGGGCGGCGGCCGCTCACCTTCCTGATCGACGGCGCCCGCATCGCGGCGGACGACCCGGCCCGCCGCCTCACCCTGTGGTCGCCGCCGGGCCCGGGGTTCTACACCGTCGCCGTGCTCGACGCCGACGGCAACGCCGCCCGCGCCAGCGTGCGGGTCAGCCTTTCGCCCCCGCCGGCAGAACTTCCACCGTTGCCGTCCGCCCGGTGATCAGGAGCAGCCCCTCCGGCACGTGGTCGAGCGCGATCCGCACCGGGATGCGCTGCGGCAGCCGCACCCAGTTGAAGGTCGGGTTCACGTTGGCGAGCAGGCTCGACGCCTCGCTCACCTCGGCATCGGCGATGCCGCCGGCGATGCTCTGCACGTGCCCCTCGATCGGCTCCTTCTCGCCGAGCACCCAGACCCGCGCGCGATTGCCGACCGCGATGCGGCCGAGCTTGGTCTCCTCGAAATATCCGACGACGTAGAAGGAATCATCGTCGACGATCGCCGCCACCGCATGGCCCGCCGTCACGTAATCACCGGGCCGCATATTGAAATTGGTGATCGGCCCGTTGACCGTCGAAGTCACCGAGGTGCGCTGCAGGTTGAGCTGCGCCACGTCGCGATCGGCGACCGCCTGCTGATAGGCCGCGCCCGCTTCCGCCGCCGCCGCTGTGCGCTGCTGCAATTCCTCGACCGAGCGCTCGAGCGTGCTGAGCTGCTGGTAGCGGTTCATCTCCCGCACCGCCTCCTGCGCGGTCGCGAGCCTGCTCGCGACCACCGCCTGCGCCTGCTCCAGCGCGAGCCGGAACCGCTCGGGATCGATGCGGAACAGCACCTGGCCCTTCTGCACGGTCTCGTTGTCGCGCACCGCCACGTCGGTGACGAGGCCGGACACGTCGGGCGCAACCTGCAGGATGTCGGCCCGGACGCGTCCGTCCCGCGTCCAGGGCGCCTCCATGTAATAGGCCCAGAGCTGCCATCCGATCGTCCCGGCGATGGCGAGCGCGACCAGCGTGACCAGCACCCGGCCGAGCGAGGCCCAGAAAGCGCTTCATGCCGGCCGCCACTGCGCGGTGAGCAGCACGAGGCCGCCGAGCACGATCGCGAACAGGCAGAGGTCGAACAGCGCCCGGTGCCACACGATGCGGTAGAAGCCGAGCGCGTCCAGCAGCCGCCGCAGCACCGCCGAGACCAGCAGCGCCGCCACCGCGAGAGCCAGCAGCGACGGCACGATCACGCCGCCCAAATCGAGCTCCCCGATCACGCGGCCACGCCGATCACGCGACCTGGGTCGAAGACGGCGGCGCGTAGGGGGTCGCCGCCGGATAGAGTCCGCGCCGTATGCCGACCAGCGCATGCAGCACCTTCCGCCGGCGCCCGTCCGGCGGCGACGCGGCCACGGTGCCGATCGCGTCGTCCACCGCCCCCAGCAGATCGTCGCCCGGCGGCACGAAGCGCCGCTTCGCCGCCCGCCGACGGAACAGCCAGGCCACGCGCTCCTCCACCCTGACCACCGCGCCCCGGCTCGGCAGCGGCATCTCCGCCCGCTCGCGCGAGAGGTCGAGCACGTGCAGCCCGACCCGGAGATCGGCGAGCAGGTCGAGCGTTGCGAGATCGGCGCCAGGTTCGACCGCCGCGAGCCGTGGCACCAATTGGCGCAGCCGGTCCACCATCTCCTCCTCGAAGCGGTCGGGATCGGCCGGATGCTGCGCCTCCGCCGCCGCGGCGATATCGGCCCAGCATTGCCGGAGCAGGTGCCGCGCGCTCCACTCCGCACCCACCGAGCGGATCAGTCGCGTGATCACCGCCGCCGCTCCGAGCCCCGCCACAAAGGCGAGCGCGCTGTTGGCGAACGACCCGAAATCCGCGTTGTAGGTCTCCTGCAGGCTCAGCAGCGTCGCGCCGTTCACGGTGAGCGCCATGCCGATCGGCGCGGTGCGGGGCGCCGCCGACAGCAGCGCGCAGAGCACGAAGAACGGGGCCAGCGCCAGGACCAGCATGGTGAAATCCTGCACGACCGGCAGGATTGCGAACAGATAGACGGCATCGACCGCCACGGCGGCCGCGGATGCGGTCATGAACCGCAGGATCGCCGGCACCGGATCGTCCTGCGCCGCGAAGAAGCTGCACGCGACCGCCACCATCTCCGCCGCCACCGCGCCATAGGCCCAGGCGCTGGCGATCCAGAACCAGCAGATGAGGCAGATCGCCACCGTCGCGGAGGCGGCCGAGAACAGCGCCATGCCGTAATCGCGGAACTGCGCCGGTGCGCCGGAATGCCGGCGGTAGCGGAGCGGCGGCAGCTGCGGGCGGCCGGCGCCGATCTGCTCCCGCAGCGTCTCGGCATCCTCCCAGATGTCCACGAGATCGAGGAGCCGCAGCAGCAGGCTCGTCCGCATGATCGCGCACCAGTCCGCCCCCGCCGCGACCGGTTGCAGCAGCGCCCCGATCCGCGCGCGCAACGGTGCGGTGTCCCCGCCCAGGCGCATCCATCCCTCGATCGCCGCCAGCACCTCGCGCAGCGCCGGCAACATCCCGCGCTCCCGCTCGATCCCGTCCACCCGGTCGGCAACCGAGCTCAGCACCGCGACCAGCGTCACCATCCTGAGCCGCAACGCGCGCAGGGGCCGCGTCGCCCGCTGGAACCGGGACTGGTCGAAGGCGATCTGGCTGCCGAGCAGGTCCACTTCGACGGCGTCCGCCGCCAGGCGCCGCCGCGGGAGGAACCCGGGCCGCCCGGCCAGCGCCTCGTGCGCCCATTCGAGCGCGTTGGTCCGCCAGGCGACGATGCGCGTCACCAGCGCCGGCCCCAGCGGTACCGGAAACACCAGGCTTCCGGTCACCGCGACGGAAGCGATGCCCAGCGTGATCTCCTCGACCCTGAGCAGCGCCGTGTCGAAGATCGCCCCCGGCACATCGACGCTCGGAAAGCCGATGATTGCCGCCGTATACCCCGCCAGCATGAACAGGTAGCTGCGCGGCGTCCGGTCGAGCAACGCGAAGAACAGGCACCCCCCCGCCCACAGCGCCAGCGCCAGCGTGAGCAACACGGGTGCGTTCACCAGCGTCGGAACCAGGGCCACCGCCGCCGCGGCGCCGAGCAGCGTGCCCGCAAACCGATAAAGGGACTTCGACCGCATCGCCCCGGTCAATGGCTGGGCAACGATATAGGCGGTCGCCATCGCCCAGTACGGCCGGTCCAACCCCAACCGGAACGCGATCCACAACGCCAGCATCGCCGCCCCGAACGTCCGCACCGCGAATACCCAGGCGCGTGCCGTCGGGAGTGTCAGCATCAAGAAAGCCCAGGGGCTCTGCCCCTGGGCCTTCCTTCACGCCGCCACAACCGGCGGCACGCCCTGGGGGTCGAGGCGGTAGCCGCCGCCTTCGGTGACGAGGAGGCGGGCGTTGGCGGGGTCGGGCTCGATCTTCTGCCGCAGGCGGTAGATATGGGTCTCGAGGGTGTGGGTGGTGACGGCCGCGTTGTAGCCCCAGACCTCGTTGAGCAGCACCTGGCGCGCGACCGGGCGGGTGCCGGCGCGGTAGAGGAACTTCAGGATCGCGGCCTCCTTCTCGGTGAGGCGGATGCGGCGGTTTCGCGTCGGCTCCTGCAGCAGCTTGGCCGAGGGGCGGAAGGTGTACGGGCCGATGGTGAAGACCGCGTCCTCGCTGTTCTCGAAGGTGCGGAGCTGCGCGCGCAACCGGGCCAGCAGCTCGGCCAGGCGAAACGGCTTGGGGATGTAGTCGTTGGCCCCGGCATCGAGCCCGCGCACCACGTCCGACTCGTCGTCCGAGCCGGTCAGCATGATGATCGGCATCTTGAGGCCTTGCCGCCGCAGCGCGAGGCACAGGTCGCGCCCGTCGCCATCCGGCAACGTGACATCCAGGATCAGCGCGTCGAATCGCGCATCCGGCCCGCTCAGCTTCGATTCCGCCTCCGCGATCGATGCCGCCTCGGTGGCGGTGAACTCGCCGTCCACCTCCAGTTGCTCGGCCAGCGTCTCGCGCAGCGCGCTGTCATCGTCCACGATCAGAATAGGGCGCTCGCCCGCCATTGATCAGTCCTTCAGCTACGTGGGCAGCCCGGGAGCGGCGGGGTTATCTGCCAAACCCGTTGTGATAATGAGACGAACGCATCGTCGAAGCTTTTGGCATCGTGCCAAATCGCGCGGCCGTGCCGCAAGCGGCACACAAGGCCGTGAGGTCTATCGCAAATCCGGCATTTGCGGCACTGGCGGGCCGTCCGGAAGCGCACCAGATTTGGGAGCGATCGCATGGAGCCCGCGCAATTGAGACAACGGAAAAGCAGGCTCGCATGCTCCGACCCGGTGCGACCGGGGGCGCGGCCGGAGGCGGAGAGGATGGCGGCGCGTGCCGTGCATCGCGCCGCGGCGGAGCTCCGGCGCGGGACCCCGGTGCTGCTCCGCGGCGCGGTGGACCTGGTGGTGCTGGCCGCCGAGACGGCGGGCGCACGGGGGCTCGGCGAACTGGCGGCGCTCGCGGACGGGCGGGCGGTGCTGTTGCTTGCCCCGATGCGCGCCGCTTCGGGTACTGCGCCGGCCGGTCGAGCCCGATGCACCGGCGGTCGCCCTCCAGGTGCCGGAGGCGCTGTTCACGCCGGAGGTGCTGCGCGGCGCGGCCGATCCGACGGCCGAGCAGCTGCTGACCGATCCGCCGGAACCGGTTCCGGCCCCGACCCTGGCGCCGGCGGCGCTGGCGCTGGCGAAGATCGGCCGGTTGCTGCCCGCAGTCCTGGCCGCTCCGGCGCGCGCCGACGCCGCCGGGCGGCTCGACGGGATGCAACTCTTCGCGGTTCCCGCCGCCGATGTGCTCGCGCACCAGGCGGCGACGGCGGCGGCGCTGCGGCAGGTCGCCGCGGCGTCGATCCCGCTCGAGGACGCAGCGGACGCGCGGGTGGTGGCGTTTCGCGCCCCCGAGGATGGCTCGGAGCACCTGGCCATCGTGATCGGCCAGCCGGAAACGCGCCAAGGAACGCATGATGCGCCGCTCGTGCGCGTGCATTCCGAGTGCTTCACCGGCGACCTGCTCGGCAGCCTCCGCTGCGATTGCGGGCCGCAGCTCCGTGGCGCGATCCGGCGGATGGCGGCGGAGGGCGCGGGCGTGCTGCTCTACCTGGCGCAGGAGGGGCGCGGGATCGGCCTCGTCAACAAGCTGCGCGCCTATGCGCTGCAGGATCGCGGCCTCGACACGCTGGATGCCAACCGGGCCCTCGGCTGGGGGGCGGACGAGCGCAACTTCCTGATCGCCGCGACCATGCTCGAGAAGTTGGGCATCGGCCGCGTGCGGCTGCTCACCAACAATCCCGACAAGGTGGCGGCGCTCACCGCCTGCGGCATCGAGGTGGTGCGGCGGGAACCGCACGCGATGGCGCCGAACGGCGTCAACGACGCCTATCTCGCCACCAAGGCGCGCCGCTTCGGCCACCTGCTCGGCGGCTGAACGCGCGGTGCAGGCGGTGGTCACCGCGGACGGCCGGTTCGTGCTCTCGGGGCGGGTGATGCGCGCGGCCCTCGGACCGGCGGGCGTTCGCGCCGACAAGCAGGAGGGCGACGGGGCGACGCCCGCCGGCCTGCTGCCGCTGCGCCGGGTGCTGTACCGCGCCGACCGGCTGCGACCGCCGCGCTGCACGGTGCCGATCGAGCCGATCGCGCCGGAAGATGGCTGGTGCGACGATCCCGACGACCCCGCCTATAACAGGAAGGTCCGGCTGCCCTGTTCCGCGCGCTGCGAGGAGCTGTGGCGGCGCGACGGCATCTACGACGTGGTCGGCGTGCTCGGCTGGAACGACGCTCCCCCGATGCGCAACCGCGGCTCGGCGATCTTCCTGCACGTCGCCCGGCCGGACTATGCGCCGACCGAGGGCTGCGTCGCGCTCGCCCTGCCGGACCTGCTGGCGGCGCTCGCGGCCGGGCTGACCGAGGTGCTGACGCGGGCCTAAAGCATGACCGGTTCCCTTCCGGTCACCGGCCTGCTTTAGCTAATTGCTCCAGCGAGTGATTCACGTTCCAGGCCGACTCGGCCTGAACCGATCACGCGCTAAAGCATGACCGGTTCCCTTCCGGTCACCGGCCTGCTCTAGCAAATTGTTCGCGCAGTGATTCACGTTTCAGGCCGACTCGGCCTGAACCGATCACGCGCTAGCATCCCGATTCCGAAGTTCGTTGGCACTTGCGTCCGGTCGGAATCAGGATGCGAGCTTCTTGTTTTCGATGGCCTGCTCATCCCCTGCGTTCGCTGCAAGGTGGGAAACTGCCGGAAAAGTGCATTTCCAAACAGCCTCGAGAGATTACGCGATCTGCAGGTTCTGCGTGGCCTGCTCCAGTTCGGCGAAGCTCGGCATGTGCTGGTTCGGCGCCATCTTGCGCCCGGTCTCCACGCTCACCTGCGGTGCATTGCCGTGCAGATGTGCGACCATGACGGCGCGGATCACCTCGAAATACTTGCTTTCCTCCTCGACCACGCCCTTCAGCCGCGCCGCGACCGGGGCGACGATGCCGTAGGCGAGCAGGATGCCAAGAAAAGTGCCGACGAGGGCACCGCCGATCATCGCGCCGAGCACGGTCGGCGGCTGGTCGATATGCGACATCGTCTTGATCACGCCGAGCACCGCGGCGACGATGCCGAGCGCCGGCAAGCCGTCGGCGACGCTCTGCAGCGCGTGCGCCGGGTGCAGCTCCTCGTGCAGCGTCTTCTTGAGCTCGCGCGCCATCACGTCCTCGATCTGGTTCGGATCGTCGGCGTTCATGCCGACCATGCGGAAATAGTCGCAGATGATCGCGGTGGCGTGGTGGTTGGCGAGGATGTCGGGAAATTTCTGGAAGGCCGGGCTCTCCTCCGGCTTCTCGATATGCGGCTCGAGCGCCATCGAGCCCTTGGTGCTGGCGAGGCGGGTGAAGTAGTAGAGCAGGCTTAGCAGGTCGAGATAGTGCAGCTGCTTGAAGCTGCCGCCCTTCAGCACCTTCTTGAATCCGCCGATCGTGTGCTTCACGTCGTGCATGCTGTTCGACATGACGAAGGTGCCGATCGCGGCGCCGCCGATCGTCATCATCTCGAACGGGATCGCCTCGATCAGCGGCGCCATGCTGCCGCCCGACATCAGATAGCTGCCGAACACGCAGGCGAAGACGAAACCAAGGCCTCCCAGGGTCAGCATGATCTGGTCCTCACGATCGACCGGGTGCCGGCGCGTTCTGCGCGGGCTCGTTGTTCTGTGCGACCGGGCCTTGCGCGACCGGCTTCGGCGCCGACGGGGCCGAGCGCAGCACCATGATGGCGATGCGGCGATTGGCGGCGGCGAGCGGGTCGGCCGGGAGCAGCGGGTCGCGATCGGCATTGCCGGTCACGCTGCGGAGCCGGGTCTCGGCCAGGCCAGCCTCGACGAGGATGCGGCGGGTCGCGTTGGCGCGATCGGCGGACAGCTCCCAGTTGGTCATGTCGCCGCCCTTGTAGGGCGCGGCATCGGTGTGGCCGGCGATCGAGATCGGCTCGGAGAGCTTCAGCAGCACCGGCGCGACCTTCTGCAGCAGGAGCTTCGCGCGCTCGTTCGGGACCGCGGAGCCGGTCGCGAACATCGGCTGCTTGTCCTCGTCCATGATCTGGATGCGCAGGCCGTCGGGCGTGATGTCGATCGCGAGCTGGCGCGCAAGCTCGGCGAGCTTCGGGTCGTCGCGGACGGCGGCGCGGATCTGCTCGGCGGCCTGCTTGAACGCCTCGCGCTCGCGCTCCGCGGCGGCGGCGGCATCGCTCGCGGTCTGCGCCTGCTTCGCCTCCTGCAGCGCCGCCTGGCCCGGCGGCGCCGCCGGCGCCGCTTGCGCCGCCTGCGAGGCGGCGCCATCGGCCTGGCCGCCCTGCCCCGGCGCGGTCGCGGAGACGGCGAGACCCGGCGTGGTTCCGGCCGCGGTCGTGGTTGGCGAGACGTCATCGCCGCTCCGCACCTCGGTCGGCCGCTCGGAGGGCTCCACCGCGTCGTCTTCCGGCGGGGCGTGGCCGTCGAGCGCCGCGGTCACGCCGCGATCGGAGGTGAGGTCGCCGTGGTCGAAGGGCGTATGCCCGCCGAATGGCGCGCCGGTGCCTGATGCGGCGCGGCTGATCGGGTTCTTCGGACTGAAATAGTCGGCGAGGCCCTTCCGCTGGTCCTCGGTGGTGGCGTTGAGCAGCCACATGAGCAGGAAGAACGCCATCATCGCGGTGACGAAATCGGCATAGGCAACCTTCCAGGCGCCGCCGTGATGGCCGCCTTCGACGATCTCCTCCTTGCGGATGATGATCGAGCCCTTGTCCTTGCCACGCCCGCGCGCCATGCCCTGCCTGATGCTTCCCGGTCGGCAGGCAGCATGCGCGCGGTGTCTTAATCCTCGCCTAACCGCCTCCCGCTCCCGCGACGGGGCGAAGCCGTTCAGAGGTCGATCCAGCCCCGGGTCACCTTCACGCAATTCCCCTCGATATGCGCGGTGACCGGGCCCTCCGCTCCCTTGCGGGCGCGGGCGATGATGCGGCTCGGCCGGCCCATCTCGACGCCCTGCGCGATGTCGTACGCGAGTTCCACCGTGTCGCCGGGGGCGAGCGAGGTCAGCAGCGCCGCCAGCGCCGCGGCGGCGCTGCCGGTTGCCGGGTCCTCGGCAATGCCGGCGAGGGGCGCGAACATGCGGGCGGCGAGCCGGGTAGCGTCGCCGTCCCGGCGCGCGTAGACCATCAGGCCGGTGGCATCACCGACGCCCTCCGCGGCGGCGAGGCGGCGGAACCCGGCGACGTCGGGGCTCGCGCGCCGCAGCGCCTCCATGCCGGCCAGTTCAGCGAAGACGAAGTCGAGGCCGACCGAGGCGACCAGCGGGTCATGCGCGTTGGTGGCGATGTCCCCGGGGTGCAGACCGGCGCAGGCGGCGACGGTCTCGACAGGCACGTTCACGCCGACGCGGAGCGATTGCGGCGCGGCGATCGCGGCGCCGCACACCGCGTGCACGGCGTCGTGCTGCACGGCGACGTTCACGATGCCGGCCACCTCCTCGAACACCAATCGCTTCTGGCCATCCCCGCGCCGCGCCGCGAGCACGTATCCGGTGCCGACATTCGGATGGCCGGCGAATGGCAGCTCGCGGCGCGGCGTGAAGATGCGCACCCGCGCGGAGTGGGCCGGATCTTCCGGCGGCAGGACGAAGGTCGTCTCGGACAGGTTGAACTCGGCCGCGATCGCCTGCATCTGCCCGTCGGTGAGGCCGCGCGCGTCGGGAAACACGGCGAGCGGGTTGCCGCCGAAACGCTGATCGGTGAAGACGTCGACGGTGACGAACTCGAAGCTCGGCATGCTGATCTCCCGCTCGGTGGCGGCGGCTTCTACCGCCTCGGTCGTGGCGGCGCCACTTACCGGCCATCGGCCACGGAGGGGGGCCATGCGGAAATTGTGTGGCGCGGCGGCGTTGCTTGCGATCCTCGCGTTATGCGGTTGCGAAAACAATCCGCTCGAGGCCTGGGCCTACTCTTCAGTCAGTGGGAGCGCTCCGGAGCAGGGCCAGGTGCGCCAGCCCGCTCGCTCATCCCCAGGCGCTGCCGCGGCCGGCGCGGCAACCGTCACCACGGCGCCGATCCGGAGCATGACCCTGCCTTAGTTGTTGACATCGAGAGGCGATGCGGCTCGCCTGCCGCTCCGCATGGCCACCGAAACGATCGCCGACCCTCCGACCCTGCTGCTCACCGGCGCCAGTCGTGGCATCGGCCATGCCACGGTGAAGCGATTCGCGAGCGCGGGGTGGCGGGTGATCACCGTCTCCCGCCACGCCTTTCCCGCGGAGTGCCCGTGGGAAGGCGGCGAGGAGAATCACGTGCAGCTCGACCTCGCCGACCTCGAGGGACTGCCCGCCGGCATCGCCAATGTGCAGCGGCGGCTCGCCAGCGGACGCCTCGATGCGCTGGTCAACAATGCGGGCATCTCGCCGAAGGGCGGGACGGGCGGACGAATGGGCGTGCTCGAGAGCGAGGCGGCGGTCTGGATGCAGGTGTTCCGGGTGAACCTGTTCTCGACCGCGCTGCTGGCGCGCGGCCTGTTCGAGCAGCTGCGCGCGGCGCGCGGGGCGGTGGTGAACGTGACGTCGATCGCCGGCTCGCGCGTGCATCCATTCGCCGGCGTCGCCTACGCCACCTCGAAAGCGGCGCTGGCCGCCCTCACCCGCGAGATGGCGCTCGATTTCGGTCCGCACGGCATCCGGGTGAACGCGATCGCGCCGGGCGAGATCGACACGCCGATCCTGTCACCGGGAACCAGCGCGATCGTCGAGCACGACATTCCGATGAAGCGTCTCGGCCAGCCGGCGGAGGTGGCGGAGACGATCTTCTTTCTCTGCACCGCCGGCGCGTCGTACGTGAACGGGTCGGAGATCTACATCGACGGTGGCCAGCACGTGTAGCCGCCGGCCCCCCCCGCCGCTTACGGCGAGGACGGCCACCGGCAGCTCCGCGCGGTCAGATCGATTCCTTGAGCTCCTTGGCGGGGCGGAACGCGACCTTCTTGCTGGCCTTGATCTTGATCTGCTCGCCGGTCGCGGGATTGCGGCCCATGCGCGCGGCGCGCTTCTTCACCTGCAGGATGCCGAGCCCGCCGATGCGGATGCGCTCGCCTTTTTTCAGGTGGTCGACGACGCGATCCACCATGCCAACCAGCATCGCATCGGCCTGTCGACGCGGCATGTCGTGCTCGGTCGCGAGCTCGGCGGCGATGTGTTTCATCGTCACGGTGGGAATCGCGGGCGCCTTGGTGCCGGCGGCTTTGGCGGGCGCGGCCGACCTCGTGGCCGGCGCGGTTTTCGCGGGGGAGGACGCCTTCGCGGCGGCCGTCGCGGGCTTGGCGGCTTTCGTCGTCTTCGTTGCCGGAGCGGCTTTCTTTGCCATGTCTGCGACTCGCTGTTGCAGGAACGGGTGGTCATTCACTGCTACAGAAAATCCAGGGCTGCAACAGTTAGATCATATTTTCCGCGGTTTTCCGACGCGCCGCCGTGCGCCCCGGGCAAACTTGCGCCGCGAGCGCAACATTGTCGGCCCGCCGCGCGGCGCCGGAGCAGTGTCTCCGGATTCGCGCTTGGCTGTCTCCCGCCCCGACGGTCGGGTCCGAGGCGGCAATCCGGGATTTCCAGTACGTAGCCTCACCGGATTGTGAGGGCGGTTAAGAACTGGTGAATCTGCGGCCATCGAGGGCGGTTCCGCACGACCGCCCGCCACCGGGAGAGAATCATGGCCCTCGCGCTGCTGCCCGTCCGCTTCGACGCCCCCCGCCCGGCCGCCCCTTGGGCCGGGTGCGATCGCGGCGATGACGGGCTGGCGCCGTGCTCGTCGGCGATCGCCGGCGAGATCCTCGCGCGCATCGAGGGAGATTACCTCACCACGCAGGTCTTCCTCGATTTCGGCCGGCTGTTCCGCCCGGGCCTGCACAGGCGGGCGTACACGCCGATCGCGCTCACCGACCTCGCGCGGCACACCCGCCTGCTCGGCGTCTCGCTCGACCGCATCGCCACCGCCTTCGACGAGGCCTCCGAGGACGAGCGCCCGCTGTTCCGTCTGGCCGCCGACGGCTTCCTGCTCCTGCACACCGCCACCTGCGAGAGCATCGCGCTGCTCTGCCGTGCCCGCCGCGCCCGGGCGACATGACACCAAGTCTTCTTCATGACCGTGGTATGCGCGCGGGTTGGCGGGCGAAGCCGGCCAACCGGCCACCCGCCTCAGCGGGTGCAATGCCCGCGGGGGTGGGCGCCCGCCAAAGCAAAGGGTCGTGCCGCGCGCCGAGGTGCTCTCGATGAGTCACGGATTGAGCGTGCTGGCATAAGGGCCCGCCTGGAGATGCGCGAAGAAAGCATTCGTGCAGTCGGCACCGGCGCGTTCCCCCGACCTGGCCGGCCCGTCGCGTGAACGCCGCATTCCGAGAAGGCAGAGTAGCAACTATAGCAGTTGCACCGAAAGCCGGGACCTGATCTTTATTGCCCGTGCGGCCGCCGTCGGGTCAGGCCGTCGCCGGGAGTCCACGAATGTCGGTGCCGCGCTTGGATTTCGGTGAGGAGCGGGGATGAACGCCCGTTGCCGGCGTCGGCACCTCCCGCGCGCGCTACGAGCAGGTGATCTCGACCGTCGCGCTCGCCGCCGCGCTGCTGCTCGCCCTCATCGCCGCCGGCGCGCTCAACCTCAATCTCCGCCGCCTGCGCGAGAGCTTCTCCTGGGTCGATCACACCGATCGCGTGCTGCTGGAGATCGGCTATCTGCAGAGCGAGCTGGGCCGGCTCACCGCCGCCGCGCGCAGCTACTCCGTCACCGGCGAACCCGCCTCCGCCGATCTCCTGAACCGCGCGCAGACCATGGTTCCCCGCGCCGTCGCGACCATCCGCCCGCTGGTCGCCGATGATCCGGACCAGAGCAAGCGCCTCGAGGAGCTTGGCGGGCTCGCCAGCCAATACGTGGCGCGCCTGCAGCAGATCACCCGCGATCCGAGCGCCGACTCGATCGACGGTCCGGAACAGCGCCAGCTCGGCAGCGGCATCACCACCGCGATGGACGAGCTGCGCTCGACCGAGATCGCCCGCCTCGCGCGGCGCGAGCAGGTCGCCAGCGACTCCGTCGCCTTCACCACCTGGTTCGCCGGATCCGCCATGCTGCTCGCCTTCGTCAGCGGCGGCCTTGGCATCCTGCTGATCCAGCGCGAGCGCCAGCGTCACCGGCTGCTCGAGCTCGAGACCGAGCTGATGCTGGTCTCGCGGCTCAACACCGTCGGTCAGACCGCTTCGGTGCTCGCCCACGAGGTGAACCAGCCGCTCTCCGCCACGCGCAACTATTTGAGCGCCGCCCGTCGCCTGCTCGGCCCCTCCGAGGCGCCGGAAGCGCCGCGGCTGCGCGAGGCGATCGACCTCGCCGAGCGCCAGGTCGAGCGGGCCTCGCAGATCGTTTCCCGCCTGCGCCGGCACGTGCGCGGATCGAGCAGCCCCGACCGCGCCAACACCGCGGTCGCCACGCTGATCGAGGATTCGATCGCACTCTCCGGCATGCGCAGCGCCGAGCTCGAGATCCGACAGGAGGTCGAGCGCGGCCTGCCCGAAATCTTCGTCGATGCCGGCCAGGTGCAGCAGGTGCTGATCAATCTCGTCCGCAACGGCGTCGAGGCGATGGAGAACAGCGACCGGCGCGAGATGGTGGTCGCGGCCAGACGCGACGGCAACAGCATCGTCGTCAACGTGCGCGACACCGGCATCGGCATGTCGGAGGAAATGGCGGCGCGGCTGTTCCGCCCGTTCACCTCCACCAAATCCCAGGGAATGGGCGTCGGCCTCTCGATCTGCCGCTCCATCATCGAGGCGCATGGCGGCCGCATCTGGGCCGAGCCGAACCTCGATCGCGGCACCACCTTCACCTTCACCCTGCCGATCACCCGCGCCGCCGCCAGCAGCCCCGTCCCCGCCAGCCAGCCCCAGGGCAGCGCCCTCGCCTCGCCCGGCTGATACCAGCGCGGGCGAAGACTGATACCAACGGCCAGGAAGAACGACCGTTGGTATGATTGCGACGCGGACAGGGCTGCTATACACGACCGGCTCCGGCGATGGTCGGGCCCGCCGGCGGAGACATGCGACCATGGCAGTCATGCCCGACCACTGGATTCGCCGCATGGCGGCCGAACACGGCATGATCGAGCCCTTCGTCGCCACCCAGCAGCGCCAGGGCGTGATCAGCTACGGCCTCTCCAGCTACGGCTACGACGCGCGCATCGCCGACGAATTCCGCATCTTCACCAATGTGGACAGCGCCATCGTCGATCCGAAGGAGTTCAGCCCGGACAGCTTCGTCACCCGCAAGGCACCCGTCTGCATCATCCCGCCCAACAGCTTCGCCCTCGCGCACACCATCGAATACTTCCGCATCCCACGCGACATCCTGACGATCTGCCTGGGCAAATCCACTTACGCACGCTGCGGCATCATCGTGAACGTCACCCCGCTCGAACCCGAATGGGAAGGCCAGGTCACGATCGAGATCAGCAACACCACGCCGCTTCCGGCCAAGATCCATGCGGGCGAGGGCATCTGCCAGTTCCTGTTCCTCCAGGGCAGCAGCCCGCCCGAGACCTCCTACGCCGAGAAGGCCGGCAAATACATGCACCAGCGCGGCGTTGCGCTGCCCCGCCTGTAGGGCGCCCGCGCGTGCCCCATCACGCCGAAAGGAGCTGACGCCGTGGACCGCATCCGCATCCGGGGAGGCAGCCCCCTGTCGGGCGAGATTCCGATCGGGGGCGCGAAGAACGCCGCCTTGCCGCTGATGGCGGCCGGATTGCTGACGGATCAACGCCTGGTGCTCTCGAACGTGCCGCTGCTTGCCGACGTGGCGACGATGGGGGCGTTGCTGGCGCAGCATGGCGTCGCCGTCGACAGCGTCAGCAATGACGGGCGGAAGCTCGCGATCGGCGGCGCGATCACCAACACCGAGGCGCCGTACGACATCGTGCGGAAGATGCGGGCGTCGTTCCTGGTGCTCGGGCCGCTGGTGGCACGGGCGGGCGAGGCGCGGGTGTCGCTGCCGGGGGGATGTGCGATCGGCACGCGGCCGATCGATCTGCACCTGAAGGGATTGGAGCAGCTCGGGGCGACGGTGACGCTCGATGCCGGCTACGTCACCGCGACGGCGCCGCGCGGGTTGCGCGGAGCGGCGGTCGTGATGCCGTTCCCCTCCGTGGGAGCGACCGAGAACCTGCTGATGGCGGCGTCGCTCGCGGAGGGGCGGACGGTGATCGCGAATGCGGCGCGCGAGCCCGAGATCGCCGACCTGGCTTCCTGCCTGGTGCGCATGGGCGCGCGGATCGAGGGGATCGGCACGGACCGGCTCACCGTCGAGGGCGTGAAGGGGCTGTCCGGCGCCGAGCATGCGATCATGGCGGACCGGATCGAGACCGGCACCTATGCCTGCGCGGCGGCGATCACCGGCGGTTCGGTGCGGCTGCTCGGCGGTCGGCTCGAGCATCTCGGCGCGGTGGCGCGCATCCTGGGCGAGGCCGGGGTCGAGGTCGCGCAGGAGGCGGACGGGATCGCCGTCCGCCGGCTCAACGGGCTCTCCGGGACGGATGTGATGACCGAGCCCTATCCCGGCTTCCCGACCGACATGCAGGCGCAGTTCATGGCGCTGATGGCGGTGGCGGAAGGGGCGGCGATGGTGACCGAGACCATCTTCGAGAACCGGTTCATGCACGTGCCCGAGCTCGCGCGGATGGGCGCGCGCATCAACGTGCACGGCTCCTCGGCGATCGTGCGCGGCGTCGCCGCGCTGTCCGGCGCGCCGGTGATGGCGACCGATCTGCGCGCCTCGGTCTCGTTGGTGCTGGCCGGGCTGGCGGCCAGGGGCGAAACGGTGGTGAACCGCGTCTATCACCTCGATCGCGGCTTCGAGGCCGTGGAGCGCAAGCTCGCCGCCTGCGGCGCGGAGATCGAGCGTCTGCCCGGCTGAGCGTGATGGCCGGAGGCGGAATCGCCGGAGGTCTGAATCACGCTCAAAACAAAGCGTGATGGCCGGAGGCGGAATCGCCGGAGGTCTGAATCACGCTCAAAACAAAGCGCGATGGCCGGAGGCGGAATCGCCGGAGGTCTGAGTCACGCTCACAAGACAACGACTCGGGCGGGGTGGCTTCCGCTGCGGAGCCATCCCGCCGGAGGGGTTTGCCGGGCGGTTCCGGGGTGGTAGAGGCGCCCCGATGACCGCTCCGTTTCCCGCCGCTGCACTCGCCCCCGAGCTCGCCGGCCCGATCGTGCTCGCGCTCCCCAAGGGCCGCATTCTCGCCGAGTGCGGTGCCCTGCTGGCGCGGGCGGGCATCCGGCCGGCGCCGGATTATGCCGAGGAGGAGAGCCGCCGGCTGCGTTTCCCGACCGACGACCCGGCGCTCGACGTGGTGCGCGTGCGGCCGTTCGACGTCGCCACCTTCGTCGCCTTCGGCGCCGCGCAGATCGGCATCTGCGGCGCCGACGTGCTGATGGAGTTCGACTACTCCGAGATCTATGCCCCGCTCGATCTCGGCATCGGCCGCTGCCGGGTGTCGGTCGCTGAACCGGTGGAGACCGCCGGCAGCGACGATCCGACGCGCTGGTCGCGGGTGAAGGTCGCGACCAAATATCCGAACCTCGCGCGCCGGCATTTCGCGGCGTCCGGCGTGAACGCCGAGGTCGTCGCACTGAACGGGGCGATGGAGCTGGCGCCGGGGCTCGGCCTCGCCCGGCTGATCGTCGATCTCGTGCAGACCGGCTCGACGCTGAAGGCGAACGGCCTGGTCGAGACCGCGGTGATCGCTCCGGTAACCAGCCGGCTGATCGTCAACCGCACGGCGCTGAAGACGCGCCCCGAGGAGGTCGGCGCCTGGATCGCGCGATTCCGGGCGGCGCTCGCCGCGTGAGGCGGCTGTCCACCGCCGAGCCGGCGTTCGAGGCGCAGTTCGCCGCGCTGCTGGAGACGGCGCGGGACACCACCGCGCGGGTCGACGGCCCCGTCGCCGAGATCATCGCCGCGGTGCGCGCGCGCGGCGACGCGGCGCTCTGCGAATTGACCGCGCGGTTCGACCGGCTCGACCTGACGCCCGAGCGGCTCCGCGTCGGCGCGGACGAGATCGAGGCCGCGACGGCCGACACCCCCACAACGCTACGGGACGCGCTCGACCTGGCCGCACGGCGCATCGAGGCGTTCCACCGCGCGCAGCTGCCGCGGAACCTGTGCAACCGCGACGAGACCGGCCTCACGCTCGGCCTGCGCTGGACGCCACTCGACTCCGTCGGCCTCTACGTGCCGGGGGGCAAGGCGGCCTACCCATCCTCGGTGCTGATGAACGCGATCCCGGCGGCGGTTGCCGGCGTCGGACGGGTCGCGATGTGCGTGCCGGCACCCGACGGCCTGCTCAACCCACTCGTGCTGGCGGCGGCGCGGCGCGCGGGGGTCGCCGAGATCTACCGGATCGGCGGCGCCCAGGCGGTGGCGGCGCTCGCCTGGGGCACCGCGACGATCGCGCCGGTGGACCGCATCGTCGGCCCCGGCAACGCCTATGTCGCCGAGGCGAAGCGCCAGGTCTTCGGCCGGGTCGGCATCGATTCCATCGCCGGCCCGTCGGAAGTGGTGGTGCTCGCCGATGCCGCCAACGATCCGCGTCTGGTGGCGACCGACCTGCTGGCGCAGGCCGAGCACGACGAGGCCGCGCAGGCGATCCTGATCACCGACGATGCCGATTTCGGCGACGCGGCGGCGGCGGCGGTGGCGGCCGAGCTTGTCGCGCTGCCCCGATCCGCGATCGCCGGCGCGAGCTGGCGGGCGCACGGCGCCATCATCACGGTGCGGGACTGGCACGAGGCCGCCGCCCTGGTCGACCGCTTGGCGCCCGAGCACCTCCAGCTCATGGTCGCGGACCCCGCCCCGCTCTTCGCCCGCATCCGCCATACCGGCGCGGCCTTTCTCGGCCGGTTCTGCCCGGAGGCGCTCGGCGACTACGTGGCCGGCCCGAACCACGTCCTGCCGACCGGCCGCACCGCGCGCTTCGCTTCCGGCCTCTCGGTGTTCGATTTCCTCAAGCGCACGACCTGGATCGAGGGCGACGCCGCGTCGCTCCGGGCGCTCGGGCCGGCGGCGATGGCGCTCGCCGAGGCCGAGGGACTCTCCGCGCATGCGCGGAGCATCGGCCTGCGGCTCGTGGCGAACGCTTGATTCGCTGTCCCCCGGCGCTCATGTTCGCGCCGCCCAGCACATCGCAAGGAATTTGATGTCGAAAGAAGACATGATCGAGTTCAGCGGCACGGTCACCGAGCTGCTGCCGAACGCCATGTTCCGCGTCAAGCTCGACAACGAGCACACGATCCTCGCCCATACCAGCGGCAAGATGCGCAAGAACCGCATCCGCGTGCTCGCCGGCGACCGGGTGAACGTCGAGATGACGCCGTACGACTTGAGCAAGGGGCGGATCACCTTCCGCTTCAAGTAGATCCCCGCCCTCCGGGCCGGGAGCGGCCCCGCATGCTGATCCTCGCCTCCGCCAGCCCGCGCCGGCTCGAACTGCTCCGTCAGATCGGCGTGGTGCCGGACCGGATCGTCGCCCCCGCAATCGACGAGACCCCGGCGAAGGACGAGCTTCCCCGCGAGCTTGCGCGCCGCCTCGCCCGGCAGAAGGCGGCCGCCGTCGCCGACCCGGCGGCGCACGTGCTCGCCGCGGACACGGTGGTTGCGGCGGGACGCCGCGTCCTGCCGAAGGCCGCGACCGAGGCGGAGGCGCGCGCCTGCCTCGACCTGCTCTCCGGTCGCCGCCACCGCGTGTTCAGCGCCGTCGTGCTGCGCGCGCCGGACGGGCGGGCGAGCGAGCGGGTGGTGGAGACCGCGGTGGCCTTCCTGCGGCTGACCGAGGCGCAGAAGCGCGCCTATCTCGCCACCGGCGAGTGGCAGGACAAGGCCGGCGGCTACGCCATCCAGGGCCGCGCCGCGGCCTTCGTCCGCTTCCTGTCGGGCAGCCATAGCGGCGTGGTCGGCCTGCCGCTGTTCGAGACCGCACAGCTCCTGCGCGGCCCGGGCCTGTATCGACCGTGACCCTCGCCATCCACGCCGCCTGCGGCCCGGGCGAGCTGCGCGTCGCCGTGCTCCGCGACGGCGCGCTCGAGGACTTCGCGATCTGGCGCCCCGGTGCGCCGGACGGCGTCGCCGACCTGCATCGCGCCCGGATCGCGAGCGTGGTGCCGGCCATGGCCGGCGCCTTCGTCGCCCTGGCGGATGGCGGCACGGGGTTCCTCCCGGACAGCGAGGGTGCCGCCGGGCGCGCGGTGGGCGATGCGGTCGCCGTGCGGGTGGTCCGCGCCGCGCAGGCCGGCAAAGGTCCGCGCCTCTCCGCCCGGCTGAGTGCCGAGGAGCAGGCGGCGCTCGCGGCGGCGAAGCTGCATCGCGGCCCCGGCCCGCTGCTGGAAGTCGCCGCACGCCACCCCGGCGCGCCGGTGCTGATCGACGATCCCGGCTGGGCAGCGAAGCTGCATGGCGCTCTCGACGACCGCCTGCGCCTGGTCGCCCGCGCCTTCGATGAGGGGCTCGAGGCCGATAGCGACGCCCTTGCCGCCGCCACCGCCGCGCTGCCCGGCGGCCTGATCGCGCGTGTCGAGCCCACTGCCGCGCTGGTCGCGATCGACCTCGATACCGGCGCCGCCACCGCCTCCCGCGAGGCGAAGGGCGCCGCCCAGTTCGCCGCCAACCGCGCCGTGCTGCCCGCGCTCGCGCGGGAGATCCGGCTGCGCAATCTCTCCGGCGCCATCCTGATCGATTTCGCCGGGCTCTCCCCGCGCCGCCGCCCCGCGCTCGGACCGGACCTCGCCGCCGCGCTCGCGGGCGACCCGCTGCGTCCTCGTCTGCTCGGCTTCACCGCGCTCGGCCTCGCCGAAATCGTGCGTCCGCGCGTTCGCCCGCCGCTGCACGAGATGCTCGCGGGCCCGCACGCCGCCGGCCTGGCCGCCCTCCGCCGCCTGGCCAGCGAGTCTGCAGTCCGGCCTTCCGCCACGCCCGCGCTGCGCGCCTCTCCCCGGATCGTCGCCGCGCTGCAGGATGATCCCGTGGGGCTGGCCGACCTTGCGCGCCGCACCGGCCGTTCCTTGATCCTGCGTGCCGACCCGACGCTCGCCGCGGATCGCTGGATCATCGAGGAGTAGCAAGTTGCCCGACGCCCCCTGCCCCGTCTGCGGCAAGCGGCCGATTGCCGGCGATCCGCTTCTGCGCCCGTTCTGCAGCCGGCGCTGCGCCGATATCGATCTCGGCCGCTGGTTCACCGGCCAGTATCGGGTGCCCGCCGAGGAGCGGGAGCCCGAGGACGATGACGGCCTGACGACTTGATCGCGCTCCGACCCTGGGCTAAGCGTCCGCCACCGACGCGTCGAGCCCTGCCCAGGTAGCTCAGTTGGTAGAGCATGCGACTGAAAATCGCAGTGTCGGTGGTTCGATTCCGCCCCTGGGCACCATCACCCCATGTCTCCCGGCATCTTCTGACGTCTTACCGCCCTAATAGGGCGTTGAGATCGCCGCACCTTTCCGGCTTTTGACGCCTTCCGGCGTCTCAACCGGTCGCCAGATCGCGCGTGCAGTGCCAGCCCTGCCGCTGGCGGCCGACCTCGTTGATTTCCGCCCCGCCGTGGCCTTCGTGGATGCGCGCCGGCGGCGGCCCATCGGCTTGGGCGCCTGCTTGCCCGTGGCGCGATACTCCGTCACCCACAGGATCACGTCGACTTCTCCAGGTTGAGCGGCCTGGCAACCGCACGGCGCGACTGCCCAGCTTCCACCAAAGCAATCGCGCGCCGACGCCGGTCTGACGGATAGGGCTTCGGAATGTGCCGCTGCCCTCCTGCCAGCCAACAGCGCAGAATGCAGCCCGATCCGGAAGCCCCGACTGAGCCCGATCCGGTCCTGCTCTAGACCCGCATCGCTCTGACTGTGGTCAGTGCAATTGGTCTTCGTATCTTTGGCCTGCCGATTCACGCCCTGACTGATTCCAGTCAGGGCGATCGGAGGCTAAAGCATGACCGGTTCCCTTCCGGTCACCGGCCTGCTTTAGCGAATTGTTCGAGCGAGTGATTCACGTTTCAGGCCGAACTCGGCCTGAAACGATCACGCGCTAACTCACCCGTTCGAGGAACGAACGCTCCTCCACCAGGATGCATCTCGTCCGCTGCGCCTGCGCGAAATTCTCGCGTCCCTCGGGATCGGCGAGGATTGCCACGCGGTAGCGCTCGTAAGCTGCCATGTCGTCGAAATCGATCAGCGCGAGGGCAAAATTGTTGATGCCGAATTTCGGCAGGAAGTAGCCGAGCAGGCGGCCGCCGCACCGGGCGATGATCGGCGGCCAGGTCTTCGCATAGCGGTCGAAATCCTCGATGCGGTGCGGGTCGAGCGTATAGCGGATGCAGCACGTGATCATCGGTCGCTCCCTGGTTCGCGTGCACGACACTACGGGAAGCGCGAATTTGCGGCATGCGGAGTCGCTTCGGCGGCCACCGAAGCAACGCGCGTCCCGGCCTATTCCGGCGCGTCAGGCAGCGCATCGGTAGCCTCTGCCAGCGCGACCACCTCGCGCCGCCGCGCGGGGTCGTAGCCGGCGCTCGCGCGCAGGAGCTGCTGGGTGTAGGGGTCGTTCGCGCGTCCCGTGGCGAGATCAGCGACGGTCATTTCCTCGAGCAGCCTGCCACGATGCATCACGGCCAGCCGGCCGCACATATGGGCGACCACGGCCAGGTCGTGGCTGACCAGAATGCAGGTCAGCCGCCGCGCCTTGCGGGCGGCTACCAGCAGGTTGAGAATCTCGGCCTGCACGGAGACGTCGAGCGCCGAGGTCGGCTCGTCCAGCAGCAGGATCGAGGGTTCCAGGATCAGCGCCCGCGCGATCGCGACCCGCTGCCGCTGGCCGCCGGAGAGCTGATGCGGATAACGGAAACGGAACTGCGCGCCGAGACCGACCTGTGCCAGTACCGCGTCGATGCGCGCGGCGCGACGGCCGATGCCGTGGATGGCGAGCGGCTCCGCGAGCGCCGTGTTGACGGTGTGCCGCGGATGCAGCGAGGCATAGGGGTCCTGGAACACCATCTGCACGCGGCGGAAGAAATCCGCGCCCCGCCGCGCGCCAGCCGGGACGTCATCGATGCGAATCCCTCCCCGCCAGTCCGTGATCAACCCGGACAGCGCGCGCAGCACGGTCGATTTCCCGCTACCGGATTCGCCCACCAGGCCGAAGGTCTCCCCGGCCTCGACCCGGAAGGACACGCCGTCCACCGCGCGCACACGCTGCCGACCGCGGCCGAAACTCACCTGCAGGTCACGAACCTCGATCAAGCGGTCAGGTCTCGAGCCAGGCGGGATCGCGTTCGAGGACGGTCAGCATCTCGCGCCGGTCGCCAATGCGCGGCATGGAGGCGAGCAGCCCGCGCGTGTAGGGATGGCGCGCGGCGTGCAGCTCGGAGGCGCGGCATTCCTCGACGATGCGGCCGGCATACATGATGAGCACGCGATCGCAGAAGCCGGCGACAAGGTTGAGGTCATGGCTGATGAACATCAGGCCCAGTCCGCGCGTCATCACCAGCTCATCGAGGATCGCCAGCACCTGCAGGCGCACGGTGACGTCGAGCGCCGAGGTCGGCTCGTCGGCGATCAGCAGCGCGGGCTCCGGGATCAGCATCATCGCGATCATCACGCGCTGACCCATGCCGCCGGACAGCTGGTGCGGATAGGCGTGGTAAACCCGCGCCGGATCGCGGATGTGCACGGCCTCCAGCATGGCCATCGCACGATCACGCGCGGCGGCGCGGCCCGCGCGCTTCTCGCGCGGGATCGCCTCGGCGATCTGCTCGCCGACGCGCATGACGGGATCGAGCGAGTATCTTCGGATCCTGCATGATCATGCGAGATCCGGCGGCCGCGCACGCGCAGCATCTGACGCTCGGATGCGGCGGCCAGATCGAGCTCCTGAAAGCGCAGGCATTTCGCGCTGATTTCCGCCCGCGCCGGCGTGAGGCGCAGGATGGCGCGTGCGGTCATCGACTTGCCGGAGCCGGACTCGCCGACGATCCCCAGCTTCTCGCGCCCGACACTGAAGGACACGCCGCGCACGGCCTCGACGATCCGGTTCGGCGTGCGGATGCGGACGCGGAGCTCCTCGACCCGCAGCAGCGCCTCGTCCGCTGGCTCCGCGCTCATTCGTTGCGCGGGTCCAGCACGTCGCGCAGCCCGTCACCGAACAGGTTGAAGGCGAGGCTGGTGAGCAGGATCGCCAGTCCCGGAGCGCCGACCAGCCACCACGCCTCGAGATGCTGGCGCCCGGTGGACAGCATGGCACCCCATTCCGCCATCGGCGGCTGCGCGCCGAGCCCGAGAAACCCGAGGCCCGCGGCGGTCAGGATGATCCCCGCCATGTTCAGGGTGACGCGGACGATCACCGACGGGATGCAGATCGGCACGATGTGACGCAGCAGGATGCGCAGCGGTGAGGCGCCCTGCAGGCGCGTGGCGGCGATGTAGTCGGAGCCGCGGACGGTCAGCGTCTCCGCCCGGGCGAGCCGCGCGATCGCGGGCCACGCGGTCAGCGCGATGGCGATCACCGCATTGCGGATGCCGGGGCCGAGCGCCGCGACGAAGCCGAGCGCGAGGATCAGGCCGGGGAAGGACAGGAAGATGTCGTTGATGCGCATCAGGACGGTGTCGGTCCAGCCGCCGAAATAACCGGCGGTCGTGCCCACCGCGAGCCCGATCGGCGCCGCGATGACGGCCACCAGGCAGGAGATCATCAGCGTCACGCGCGAACCGAAGATGAGGCGGGAGAGCACGTCGCGGCCGAGCTCGTCGGTGCCCAGGAGATGCGCCCGGCCTGGCGGTTGCAGGACGGTCCGCAGATTCTGGTCGTTGACGCCATAGGGCGCGAGCAGCGGCGCGAGGATCGCGACCAGCACCAGCACCACGAGCACGCCGAGGCCGAGCAGCGCCAGCGGGTTGGAGCGCAGCCGCAACCAGCCGAAATAGGCGCGCTGGAGCCGAGCCTGCCAGGCGGATTGCGTCACCTCCGCACGGAGCCAACTGCGCAGGCCCGTGCGGAGCGATGGGATGGACGCGCTCATCGCGTGCGCGGATCGAGCGCGTGGTACAGCAGGTCGGCCAGCAGGTTGAGGCCGATGAAGGCGAGGCCGATCAGCAACACGCAGGCCAGCACCGCGTTCATGTCGCCGGCGAGCAGCCCGGAGGTGAGATAGTGGCCGATGCCCGGCCAGGCGAACACCGTCTCGGTGAGCACCGCGCCTTCCAGCAGGAACGCATAGGCGAGCGCGACGACGGTGACGAGCTGGACCAGGATGTTGCGGAAGGCATGCCGCCAGATGACGCGCCAGCGCGACAATCCCTTGGCGCGTGCGGCGGCGACGTATTCCTGGCCGAGCTGCTCCAGCATGAAGCTGCGCGTCATCCGGCTGATATAGGCCATCGAGCCGTAGCCGAGGATCGATCCGGGCAGCACGAGATGGCGGAGCGCGTTCCAGAACACGTCGTACTCGCCGGCGAGCAGCGCATCGATGACCAGCATTCCGGTCCTGGGTTCGACGATGTCGAGATAGGAGACGTCGAGCTGCCCCGGACCGCCCACCCATCCGAGCATGGAATAGAACACCACGAGCCCCATCAGCCCGAGCCAGAAGGCCGGGCTGGAATAGCCCAGCAGGCCGACGAACCGCGCGATGTGGTCGACCGCGCTGCCGCGGTACACCGCGGCGAGCACGCCGAGCGGCACGCCGAGGCAGACCCCGATGACGATGGCGAAGCTCGCCAGTTCGAGCGTGGCCGGGAAGGCACGCGCGAGATCGCTTGCCACCTTGTGGCCGGTGAACAGCGCGTCGCCGAAATCGCCCGACAGCATGTTGCGGATGTAGATGGCGAACTGCGTGGTGACCGGTCGGTCGAGGCCGAGCTGATGGCGCACCATGTCGTAGGTGGACTGGTCCGCGGTCGGCCCGATGATCGCGGCGACCGGATCGACCGGCAGCATGCGCCCCATGAAGAAGGTGAGCGCCAGCAGGCCGAACAGGGTCACGACGACCGAGGAGAGGATCCGTGCGGCGGATCGCGCGCCCCGCATGCGGCGGCCGCTACTTCGAGGCGGACCAGTAATCGACGTCGAAGGCGTTCATGTTGAACCCCTTGACCTCGTTGCGCACGGCGATCGAGCGCACCGTCTGGAAGATGTAGGCCATCGGCCCGTTCTGCATCATGTAGTCCTGGATCTTGGCATAGAGCGCGATGCGCTTCGCCGGATCGGGCTCCATGCGCGCCTGCTCGGCGGTGGCATTCACCCAACTGTCCTCCCAGCCCGTCCGCCAGCTCGGGTATTGCGCGAGCTTCGCCTCCGGCCGGTTGTCCGGGTCGACCGCGTGGCGGGAGATCATGCTGTCCGCATCCGGGTATCCCGCGCCCCAGCCGATGAGCTGGATCTGGAAGTCGCGCGCGCGTCCGCGGGTGAACAGGTTGGCATCCGCCATCTGCTCGAGATCGAGCTTGATTCCGATCTTCGCGGCGTTGGCGGCGATGTGCTGCGCCACCTGCGGGCTGATGTTGTTGGCCGAGAGGATCATCTTCTTCTCGAACCCGTTCGGATAGCCGGCTTCGGTGATGAGCTGCTTCGCGCGGTCCAGGTCGAGCTTGAACGGCTGTCCCGCCTTCGCGTCCAGCGCGCCGAACGCGCCTTCGGGCACCAGGCTCGCGCGCGGCTTGCCGAGATATTGCAGCAGCGTGCGCCCGAGCTCGTCGTAGTCGATCAGGTAACGGAAGGCGAGCCGCACCTTCGGCTTGCCCAGGATCGGATCGGTCGTGTTGAACGCCAGATAGGTGAAGCCCTGCATCAGCGTCTGCACGATGTGCACATTGGGGTTCGTGGACAGCGCCTTCAGGTCGTCGGCGTTCAGGAGCTGCGCGACGTCGATGTCGCCCTTCGCGAGCAGCAGCCGCTCGGCGCCGGATTCCGGCACGTGACGGATGATCACCCGGCGCAGCGCCGGCTTCGGTCCCCAGTAATGATCATTGCGTTCCAGGATGACGACGTCGTTCGCGTCCCAGCGCGCCACGTGATAGGGGCCGACGCAGACCGGCCCGGTCTTGAAGAAGGCATTGCCGTAGTCGGACCGCCCATCCACGATCTTGGCGCTCTTCTCGCCCAGCTGCTTGTCGAGGATGAAGGACACGTTGCTGGTGAAGGCGGCCGAGAGGATCAGGTTCACCGGATAGGGTTTGTCCATCGTCACGACGAGCGTACGGTCGTCGGTTGCCTTGATCTGATCGAGGATCTTCTCCTTGGTGAAGCCCCATTGCGTCAGGTTGGCCGAATTGCCGAAGCCCAGCAGCACGGCGCGCTGCAGCGACCACGCGGCATCCTCGGCCGTCGCCTTCCGGCCGTCGGGGAAGGTCAGGTCGGGCCGCAGCTTGAAGGTGATGGTCCGGCCGTCCGGAGACACGCTCCAGCTCTCGGCGGTCTTCGGCACGATCTTGGACATGTCGTTGAGATCGTAATCGACCAGGCCGTCGCAGACATTGGCGATGATCTGGTTGCCGTTCACCTCGCCGATCTGCGCGGGATCGAAGGTGATCAGCGCATCGAGGTTCCACGCCATCACCAGCGCGTCCTTCGGCGTCGCGGCGGCGGCCGCGACGGCCGGCAGCGCGAGCACGATCGCGAGACAGGCTGTTCGCGCGAATTTGGCGACGGTGGAACGGATCATCGGCATGGCCTGCTCCCCTTCGGGGCCGGCACAGAGACCGGGCCCGGAAGTGCGGTCGAGCAGAACCCAACGGCATCGGCAATGCAACACCCGATCGGCGCTACGACACCTGCATGGCAGATGGTCCGGGTGAGCCGATCGGGCCGTCGCCGGAGACCGAGCCAGCCAGCCGGCTCTATCGCAAGCCGGCCAGAAATCCGCCAGCTGGCGCCTCCCGGAACATCTCACAACGACCCGCGAGGGTGCCCGGAACACAAAAAAAGCTCTTGGGCAAAATGCTACGCCGTCCCGCCCCAGCCCTGCAGTGACAGTTCGTCCGCGCGGATGCAGGCGGCGGCATGGCCCGGCCCCATTTCGCCGAATTCCGGCACCGTCCCGGCGCAGGCAGCGATCGCGTAGCGGCAGCGGGTACGGAACACGCAGCCGGAGGGCGGCGAGAGCGGGCTTGGAATGTCGCCGGCGAGTAGGACCCGCGCCCGCCGCGCGGTCGGGTCGGGCACCGGCGCCGCCGAGAACAGCGCCTCGGTATAGGGGTGGCGCGGCCGCACGAACAGCTCTGCCGTGGGCGCCAGCTCCATCAGCCGGCCGAGATACATGACCGCGATGCGGTCCGAGATCTGCGCCACCACACCGAGATCATGCGCGATGAACAGGATGGTGAGCCCGAGCTCGTCCTTGAGGTCGAGCAGCAGGTTGACGATCTGCGCCTGGATCGAGACGTCGAGCGCCGAGACCGGCTCGTCCGCCACCAGCAGCTCCGGCCGCATGATCAGCGCCCGCGCGATGCCGATGCGCTGGCGCTGCCCACCCGAGAATTCGTGCGGATAGCGCGATGCCCAGGCGGGAGCGAGCCCGACCAGGCGCAGCGCCTCGGCGACCCGCTCGCGCCGCTGACGCGCCGAGAGTTCGCGCGCATGGATCTCAGCGGGGCGGCGACGATGCGCTCCACCGTCATGCGCGGATTGAGCGAGGCGAAAGGGTCCTGGAAGATCATCTGCATGTGCCGGCGGACCGGGCGCATCTCCCGTCGCGAGAGCTGCGTGATGTCCTCGCCGCGGAACCGGATTTCTCCCGATGTCACCGGATTGAGCCGCAGGATGGTGCGCCCGACGGTCGTCTTTCCCGACCCGGATTCGCCGACCAGCCCCAGCACCTCGCCGCGGCGCATGGCGAAGCTCACGCCATCCACCGCCTTGACGCTGCCGCGCACCCCGCCGAGCGAGAAGCGGCGGAACTCGTACCACCGCCGGAGATCACGCACCTCGAGGATCGTGTCGGTCTCACTCATGCCGGCACGATCTCCCGCCAGCGCACGCAACGCACGAGATGCCGCTCCGCTGCCGTCTCCAGCGCCGGCACCGTGGCGTCGCAGCGTCCCGGCTCGAAATGCCCGCAGCGCGGATGGAAGCTGCATCCCGGCGGCAGATTGGCGGGATCGGGCACGTTGCCCGCGATCGCCGCGAGCCGCGCACCCGGACGCTGACCCGCGACCGGCCGCGGCACCGAGCGCAGGAGCCCGCGCGTGTACGGCATCAGCGGGCGAGTGAAGAGCGGCACCGCCTCCGCCTGCTCGACGATGCGGCCGCTGTACATCACCATCACCCGGTCGGCGATCTCCGCCACCACGCCGAGATTGTGGGTGATGAAGATCACCGCCATGCGCGTCCGTTCCTGCAGGCGCTTCAGCAGCTCGAGAATCTGCGCCTGCACGGTGACGTCGAGCGCGGTGGTCGGCTCGTCGGCGATCAGGATGTCCGGCTCGCAGGAGAGCGCCATCGCGATCATCGCCCGCTGCCGCATGCCGCCGGAGAGATGGTGCGGATAGGCCGCGAGCCGCTTGCGCGCATCCGGGATGCCGACCAGGTCGAGCAGCTCCGCGGCGCGATCGAGTGCCGCCGCGCGCGCGATCGGCCGGTGCGTCACGATCGCCTCGGCAATCTGGTCGCCGACGCTCTTCACCGGATTGAGCGAGGTCATCGGCTCCTGGAAGATCATCGAGATGCGGTTGCCGCGGACGTCGCGCATCTCCGCTTCCGGCAGACGCAGCAGCTCGCGCCCCTGGAAGCGGATCGAGCCCTCGACCGTGCAGCCGCTGCGCGGCGTGAGCCGCATCACCGCGAGGCTGGTGACGCTCTTGCCCGAGCCCGATTCGCCCACCAGCGCCAGCGTCTCGCCCTCCCGCACGGCGAAGGAGACGCCGTTCACCGCCGGCACCGCACCGTCATCGGTACGGAAGCGGACGCGCAGATCCGCAACCTCCAGCAGCGCGCCCGCCGGCAGACCGTCAGGCATCGAGCCGCGGATCCAGCGCGTCGCGCAGCCCGTCACCCACGAAGTTGAAGCTGGTGACGGCGAGCGTGATCGCGATGCCGGGCAGCAGCGCGAGCCAGGGCGCCGAGCTCAGATACTCCTGGGCGTTCTCCAGCATGTTGCCCCAGCTCGGCACCGGCGGCTGGATGCCGTAGCCGAGGAAGCTCACATAGGATTCGAGCAGGATCGCGCGGGCGACGTTGAGCGTCGCCGCCACCACGATGGGCGCCAGCGCGTTCGGCAGCAGCTCGTGAAACATGATCGACACGTCCGAGGCGCCGAGCACCTGCGCCGCGATCGCGAAGTCGCGGTCGCGCAAGCTCCGGATCTGCCCCTCCACGATGCGTGCCACTTCCATCCACGCCGTCGCCGCGACGATCACGGTGATGGAAAGCAGATCCGGCGTGACGAAGGCGGCAAGCGCGAGCAGCAGGAAGATCTGCGGAAAGCACAGCACCGCATCGACGAAGCGCATCAGCGCCGCACCGATCCAGCCGCCGTAATACCCGGCAACCGCGCCGATCAGCGTGCCGAACACCGTGCTGAGGGCCATCGCCGCGAAACCGACGGTGAGCGACACCCGCCCCGCCATCAGCAGCCGCGCCAGCATGTCGCGCCCGAGCTGGTCCGAGCCGAGCGGATGCGGCCCGATGAACGGCGCCTGGAATCGATGGCGAATGTCGATGTGCAGATCGTCGTAGGCAATGAGATGCGGGCCGAAGGCGGTTCCGAGCACCAGCAGCACGATCACGACCAGCCCGAGCAGCGCCAGCCGGTGGCGCATGAAGCGGCGGACCCCGCGGCTGCGGCGGCGCGGCACGCCGACCGGAACCGGCTCGGCAAGCGTCGCGCCCGACATCAATCGAGCCGGATGCGCGGATCGGCGACCGCGTAGCCGAGATCCGCGAGGAGGTTGCCGAGCAGCACGAGCACGGCCGAGAACATCAGGATGCCCATCACCATCGGGTAGTCGCGATAGCCGATCGAGTCGAGAAACAGCCGCCCCATGCCCGGCCAGGTGAACACCGTCTCCGTCACCAGCGCGCCGCTGAGCAGCGTCGGCAGCTGCAGCCCGGCGATCGTGATCATCGGCAGCATCGCATTGCGCAGCGCATGCCCGATCAGCACGCGTCGCTCGGAGAGACCCTTGGCGCGTGCCGTGCGGATATAGTCCTGGTTGCTCACCTCGAGCATCGAGGAGCGCATGTAGCGGCTCCAGATCGCGATCGTCACCAGAGCCAGCACGAGCGCCGGCGCGATCAGATGGTGCACGTAGTCGAGGAACGACCCGTTCCCGATCGTGTAGAGATTGCCCGCCGGCAACCAGCGCAGCTCGACCGAGAAGACGTAGATCACGACGAGACCGAACCAGAAGGTCGGGATGGAGAGCGCAATCATCGCGCCGATCGTCGCCAGATAGTCGAAGACCGAGTAGCGCCGGATCGCGCCGAGCACGCCGACCCAGGTGCCGAGCAGCACCGCGATCAGCGTCGAGCTCACCATCAGCTCGAAGGTTGCGAAGAGATGCGAGGCGATGATCCCGAGCACCGGCTGGCTGTCGCGATAGGAGCGGCCCCAATCGCCGCCGAGCATGCGGTGGAACCACTCCCAGTACTGGATGGGCAGGGGCCGGTCGAGGCCCATCTGATGCGCGATCCGCGCGAGATCCGCCTGGGTCAGCCCAGGCACCAGCGCGAATTGCGACAGCGGTCCGCCGGGGGCGAGATGCAGCACCGCGAAGCCGATCACCGACACCAGCCAGAGCAGGATCAGGTTCTGCCCCAGCCGGTGCAGCAGATAGCGCGCCAATTCAGGCGGACCAGTACCACTCCGCGATGTTCCAGGAATTCACCTGCACGTTGATGTTCGGCGTGTAGCCGACCAGGCCCTTCTTGGTGCCTTCGATCAGCGCGTACTGGAAGATCGGCAGGATCGGCAGATCATCGCGGATTATCTTCTGGATCTGCATGTAGATGTCTTTCCGCTTCGCCTGGTCGGTGGTCGCTGCGCCCTCCTGCAGCAGCTTGTCCACCTCGGGGTTTGCATACTGCATGGTGTTGTCGCCGGCGCCCCCTTTGGCCGGCACGTTCTTGCTGTCGAAGTAATAGGTGACGTCCGGATCGGGCCCGATCAGGAAGTCCTCCCCGACCATGACGCTGTCGTATTTCGACATCGCGAAATAGTCGCCCCAGATGACCGCCGCCGGCATGTTCTTGATCGTCATTGCCGCGCCGATATCCTGCCAGTTCTGCTGCAGGAGCTGCTGCGCCTGCTCGCGCACATGGTTGCCGGCGGTGGTGGAGTTGGTGAATTCCAGCCGCACGCCGTTCTTCTCGCGCACGCCGCCGGCGCCCGGCTTCCACCCGGCCTGATCGAGAATCTGCTTCGCCTTGTCCGGGTTGTACTCCTGCACCGGCAGGGTCGGGTTGTAGGCCCAGGCTTCGTGCGGGAAGAAGCTGTCGCTCGGGCGCGGCAGGCCATAATAGATCTCATCGATGATGCTCTTCTTGTCCATCGCGAGATAGAGCGCCTGGCGCGCCGCCTTGTCCTGGAAGCAGGGCCGCGCCAGGTTGAGTGTGATGCTCTCGATGAACGCCTGCGGCGCCGTGTACACGTTGCGGTTCGCGAGCGTCTTCGCTTCCTTGTAGTGATCCGGCGTGATGCCCTGCAGTCCGATATAGTCGATGTCGCCGGTGCGGAACTGCGTGTAGAGCACGGTGAGATCGGGGATGTATTTGAAGATGAGCCGTTCGAGATACGGTCCCTTGCCGAAATAATGGTCGTTGGCGACCAGCGTGATGTGATCGCCCGGCTGCCGCTCGCTCCACTTGAACGCGCCGGTGCCGACCGGATTGTTGTTGAACGGTGCCGTGTTCGGGTCGGGCGCGCTCGCGATCAGGTGCTTCGGCACCAGGAACGTCCAGGCGAGGATGGAGATGTAGGGCGCATACGGCCGCTCCATCCGCCAGGTCACCTCGGTCGGGCTGATGATCTTGAAGTCGCGCACGAGCTCGTGCCCGGTGCGCCGCGCGGCGCGGAATTTCGGCTGGTTGATGAGGTCGATGCTGAACTTCAGGTCCTCGGCGGTGAAGGGCTGGCCGTCATGCCACTTCACGTCGGGCGCGCAGCTTGACGTGCCAGTTGAGCCCGTCCGCCGACACGCCACCATTCTCGGCCGTCGGCACCTCGGTCGCGAGCACGGGGAAGAACTTGCCGTCGGGATCGACGCCCCAGAGCGGGCTGAACAGGTTCCAGTGCACGCCCTGATCGACCTCGATGTCGATCATCAGCGGATTGAACACGGTCGGCTCCTGCGAGATGCCGACCACCACCTGGCCCTTGGGCGCGGAAGGCGGGCCGGAACTGCTCTGCCCGAAGGCCTGGCCGAACAGCCCGACCGAACCGGCGCCGGCGCCGAGCGCCAGCAGGCCGCGGCGCGACAGACCGCTCCGGAATCCCCGCCATGCGTGCTCGGTCATGCTCTCCCCCGAATTTTTCAGTGCTGCCATGCGTTGCGCGGTTTGCTTGTCCTCGCCAAGGGGTTTGACAGGCTGCACCGAGCGGCGCCTTCATTCCCGGGACCTGAGCAGGGGTGGAGCAGCTCAATGGGCCCGCGCGTCGATCCGGTGCGGTCGGACGAGAATTTGCCCGAACGCGCCGATGTCGTGGTGATCGGCGGCGGCATCGTCGGCACCAGCACCGCGCTGTTCCTGGCCGAACGCGGCGTCTCGGTCGCGCTCTGCGAGAAGGGCGAAATCGCCTGCGAACAGTCCAGCCGCAATTGGGGCTGGGTGCGCAAGCAGGGCCGCGACCCGCGCGAGATCCCGCTGATCATCGAGAGCCTGCGGCTCTGGGAGGGCATGAACGAGCGCACCGGCGCAGAGACCGGGTTCCGCACCACCGGCATCCTGTTCCTCGCCGAGACCGACGCGCAGGCCGACGAGCACGAGAAGTGGCTCGAGCATGCGCGGCTGCACCAGATGGACAGCCGCATGGTGGACAGCGACGAGGTCGCGCGGCTGCTGCCGGGGGCGGCGCGAAAATTCCGCTCGGGGATCTACACACCGAGTGACGGCCGCGCCGAGCCGCAGAAGGCCGCGCCCGCGATCGCCGAGGCGGCGCGGCAGCACGGCGCGGCGATCCTTACGCAATGCGCGGTCCGCGGCGTCGAGACCGCCGGCGGGCGGATCAGCGGCGTGGTGACGGAGCGGGGAAAGATTGCCTGCGCGAGCGTGGTGCTCGCCGGCGGCGCCTGGTCGCGGCTGTTCTGCGGCAGCCTTGGCATCCGCCTGCCGCAGCTCAAGGTGCGCTCGACGGTCTACCGCACCAAGCCGCTGGAGGGCGGGCCGGAGATCGCGGCGACGACCGGCAAGTTCGCCTTCCGCAAGCGGCTCGACGGCGGCTACACGATCGCCGGCGGCTTCACCACCGTGCACGAGCTGGTGCCCGACAGCTTCGTCTTCTTCCGCGATTTCCTGCCGGCGCTCCGCAACGAGTGGGGTTCGCTCACGCTGCGCGTCGGCGAGCGGTTCGTCACCGAGCTGCGGACGCCGCGCCGCTGGGCGCTCGACCGCCCCTCGCCGTTCGAGGCGACGCGCGTCAACGATCCCGCGCCGATGACGGCGCTCAACGACCAGGCGCAGCAGCGCCTCGCCGCGGCGTTTCCGGTCTTCGCGAAGGCGGAGGTGGCGCAGCAATGGGCGGGGCTGATCGACGTCACGCCCGACGCGGTGCCGGTGATCTCGCCGGTCGAGGGCACGCCCGGGTTCTTCGTCGCCACCGGCTTCTCCGGCCACGGCTTCGGCATCGGCCCCGGGGCCGGGCGGCTGATGGCCGACCTCGTCACCGGCGCGCCGCCGATCGTCGACCCCGCGCCGTTCCGCTTCTCCCGCTTCACCGACGGAACGAGGCCCCGCCCGCAAGCCGGGCTGTAGCGCGAGCGTCAACCTGGCACGCGGAAACGCAGGCGCGCATTTCGCGTTCGCCGGCGTATGGATCGGCAGGTCGACGACGCGCTCGAACGCCAGGCGGCGGCGCACTTCCCGGTTTCCGACTGCCCGCTCGTCGCGGACAACACGGTGCACCTCTTCGACAGCGGCGGTGCCGCGCTCGCGGCGATTTTCGCTGCCATCGCCGACGCGCGCGATCATATCCATATGGAATATTACGAGCTCGCAGACGTCCACGCCGCCGGCACCACGCTGGGCGCGCTGCTGGCGAAGAAGCTTCGCGAGGGCGTGCGGGTCGCGATCGTCTATGACGGGGTCGGCTCGGATCACACGCCGGACGAATTCTTTGCGGGGTTGCAACGGGCCGGGGCCGCCGTTCTGGAATTCCGCGGCCTCAATCCGCTGCGGCGGCACTTCGGGCTCCGGTTCAACGACCGCGACCATCGCAAGCTGCTGGTGATCGACGGCCGCGCCGCCGTGATCGGCGGTGTCAACCTGTCCCGCGTCTACGAGAACCCGCGCTCCGCCGGCGCGCCGCGCAACCCGAACGAGGCGTTCTGGTACGACGCGGCAATCCGCATCGAGGGCCCCGCCGTCGCCGAGGCGCAGAAGCTCCTCCGTCACACTTGGCAGCGTGGCGGCGGCGGCCTTCCGGCCAGCGCCGATTTCCCGACGCTCGCGCCCTGCGGCGACGCGACCATACGCATCGACGGCAGCGCGCCCCGGGAGCGCCGGCAGCTCTATTACGAGTTGCTGCACGCCGCGGTTGGCGCGGCACGGGATCGCATCTTGCTTGCAACCGGCTATTTCGTGCCCACCCATCAGGAGTGGAAGCTGCTCGGCGCGGCCGCCGAGCGCGGCGTCGCGGTCGACCTGGTGCTCGCCGGCTACACCGACGTGCCCGGCGCCATGCACGCCGCCCGAGCCCTGTACGGCCGGCTGATGCGCCGTGGCGTGCGCATCCACGAGCTGCGAGACGGCATGCTGCACGCCAAGGTGGCGACGATCGACGGCGTCTGGACGGCGATCGGCTCATCCAATCTCGACCGCCGCAGCTACGTCTACAACAACGAGGTCGATGCAATCGTCCTCGGCGGCGGCCTGGCCCGCAAGGTCGAGGCAATGCTGCGGCGCTGGATCCGGGACGCCGAGGCGATCACCCTGGCCGCCTGGGAGCACCGCTCCCTGCACGAACGGGTGGGCGAACTGATGGCGCGGCTGTGGGAACGCTACATGTGAGTGCCATCCCGCGGCCAGCGCATCTTTCTGCGGCCGCATGACCCTTTCCAAACGCCTCCGCTTGCGGCAGTTTGCGCGCCGCCCGCCGACAGGAGAACCGTATGTCCTCGACGACCCACCCGCCCTCGACCGGCCCGGCCGGCCACGGAGATGACGGTGTGGTGCGTCGCGACTTCCTCAAGCTGACCGCCGCCGCCGGCACCGTGATCGGCGGCTGCGCCATCGCCTGGGCGCTGATCGACACCATGGAACCGGCCGCCGACACGCTGGCGGCCGGCGAGCCGATCGAGGTCGATCTCAGCAAGCTGCAGCCGGGCCAGCAGATCGTCGTGGTCTGGCGCGGCAAGCCGATCCTCGTGGTCGATCGCTCGCCCGACGCGCTGAAGACGCTGCAGGACCCGAAGCTGCTCAACCTGCTCAGCGACCCCCACTCGCGCGTCCACCAGCAGCCGCCCTACGCCGACAACTGGCACCGCTCGATCAACCCGCAATACGCGATCATGGTCGGGATCTGCACCCATCTCGGCTGCGTGCCCGGCTACTTCCCGAACCCCTCGCCCACCGACCCGGCCCCCGACTGGCCGGGCGGCTATCTCTGCCCCTGCCACGGCTCGAAATACGATCTGGCCGGCCGCGTCTATTCGGGCGTCCCCGCGCCGTACAACCTGCCCGTCCCGCCTTACCACTTCACCAGCGACAAAACCGCCCGCATCGGCGAAAACCCCACCGGCCAAACCTTCGACCTCAACGAGGTCGTGCAGATCTAGCCCAGGCTCCGCTCGGCCGCGGGCAGAGAAAGGAAGGCCAGGGGGCTCTGCCCCCTGGACCCCCGCCAAAGGCCAAGCCTTTGGAATCCTTGACTGGTTTGCTGAAGAGGGTGGGCCAACCCGGACCCATCAACCACCTCGTCGGCCCACCCTCTTCGGCAAACCCGCCAGGGTTCTAAGGGCTGTGCCCTTAGCGGGGTCCAGGGGCAGAGCCCCTGGCCTTTCTCCCCATGCCCAGCCGAGCGGAGCCTGGGCTAGAGCCGTGCGCCCGTGAAGGCGGCGGTGCCGAACTGGGCGAGGTTGATGGGGCCCTGGTGGTGGTCGGTCAGGCTGCCGAGGGTGACGGTGCCGCGCATCTGTCCGTCCGCGACCGATCCGTCGAGGCGGTAGACGATGGTGGTTCCCTCGAAGCGGGTCTGGAACACCAGGCGGATGGTTTCTCCGTCCAGCCGCCCGCTGACCGGCCCCTCGAACTGCACCGAGCTCTGGGTGCCGGTGAGGGCGCCATCCTGCTGCCGCAGCTCGACCCGGTGGGTGCGTTCTCCGCGCTGGAAGGCGACGCCGATCTCCCACAGGCCGGTGACGTCGGTGGTGGGCGCGGCCTGGGCGGGCTGCCCCTTCTCCAGGTGCGCCGCCAGCGCCTCCGCGAGTGCCCGCCCGACCTGGGCGGCCTCGCCCGGCTGCAGCCCGAACGGATCGATCTCCACCGAATCGGCTGATGTCGCCATGTCATCGAGCATGATCCGCGGCTCGCCCGCGAGCAGGCGCTGCCGCAGCGCCTCGCCCCCGAAATCATCCGCCAGCCCGCGCCGCGACGCGTCCCATCGCACGCGGAGCCGCGGCACGCGCACCACGCCGGACGGCGCGATCACCTCGGCGCGGACGCCGGCTCCGTCCAGCTGCCGCGCGATGGTGGCAAGGTCGGCGTTCCATCGCGCCAACTCCTCCGCCGGATCGCGCTGGCCGAACCAGATTTCGAGCGCCGCCAGAACGCCGATCACGTCCTCCTTGGAGACTTTCATCCCGCGCGCGAAGCCCTGATGCGGCGAGGCGTTCGACCACGCCGCCTGCACGAGCGGCTTGTTCCCGAGCAGGAGCCCGCTGGTCTGCGGACCGCGCAGGAACTTTCCCCCGCTGTAGATCACCAGATCGGCGCCGCGGACCAGGTACGGGATCGGCCGTTCGAGATGCTCGGAGGCCGCATCCACCAGCACCGGAATGCCGCGCGGCCGCGCGCGGGCGACGATGTCCTCGAGCCGCACCGCGGCCTGCGCCTCATGCGTGCCGAGCACGGCGAACATCACCACCGGCTCGGCGAGCGCCGCGTCGAGCTCGGCGATCGTTTCCACCTCGATGATCCGGGTGCCCACCGCGCGGATCGCCTGGTCGTAGGCGAAGCGCTGGTTCTTCGGCATCACCACGCGGTTCGGCCAGCCCTCGGTGTTCGGCAGGTGGAGAATTTTCACCGGATCGTTGCCGGCTACGCAGGCCGCGGTCGCGAGCGTGAGCGCCGCCGCGCTGCCGCAGGTGACGATGCCCCATTCGGCGCCGGTGAGCTTGGCGATGCGCCGGCTCGCGCCCTCCATCAGCTCGTCGAGGCTCACGAATTGCCGCGAGGCCTGGTCGATCGCGGCCCGCACCTCCGGCAGCATCAGGCTGCCGCTGAGCGCGGTGCGGACCGACGCGCAGTTGATGAACGGGCGGACGCCGAGCGCCGCGTAGGGATTGCTGTTCCGCTGCTCCATCCGCACCCCCTCTGATCGCGAGCGATTTCACACCGAATCGGCGGCCCTGGCCAGCCGGGTTGCCCGCCGCATCGGCGGAGCACTACGATTCCGGTCCACGGCGAAGGAGCGGACATGGACGCGCAGACGGAAACCGTCGATTTCGTCGTGGTCGGCTCGGGCGCGGCGGGGCTGGTGGCGGCGCTGACCGCCGCCGCGGGCGGGCTCGACGTGGTGGTCCTCGAGAAGACCGGGCGGATCGGCGGCACCAGCGCAATGTCGGGCGCCGGCACGTGGATTCCGGTGAACCACCACGCCCGCGCCGCCGGGATCGCCGACAGCGCCGAGGAGGCGCTCGCCTATCTGCGCAGCGCCTCCCCGGAGGGATGGGCGGAACGCGAGGACCATCTGTGGCGGGCCTTCGTCGCCAACGCGCCGGCGATGCTCGAATTCGTCGAGCGCAACACGCCGCTCCGCTACGCGCTCACCGACGAGCCCGACCCGATGGCGGAACATGCGGGCGGCAAGCTCGCCGGACGCATGGTCTCGCCGCGCGCGCTGAGCCGCCGCATCACCGGGCGGTACGCGAAGCTGCTGCGCCGCTCGACGCTGCCGCACCGCTTCACCTACCAGGAGATGCGCAAGCACAACGTGTATCACGCGCCGGTCCGCGCGATGCTCGCGCTGTTGCCGCAGCTCGCCTGGCGCTTGGCGACCGACGGCGTCGGCCAGGGCAGCGCGCTGATGGCGGGGTTGCTGCGCGGCTGCCTCGACAAGGGCTGCCGCATCGAGCTCAACGCGGGGGTCGAGCGGCTGCTGCAGGATGCGGACGGGCGCGTCACCGGGGTCGCGCTCACCCAGCTTGGCGTTGCGCGCCGCATCCTGGCGCGGCGCGGCGTGCTGCTCGCGACCGGCGGGTTCGAGTGGGACGCGGCGCGGCGCGAGGCGCATTTCCCCGGCCCGTCCGAGCGCCACGGCAGCCCGCGCACCAATACCGGCGACGGCCAGCGCATGGCGGAAGCCGCCGGCGCCGCGCTCGACCGCATGGACCAGGCGAATGTCTATCCGACGCTGCCGACCTTCTACGAGGGCCAGAAGCACGGCGTGCCCTTCGCCTTCCAGGCGGAGCCGCACGCGATCATCGTGAACCGCAACGGGGAGCGCTTCGTCAGCGAGTATGACTTCAATATCGGCGAGGCGCTGGATCGGCGCGCGTCCGACGGCACGCCGCTCAACCTGCCGGCCTGGCTGGTCGCGGATCGCCGCTTCCTGCGCCGCTCGCTGCTGCTGCGCATGCTGGCGCGGCGCGAGCCCGGCTGGATCCGCCGCGCCAGTTCGCTTGCCGAGCTCGCGCGCGCGATCGGCGTGCCCGAAGCCGCGCTCGCCGCCACGGTCAGCCGCTTCAACGGCTTCTGCGCGAGCGGGCGCGACGCCGATTTCCATCGCGGCGAAAGCATCTGGGAGGGTCGGAAGCGCGCGGGTGCCGGCAATCCGACGCTCGGCGCGATCGAGCAGGCGCCGTTCGTCGCGATCCCGTTCAACCGCGCGATTCTCGGCACCAAGGGCGGCGCACGCACCGACGATCGCGGCCGCGCGCTGCGCCCCGATGGCAGCGTGGTCGCGGGCCTCTATTGCGCCGGTCTCGCGATGGCGAACCCGATCGGCACGCGCGCGCTCGGCGCCGGCACCACGATCGGCCCCAACATGACCTGGGGCTACATCGCCGCGAACGCCGCGCTCGGGAATCGTCCTCCGCTCAGTTGAAGAATCGCGCCGGGCGGAAGGTCGCGAGCTCCGGCCGCTCGCGGCGATGCGCGATCTCGTCGGCCACGGCCTGGCCGAGGAACGGCGAGAGGGTCACCGCGCTGTGCGAGATCGCGAGGTAGTAGCCCTCGACCCGCGGCACCGGCCCGACCGCGGAGAACTGGTCGCCCGGGATCGGCCGCACCGTGATGCGGCACGCCTCGGCCTGCACGGGCCCGATGCCGGGAAGCAGCGTCCGCGCGCGCTCGATCAGTTCGCGCGCCTGCGGCATGTCGGGCGAGACCGCCGCATCGGCGGCGAGCGTGGCGTCGACCTCGTTCCGGTGCAGCATGAGCCGACCGGCCCCGTCGGGGCGGAGATCGACGATCGGGCAGCCGATCACGCGGCTGACCGCGGCGGCGACCGGCGGGGTGAAGACGAGGAACCCGACCGTCGGCGCCAGCGGCAGATGGCAGCCCGTTCTCCGCCACCGCATCGTTGGCCCAGCGGCCGGCGCAGTTCACCACCATGTCGGCGCCGAAGCGCCGTCCGTCCTCGGCGATCACGCCGATGACGCGCGCGCCCTTCATCTCGAGATTGCGCACCCGCACGCCGGTGACGAGCTTCGCGCCATGGCGGCGCGTCGCAGCCGAGAGCATCGCATGCGCATAGACGACGGGATCGAGCCAGCCGTCATCGGGATAATGGACGATTGGCGAGTCGCCCGAGGCAGCCGGATCGATGTCGGGCTCGAGCTCGGCGAGCTGCGCGCGGTCGATCCACTCGGCGGCATAGCCCCAGTCCTGCAAGCGCGCGACGCGGGCACGCTGCGCCTCGACCTCGGCGGGCTCCACCCATTCGATGCGGCCGCCGCCGTGCCACCACGGCGTGCCCCCGAATTCGTCGGCGAGTGCGCGATGCGCCTTCATGCCGGCGACGTTGAGATCGTGATACGGTTTCGGCGGCTTGTTGTTGGCGTTGGTCCAGGCGAAGCTGATGCCCGACGTGCCGCCGCCGACGCGCGTCGCTTCCAGCACCGTGACGGCTGCGCCCGCCTGCGCCAGCCGGAACGCGATCGAGGCGCCCATCACCCCGGCGCCGATCACCACGATCTCTGCCATTCATTGTTCTCCTAGCTCAGCGCGGATTGTGGCAGGCAACGTCGCGCCCGCGGCGAGAGCGTGCGCAGCATCGGATCGACCTCGCGGCAGCACCGGCAGCGCCGCGGGACAGCGCGGATGGAAGCGGCAGCCGCGCGGCACCGAGATCGCACTCGGCAGCTCGCCGGCCAGCGCGGGACCGGGCTCGCGCGTCCGGATCGGGGACCGGCATCGCGGCGAGCAGCGCCTGGCGTGTAGTGATGCAGCGGATGCTCGAACAGCGCATCGACCGCGGCGAGTCTCGACGATGCGGCCGAGATACATCACCGCCACCCGATCGGCGACGAAGCGCACCGAGCTCAGATCGTGCGAGATGTAGAGGTAGGTGAGGCCGAGCCGCTCCTGCAGCCGCACCAGCAGGTTCAGGATCTGCGCGCGCACCGAAACGTCGAGCGAGGAGACCGGCTCGTCGCAGATCAGGATCTCGGGCTCGACCGCGAGCGCCCGCGCGATGCCGACGCGCTGGCGCTGACCGCCGCTGAACTCGTGCGGGTAGCGCGCCGCATGCGCCGCCTCGAGCCCGACCAGTTCCAGCAATGCGATGATGCGCTCCTCGCGCGCGGCCGGCGGCACATGGCCGTGCACGCGCAGCGGCTCCAGCAGCGTGTCGGCGATGCTCCAGCGCGGGTTCAGCGAGAGATACGGGTCCTGGAACACGTATTGCAGCCGCCGCCGGACGCGCGAGCTGCGCGCGCGCGATCGCCCCTGCGGAAAGCGTCGGTGATGTCGCTGCCCGTCGAGCCAGATGCGGCCGCCGCTCGGCTCGACCAGGTGCAGGATCGCGCGCGCCGCCGTGGTCTTGCCGCAGCCGCTCTCGCCGACCAGCCCGAGCGTCTCGCCGCGGCGCAGCGCGAAGCGAGATGCCATCCACCGCGCGCACCTCGCCGGCCGCGCGCCGCCCGAACACGCCGCGCCGGAGCACGGGATAGCGCTTCTGCAGGTCCTCGACGCGAAGGATCGGCGTCACGGCTCATGCGAGATCGGGCCGCCCGGCGCTGCCGCTGGCGGATGCAGCTGACGACGTGGCCGGGCGCGATCTCGGTCGCTTCGCGGCAGCACGCGGCGGCACTCCGTCGATCGCGTCCGGGCAGCGCGGATGGAAGCGGCAGCCGCGCGGCGGATCGGCGAGGTCGGGCAGCCGTCCGCCGATCGCCGTCAGCACGCGCGGCGCGCCCGGCGCGTAGCGGCGGTCGGCGCGCGGCACGCTTTCCAGCAGCGCCCGCGTGTAGGGATGCCGCGGCGCCGCGAAAGATGGTGCGCGCATCGGCGGTCTCGCAGATGCGGCCGGCATACATGACGGTGATGCGGTCCGCCATGCGCGCGACCACGCCCATGTCGTGCGTCACCAGGATCATCGCGCTCGCAGAACCGGCGACGCAGGTCGCGCAGCAGGTCGAGGATCTGCGCCTGGATGGTGACGTCGAGATTGGTGGTCGGCTCGTCGGCGAGCACCAGATCGGGATTGCAGAGCAGCGCGCGGGCGATGCAGACGCGCTGCTTCATGCCGCCGCTGAGCTCATGCGGGAAACTGCCGCAGCCGTGCGCGCGGATCGGCGATGCCGACCAGGCGCAGCAGCTCGGCGGCGCGCTCGAATGCCGCCGTGCGGCCGATCCGCTCGTGCCAGCGCAGGATTTCGGCGAGCTGCGCGCCGATGCTGAGCAGCGGGTTCAGCGAGTAGGCCGGGTTCTGGAACACCATCGCCATGCGCTTGCCGCGGATCGCCGCCATCTCGCGCCGGCTGCTCGCGCGAGCAGATCCTTGCCCTCGAACCGGATCGTGCCGCCGGCGATGCGCGCCGGCGGCGGCACCAGGCGGAGCAGCGCGAGGCTGGACACCGTCTTGCCGCTGCCGGACTCGCCGACCAGCCCGAGCGTCTCGCCGCTGCCGACGTGGAAGATCGACGCCGTCGACCGCGCGCACGACGCCGCTCGCGCGTGGCGAAATGCACCGCAAGGTCGCGCACCTCGAGCAGCGGCGCCGCGTTCATTCTACTGCCGGAGCCGCGGGTTGAAGCGCGTCGGACAGCCCGTCGGCCAGCAGGTTGAAGCCGAGCACGGTGACGAAGATCGCGACCCCGGGGCCATCGACGCCCAGGGCGCGACCTGCAGCGTGCCGTAGTTGAAGTAGAGCAGCTGGCCCCAGCTCACCGAGTTCGGATCGCCGAAGCCGAGGAAGCTCACCATCGCCTCGGCGAGGATCGCGCCGCCGATGCCGAGCGCGACCACGACGACGAGCGAGGGCAGGGCGTTCGGCAGGATGTGGCGGAACACGATGTCGCGCCGCGTCGCGCCGATGCAGCGCGCCGCCTCGACGAACTCCAAGCCGTCGCAGCCGCAGGAACTCGGCCCGCGCCAGCCGCGCGATCGGCGGCCAGCCGAACAGGCCGAGCAGCGACGATGATCGTGATCAGGTTGAGGTGCGGAATGCTGCTCGAGCGGCGTGCCGACCACGACGATGCCGAACAGCCGCACCGTCGGCCAGGATGACGAGGAAGATCGGCACCACCAGGAAGAATTCGGTGAACCGCATCAGCAGCTCGTCGGCCAGCCCGCCGAGATAGCCGCTGATGCCGCCGAGCAGCGTGCCGATCACCGAGGCGACCACCATCGCGCCGATGCCGACGGCGAGCGCCGTCGGCGCGCCGTAGACGACGCGGCTGAGCACGTCGTAGCCGAGCGGTCGGTGCCGAGCAGATGCGCCCAGCCCGGCGGCGCATTGGCGCCGTAGCCGAGCATCGCCGACTGGTCGTTCGGCGCGTAGGGCGCGAGCAGCGGCCCGAGCAGCGCGGTGAGGATCGCGAGCGCCGACCAGCGACAGGCCCAGCATGCCGGTGCGGTTGCGCCGGAGCCGGGGCCAGCCCTGCCGCCAGGTGCCGGGCGGCGCGGTCCGAGCCGCCGCTTCGCCGGTATCGCGCGCGCCGGCGATGTCCTGCATCAGCCGAGCCGGATCCGCGGATCGATCAGCACATAGGCAAGGTCGGTCAGCAGCGTCGCGATCACCAGCATCACCGCGACCACCAGGCGTGACGCCCATGATGACGGGATAGTCGAGCTGCTGGATGGCGTTGATGTAGAGCACGCCGAGGCCCGGCCAGGTGAACACGGTCTCGGTCACCGGCGCGGTGGCCAGCATCAGGCCGAACAGGATGCCGAGATAGGTGAGCACCGGAATGATGGCGTTGCGCAGCGCGTGGCCGAACACCACCCGCCGCTCCGGCAGGCCGCTCGCGCGCGCCGCCATGACGAAATCGTGCCGCAGCACGTCGACCATGTTGGCGCGCAGCAGCAGGGTGAGCGTCGCGGTGTTGAAGATAGGTGAGCATCGCCATCGGCAGCACCATGTGCCAGAGCGCATCGAGCGAGCGGTGCTGCCGAAGATCGGATTGCGGGTGGAATAGGCGCCGTAGCTCGGAAACCATGCCGAGCCAGTAGGCGAAGACCAGGATCAGCAGGATGCCGGTGAGGAAGCCCGGCAGCGACTGGCCGAGCAGCGCCCCCGCCATCACGCCGAAATCGACGCGCGAATATTGCCGCGTCGCCGCCACCGTCGCGATGCCGACCGCGAGCACGACGGCGAGCAGGATCGCCGGCACCTGCAGCTTCAGCGTCTCCATCCCCCAGGTGACGAGCATGCCGCCGACCGGCTGGTTGTAGGTGATGCTGGTGCCGAAATCGAGATGCGCGACGCTCCACAGCCAGTGGACGTAGCGCAGCACGACGTTCTCATCGAGATGGTAATAGTGCGAGCAGCGCATTGACCGCGTCGGTGCTGACGCCCGGCTGGTCGGCGAGCAGCATCGCCACCGGATTGCCGATCGCATTGACCAGGAAGAACACGATCGCGCTGACGCCGAGCACCAGCGCGACGGAAAAGGCGAGCCGCCGCAGGAGAAAGCGGAGCAGGTTCATCGCCGCGGACGCTACGCTGCGGCGACAAGACCGGCCAGAGCAAATTTTTCCTGGACAGGCGCTCTGCCCCGGTGGTGCGGTTCGGTGCAAAGGATGAGGATCCCGCCATGCAGGGCACGCGACGCGATTTCCTCGCCGGCGCAGCGGCCGCCGGCGCCATGCTCGGCGCGCCGATCCGCCCGGCCAATGCCGCGCCGACCTTCTTCAAGCTGTACATGATGATCCCGAACAACCAGCCCGCGCGCATGGCCTGGGGCACGCTCTGCGCGCGCCAGATCGCCGAGCTCGGCGTCGAGGTGATCCCCAACTACGTCCCGTTCGCCGCCATCCTGCCGCGGCGGAACAAGGGCGACGGCAAGACCTATGTCGATGGCGGCTGGGACGCCTATTTCGAGCGCTATTACTACAGCTCGGTCGTGCCGCTGCCGGAGCAGCTCTTCTCGCCAGCGGCGATGCCGCCGAACGGCCCCAATTTCTACTATCTCGACGATCCCGTGCTGAACGCCGCGATGGCAACCTACAGCGCGACGCCCGACGAGGCGACGCGCGTGAAGGCGATCACCGATTTCGAGAAGCGCTGGTACGACACCGAGCCGCTGACCATCCTGTTCTATCCGCAGGACGCGATCGCGGTGAACCCGAAGCTCAGCGGGTTTCGACGGCACCACGTTCAGCCCGGTCTTCTATCCGCGGCCGGAGAACTGGACGATCGCCGGCGCGACCGGCAACGTCACCTCCGCCTTCGCCTGCTGGCCCGCGCCGTCGGCCACCCTGCCGATGTATCGTGAACGGCTACCAGGATGCCAACGTGTTCGGCCCGGTCTACAACCAGCTGCTGGAATACGATTCCTGGCAGAACAAGCAGCTCGGTGCCGGCGCTCGCGAGCACGATGTCTCGAATTCGGCGACGGCAAGCACTGGGTGATCACGCTGCGCCCGGGCGTGACCTGGCACGACGGCGAGCCCTTCACCGCGCAGGACGTGAAATTCACCTGGGACACGATCCTCGACAAGGCCTATGCCTCGCAATACCGGGCGAGCTTCGCTGCGGTGTTCGGCTCGCCCGACGCCTACAAGGTGACCGGACCGCTCGAGATCACGGTCGATCTGCCCGCCTATTCCCTCATGTTCCGCGAGCTCGTGCTGAGCGCCGTCGCGATCATGCCGATGCACGCCTACAAGGACATTCCGGCGAGCGCGATGCGCGGCCACACCATCAACACCTTCCTCGGCAGCTACAAGGTCACGACCGCGAAGGGCAGCTACACCGCGCATGGCGGGATCGGCACCGGGCCGTGGATCGCGATGGGCTACGATCCCGAGCCGCAAGGCGTTCCGCTATGTCAGGAACGAGCACTACTGGAAGCCGACTCCCGGCAATGTGCGCGAGTTCTGGCTCATCAACATCGAGGGCACGGACGCGGTGCTCGCCGCGCTGAAATCGGGCGACATCGACGCGCACGATCCGATGTACGACATCAGCTCGCTCGCCAGGACGATCGATCCGAGCTGGGGCAAGGTGCTGCGCTTCGACAGCTTCAAGTGGCAGCACCTCTGCTACAATCTGCGCCATCCGGTGTTCGGCACCGGCATCGAGACGCCGCTCGGCAAGAAGGACCCGTCGCGCGCGTTCGAGGCCGCCGCCTATGTCCGCAAGGCGTTCGGCTTCGCCATTCCGCGCGAGCAGATCGTGAAGCAGATCGCTTCCGGCTTCGGCGAGCCCGGCACGGTGCCGATCCCCTACACCTCGCCCGATTACGACCACACGATGCTGAAGCCCTTCCCGTTCGATGTCGCGCTGGCAAAGTCTTACATGGAGAAGGCCGGCTATTCCTATGGCTGACGCGGCGCCGGCGGTACGCCGCCGGACCGTGCATGGCGTCACGCTCGGCGTACTGATGCTCGACACCGGCTTCCAGCGCCTGCCCGGCGATATCGGACATGCCGCCACCTTTCCCTTCCCGGTGCAATACGCCGTGGTGCATGGCGCGACGCCGCAGCGGATCACCAGGCCGCGCGCCGACGGCATGCTCGACGGCTTCCTGCGCGCGGCGGACGAGCTCGTCGCACTCGGCGTCGACGGCATCACCACGAGTTGCGGCTTCCTCGCCGTGCTGCATCCCGAGCTCGTCGCGCATTGCCCGGTGCCGGTCGCGAGTTCGAGCCTGCTGCAGATCCCGCTGGTGCAGCGCGTGCTGCCCCGCGGCAAGCGCGTCGGCGTGCTCACCTTCGACAAGGACGCGCTGACGGCGGAGCATTTCCGCGGCGTCGGCGCGCCGACCGACCTGCCGGTCGCCGGATTGCGGCCGGACGGCACGTTCCACCGCGACCTTCTCGCTGCCGCCCCCGTGGTCGATCGTGCCGCGCAGGAAGCGGAAGTGCTGGCAACGACCCGCCGCCTGCTCGCCGGGAATCCCGATATCGGCGCGATCGTCAGCGAGTGCACGAATCTGCCGCCCTATTCCGCCGCCATCGAGCGGGAATTCGGATTGCCCGTCTACGACATCATCACGCTGATCACCTGGTTTCACGCCGGCTTGCGCCCGCGACGGTTCGCCTGAAGCAATTCACGCGCCGCTCCCGCGCCGTGCGCGTCAGCCGGCGAGCTCCTTGCGCAGAAGGGCGGCCCCGTCCGCCATCGCCTTCAGCTTCGCGAAGGCGAGCGCGCGCGGCAGATATTTCATGCCGCAGTCCGGCGCGAGCACCAGCCGCTCGGCGTCCAGGTGATCGAGCGCGCGCCGCGCGTGATCGGCAATCTCGCGCGGCTTCTCCGCGTCCTCGCGCCCGAGATCGAGCACGCCGAGCAGGATCGTCTTGCCGGCGAGATCGCGCAGCATGCCGAGATCGAGCTTCGGCTGCGCCGAATTCGATCGAGATCTGCTGCGCGGCGCTGTCCGCAAGCTGCGGCAGGAACGAGTAGCCGTGCGGCTTGTCGTGCACGACATGCGCGTAGCCGAAGCAGAGATGCACGACGACCGGTCCGGCGACCCCTTCGAGCGCGCGGTTCAGCACGCGCACCCCGTAGCGCGTCGCCTGCTCCGGGCGCGCCTGCATCCAGGGCTCGTCGAGCTGGACGACATCGACGCCGGTTGCCTTCAGATCCTTCAGCTCCTCGTTGACGGCGATCGCGTAGTCCGTCGCCATTTCCTCCTCGTCATCGTAGAACTCGTTCTTCGCCTGCATCGACATGGTGAACGGACCGGGCAACGTGATCTTGGTCGCCCGCGTCGCATTCGCCCGCAGGAACTCGGCATCGCGCCGCTCGACCGGTCCGCGCCGGCGGATGCGGCCAACGACGCGCGGCACCACCGAGACGCCGCCGGTGCGCCCGATCGTCTGGCCCGGCGTGTCGGCGTCCACGCCTTCGAGTGTCAGCGCAAACCGGTTCGAATAGCTTTCGCGCCGCATCTCGCCATCGGTCACGATGTCGATGCCGGCGCGCTCCATCTCGCGGATCGCGAGGATGGTCGCGTCATCCTGCGCGGCCTCCAGGGTCGCGCCCTCGAAGCGCCAGATCTCCGGGGCGCGCACCCGCGGCACGCGGTGCATCAGCCGCTCGCGATCGACGAGCCAATCGGGCTGCGGATAGCTGCCGACCACGGTGGTCGGAAACAAATGCGTCGGATAGGTCATTCCTGGTCGCGTGTCCCGGGTTGTCGGCACTCAGCCGGATGCGGTAAATCCCTGCCGGCGGCAGGCATCGGCGATGACGGAGGCGGTGCGCTCGAAATGCGCGGCGAGCTCGGCGCAGGCGGTCTCCGCGTCGTGCGCGAGTGCGGCCTCGGCGATCCGCTGGTGCTCGCTGCGCACATCGCGCCGCCGCGGATTGACGACGAGCCCGAGCCGGCGATAGCGCTCGCTCTGCTCATAGAGAGTGGCACGGAACCGCATCAGCCATTCGAGCCCGCAGGCGGAGACGAGCGCCGCGTGGAACCGCCCGTGCATCAGCGACCAGGCCTCGCTGTGGCGCAGCCGGTCATCAGGCGAGGTGTGCGGCACCGATTGCAAGTCGCGCCAGGCGTCGCGCAGCGCGTGCTCCCAGGCGTCGTCGCCGCGCGCGACCGAGCGCCGGAGTGCGAGGCATTCGAGCTCGATCCGCGTGTGCGTCACATCGGCGAGATCGGCGAGCGAGACCGGGCTCACGCGGAAGCCGCGCTGGTCCTCCGCCACCACCAGCCCGTCGGCAACCAGGCGCGACAGCGCCTCGCGGACCGAGGCGAGGCTCACGTCGAAGCGTCGGCTCAGTTTCGCGATCAGCAGCTTTTCCGAGGGCCGGCAGACGCCGCCGAGAATCTCCGCGCGCAACCGTGCATAGATCGCGGAGGCGAGCGTCCGCGCGGCGCCGGCGCCGTCCGGGGCTTCGAGATCGATCGCGATCGAGCCGCTCACCTGCGCTCCGCCCTGTCCCGCCAGCAAACTACCGCGCCGGACCGGGCGGACAAGTGCAAAAATCGGCTTTCGATCGGCCCGGCACTTGCGGCCCCGCGCGCCGGCAGCAATGTTCCGCCGGACTGATCGAGCATCGCCGCTCATCTCACCGCATCGACGGAGCCTCGCATGGTAAATGTTCTGATTGCCTTCTACTCGCGCACCGGCACGGTCGAAAGCCTGGCCAATGCGGTCGCCGAGGGCGCGCGCGAGGCGGGCGGCGAGGTGCGCCTGCGCCGCGCGCGCGAAATCGTTTCCGCCGAGACGATGGCGGCGGTTCCCGGCTGGCGCGAGAGCGCGGATCGGATGAACGGGGCCTACGCGGCGCCGACGCCGGCCGATGCCGAATGGGCCGATGCCTTCATCCTCGGCACGCCGACGCGCTTCGGCATCGTCAGTTCGGAACTGAAGGCCTATCTCGACTCGCTCGGCGGGCTCTGGGCGCAGGGCAAGCTCGCCGGCAAGGTGGGATCGGTGTTCTCCGCGACATCGTCGCTGCATGGCGGCAACGAGGCGACGATCCTGTCGCTGTTCGCGCCGCTGTCGCATTTCGGCATGATCATCGTGCCGCTCGGCTACTCCGATCCGGCGATGTTCAAGGCGGGCTCACCCTATGGCGCGACCGCCGCGACCGGACGCGATCACCGCCCGATCACCGAGGACGAGCGGCACGTCGCGCGCTGGCAGGGGCGCCGCGCCACCACGATCGCCGCCAAGCTGCGCGGATAGCCGGGCATGCCAACCGCCCTCGCCGTGATCGAAAACCGATTTTCCGGCTTCTCGACCGCGGCCCGAGTTCCTATGCTGCCGGCAACGGCGCACGAGCGCCGGGATGCGGGAGGTGGCGTGACCAGGCCACATGTCTTGATTGCGGGTGCCGGAATCGGCGGCCTCGTCGCGGCGCTCGCGCTGCACGCGCGCGGCTTTCCGGTCGACCTCTACGAGCAGACTCCCGATCTCAAGGAGATCGGCGCCGGCGTGCAGATCGCGCCGAACGGCACGCCGCGTGCTCTGCGCGCTCGGCCTGCGCGACGCGATGGAAGCGATCGCGAGCGTGCCGGCCGGCAAGGAGGTGCGGCTGTTCAGCACCGGCCAGAGCTGGAAGCTGCACGATATCGGCGCCGAGGCCGAGGCGCGATGGGGTGCGCCCTATTGGATGGTGCATCGCGGCGACTTCCACCAGGTCCTGCTGACGCGCGTTCCGCGAACGCGCGCCCGGATGCCTGCATGTCGGCGCGCGCGCCACCGGCTTCATGCAGGATGCGGATGGCGTCACGCTCGCGCTCGGCACCGGCGACGACGGCGCGCGGCGAGGTGCTGATCGGCGCGGACGGCGTGCATTCGCGCATCCGCGAGGCGCTGTTCGAGGCCGCGCGCGCGACGTTTCACCGGCTTCATGGCCTGGCGCGGCGTGGTGCCGACCGAGCGCCTGCCCGAGCGCATGCGCCGCCCGTACGGCACCAACTGGATCGGCCCGCACGGTCATGTCGTCACCTATCCGCTGCGGCGCGGCGAACTGCTCAATTTCGTCGCCGCGATCGAGCGCGACGACTGGCGCGTGGAAAGCTGGTCGGAGGCGGGCACCGTCGCGGAATGCCGCGGCGATTTCGCCCGCTGGCATCAGGATGTGCAGGACATCGTCGAGCTGATCGACGTGCCGTACAAATGGGCGCTGCTCGGGCGTGACGCGCTCGAGCACTGGTCGGTCGGGCGCGTGACGCTGCTCGGCGATGCCTGCCACCCGACGCTGCCCTTCCTGGCGCAGGGCGCGAACATGGCGATCGAGGATGGCATGGTGCTCGCGCGCGCGCTCGATGACGATGCGGACGACGTCCCGGAAGCGTTGCGGCGCTACGAGGACTCGCGGCTCGACCGCACGACGCCGCATCGTGCGCGGCGCGCTCGACAATGTCGCGCGCTTCCACAATCCGAGACTCGCCGATCCGGAGGGCGCGCAGGCCTTCGTCGATGCGCAGTTCGAGCCGGCCAAGGTCCGCGAGCGCTACGACTGGCTGTTCGAATACGACGCCAACACGGTGGCGGTGTGATGACAGACATGATGCAACGACGCGGCCTGCTGCTCACGGGCGCCGCGATGGTGACGCTGCGGCTCGGCGGCGCGCGCGCGCAGAGCGGGCGATTTCAACATCGGCGTGGTCGCCTCCGTCACCGGCCCGTTCGCCGCGCCGACCAAGGACACGTTCGACGGGTTCAACGCCTGGGTGAAGGTGCACGGCGTGCCCGGGCGCAAGCTCGTCACCCACACGGTCGATGACGAGACCAATCCGGTGAACGCCGCCAACCTGTTCCGGCGCGTCGCCGGTGATCCAAGCATCAACCTCGTCTATCTCTTCATCAACAGCACCTCGGCGATGGCGGCGAAATCCTTCGCCTCGGAATTCAAGGTGCCGGTGATCATCGGGCGGCGGCGCCGACTCGCTCGGCAAGCCGGCCGATCCGTGGTTCTTCAAGGTGGCGCCGGCCAATCGCGACTACATGATCGCGCTGTCGCGCTACATCCAGAAGAAGGGCTACAGGAAGCTCGGGCGTCATGTACTCGAACGACACGTTCGGCCAGTACGACCACTCCAACCTCAAGGACCTCGCGCCGCAATACGGCTACAGCCTGGTCGCGGAGGAAGCCTTCTCGGCCGACGACACGAACTTCAACGCGCAGCTCACGCGGCTGCGCGCCGCCGCGCCCGATCTGATCTACAGCAGCGCGAGCGGCCGCGCGGCGATCCTCTCCTTCCGCCAGTACAAGCAGCTCGGGATCAAGGCGCCGCTGGTCGATACCGGCTCGGGCATCAGCGCCGCGTTCTTCGCCGCGATCGGCGGGCCGCAGGAGGCGAACGGACTGATGAGCATGACGCAGCTCGGCTCGCTCAGCACCGGCCAGGCCGGCAAATCCGGTGAATATTATGCCGAGCTCAAGAAGGAGCTCGGTCGCACGCCGGTGTTCTTCAACGCGTTCGGCTGGGATGTCGGCGTCATCACCGGCGCGGCGCTCGCGGGCTCCGACGGCTCGCGCCAGGGCATCCGCGACGCGATCGAGAAGCTGCACGACCTGCCGGGCCTCAACGGCCCGATCTCCTACTCGCCCGAGGACCATACCGGCCAGGATTCGCGCTCGATCACGGTCGCGAAACTCGTCGACGGGGCCTTCGTCCCCGCCGATTGAGCGCGGAGGCGGCCGGAACGTGACCGATCTCACGCTGTTCCTGCAGCTCACCCTGCCCGGCCTCACCACCGGCTGCGTCTACGCGCTCGTCGCACTCGGCTTCGTGCTCTGCGCGAACGTCTCGGGCGTGGTGAATTTCGCGCAGGGCGAATACGTCATGCTCGGCGGCATGGCGGCGGCCTGGCTCGTCGCGCAGGGGCTCGGCCTCGTTCCCGCGATCGTCATCGCGGTGCTGCTCGGCGCCGTCACCGGCGCGATCCAGGAGGCGGCGACGCTCGCGCCGGTGCGTCGGCAGCCGCATTTCATCCAGATCACCACCACGGTGGGCTTCGCCGTGGTGGTGCGCGGCATCACGCTGATCGTCGCCGGCAAGGACGCGCTGAGCATCCCGGGCTTCTCCGGCGACGACACTTTCGCGCTGTTCGGCGCGGTGCTGCCGCTGCAGAGCCTCTGGGTATGGGTCGCGACGGCGCTCATGCTCGCCGCGCACCTTCGCCGGATTGCAGCTTGACGCGCACCGGCCGCGCCGTGCGCGCCTGCTCGATCAACCTGCAGGCGGCGCGGCTGATGGGCGTCGATGCCGGGCGGCTGCGCGTGATCGTGTTCGCGATATCGCGGCGCTGCCGGCGCGCTCGCGGGCGTCGTCGTCACGCCGATCGTGCTGGCGAGCTGGGACGCCGGCATCGCCTACAGCATCAAGGGGTTCATCGGCGCGATCCTGGCCGGCTTCCGCTCGCCGGGCGGCGCGGTGCTGGGCGGCATCTTCATCGGGCTGGTGGAGGCGCTGAGCGCGGGCTACATCTCGTCCGGCTGGCAGGATTTCATCGTCTACGGCGTGCTGCTCGCCTATCTGCTGATCCGCGGCGGCGTGTTCCTGCGCGGCCGCGCGGCGCTCGCCGCGGCGTCGCGATGAGCGCGGGCAGCGCCATGCTGCGGCGGAAGACGCTGGTCGCGGCGCTCGTCTTCGTCGTCGGCATCGTCGTCTATCCCCTGGCCTTTCCCGACAGCTACCATCTCGGCGTCGGCATCAGCGCCGGATCGATGGCGGTGGGCACGGTCGGCCTCGTGCTTCTGCTCGGGCTCGCGCATCAGCTCACCATCGGCCAGGCGGCGTTCAGCATGGTCGGCGGCTATGCCTCGGCGATCCTCTGCACGCGCTATGGCTGGGACCCGGTGGCGGCGATGGCTTGCCGGCGCCGGGCTCGCCATGCTCTTCGCCTATCTCGTCGGCGCGCCGATCCTGAAGCTGCGCGGCTACGTGCTCGCGATGGCGACGCTCGCGCTGCATCTCATGCTGATCGTGTTCGCGATCCAGATCGGCTTCACCGGCGGGCCGATGGGCGTCACCGGCATTCCGAAATTCCATTTCCTCGGCATCCCGCTCGGCGGCGATCTCGCGTTCTTCTACGTCAACTGGGCGCTGGCGCTCGCCGCGGTGTGGATCGGGCTCAACATCGACCGCTCGCGCATCGGCCGCGCGCTGCGCGCGATCGCCGAGCAGCGAGATGGCGGCGAGCTCCGTCGGCATCGACATCACCCGCTACAAGGTGCAGATGTTCGTGGTCGGCGCCGGCATGGCGAGCGTCTCGGGCAGCCTGCTCGTGCACTATCTGCGGGCGACCGACCCGACGGTGTTCAGCTTCAACTACAGCATCAACATGATCACCGGCACGATCATCGGCGGCCTCGCCTCGATCTGGGGCGGCGCGGTCGGGGCCGCGGTCATCATCGGCCTGCGCGAGCTCCTGCGCGCGCTGTCGCTGCCGCTCTGGGAATCGGTGATCATGGGCGCGCTCACCGTCGCGGTGCTGATCGCGCTGCCGCGCGGCATCGCCGGGCTTCATCGGCGCCGCCTATGACCGCGCTTTCGGCGCCGCGCGGCCGGACCGTGATCGGCGTCGCCGAGCAGGGCGCCGGCGACGCTGCGCCGCATCGTTCCCGCTCCCGGCGGCATATTGCTGGAGGTTGACGGGCGCATCGCGCGTGCGTTCGGCAGCCTGAAGGCGGTGAACCGCGTGAGCTTCGACGTCGCGCCCGGGCTCGATCACCGCGCTGATCGGCCCGAACGGCGCCGGCAAGACGACGATGTTCAACCTGATCGGCCGCTGCGCAGCCGCTCGACGCCGGCGCGATCCGCTTCCGCGGCCGGCCCATCCACGCGCTCGGCGCCGCCGAGGTCGCCCGCCTCGGCATCGCGCGCACCTTCCAGAGCCTGTTCCTGTTCGAGAACATGTCGGTGCTGGAGAACGTGATGTGCGGGGCGCATCGGCACGCGCGCCGCGGCGTGCTGCCGATCGCCTTCGGCGCGCCCGCGGTCGCGCGCGAGGAGGCGACGCTGCGCGAGATCGCGCGCGAATGCCTGCGCTTCGTCGGCCTGCACGGCGCGGAGGCGACGCGGCCGGGCGCGCTCTCCTTCGGTCATCAGCGCCTGGTCGAGATTGCCCGCGCGCTGGCGCTGCGGCCGGAGCTGCTGCTGATGGACGAGCCCGCCTCCGGCCTCAACGATGTCGAGACCGAGCGGCTGGGCGAGCTGATCCTGCGCATCGCCGCGCTCGGCGTCACGGTGCTGCTGGTCGAGCACGACATGCGGCTGGTGATGGGCCTCGCCGATCATGTGGTGGTGATGGACCACGGCGAGAAGATGTCGGAGGGCAGCACCGATCGCGTGCGCACCGATCCGAAGGTCATCGCCGCCTATCTCGGCGCGGAGGCGGCGAGCGAGCATGCTGCTTGAGCTCGACAGGATCTCGAGCGGCTACGGACGGTTTCCCGTGCTGCACGAGGTGTCGCTCGGTGTCGGCGAGGGCGAGATCGTCGCGCTGATCGGCGCGAACGGCGCGGGCAAGAGCACGCTGCTCAACACCGTGATGGGCATGGTCGGCCGGACCGGCGGCGAGATCCGCTTCGACGGGCCGGGCGATCTCGCGCCTCGGAACGCCGGCGATCGTGCGCTCCGGCCTCGCGCAGGTGCCGGAGCGCCGGCAGCTCTTCGGCACCATGAGCGTCGAGGAGAACCTGCTGATGGGCGCCTATGCGAGCGCCGACCGGCGCACCACCGCTGCCCTGCTGGACGAGCAGTTCGCGCGCTTTCCGATCCTGCGCGAACGCCGCCGGCAGCAGGCGCGGACGCTGAGCGGCGGCCAGCAGCAGATGGTGGCGATCGCGCGCGCGATGATGTCGCGGCCCGCGCCTCCTGCTGCTCGACGAGCCGTCGCTCGGGCTCGCGCCGCTCATCGTGTCGCAGATCCTGTCGGAGATCGCCGAACTGCGTGCCGCCGGCGGCACGGTCCTGCTGGTCGAGCAGAACGCGCATGCCGCGCTCGGCATCGCCGATCGTGCCTATGTGCTCGAGAACGGCCGCATCAGCGCCGATGGCACCGCGCGGGAGATGCTGCGCAGCGCGGCGGTGCAGGACGCCTATCTCGGCGGCGAGGCCGGGCAGTTCGCGATGGAGAAGCGCATCCGCGGCAACAAGCGCGCGATTCTCGGCCGATGATGCGAGACGCAGGTACTTCACCAGCACTGAGGGAGGACAACACCATGCTCGACCAGGTTCAGCCGAAGACCGGCACGGCGAAGCCGCTGGGGCAGCTTCCGCTCCGCCTGCACCATCAGGCGTTCTGCGTGAAGGACCAGGAGCGCAACCGGCAATTCATGGAGGACATTCTCGGCATTCCACTCACCGCGACCTGGTGCGAGCGCGTGTTCCGCGCCGGAGGTCGGCCGCGAGGTCGATTACTGCCACACCTTCTACGAGTTCGCCGATGGCGGCGCGCTCGCCTTCTTCCAGTTCGCCGATGACGAGGCATACGAGAAGAACAGGGCGGTGATCCAGGAAATCGGCGGCTCCCTGCACAGCGCGTTCAAGGTGACGCAGGAGACGTTCGACGAGATCAGGCAGCGTTGCGAGAAGGCCGGCGTGCCGCTCCGCATCATCGATCACGGCTACTGCACCTCGATGTACCTGAAGACGCCCGACGAGATGAAGCTCGAATTCACCGTCGATGCGCCGCAGGTCGGAGAGATCGCGGCGATGCGGCGCAAGGACGCGCATTCCGAGCTGGCGCGCTGGCTCGCCGGCGACCGTCACACCAATAACGGCGACCGCCCGCATTGAGCCAAAACGGCGCGGCCGGATTCGCCGGCCGCGCCGCGTCCTCCACCTGACTCCGCAACCAGGATGATGCCGCCATGGCCCAGACAATGACCCGGCCGCGGCCGGCGCCATCCATGCTGGAGAAGGCAGTTGCGTTGCGCGCGACCCTCGCCGCCGCGGGCGCGGAGAACGAGGCCGCATACGGGCTCTCCGCGACGACGCTCGCGGCGCTGCACGCGGGCGGCTTCTTCTCGCTGTTCGTTCCCGCCGCGCTCGGAGGTGCGGAAGTGATGCCCGGCGAGGCGCTTGAGGTGATCGAGGCGCTGTGCAACGCGGATGCCTCCACCGGCTGGGTGGTGATGGCGACGCAGCTCGCCACCGGCGCCGCCGGCGCGTATCTGCCGGACCCGACGATCGAGACGCTGTTCCGCCCGCACCATCCGATCATTGCCGGCCAGGGTGCGCCGAACGGGCGGGCGGAGGTGGTTGCCGGCGGCTACCGGCTGACCGGGCGATGGAGCTACGGCAGCGGCCTGAAGCACGCCGACCATATCCACACCGGCGCCATCGTGCATGAGAACGGCGTGCCGCGCATGCTGCCCGGCACGCAAAGCCCCGAGCGCCGCATCTTCATCGTGCCGAAATCACGCGCCGTGCTCGGCGACAACTGGGATGTGATCGGATTGCGCGCGACCGGCAGCATCGACTACGCGCTCGACAACGTGTTCGTGCCCGATGACTGGACCCATGATCCCGCCGCGACCGCTTCCGTCCGCGGCGGCGCGTTCTATCGCATCGGCCAGCTCGGCATGGGCACGATGGGCCATACCGGCTTCGCGCTCGGCGTGACACGGCGCGTGCTCGACGAATTGCGGGCGATCGCGGCGGAGAAGCGCGATCCTGTCCGCCAGCGAGAGCTTCCAGGAGGGCTATGCGCGCGCGGAAGGCAAGCTCCGCGTCCGCGCGCGCCTTCGTCTCGGAGGCCTGGGGCGATATCGAGCGCGAGATCGCGCGCGGCAATCCTATGGGACAGCGGCAGGTCACGCTGGCGCGGCTCGCGCTGCTGAACGTCACCGATGTCGGCGTCGAGGTCTGCCATTTCGCGTTCCGCGCCTCCGGCGGCAGCGGGCTGCGCGCCGGCGACCTACAGCGCTTCGTCCGCGACATGCAGGCCGGCGCGCAGCACCTCCTGGTGTCACCGATGATCCTGCGCGATTGCGGCCTGGAACTGCTCGGCCGTGCGGAGGGCCGCGTCTGGGCCACTATGGGCCTGACGCGGCGCTGATCTGCTACTCGCGCGCGGAGGTCCAGCCCTGGTACTGGCCAACATTCTCCCGCGTGATCAGCTTGCTGTCCATCAGCATCACGCTCCTTGTCGAGCTTCTGTCCCTGCAGCAGCTTCTCGCCCTGCTGCACCGCGAGTCGCGCCATCAGGAACGGGTCCTGGCTCGCCGAGGCGACGAACTGCTTCGCGTTCGGGTCCTTGAGCGCCTGCTCGGCATCCGGCGCGCCGTCCACCGCGGTGATCGGGAAACTGTCGCGGTGAAGCTGGCGCGCCGCGAGCAGCGCGCCGATCGCGGTCGGGTCGTTGATCGCGAACACGCCGTCCACGGTCGGGAAGCGCGTCAGCAGCGACTGCATCACCGAAAGGCCGCCGTCGCGCGAGCCCTTCGCGTCCTGGTCCGACGACAGCAGCTTCACGTTGGGATGCTTGCCGATCACCGCCTTGCATCCCTGCACGCGCTCGATCACCGACGAGACCTGCGGCCCGTTGACGATGATCACGTTGCCCTTGTCGCCCATCTTCTGGATCAGGTACTCGCAGGAGATGGTGCCGGCCTGGACGTTGTTCGTCTCGACCGTCGCGTTGCTGCCCTTCGCGTAGGTGTCGACGGAGACGACGATGATGCCGGCCGCCTGCGCACGCTTGATCGCGGGCTCGATCGCGTTCGGATCGCCCGGGTTGAGCAAGATCAGGTCGACGCCGGCGGCGATGAAATTGTCGATCTGCGTGTTCTGCTTGCCGAGATCGTAATCGTACCCGACCGTCGTGATCTTCACGTTCGGGTTGATCTTCTTCGCCTCGAACGCGGCACCCTTCGAGAGGGCGACGAAGAACGGGTTGCCCATCGAGCCGAGCGAAATGCCGATCGCCTTCAGCTCCTTGGCGGACGCGATCTGGGTGCCGAGCACGAGCGCCGCGCCCGCAAGCAGGATTTTCCTCAACATGCGTTTCCATCTCCCATCATGTGTCCGGCGCATGCGCCCGGTCAGGTGCGCGCCGATCCGCGCAGCCGGTAGCGGTCGAGCGCCACCGCGCCGATGATCACGAGGCCCTTGACGATATACTGCCAGACATCCGTCACCCCGAGAAGGATGAGCCCGTTGGTCAGCACCGCGATGATCAGTGCGCCGATCAGCGTGCCCCAGATGCTGCCGATGCCGCCGACGAAGCTGGTGCCGCCGAGGATGACGGCGGCGATCGCATCGAGCTCGTAGGACTGGCCGAGCTGCAGCCCGTTCGCCGCGTAGAGCCGAGCCGCCTGCATCAGCCCGCCCAGCCCCGCGAGCAGGCCGGACGCGCCATAGACGAACAGCAGCACCGCCCAGACCCGGATCCCGGAGAGCCGCGCCGCGCTCTCGTTGCCGCCGACCGCGTAGATGTGCACGCCGAGCACGGTGCGCCGCAGGATCAGCCAGGAGCCGAGGATCACCAGGAAGGCGATCACGATCAGCCAGGAAATCGAGGCGAAGCCCAGGTTGAGCGCGCCGTTGCCGATGAAGGCGAAGGGCAGGTTCTGGTTGAACACCGTGGTGTCGTTGCCGAGCAGCCGCGCGAAGCCGCGCACCGCGGTGAGCGAGCCGAGCGTCACGATGAACGGCGGCAGGCGCAGGAAGGCGATCAGCGCGCCATTGCCGAGGCCGATCACGAGTCCGGCGAGCAGCGCGGTGACGATGCCGAGATCGCCGTAGCCGAGCGAGGTGATGAGGCCGACCAGCGCGGCGGCGGCAAGGATCGAGCCGACCGAGAGGTCGATGCCGCCGGTGAGGATGACGAAGGTCATGCCGGCGGCCAGCACCGCATTCACCGAGGCCTGCTGGGCGACGATCGACAGGTTCTGCCACGACAGGAAGCGGCCTTCGCCGGTGAAGTAGAGGCAGCCCGCCTGGATCAGCAATCCGAGCACGATCAGCACCGGCAGCATGCCGGCGGAGCGGATGAAACTCCGCATCCGCGCGCGCGCGCGCGCGTTCGCCGGTACCGCCGGCCAGGTGCGCGCTGCCGCTCATGCCGCCGCTTCCTGCAGTGCAACGCCGGTCGCGAGCGCCATGATCGCCTCCTCCGTGATCGGCACGCCGACATCGCCGGCCGACCTCGCCCACCGTCTCGCCCTCGCGCATCACCACGACGCGATCGGCGATGCCGACGATTTCCGGCAGGTCCGAGCTGATCACCAGCACCGCGGCGCCGGCTTTCGCGAGCTCGTCGATGATGCGATAGATTTCCGACTTGGCGCCGATATCGACGCCGCGCGTCGGCTCGTCGAGGATGAGAACGCGCGGGCGCGTCTCGAGCAGGCGCGACAGCAGCACTTTCTGCTGATTGCCGCCGGAGAGCGCGCCGACCGGAATGTCCGGCCCGGTCACGCGGATGGCGAGCGCTCGGATGGCGCCGAGCGAGCGCTCCCGCGCGCGCGCCAGGTCGAGCCAGCCGCCCCATTTCGCGTCGCGGCCGATCACGCCCAGATTGATGTTCTCGCCCACGCGTCATGTCGAGGAAGAGGCCAAGCGCCTTGCGGTCCTCGGTGAGATAGACGACGCCGGCGGCGATCGCCTCGCCCGGCTCGGCGAACCCGACCTCGCGGCCGTCGAGCCTGACCGTCCCGGCGCTGCGCGGCGCCGCACCGTAGATCAGGCGCGCGAGTTCGGTGCGTCCGGCGCCGACCAGGCCGGCAAGGCCGAGCACCTCGCCGGCATGGAGAACGAGGCTGGCCCGCCGCACGCGGCCGCCGTCGGCCAGATCACGGAGCTCGAGCACCGCGCGCCCGGTGGAGCTGCCGTGATGCTCCTTCTTGTAGAAGGAGGAGAGATCGCGCCCGACCATCATGCGCACGATCGTCTCGGGCTTGATTTCGTCGCGGCCGAGCGTGCCGACATAGCCGCCGTCGCGCAGCACGGAGACGCGGTCGGCGAGCTCGTACACCTCGGCCATGCGATGCGAGATGTAGATGATGGCGAGTCCCTCGGCGCGCAGCCGCGCGATCAGGTCGAACAGCCGGCGCGTCTCGCGATTGGAGAGCGCGGTGGTCGGCTCGTCCATCACCAGGATGCGCGACCGCGCATGCACCGCGCGCGCGACCTCGACCATCTGCTGCTCGGCGACCGACAGATCGCCGACCAGCGTGCGCGGCCCGAAGCTGGTGCCGAGGCTCGCGAGCACCTCCGCGCAGCCGCCGATCATGGCGGCGCGGTCGATCGCCAATCCGCGACGCGGCTCGCGGCCGAGATGGATGTTCTCGGCAACCGTGAGGTTGGGCGCGAGCGCGAGCTCCTGATAGATGATCGCGATGCCATGCGCCTTGGCCGCGAGCGGGCTGTCGATCTGCGCCGGCTTGCCGTCGAGCCGGATCTCCGCGCCCGGATCCGGCGCATAGGCGCCGGCGAGGATCTTCATCAGCGTCGACTTGCCGGCGCCGTTCTCCCCCATCAGCGCGTGCACCTCGCCCGCATGGACGGTGAGCTCGAACCTGGTTGAGCGCGCGTACGCCGGGAAAGGTCTTCGAGACGTTGCGCATCTCGAGGATCGGCACCGCGTCCGGGGGTGCGCCGCGCGAGGTTTCGGGGCTGCGCGTCAGGCCTTCCTCCCATGCCGGCGAATGCCCGCGCTCGGCCGCGCGCAGCCGGTCATTCCGTTGCTTCGATCGTTGCGGCCGAGCTTAGGTCGCCAGCGGGAAGCCTGTCCACCGGCTCCTGCGCCGACCCCGCGGGTGGCGCCAGACCCTCCGGCTGGGGCGAACGTTCTGCCGCATCTCGAAACCGAATGCGCTGCGCACGATGTTGGCAGCCGCCGCAGTGCTTCCCGCTGCTGGTGGCTGTGAGCTTCCTCCCGGATCACGTCAGCCTGTTGCACAGTCGAACAACCACGGGAATGGACGAAAGCCGGCCGATGCCACCGAAGCGCAAGCTGCTCCAGACTGCCCCACCCCGCGGCGATGCGGCCGTCGCGGCGATTTGCGCCGTCGTCCGCCGCATCCCCAAGGGTTGGGTCGCGACCTATGGCCAAGTCGCCGCGATGGCCGGCCTGCCGAGGCGGGCCCGCCTTGTCGGTCACGTACTCCAGCACCTCGACCCGGCTACCAAAATTCCCTGGCATCGTGTCGTCAACGCCAAGGGCGAGGTATCCTACACCCTATCCCGCAATGGCAGCGATGCCTTCCAGCGGCGCTTGCTGGAAAAGGAAGGCATCGAGTTCGACGACAGAAACCGCTTCAACTTGGAGCGCGTCCGCTGGCTCGATTGATGGGCTGACCTGCCAGCCTGCAGACGCGGATCACGCTGCGCACCACCCTGGTCCCCATTCGTTTGTCGCATGAAACGGGTCTGCGGAAGCCTGATCCCCACGGATTCCGGCGCGACGGTTCACGCCCTAGAGTGCGAGCATGGTGCACATCATCGGTCATGATCGCTCCCAAACCCTGCCACTGCCGGAGTCTTTGGACGATTACGTCGGCCCGGACGTCTGCGCCAGTTGCGCGCAGCGATTTGCTCTTGAAGCGAGCACCGGAAGCCAAAGCCGTGATAAGGTATGGCGGATAGATTGGTGATCGCTCATGGTCATGGGGAACCAGGAACTCCTTATCCTCGCCTGCTCTCTGGCGAGTTTCTCTCCCGCACTGGCTCAGACGGGCCCGCTAATCGAAGAAAGGACGCTGGGCGTCACCGCAGCCGGCCCCAGCCCAGCCAGGACGCAATGAGAATAGAGGCCGCGAAATGACGCTTCCTTACCTGATATCTCGCTTCGCGCTGGCCATCCTGAAGCGCACCGCGCCGCACGTCGCCCCAAAGGATCGTCGATGGCTGGCACAACGGACGATGACCAGCCATTTCGACCCACATTCGATAGCGTTGGCCATGCTGATGCAGGACGGCATGCTCGCATGGAAAAATCATCATTACGATTTTGCCGCCAATGGCGAAGCCGCATTGCTGCGGCGGCTCGCCCCTTTTGGCCCGCGCGTCGTGTTGGACGTTGGCGCAAATCTGGGAGACTGGTCCGCCGTAGCGGCCGAAGCCTTTCCCGATGCCCAAATTCATGCGTTTGAGATCAGGTTGGAAACCGCCGACGATACTCCGTTGCAGGATCCAACGTTTCGGTGACCGAGTTATCGTCAACCCGCTTGGGCTGAGTGACCGTGCCCGCCGTGAGATGGCCTACAATGTCGCATCGTCCCCGGAACGGTCCAGCCTGCTCCGCGATGCCCTGACAATCGGCCTGAACGAAGACATCCTGGAGGCCACAGCAGAGACGACGACCGGCGATGCCTACCTCCGACAGCACCACATCCCGCATGTTGACCTGCTGAAAATCGACGTGGAAGGCGCCGAGATGTCCGTATTGCGTGGCTTCGAGAATTCATTCTCACGCGGCGCTATCGACATGGTGCAGTTTGAATACGGTGCAATCAATCTGATCACACGGCATCTCCTCGCTGATTTCCATGCGTTCTTCGAAGCTTACGGATTCCGGGTGGGGAAGGTCTATCCCGAAGGCATAATGTTCAAGAACGTACGATACCACCGATGAGGATTTCGTCGGCCCGAATTATGTGGCATGCCGACGGGCCGATATGATCAAGGCCGTCGAGGTAAGTGACACAGTCCGGATCGGGTGCCTTCCGCCCGGGCGACCTCGCTCGGGCCCCGAGTGACAGCTTCTATCGGAGAAAATCGCGACTTTCCGAAGGGGACGGAGAGCCTCTGCCGCATACGGCCGATTATGCAAGCTTTTTTGGGCGCAACCTGCGCAGCGGATGGCGAGAGGGGGCAGGCGATGAGCGACGGCGAGATCCTGGTGGTGCAGCCGGGCGAAGGGGAGAGTCACTGGCAGCCGGTGCCGGCCAACGGCCATATCGAAGTTCTGGTGGCGCCGGATCGCGTCGGCATGGAGCAGAAATTCGCCTTCGGCACGCAGAGCGTCGCGCCGGGCGGCCACGTGCGCGAGCACGCGCATGACCGCAACGAGGAGCTGATCCACGTGCTCTCCGGCAGCGGCCGCGCGGTGCTGGACGGCGAAATCGGTATCGATGCGTCCGGGCAGCACGTTCTTCATCGGCCGCAATCGCCGGCACATGTTCGTCAATGACGGCGCCGACGAGCTGCGCTTTGCCTGGCTGATCATGCCGAACGGGCTCGAGGACTTCTTTCGCGCCATCGGCCGCCCGCGCCGCGCCGGCGAGCCCACACCGGCGCCGTTCCCGCGTCCCGCCGACGTGCTGGAGATCGAGCACCGCACGGTGTTCGCGCCGCAGCCGGCGGATCAGCGGCAGCCGATGACGGAATTTCACCACGAAGTGAGGCGAGGATGCGGCTCGATCGGCTGATCACGGTCGTCGGCGCGCATGCCGAGGGCGAAGGCGGGCGCGTGATCACCGGTGGCGTGCTGCCGCCGCGCGGCGCGACGATGTTCGAGCGGATGCAGAACTTGCAGCGCGAGGGCGACTGGCTGCGCGGCATGCTGCTGTTCGATCCGCGCGGCGGCGTGATCGCCACGGTGAACCTGATCACCCCGCCGGCGCGCGACGATGCCGATTTCGGCATGATCACCATCGAAAGCGACTACTACGTGCCGATGTCGGGCTCGAACCTGATCTGCACCGCGACGGTGGCGCTGGAGACCGGAATGGTCCCGATGCGCGAGCCGGAGACGCGGCTCGCCGTCGATACCGCGGCCGGCCTGGTGGTGGTCACCGCCGAGTGCCGCGACGGGCGCTGCCGGCGCATCCGCTTCGCCAACATCCCCTCTTTCGTCATGCATCGCGATGCGCAGGTCGAGGTGGAAGGGCTCGGCACGCTGCGCGTCGATGTCGCCTATGGCGGCATGATCTACGTGATCGTCGATGCGGCGCCGCTGGGCTTCGGCATCGTGCCGGCGGAAGCGCGTGAGCTCGTCGCGCTCGGCGAGCGCATCAAGCTGGCCGCGGCGGCGCAGCTTCCCTCCGTGCATCCGGAGAATCCCGGCATCCACACGATCAACCAGACGCTGTTCGCGGGGCCGCTCGAGATCGTCGACGGGATCAAGCAGTCGCGCAACGGGGTGATTGTCTCGCCCGGTCGTCTCGATCGCTGTCCCTGCGGCACCGGGACGAGCGCGCGCATGGCGCTGCTGCACGCGCGCGGCGATCTCGCGACGGGCGAGCGGTTCCGTCATCTCTCGATTCTCGACACGGTGTTCGAGTGTCGCGTGCTCGAGGAAGCACTCGCCGGGGCGGTTCCCGCGATCGTGCCGGAGATCGCCGGCCGCGCCTGGCTGACCGGCGTGTCGCAATACGGCGTCGATCCGGAGGATCCGTTCCCGACCGGGCATCGGCTTGGCGACACCTGGTTCGGTTAGGCCTGTCTGGCTCCCAAGGACGCGCACGCAGGATGGCGTGCGCACGGGCAGCGCGTGGCCGGTCGCCTCCAGCGTTCCGCGCTCCGCATCGACGCGCAGCGATGACCAGGGAATCGCCGTCCTGGTTCGCGCAGAGGAGGAAGCGGCCGCACGGCATGAACTCGAAATCGCGCGGCTTGACGCCGCCGCTCGGATGTTCGCAGCAGGCTTCGAACCCGCCGTTGGCCGGATCGTAACGGAACAGCGTGATGCTGTCGGCGCCGCGATTGGAGACGCCGAAGAGCCGCCCGGACGGATGCCAGCGCAAGCCGGCCGACGGTGTTCGACTCGGGTGCCGGCGCCATCAGCGTGGAGCCCGAGGCGACCGGCGCGAGCACGCCGTCATCCCATGCGTGCGAGGAAACCGTGCAGCCCAGCTCGTGCACGAGGACGAGGTGGCGTCCGGTGTCATCGAACAGCACGAGCCGCGGCCCGCTGCCGCGCCGGAGCGAGCACGCTCCGCGGCGGCTGATGCAGCCTCCCCGCACCGGCGTCGAACGCATAGCAGGCGAGCTCGTCGGTGCCGAGATCGGGGACCAGGAGCCATCGCCCGTCCGGCGAGAAGCGCGTCGCGTGCGGATGCGACTGCGTCTGCCGCACCGGATGCACGCTGGAACCGCTTCGGCGCAGCGAGGTCCCGCCGCCGGCCGTCGGAACCCCGTCATCGCCGATGCGGCGGACGGAAATGTCACCGCTGCCGTAGCATGCGCCCGCGATCCAGCGCGCATCCGGGCTGAGGTCGAGATGGCAGAGGGCGGTTCCGGGCAGCGCGGTCTCGGCGCGAAGCGTGAGACGTCGCCGGCCGCGGTCGATCCCGACCGTCGCGATCACCGCCATGTCTCCGGTCTCGAGCGCGGCATAGAGAAAGTCGCGCGACGAGCTCGTGGCGGAGATAGGCGGGGCTGCGCAGGGCAAGACAATCGTCGCATGCCAGCGATCCGTCGGGCCGCATCGCCACGAGCGACAGCCCCTCGCCGCGCGCGGGGAACGGCCCGTAGCTTTCGGTGTAGCTGCCCACCGCGAGCAGCACGTCCCTATGGTCCATCGGCGCGTTGCCAGTCTGCCATGCGGCGGTTAGGGTATCGCGGAATCACGATCCGACAAGTGAACAGGGAGGGCGCACCATGACCATCCGGGCGTTCCTGTGCAAGAAGCCGCGATTCTTTCACGGGTGGCGCGCCGCCGCGGCGGCGCTCCTGCTGATCGCGATCCCGCATGCCGGCCGGGCCTATACGTTCAAATATCCGAGCTGGATGTGGGAGGAAGGCGATGTCGGCGTCTGGCACAAGACGCGGATGGCGGAGTTCGAGGCGGCGCATCCCGGCATCAAGGTGCAGCCGACGCTGATCCCGAGCCCGAGCTTCGAGAACACGATCGAGACGCAGATCGCCGGCGGCGACGTGCCCGATCTGCTTCCCGTCTTCACCAACATGCTGGCGCCGCTGATCGATGCCGGCGCACTGGCGCCGCTCGACGACTGCATCGCGCATTCCTCGTTCAAGGACCGCATGCTGCCCTCGGTCTCCTACGCGCGGGTGAACGGCAAGACCTATGGCGTGCCGCTGACGATGAGCCCGCAATCGCTGCTCTACAACAAGAAGCTGCTGGACCAGGCGGGCGTCGGCGTGCCGAAGACGGTCGATGAGATGTACGCGGCGGCGAAGGCGGTGAAGGAGAAGACCGGCGCGTGGGGCTATGCGTTCCCGAACAATGTGTCGAGCGCGCTGTTCATCTACATCCAGAGCATGCAATGGGTGATCGGGTTCGGCAGCGACTGGGCGACGCCGGATCGCAAGATCACCGCCGACGCACCGAAGACCGTCGAGGCGATCGGCTGGGTCAAGCGCTATCTCGATGAGGGGTTAGGCCCGCGCGGGCTCGATGCCAACCAGGTGCGCTCGCTGTTCGCGGCCGGCAAGGTCGCGTTCCTGTTCGACGGTCCCTGGGTGATGACGCAGGTGCAGAGCAGCAATCCGGGCCTGCTGCCGGAGATCGGCTTCGCGGTGATGCCGACGCCGACGCACGCCGCCATCACCGGCGGCGCCTACTACACGATCCCCGCCGGCTCGCCCCACAAGGCCGATGCCTGCGCCTATCTCGACATCGTCAATCGCGAGGTCGGCGCAGCGCGAGTGGCTGCAGGGGCTGCTGCAGATTCCCGGCACCACGGTGCAGCCGACGCCCGAGTTCCTGAAGGCGCATCCCTGGGTCGGCACGATGGTGGAGATCGCCGCCAAATATCCGAGCGGGCTCGGCTATGCGCCGCCGGGGTTCGCGGTGCAGGCGGCGGAGTTCCGGCAGATCGTCGTCGATCATCTCGCCGACATCTATTCCGGCAAGGCCAGCGTGCAGGCCGGACTGGATTCGGCGCAGAAGGCGCTGGAGCGCTGGGCGGCACAACAATAGCGCTCCGCACCGACGGCATGAGGGCGGCCGTGCGGCGACGGCGGCGGATCGACTGGCTGCCGCCCGCCCTGCTGGCGCCGGCCGGCGCCATCATGACGGTGCTGCTCGCCTACCCGGTGCTGCGCGGGATCGTGCTGAGCTTCTTCAACACCCGCCTGCTCCGCTACAACCAGGGACGTTTCATCGGCCTCGGCAATTACGCGCGCCTGGTATCCGATCCGTATTTCTGGAACTCCGTCGTCGTCACGCTGCTCTACGGGTTCGGCGCGACCGTCTGCACCTATCTGATCGGGCTTGGTCTGGCGCTGCTGTTGAACCGGCGCCTGCCGGGGCGCGGGTTGCTGCGCACGATCATCGTCATGCCCTGGGCGATTCCCGAAGTCGTCGCCGTGCTGATCTTCACCTGGATGCTCGATGCGCAGTACGGCGTGATCAACTACGCGCTGGTCGAGGCGGGCATCCTCCGCGCGCCCGCCGCCTGGCTCTCCGATGCCGGCCTCGCCCTACCGGCGCTCATCATGGTGACGAGTTGGGAGCAGTTCCCGCTCGCGATGCTGATCCTGCTCGCCGGGCTGCAGACGATCCCGCGCGAGCTGTACGAGGCGGCGATGAGCGACGGCGCGGGGCGCTGGTCCTGCTTCCGCCACATCACCCTGCCGGGCCTGCGCGCGGTCAACCTGATCCTGATCCTGATGCTGGTGCTGAACTCGTTCCGGCGTGTCACCGTGATCTACGCGATGACGGGGGGCGGGCCGGCGCGGGCGACCGAGACGCTCTCGATCCTCACCTACAACACCGCATTCCAGTACGAGCAGCTTGGCTACGCGGCGGCGGTCGGCACTGCGCTGTTCATCATTCTTCTCGTGCTCAGCGTCATCTATCTCCGCCTGAGCGGCATCGGGCGGGAGCCGGCGTGAGGGCGCGCCGGCGTCGTGTTGCGACCGCCGCCGCGCTCGCGTTCACCCTTCTCTGCGCGGCCCTCGTCGTGTTCCCCTATTACTGGATGCTGATCTCTTCGGTTGCCTCCGCCTCCATGTTCGAATGGCCGCCGCATCTCTGGCCGAGGGCGATGACGTTCGCCGCGTATCACCGCATCTTCACCCAGCGCCCGGTGCTGCTCTGGCTCGAGAACACGGCGATCGTCGCGTGCTGCACCGCGTGTCTCTGCACGCTGGTCTCGATCAATGCCGGCTATGCGCTGGCGCGGTTCCGCGGCCGGCTGACGGCGACCTTCGGCCTGCTGGTGCTGGTATCGCAGATGTTGCCGGCGACGCTGATCGTGGTGCCTCTCTACGTCATCTATCGGCAGCTCGGCCTCTACAACTCGCTGGTCGGGCTCGCGATCGCCGACACCGCCTTCACCCTGCCGCTTGCGACCTGGATCATGCGCGGCTTCTTCGATCGCATTCCCTTCGACCTCGAGCAGCAGGCGCAGATCGACGGGTGCAGCCGCGATCGCCGCCTTCTATCGCGTGACGCTTGCCGCTCGCCCTCCCCGGCCTGGTGGTGGTGACCGTGTTCTCCTTCATCTCCGGCTGGGACGAGTTCTTCCTTGCGCGCACGCTCATCGCATCGCAGAACAACTGGGTGCTGTCGGTCGGGCTCACTTCCTTCGAGACGCAGTACGCGATCGCCTGGGACGAGATGATGGCGGCCTCGGTGGTGTTCGCGTTGCCGGCCGCGGTTTTCTTCCTCATCGTGCAGCGCTATCTCGTCGAGGGCATGACCAGCGGGGCGCTGAAGGGATGAGCGACGGGACGCAGACGTGCTGGCTGCGGAGCATGCATGTCTGGCGCGATCCGCCCGGCCGGTTCGAGCCCGGCATCGTGGCGATCGCGGGAGGTGCGATCATCGCGGTGCTGCCGGTCCATGCAACACCGCCGGACGGCTGGCCGGAAACATTGCTCGATCTCGGCACGAACTTTCTGCTGCCGGGCCTCATCAACACCCACGTGCATCTGGAATTCAGCGCCTCGCCGCACCCGCTCACCGAATACCAGGCGGAAGCGCCGGAGGAACGCCTTCTGCGCGCCGCAGGGAACGCGCATCGTCTGCTGATGAGCGGCGTCACGACGGTCCGCGACTGCGGATCGGGCTGGTCGATGCTGGCGCTGGCGCGACGTCCCGATCTGAGCCCGGTGCGCCTGCCGCGCCTGGTCTGCTGCGGCCCGCCGATCACCTGTCCGCGCGGACACCTGCACATGATGGGCGGCGAGGTGAACGATCTCGCCGAAATTCGCGCGCATGTCGCGCGGACGATGCGCGAGGGCGCCCGCTCGGTGAAGGTGATGGCAAGCGGCGGCGGGATGACACCGGGCACCGCGCCCGAAACGGCGACGTTTTCGCTCGAAATCCTGTGCGAGATCGTCACCGAGGCGCGGCACCATGCGGTGCCTGGTGTTGCGCATGTGCTGGCGACGGAGAGCATCCGCCGCGCGGCGCTCGCCGGCTTCGACAGCCTGGAACACTGCGCCTTCTTCGAACGCGATCCGGGCGGGTTGCTGGTGCGGGCCTACGATTCCGAGGTGGCGCGGGTGGTGGCGGGCAGCGGCTCGGTGGTGATGGCGAACCTCTCCACGGCGACGCGCGCATTCGGCGCGATCCGTGTCGCGGGAGATCCCGATCCGGGGGAGCGTCACCAGCTCCGGCAGTTTGACGTGATGGTGGAGAATTTCGGGAAGCTGGTCGCGCTCGGGGTCCCGATCGTGTGCGGCACCGATGCCGGGGTGCGCGACACGCCGTTCGAGGACACCTGGCGCGAGATCGACTGGCTGATCCGCGGCGGGCTGCCGCCGGTCGAGGCGCTTCGCGCGGCGACGATGCGCGGCGCCGAAGCAATAGGCCTGGGCCGCGTCGTCGGACGGATCGCGGCCGGATTTGCCGCCGATCTGATCGCCACCGAGCAGGACCCGACCGCCATGCCGGCGACGCTCGATCATCCGCCGTTCCTGATGCTGGGCGGCGACATTCTGCGCCAGGAGACTTCGCGGTGTACACCTCGCTCCACTGCCTAGAATGCGGAGAGGACCTGCCGGCGGGTCGAGCATCTTCGCTGTGCGCGGTGCGGCGGCGAGCTGGATGTGGGCTATGCGCTCGACCGCATCCGCGCCGATGGCGCGTTTCATCGCGACTGGAAAAGTCACGGCCCGATCGCGTCCGCGTTTGCCGCCCTGTTGCCGCTGGCGGAACCCGAGCACGCGGTTTCGCTCGGCGAGGGGAATACGCCGCTGATCCGCTCCGCGCGCCTGGCCGCGCGAACTAGGATTGCGCCGGCTCCACTTCAAGCTGGAGAGCAGTAATCCGACCGGGTCGTTCAAGGATCGGCAGGTGGCAATCGGGTTGTCGAAGGCGCGCGAATGGGGCCGCGACCGCTTCGCCACCGTGTCCTCCGGCAATGTCGGCGTGGCGCTCGCGGCCTATGCGGCGCGGGCGGGCGCCCGATCCTATGTGTGGGTGTCGCACGAGACGCCGGCGGCGAAGCTGCGGCAAATCGAGGTGTTCGGTGCGCAGCTCTTCATGCTGCCGTCGCCGATGGAAAGCGGCGGCCCGGACGCGTATTTCGGCGCGGTGCAGAACCTGCCGGCGTTCTGCCGGCCGCGTGGCATGGTGCCGATGGTCTCCGCGCGGCCGGCCAATCCCTTCATGGTCGAAGGGGCGAAGACGATCGCCTACGAGATCGTGCGCGAGCTCGGCCGCGCGCCCGACCTTGTCGTCCTGCCGGCAGGTGGCGGCGGTCTCGTCGGCGGGGTGTTCAAGGGATTCGGAGGAGCTCGCGGCGCTCGATCTCGCGGGCGCGCCGCCGCGTCTTCTGGCGGCGCAGCGCCAGGCGTATTTCGCGCCGATCGATGACCTGGACGCACCCCAATACCGATCCGGCTATTATCGGCCGCTTGATGGGCGCTGGGCGTGGGAGTCGATCCGCCGGTCCGGTGGCGCGCTGCGCCATGTGGCGGACGACGCGATCCGCGCGGCGCAGATCGCGCTCGCGGAGGAGGAGGGCATCTTTGCCGAGCCGCATGGCGCCTACTCGGCCGCGGCGCTGCTCGCAGCTGCATCGGACGGCGCGATCGATCCCGACTCGCTCGTCGTGTGCATCATCTCGGGACATGGATTGAAGGACATGGAGGCGGCGGGCGAAATGATCGCATCCGGCAGAGGCGAAGCCAAGGATCGAGGTGGCGTCGCTGGAAGACTCCGCGCTGCCGACGGCGGCCTGATCCGATGCGGCCGTTGCGCGTCGCGGTGATCGGGGCAGGGCTGATGGGGCGAAGACACGCGGCTGCCTATCGCAGCATCGCCGGGGTGGAGGTCGCAGCGATGGCAGACAACGATCCGGAGGTGCGCGCGGCGATGGAACGCAGCTTCGGCGTGCGCTGTCATGCGCGGCTGGGAGGATGCGCTGGCATGCCCGATCTCGATGCGGTGAGCATCTGCCTGCCCGACAGCCTGCATCTTGCGGCGACGGAAGCGGCGTGCGCGCGCGGGCTCGCGATCCTGCTGGAGAAGCCGATCGCGACCGATCTCGACGAGGCCGCGCACATCGCGGCGCTGGCGCGCGGTCGGGTTTTCCTCGTCGGCCACATGCTGCGCTTCGATCCGCGCTACCAGAATGCGCGGCGCGCGCTGCAGGCGGGCCGGATCGGCGAAATCGTGCATCTCAAGACCAGGCGCAACAGCGCGATCGGCGCGGCGGCGCGCTACCGGCACACGACCAGCCTGGTGTGGCATCTCGGCGTGCACGACATCGACCTGCTGCAATGGGTGAGCGGCCAGCGCATCACCGAGGTGATGGCGTACGGCGTCTCGAAGGCGCTGGCGGAATACGACCACTACGATTCCGTGCTCGTGCTCGGGCGGTTCGTCGACGCGACACCGTTCTCGCTCGAGCTGTCCTGGATCCTGCCGGCCTATTTCGGGCCTGGCCTCGACGCCGGGATGGATGTGCTCGGGACCAAGGGGCGCATCGAGGTGCACGGACTGGATCAGGGATTGCGGATCGCGGACGCGACCGCGCTCTCCTACCCGGATACGACCCGCTGGGTGGAGCATGACGACGGATCCGGCGGCGGCATCCTGCTCGCCGAGATTGCGCATTTCGTGCGCGCGGTTCGCGACCGAACGCCCGTCGGCATGGATGTCGGCGATGCCGTCTCCGCCTGTCGGGTGGCGCATGCGATCGAGCTTGCGCTGCGCGCGGGCAAGCCGGTCCGGGTGGGCGCTGAGGGGCATCCATGAGCAAGCTTCGCATCGCCGTGCTCGGCGCCGGCATTCTCGGCTCGCGCCACGCCCGCGTCTTCGCCGAGCAGGAGGAGGCCGAACTCGTCGCGGTGATCGATCCGTCGCGGGACCGCGCGGCGGCGGTGGCCGAGCGGCACGGCGCGCGGGCGTTCGGCGATCTCCGCGAGGTCTGGGATGCGGTGCCGTTCGATGCGCTGGCGATTGCGACGCCCGATCATCTGCATCGCGCGCCGGCGGTCGCCGCGCTGGATCGCGGCAGGCACGTGCTGATCGAGAAGCCGCTCGCCACGACGCGCGACGACGTCGAGGCGATCGTCGCCGCGTCCGAGCGTTCCCGGCGGCGGCCGGGCAGTGGCGCCGGCAGTGGCGATGGTGAATTTCAGCCAGCGCTTCGTGCCGGAATATGCCTGGATCAAGCGAGCGATCGATGACGGCGCGATCGGCGCGCCGCGCATGGTGATCACGCAGAAATTCGACCGCATCCACGTGCCGACGCGGATGATCGGCTGGGCGGCCGATACCGCGCCGATCTGGTTCATGTCGAGCCACGACCTCGACCTCATCCACTGGTATCTCGGCGTTCCGATCCGGTCGAGGTGATGGCGCAGGAATCGCGCGGCGTGCTGGCGGGGCGCGGCGTCGATGCGCAGGACGGGCTGAACGCCCTGGTCCGTTTCGCGAACGGCGCGGTGGCGAGCGTGCACACCTCGTGGATCCACCCGAACACCTATCCGTTCATGGCGGACGGCACGCTGCAGATCATCGGCACCACGGGCACGCTGACGCTCGACAACGGCAAGCGTCGGCTCCTGCTGCACAATGCGCGCGGCGGGGTCGAGCAGGCGTTCTCCGGCCCGCACACGGCGGACGAGGTGGACGGACGCATGGCCGGCGCGTTCACCCGATCCGTGCGCTGCTTCCTCGCCTGCATCCGCACGGGCCGCGAGGCGCCCACCTCGCCGCGTCGCAGCCTGCCGATCGCGCGCTTGCAGGAGGCGGCGATGCGGTCGCTGCGAGAGGGCGTGGTCCGGCTCTGATGCCGGTGCGCTTAAGAATAGAGACCATCGGGATCACCTCGGACCCCGCAAGGGTGGAGCCCTTAGAGCCTTCGGTTTGGCGGCGCGCCCCCTCCGCTGGCGATTCCTACCCGCTGGCGCGGGTGGAACCTTGGCCAGCTCCGCCCGCCAACCCACGCGCCATACCAACGGTCATGCAGATGACCGACGGCATGAGACCCGGCCTACAGCGGGAGCTGGCCTTGGCCGGCGGTCTTGGTGCGGCCGTCGGCGGTGACCCGCGTGTCGCCGTCGGCGAAGTGCAGGCGGAGCCGCGCGGCGGGGGCGATGTCGGCGGCTCTGGTGACCGTGTGGCCGTGCGGCATCGAGCACGACGGCGTAGCCGCGGGCGAGAACGGCGGCGTGGGAGACCGAAGTCGAGCGGCCGGCCAGGCCGCCGAGCAGGGCCGCGCTTTCGCGCAGCCGGGCGCGCACCGGCGCATCCGACAGGCGGGAGAGGATGCGTGCGGCTTCGGCTTGGCGGTGCTGCACGGCGTGACGCAGCGCGCTGCCGAGATGCGATGCGGCGAGGGTGAGCGCCGCGCGCTTGCCGGCGATGACGTGGGAGGGCGGCGGCAGCAGGGAGGACGCGCGGTGCAGCGCGGCGGCGCGGCTGGCGAGCAGGTTGGGCAGCGCGAGGCGCAGGCGAAGCGCGCGATCGCCGAGGCGGTGCCTGGCGGCGAGCAGCAGCGCGGGGAGGTCGGGGATGCCGCGCTCGGCGCGATCGAGCGCGGCGCGGCGGGCGGCGAGCAGGTTCGGCAGGGCGAGGACGAGGCGTGCGCCGCGGTCGTCGAGGCGCTGGCGCGTGGTGCCGAGCAGCGACGGCAGGTCGGGCAGCGCATGGGCGGCGCGCCCGAGGCGGAGCGCGCGCTCCTGCGCCATGCGGTGCGAGGCCGCCGGCCAGGCGGGCGAGCTTCTGCGCGAGGTCGGCGGCGAGCTCGGCGCGCGACGGCACCGCCATCTCGGCGGCGGCGGTGGGGGTTGGCGCGCGGCGGTCGGAGACGAAGTCGATCAGCGTGGTGTCGGTCTCGTGCCCGACGGCGGAGATCAGCGGGATGCGGCAGGCGGCGGCGGCGCGGATCACCACCTCCTCGTTGAACGCCATCAGGTCTTCCAGGCTGCCGCCGCCGCGGGCGATGATCAGCACGTCCGGGCGGGGCAGCGCGGCGCCCGGCGACGAGACCATCGAACCCCATGATCGCGTCGGCGATGCGGGCGGCGGCGCCTTCGCCCTGCACCGGGACCGGCCAGAGCAGGATCGGGCGCGGGAAGCGGCGGGCGATGGTGGTGCGGATATCCTGCAGCACCGCGCCCTGCGCCGAGGTGACGACGCCCACCACCGCCGGCAGCAGCGGGATCGCGCGCTTGCGTTCGGCGTCGAACAGGCCCTCGGCGGCCAGGCGCTGCTTCAGGAGCTCGATCCGCGCGAGCAGCGCGCCGGCGCCGGCATATTCCATCCGCTCGACGACGAGCTGGTAGGAGGAGCGCTCGCCATAGGCGGAGACGCGGCCGGTGGCGACCACCTCGACCCCGTTCTCGGGCATGAGCCCGAGGCGCGAGACGGCGCTCTTCCAGATCACGCCGGAGATCTTGGCCGCCTCGTCCTTGAGGCAGAAATAGATGTGGCCGGAGGGGTAGCGCTTGAGTTCGGTGACCTCGCCGCGCACGCGCACCCGGCCGAACGCGCCCTCGAGCGTGCGCTTCACCGCCCCGGAGATTTCCGAGACCGAGTATTCCGGCACGTTCGAGCGGGAATCGCCGGTCGGCGCCATTTCGTTCATCATGCCAGCCTATGCTAGAGCCGCCTCCGCCAGAGCAACATCCGATCGGACGGAATCGCGCGATCGGATGAAGTTGCTCGCCAAGTCGAGTTCAGCGCGGGAGCGGCCGATGCGGGTCCTGGTGGTCGGATCGGGGGGGCGGGAGCACGCGCTCGCCTGGGCCTTGGCGGCGAGTCCGCTGCTGAGCAAGCTGTTCATCGCCCCCGGCAATCCGGGCACCGCCGAATTGGGCGAGAACGTGCCGATCGGCATTCTCGACATCGCCGCCCTGGTCGCGTTCGCGCGGGCGCAGAAGATCGACCTCGTGCTGCCCGGGCCGGAGGCGCCGCTGGTCGCGGGGATCGCCGACGCGATGGCGGCGGCCGGCATTCGCTGCTGCGGGCCGAGCAAAGCGGCGGCGCGGCTCGAGGGCAGCAAGAGCTTCACCAAGGAGATGGCGGAGGCGGCCGGCATCGCCACCGCGCGCTGGGAGCGGTTCGACGAGCCGGAGGCGGCGCGGGAGTTCGTCCGCCGCCGGGGCGCGCCGGTGGTGGTGAAGGCCGACGGGCTCGCGGGCGGCAAGGGCGTGGTGGTGGCCGAAACCGAGGCAGGCCGCGCTCGCGGCGGTCGACGCGTTCATGGCGGCGGGCACGCTCGGCGAGGCCGGGCGGACCGTCGTGATCGAGGAGCGGCTGGCCGGCGAGGAGGTATCGGTCTTCGCGCTGTGCGACGGGACGGATGCGGTGTTCCTCGGGGCGGCGCAGGACCACAAGCGCGTGGGCGAGGGCGATACCGGGCCGAACACCGGCGGCATGGGCGCGATCTCGCCCCCCGCCGGCCTGCCGCCGACGCTCGGCGCCGGGGTGATGGCGGCGGTGATCCGCCCGGCGCTCGCGGAGATGGCGCGGCGCGGGACGCCGTTCCGGGGGTTTCTCTATGCCGGGCTGATGCTGACGGAATTCGGGACCGGCGCTGATCGAGTTCAATGTGCGTTTCGGCGATCCCGAGTGCCAGGCGCTGATGCCGCGCCTGCGCTCGGACCTGCTGCCGGCGCTGCTCGCCTGCTGCGACGGCGAGCTCGCCGATTTCGACCTGCGCTTCGACGAGACCACCGCGGTCGCGGTGGTGCTGGCGGCGAGCGGCTATCCCGGCCCGGTCACCACCGGCGCCCCGATCGCTGATGTCGATCGGGCGGCGATCCTGCCCGACGTGCTCGTCTTCCATGCCGGCACCGCGCGGGCGGACGGGCAGCTCGTCGCGGCGGGCGGGCGCGTGCTGACGGTGGTCGGCACCGGACCGACGCTGGCGGCGGCGCGCGGGCGCGCCTATGCCGGCATCGACGCGATCCGCTTCGCGGGCGGGTTCTGCCGCCGCGACATCGGCGCCCGCGCGCTCGCCGGGACCAACGCGTGAGCGGTGCCCTGCTGGTGCGGGACCGGGCCGCGGCCCTGCGCGATGCCGCGCGGCTGCCGTCGGTCGCGGCGCTCGGCGCCATCGTGCTCGCGGCCTGGTATGCGTTCTTCTACCTGCAATTCCCCGACACGCCGGGGAACGCCTTCCTCGCCGGCGGCCACGGGCTCGGCTGGATGGGCTGGTACGACCAGGGCAAGACCTACGATTCCGCTCTCGCGCTGGCGGCGCACAACTTCCATCCCGAGGCGCACTGGTATCCGCTCGGCTACGCGCTCATGGGCGCGCCGTTCATCATGCGGCTGCACGCGCACGCCTTCTTCTTCGTCGATCTTGCCGGGACTGCTGCTGGCGTATTGGGGCTTCATCGCCTTCGCTCGTCGGGTCGATGTCTCGCCGCTCTGGGCGGTGCCGCTGTTCATCGCGACCAATGCCGATCCCTGGCTGTTCCGGCAATGGGTGATCCCGTGGAGCAGCACGCCCTCGGCGGCGCTCGCCTGGCTGCTGCTCGCCGCGACCGCGGCGCACATGCAGGGCACGCGGCGGCCCTTGGTGCTCGGCCTGCTCGCCGCACCGCTGCCGCTGATCCGGCCGATGGACGTGCTGATCGCCGTCCCCTGCCTGCTCTGGGCCGCCTGGACCGATGTCGCGCGCCGGCGGATGCGGGCGCGCGACGTCGCGCTGGCGATCCTCGGCGCACTGATCGTCGTGCTGCCCTATGCGGTGCTGTACCGGCGCATCTACGGGCTGCACCAGACGCCGTACATGGTGATGTCGCGGCAGATGGGGTTCACCTACCACCACCCGATCTGGCGGGCCTTCACCCTGTTCATCGAGCCGCGCGCCTGGTTCCTGCAGGGGGTCGGGCTGCTGCAACGCTGCCCGTGGCTGATCCTGGGATTCGGCGGCGTGCTGCTCGCCTGGCGCAATCGCGCGCTGGCGCTGCTCGCGGTATGCCTGGTGATCTATTGCGCGACCTATCTCTGCTACATCGACCTGCTGCCGAGCGGGCTCTGGCGCTTCAACAACGTGCACTACTTCAAGTGGGCGCTGCCGGGATTCGGCCTGCTCGGCCTGCTGCTGCTGCGCGAGCTGGTCGCCGGCGGCACGGGACGGCGGGTGATCGCCGCGGCGGCGCTCGCGGTCGTGCTGCTCGCCGCCTCGATCCACGTCACGCCGCGCCCGGTGCCGGCGGACGGCGGCGTCCCCGCGGTCGCGATCGACGTGATCGGCCAGCACACGGCCGACGAGAACGCCTATTTCGGGCCGCTGATGATCCGAGGACGCGAAGAGCCCGATGACGAACATCAACGACATGCGCGTGCTGCCCACGGATGACGGGCCTGCGGCTGATCGGGCTGCGGCGCGATTTCTACGGGCCGATCCGCTGGCTGCCGGGCCATTCGCCGAGCCGGCTCGCTCACGCCGGGCGAGGCGGTGCGCTACGCGATCGCGCTCGGCTTCGGCTACCCGTGCTGGCTGCCGCCCTATGCGTGCAAGCCCGCGAATTTCCAGGAGCGCTACGACTATCTCGCGCACCGCACCGCGCCGGTGATCACCTCGCTGCCGGCGCTCGAGGCGAAGTAGCGGAGCTAAAGCATGACCGGTTCCCCTCCGGTCACCGGCCTGCTCTAGCGAATTGTTCGAGCGAGTGATTCACGTTGCAGGCCGACTCGGCCTGAAACGATCACGCGCTAAAGCATGACCGGTTCCCTTCCGGTCACCGGCCTGCTTTAGCGAATTGTTCGAGCGAGTGATTCACGTTGCAGGCCGACTCGGCCTGAAACGATCACGCGCTAGTGCAGCGTGGGTTGCCGGGCGGCCGTTGTCGCGGGGAAGCCAGCGACAGCAGCGCGAGCAGGCCGATCGCCGCAGCGAGACGCATCCGCCCCTCCCCGGTCATTGCCGCTGCCGAGGTCATCGCGCGCGGAGCCGGGCGAAGAAAGTCCGCAGCAACGCCGCCGCTTCCTGCTCGCGCACGCCGCCGACGACCTCGGGGCGGTGCAGGCAATTCGGCGCGGCAAAGATCCGCGCGCCGTGATCGACGCCGCCGCCCTTCGGGTCGTAGGCGCCGAAGATCACGCGCGCCAGGCGGAAGTGGCTGGCCGCCGCGGCGCACATGGCGCAGGGCTCGAGCGTCGCCACCAGCGTGCATCCTTCGAGCCTGGAGTCGCCGCGCCGGGCGGCGGCGGCGCGCATCGCCAGCAGTTCGGCATGGGCGGAGGCGTCGTGCCGCGCCTCGGTCTCGTTTCCCGCTTCCGCGAGCACGGCGCCGGCGGCATCGAGCACCACCGCGCCGACCGGCACCTCCCCGCGGGCGGCGGCGCGCCGTGCGGCGTCCAGCGCGCGCGGCCATCGCGATCATCGGGCCGTCATGGCGCGGCGGTGACCGCGAGGCAGGACGGCGTCGCCTCCGGAAACAGGCAGGGCAGGCCGAAGCGCACACGCTCGCGGCCGAAGATCGGGGGCACGCGTCCGTCGAGGGACGACGCCGGGGTCGAAGGTGATCACCGCCGGGGCATGGCCGAACGGGCGGAGCGAGACCAGCAGGATGCCGCCCGGCACCGGCAGCGCCTTGATGTCGCTGTTCGCGTACCAGCGATGCCCGCGCACATCGAGCATGTGATGGCCCTGATAGATCGTCTCCCAACTGCCCCGCGCGGCGAGCAGCACCGCGTCTCCCGCTTCCGGCATGCCGCGCGGCAGGATGACCTTGCCCGGACCGTCGAAGCGCGCGGCGCCGCGCTGCGGTGTGGGTTCGAAGCCGGCGCGCCAGGGCAGCGCGACGGCGAGCACGAGCACGCGGCGGCGAGCATCGCCCGCGCGCGGGTGCGGCGGGCCAGGTGCAGGACGAGCAGCACGGCATAGAGCCCCAGCACCGGGAGGATCCACTTGAAGTAATGGTAGTTGTGATAGCGCCAGAGCCCCTGCGGATGCAGGTCGCGATAGGCGAGGTACATCGCGCTTTCCAGCACCGCGACGCCGATCACCAGCGCGTGCCGCGGGCGGGTTCCGAGCCCCGGCACCGCCAGGCAGGCGGCCATGCCGGCGAGGCCGGGCAGGAACCAGGGGAAGGCCACCGCGAGCCCCGGCCCTTCCGAAAACAGCGGGTGCGGGTCGAGCGCCAGCGTCGTCCAGCGCAGCGGGATCAGCCGCCAGGCGAAGCCGACGCCCTGCGATTCCTGGAGGTAGGGGCCGAGGGTCCACCCGTTCACCGCGTGATGGGCCGGCGAGCAGCAGGGCGAGCGGCAGCAGGCCGCCCAGCAGGGCGGCGCCGACGATCGCCGCCAGGCGGGGCCGCGCTGGGCGGTGCCAGAGCAGCGCGAGCAGCATGAACGGCGCCGCCACGAGCACCAGCGCGGCCGCGTCGCTGGCGCGGAACCACAGGATCGCGGCGCTGGCGAGTGCCGCCAGCAGCGCCCGGCGCGGGGTCGGCGCCCCGGCGAAGGCGAGCGCGTTCGCGAGCGCGGCGAACACGAGCGGCACCACCGGCGTCGTCGTCCAGGGGATCACCCAGGAATCGAGCAGCAGCGGCGACACGGCCGCCGTGCCGGCGAACACCGCGGCGCCGAGCAGCCGCGCCCACCGCATCGCCGGCAGCAGGCGGGCGGCGAGCGCGGCGAAGGCCCAGCAGGCGGCGAGCAGGCAGGCGAGATCGGGGATGAGGAAGGGCTGCACCGGCGTGAGCCACACGAACGGCGCCGCCAGCAGCGGGTAGCCGGGAAGGTACCAGTGCTGGCTCGGGTCGAGCACCAGATGCGCCCAGGCCTCGGTCGAGAGCAGGTAGCGGTGCTGGTCGGTCCACAGCCACCAGCCGCTGGGCGGGGCGACGCTCTTCGGCACGATCGTGCGCAGATGCTCGCGCACCAGATAGACGGCGGCGAGCAGGCCGAGCAGCGCCAGCAGCAGGAACGTCTCGCCTCGGACCGGCCGGCGGAGCGCCGGCGGCCAGGGCGTCTTGCTCGGCGTGCAACGGGGAGCGATCCTCTTGTGCTTGCCCGGCCGGGCGGCGCCGGTCTAGCAACCGACATGAGCAGGCGGCAACGTCCCGTGATCGGCGTCACCCTCGATGCCGAGCAGCCCGGCGGCTACTCGAAATATCCCTGGTATGCGCTGCGGCAGAACTACGCCGAGGCGATCATCGCCGCCGGCGGCCTGCCGGTCGCGCTGCCGCACGACGCGGCGCTGGCCGGGGAGTGGCTCGACCGGCTCGACGCGCTGGTGGTGACGGGCGGCGCCTTCGACGTCGATCCGGCGCTCTACGGCGATGCCGGGCGGCATGCGACGGTGACGCTGAAGGAGGGCCGCACCGCGACCGAGCTCGCGCTGACCCGCGGCGCGCTCGCCCGCGACCTGCCGGTGCTCGGCATCTGCGGCGGCGAGCAGCTGCTCGCGGTCGCGCTCGGCGGCACGCTGATCCAGCACATCCCGGACAGCGTCGCCGGACGCCCTGCCGCACGAGCAGCCCAACCCGCGCCACGAGGCGGGTCATGCGGTCGCGGTGACGCCGGGCACGCTGCTGCACCGGATCGTCGGCGGGGCGGAGATGCGGGTGAACTCCGCGCACCACCAGGCGGTGCGCGATCCCGGCCCGCATGCGGTGGTGGATGCGGTGGCGCCGGACGGGGTGATCGAGGGGCTGGAGGACGCGCGTTATCGCTTCTGCCTCGGCGTGCAGTGGCATCCCGAATTCTTCATCGACCCCGGCGATCGCCGCATCTTCGACGCGCTGATCGCCGCCGCCGGGGCATGACCGAGGCGGTCGGAGCCGGAACCGCGCGGCGAGCGGATCGCCAAATGGCTGGCGCGCGCCGGCGCCGCCAGCCGGCGCGACGCGGAGAAGCTGATCGGCGAGGGCCGCATCCGGCTCAACGGCGCGGTGGTTTCGCATCCGGCGAGCTTCGTGCAGCCGGGCGACATCGTGCAGCTCGACCGCCGGGTGATCGACGCCCCCGACCGCGCGCGACTCTGGCGCTACCACAAGCCGGCGGGCCTGGTGACCACGCATCGCGACCCCGAGGGACGGCCGACCGTGTTCGAGAAGCTGCCGCCGAGCCCTGCCGCGGGTGATCAGCGTCGGCCGGCTCGACCTCGGGAGCGAGGGCCTGCTGCTGCTCACCAACGATGGCGGCCTGGCGCGCCAGCTCGAGCTGCCGGCGCATGGCTGGATTCGCCGCTACCGGGTGCGGGTGCACGGCGCCGTCGATCCGGCGGCACTCGCCGGGCTGGCGCGCGGCGTCACCGTGGACGGCGTGCGCTACGGACCGATCGAGGCCGGGCTCGAATTCGCGCAAGGGCGAGAATGCCTGGCTGACGGTCGCGCTGCGCGAGGGTCGCAACCGCGAGATCCGCCGGGTGATGACGCATCTCGGGCTGCAGGTGTCGCGGCTGATCCGGGTGGCGCACGGGCCGTTCCAGCTCGGCGCGCTGGCCCGCGGCGCGGTCGAGGAGGTGCCGGCCAAGGTGCTGCGCGAGCAGCTCCCGCGCCCGCCGCAGGATCGAACGGCGAGCCGGTGCGGACAGTCGCCGGGGCGCGTTCGGATCATCGCCGGCGAGTGGCGGGGCCGCGTCACTCACCGCGCCGCCCGGCGCCGCCACCCGTCCGACCGCCGACCGGCTGCGCCAGGCGCTGTTCGACATGCTGCTGCACGCGCCATGGGGCGGAGGTGCGCTGATCGAGGGCGCCACCGTGCTCGACGCTTTCGCCGGCACCGGCGCGCTCGGGCTGGAGGCGCTGTCCCGCGGCGCCGCCACCGCGACCTTCATCGAGCGCGACCGCGCCGCCCTCGCCGCGCTGCGCGCCAACATCGCCGCCTGCCGCGCCGAGCCGCGCTGCCGCGTGATCGCGGCCGACGCGCTGCGCCCGCCGCCGGGCGAGCCGGTCGGCCTCGCCTTCCTCGACCCGCCCTATGGCGAGCGCCTGGTGCCCCGCGCGATCGCCGCACTGCGTGCCGCCTCCTGGCTCGGGCCGGGCAGCATCACCGATCGTCGAGACCATGCGTGCCGATCCCGATGCCGGGCTCGATGGCGAACTCCTCGCCGAGCGCAGCCACGGCGCGGCCGGATCACGGTCTGGCGGTGCTGAGATCAGAACACGAACAGCCCGGCGAGCGCGAGCAGCAGGGCCGGCGGCATCACCAGCAGGCCCAGCCGCAGAAAAGCCCAGGCGCTCACCCGCACGCCCTCGCGGCGCAGTGCGGCGAGCCACAGGATGGTGGCGAGCGAGCCGGTGACGGAGAGGTTCGGCCCGAGATCGACGCCGACCAGGATCGCACTCGTCACCCGGTCCGGAATCCCCGTCGCCTGCACGGCGCTGCCGGCGGTCAGCCCCGCCGGAAGGTTGTTCATGAGGTTGCAGGCGAGGCCGATCAGCACGCCGGCGGCCCAGGCGGCGCCCGTGGCCGAACGCTGCGCTGCGTCCTGCATCAGCATCCCGATCGTGCGGATCAGCCCGGTCCGCTCGAGCGCCTCGACCAGCACGAACAGCCCGGCCACCAGCGGCAGCACGCCCCAGGAGACATGCCTGATCGTGCCCCAGGGCGAGCACCGTCCGCGGAGCAGCACCGCGGCGGTGGTCCCCCCGCCGCAGATCGCGGTCGGCAGGCCGAGGCGCCAGTCGAGGCCGGAGGCGACGAGCAGCACGATCGCGGTGACGCCGATCCCGCACGCCGCCAGGATGCCGTTGCCGGAGAGCGTCGGGATCGCGATATCCGCGGCGACCCGATCGGCGTCGAGCCGGCGCCGTTGGCTCCACAGAAGGACCGCATAGGTCACGGCGATCGACAGGAACGAGGCGAGGGCGAAGCGCGGCAGCCATTGCAGCAGCGGCGGCATGCGGCTGCCGTAGATCACCAGGTTGGCGGGGTTGGAGATCGGCAGCACGAAGGACGCCGCATTGGCGATGAAGGCGCAGGTGACGAGGTAGGGAAGCGGGTCGTTCACCCGCGCGGTCCGCACCGAGGCCGCGACCGCCGGCGTCAGCACCACCGCCGTCGCGTCGTTCGACATGAAGATCGTGACGATCGTTCCGACGCCGTAGACAAGCAGGAACAGCCGCCGCGGCGAACCGGCGGAATGGCGCGTCGCCAGCGCCGCGAGCCAGTCGAACAGCCCCTCCTGGCGCGCCGTCTCGGCGAGCAGCATCATGCCGGTGAGGAAGAGATAGACATCAATCCCCTTGCGGATGCCCGCCCAGGCGAGATCCGGTCCGATCAGCCCGAGCAGCAGCAGCGCGAGCGCGCCGAGCACGGCCCAGATCGCCTCCGGCCAGGCGAACGGGCGGATGATCACGCCCGCCGTGGCCAGGGCGGCAATGATCCAGGTCGCCGTCGTCGCGTTCAGCGCCGATGCCGCCATCGGCCGCACGGCGCTGCGGGAGGCGCGGCCCGGTTGGTCATGCGAGCGCTCCGGAGGTCAGCTTCGCCCCGCTCCTGCCATCGCCCGGCACGGCGGCACAGGCTGGCTTCACCACGCCTGCGAGACCGACCCAGAGCGCGGTGGAGACGGGCGCGAAGCAGCCCAGGATGGTGAACATCGTCGGATAGCCGAGCTCCTGCGCGAGCGTCATCACCGTCCCGATCAGGCCGCTGCGCCAGTGGTGCTCCAGCAGGAACACGCCAAGCAACGGCCCAATTCCGGCCTGCATGTCGGCCATGAAGAAGTTGAGCGATGCAGCGGCCAGATACCGAACGCGGCGGATGGGATGCGATGCACGGTGACCATGCCGAACGCGGGACCGCGCGTTGCGATCCCGCCGCTCCGGCACTTATCGGATATCAGCCGACGCTGTTGATCGTCCCGTTCACCCCGTTCGGGGAAGAAGCCGCCGCTGGTGGTGCCGCCGAGATAGACGACGCTCAGCACCTGCGAGGTGGTGCGCGCGAAGGCGAGCGAGTTGGTGTCCGCCGGCGTCAGATTGACCTTGCCGTTCAATCGCGGCCCCTGGTCGTCCGCCGGCTGGCCCGTGCCCGGCCCGGTGCCGGACACCGCGGCGCGTGTCGCCGCGATCTTGTCGGCCGGCGGCGCGAGCTCCTTCTCGACCAGCAGCGTGCGGATGCCGCCGGCATGATAGGCCTCGACCGCCAGGATGCTGGCCGCATAGCCGAGATTGGTCTTGCTCATGAGCAGCGGCGCCGCGCCGTTATAGGCGGTCACGCCGACATCCTCGAACACGAAGGCGCCGAGCAGGAACATGTTCTCGTCGGCGTAGGGATCGAACGGAAAGCCGAGCCCGGCGGTCTGGCCCAGGGCGAGGAAGCTGTTCGCGAGATCGATCGCCGGCTGCGCGACCGCGCTGTCACCCAGCTGCGAGCGCAGGAAGGTGACGTGGTTCATCTCGTCCTGCGCGATCTCTTCCGCGAGCTGCTTGATCCACGGCGTCGTGAACGTGACCCGTTTCGCGCCCGTCGCCGCACCCTCGGTGCCCTGTCCGGTCAGATCGCTGGCAGGCAGGCCCTGGCCGGTGACGCAGGTCAGGTAGTATTCGGCCTCGAGATATTCGAGGTTGAGCGCGAAGTTCAGGATGTCGGCATCGGACGGCTGACCCGAAGTTTCGGCGGCTTCCGCGCGGTGGATGCCGACGCCCGCCGCCATCGCGCCGATCGCTGCGGCCCCGAACCCGGCCCGCGTGAGCGCCGCCCGACGGCCGAGCGCGCCCGCAATCATGTTTGTTTTTGTCATCGCTGATTCCCAACTCCCGTTGCAACGCCGAAGCCGCGTGCGCGCCGGCATCGGGTTACGGAGCGAGGGTCGGGACGGATGCGGCGCGCGCCTGACTTTATCGTGAATGTCGGGATCGCGCCGGAGCCGGATCTCGCCGGCTCCGGCGCAACGCTCAGTTCGGCATCAGCACGCTGCTGACAACGTGGATGACGCCGTTCGACTGCATGACGTCCGCGATCGTCACTTCGGCAACGCCACTCTTCTCGCCGGCAACGAACAGATGGTTGCCGTTCTGCGAGATGGTGAGCGGATCACCTTCGACCGTCTTCAGCATCGCCGTGCCGTGGCCCTGACGCGCCAGACGCATCAGATCCGCCGCGGTGTAGCGGCCGGGGACGACATGGTAGGTGAGGATTTTCGTCAGCATCGCGCTTGTTCTCGGGCTTCAGCAGCGTATCGACGGTGCCGGGCGGCAGCTTCGCGAAAGCCTCGTTGGTGGGTGCGAAGACGGTGAACGGCCCCGGTCCGGCAAGCGTGTCGACGAGACCCGCCGCCTTCACGGCGGCAACCAGCGTCGTGTGGTCCTTCGAGTTGACGGCGTTGTCGACGATGGTCTTCGACGGATACATCGGCGCCCCGCCGACCATCACCGTCGCCTCCATCTGTGCCGATGCGGGCGACGCGATGACGACGGGAAGAGCGAGCGCGCCGAGCAGCAGAAGTGCCGATCCGATCTGTCGCATGATGGCGTCCCTTTCTGGTGTTGCCATCACCGTTACGGAGCTTGCCGCGGTTCGGATGCAGCGGCGGCATCCGGCGACCGCGCTTTCCCGTAATGCCGGTGAACATCGAACGCGGCAGGACGGAGCAGCCTTGCTCGCAATGCGCGATACGTTATGGTTCGACCAGCCGGGCGCAAACTGGGAGTGCCCGGCCCGAGGGTGGACGCGCCTGGCAATCAACGACGATCGGACAGGCTTGCCGACCGAGCCAATCACCTCCCTGCTCGCGCGTTGCACGGTGGGTGACGCCGCCGCGTTCCGCACGCTCTACGATCTGCAATCGTCCCGTCTCTACGGCATCGCGCTCCGTGTCACCCGGCAACCCTCGCTCGCCGCCGACGCGGTGCACGACGCGCTGCTGCAGGTCTGGCGGAGCGCGTCACGCTTCGATGCGGCGCGCGGTGTGCCGGAAGTGTGGCTCGCCAGTCTCGTCCGCTACCGCGCGATCGACCTCATGCGCCGGCAGACGCGGGAAATGACCGGACAGGAAATGGAGGAGACGGCCGACGAGGCGGCCGGTCCGCTCGACCGGCTCCTCGCTGAACGCGACGGCGCCGCGCTGCATCGCTGCCTGATGCGGCTCGAAGCGACGCAGCAGCGCGCGATCACGCTCGCCTTCATCGAGGGCCTGTCGCACAGCGAGCTCGCCGCGCGCCTCGCGGCGCCGCTGGGCACGGTGAAATCCTGGATCCGCCGCGGCCTGCTCGCGCTGAAGGAATGCCTCGCGTCATGAGCGGACATGACGAGGAACTCGCGCTGCTCGCCGCCGAATACGTGCTCGGAACGCTCGACGCCGATGCGGCGCGCACGGTCGCGGCCCGCGCGGAGCACGAGCCGGCGCTGCGCGCGCTGATCGAGGATTGGGAACGTCGGCTCGCGCCGCTTTCCGCGCTCGCAGATCCGGTCGCGCCGCCGCCCGCGCTCTGGACGCGCCTCGCGGCGTCGATCGCGCCACGACCGAGCCGGCGGCGGACCCGGGTGATCGACAGCATCGCCTTCTGGCGCGGCGCGACAGCGGCGGGATTCGCGCTCGCCGCGGCGCTCGCCGCCATCGTCTTCCTGCGCTCCCCGCCCGGCGTTCCGGTCGCCGCACTGGTGCCGCCGAACGGCGCGCCGGCGGCGTTCATCGCCGAAGTGCAGCCGGACGGCAGGCTGCGGCTGATTCCGCTCGCGCCGGTGCGTGTCGCGCAGGGGAAGGCCCTGGAACTCTGGGCGCTGCCGCCCGGCGCCACCCGCCCGGTCTCGCTCGGCGTCATCCCGGCGAGCGGGAACCGCGTGGCACCGACACCGTCCACGGCGAGCGGAACGCAGATCATGGTGAGCCTGGAACCCGCCGGCGGTTCACCGACCGGGCTTCCGACCGGTCCGGTCCTCTATGCCGGGACGGTGCAGGCGGCCGACTGATCGGCGCACGGGCCGACGAAACTGCCGCAAACGAGATCGATCCGCAGGCACGGCGACGCCCCGGCCCGGGCGTCGCGTGGTTCGTCAAATCGCAGTTGCCGAACCGCATTGCTCCGCGATGCCGGGGCATGACATCGAAGCGAGCGGGCGAAACACTTGCAACGCCGCAGCTGCCGGCTGCTAGGATCAAGCGAGTGAAACGGACTTCGTTACTGGAGCGGGATCATCTTATGTCAGAAAGCACTGCGGCGCCTGAGGCGTCGAAGCTTTCCGTCCTCACCACGCAGATCGTCTCCGCCTATGTCGCCGGCAACAAGGTCGCGAGCGACGCGCTGCCCGGATTGATCGAGCAGGTGCATCGGGCGCTGGCAAGCGCCGCGAGTGCCGGCGCCGCGCCGGTTGCGGAGAAGCAGCAGCCGGCGGTGCCGGCGCGCAAATCGGTGTTCGCCGACTACATCATCTGTCTCGAGGACGGGCTGAAGCTGAAGATGCTGAAACGGCATCTGCAGAACACGTACGGCCTGACGCCGCAGCAATACCGGGAGAAATGGGGGCTGCCGTCCGACTACCCGATGGTGGCGCCCGCCTATGCCAGCCGCCGCTCGGAGCTCGCCAAGCAGATCGGACTCGGGCGCAAGCCGGCCGGCGACGGCGCGGTGAAGGTATCCAAGCTGCCGGCGCGCAAGGCGAAGGGCGCGAAGGGATAGCCCATGCAAGCCCTCTTGCTGGCCCTGGCCTTCGCTCTTCTCGGCGGCGCGGCCTTCGCGCAGTCATCGACCCACAGGGCGACGGCGCCGCCCCGTCACCCTCGGTTCCGGTCGACCACGGTCCGTTCACGCCGGAGGCCAAGCCGGGCGTATCAGGGCGGCGGGGTGGTCCTGCAGGGGGCGCCGGGCGCGCCCGGCGCCGACGCCGGAGGCAACGCCGCCGGGGCAAACGCCCAGGAACACGGTGCCCCCCCGGCTGAGCCACGCGCACTGAACGACCCCGCCGGGCTGACCGCCGGGCTACCGGCGCCACCAGCCGCGCTTCCGCTCGGCCTCCGGCGGCGCCGTCGCGATGACGACCGGCTGAACCGCGGGGACCGGCGGCTGCCTCCGGGTCGGCCGCAGGCTCGGCGGACGGGCGCGGCGGCTCGGCCGGCGACGGGTTCGGCGGCACGTCGGCAGGCGCGGCGGGAGGGGCTCCGGCGGCGGCGGGATGTCGATCGAGGGCATCGGATCAATCAGCACCGGCGGCGCGATCTCGGCCCGGGACGGCGCTCTGCGGACGAGGCTCGGGCGGTGATGCCTGGCCGTGCTCGCCTGCTCGATCGCCTCGAAGATGTCGTAGCTCTGGCCGCCGAACGGATCGGCCGGCGTGGGGCCCGCGTAAGGGGGCGGCGGGGCGGCGTCGGGCGGGGCCTCGGGCCGCCGGCGCCGGCCGCCACGCGGCCGCCGCGGCGGCGGAAGCCGCGATCCTCCTCCGGCTCGCCGGGCGGTGTCGTCTCCGCGGTCGCGGCCGGCGGCTCGGATCCTTCGGCGATCAGCGCCGGGGCGGCCGCCTCGGGAGCGAGCGCCTGCGATGCCGTGACCTCGGGCTGCGGGCCGGAGCCGAAATCCTCGCGCCGTCCGCTCCCGCCACCACGGCGGCGGCGGCGGCGACGGCGGCGGCGGCGATCCGCCTCCTCGCCCGTTTCGCCGGACGGCGCGGCGGCCGTCTCGCCGGCTTCGGTCTCCTCGCCTTCCGCCTCGTCCTCCTCCTCATCCGGCTCCGCCGTTCCGATCGGCCTCGGCCTCGGGCTCGGGCGCGGCAAGCGCGGGGGCGTCGGGGCGGATCGCCGGCGGCAGCGCGTCGGGGTTCTGCGCCCGCAGCCGCTCGATCCGAACTCCGACGGCAGCATGCTGGCATCGGCGGCGAAGCTCACCCGCATCGCGCAGCGCGCCTCGATCTCGGCCAGGCGCTCGCGCTTGTGGTTCAGGATGTAGAGCGCCGAAGCGGCCGCGACATGCACGACGATCTCGGCGGCGCGGCGCTTGCCGCCCTCCTCCTCGATGCCGCGCAGCACGTGCAGCGCGGCGCTCTCGGTGCTGCGCACATGGCCGGTGCCGCCGCAATGCGGGCAGGCGACGAAGCTCGTCTCGGCGAGCGAGGGACGGAGCCGCTGGCGGCTCATCTCCAGCAGGCCGAAATGGCTGATATGGCCGACCTGGATGCGCGCGCGATCGGTCTTCAGCGCCTCCTTGATGCGGCGCTCGACCATCGCATTGTGCTTCTTCGCCTCCATGTCGATGAAGTCGATGACGATCAGCCCGGCGAGGTCGCGCAGGCGGAGCTGGCGCGCGACTTCCTCCGCGGCCTCCAGATTGGTGCGGAGCGCGGTCTCCTCGATGCCGCGCTCGCGGGTGGAGCGGCCGGAATTGACGTCGATCGCGACCAGCGCCTCGGTCTGGTTGATGACGAGATAGCCGCCGGAGCGGAGCTGCACGGTCGGCGACAGCATGGCGTCGAGCTGCGCGTCCACCTGGTTGCGGGCGAACAGCGGCTGTCCGCCATCCTTCCAGAGCTGCACCTTGCGCGCGTGCGAGGGCATCAGCATGCGCATGAAGTCGCGCGCGGCGCGCCAGGCATCCTCGCCGTCGACCACCACCTCCTCGACGTCGCGCGAATAGACGTCGCGGATCGTGCGCTTGATGAGGTTGGCCTCCTCGTAGATCAGCGCCGGCGCGGTGGAGGCGAGCGTGCGCTCGCGGATGTCGTCCCAGAGCCGCAGGAGGTATTCGCAGTCGCGCTTGATCTCGGGTTTCGGCCGGTTGGCGCCGGCGGTGCGCACGATCAGCCCCATGCCGCGCGGGATGCCGAGCTCGGTGATCACCTCGCGCAGTCGCTTGCGGTCGGCGGCGGAGGTGATCTTGCGCGAGATGCCGCCGCCGCGCGGCGAGTTCGGCATCAGCACGCAGTAGCGCCCGGCGAGCGAGACGTAGGTGGTGAGCGCCGCGCCCTTGGTGCCGCGCTCCTCCTTGACGACCTGGACCAGCAGGATCTGCCGGCGGCGGATCACTTCCTGGATCTTGTAGTTGCGCATGAAGCGCGGCGGCGGCCGGCGCTCCGGCCGCTCCTCGGCCTCGCCGCCGATCGTCTCCGGCGGCGGGGCCGGCTCGGCGATCTCGCGCCTTCCGGCCGGGCAGCGGCTCGACCGCCTCGGGCGCGAGGTCGGCGCCGAGCTCCGCGGCGGGCGGGAAGCCCTCCTCCGCGGCCTGGTGCGCTGGTTCGGCGCGGCATCCTCGCCCACCACCGGCGCCGGTGACCATGTCCTGCGCCATCAGCGCCGGCTGCGTGCGCGGGCGGATGCGTCCCGGCCTGCGGCGCATCGCCGATCGGGGTGGGCGAGCCCTGCTCCTCCTCGGGCGGCTCCTGCGGACCCGGCGCGGGCGCTTCGGCTTGGCGCGCTTCGGCGGGCGCGGGTGCGGTTGAAGCCTCGGTCGCGCGCCGCCGGTTCGGGCGCGCCGTCGGGCTCGGCATCCGCCGCGGTGACGCCGCCGAGTTCGGTGACCTCCTCCGCAACGGCCTCGATGGTTCCGGGTGCCTCGGCGGTGCCGCCCTGCGCGGCGGCGGCGCGTTCCTCTTCCTCCTCCTCCTCGCGCGCTTCCTGCTCCTGCAGCTCGATCAGGCGCTGCCGGTCGGCGACGGGGATCTGGTAGTAGTCGGGATGGATCTCGCCGAAGGCGAGGAAGCCGTGGCGGTTGCCGCCATATTCGACGAAGGCGGCCTGCAGGCTGGGCTCCACCCGCACCACCTTGGCGAGGTAGATGTTGCCCTTGAGCTGCCTCTTGGTGGACGTCTCGACGTCGTAATCTTCGAGCCGGTTACCTTCGAGCACCACCACGCGGGTCTCTTCCGCGTGGCTGGCGTCGATCAGCATGCGCTTGGTCATTGGAAACGGAACTCCGGTGCGCCGCCCTGGACGCGAGCATGCGCGCGCGCGGAGCGGGTCCGGCGCAGTGGCGGCTGTATGGGGAGGCCTCGAGGAGCGCTGATGTCATCCGAACTGGCACGACGGCAGCCAACACCTCTGGCCGGGAATGCGGCGCGGCGGCGCGGGCCGCCGCTCCTTGACGCGATCAGCCCGGCGCCCCCAGGCATCGGACCTGGGGCACCACCGCACGCATACGGCGCGGCCGATGGGCTTCTCATCGGCCCGCGCGATGCGGGAACCGGCTGCGCCATCGAGGCAGGGTCTCAACATGGAGCAAAGCGGGGGCAACCGCAAGGGCGGCGGCCGGCTGGGGGTTCGAGGGTCGGGCGCGACTTTGACCGTTGCGTGTTCTTCCCGCCACAGATTTTTCAAAATCAGCGGTCAAGCTCCCGGAGCGGAGATTCTGTGTCAATATCCTCTGCCATGAGCTCCTCGCCTTTCTGTGCCCGCCGGTTTCTGCTCGGCCAGGGAGTCGCGGCAACGCTGCTGTTGCCGGCCTGGGCCGCCACCGCGGCGCCGCACCCGCCCGAGCGGAAGCGGCCGCCTGCGCGCCCGGCCCCCGTGGTCATGCTCGACCCCGGCCATGGCGGCAAGGATCCGGGTGCGATCGGCTATTCCGGCACCTACGAGAAGCATGTCGCCTTCGCCACCGCGCTCGAACTCAAGCGCCGCCTGGAGGCCGGCGGCGCCTATCGCGTGGTGCTGACCCGCACGCGCGACGATTTCATTCCGCTCGAGGACCGGGTGGCGCGCGCCGAGCGGGCCGGGGCGCAGCTCTTCGTCTCCATGCACGCCGATGCGCTCACCGACCATTCCGTTCGCGGCGCCAGCGTCTACACGCTCTCCGACACCGCGTCCGACCCGCAGACCGCGGCACTCGCCCGGCGCGAGAACAGCGCCGACCGCTATCGGCGGCCCGGCGTTCCGCAACGTCTCGCCCGAAATCGCCGACATCCTGGCGAGCCTGGTGCGTCGGGAGACCCGCATCGGCTCGGCGCGGATGGCGCGCGGCGTCGTCCATGCGCTCGATACCGAGATCCCGATGCTCACCAATCCGGACCGCCATGCCGGGTTCGTGGTGCTGAAGGCGGCCGACATCCCGAGCGTGCTGGTCGAGATGGGGTTCATGTCGAACCCCGAGGACGAAGCCGCGTTGCGTCGGCCGGAGCACCGCGTGAAGGTGGCCCTGGCAATGAAGCGGGCGGTGGACGGGTATTTCAGAATGGCGGATCGGGTCACCCCCGTTTCCGGATAAGAGTGCCCTTCAAACCCTATCTATGCCGGCGCCATCAGGCGCCGATTTTCCGCGCGCCGGTGCTCACGGCCCTGGTGGCCGCTCCGCTCCGGTGCTCGAGAACCAACGCCAGCCAGCTCGGCCTGGCGGGCTTCGAAGGGCACTCTAAGCACCCAGGCAGCCGATCGCCGGCCGATTTCCGGGCGCCGGCCCGCATTGTAAGGTAGTATTCGACGCATGAGCGGCAAATTCACCGCGGGCGACCCGCTGGTCCCGCATCCGCCCCATTCGCCCCAGCCGCCGCCCGAGCGACCGCGCGCGCAGCGGCCGTCCCCGAAGCGCCAAAGCCGGGCCGCGGAGGCCGCACTGGCTGGTGCAGGCGGCGGGCGGCCTGCTCGCCGCGGTGTTCGGCATCTTCCTGCTGGCGGTCGTCGGCGGCGGCGTCTTCGCCTGGCACACCTACCAGCGCATCGCCTCCGACCTGCCGACGGTCGACGGGCTGCGCACCTACCAGCCGCCGGTGATGAGCCGCGTCTATGCCGCGAACGGCGCGCTGATCGGCGAGCTCGCCACCGAGCGGCGCATCTTCGTGCCCTACACGGCGATCCCGGACCAGGTGAAGCAGGCCTTCGTCGCCGCCGAGGACAAGACGTTCTGGACCCATGGCGGCGTCGATCCGGCCGCGATCCTGCGCGCCGCCGTCACCGACCTGATGATGATGGGCCATGGCCGCCGCCCGATCGGCGCCTCCACCATCACCCAGCAGGTGGCGAAGAACATGCTGCTCGAACAGCAACGCGGTCTCGCTCACCCGCAAGATCCGCGAGGCGATCCTCGCCACCCGGATCGAGAACACGCTCAGCAAGGAGCGCATCCTCGAGCTCTATCTGAACGAGATCTATCTCGGCGCCGGCGCCTATGGCGTCGCCGCCGCGGCGCAGACCTATTTCGACAAGCCGCTCGACCAGCTCTCGCTCGCCGAGGCCGCCTTCCTCGGCGCGCTGCCGAAGGCGCCCAACAACTACAACCCGTTCCGCTTCCCCGACGCGGCCAAGGCCCGGCGCGACTGGGTGCTCGACCGCATGGCCGAGGACCACTACGTCACGCCGGGAGCAGGCCGACGCCGCGAAGGCGCAGCCGATCGCCCCCGCCGCCTCCACGCGGCCCGACACGCTGGTCGGCAGCGAATGGTTCGCCGACGAGGTGAAGCGCGAGCTGATCGACCATTACGGCAACGACGTCGCGACCGAGGGCGGGCTCGCGGTCCGCACCACGCTCGACCCGGCGCTGCAGGCACGTGGCCGATCGCAAGCTGCGCGACGGGCTGATCGAATACGACCACCGGCACGGCAACTGGCGCGGTCCGGTGGCGCGGCTCAACGACACCGCGGCGCTGAGGACCGGCTGGCCCACCCTGCTCGCCGGCGTCGCCAGGCCACCCGGCATGCTGCCCGACTGGCGGCTCGGCGTGGTGCTCGAAGAGCGGGCGGACTCCGCCCAGCTCGGCTGGCTCGATACCGCCTCCGGCCGCGACGGCACGCCGCCGGCGCCGAAGCTCGGCACGATCTATCTGTCCGACATGTCCTGGGCCCGCCACAACGGCGCGGCGCCGCGCCGCGTCGCCGACATCGTCCGCGCCGGGCGACGTGGTGATGGTGCAGCCGCCGGAGATCGCCGCGGCGCCGGCTCCCCACGCCACCGGCAAGGCCGCCGCGACGCGCCCCGACCGGCTGCTGCTGCGGCAGATCCCGAAGGTGGAGGGCGCGCTCGTCTCGCTCGATCCGCGCAACGGCCGCGTGCTCGCGCTGGTCGGCGGCTGGAGCCACGAAGTCAGCCAGTTCGATCGCGCCACCCAGGCGGCGCGGCAGCCGGGCTCGAGCTTCAAGCCGTTCGTCTACCTGACCGCGATGGAGAAGAACATCTCGCCGAGCCAGCGCTTCCTCGACGGACCGTTCGTCGAGGATCTCGGCGCCCAGGGCGTGTGGGCGCCGCATGATTTCGAGAAGGGCTATCTCGGCGACGTGCCGCTGCACGTCGCGCTGATGAAATCGCTCAACCTGCCCACCGTGCGACTGGCCAAGCAGATCGGCATGAGTTCCGTCGCCGACACCGCGATCGCCTTCCACCTGGTCGATTCGATGCCGAAGGTGCTGCCCGCCGCCCTCGGTGCCGTCGACACCACCGTGCTGCGCGCCGCCGGCGCCTATGCCGGGCTGGACGAAGGCGGCAAGGAGGTGATCCCGACGCTGGTCGATACCGTGCAGGACCGCGACGGGCACGTGATCTGGCGCAATCCCGGCCTTGCCTGCCGAGGGCTGCAACGACCCCTCCCACCCGCCCGAGATTGTCGACGACCGCAAGCAGATCGCCGACCCGCAGAGCGTGTTCCAGGTGCTCGAGATGATGCAGGACGTGGTGCAGCACGGCACCGGCTACGAGGCTTCGAAGGGCATGGGCGGGCGGCAGATCGCCGGCAAGACCGGCACCTCGCAGGATTTCAACGACGCCTGGTTCGACGCCTTCACGCCCGACCTGGTCACCATCGTCTGGATCGGCTTCGACCAGCCCGCCTCGCTCGGCGACAACCAGACCGGCGGCGAGGTCGCGGCGCCGATCTGGCGGGAGTTCATGAAACAGGCGCTGAAGGACCACCCGATGATCCCGTTCCCGCAGCCCCCCGGCGTTACCGTGCAGAGCTGGGACAGCGGGTTCGGCCGGGTGACGGACGCGTTCAAGCCGGGACAGGTTCCCGGCCAGAGCAACGACGGAATCGCGGGCCAGGGCACCGCAACCGCCTCGGCCGACGCGGCCTGGGACGGCGGCGGAGATCCGGGCGCGACGCCGGCGCCTGCCCGCAAGCTCGACAGCGACGTGGGCGGGCTCTATTGAGCCGCGGCTGACCGCCACCCAATTCCCAAGGTGCCATGTCCGCCGAATCCGACGCGCTCAATGAGCAGATCAAGCAGTCGATCGCGCTGCTGAGGAGGCATCTTTGACTGGGATGCCGCGACCGCCCGCCTCGCCGAGCTGAACGCCCGCGCCGAGGAGCCCGAGCTCTGGAGCGACGCCGAGGCGGCGCAGAAGATCATGCGCGAGCGGAACCGGCTCGCCGGCCAGATCGAAGGCCTGGCGCGGCTGGAGGCGGACGTCGCCGACACGCTCGAGCTGATCGCGCTCGCCGAGGAGGAGGCCGACGCCGCCATGGTCGCGGACGGGCTGGCGACCCTCCGCCGCCTTGCCGGGGACGCCAAGCACCGCGAGACCGAGAGCCTGCTCGCCGGCGAGGCCGACGCCAACGATGCCTATCTCGAGGTGAATTCCGGGGCCGGCGGCACCGAGGCGCAGGACTGGGCGGAGATGCTGCTCCGCATGTACACGCGCTGGGCCGAGCAGCATGGCTACAAGGTGCAGCTGGTCGAGGAGAGCGAGGGCGAGCAGGCCGGCATCAAGTCCGCCACGCTGCAGGTGACCGGCGCCAACGCCTATGGCTGGCTCAAGACCGAGGCCGGCGTGCACCGCCTGGTGCGCATCTCGCCCTTCGATGCCGCCGCCCGCCGGCAGACCAGCTTCGCCAGCGTCTGGGTCTATCCGGTGATCGACGACTCGATCGAGATCGAGGTCAACGAGGCGGATCTGAAGATCGACACCTACCGCTCGTCCGGCGCCGGCGGCCAGCACGTCAACAAGACCGAGAGCGCGATCCGCATCACCCACATGCCGACCGGGATCGTGGTCGCCTGCCAGACCGATCGCAGCCAGCACCGCAACCGCGCGACCGCGATGGGGATGCTGAAGGCCCGGCTCTACGAGGCGGAATTGCAGAAGCGGGAGGCGGTGGCCCAGGCACAGGAAAACGCCAAGACCGATATCGGCTGGGGCCACCAGATCAGGAGCTACGTCCTCGCTCCGTACCAGCTCGTGAAGGACCTGCGGACCGGCGTCGAGAAAGGCAATCCCGAGGCCGTGCTCGGCGGCGATCTCGACGCGTTCATGGCCGCCTCCCTCGCGGCCCGCGTCGGCGCGACCCGCAGCGAGGCGAGCGCGCAGGCACGATAGGAGGTCACATCCCCGGCCCACTTTTCGCTTCGCGACATCATCCGGCTTGCGCCCTTGGTGCTGCTGTTCGGCGGGCCGGCGCTTGCGCAGGACCAGCTGGCCGCGGCCGCCGAGTTCATCCGGCAGGCGGGCAACCGGCTGGCGGCGCTGTCGGCGTCGCCCAACGAGCGTGCGCAACTGCCGGCCTTCGTCGACGAGGTGGCGGACGTCGATGCGGTGGCGCGGTTCTGCCTGGGCCGCTACTGGCGCACGGCGACGCCGCAGCAGCAGCAGGAATACCTGGCGGCCTTTCGCCACGTCCTGGTGAACAGCGTCGCGGCGCGGCTCGGCGACTACCAGGGCGGGACCGCGAAGGTGATCATCAACCGCCCGGTGCAGACGCCGGAGGGCATCAACGTCGCGACCACCGTCCAGCGGCCGAACAATCCGCCGGTGCAGGTGACCTGGGTGGTCAGCATGGCCAGCGGCAGCCCGAAGATCGTCGACGTGGTGGCGGAGGGCATGAGCATGCGGCTCACCCAGCGGAGCGACTACACCTCGTTCCTGTCCCGCAACAACGACAACCTGAACGCGCTGATCCAGGCGCTGCAGCGGCAGGCGGCCGGGTAGGGTCCGCGATCAGACCGATCGCGTGACGCCGCCATCGACGCGCAGGTTCTGGCCGGTGATGTAGCCGGCCCCCTCCGAGGCCAGGAAGGCGACCGTGGCCGCGACCTCGTCGGCGCGGCCGTAGCGGCCCATCGGGACGCTCCGACGTCGCTCCTCGGTGGCCGGCAGGCTGTCGATCCACCCGGGCAGCACGTTGTTCATGCGCACATTATCGGCCGCGTAGGTGTCGGCGAAAATCTTCGCGTAGGCCGCGAGCCCGGCGCGGAACACGGCCGAGGTCGGAAACATCGCGCTCGGCTCGAAGGTCCAGGCGGTCGAGATGTTGATGATCGCGCCGTTGCGCTGCCCCTGCATGATCGGCGCGACCAGCCGCACCGGCCGCACCACGTTCATGAAGTAGGTCTCCATGCCCAGGCGCCACTGCTCGTCGGTGATGTCGAGAAGCGGCGCACGGGGGCCGTGGCCGGCGCTGTTGACCAGCACATCGACGCGCCCCCAACGCGCCAGGGTCGCCTCGACCAGGCGCTTGAGGTCGTCGTCGGACCGATTGGAGCCGGTCACCCCGACGCCGCCAAGCTCGCTGGCCAGGGCCTCTCCCTTGCCGGAGGAGGACAGGATCGCGACGCGGAACCCGTCCGCGGCGAGCCGCCGCGCGGCGGCGGCTCCCATGCCGCTGCCGCCCGCGGTGATGATTGCGACCTTGTCGGCCATGATCCGGTCCTTCGTTCCTGTCTGCGGGCGACAACCTAGAGCGGGGTGGCTTCAGCGTGCGAGGCGGTGCGACTCTGAGGCGCGCCGCGCGATCAGGAGCATGTTCGCGAAGGGCGTGCCCCGCCAGCAGGGTTCGGCGGTGACGATGAAGCCGTGCGGTTCCAGTTCGGCGACCAGCATCGGGATCGGCAGCGGATTCACCGTCGAGCCGGAATGCGGCCAGACCCGGCGGAAGCCGCGTTCGAGCAGCGAGCTCAGCGTGCTGCGCCAGCCGCGCGCCGGATCGGCGCTGCGGATCAGCAGGCGGGTCCGCGCGGCACGTGCGGCGGCGTCGAGCAGCGCACGCTGGGCCCCGGCGTCAAGCTGGTAGAGCACGTCGATCAGCAGCACGGTGTCGGCGTCGGGCAGTGCGGCATCGCGCGCCAGGTCCTGGCGCACGGCGCGGAAGGGCAGCCCGGACGCGGCCTGTTCCGCCTGAGCAAGCAGCGCCGGATTGCGGTCGAGGCCGATCGCGCCCGTGGCCCTGCCCCGCCTCCAGCAGCGCGATGCAGAGCTGGCCGCGGCCGCAGCCGATATCGAGCACCGTCCCGAAATCCTGCGCCATCGCCAGCACCGCGCGGTGCACCGGATCGCGCCGCAGCTTGGCGGCGACATAGGAGTGGCCGAAGCGCCCGAGCCCGCGGTAGCGCGCTTTGGTGCGGGCGAAGACGGCGTCCAGGTTCACAGCGCCACCAGCCCGCTGCCCTCCAGCACCGCGATCCCGCCGGCGCCGGCGAGCCTGAACCGGTAGCGCAGCCCGGCGGCATCCGCCCCCTCGCTCCAGGCCTCGATGCGCAGCATGCCGAGCGCCGGATCATCGAGCCTCGGGCGATGGCAGACCACGCCGCGCAGCGCCGCCAGCGCGCCCGGCTGCTGCGGCGCGCCGCCAGCAGTGCGCCGTGCAGCGCCGCCGCCTGCAGCCCGTATTCGGCGCCGCATAGCGTGCCGAGCCGGCCCGCGTGCCGCAGCGGATTGGCGGGATCGAGATGCGTCGCCGACTCGCAGACGATGCCGGCCGCGTCCCAGCAGAGGACGCGGTCGAGCAGGCACATCGCCCCCTGATGCGGGATCAGCGCGGCGATGCCGGCACGGTCGAGCATGGTTCGATCTCCACCGCGAGGCTGCCGTCCAGCCAGGCGAGCGTAAGCGCCGCGGCCTCGCCCCGCGCGATCGCTTCCAGCAGCGGCAGGCTGCGGGCGGCCGGGTTGCCGGCATGCAGCGCGCGCAGGCCGGGATGCACCGGCACGCTCTCCTCGCCGCCCTCCGGGCACCAGTCGAGCCGCAGGCGGGCCAAGCGGCGCGCCGGGCGGCCTCGGCGCGAGCATCAGCGCAACGCCGAACACGCCGGCGGTCTCCCGGCACTCGGCGAGCGGCGACGGAAACGGCGCGTCATAGGCGCAGAGCAGGACCGGCTCGCTCTCCGCCTGCGCCTCGGCCGCCGCCTTCAGCAGCGCCGCCGGCGAAGCTCGCATCGTGCGCGCCGAGGCTGCTGGTCGGCCGCGTCGAGCGGGCGCCGATCGACCAGTAGCCGGCGGGCGCGTTGTGCACGGAATTGTGGAACTGGGTCGGCGAGACCAGCGGATCGGCGCCGGACAGCGCCGCGACGATCGCGGTCACCACCGCGCCGTCGCCATTCGCGCTGGCGAACACGCTGCGTGTCGCACCGGCGCGCAATGCCCGGCCGCCTCGCTCGCCTCGGCGGCGACCGCCAGCGCGAGCCGCACCACCGTGCCGGCACGGCGGCGCTCGTTCGAGGCCAGCATGGCGGGCGGCGGCAGCGCCGGCGACGGCCTCGCCGAGCGGCGCGGTGCCGGCGAGGATCGGCACCGCGCTCCTCCAGTCGGCGAGTCCCGGTCCGCGCAGCCCGATGCCGGCGACGAACACCTCGATCACGCGCGCCCTCGCGAAGATCAGGCTGCAATTGATCCCGCCGAAGCCGAAGGAATTGCTCATCACGCGGCGCGAGCGGCGCCGCCCGGCTCTCCGCCGCGACCGCGGCGCGGAAGGCCGGGTCGGGCGTCGTCAGGCCGAGGCAGGCGGGGATCAGCCCCTCGCGCAGGCACAGGCTGGCGATCGCCGCCTCCAGGATGCCCGCCGCGCCGAGCGTGTGGCCGGACCAGCCCTTGGTCGAGCTGCACGGGGTCCCGGTGCCGAACACCGTGGTGACGCCGCATCCTCCATCGCGTCGTTCGCCCGCGTCCCGGTGCCGTGCAGGTTGACGTAGTCGATGGCGTCGGGAGCAAGCCCCGCGCTCGCGAGCGCCGCCCGCATCGCCGCGACCGCCCCGGCGCCGCTCGGGTCGGGCGCCGACATGTGGTAGCCGTCGCTGCTGGCGCCGCAGCCGACCAGTGCGACGCCGATCCGCGCGGTCCCTCGCGCTCCAACAGCGCGAAACCCGCCGCCTCGCCGATCGAGATGCCGTTGCGCGCGGCGTCGCAGGGCCGGCACGGGCGCGGGCGCGATCAGCTCGAGCGCCGCGAAGCCGCGCAGCGTCAGCCGGCAGAGACTGTCCGCGCCGCCCACCACGGCGGCGTCGCAGATGCCGCTCTCGATCAGGTGCGCGGCATCGAGGAAGCTGCGCGCGGTGGAGGCGCAGGCGGAGGAGAGCGTGAGCGCCGGCCCGCGCAGGCCGAGCGCCGCCCGCACGAAGCGGGCGAGCGACAGCATGTCGTGGCTGCCTTCGTAGTCGAACCAGTCCGGCAGCGCGCCGGTCTCGGGGTTGCGCTCGCGCCAGGCCTCCTCCAGCGAGAGGATGCCCGAGGTGCTGGTGCCGACCACCACCGCGATCCGCCCGGCGCCCGTAGCGCTCGCCTGCGCCGCCGCGACCGCCTGCGCGAACCCGTCCGTGCCGAGCGCCAGGTCGGCAAGCCGGTTGTTGCGGCAGTCGAACCGGGCGAGCGTCGCCGGCAGGCGATGCTCCTCCACCCCGCGCACCCGGCCGACATGCCCGCCCGCTGCGCCGATGCCGGCGAAGTCGCAGGGCGCGAGACCCGAGCGTCCCGTCCGCAGCGCGTCAAGGGTCGCATCGAGGCCGCGCCCGATCGCGCTCACGACGGAAAGGCCGGTCAGAGAGGAGCGGACGCATCATGCGGCCGCTTCTGGCCCTGTTTCGGGCGCTCGCCAGCAAAAAGGAAGCCGAACGCCATCGCGGCGACGGCGCCGATCGCGACCGTCTCGCCCATCTCGCGCAGCAGCGGCGTGCGGCAGAAGGCGAGCAGGCCGAAGGTCAGCAGGGTCATGGCGTTGCAGGTGGCGAGCGTGCGGAGCGTGCGGGCGCGCTCCTCGGCGTCGAGCTGGCGGCGGGCGAAGAACAGCGCGTAATCGAGCCCGATCCCGGCCACGAACTGCAATGACACGATGTGGATGAGCGAGAGGCGCGCGCCGCCGCGGTGAGCAGCGCCACCGTCACCAGGCCGGCGGCGATGATCGCGCCGGCGACCCGCGCCACGCGCCAGGGGTCGCGCAGCCCGATCGCGAGCAGCAGCAGCGCCGCCGCCGCGCTGCCCCCGAGCCAGCCCCCGGCGCGCCGCGTCAGCCGGCCGACGATGGCGTTCGATTGCGCCCCGATATCGAGGAAGGTGGCGTCCGGGATGCCGCGCAGCGCGGCGGCGAGCCTGCCCGGCATCGGCGATCCCGCTCGGCACCACGAGCCCGTACCAGACGCCGTCACGGACGAAGATCAGCGGTGCCAGCCGGGCGGCGACCGCCGGCGTGGTGGCGTCGGCAAGGGTGACCGGGGTCATGCTGCGCGTTGTGGCGACCGCGTCCTCGAAGGCGCGGAACGCGTCGGGGCGGAACGGCGGCCCGCCCGCGCGGCGGCGACCGCGGCGGCGAGGGCGTCCTTGCGCGGCAGTCCGGCGCGGCGCGCGCGCTGGGTGGCGGCGCTGGGCAGGAAGCGCGCGGCGATCTCGGCGCCGGCGATCACATGCTCCTGCCGCAGCCGGTCAAGCAGCGGCAGCAACGCCTCCTCGCGGGTGAGCACGGTCTCCGCATCGGGCCCGCGCAGCACCAGCACCTCGCCCACATCGGGCGCGCCGATCTCGCGGCGGAGCTCGGCATCGAGCGCCAGCGCCCGCTTCGGCACCGGGCTCAGATTGGCGAGTGCGGTCTCGAAGCGCGGCCCGCCGATCAGCGCGAGATAGGCGAGCGCCGCACCGACCGGCAGCAGGCCCCAGCGCCGCCAGCGCCGCAGCCGCTCGACCCGGAGCGTGCGCGCGGGATCGCCGGCGGCGACCGGCGCGAGATCGGCGGCGACGATCAGCGTCGGCAGCAGGAAGCGCGTGACCAGGGCGGCGGTCAGCAGCCCGGCCACCGAAAACAGGCCGAGCTGCGCGATGCCCGGGAAGCCCGAGAACACCATCCCGAGCAGGCCCAGCGAGGCGGTCGCGACGGCGAGCGTGAAGGCGGGGCCGATGCGCCGGATCGTCGCCCGCGCCGCTTCCGCCTGCTTGCGATGGCCGACCAGCAGCACCGGGTAATCGACGGTCACGCCCAGCATCGTCATGCCGAAGCCGAAGGCGATGCCGTGCACGAAGCCGAAGGCGAGCTGCACCGCCGCCGCCGCAACACTGATGCCGAGGACGACCGGCACCGCGATCACGCCGATCACCCAGGGCGAGCGGAAACGCCAGATCAGCAGCCCCATCACCAGGATGGTGGAGACGATCGAGAGCAGTCGCACATCCCGCCGGATGGTCTGCGCCGCCTCGCGCGCGAACACCGCCGGGCCGGAGACCAGCAGCCGCGCGGCCGGATCCGGCCGCGCGGCAGCGAACGCCCTGTCGATCGTCCGTCCGACCGCATCCTGCGCGGCCAGATCGAGGCCGTTGGCGCGGGTGCGGCAGAGGATCAGCGCGCGGTCGCGCTCCGGCGCAAACCACACGCCGTCAATCCGGCGAAGACTGCTTTCCCCCTGCCAGACCCTGGCCAGCGCGAGGAACGCCCCCGGCGGATCGGCGAGGCCGAACTCCTCGACCAGCGGGGAGGCCGCGGAGGCGAGTCCCTGCAGCAGCCGCGCGAAATCCGGCCGAGCGCCGCCGGGGTGAACGCCTCGGGCTTCGTCACGTCCGACAGCAGGTAGCGATGGTCGAACAGGAACTTCTCGTCCGCCTGGTCGAGGCCCTGCCGCCCGTTGCCCACGAAGGTGAAGGCGCCGGAGGCGGCGAGCCGGTCGGTCATCGCCTGGCTGACGCGCGCGAGCCGGTCCGGCGGGGCGCCCTCGATCCCGATCAGGATCAGGCTGGTGGCCGGGCCGGCGCGGAGCTGGTCGAGCAGGAGCTGCGCCGCCGGCGTGCCGCCCTGCGGAAGGAAATCCGCCATCTCGGTCCGCAGCGTGACCACGAAGCGGAACACCAGCAAGGCGACCAGCGCGGCGGCGAGCACCGCCGCGGCAATCGGCACCCGCTTCAGGGGGAGGATCCGGCGGCAGGCACGATGTGCAGCGTCTGCGTGTCGCCATTGGCCTGCGCGATCGCGACCAGCCGGATGTCGGCGCCGCCGCCTTCGATGGTGACACTCCGCAGGACGCGGGCGAGCGGCGCGCCGAGCGGGGTCAGGATCAGCCGCCACGCGTCCAGGTCGCCCTGCGCCGCGATCCGGTAGAAACGCCCGAGACCCGGCAGGTCGCCGGCCAGCACGCCACGGATGCCCTCCACCAGCCCGGCAAGCGCCGGCGCGGCATCGAGCGACATCGTCCTGGCCGGCTCGCCCCCGGTGGTGACGGTCAGCCGGTCGGCGTCGATCACCACCGTCTCCGGGCGCGGCGCCGCCGTGATCTGCTCCAGATGGTCGGGTCGGCGATAGAGCAGCCGGCCGCGGCTGACGAGCGGCGCCTGCAGTGCGGCGATGCGCTTCTCCTCGGTGAAATCCGCCTGCCGCGCCGACATTCCGGCCATGCGCCGCATCAGCGCGTCGAGCCATGTCGCCTCCTGCGCGGTGGCGCGCAGCGGCAGCAGCAGGGACGCGAGCAGCCCGCGCCGCCTCATGCGCGCGGCGCCTCCCAGAACGGGTAGAAGTTGCACCAGTTCAGCGGGTGGGCACGGCAGCGCGCCTCCAGCCGTGCGGCGTAGTGCGCGACCAGGCGGGCAAGCTCCGCGCAGCGCGCGGCACGCGGCAGGGCGATGCGCTCGGCGAACGGCTCGAACTGCACGACGTAGCGCCGCGGGCCCAGGCGGATGCCGAAGAACAGCAGGATCGGCGCGTCGAGGCTCGCCGCCAGCAGGAGCGGCCCGGTCGGAAACCGGGCCGGGCTGCCGAGGAACGGCACCGTCACCAGCTTGGCCTCGCCCGGCGCGCGATCGGCGAGCAGGCCCACGATCTCCCCGCGCCGCACCGCCTCGCGCACGGAGAGCATCGCCGCCGGGCTGCCGAGCTCGATGATGGCGGCGGCGAGCGCCGGGTCGAGCGCCTCGAACAGCGCCCGCACCCGGCCGGCATTGCGCCGGAACATGACCGGCCGCACCGGCACCGGCGCCTGCCGCCCGATCGCGCGCAGCACCTCGAAACTGCCGAAATGCGCGCCGAGCAGCACGCAGCCGCGCCCGCCGGCGAGCGCGGCGGTCAGGTGCTCGAGCCCGTCGATGCGGATGCGGAAACGCTCGGTCCGGCCGGACAGCAGGAACACGCTTTCGAGGATCGCCGAGGCGAAGGCGTGGACGTGGCGGAACACCGCCCACGCGCCGGGCCGGCCACCACGCACCCGGGCCAGGTAGTCGCGCGAGGCGGCGCGGGTGACGGCGGAGGTCGCGAAGAAGTAGAGCGCGATGCCGGGCAGGATCGCGCGGGCGACCGGCCAGCCGAGACGCAGCGTGATCCACAGCATCAGCCGCGACAGCGCCGGGTTCCCGCGCTCGGCGGTGCCCGCCCAGTCCCTTTCCGTGCCGGCACGCCTCACGCCTCGCGCCCGAGCAGCGCCGCCCCGCGCAGCGCGACCGCGTCCGCGGCGACGCATTCGAACCCGATCCGATCGCCCTCCGGTTGGCCGCTTCGCACCTCGACCTCCTGGTCGGGCAGGATCGGGTGGAGGAACTTGGCGGCGACGATTCCGGCGATCCGCCGCCCCGGCTGGCGGGCGATGACCAGGGCGAGCGCGGCATCGAGGGCCAGCACGCCGGGAACCAGCGGACGGCCGGGGAAATGTCCGGCGAGGCAGGGATGGTCGGCCGGAATCCGGAACCGTCCGACTGGCGCGAGCGCGCTCAGGCCCCCTCCCCGCGATGCGCCTGCAGCGCCTCCAGCGCGGCGCGCGGCAGCTTGCCGATCTCGTTGCGTGGCAGCCGATCGAGCCGCACGACGCGGCGCGGCAGGAACACCGGGTCGATCCGGCCGCGCAGCTCGGCGAGGATGTCCGCCTCCGAGCGCTCCGGTGCGATCGACGAAGGCCTGCAGCCGCGCCGTCGGGCGGCGGTCAAGGTCGTCGGGGGCGACGAACACGCCGTCGGCGACGCCCGGGATCGCGGTCAGGATGCGGTTGAGCCCGGCCAGCGAGGCCCGCCGCCCGCCGAGCTTCACCAGGTCGGTGCCGCGGCCGAGCAGGCGGAAATGCGCGGGATCGACCACCTCGACCGTGTCGGCCAGCACCCCCGGCGGGGCCGGCGGCGCCAGCACGCGGAGCGGCGACCCGTCGAGACGCACGCCGTCATAGGTGGTCCAGACATCCCCGGCGATGGTGCGGCGGCTCGCGATCGAGCCCAGCTCGGTGGCGCCGAAAATCTCCCACGTCTCGGTGCGCCAGCGCGCCTCCGCCGCCGCGGCCATCTCCGGATCGAGCGGCGCAGTCGCCGAGATCACGCGGGCGAGCGGCGGCAGGTCGAGCCCGGATTGCAGCAGGGCGCGGAGTTGCAGCGGCGTGGTCACCAGCACGCGCGGCGGCGGCACGGCGCAGAGCGCGGCGCGCACGTCGGAGGGATAGAAGACCGGCGCGCTCCAGCTCGACGCCGCGGCGTGCAGCGGCAGCAGGGCCGTGGTCTCGAACCCGTACATGTGCCGGGCGGGCACGGTGCCGACGATCGCGGCCGGTGCGTCCTCCGCCATGCCGAAGCGGGCGCCGCCGGCGATGCTGCGGGTCGCCAGCACGCACCAGGATTTCGCCGTCCCGACCGGCTCGCCGGTGCTGCCGGAGGTGAAGACGATCGCCGCCACCCGGTCGGACGGGATCGCCGGCACCGCGAAACCGGCGCCGGCGGGCGCATCGGGAAGGACGGGGAAAAGCATGTGCAGCAGCGGGCTCGGGATCGCCGCATCGTCGGCGATGGAGGCGACGTTGCCGAACCGGTCGGCCAGCCCGCGCAACCGGTCGGGCGAGACGTCGCTCGACAGCAGCACCACCTGTCCGCGCAGCACCGCGGCGGCCAGCGTCAGGGTGAAGCGGGCGCGGTCCTGGCAGAGATTGACGAGATGCGGCGCCTCCGGCAGCCGCTCGGCGAGGAGCCGCGCGCGTTCGAGGAACTGCCGCGCGGTCAGCGCGCCGCCCTCGTCGCGGAACAGCACCGCATCGGGATCGCGGGCGAGCAGCGGAAGACACGGAGCCCGGCTGACGCTCATTTCGTGCGGTGCGTCTCGATATGTGCGGCGAGGCTGCGCAGCGAAGCGAAGATCCGCCCGTTCTGCTCGTCGTCCGATTTCAGCTCGAAGCCGTAGCGGCGCGAGATCGCGATCGCGAGCTCCAGCGCGTCGATCGAGTCGAGTCCGAGCCCTTCGTTGAACAGCGCCGCGTCGGGGTCTATGTCCGAGGCCGCGACCTCGAGCTGCAGCGCCTCCACGAGGAGCGCGGCGACCTCGTGTTCCAGCCCGGCCTGCTGCATCAGCGGTTCCATCGACCCCGAATGACTGGTCATCCTCCGATCCCGCCGCCTTCCTTTTCAACTCCGGCGCCCCAGCGCAGGCCGAGGCGGGCTGTAGCATGGGCGATGCTCGCCGGCATCCCATTCCTGGTTCACGTCACGCTGGAAAGTCACGTCGCGCCGGCGCTCGACCCCTGGTTGCGCCTGGGCTCGGGCCTCAGCCACGCGGCGCTCTTCGGCGGGCTGCTCCTGCTGTTCGCGGGCTCGCTGCGCCGGGGGCGCACCGATCTCGTCACCGTGCTGCACCGCCGCTTCCAGAGCCGGGTGCCGCCGCGGGTGGCCCGCTACACCCGGGGCGTGACCATCGCCTGGAGCCTTTTCTTCGCCGGCCAATTGCTGGGCTCCGCGCTGCTGCTGGGCTTTGCCTCGCCCGATGCCTGGTCGCTGTTCGTCAACGTGCTCGACCTGCCGCTGGTGGCGCTGATGTTTGCAGCCGAGTTCGCCTGCCGGCGCGTCCTGTTGCGGGGCGAGACCAGGATCGGGCCGGCCGATGCGATCCAGCGCCTTCGCCACCCGGCATTCTCTTGATTTTGCGCGCGCCGCCGGCCAACCCGCGCGCGATGCCAGCGGCCATGAAGGATGATCGTCGGCATCAACGCTGGTCGCCGGCGCCCGCGATCCGCGCCTCGATCGGCCTGCACGCCCTCGCTGCCGTCGGCGCAATCGCGGTTCCCGGCGCGCTGGCCCTGGTGCCTCGGGCTGCTCGCCGCCAACCACCTGGCGCTCGGGGCCGCCGGCATGGCGCCGCGAACCCGGCTGCTCGGGCCGAACCTGACGCGGCTGCCTCCGGGGCGGGCGCGGCGGGGCGAAGTCGCCCTCACCTTCGATGACGGGCCCGACCCCGCGGTCACGCCCCTCCTGCTCGACCTGCTGGACCGGCACGGCGCGCGCGCGAGCTTCTTCGTGATCGGTCGCCGCGCGGCGCGCCACCCCGCGCTGCTCCGCGACATGGTCGGCCGCGGCCACACGGTGGAGAATCACAGCCACCGCCACTCCGCCGGCTTCGCCGCCTACCCGATGCCGCTGCTGGCGCGCGATCTCGCCGCCGCGCAGGCGGCGATCGCCGACGCGACCGGCCGCCTGCCACGCTATTTCCGCGCGCCGATGGGCTTGCGCAGCCCGCTGCTCCATCCGGTGCTGTGCCGGCTCGGGCTGCGCCAGGTCAGCTGGACGCGCCGCGGACTCGATACCAGGTGCGGCGAGCCTGGCCGCGTGCTGGCGCGGCTGGCGGACGGGCTCGCCGGCGGGAGCATCCTGCTGCTGCACGACGGCAACGCCGCACGAACCGAGGCAGGCCAACCGGTGGTGCTCGCGGTGCTGCCGGCGCTGCTCGCGCGCATCAGCGCCGCCGGTCTGCGCGCCGTCGCGCTTTGAGCAGCAGCACCGGGAGGCGGAGCAGGAACCCGAACATCAGCCGGATATGCATCCCGGTGAGCAGGGCATTGTCCCGGACGTAGCGGAAATGCGAGACGCCGCCCTCATCGGGGCGGAGATAACGCACCGGCGCCGGCAGCGGGATCGGCCGCGCGCCCCGCCAGCAGAGCCGCACCGCCGCTTCGGGATCGAAATCGAGGCGGCGCATCCAGGGCGTCGCGCGCATCACTGCAACCAGCGGCGCGATCGGATAGACCCGGAACCCGCAGAGCGAATCGCCGATCCCGGCCCCGAGCGTCTCCAGCCCGGCCCACCAGTTCGAGATCCGGCGCCCGCGCACCCGCAGCGCCGGCGCGCTCGCATCGAACACCGGCTGGCCGAGGATCATCGCATCGGGTGCCGCAGCCGAGGCCGCCATGAACGCCGGGATGCGGTCGGCCGGATGCTGGCCGTCAGCATCCATCACCAGCGCATGGGTGAACCCCGCAGTCAGCGCCGCTTCCAGCCCGTGCAGCACCGCCGCGCCCTTGCCGCGGTTTTCCGCCAGCACCAGCACGCGCAGCGTGGCGGCATCGGCGAGGCCGGCGAGCGCATCGGCGCTGCCATCCGTGCTGCCGTCGATCACCACCCAGACCGGCGTCCACGCCGCCAGCGCCGCCCGCACCGTCGCCGCGAGAAGCGGGCCGGTGTTGAAGCTCGGGATCAGGACCAGGTGCGTGCCCGCGAGCGACCTCATCCCGGACCGCGCGGCGGTTCCAATTCGCGCGTGAAACAGGCCCTGAGCCCGTCCACGAAATCATGCACGTCGCCGGTCACCGCGAAGCGGCGGCCGCGCCTGGCGCGGCAGATGACCGGCAGCGCCGGCCGGCGGAACAGCGGCCAGCCCTTGGCGAGACAGGGCGGTGAGACCTCCGGCAAGACGGTCTGCACCTCGGCGCCCGCCCGCTTCGCCACCAGCGCGCCGCCACGGTCGGCGCTGCTCCTGCGCATGCTCCGGGGAGGCGCGCCCAATCGCATGCGCCCGGCTTCCGTCATGCCGTCCGCCGGCGGCGGCGCTTCAGCGCTCCCCGCGATGGAAGGTGTTGCTTTCCCGGCCACTGATCAGCCGCGGCGGCGGTCCGGGCGTGACCTGGTGCCAGGTGACGTCGTTATGCGCGCCGGTGATCTCGATGGTGCCGCCGGCCGCCACCTCGACATCGACATCGTTGTGCTCGCCGCTGACGCGCACATAGGCGCAGGCGCCCTTGATCGCGGTATCGGTATGGCTGCCGGTCACCAGGATCGGCGTCGGCGCGCAGGGCAGGCGCTGCGCGAGATGCGAGGCGCCGTAGATCAGCCATCCGTTCTGCCGCACCGCCGCCGGCGGCGCCTGCGCGAGGGCCGGCACCGCGGCCACGCCAGGCAGGGCACACACGGCGCCGAACAGGGCGGATCTCGCGCTGCGGCGCATGGCTCGCCTCCGGACTGATCGCGCCACCATAAGGTCGGCCCCCGACCCTTGTCACGCCCGCCTCCGCCACGCTGGACCCGAATTGCTCTGACCGTGGTCAGTCCAATTCGGGTCCCTCTATCTTTGGCCTGCCGATTCACGCCCTGACTGATTGCGGTCGGGGCGATCGCAGGTTAGGGCTCGCGAACAAGGGAGAACTGCCATGGTCGATCGGACCGTCACGCTTTTCCACTCGCCGCGCACGCGTTCGTCGGGTGCGCTGACGCTCCTCGAGGAACTCGGCGCGCCGTACCGGCTGGAAGTGATCAACATCCGCGATCCCGGGCATCCCAGCCCGGCGTTCCGTGCGATCAATCCGCTGGGCAAGGTCCCGGCGCTGCGGGACGCATCGGGCGCGCTGGTGACCGAGCAGGTGGCGATCTTCATCCATCTCGCCGACCTGTTCCCGGAGGCCGGCATGGCGCCGCCGATCGGCGACCCGCGCCGCGGCCCCTACCTGCGCTGGATGGTGTTCTACGCCGCCTGTTTCGAGCCGGCCCTGGTCGATCGGGCCATGCAGCGCGAGCCCGGCCAGCGGGCGATGAGCCCGTACGGCTCCTATGACGAGGTGATCGCGACGCTATCCGCCGGCCTCCGGCCCGGCCCCTATCTGCTCGGCGAGACGATCACCGCCGCCGATATCCTGTGGGGCGGCGCGCTCGCCTGGACGATGGCTTTCAAGATCGTGCCCGAGCGCCCCGAATTCGTCGATTACGCCGGGCGGATCGCAGAGCGGCCTGCGGCCAAACGGGTTCGGGAAAAGGACGAGGCGCTGGTCCGCGATCAGGAACCGCTGCCGGTCTGACCGCCGGTCGGCCCGCCGCTCCGTGGGTGGGCCGCCCGCCACACCGCCAGCAGCTTGTCCTGCTCGACCGCGGTGTAGCGCTGCGTGGTGGACAGGCTGGCATGGCCGAGCAGTTCCTGGATCGCCCGCAGATCGGCGCCGCCGGCCAGCAGATGGGTGGCGAAGGAATGCCGGAGCGCGTGCGGGGTCGCGTGCTCGGGCAGCCCGGCATGACGGCGATAGCGGCGAAGCGTCCGCTGCGCCACCGCCGGATCGAGTCGCCCGCCGCGCACGCCGACGAAGAGCGGCGCGTCCGGATCCGGCTTCGGATGCAGGCGCAGCCAGGCCGCCATCGCCGCGCGCACCACCGGCAGCACCGGCACGATCCGCTGCTTCGAGCCCTTGCCGGTCACGCGCAACCCGCCGCTCCCGCCCGGGCGCGGCGCGTCGCGCACGGCAAGCCCCAGCGCCTCGCCGATCCTGAGGCCGCAACCATAGAGCAGGGTGAACAGCGCGGTGTCGCGCGCATCGACGGCCGGATCATCCGCTTCGCCGCCAATCTGATTTGTAATCGCCGCCGCGTCGGCCACCGGGAGCGCGCGCGGCAGCGGCTTGCTGGCGCGCGGTGCGCCGAGCAGGTCCGGCGCCGGGTTGGCGACGCCGTGATGCCGGGCGAGATAGCGGTAGAACCCCTTCACCGCCGAAAGATGCCGCGCCCGCGTGGCATTCCCCGCCCCCGCTCCCGCCTCGGCCGCAAGCCAGGCGCGGAGGTCCGCCTGGGGCAGCTTGGCGAGCGCCGCGAGGTCGGGCTCGGCCCCCAGATGGCCGGTCAGGAAGCGCAGGAAGAAGCCGACATCCCGCCCGTATGCGGCGACCGTAAGCGGGCTCGCCCGCCGCTCATGGGCGAGCCACGCCAGAAACTCCTGCCGCGCTTCCTCGCCGCTCAGAGGCGGAGCGCCGCTCCGACCGCGCGGCCGAGAAAGGCGAGCGCCGCGAGGCCCTGCCCGGGTTCCAGCACGCCGCGACTGCGGACGGCCAGCGCCAGCAGCCCGCCGACGCCACGACCGGGGGTCGGCACCCGGATCAGCGCGTCGTGGCGCGCCAGCGGGGCGGCCTCGGCGTGCAGGAGCGGCGCATCGCCCGGCGCGTCGCGGAACACCACGTCCCGCTTGCCGAGCAGCCGCTTGACGGTGCCGATCGGCAGCCGGCGGGTGCCGGGGCGATAGGCCTCGAGGCACAGCTTGGCGGCGTCGAGGCCAAGCCAGCTCGGCAGCTCGCTCTCCACCCAGTCCGCCGGATCGTCGCAGGCCATCAGCGCCAGGACGGCGTCCTGCACGCGATCGGTGAGGCCGAGCGCGGCGCGCCCGGCGGCCACCGCGCCGTCCGCCCGGGCGGCGAACTCGGCGGATTGCGCGCGCTCGACCCGGATCATCGCCGCCATATGGTCGGCCATGATCTCGCCATGGAGGCGCTGCGGGGGGGTCAGAATGCGGTAGAGGTCCGGGTTGTCGGCGAGAAAGGAAGGATGTCTCCGGAGGAAAGCGGCCACCTCGTCGGCCAGGTCCGGGTCCACTACAAGAGGCAGGGTGCTCATCGCGCGATCCTGTCGATAATTGCGGAGCGCGGCCCCGGAACCGGGCCCGGCGCTTTCCACCGAAGACCCGAACCTACGCCCCTCGAATGAACGAAGTTTAACAGCGAAGTGAGCTCCGCCGGAAGCAGACAGCGCATGTGCCCATGATCGTTGCGCCGTGACCACGTTGCCCGTGGCCAGAAAGACACAGACCCGTGTTCCGGTCCTGCTCGCCTATCCGTTCGAGGGGCCCTTCGACTACCGCGTGCCGCCGGGGATGGCCCTCGCGCCGGGCGATCTCGTCCTGGTGCCGCTGAACCGCAGGGCCGAGATCGGGGTGGTCTGGGACGCGGGCGGCGGCCCGACCGTGCCGGACGGCGAAGCTGAAGCCGGTGGCGGGCATCGTCGACGTGCCGCCGATGACCGCCTCGCTCCGCCGGCTGATCGACTGGATGGCGGCCTACACGCTCGCCCCGCCGGGCGACGTGCTGGCGATGGCGCTCCGCACCAGCGCGCTGTCGGCGCCGCGGCCGCAGCATCCGGGCTGGCGGCGGGTCGCCAAATTGCCGGAGGGGGCCAGGCTCACCGAAGCGCGCAGCCGCGTGCTGGAGGCCCTCGCCGACGGCGTGCCGCGCGCCGAGCGCCGAGCTCGCCCGGCTGACCGGCGCCGGTGCGGCCGTGATCCGTGGGATGGCGAATGCGGGGCTGCTGGAACCCGCCATGCTGCCTCGCCCCTTGCCCTTCATCCGTCCGGACCCCGACTTCCCCGGCGCCGAGCTCTCGCCGGACCAGCACGTCGCCGCGCTCGCGCTCCGCGAGGCGGTGGCGGCGCGGTGCTTCTCCGTCACCCTGCTCGACGGCGTGACCGGGTCCGGCAAGACCGAGACCTATCTGGAAGCCGTCGCCGAGTGCCTGCGCCGCAACCGCCAGGCGCTCGTGCTGCTGCCGGAGATCGCGCTCTCCTCGCAGTGGCTCGAGCGCTTCGAGCGGCGCTTCGGCGTGGCGCCGGCGGTCTGGCATTCCGACCTCACCTCGCGCACGCGCCGCGTCACCTGGCGCGCGGTGGCGGCGGGCGAGGCGCCGGTCGTGGTCGGCGCCCGCTCGGCGCTGTTCCTGCCGTTCCCCGATCTCGGCCTGGTGGTGGTGGACGAGGAGCACGAGACCGCGTTCAAGCAGGAGGACGGCGTCGTCTATCACGCGCGCGACATGGCCGTGGTGCGCGCCCGCTTCGCCGAAGCGCCCGCGGTGCTGGTCTCGGCGACGCCCAGCCTCGAGACGCTCGCCAATGTCGAGGCCGGCCGCTACACGCGCCTCACGCTGTCCGCCCGCCACGGCGGCGCGCGTCTGCCGGCGATCGAGACGATCGATCTGCGCCAGACGCCGCCCGAGCGCGGCCGCTTCCTGTCCCCGCCGCTGATCGCGGCGATCGGGGAGACGCTGGCGCGCGGCGAGCAGGCGATGCTGTTCCTCAATCGCCGCGGCTACGCGCCGCTCACGCTATGCCGCGCCTGCGGGCATCGGATGCAGTGCCCGAACTGCACCGCCTGGCTGGTCGAGCACCGCGTGCGCCGGCAGCTCCAGTGCCACCATTGCGGCCATGCCGAGCCGATCCCGCCGACCTGCCCGAGTTGCGGCGCCGTCGCACAGCCTGACGCCGGTCGGGCCCGGGGTGGAGCGCATCACCGAGGAAGCCGCGCAGCTCTTTCCCGAGGCCCGCCGCCTGGTGATGGCGAGCGACACCATCCCCGGCCCGCACGCCGCCGCCGCCGCCGCGCAGGCGATCGCGGCGCGCGAGGTCGATCTCGTCATCGGCACGCAGATCGTCGCCAAGGGCTGGCACTTCCCGCATCTGACGCTGGTCGGCGTGGTGGACGCCGATCTCGGCCTCGCCGGCGGCGACCTGCGCGCCGCCGAACGCACGGTGCAGCTCCTGCATCAGGTTGCCGGCCGGGCCGGCCGCGCCGAGGCGCCGGGCCGCGTGCTGCTGCAGACCTTCTCCCCGGAGCATCCGGTGATGCAGGCCCTGGTCGCCGGCGATCTCGCCGCCTTCATGGCGCGCGAGGCCGCCGACCGCCGCCCCGGCAATTGGCCGCCCTATGGCCGGCTCGCCGCCCTGATCGTCAGCGCCGACGCCGCCGACGCCGCCGACGAAGCGGCCCGGGCCCTCGGCCGCGCGGCCCCGCACGGTCCCGGGGTGCTGGTGCTCGGCCCGGCGCCGGCCCCGCTCGCCATCCTGCGCGGCCGCCACCGCCGCCGCCTGCTGCTGAAGACCCGCCGCGACATCGCCGTGCAGCCGATCCTGCGCGAATGGCTTGGCAAGGTCCCGATCCCGCGCAGCGTGCGGGTCGAAGTGGATGTGGACCCGGTGTCGTTCCTTTAAATCAGGGAATTACCTCGAACACGGTACCCACCCCGGCGGGCAGGCCCCCATACGGCGCCGCTCCGTAGAGGCGGCCGGAAGTATCGAAAATCAGATCGGACTTGGTCGCATATCCGGTCTCTGTATCAAGCGTTGCCAGCGGCGTGAAACCCGTGCCGCTCTCCTTGATGCTGTAGACCTCACCGCCACCGCCACTGACCGAGCCGCCGCTGATGGTCACCCCGTACAACGTGCCCTTCCGCAGCGACACGCTCCCCCACGGTCCGGTGCCGTCCGACGTATTCTGAAACGCATGCAGAGTCGTGACTTTCTCTGTCGCGAGGTTGAGCTTGAAGACCGTGCCGTGGTTGTTGGTTCCGCCACCGGTATTCGTGCCAAAGAGCAGGCCGTGCTGCAGGTCGAGCGCCGGAGTACTGTAAGGACTGATGCCATAAGGTTCGCTGGGAACGAACGCGCACAAGGTCGAGAACGCGCCGGTGGAAGGATCAACCTTGAACACGGTACCCGTATTGAAGCCGTTCGTCCCGCCTTCCGATGTCGTCCCGTACAGCACGCCTTGTGCATCCGCCGCGAGCCCGGCGGCGGGGAATGCCCCTTCGTTCGGCCCGAAGCTGTGGATGGTCTGAAATTCGTCGGTTTGCGGGTTCAGGCTGAATACGATCCCGCCGCCGTCCGATCCTCCGGCGAACGTTGTTCCGTAGAGAATGCCGGAGACCGTCGCGAGCAACTTGCCCATCGGTCGTGCACCGTCGTCGCTGTCAGTGAACTGGTGCAGCACGGTGAGTTTCCCCGACGTCGGGTTGGCCCGGTACGCTGTCCCGTATCCGTATTGTCCCCCGTATGACGTGGTCCCATACAGGTTGCCTTTGAAAAAGATCACCGGGCCTGGCGTGGCGCCGTCATTGCCGCCCTGGAAGGTGTAGAGCGTCGTGAGGGCGCCGCTCGACGGGTCGAGACGATAGATGACGCCGTGTCCCGCCTGATCATCCGAGATCGTCGTCCCGTAGAGCAGGCCGTTGGCTCCGAAGGCCGGCGCCGAGGATGGCCGCGCGCCGCCGGTCTTGGCGTTGAACACGGCCACCGCATCCACACTCGCGGCGTGTGCGCCGACCGCTCCCGACAACGTCAGTGCGAAAGCAAAAGGAAGGTGAGCCCTTGTCATGGCGCCTTTCCATAGGGACTGTTTCGAAATGCGTGTCGCCTGCGTTCGCGGGATGGGGCGCGCTGGCAATCCCGTTGTCAACCAGTAACGAAAAAGTTGATGGCCCGTCCTCGTTGCGCCGCGGAATCCGGCGCGCAATCATGCGGGACCTTCCGGCGGAGAACCCATGTGCGCGCGACCTGGATCGTTCTGACGTCGGCCTTGCTTCTGTCGGGCGCCGCGTACGCGCAGCACGCGGCGGATGTCGTGACGGCTAGCTACACCGGAACGCTCGGGCCGGCGCGGATCGGCATGACACTCGTGGTCGAGGGCGCAAAGGTCCTGCCGCCAAGCCACTATTTCTATGCGAGCCATCTCACCGACATTCCGCTGAGCGGCTCCGTCGCCGCGTCCGAGGTCCGGCTGCAGGAGCCCGGCGGCGGCATCTTCTCGCTGGCCTTCAAGGGAAACGGCAGCGAGGGGCGGCAGACGTTGACGTTCGAGAACAGCGTCGGAATGGTGGGAACATGGACCGGGAGCGGAAGGAACTTCCCGGTCGCGCTGAACGGCGGCGGCGGCAGTGGTCCAGCTTCGGCCCGATGGTATCATGACATCACGTCCGAAAGCGATGCCGCGTTCGAGGCCAAGCCTCAGCGATTCTATCGGGCCGTGCTGGCAGGGGATCGGGATGCCGCGGCGCGTTACGTCGATTTTCCCCTGCGGGTCAATGTCGCGCCCGGGAAGCAAATCTCGATCACGACACCGGCGCAGCTGAAGGCGCAATGGAACCAGATCTTCCCGGCGGCCTGGCTCAAACAGGCCGCCGAAGCGATGCCGCACGATATGGGCATCGCCGACGGCATGGCGATGCTTGGGCCTGGGCTTGCCTATTTCAGCCAGAACGGGGTCGAGGTGATCAACGCCGCTGCCGAATGACAGGCGCCGACGTTGTCAACCGATTGCATCGGTTCAGGACGGGGCTTTCGCGATTGCGCAGGCATGATCCTCCAACTCCTCTGCGGCGCCGGGATTGGACGTTGCGGGATCGGCGTGGTCGGCGAGCAGGACGAAGCCGTCGCCGTCGGTGAAATGCGCGCCGACGAGCGCCAGCGTCCAGTCCCCCATGTCGGCGCCGGCGCCCGGAATGCCCGTGGCGAGCAGATAGAACGGGTCGATCGCCAGCGGGTCGGGCTCGCGCACGCGCATCGCCTGGTAGGTGCGGCCTTCAAGCGGCTCGGGGAACGGCGCCCAGCTGTCGCCGAGCGCCGCCGCGTGCGCGCGCAAGGCGGTCACCACTTCCGGATGCAGGCAATCGATGTGGATGTGCAGCTGGTCCTGCGTGCGGCCGTGCTCGGAGTTGATCGCGAGCCCGATCTCGTCGCGCGCGAGCGCGTGCTTCGCGTGCTGCGCGGTGAAGCGGCGCGCGTCCCAGGCGGCGGCGAAGAAATTCGGCGCGTCGGGTGCGAGCAGTTCCGGCGCCTCGACGCCGGTGATCCGCGCGGTCGGGATCAGCAGGAACTGCGTGGTGCCGACAAGGTCCTTCAGCACCGCGGTGCCGCGCGCCGCGCCGTTCCACAGATCGACCTCGGCACACGGCGCCGCCTTCCCGTTCGCCTGCTGGTCCGGCACGCATTGTCCGTGCACGATCTTCCAGAGCGCATCGGGATCGGCGGCGTGTGCGCTCGCGAGCGCCGACAGCGCGAGCACGGCAAGCACCAACAACGCGCGCATGGGCGACCTCTCAGCAATGCGGCAGTGACAGGAATCCTGCCGGATCGACGGGCTTGCCGTCCACCTTCACCTCGAAGAAGAGATGCACGCCGTAGCTGAGCCCGCTGCGGCCGACGAAGCCGATCTTCTCGCCCGCGGCGATGCTGCGCGCACCTTCGGCGATCGGCGGCACCAGCGTGCCGAGATGGGCGTAGAGCGTGATGAACCCCTGATGCTGCAGGATCACCTGCAGCCCGCCGATGCCCATGCGCTCGATCCGCACCACGCGCCCGGCGGCGGCGGCGCGCACCAGCGTGCCCGGCGCGGCAGCGATGTCGACCCCGTTGTGCATCCCGGCCGGCGACAGCGGCCCGAGCGCGCGCCGCCACCCGAATGGCGAGGAGATGCAGGCCGGGGAGAGCGGCGGCAGCAGCCTGATCGGGTCGGCCAATGCGGGCTTCGCCGCCGCGAGCAGAAGCAACCCGCGCGCGACCTTGGCCCCGCGCCCCGCCCGCATCAGGCCACTGGGTGGCCGAGCGTCGCGGAAGACGGAAACCGCCTCGGAGGGTTCCAGCCGCTGATGCAGCAGCGGGCCGTAATGGGCGCGGGCGATCACGCCGTCGGGGCGGATCAGGAACGTCGCGGGGATCGGCACGCCCCAGTCGCCGGTGCCGTTGATGGCCGGCAGGTCATGGCCGAGCTTCTGGTAGAACGGCCGCAGCCCCTCCGGGATCTCGTTGCGGACGCCGTAGAGCGGTGGCGACGCGGTTGCCGGGGTCGGAGAGCACGCGGAAATCCAGCATGTCGCGGTCGGCGGTCGCGGCACAGCGCGTCGGCGGCTGCGGCGAGATTGCGAGCACCTGGCCGCCCTCCCGGCGCAGCGCCGGGCAGCACTTCCTGCCAGGCACGCAGCGTCAGGCTGCAGAACGGGCACCAACCGCCGCGGAAGAACAGCACCGCCACCGGCCCGCGCCGGAGCCGGTCGACGAGGCGCACCGGCTCGCCGCACTGGTCGGCCAGGGTGAAGTCGGGCGCGGTCTCGCCCTCCTTGGGCGCGCCCTCGCGCCAGTCGCGCGCCAGCAGCTCCGCCTCGGCGGCGGCGAGCAGCCGCCGTTTCTCGGGTGTGACCCGGTCGATCAGCCCCGACCTGAACGCATCCAGACGCTCACGCAGCGTTTTCGGCATTGTCCTGCTCCCTGCCGGGAGCCGCTTCTGTTCCGGCGCGCCCTGCATGTGCGACGCACGGGGCAGCTTCCCGTTTCCTGGGAGATTGTCGAGATGGCGCGGCCAGACAATCTCTCCCGGCCGATTATCATTCATGCACCGGGATATGGGACCGACGTGGATCTGCTCGCCGCCTACCGCGCTTTCGTCCGGGTGGCCGAATCCGGCTCCTTCTCCGCCGTTGCGCGCGAGATGGGGACGACGCAGCCGGCGGTGTCGCGCCAGGTCGCGGCGCTCGAGGATTTTCTCGAGACCCGCCTGATCCAGCGCACCACCCGCCGCCTCACCCTCACCGAGGACGGGCGGGACCTGGTCGAGCATGCGCGCCGGGTGCTGCAAGCGGCGGAGGAATCGGTCGCCGCGGTCGGGCGCCGGCGCGGGGAGCCCTCCGGCCTGGTCCGGATCGGCGCCACCGTCACTTTCGGCCGGCTGCATCTCGCGCCGCGCATGGGGCGGCTGCTGGCGCGTTTTCCACTTCTCGCGGTGGACCTGGCGCTCTCCGACAGCCGCGCGGACCTGATCGAGCAGGGGCTCGACCTCGCGCTGCGCTTCGGCGAGGTGACCGATTCCTCGCTGGTGGCGCGGCGCGTGGGCTCGATCACCCAGGTCACCGTCGCCTCCGCGCAGTATCTCGCCGCGCGCGGGGAGCCGACCCATCCCGAGGAGCTCGGCGGCCATGACTGCGTCCTCTTCGACCGCATGCGCATCCGCGCGAGTGGCGGTTCACGGCGGCGACGGGCCGATCGCCGTCCCGGTGCACGGCCGCTTCCAGACCGACAGCCTGGAAGCGGCGCGGGAGGCGGTGCTCACCGATCTCGGCATCGCGGTGATGCCGGCCTGGGTGATCGCCGACGGGCTGCAGGATGGCCGCGCCCGCGCCATCCTGCAGAGCTGGCAGCCACCCCGCACCGCGCTGCATACCGTCTATCCCTCCCGCCGCCACCTCGCCCCGCGCACGCGGGCGGTGATCGATTTCCTGGTGGAGGAATTCCGGCTCGACCCGGTGATCTCGGCCTATGGGGAGGAGGGCTGACGAGCCTGATGTAAACGGCCGTCACATCGGCTATTCCGAAGCATGAGCTGGTCCGGACAGCGGCGCGGCTACCATCACGGCAACCTGCGCGAGGCGCTGGTCGAGGCGGCACGGGCGCTGATCGGCGAGATCGGGCCGGGCGGCTTCACCATCGCGGAGGCGGCGCGCCGCGCCGGGGTCAGCCCCGCCGCGCCGTACCGGCATTTCCGCGACGCCGAGGCGCTGCTCGCCGAGATCGCGCTGCGCGGCTTCGAGCAGCTCGCTTCCGAGCTCGCGCGGGCCTGGAACGGCGGCCAGTCCCGACCCGATCCGCAATTTCGAGGCGCTCGGCCGCGCCTACCTCCGTTTCGCCCGCGTCGAGCCCGCCTATTATGCCGCGATGTTCGAGGCGGCGATCGACGCCGACGCCCATCCCGCGCTGCTGACCGCCGGCGAGCGCGCCTTCGGCGTGCTGCGCGAGGCGGCGGAGACGATCACCGCCGCGGTGCCGAAGCCCACCCGCCCGCCGGCGCTGATGGTCGCGCTGCATGTGTGGTCGATGGCGCACGGCATCGCCTCGCTGTTCTGCCGTGGCAAGAGTCTGCACCGGCTGCCGATGGCGCCCGAGGAGCTGCTGGAGGCCGGCGTGCTGATCTACCTGCAGAGCCTCGGCCTGGCCGGCGGCCGCTAGCGCGTGATCGTTTCAGGCCGAGTTGGCGTGAAACGTGAATCACTCGCTCGAACAACTCGCTAAAGCAGGCCGGTGACCGGAAGGGAACCGGTCATGCTTTAGAGCCGCTTCCGATCGAAGTGGATCGGAAACGGCTCCAGCCTTGCTTGCTGGCGAGCAACTTTATCCGATCAGGTGACTCCACCTGATCGGATGTTGCTCTAGCGCGTGATCGTTTCAGGCCGAGTCGGCCTGAAACCTGAATCACTCGCTCGAACAATTCGCTAAAGCAGGCCGGTGACCGGAAGGGAACCGGTCATGCTTTAGACCCGAGCAGCCCATCCAGGAACAGCCCGGCGGAGACGGCCATGCGCTCCTGCTTGAACAGCGGCCGCATCCGCGCCTTGACCTCGCGCAGTGCAGACGCCCAAAGCTCCAACGTCCTCTCGATCGATGCACCCGACACCACGATCTCCGAATCGAGTCATGGTTCCGCATCGATTCAGAGAACGACCCTCAGCGCAACTGTAATGTTAGAGCCCGTTTCAAAACTCTTGTACGACGCGGGTAAGGGGATTCATGAGAGGGGATGGCCTCTCCTCTGATATCGGATTCGCTGTGGGCGATCATCGAACCGCTGTTTCCACCGGCGCCGATGCGGCGACAGGGTGGACGTCCACCGGTCCCAGCCCGAGCGGCGCTGACGGGCATTCTCTTTGTGCTGCGCTCCGGCATTCCATGGGCCATGCTGCCCATGGAGCTTGGCTGCGGTTCCGGCGTCACGTGCTGGCGGCGATTGCGTGACTGGCAGGCCGCCGGCGTCTGGGATCGGCTGCACCGGGAGTTGCTGCGCCGATTGCGGGACGCGGATCGGATCGACTGGAGCCGGGCCTGCGTCGATGGATCATCCATCGCGGCAAAAAAGGGGGCGACGCCACGGGTCCGAACCCCACGGATCGCGGGCGGCCCGGCACGAAACGCCATCTCGCGACGGATCGGCAGGGTATCCCGCTGGCCGTTCTGCTGACCGGCGCCAACGTCCACGACAGCGTGCCGTTCGAAGCGCTGATCGATGCAATTCCCGCCATCGGCGGCAAACCGGGAGGTCCCAGGCAACGGCCCGACAAGCTGCACGCCGACAAAGCCTACGATCACCGCCGCTGCCGTGATGCCTGCCGGCGCAGAAACATCGTGCCACGGATCGCCAGACGCGGCATCGAAAGCGCCGAGAAGCTCGGCCGCTACCGCTGGGTCATCGAGCGCAGCTTCGCCTGGCTCAACAAGTTCCGTCGCCTGACAATCCGCTACGAACGCCGCTCCGACATCCACTACGCCCTCACCTCGCTCGGTTGCTCCCTGATCTGCCTCCGAGCTCTCGAGGGAAGGTTTTGAAATGGGCTCTTAGACCCGAATCGCTCTGAGTGTGGTCAGGGCGATTCGGGTCTCCGTATCTTTGGCCTGCCGATTCACGCCCTGACTGATTCCAGTCAGGGCGATCGGAGGCTAAGCGCGTGATCGCCCGATTCGGAGTCGGCCCAAGGCGTGGATCACGCTCTCGCGCCTACTCAATGCTCACGGCGAGCCAGCGCAGGCCGTCCCGGTTCCGCAGCAGTACCATCACGTAATGGCGCTGCTCGCGGCGCGCCGCCGCGATCACCCGCGCCACGTCCGGCGCGTCATCGACCTTCTCCCGCTGGATTCGCAGCACGACGTCGCCGGTGCCGATCCCCGCCGCGTCCGCGGCGCCGCCCGGTTCCACCCGGGTGACCACCACGCCGGCCTCATCCGGCTGCTGCCCATCGCTGCGCGGCGCGCGCGCCGGTGCCAGCTGCCAGCCGGGATCGGCGGGCCCCGGAGAGGCGGCGGCGGACGCGCTCTCCGCTTCCCGCGGCAGCGCCTCGACCGTGGCAGTCACCACGAGCGGCTCCTCGTTGCGCCAGATCAGCAGGTCGACCTTCGCTCCCGGCGGGGTGCGGGCGATCGCGCGCGCGAGCGCCCGCACGTTTGTCACCACCATCCCGCCGTAGCGCAGCACGATGTCGCCGGCAACGATGCCGCATCGGCTCGCGGCGCCGCCTTCCCTGGTGCCGCCGACGATGACGCCCTCGGCCTTCTTCAGGTCGAGCGCATCGGCCATCTCGGGCGTCACCTGCTGGACGACGAAGTCGAGCGTGCCGGTCCGCAATCCGCCGGGCCGTTGCAGCGCCGCGGCGACAAATCTCACGTCGTTCGAGGGAATCGCGAAGCCGAGGCCGATGGAGCCGCTGGTCGCGCCGGGCGTGACGATCACCGTGTTCACGCCGATCACCTCGCCGCCCGCGTTGAACAGCGGGCCGCCGGAATTGCCGTGATTGATCGCCGCATCCGTCTGGATGAAATCGTCATACGGCGTCTCGCTGATGTCGCGGTCGAGCGCGCTCACGATGCCGCGCGTCACCGATCCGCCGAGCCCGAGCGGATTGCCGACGGCGAGCACCGGGTCGGCCACCTTGACCGCATCGCTGTCGCCGAAGCGCACGACGGGGAGCGGCCCGTCCGCGGTCACCTTGATGAGCGCGATGTCGGCGCGCTTCGATGCCGCGACGACGGTCGCCCGCAGCAAAGTGTTGTCATGCAGCATGACCAGGATGTCCCGCGCATCCGCGATGACGTGCTGGTTGGTGACGATGGTCCCGCCCGCGTCGATGATGAAGCCGGACCCGATGATGCGCGTGCCGCGCGATCCACCGGCCGCGGCCGGCTTGCCGGACCCGGTATCCGATGGCGCGGCGCTCGTCATGGTTGGCCCCTGGTCCGTCGCGGGAGAGGGTGTGGCGCGGAGGACGGAGATGCTGACGACCGCGGCGAGCTCGTGGGCGACAACGTCCTCCGCGCGTCCCGGAGCGCTGGCGAGGAACGTCATCGCCACGACCAGCGCGGCCGACAATCGGGTCCGGGGCATGCGCATCACTCCCGGCCGTCCCGGCCGCGATGCGCGCGGTACGGCAATGCGCGCCCGGATGCGGTCTCTTCCGGCGACGGCATTGCATGCCATAGCGGACTTCCGCTCAGCTGATCCGCGAGGCGAATGCGGGAGAGCGCGCTCGAGCGCTCCCGCGCGCGAGGGCAAGCCACGCCGGCGAGCAGATCGGCGGCGCGCTGGACCGGACGGGACGAGAACAGCGGGGTCATGTGTTCCTCCGGGCATGGTTGCCGGGGAGACCGAGCGTTCGCCGGCTTTATTCGGGGCCGCGGCCGACCTGCCGGAGGCGAAGGCGGCGATATTTGTCGCATCTCCCTTGACCGGCGCGGCGCCCGGCACCAGGATGTAAATGTGCCTTACATTCACATCAGGAGCACAACGATGTCTGGGGCGACCAATCAGGGCGCTTGGGGCAATCCGGGCACGGGACAGGCCTGGGGACAGTCGCCCTGGGGCGCCGGTTCCGGCTGGAACGGCCAGGGCGGCGGCAACGGGCAGGGCGGATGGCAGCACGGCGCCTGGGTGCCGTGGTGGGCGATGTCGCGGCCGCTGCTCATCATCGCGACCATCACCGGCTTCCTGATCTGGTGGCCGGTCGGGCTCGCGATGCTGATCCTCGCCGTCTACACCAAGCGGATGCGGTGGGCCTGCGGTGGCGCCCGGCGCCTACCAGCAAGGCGGCGCGAACGGCGGCGTGCCGTGGTGGGGGCCGTGGGCCGGTGGCTGGAAGGGCCGCTGCGGCGGCGCCGCGACATCGTCGAGCGGCAACCGCGCCTTCGACGATTACCGCGAGCAGACGCTGCGGCGCCTCGAAGAGGAGCAGCGCGAGTTCGCCGCCTTCCTCGACCGGCTCCGCTTCGCCAAGGACAAGGCCGAGTTCGACCAGTTCATGGCCGATCGCCGGAATCATCCGCCGGCGCCGACCAACGAAGCACCTTCACCCGATCAGCCTCGCGGCTGATCGGAAACCACTCCCGGACCACTGCGAAACGGCCTATGATGGCGGGGTGAACGTCCTTGCCCCGCCAAAGGCCCGCCTCGCCATCGAGGTCGTGCACGATCTGGTCTGCCCCTGGTGCTATCTCGGCGTCGGCCGCCTGTTCCGCACGCTGCGCCGCCGCCCCGACCTGCTGGTCGACCTGGTCTGGCGCCCCTTCCTGCTCAATCCCGACATGCCGCGCAGCGGCATGTCGCGCGTCGATTACGTGATCCGCAAGTTCGGCGGCGAGGACCGCGCGAAGCGCCTCTACGCCTCCATCACCGAGCTCGGCCGCGCCGAGGGCGTGCCGTTCCGCTTCGACCGCATCCGCCGCACGCCGAGCAGCGTCGACGCCCACCGCCTGGTGCGCTGGGCGGCGCGCTTCGGCCTCGCCCGCTCGGTCGGTCGAGGCGCTGTTCGCCGCGCATTTCGCCGATGGGCGCGATATCGGCGATCCCGCGGTGCTCGCCGCCGTGCGCGGCCAGCTGCGGGCTCGATCCGCGCGCGGCGCTCGCCTTCCTCCGCACCGAGGAGGAGACCGACACCGTCCACGGCGAGAACCTCCGCGCCCACCGGCTCGGCATCAACGGCGTGCCCTGCTTCGTCGTCGCCGGCCAGCACGCGATCGCCGGCGCGCAGGACCCCGAGGTGATCGAGCGCCTGCTCGACGTCGCCGACGGTGAGAGGCGATGCCAGCCCGAGTTGTGAGGCCCCGCCGCCCGCGCCATAAGGGCGGGCGTCAATGCCGAGCACTGCGGGAGGAACACGCATGGCGCAATCCGTATGGGAGATCCTGGCGGCGGGCGAGGACGGGGCCCGCGCGATCGGCGCGCCCGGACGCGACTGGCTCGACCGCGCCGCGCCTGCGCCGCCTCGCGGACGACACCCGATCGCCGCGCTCAACGGCATCGGCATCGGGCGGAACGACCGCGTCGCCATCGTGCTAGCCGAACGGGCCGGAGGCGGCCACGATCTTCCTCGCGATCGCCGCCGCCGCCACCGCCGCGCCGCTCAATCCCGCCTACAAGGCCGACGAGTTCACTTCTACCTCTCCGATCTCAGGCCCAAGGCGCGTGATCGTGCAGGCCGGCTTCGAGACCCCGGCCCGCGCGGTCGCGGCCGGGCTCGGCATTCCGGTGATCGAGCTGCATCCCGAGACGAGCGGCCCGGCCGGGCTGCTTCCGCCTCGGACCGTCGCGCGCCTGCCCGGCCGCGACCGCCGGCGGCGGCCCGGCCGAAGCCGGCGACGTCGCGCTCGTGCTGCACACCTCCGGCACCACCGCGCGGCCGAAGATCGTGCCGCTCACCAACGCCAATCTCGCCGCCTCCGCCCGCCACATCGGCGGCACGCTTGCGCTCGCGCCGGGCGATGTCTGCCTCAACATCATGCCGCTGTTCCACATCCACGGCCTGATCGCCGCGGTGACCAGCTCGCTCGCCGCCGGCGCCGCGGTGAGCTGCACGCCGGGCTTCAACGCGTTCAGGTTCTTCGAATGGCTCGAAGCGGTGCCGCCCGACCTGGTACACCGCCGTGCCGACCATGCACCAGGCGATCCTGATGCGGGCGCGCCACCATCTGGAGGTCGCCCGCGCCGCCGGGCTCCGCTTCATCCGCTCCTCCTCCTCGTCGCTGCCGCCGCAGGTGATGGAGGAGCTCGAGCGCGTGTTCGGCGCGCCGGTGATCGAGGCCTACGGCATGACCGAGGCGGCGCACCAGATGGCCTCCAACCCGCTGCCGCCGCGCGCGCGCAAGCCCGGCTCGGTCGGGCTCGCCGCCGGGCCCGGAGATCGCCATCATGGACGAGGACGGCAGCCTCCTGCCGCCCGGCGCGATCGGCGAGGTGGTGATCCGCGGCCCCAACGTCACCGCCGGCTACGACAACAACCCGGACGCCAATGCCCGCGCCTTCACCGCCGGCTGGTTCCGCACCGGCGACCAGGGCACGGATCGACGGCGAGGGGTATCTGAGCCTCACCGGCCGGCTCAAGGAGCTCATCAACCGCGGCGGCGAGAAGATCAGCCCGATCGAGGTCGATACCGTGCTGATGGACCATCCGGCCGTCGGCCAGTGCGTCACCTTCGCCATGCCGCACGACGTGCTCGGCGAGGAGGTCGCCGCCGCCATCGTGCTGCGCGAGGGCCAGCAGGCGACCGAGCAGGACATCCGCAGCTTCGCCGCCGAGCACCTCGCCGCCTTCAAGGTGCCGCGCAAGATTCTGTTCCTCGAACGAAATCCCCAAGGGCGCCACCGGCAAGCTGCAGCGCATCGGCCTGGCCCAGAAGCTCGGGCTGGCGGCCTGAGCGTCTCCGTGCCTGCGCCGTCCATCTGCGTCTTCGGCGCCGGGGCGATCGGGGGCTTGCTGGCGGCGCGACTGGAGGCGGTCGGGATGCCCGTCTCGATCGTCGCCCGCGGGCCGCATCGCGAGGCGGTGGAGGCCGGCGGGCTGCGGTTGCGGTCGGGCGAGGCGGTTTCGGTCGCGCGGCCGCGCGTGGTCTCCGATCCGGCGCGCTGGGGCCGCAGGATTACCTGTTCCTCACGCTGAAAGCGCATTCGCTGGAGCCGGCGCTGCCGCAGCTCCGGCCGCTGATCGGGCCGGCAACGACGATCGTCGCCGGGGTGAACGGCATTCCGTGGTGGTACACCTACGGCCTGCCGGCACCGTTCACCGACCGGCGCGTGCATGCGGTCGACCCGCATGGCGCGCTGTGGGAGGCGCTGCCGCCGGCGCAGACGCTCGGCTGCATCATCTATCCGGCGGCCGAGATCGTGGAGCCCGGTCATGTGCATCACACCTATGGCGACCGGTTCAGCCTCGGCGAGCCGGATGGCAGCCGGAGCGCGCGGGCGTGCGCGGCTGTCGGAGCTGCTGATCGCGGCCGGGCTGAAGGCGCCGGTGCGGCCGCGCATCCGCGACGAGATGTGGGTGAAGCTGTGGGGGAACATGGCGTTCAACCCGCTCTCGGCACTCACCACCGCGACGCTCGACGTGCTGATCGGCGACGCCGAGACGCGCGCGGTGATCCGGGCGATGATGCAGGAGGGACAGGCGGTCGGCGAGCGGCTCGGCGTGCGGTTCGCGATCGGCATCGACAAGCGCATCGAGGGCGGGGCCGAGGTCGGCCATCACAGGACGTCGATGCTGCAGGACCTCGAACGGGGCCGGCCGCTGGAGATCGACGCGCTGCTCGGCGCGGTGGTCGAGCTCGGCGAGTGGACCGAGGCGCCGACGCCGATCTGCCGCGCCGTGCTCGCGCTCGTGCGCCAGCGCGCGCGGATGCGCCATAACGAGCGCGCGATCGCCTGATCCGGGCTCCGCCGGGGGCGTGAACTGCGCGTCGCAAGCTGCTACAGCCGGTTGCGCTTGGCGCCCGCTGGTGAAAATTTCTTGCAATGCATGGGTGTGACGCCCCGGTCCTCGCCGCCTGATGTCGCCGGCCGGCGCCCTCGCGCTTGCCGTCGTCGCGCTCGTGATCGGCGTCGGCATCGGCCATCTGGCGGGGCGACGGCATCGCCGGGCGGCCGCGGCGGCGGCGGAGCGGGCGATCGCACTCGAGCGCGCGATGTCGCGGCTGCGCCACGATGTCCGCGGCGCGCTCTCCCCGGCCCTGCTCGCGGTGGATCGCCTGACGCTCGCCGCCGATCCGGTGCTGCAGAAGAACGCCGCGATCGTGGTCGGCGCGATCGAGCGGGCTTCTGCCATCCTCGACGCGTCGCGCCCGCAGAACCAGGCGGGCTCGGTTGCGCCGCCTCCGGGCGGGCCGTAAACACGGCGAAACGGGAAAGGAGCGGCACGTGGAGCTACGCAACTGGGTGGCGATGGCCGTCGCCGTCATCATCGGCGTGATTGCGCTGAACTTCGCCGCGCACACGCGTCGATACGACCGTGTACGATGTCGGGCTCCTGGTGTTCGTGATCGCGGTCGCCTGCGTGTTCGTGCTGATCAAGCGCAATTTCGACCAGGCGCGGGCGCAGGCCGCCCGTGATGAGCGCGCCGGCCCGCGCGAGCTGGGACCCGGCGCAGTACCTGCATTATGCCGGGGAGCGGCTGCGGCCCGGCGCTCGACCTGCTCGCGCACGTCCGCCGCGGAACGGCCCGGTGCCGTCGTCGATCTCGGCTGCGGGGCCGGGCAACGTGACGCGGGTCCTGCAGGAGCGCTGGCCGGAGGCGGATGCTGCTCGGCGTCGACGCCTCCGGGCCGATGCTCGAACGGGCGCGGCAGAACGCGCCGGGCATCCGCTTCGAGCAGGCCGATTTCGCCACCTGGTCGGCACCGAGCGCCCGGTGGACGTGCTCTATTCGAACGCCGCGCTGCACTGGGTCGGCGATCACGCGACGCTGTTCCCGCGCCTGCTCGACGCAGCTGGCACAGGGCGGCTGGCTCGCGGTGCAGATGCCGAACATGCACGCCGAACCGCTGCGCCGGCTGCAGCTCGAGATCGCCGCCAAGGGACCCTGGGCCGGCACGCTCGCGCGGCGCCGGCGCCGCGCCCGATATCCTGCGGCCGGAGCGAATACTGGGACCTGCTGCGGCCGCCGCGTGCGCGCGCTCGACCTGTGGGAGACGATCTACCTGCACGCGCTCTCGGGCGAGAACGCGGTCGTGCAATGGGCGCTCGGCAGCAGCCTGCGGCCGTTCCTCGACCTGCTGCCGCGCGAGCACCACGACGCGTTCCTGGAAGCCTATGACGACGCCCTCGCGCCGCATTATCCGCGCCGGCCGGACGGCACCACCCTGCTGCCGTTCCGCCGCCTGTTCCTGATCGCGCAGCGCTGACCCGCTCCCGGCGACCACCACCGCCATGGCGCAGAACATCTACGACACGCCCGAATTCTTCGCGGGCTACAGCCGCCTCGACCGCTCCGTCCGCGGGCTCGACGGCGCCCCGGAATGGCCCGCCATCCGGGCGATGCTCCCGGATCTCCGGGACAGGCGCGTGGTCGATCTCGGCTGCGGGTTCGGCTGGTTCGCCCGCTGGGCGCGGACGCAGGGGGCGTCGCATGTGCTCGCGCTCGATCTCTCCGAGAACATGCTGGCGCGGGCCAGGGCCGAGACCGCCGATCCCGCGATCACCTATGCGCGCGCCGATCTCGAAACCCTCGACCTGCCCGAAAGCGGCTTCGACCTCGCCTACAGCTCGCTCGCCTTCCACTATGTCGAGGATTTTGGCCGGCTGGTCCGCACGGTGTTCCGTGCGCTTGCCGCGGGAGCACATTTCGTCTTCACCGTCGAGCACCCGATCTACATGGCCTCGACCCGCCCGGGCTGGCTCACGCGCGAGGATGGCGAGAGGACCTGGCCGGTCGATCATTATGCCGTCGAGGGCGCGCGCAGGACGGATTGGCTGGCGGAAGGGGTGGTGAAGCAGCACCGCACGCTGGGGACGACGCTGAACACGCTGATCGCCGCCGGCTTCGCCATCCGCGAGGTCCGGGAATGGCACCCGACGCCAGAGCAGATCGCGGGCCGCCCGGCGCTCGCCGACGAGATGCAGCGGCCGATGATGGTGCTGATCTCCGCCCGGAGGTGAACCACTCCGGTTGGGGCCGGCCAGGCGCTGGACTGGATCACCGGCGCGTGCTGTATTTCCGTCCGTCGAGAGGAACGTTCCGGATGATTACCTTTTCAGCCGTGCGGGCCTGCCTGGCCGGCTTGGCCGTCGCCGCGCTCCTCGCCGGCTGCGGGCCGGTGGGCTACGCGCCGCCGGTCGCCGCCGCGCCCTATCAGGGCAGCACGATGCCGCCCCCCGCGCTGGATCGGAACGGTCGGCCGAATTACGACGCGAACGGCCAGTATGTCGGCGGCCATGGTATCGGCACGCTGGTGGACGACCCCGATCGCGCCCCGCCGCCGCCAAGAACCCCGTCCGACATGGTCCGCCAGGAGCAGGATAAGGTGGACCGCAGCGTCTGCCAGGGGCTGCATGTCGGCGAACCCGATGCCTGCAACTGACGGGACAAACCGCTTCATGGTCAAGGCGGCGGTGATCGGCTGCGCGCTGCTGGGTCTGGCGCTCACCGGATGCGTCAGTCCGGAGGAGCAGCGCGCCATGGATCAGCAGACCTGCATGGGCTACGGGTTCGCGCCGGGCACCGACTCGTTTGCGAACTGCATGATGGCCACCGCGCAGAAGCGCGACGAGCAGCAGGCCGCCGCCCGGCGCCACCAGCAGATGCAGGACGCCATCGATGCGCAGCGCAAGGCGACCGAGGCCGCCACAGCGGCCGCCGCCGCCAACCGGCCGTCACCCGAGCCCTCGCGCGACAGCACCGGATTCCCGACCATCACCATGCCGACGATGCCGAGCATCGACACCAGCAACTGCACGCGGTCCGCGACCTCGTCCGGCAATGCCGGCTCGATGACGATGACCTGCCGTTGATCAGCCGAACGGATCGGGCTCCCCCGGCGGCAGCGCGACGGCGAAGGCTTTGATCGTCATCGAGATGAGCTGGTAATAGCCGAGCACGCCGACCAGCTCGACCAGCGCCTGGCGGCCGAGCATCGCCTCGGCCTTCGCGTAGGTCTCCGCCGACAGGTCGCGGGTGCGCAGCAGCTCGGTCGCCAGCGCGTGCACCAGGCGCTCGTCGTCGCGCGCGAATGCGGGCGAGCCGCCGGTGCGCAGCCCCTCCACCGCCGCCGGATCGAGGCCCGCCTGCAACCCGAGCGGCGCGTGCGCATACCACTCGAAGCCAGCGCGCCAATGCACCGCGGTGGTGAGGATCGCGAGCTCCGAGAGGCGCGGCGGCAGGCTGGTCGCATAGCGGCAGAATGCCCCGAGCGCCTGCGCGTGCTGCGCGAGCTCCGGGCTGTGGAGCCAGACATTGAGCGGCCCCTGCACGCGGCCGCGCGGCCCGCTCGCGATCGCGTCATAGGCTTCACGCTGCGCCGGCGTGAGTGCCTCCGGCGTCAGGACAGGGATGCGCTGGGTCATGGCTTGGTGCTGTGGCCTTCCGTTCCCATCTCGCCGCGAACAGAAACCGGAAGCGGGTGCGCCGCAAGCCGCCCGGAAGGAGCCGCGCCCATGCCCACGCTGTTCGACCCGATCCGCATCGGCGACCTCGACCTGCCGCACCGCATCCTGATGGCGCCGCTGACCCGCTCGCGCGCCACGCCGGACGGCCGCGTGCCGACGCGGCTGATGCGCGACTACTACGTCCAGCGCGCCTCGGCGGCGCTCATCATCTCCGAGGCAACCTCGGTGACGCCGATGGGCGTCGGCTATGCCGCCACCCCCGGCATCTGGTCCGACGAGCAGGTCGAAGGCTGGAAGCGGATCACCGAGGGCGTGCATGCGGCCGGCGGCCGCATGTTCCTGCAGCTCTGGCATGTCGGGCGCATCTCCGACCCGATGTTCCTGAACGGCGAGCTTCCCGTCGCGCCGAGCGCGATCGCGGCCGGCGGGCATGTCAGCCTGGTGCGTCCGCAGCGCCCGTTCGTGACGCCGCGCGCGCTCGAGACCGCGGAGATTCCCGGCATCGTCGAGGCGTTCCGCAAGGGCGCCGAGAATGCGCGCCGCGCCGGCTTCGATGGCGTCGAGATCCACGGCGCCAATGGCTACCTGCTCGACCAGTTCCTGCAGGATGTGAGCAACCACCGCACCGACCAGTATGGCGGGCCAGTGGAAAACCGCGCACGGCTGCTGCTGGAAGTGACCGATGCCGTGCTGTCGGTGTGGAGTGCCGGCCGCGTCGGCATGCATCTTGCGCCGCGCGGCGACTCGCACTCGATGGGCGATTCCGACCGGCTCGGCACGTTCTCCTACGTCGCGCGCGAGCTCGGCCGTCGTGGCATCGCCTTCATCATGGCGCGCGAGCGCGTTGATGCGGACAGCATCGGGCCGGCGCTCAAGCGCACGTTCGGCGGCGTCTTCATCGCCAACGAGAAGTTCAGCGTCGAGGCATCCGAGCGCGCGCTCGAAGCGGGCGACGCGGATGCGATCGCCTTCGGACTGAAGTTCCTCGCCAATCCGGACCTGCCGCGCCGGCTCAGGCTCGGCGCTCCGCTGAACGAGCCGGTCATGGCGACATTGTATGCGGGCGGCGCCGAGGGCTACACCGACTATCCGCCGCTCGAAGCGGCCGCCGCCTGATGCTGCGCCTCTCCGTGCTCGACCAGTCGGCCATCGTGACCGGGCGCCCGGCCGATGCGTCGATCCGCGAGAGCCTGGAGCTGGCGCGCCATTGCGAGGCGCTCGGCTATCACCGCTATTGGGTGGCCGAGCACCACAATTCCGAGGCGATCGCCGGATCGGCCCCGGAAATCCTGATCAGCGCGATCGCCGCGACCACCTGTCGCATTCGCGTCGGCAGCGCCGGGGTGATGCTGCCGCACTACTCGGCGCTGAAGGTCGCCGAGCAGTTCCGCGTGCTGGAGGCGATCGCGCCCGGGCGCATCGATCTCGGCCTCGGCCGCGCACCGGGCTCTGACGGGCTCACCGCCTATGCGCTCAACCCGAACGCCGCGACCGCCGCCGATCTATTCCCGTCGCAAGTCCGCGACCTGCTCGCCTGGATCGGCGACCGACCGCTGCCCGACAACCATCCGTTCCGCGTGATCCGTGCCGAGCCGCGCGGCGCGACCGAGCCCGAGATCTGGATGCTCGGCAGTTCCGATTACGGCGCGCAGGTCGCCGCACATTTCGGCCTTCCCTATTGCTTTGCGCATTTCATCACCGACGGACGCGGCGCCGAGGAGGCGATCTCGCTCTACCGCGACACCTACAAGCCGAGCCCGCGCCACCCCACGCCGCATGCCGCGCTGACCGTCTGGGCAGTCGCGGCGGAGACCGAGGCGGAAGCCGAGCGTCTCTATTCCTCGCGCGCGGCGTGGCGCGTGGGACGCGACCGCGGCATCTACGCGCCGCTTCCCTCGCCGGAGGAGGCGGTCGCCTTCGTGCCGACCGACGTCGAACGCGCCAAGATGGACCGCCAGCGCGCCCGCGCGATCGTCGGCACCGGCGAGCAGGTGGCGGCGATGCTGCGCGGCCTCGCGCAGCGGAACGGCATCGAGGAAATCGCGATCCTCACCGCCTGCCACGACCCGGCCGCACGCCGCCGCTCCTACGCGCTGATCGCCGACGGGATGCGCGCGTGCGAGCCGGTTGACGAGACAATAGCTGCGCCGATCTGAACCGCCGGATACCGCTCAGAGGCCAAAATCGCTGCGAGTCAGCGGGTCTTCAAGTGCATCGCTGAGAATGGAATCCGCCCCGGCGATCAGCGTCGATAGATGTGCAATGCGGGCCACGAGATCGCGGATTGCGTCGAGCATCTCGGCATCCACTCGCTGCCCCCTGCGGTGCTTGAGCCAGCGCGGCAGCAGGGCACAGCCGGACACGGCGAAATCCCATACGGATACCGGCACGTTCTCCACGCGCGCGGTACCGTCGCTGCCCAGAACAATCGCACCTGCCTCGTGCTCGATGTCGCCGGCGAGTTCCGTCATCGGCCCGGGCGCGGTCGCGATGCGAGCGGTGTCGCAGGCGGGCTCGGGCCGCGCGGCGAAGGTTTCGATGGCTCGGATGCGCGCACCGAGCGCGGCCGCGCGGGTCATCACGGCGGGGTCCCGCGTGAACGGGACGTGGGGAAAGTCGCCCTCCAGATCGGCGGCGGCGCGAAGCGTGTAGGAGCGCGCGGAGAGGAGACAGAGGATGACGTCGAACACCTCCTGGGGTGCCGGCGGGACACCATGGGCGGCCCTGCAAGCCTTCGAGGACGCGCGGCGCAAGGTTGACGGGATGCGAGAGTGGGCGGCGGTCGTAGAGGGGGAAGGCGTAGCCGCCGGTAGCGCCGCGAAACGCGCGTGGTAGTCGGGGAGGAGCGAATGGCACCAAGCGGCGGGGCCTTCGCCGGTCTTTGACGGCATGGCGTAGAGGCAGACATTGTCATGGCCCCATATTGCCGCCGTCCGATTGGACATTTCGTCCACAAATTTGGGGTGGTGGAACAAGGCGCGGCAATCCAAAGGGCGGTATGCGACGCTCCTGATTGCAGCGTCGGTAAGCTGGACGTTCTGTGCGTCAGCTGTTCTGTTCTTACGGCTCGTGTTGAACAGCGCTTCCGCCGAAGCAGTCGAGGCAGCTGCAAACGCCGCCAACTGCACTTTCAATGTTTTTGTTGTGAAACCACAGGCGGCACGGCCGTGCTGATGAGACCTGTGCGGGGATGGTTTGATCCGACGCGAGACGATCTGGTTCTCTGCCGTCGCGAGCGACAGGGTGGCGCGATGGCACGGCGGCGGATCGGACAGGATCAGTTGGGACTGAGCGGTGCGCAGCCACGTGGCGGAACATCGCTCGACGAAATCGCGGGCCTGATCGATTGGCTGGAACTGGACCGTGTGCTCGCTGGCATCTCGGCGTCGGCCAAAGGAGAGGCCGGTTGGCCGCCACTGGCCTTGTTCCGTGCGCTGCTGCTCGCGACATGACATGACCTATCGGATGTGCGCCTGGCCGAAGCGCTGGCTGATCGGGCGAGCTTTCGCCGGTTCTGCGGTTTCGCCAGCCACGAGCCGACACCGGAGCGGACCGCTTTCGTCCGCTTCCGCGCCGAGTTGGTGCGCCGCGGACTGGACCGCGTGCTGTTCGAACGGGTGATCCGTCAGCTTGACGCGTATGGCTTGATGGTGCGGACCGGAACTCTGGTGGACGCAACCTTGCTCCCGTCCGCCAGTGTCGCGCACGACACGGCAGAACTCGATGCCACGCTGCCGGAAGCACCCGGCGACACCTATGGCGACAGCGCCGATGCCGGGAGCCGGCCCGAGGCAGTCATCCGGGCTCGTGGCGGGACGCCGCGGGTTGTGCACACGGGCACCTGGGGTGGCGCGGAGGCACTCGCGCGGCTGCAGGCACACAACGCGGAAGTGCGGCGCGTTCGGGCCCGGATCGAGAAGGTGTTCGGCACGATGAAGCGCAGCTACGGGCTGCGCCGAATGCGCTGGCTAGCGCGTGATCGTTTCAGGCCGAGTCGGCCTGGAGCGTCAATCACTCGCTGGAACAGTTGGCTAAAGCAGGCCGGTGACCGGAAGGGAACCGGTCATGCTTTAGGCCTAGCGAAAGCCGGATTGCAGGTCCGCCTCGCTGCCATGGCCTACAACCTGCGCCGGAGCTGGCGCACGCTCGCCACCCGGGCCGCGTGACCATGCTCGGACTCTGTCCGCCGCGCGGGCAGTAACCCAGAAGCGCTCCAGGGCAGGCCCAAACGCCACAGCTACATGCCCAAATCCGTCTGATATCAGCGGCAACAAACCATCCGCGCACAGGTCTCCTGATACCACCCGCCCTATGTGATGACCGCTTTTGCCCAGCTTTGCTCGGTGATTGATCGTATGCGCTCGGCGGCAGCGGTAAAGGCGTTGCAGGCCTCGCAACAGGCGTCCACGATGGCGTCGTAGGTTTCGAAGACGCGGTTCGCCAGATGGTTCTGACGGAGGAATTGCCAGATGTTCTCGACCGGATTGAGTTCGGGCGAGTAGCGCGGCAACGATAGCAGACTGAGGTTGTGGGGAAGTTGCAGCCTGCCGCCGAGCGGGTGCCAGCCAGCGCCATCGAGGGTCACGACGGCATGTGCGCCCGGTGCGACGCAGCGGCTGATCTCGGCAAGGTGGAGGTTCATGGCGTCGGTATTGATCTCGGGCAGCACCAGCGCGGCGCCGATGCCGCGCGCAGGACAGACGGCGCCGAACAGCTAATACCAGGACTCACTGAGCGAAACCTGTTGCCCAATCTCGTAGCCCGATCGACATGAGGCGCCAGGGCTGGTCGACGAGCTTGTTCCACGCCAAGCAGCAGTGATCGACGATGGCATCGTAGGATGCGAACACGCGGTTCGACAGCCAGTTGTCACGCATGAACTGCCAGACATTTTCCTGCGGGTTCAACTCGGGGCACTTCGCCGCAGCGGCACGATGGTGATGTTGTCCGGCACGGCGAGCCGCGCTGAGAGGTGCCAGCCGGCCTGGTCGACCAGCAGCACGGCGTGACGGCCAGGTGCGACGTCAGCCGAGATGGCCGCGAGATGTAGGTCCATCGCCTCGGTGTTGCACCAGGGCAGGATCGGGCCGACCGCCTTGCCCTCCCGGGGGCAGATGGCGCCGAAGATGTAGGTGGACGCGGTGCGCTGGTCTCGCGGCGCGCTGGGCCGCGTGCCTCGCTTGGCCCAGCGCCGCGTGATCTTGTTTTTCTGCCCGATCCGGTTGATCTCCTGCGGAGCTCAACCGTCGCCGAACCAGACCTCTACGTCGCCGGGATCGAGGCCATGCTGGTGCGCGACCGCCGCCAGCGTGGCCGAGGATTTTTTTCAAAGCCTCGATCGCGCCTATGGGCGCGGCGTTCCGCTTCGCCGCGCCCTCGCCCGCGCCTCGGCCATGCGAGAGCGGCCTGGGCAGATGGCGCGGTCGAGCGGATAGCTTGCGATACCCCATCGCACGCAGCTCGCGGCCGAGCGTCTGCTTGGACACGCTGACTGCGAACTCGTCCCAGATCCACTGGCAGAGGTCGATGATCCGCCACCGAACCACGCTGTGCGCGGCCGGTATCGGCCCGCTCTCGATCACCGCCGCCAATGCCGCCCGATGCGCCTTGTTCAGGAGAGGCAGCTTGCCCGGCGCCTTGCGGTCTATCGGCCCATCCGGGCCGCGCTCATTGAACCGCAGCACCCAATCGCGCACCACTTGCAGCGTCACGCCGCCGATGGTCGCCGCCTCAGTCCGGGTCGCCCATCGTAGATTGCGGCCACGGCCAGCAAGCGACGGACCTGGTCGGCATCCTCGCTCTGCCGCGCCCAAAGCCGCAGCTGCGCCGCGTCGAAATCAGCTCGCAGAACGATCGGCATGGCGGAACTCCTCGGCTCCCCAGCCTTAAATCAAAACCGCTCCGAGCCGTGCAAGCCCCGCGAGTCCTGATCAACGAGCCTTGGTATCATCTGTTCGGCGCCGTCTGTCCGGCGCGCGGCATCGGCGCCGCGCTGGTGCTGCCCGAGATTAATACCGACGCCATGAACCTCCACCTTGCCGAGATCAGCCGCTGCCTCGCACCGGGCGCACATGCCGTCGTGACCCTCGATGGCGCTGGCTGGCACCAGCTCGGCGGCAGGCTGCAACTTCCCCACAACCTCAGTCTGCTATCGTTGCCGCGCTACTCGCCCGAACTCAATCCGGTCGAGAACATCTGGCAATTCCTCCGTCAGAACCATCTGGCGAACCGCGTCTTCGAAACCTACGACGCCATCGTGGACGCCTGTTGCGAGGCCTGCAACGCCTTTACCGCTGCCGCCGAGCGCATACGATCAATCACCGAGCAAAGCTGGGCAAAAGCGGTCATCACATAGGGCGGGTGGTATAAGATCGAATGGTCGGTAAGCGGCGCACTGAACGGCCGTCGCGACATAACCACCCGCCCGCGCACCGACGACGCTGCGGTCGCGAGATTCATGAAACAGAGTAGGGGTATCCGGTAGCGGAGCAGTGAGAACGCGATCGATTTTGGCTTCGAGGTTCGCCACGCTGAACCCGTAAACAAGATTGTCACGCTTCGTCTGCATTCCCGACGACCGAAACACGAAGCACTCATCCAGAGCGATCCAGTTCGGAAAATTCACCGGCGCGGGCCGCATGTCGTCGAGCGCGCCCGCCCGCGTGGGCACGCCACCGGCCAACCGTCCCATCGCCGTCCCGCTCTCCAGTCACGCGAGTTTCGCGGCGCGGGAAGGCGCCTGCGGTCCAGGCATCGTGGTAGGTGACGGACGCGAGCAACCCCGCCGGCCTCGGGCCGCCCCAGCGTGATCGCGGTACCGGCGCGAATCGCGAAGACGCCGCCATCCTCCGTCACGCCCGCGGGTCGGGACGCGCGATCATCGGCGCGAAGGATCGTAGATCTCGATCGCGTCAAAACGCTCCCGCAAGCGCAGCCGCAGCCCGGCATGGGGATGGCCCGCAAGGAAGGTGCGGTTGGTGATGAGGCACGCGACGCCGCGGCCGAGCGCCCCCGGCGCCTCAAACAGCCGCCACAGCGTCCAGCGCCAGAAGGCGATATAGAGATCGGGAAAAGTGTTGAGCTCGCCGCCCCACCCTGCGTCGCGCACCGGCGCCTTGAACGAGTCCCATAGCCCGTCGGACGGATCGTCACCGCCGATCCACTGGCCGACGAGCGTCGCGGTCTCGCCTTCCTCCAGGCGCTTGTAGGGCGGATTGCCGATCACCGCGAGGATGTCGCGCGTCTGCTTCACCTCCTCTGCCGCCTCGTGTTCCCGCTGAATGTCGGCCGAGAGCAAGCGGAGATGCGGCGACGCAAGCGTCGTCCCCGGCCGCGCCAGCGTATCCGCGAGGAACGCGTTCAGCCGCCCGGTTATCGATGTGCCGGCCGCCCTCAATTCGTGCTGCAACCGGAAATGCGCGACGGCGTAGGGGCCCACCAGGAGTTCCAGCCCGAACAACCGGTCGGCGAGGCCCCGCAGCCCCGGTGGGACATAACCCGCCCCGCTGGGCGCTGCCTCCGCGTCCGCCCGCGCCGCCTCGACGCAGCCGAGGAGATAGGTGCCGGTGCCGGTCGCGGGATCCAGCACCGTGACACTGGGGTCCAACAGCGCCTTGGTGCCGAACTCTTCCCGCAGCACGCGCTGCATCGCCGCAACCTGGAAGCGCACGACCTCGATGGGCGTGTAGAA
>CAWGJC010000008.1:0-302189 GCA_963822815.1 uncultured Alphaproteobacteria bacterium
GCCAAGATGCTGCGCGGGTTGTTTCCATGATGGCCAGGGAGGAGGTGCCATGCCAAGCCGCACCTACGACCTGTTCAGCGAGGCGATGCGCGAGCGGAAGCAAATTCTCTGCATGTATGAGAGCCACGCGCGCGAGCTATGCCCGATCATCCTCGGCCCACAGATGGCCAGGAGACGGCGCTCACTTACCAATTCGCCGGGGAGAGCCGATCCGGCCTGCACCCAGGCGGTGATTGGCGCTGCCTCCGCCTCGACAAGATCAGCGAGGTCCAACTCCGCGACGGACCCTGGCTGGCAGGCAACCTTCACACGTAGCCGCAGGGCTGCGTCGAGATCGTCGACCTCGATGTCAACCCGGACAGCCCCTACAACCCCAAGCGCCATATCTGAACGCGCACCATGTCCTCTGTAAGGTGGGCTTCAGCCCACCATCGCACGTGACGACCACCCCCGGCATTGGCCTGCCGTGGTGGGCTGAAGCCCACCCTACTTGCTGAACCGATGGCGGAAAGGCATTCAGGTGGGTTTCTGAAAGTTGACTTGCCGGTGAGAGGCGCTCCGTCGCGCTGCTATCCATCACTGTCTTGCAGGCAATCAATGTTCATCATCAGAAAGCCATCAGCACCGAGGTTCTGCATCTCCATGAGGCTTGCCCTAGCAAATATGTGCCAGATACGACGGCCAGCTCGCTGAAAGACAATTTCCAGATAGCGCAATCGGCAAATCATCACCTGACACTCATCGGCACCCAACTCACCCGGCCACTCGCCCCCTCGAAATAGCCGATGTAGCAAAGATGTCGCGCTTTTCCTTTAGCCACCGCATATAGTTCAGATCGGTATCAGAATCCCATTCCTCGATAAAAGCTGAACTAAGTTCCCCAGGGTCGAACTCTCCAGCTGTTTGCTTTTATCGATGAACTGCTGCCATTTTGGAGTGTCAGAGCCGAGGACGTTAGCAACTTTTATGCGGTCACAAATCGACATAGCTTTGATGATAGTATCTTCCATTATAGAAAGACCAACGAATGTGGAACCAATCTGGTAGCAATATTGAATTCGCATCAGATCCATATCGTCGCGCTCCCTGAGGAACTGACGGAATAGCTTTGCCGTATGGGGCTTGGTCATAAGGAGGAAATCGAAACTCCAAGTCAGGGCGGCAGTGAGCGAACGTCCGGGTCCTCAAACAGGCCGCACCAGTGGTCACATGGTGCGCGAGGGGGCGACACCGTGCAGACCGAGGCGCGCAACGGCTCGCTGCTCTTGGGCGTTCGATCCTGGACCTGGGTCAATGCCTGTTTGCGGAAAGTCGCTTGGCGAGAGCGAACGACCCATGCCGGTCGCAAGCTGCCGCTCCAATACTGCACAACGACGCTCTCAATGTCCCAAAATCTGGCTCAGGAACAGCTTCAGCCGGTCCGTCTGCGGGCGCTCGAACAGCTCCTTCGGCGGACCCGCCTCGACGATCTCGCCGCGATCCATGAACACGACGCGGTCGGCGACCTGGCGGGCGAAGCCCATCTCGTGCGTGACGCAGACCATCGTCATGCCGGACTCGGCAAGCCCGATCATCGTGTCCAGCACCTCCTTGATCATCTCCGGATCGAGCGCCGAGGTCGGCTCGTCGAACAGCATGATCTTCGGCTTCATGCAGAGCGCGCGCGCGATCGCCACGCGCTGCTGCTGGCCGCCCGAGAGCTGGCCCGGATATTTCTTCGCCTGCTCGGGAATGCGGACGCGGGTGAGATAGCTCATCGCCAGCTCCTCCGCCTCCGCCTTCTTCATCTTGCGTACCCAGATCGGCGCCAGCGTGCAGTTGTCGAGCACGGTCAGATGCGGGAACAGGTTGAAGGACTGGAACACCATGCCGACCTCGCGGCGGATGGTGTCGAGCGCGCGCGTGTCGTCGGTGAGCTCGGTGCCGTCGACGACGATGCGGCCCTTCTGATGCACCTCCAGCCGGTTGATGCAGCGGATCATCGTCGACTTGCCGGAGCCCGACGGCCCGCACACCACGATGCGCTCCTTTTCCGCGACCGTCAGCGACACGTCGCGGAGAACATGGAGTTGGCCGAACCATTTGTTGACCTTGTCGAGCACGATCGCCGGCGGCGCGGCGGTGTCCGCGACGTGGGGAATTTCTGGCGCGATCTCGGAAACGGCGGCACTCTGGCTCATCGCGGGCTCCTCCCGGCGTCCGGCCGGGCGGCGAAACTACACGCTCGGGCCGCCCCCCGCCAATCCCGGCGCGGCGGATCGGCCCGTGGCCGCATCGTTCTTGCCACTGGCGGACACCTCCGGCAGGCTGACCCCGAGCTGCAATGGGAGAGATGGCCATGCGAACCGCCGGGCTTCCGCGCCGCACCCTCCTGCGCCTTGCGGTCACCGTGGCCGCGCTCTCGCTCGCCTGCGCCGGCGCCGCGCGCGCCGATGCGCTCGCCGATATGAAAAAGGCGGGCGTGATCAATGTCGGCGTGTTCGAGGATTTCCCGCCCTTCGCCTCGGTCGGCTCCGACATGAGCCTGCACGGCTACGACGTCGATGTCGCCGACGCGATCGGGAAAGCGCTCGGCGTCAGGCCGAAGCTCGTCGCGGTCACCGGGCAGAACCGCATCCCGTCGCTGCAGGAGCACAAGGTCGACATCCTGCTGAGCGTCGGCAAGAGCCCGGAGCGCGCGAAGGTCATCGACTTCACCGCCGCGTACGCGCCCTACTACATCGCCGTGCTCGGCCCCGCGAGCACGAGCGTCACCGGCCCGGCCGATCTCGCCGGCAAGAGCATCGGCGTCAATCGCGGCACGCTCGAGGACAGCTCGCTCACCAAGGCGGCGCCGCCCAGCGCCGACATCCGCCGGTTCGACAACTACAACGAGGTGATCACCGCCTTCCTCTCCGGCCAGGTGCAGCTCATCGCGGTCGGCAACGATGTCGGGGCCTCGGTGCTCGCGCGCCATCCGGCGATCAAGCCCGAGCAGAAATTCCAGCTGATGAGCTCGCCCGACCACATCGCGCTCAACAAGGGCGAGCCGGCGCTGAAGGCGGCGCTCGACGACGCGATCGCGACGATGCTGAAGGATGGGCGCCTGAACGCGATCTCGGTGAAGTGGCTCGGCAAGCCGCTCGATCCCAAGGACCTCAACGACTGATCGCGGCCGATTTCACGGCGCTCCTCGACGGGGCGCTGGTCACGGTCTTCCTGATCGCGGTCACCGCGGTGCTCGGCAGCATCGTGAGCGTGCTCGGCGCCGCCGCCAGCCGGTCGCGCCTCCCCGCAGGCCGCAGCGCGGTCCGCGCCTATGTCGAGCTGATCCGCAACACGCCGTTCATCGTGCAGCTCTTCTTCGTGTTCTTCGGCCTGCCCAGCCTCGGCATCCGGCTGCCGGCGATGGTCGCCGCCATCGCGGCGATGACGATCAATCTCGGCGCTTATGGCGTCGAGATCGTGCGCGCCGGCCTCGATGCGGTGGCACCCGGCCAGCGCGAGGCCGGCCGCGCGCTCGGCCTCCGGCCCGCGATCATCTTCCTCCGCATCGTGCTGCCGCAGGCGCTCGCCGCGATCTTCCCCGCGATGGCGAGCCAGATCGTCATCACCATGCTGGAATCGGCGGTGGTGTCGCAGATCGCCGTGCGTGACCTCACCTACGAGGCCGATCTCATCCAGTCGCGCAACTTCCTCGCGTTCGAGACCTACTTCGCCGTCACCTTCATCTATCTCGGCCTGTCGATCGCGCTCCGGCGCGTGCTCGGCTTCGGCGGCGGCCGTGCGCTCGGCGTCACGCTCTGATGGACTTCACCTTCTGGGACATCCTGCGCAATCTGCTGCTGGCGGCGCGCTGGACCATCCTGCTCTCGCTGGTCGCGTTCGCCGGCGGCGGCATCGCCGGAACGCTCGTGCTGCTGGCACGCATCGCGCACCCGCCGGCGCTCCGCCAGGCGGCACGGCTCTACATCGAGCTGCTCCTCGGCACGCCGCTGCTGATGCAGCTTTTCCTCGTCTATTTCGGCCTGCCGCTGATCGGCGTCACGGTCCCGGCCTGGATCGCCGCCGCGCTCGGACTGACGCTCTCCGCCAGCGCCTATCTGGCCGAGATCTGGCGCGGCTCGATCGAGGCGATTCCCGTCGCGCAATGGGATGCCGCCGCCAGCCTCGGCCTGCACCGGCTGCGCCAGCTTCAGCTCGTGATCCTGCCGCAGGCGCTGCGCATCGCGTTGCCACCGACCGTCGGCTATCTCGTGCAGCTCGTGAAAAGCACGGCGCTCACCTCGATCATCGGCTTCAACGAGCTGCTGCGCACCGCGAACGCGATCACCAACGCGACCTTCGCGCCGTTCACCGTGTACGGCCTGGTGGCGCTGATCTATTTCGCGCTCTGCCTCCCGCTCACCGCGCTGTCGCGCCGCTGGGAAGCGCGCCTGGGGCAGGCACTGCTCAGCAGGCAAGGCTGAACGGCTTGGCCGCCGCCTCGTACTCGTCATAGCCGAGCAGCGCACGCAGCGCGGCCGGCGCGAGCGCCGTCTCCGCTTCCGCCCGGCCGGCGGCGATCGCGGCGAGGCCGGCCTCGATGCCCGCCGCCACCGGCGAGAGCAGTGCGGTCGGATAGGTTCCGATCTTCAACCCGAGCTCGGCGGCGCGGGCCTGCAACGGCGTTTCCCGCTTGGCACCCGGCGACAGCACGGCGAAGGACGGACGGTCCTTCGCCGCGGCGACGGCGCGGTGCACCTCATCCTCGTCCTGCGGCGAATCGAGGAACAGGATGTCGGCGCCTTCCTCCACATACATCTCGATCCGGGCGACGGCCTCGTCGATGCCGAGCGTCGGCCGGCAATCCGTGCGCGCCATCACCAGGATGCCGGATTCCTTCGCCGCCCGCACCGCGGCGCGCAGCTTCATCCGCGCCTCGTCGCGCGACAGGCAGGGCTTGCCGCTCGCGGTGAGCGCGCGCGGCGTCACCTTGTCCTCGATCAGCACGGCGGCGGCGCCGGCGCGGCCATAGGCGCGCACGGTGCGCTGCACGTTCATCGCATTGCCGTAGCCGTGATCACCGTCCGCGAGCACGAGCGTTTCCGGCGCGGCCCCGCGCACCATGCCGAGCGAATCGAGCATCTCCGGAAATGCGATCAGATCGAGATCGGGTCCGCCGAGCCGCGCCGCGGCGACGCAGGAGCCGGAGAGGAAGGCGGTGCGGAAGCCGGCCCTGGCGGCGAGCTTCGCGCTCAGGCCGTCCCACACCGCGGGCATGACGATGAACCCGGGTTCGGCCAGCAAGGCACGCAGACGATCGGGAGGTGACATGCGGAACTCCATGACGATGCGCCGTCGATTGCGATCGGGTGAACAATTTTGGCCAATGTCGCTCCTGTCAACACGCGATCGGCACGGCGCGACCGGAGTCACGGCGCCGGCGGCCTTAGCGAAGCCCCGGACTCGCTCGGCGTCGGCTCTGGCGAGGCGGTGACCCTCGCCCGGCCAGATCCGGCGGTTGCGACCGGGTTGCGAAAGCCGCGCCTCGGGACCACGTTGCCGGCGGAACATCCCGGAGCGAAGGCATGTCCGACTCACCCGAGTATGCGCCGCCGAAGGTCTGGAGCTGGCATCGGCCGAACGGCGGAGAATTCGCCAACATCAATCGTCCCGTCTCGGGGGCGACGCACGAAAAGGAACTCCCCGTCGGCCGGCACAAGCTGCAGCTTTATTCTCAGGGCACGCCGAACGGTGTGAAGGTCACCGTGATGCTGGAGGAACTGCTGGCGGCCGGGCATCGCGGCGCGGAATACGATGCCTGGCTGATCCGGATCGGCCAGGGCGAGCAGTTCGGCAGCGGTTTCGTCGCGATCAATCCCAATTCCAAGATACCCGCCCTGGTGGATCGCAGCGGCCCGAAGCCGATCCGGGTCTTCGAATCCGGTGCGATCCTGCTCTATCTCGCGGAGAAGTTCGGCGCCTTCCTGCCGACGGACGATCGGCGCGCCGAATGCCTGTCGTGGCTGTTCTGGCAAATGGGCAGCGCACCCTATCTCGGCGGCGGGTTCGGCCACTTCTACGCCTATGCGCCCACCAAGATGCAATACCCGATCGACCGCTTCGCGATGGAGACGAAGCGGCTGCTCGACGTGCTCGACAAGCGCCTTGCGGATAACGCGTATCTGGCGGGGGACGTGTACACGATCGCGGACATTGCGGCATGGCCCTGGTATGGCGGCCTGGTGAAGTTCGGCCAGTACGGCGCCGCCGAGTTCCTGTCCGTGGACGAATACAGGAACGTGAGCCGCTGGGCCGATGCGATCCACGCGCGCCCCGCGGTGCAGCGTGGCCGGATGGTCAATCGCACCCAGGGCGATCCGTCCAGCCAGTTGCACGAGCGCCACGACGCGAGCGACTTCGAGACCAGAACCCAGGACAAGCTGAAGGCGGCCGAGTAGGCGCTTTTCCAGTTCTGGCCGGGCGCCGGGCGAATTCCCCGCGCATTTCGCAACCCGGTGCAGCCGCGGCCCGCGAGGTCCAGCCGATGGCAGAGCGTTTGCCGTTGAAGTCGGCGCCGGCCCTCACCCCTACCCGGCCACCCGAGCCGAGTAAATGTCCGTGGGTGCCCGGGTGGGGGTGAGGACCGGCGCCGACTCCGCCGAAGGTGAAAATGCTCCAGACGAGGGTTCCGCCGCTGCGCGCAGCATTCTTGCCGGCCGCGCGCATGGTCCTGTCGTGGCAACGACCGAGGCGCTGAGCTTCTGGGGCGGCGTCGATCCGGCCACCGGCGGCGTCATCGACGTCCATCATCCGCTGCATGGCGCCTGCCTCGCCGGCGGCATCCTGATGATGCCGTCGGGCCGCGGCTCATGCACCGGCTCGGGCGTGCTGCTCGACCTCCTGCTCACCGGCCGCGCGCCGGCGGCGCTGCTGTTCCGCGAAGCCGAGGATGTGCTGACCCTCGGCGCCCTGGTGGCCTCGGAGATGTTCGGCCGGACCGTGCCCGTCCTGCGTCTGGCGCCGGACGCGTTCTCCGCGCTTTCGCGCGCGAAGGCGGCGCGGATCGGTCCGCACCGCATCGAGGCGGACGGGCTGACGATTCCCGTTGCGCCGCCCGCCATCCATGCTCTCGAGCTGACGGACGCCGACCGCGCAATGCTGGACGGTCGGCACGGCCCGGCGGCAACCCAGGCCATGCGGATCATCTGCGCCATGGCGGCGCAGCAGGGGGCGCCACGCCTCGTCGACGTGACGCGGGCGCATGTCGACGGGTGCATCTATGCGAGCCCCGCGAACCTCGCCTTCGCCGAAAGGATGGTCGCGCTCGGAGCACGGGTCCGCGTGCCGACCACGATGAACGCGATCTCCGTGGACCACGCCAACTGGCGAGCGCAGGGCGTGCCGCCTGCTTTCGGGCTTCCGGCGTCCCGCCTGGCCGACGCCTATGTCCGCATGGGATGCCGCCCGACCTTCACGTGCTCGCCCTATCTGCTCGACGGCCCGCCGTGCACCGGCGAATTCGTCGCCTGGTCGGAATCGAACGCGGTGATCTTCGCCAACACGGTGCTCGGTGCGCGCACGCCGAAGCATCCCGATTTCCTCGACATCTGCATCGCGGTCACCGGACGGGCGCCGCTTTCGGGGGTCTATCTCGACGTCCAGCGGAAGGCGCGGCGCATCATCGACGTCGAATGGCCCGAGGGGGCGGACGATTCCTTCTGGCCGCTGGTCGGCTATCTGGCCGGGAGCGCCTCGCCCGATCGCATCCCGCTGGTGCGCGGGCTGGCCGCGGCCGCTCCCTCGCGCGACAACCTGAAGGCGCTGTGCGCCACCTTCGGCACGACCTCCTCCGCGCCGATGCTGCACATCGACGGGGTGACACGGGAAGCCGAGCACGCCGCGGCGGCCGAGGCGGATCGGGCGAGCATTTCCCGCGCCGACATGGTCGCGGCCTGGACCGTGCTGAACGAGGGTCCCGAGGCGGTGGAACTCGTCGCCATCGGCAGCCCGCACGCATCGCTCGAGGAGTGTCGCGCGCTCGCCGACGCGTTCGGCGGCCGCAGACGGCGGGCGGACGTGGCCGTCATCCTGACGGCGGGCAAGAACGTTATCGCCGATGCTCGACGGGATGGCACGCTGGCCCGGCTGGAGCTGAGTGGCGTGCAGGTGCTCGCCGATCTCTGCTGGTGCTCGATCTCGGAGCCGGTCTTCCCGACGCGGACGCGGACCGTGGTGACCAATTCCGGCAAATACGCCCATTACGGACCAGGGCTTTCCGCGCGCGCGGTACGGTTCGGCAGCCTCGCCGACTGCGTCACCGCGGCGCTGACGGGCAGGCTGCCGATCCGCATTCCCCGCTGGCTTTCCTAGCGCGTGATCGTTTGAGGCCGACTCGGCCTGAAACGATCACGCGCTAGTGTGGTGGTTCCGAAGCCCGCCAGACTGTGGATCGGGCTCCGTCGCTGGAGTGGGCGTCGGGCCTCACCGTCTGGCGCGGCGCGCGCCCGGATGCGGGCCGCCATCGGCGCGGCCGGCCGTCGAGACGGCGCCCGCCACCGCCGGGCGCGTCGCCTTGAACAGCGTCGCGAGCCTGGTGCCGATCGGCGAACCGAGGCCGGTGCACGGATCGGGTCCCGGTCGGGCGCGGTAGTGGCCATTATCGCCCTGCACGATATCGTTGAAGCAGGTCTGGGTCCGCCAGAGCGTCGGCGTGATGAAGCCAAGCTTGCGGCCGAACGCCGCGAACAGGCCCGCGTAGAGCGGCGCGACAGCGCTGGTGCCGCCGACGATCGCCCCCTCGCCGTGCAGGACGATGTCGTAGCCGGTGTCCGGATCGGCGTCGCCGGCGACATCCGGTACCATCCGTCCGGGCCCGTTCGGCGCGTTCGCCTGCCAGGACGGCATCGGGAACAGCGTCGAGAACCCGCCGCCCGTGCCGTGCCCGTCGGGATTGCCCGGGTTGCTGTTCCAGACCGTCTCGACCGCGCGGGTCTTCGTCGTGCCGCCGCAGCCGACGATCGAGGGGCTGGAGGCGGGCAGGTCGACATTGGCCGGGGTGTCGCCGCCATCGGAGGAGTCGTTGTCGCCGGCCGCGGCGAAGACGATCATGCCCGACCGCGCTGCCGCCTGCGCCGCCGCATCCAGCCGTTGCGCGTAGTCGATCCCGGATTGCTGCGCGACGGCGCGCCAGATCGCCTCGTCCGTGCCCCAGGAGATCGAGCAGACGTCGCATCCATCGGCCGCCGCCGCGCTGATCGCGCGCGCCATCGAACCCCAGTCGCTTGCATCGGCCCAATAGACCCGAAGCTCTGCGGCCTTGCCGGTGGCGATGCTGTACGCCGCCGCGCCGATCTGGATATCGAGCGCCACCTCGCCGTCCGGATCGCCCGCGGGATCGCCGCGATGCTGGTTCGGCTGGTTGCCTGCGCCGCCCGCGGCAACATCGACGATGTTCGGCACCGGCAGACCCGCTGCCTGGCAGAACGCGCTCACATCCGACGGCACCCAGCCGCCGCCGAACTCGAGCAGCGCGATGACGCCGCCGCCCGGGCAGCCGGACGGCCAGTCGTACGCGGCGCAGAGATCGCCGATCTTCCACGGCTCCGTCCGCGCGCCCGCCTGCGGGCGGAGGATCCGCGATTGCCTCGATCGCAGCACGAAATAGGGCGTGATGCGCTGGTTCTGCGGCAGGGCGCGGGTCAGCACCGCCGCCGCGCGGTGCTGCACCGAGACTTGCGCGAACACCGCGTCGTACATCGTCGCCAGATCGGCCTTGAGCGCGGTGCGCGAGGCCGCATCGAGATAGACCATGTGGCCGGACGGGTAGCAGCGGAACGTCAGGTTCGCGCGGATCGCCGGATCGGCGAGCGGCATGGCGTCGAGCGTCAGCCTGGTCTGGAAGAACGGCGTCACCGAGTCGAAATAGCCGTTCGCCGACAGCACCCGCAGATAGGGATTGGCGGCCATCGTGGCCGCGAGGTCGCCGGCCGTGTAGAGCGTCGGATTGCCCTGGCCGTCCGGCTTCTGCACATTGCCCGCCGGATCGGTGTGGCTGAAATCCCAGAACTGGAAGGCCTGGTCGTTGAGGTCGATGAAGTTCGCGGTCGCGGTGAATTTCAGCTCGTCGTTCAGATAGGCATTCCACATGGCGGTGTAGACGCCGCCCACCGCCACCATCGTCGGATCGTTCATGCCGCCATCGGGCGAGACGATCGCGGCGATGCCGGTATCGACGCCGGTGACCCGCCCGTCATAGGCCCCGAGCGCGAGCCCCTTGTCCCGCAGCAGCGTGACCAGGAACAACGCGTGGCCGAGCCGGTCCGCCGCCTCGACATTGAGCCCCCAGGCCGAGAGCACGTCCGCCGGAAGGCCGAGATAGCTCGAGAGGGTCGCGACCGTCGCGGGATCCGCCTTCGGGAAATCGGCGAGCGCCTTCGCGTAGGGCCCGCGCGCGAATTGCGTCACGACCCGCATGAAGCCCGGCAGATCGGCGGGCTCTGCCGTCACATTGGTCCGGTGATGGTACCAGGCATCCGCCGCGAAGGTCGGCATCAGGCCGGGCGCGTTGCTGAAATTCGCCGGATAGTCGAGCACGCTCGATTGCAGCGTGATGCCGTTGAGGTCGATCCCGTCCTCGTGCAGCATCCAGCCGAGCACGCAGCTGCGCGCCGTGCCGTAGGATTCGCCGAACAGGAATTTCGGCGAGCTCCAGCGGTCGAACGCGGTGAGGAAGCGCTTGATGAACTGCTTGATCGAGCGCGCGTCCTGATCGACGCCCCAGAAATCGCGATTGCGGAATGGCGCGATCGCGGTGGAGTAGCCGGTGCCGACCGGATCGATGAACACGAGGTCGCTGCGGTCGAGCAGGCTGTCGGGATTGTCCTCGAGTGCATAGGGCGGCGGGGTGAAGCCCGGCATGTCGGTGTGGATGCGCCGCGGCCCGAACGAGCCGAGCAGCACGAACACGGCCGACGAGCCGGGCCCGCCATTGTAGAAGAAGGTCACCGGCCGAAGTGAAGCGTTCACGCCGTCGGCGGTGAACGCGACGTAGAAGAACTTCGCCGCCGGCTTCGAGCTCGACGCATCGACCGCGACGAGATGGCCGGTCGTCGCGGTATAGGGCAAAGGCAGCCCGCCGATCGTCGCCACATGATGCGTGATCGCCGCCGCCTCTGTGGTGTCGGTGACCGAATCGTCCGGACCCGATCCGTAGGCCGTGCCGTCCCGGTAAGGCTGGTCCTCTGGCCCGGTCCCGCCGAAGCCTGCGTGCTGCGACATGCCTCTCCCCCGACGAACGCTGCGCCCAACCGGATCGCGCACCGCCGAAGCTGCGGCGAACGCGCCCGGCGCCGGTGTTCGCAACGCCCGGGGCGGGTCACCGTTGCCGCCGCACCGGGTCGATCCGACGCCGGGTCCGTCTCGGCGCGCCGCCCGCGGCGTCCCCCGGGCCGGCTTGTTGCGACACGAAGTTGCCTCAGTTGGCACCTGCGGGCAGGGAGTTCCTGACGGGCGGCGGCACTGGAGCGGCACTCGTGCTGCCCTATGCCAACATCGAGGCCATGAACCTGCACCTGGCCGAGATCGGCAAGCGCGTCACGCCTGGTGCGCACGCCGTGGTCACGATGGATGGTGCCGGCTGGCACCAGGAGGGCGGCGGCTTGCAGGTGCCGCCCAACATCAGCCTGCTCTTGCTGCCGCCCTACAGTCCGGAGCTAGAGCCGCAGGAAAACGTCTGGAGCTACCTGCGCCAGAACCACCTCGCAAACCGCGTATTCGACACCTACGACGCCATCGTCGATGCTTGCTGCGATGCTTGGAACAAGCTTGTCGCAGAACCTGAACGCATCGCCTCAATCGCCACACGAGATTGGGCGATACCGGTCAAAGCTTGATGCCGCTGGTATCAGACCAACCGCAGAAATCGCTTGCAGACGGGGCGGGCCATACGTTTTGAAAGGGTATATTATACTTGCCGCTTCGCTGCGGTCAGCGCGTGCATGATCGGCAGTGACGTGAGCCAGCAGGCCTGCACCAGCACGGTCGAGCGCGCGGCGTCAATGGCGGTAGCGATCTCGTCGGCGCGCTCCAGCGGAACGGGCGAAGCAGCCGGAGATCATCGCAGGCACCGGCTGGCGACGGCATGGGCCACGCCGACCTCGAGGGCAGGTCTGCGAGATGCCCGACTTGGCCGCGATCCCCACCTATAGCGTCGCCGTCCACAAGCCGTTGTCGTCGCCGATACCGCGCCACACCGCGTGCAGCTTGCCCTTGAACGCCGCCAGCGCCGGGCCGTGGGCGCTGCCCACGTTGGGGATCACGGTCTGCGCCGACCATTGCACGACATTGCGGCCGTCCACCAGGTCGTTCGCCAATTGACTGAAAAACAGCCCGGAACCGCCCTTCACGCCACGCCACAGCGCCAACACCTTGCCGTCCACGAAGGCCACCGATGGGCCGTCCAGCGAGCCGGGGACGCCGGTGCTGGCGGCGTGTCCGTTGTCGGCAGGAATTTTCCAGCTCACCAATTGCTGCGGCGCCCAGTCGTTGCCGTGCAGCGTGGTGGTGAACAGCGCGTCGCTCTCGCGAGTGCCGCGCCACAGCATGCGGGCCGCGTGCGGGTCGATGTCCTGGCACACGGCGGGGGCGGCGGCGGTGCCGACATTGGGAACCACGGCCTGTGGCGACCATGCGCCGCCTGCGAAGCGGGACCAGAAGATGCCCTGGCCGTCCTGCACCCCCTTCCACACCATCACCGGGGCACCGGCGGCGATGGCGAGGCGCGGGCTGTGCGAGGAACCCCGGTCCCCCAGCTTCTGCACGCCGGTCCATGCGCCATTGAAGAAATTGCTGGTATTGGCCCAGTAGATGTTGTCGTTGTCCGACGTGCCGCGCCACGCCATCCACAACAGTCGCCCGTCCCATGCCAGCGCCGGGCCGGCGGCGGTGGCGGCATCCTGGATGCGGCGCTGCGCCGTCCAGTTGATACCGTCGGTCGAGGTGGCGAACCAGATATTCTGGTCGTCGCGGGTGCCGCGCCACGCCAAGGCGAGCGTACCGCCGCAGTCGCACAACGCCGGCGGCTGTTCCGTGCCGCCGGCCAGCCTGGATTGCGGTGTCCAGCCATACAGCGCGCGGATCCCTGCGGTGTCGTCCGGCCCCAGCGTCACCTGCCCGGTGATGTTGGGGAACATCATCGAGTTCGCGGTGTCGGCGTGCAGCAGCCCGAGCGCGTGGCCGATCTCGTGCGTCGCGGCTTCCTGGAACAGCGTGCCCTCCCACACCGCCGCCGGGTTGGTGTTGAAGCGGATGCTGCGGTCGCGCGGCTGGGTCGAACCGAGCACCAGCGAACCCGATGGATCGAATCCGCCAAGGTCGGCCACCGTGATGACGATGTCGGCGTTGCCGGGCACCGGGGCCACCGGTCGGAAGCCCAGCGCCGGCTCGCCTTGCGGGCCGCGCCAGGTCTCAAAGGAAGCGTTCAGCACGCCCACCGGATCGGGCACGCCCTTGAGGCCGCCGCTGAAACTCCAGGTTAGTTGGCTTTTGCCGCGCGTGGCGTTCCCCTCCACCGCGTAGGCGCGAATGCCGACGCCACCCGGTCGGGGCGGGGCCGCAAAGGTGCAGAATTGCTGGCCGCGCGCGAGCGGCCGGCCCTGCGCCCAGGCATGGTCGGCGCACAGGCAGGCGAACGGCACCCCCCCGAGCGACGAGAGCAACGTCCGTCTGCGCATGACACCGCCTCCGTGCCTCATTGCAACAGACTGTAACGTACTACTCGGGAAACCTGCGAGGACAAAATGTACCGCCCCCGGTTGTCGAGGCATCTGTGGGCGGCCTACGCGGCGATCGCGACGGCTGAAGGCTGTTGCTGCCTGACCTTGGCTGGAGGGCGGTAATCGAGCCGCTGGATGAGCCATCCGCAGCAACGCCGCCGAGTTCCCCGTCCAGCTCATGTGCGAGGTGCTCGAGGTGAGCCGGAGCGGATACCACGGTTGGGTCGGTCGGTCCGAAAGCGCTCGGACTGCTGCCGACCGGGCGCTCGCCGCCGAGATCCGCGCCAGCCGCGGCCGCTATGGCAGCCCGCGCGTGCATGCCCAGCTGCGTGCCCATGGCCACCGCATTGGCCGCAAGCGGGTTGCGCGGCTGATGCGCGGGATGGGCTTGCAGCCCGACGACGGCGACAGTTCCGCCGCACCACGGACAGCACCCACCCCTTCGAATTTGGTGTTCGCCGATGCGGCCTATGCCGGCGAGCGCGTGGCCAACGCGACCTGCATCACCGTTCAGATCGTGCGCAAGCCCGATGACCAGATCGGGTTCAAGGTCCACAAGCGGCGCTGGGTCGTTGTTTGATTGCGACGATCTCCGTCAACTCCTTTCTTGCAGCTTGCGGCATCATCGCCGGATCATGGTTGTTTCCGGGGTCGACCCTGCTGGTCGCCGCAACATGCGTATCGAAGGCGAGACCCGCCATGTGGAGCGCGCGGTTCGGATAACCGGCCGCAAGACCCAACTCGGGGTAGCCTCGTTGCGTCCGGCGAGGACGCCTGCGTCCGCTTGCTCAGCGGATTCCGTGGATCAAAGAAAGGATCAAACTGCGCCGGCGGGAGCTGCCTTCGGCCATGCTTCGAATGGCTTGTCGGCCAAATGTTTTCAGTGTGCTGCGGATCTGGTTCGACAGGTCGATCGAGATCCCCACCAGTTGCGAACGGGCGCCGGCCAAGCGGCGCATGGCGTGTGCGGCCCAACCTTTGACCCGAGCTTCTCGATACCAGCCGGTCCGAACCAGTTGCGCCAGCGTCTCGGCATCATGAGCATCGGTCTTGTTCCGCTGCCACGAGCGCCTCCCTCGGATGCTGCGAGCGGGCCGCCCGCTCGCGTCGCGTCCCAGTTTGACAGGTCGGTCTGCCGGGTCGCGATCAGCGCATGTGGAACGGTTGATCCGCTCTGCGGCTCAACTCGCCTGGATCGGCCGCAACCGCCGCTTCCTGCGTTACGTCGAGCGCCTGATCGCCTCGGCCGAGGCCTTCCTCTACGCCGCTTCCAGCGTCATCCTGCCACGCCGAATTGCGCGTTGCTGATCCGATTCGAATTGGGCTCTTAAGCAGGAAGCGCCGACCGGGCGCGACGGCGGTGCAGGGAGATGCCGCCGGCAAGCGCCAGGACGGCGATGATCACCGCGCCCTGCACGATGTCCTGGGTGCCCGGCGGCAGCCCCGCGATCTGCATCGTGGTCACGATCAGCACCAGCAGCAGGCTGCCGAACAGGGTGCCGAGCGCGGTCGCCGCGCCGCCGAAGATCAGCGTTCCCCCGACCACCACGGCGCCGATCGACTGCAGCAGGTAGGGTTGCCCCATCTCCAGGAAGGCGCCGCCGACATAGGCGCCGAGCAGCGTGCCGGTGAGCGCCGCCATCGCCGCGCTGGCGACGAAAGCGACGGCGACCACGCGCCCGGTCGGCACGCCGGCGAGGCGCGCCGCCACGATGTTCTGCCCGACCGCGGACAGCATCCGCCCATAGGCGGTGCGCGCCAGGATGAAGCCGAGCGCCCCGGTCGCCGCCGCCGCGAGCAGCACGATGGCGGGCACCGGCCCGAGCCGGCCGGCGGCCACCGCGCGCAGCACCGGCGCGATGCGGAAGCCTGGGATGAAGCCGTTCGCCAGCACATACCCGGTGGCCAGGATGTAGCCGGTCGCGAGCGTCGCGATGATCGCCTGGATGCGCAGCTTCACGACGAGAGCGGCATTGACCAGCCCGACCACCACGCCCATCGCGATGATCGCGGCGAGCCCCGGCAGCAGCAGCACGTTCTCGCCGCGGATCAGGATCAGCGCGAGATAGGCGGCGAGCGTCATCACGCTCGGGATCGAGAGGTCGATATTGCCGCGTCCGGTCGTCACCACCAGCATCTGGCCGAGGCTGACCAGCAGCAGGAACGCGCTGGAGGTCGCGACGCCCGAGAGCGATTTCAGGCTGAACCGGCTGGTGATCAGCGACAGCGCCGCCCACAGCAGCAGGACGGCGAGCGCCGCCCAGATCCAGCGGTTGCGGGCGGTCCATTCCGCGAACCGCATCACTCCTCCCCGCGGGTCAGCACGGCGCGGAAGCCGAGGATCGCCAGCAGCATCAGCCCCTGCACCGCGGCGTTCAGGTTCGGGCTCACGTTCAGCATGCCGAGCAGCGCGCCGATCAGCGCGAGGGTCACCGCCCCGGCGACCACGCCGAACGGCGAGATCACGCCGCCGAGCAGCGAGCATCCGCCCATCACCACCGCGGCGACGCCGAGCAGCGTGAAGGAGCTGCCGGCATTCACGTCGCTCGCCGTGTTGATGGCGGTGAGCGCCAGCCCGGCCACCAGGATGAACGCGCCGGCGATCAGGTAGCGCAGCGCGGCGTAGCGCACCGCGCCCCATCCGGAACGGGCCATCGCCTGCGGATTGTTGCCGAAGGCGCGCAGAACCACGCCAACGGGCGCCCGATCGATCGCCACGGCGACGAGGCCGGCAAGCAGGATGAAGCCGACCGCGCTCGGCAGCAGCGGCAGGCTCACGCCGAAGATGCCCGTGAGCCAGCCCGGGCTGCCGCCGCCCGGTGTCGGCTGCAGCGTGTAGCCGATGCCGTGCCAGATGAAGGAGGCGCCGAGCGTGACCACGATCGCCGGAATGCGCCTGATCTGGATCAGTGCGCCGAGCCCGGCATAGGCGAGCAGCGCGAGCGCGAGCCCGGCGGCGCCGACCGATGGTCGGTCCAGCAGGAGCGTCGCGGTGATCACGTTGACCAGGCTCGCGAAGGCGCCCGCGCCGAGATCGATCTCGCTGCCGCCGACCACGAACATCTGTCCGAGCGCCACCAGGACGAGCGGGATCGCGGGCGACAGCAGCAGGTCGAGCCCGAAGCGCGAGAGGCTCTCGGGATTGGCCACGCCCATCACCGCAAGCACGATCGCAAGGCTCGCGAACGGCGCGCTCCGCACCAGCTGCTCGGCGACGGCCGGCGCGCGCCCGATCGCGCACGCGTTCGGCGGCGGGATCGGCGAGTCCGTCGAAGGAGGCGGTCACGATCGCCTGCTCCGAAACCTCCTCCGCGGCAAGGACCCGGCGCACCGCACCGCCGGCGAAGACGAGCACCCGATCGCATTCGAGGAACTCGGCATCCTCCGTCGAGCGCCAGACCACCAGCCTTCCCTGCCGCGCCATCGCGGCGACCGCGGCGTAGAAGTCGCGCTTCGCCGCCACATCGACGCCGCGCGTCGGATCGTCGAGCAGGATCACCGGCGCATCGAGGGCGAGCGCGCGCGCGACCAGCGCCTTCTGCTGGTTGCCGCCGGAGAGCGACAGGATCGGCGCGGAAAGGCGCGCCGGATCGAGCCGCATCCGCTCCGCGGGCTGGCGCGCAAACGCCACCTCGTCGCGTTCGCGCAGCAGCGTCCGGAAGCGTCCCGCAGCGATGCGCGCGAGCGTCGTGTTGGCGAGCACGCTCCACAGCGGGAAGACGCCCTCGCGCGGGCGATCGCCCGAGACGAAGCCGACCCGTCCGCTGCGCGCGACGCCGGTGCCGCGCGGCGCGAAGATCGCGTGCAGCAGCTCGCGCTGGCCGTTCCCTTCCAGTCCGGCGAGGCCGACGATCTCGCCGGCGTGGAGCGCGATCCCGTCCGGCAGCCGCACCAGCACGTCGCCGGGGCGCCGGTCGCGTGCCGCGCGGGCCCGCAGCGCGGGCTCCATCGCACCGCCCATCAGCGTGACGAGCTGGTCGACCGAGACCAGGGCGGCGTCGCCGTCGCGCACGATGCGGCCGCCGCGCATCACCACGATACGGGTCGCGACATCGATGATCTCGTGCAGCTTGTGGCTGATGAAGACCGCGGCCACACCGCGTGCGGTCGCCGCCCGCACGGACGCGCGCAATTGCTGCGAGCGTTCCGGGCCGAGCGAGGAGGTCGGCTCGTCGAGCACGACGAGGCGCATGCCGGGCGCGGTGAAGGCGCGCGCGATCTCGACCATCTGCCGTTCGGCGAGGGAAAGCGCGTGGACCCGCCGGTCGGGATCGATCGCCGCACCGGGGAACACGGATTCGAGCGCCGCGTGCGCCCGTTCGCGATAACGGCGCCGCCAGGCCGGAAGCGGCCGCGCCCCGGTCGGCGCCTCCAGAAAGAAGTTCTCGGCGACCGTCAGGTTGTCGCAGAGCGCAAGCTCCTGATGGACGATGCGGATGCCGCGAAGCTGCGCCAGCCGCGGGCCGTACTGCGCGCTCAGGTCCTCGCCGTCGAGCACGATGCGTCCGGCATCGGGCACGGTCTCGCCGCAGAGGATGCGCATCAGCGTCGATTTGCCGGCGCCGTTGCCGCCGACCAGCCCGACGATCTCGCCGCTCGCCACCGCGAGCGACACCTCGCTGTTGGCCAGCGTCGCCCCGTAGGTCTTCGTGAGGCCGTGCAGCGCGACCAGCGGGACCGGCGCCGGTCCCGCGTGCGCCGGCGCCGCGATGGGTTCGGCGATCGTCTCCACCGTGGGCGCGGACTACTTCTTGCCGAGCAGGTTCTTCTCGACCCAGTCGTCCGTGTAGTTCGGGCTCACGATCATCCCGGACGGCAGCTTCGCGTATTGCGCGAGATCCGCATCGGTGACGGTCGCGACCGGCATGATCATCTTCTTCGGCGGGTTGGCGCCGTGCACGATGTCGAGCGCGAGATAGAACGCGGCGCTGCCGATGCCGGGTGTCGTGTTCATCGAGATCGTGGAGTAGCCGTCCTTCTGGTGCTGTTCGTTCCACCATTTGATGAAATCGGTGCTGCCGCCGCCCTCGATCACCGGCATGTGGCCGACATACGGCCCGCCCGCCTGGGTGAAGGCCTGCGCGATGCCGAAATCGTCGCTGCCGCCCTGCGCCAGCACCGCATCGACATGCGGCAGGCTCGGCAGCACGTTGGCGATCGCCGACTGCGCGACCGAGGCGGTCGCCTGGCCGTACACCGTCGCCACCACCTTCACGTTCGGGAACTGCTGCCAGCACGGCGCGCTGCGCCTCGTACATGTCGTGATCGGGGGCCGATCCCTGCACGCCGCGCACCTGGATGACGTTGCCCTTGCCGCCGATCTTCTTCAGCACCCACTCGGCTTCCTGCTTCTTGTAGCCGGTGAAGTCGAAGTTGAGCTGGTAGTTGCAGGGCGCCGAGGCGATCGAGTCGAACGAGACCACCTTGATGCCGGCCTGGCACGCCTTCTCGATGATGCCGTTGACCGCGGTCTCCGAGGCCGCATCGATCGCGATCGCATCGACGTGCTTGAGGATGAGCTCGGCCATCTGGCTGTTCTGCTGCGCGACGCTGCCGTCGCCGTTCAGCACGATGGCGTCGGCGATCTTGCCGTCGGCCTTCGCCGCCTTCGCCGCAGCCTCGAACGATTCGACCATCTGGTGCCGCCAGGTATTGCCGTAATAGGCGTTGGACAGCGCGATCACCGGCTTGTCCTTGCTGGCCTGGGCATGCAGCGTCGCGACGCCGAGCATCGCCGCGGTGAGCAACGCGACCCGAAATCCCTGCGAAACCATGGCCCACTCCCTTTCTGCACCGCCCGCGCGGCGGTTTCGTTGCGCGCTTCATCCCATGCCGGCGAAGCGATTGCAAGTCAGCTCATCATACCACTGGCGGCGACATCCGGCGGCCGATCTGCTACTCTTCGCCGATGAGCACGGAGATCACGGGCGCGGCCGGGCGCAATGCGAGCCCGATCCGGCGGCGCAAGCTGGCCGATGACGTGCAGGACCGTCTGCTGCAGATGATCCTCGCCGGCGGCGGCGCGCCGGGCGACTTCCTGCCCTCCGAGCGCGCGCTGATGGCCGAGTTCGAAGTCGGCCGCCCGGCGATCCGCGAGGCGATGCAGAACCTGCAGCGGATGGGCCTGGTCGAAATCCGGCACGGCGAGCGCGCCCGCATCACGCGCCCGTCGATCGGCCGCATGGTGGACCAGATGTCGGACACGATGCGGCATCTGCTCGCCCATTCGGCGACCACGCTCGACCATTTGAAGGAAGCGCGCGTCACCTTCGAGACCGAGATGGCGCGGCTCGCCGCGAGACGCCGGCGCGACACCGATCTCGACCGGCTGCGCGACATCCTGCGCGCCCAGACGGCGAGCCGGTCGGCGCCGCGCCGCTTCCTCGAACTCGACGGGGGCTTCCATCGCGAGATCGCGGCGATCAGCGGCAACCCGATCTTCGCCTCGCTCGCCGAGGCGCTGTTCGGCTGGCTCGCGAGCTTCCACATCGCGCTGGTCCGCAAGCCCGGGCTGGAGCGCCTCACCCTCGCCGAACATGACGGCATCCTCCAGGCGATCGCCGACGCCGACCCGGAAGCGGCCGCGCGGGCGATGGCCGACCATCTGAACCGCGCCAACGCGCTCTATCACCAGAACCATTTCACCCGGAGCCGCTGAGCCACGGCGATTGCCCGGGCCGGCGAACTGGTATAATGAGCATTTGAGATCAGGAACGGGCTTGGCCGGATGGAGCGCCGCCTGCTGCCGAACGAGGACGCCATGAGCGGCGAGCGCATCGAGGCCGACTACCTCATCGAGACCGCCCACGATCCAGCGAGCGCCGCCGAGGCGATGGCCGGCGAGCAATCCTCCGGCACCTTCGTTCGCGTGCCCGGCGAGACGCCCGAGCTCCGCGCGCGAGCGGCCGCGCGCGTCGAGGCGCTGGAGATCGTGGGCGAGGCGGAAGCCCCGTCCCTGCCCGGCGCCGGACGGCCCTCATCGGGCGATGGCCGCATCCGCCGCGCCCGCGTCACGCTGTCCTGGCCGCTCGCCAATCTCGGGCCCGTCGCTCCCCAACCTGCTGGCGACCATCGCCGGCAACCTGTTCGAGCTCCGGCAGTTCTCCGGCCTCCGCCTGCTCGACCTCCGCCTGCCGCCGGCATTCGCCGCCGCCTATCCGGGCCCGCGCTTCGGCATCGCCGGCACGCGCCGTCTCGCCGGCGTCACCGACCGGCCGCTGATCGGCACGATCATCAAGCCGAGCGTCGGGCTGTCGCCCGCCGACACGGCCGCGCTGGTGCGCACGCTCGCCGAGGCCGGCATCGACTTCATCAAGGATGACGAGCTGCAGGCGGACGGTCCCGCCTGCCCATTCGATGCGCGGGTCCGGGCGGTGATGGCGGTCGTCAACCGCCTGGCCGACGCGAGCGGGCGCAAGGTGATGTTCGCCTTCAACCTCACCGGCGAGATCGACGAGATGCGACGGCGGCATGATCTGGTGCGCGCGCTCGGCGGCACCTGCGTGATGGCGAGCCTCAACTCGGTCGGGCTCGCCGGCATGATCGCGCTCGGCCGTCACAGCGAACTGCCGATCCACGCCCACCGCAATGGCTGGGGCGCGCTGTCGCGCCATCCGCTGCTCGGCTGGTCCTACATCGCCTGGCAGAAGATCTGGCGGCTCGCCGGCGCCGACCACATGCACGTCAACGGCCTCGCCAACAAGTTCTCGGAATCGGACGCGAGCGTGATCGCCTCCGCGCGCGCCTGCCTGACGCCGCTGTTCGACGACAAGCCCTGCCTCGCCATGCCGGTGTTCTCCTCCGGCCAGACCGCGCGGCAGGCGGCGCCGACCTACGCGGCGCTCGGCTCGGTCGACCTCATCTTCGCCGCCGGCGGCGGCATCATGGCGCATCCCGACGGTCCCGCCGCCGGCGTCGAGAGCCTGCGCGCGGCCTGGGACGCGGCGATCGCCGGCGCGCCGCTCGCGGAATATGCGGCGACGCGCCCGGCGCTCGCCCGCGCGCTCGAATTGCGCGCCGCGTGATCGCGCCGTCACTCCCCGAAGGTCCGCTCGTCGCCTGGTACGGCGACGATTTCACCGGCTCCGCCGCGGTGATGGAGGCGCTGAGCTTCGCCGGCCTGCCATCGGTGCTGTTCCTGCGCCCGCCCGAACCGGAGCTCGTCGCGCGCTTCGCCGGAATGCGCGGCATCGGCATCGCCGGAACGGCGCGCGCGCGCCCGCCCGCCTGGATGGACGCGCATCTGCCCGCGATTTTCCGCCGCGTCGCCGCGATCGGCGCGCCGGTTTCGCACTACAAGATCTGCTCGACCTTCGACTCCGCCCCGCATCTCGGCTCGATCGGTCGCGCGATCGATCTCGGCGTCCCGATCCTCGGCGGCGCCTGGCACCCGCTGCTGGTCGCCGCGCCGCCGATGGCGCGCTATCAGGCGTTCGGCAATCTCTTCGCCGGAACCGGCGGGACGATCCACCGGCTCGACCGCCATCCGACCATGCGCCGCCATCCGGCCACGCCGATGCACGAGGCGGATGTGCGGCGGCATCTCGCGACGCAGACGGATCGCCCGCTCGGCCTCGTCGATCTCTGCGACCTCCGGTCCGCACCCGCGGCGGCGCTCGCGCGCGAGCGGGCGAGAGGGGCCGAGGTGATCGCGCTCGACGCGACGGACGAGGCCGATCTCGCCGCCGCCGGCGCACTGATCTGGCAGCAGCGCGGCGCGCGCCTGTTCGCCATCGGCTCGCAGGGCCTGGAATACGCGCTCATCGCGCATTGGCGCGCTGCCGGCCTGTTGCCCGAGGCGCCGGCGCCGCGGAGCGCCGGGCGCGCCGCGCGGATGATGGTGGTCTCGGGATCCTGCTCGCCAGAAACCGCGGCGCAGATCGCCTTCGCGTCGTGCCGCGGCTTCCGCCCGATCCGCGCCGAGGCCCGCCTCGCCGCCGATGCGGCAGCATGGGAGGCGGAACTCGCGCGGCTCACCCAGGTGGCGCTCGCGGCGCTCGGCGAGGGCGCCGATCCGCTGATCTTCACGGCCAGCGGCCCCGACGATCCGTCGCTCGCCGCCGTCAACGCCGCCATCGCCGCCGCGGGCGCGGCGCCGGACGCGGTCAACGAACGGCTCGGCCAGGGCCTCGGCCGCGTGCTGAAGCGCGTGCTCGCCGAGAGCGGAACCCGCCGCGCCGTCATCGCCGGCGGGGACACCTCGGGCCATGCTGCGCTCGCCCTCGGGCTGGATGCGCTGACCGCGCTCGCGCCGACGATCCCCGGCGCCGCCCTCTGTCGCGCGCATTGCGCCGATACCGCGCTCGATGCGATCGAGATCGCGCTCAAGGGCGGCCAGATGGGCACTCCCGATTTCTTCCACTGGATCAAGGAGGGGGGCGGCCCCTCTCCCAATCGGAGCGAAGCAGCATGACCAACATCGCCCTGCTCGGCGCCGGCGGCAAGATGGGCGTCCGCCTGGCCACCAACCTCGCGAAATCCGCCTACGACGTGTCGCATGTCGAGGTCTCGGCAGAGGGCCGCGAGCGGCTGCGCCAGGCGACCGGGATCGACTGCGTCGAGCAGGGCGCCGCGCTCGCCTCGGCGGATGCGGTGATCCTCGCCGTGCCGGACCGGCTGATCGGCAAGATCGCGCATGGGCTGATCGACGCGCTCCGGCCGGGCACGGCGCTGATCGTGCTCGACGCCGCCGCGCCCCATGCCGGCGAGATGCCGAAGCGCGACGACGTCACCTATTTCGTCACCCATCCCTGTCATCCGCCACTCTTCGGCTGCGAGACCGAGCCGGCGGCGCAGCAGGATTTCTTCGGCGGTGTGGCGGCCAGGCAGGGGATCGTCTGCGCGCTGATGCAGGGACCGGAGGCGCATTACGCGCTGTGCGAGGACATCGCGAAGGTGATCTACGCGCCGGTGGCGCGCGCGCACCGCTGCACGCTCGAGCAGATCGCGATCCTCGAGCCGGCGCTGTCCGAGACCATCGGCGCGACGCTCTGCCTCTCCTTGCGCGAGGCGGTGGACGAGGCGGTGCGACGCGGCGTTCCGCGTGAGGCGGCGACCGATTTCATGCTCGGCCACCTGCAGATCGAGCTCGCCATCGCCTTCGGCATCTTCAAGGAGGGCAAGTTCTCCGACGGGGCATTGCAGGCGATCGCCGCGGCGCGGCCGCGCATCTTCCGCGAGGGCTGGCTCGACCGCATCTTCGCGCCCGACGCGGTGCTCGCCTCGGTGCGCGAGATCTGCAATCCGCCGATGGCGGCCTGAAGAGCCGGTCGGCGCGCTCACCCCCCGCTCAGGAAGTCCTCGAGCGTACCCGCGATGGCCTTCCCGCCCTCCAGATCAATGGCGATCCGGCGGTAGAAACTCGACAGGCCGTCATAGATCCGGCTTTCCGGCAGATCGCCGCCGATGAAATCCGCGATCTCCCGCATCTCCGGAACCCAGCGATGGGCTTTCGGCAGCATGTCGGGAATCGCCCTGGAGAGCCGCGCAAAGGACCTCGGACTGGCTCGCCGCCAGCTCCTCGCGCAGCGCCGCCGCCACGCCGCTGCGCTCCGCCGCCAGGATCATGCAGGCGCCGAGCGCGACGATGCCCTTGGTGATCCCGGCATAGGACATTTTCAGCGCCGAAGCCGCGCCGATGCCGCCGTCGAGTGCCCGCATGACGAGCCCGTGACGGGCGAGGGTGTCGATGCTGCCGCCGAACGGTCCCGAAACGTAGAAGGTCGGGCCGCGCGCATCGCCTTTCGGCGGACCGCCGATGATGCCGCCATCGACGAACACCGCGCCGCTCGGCGCGACGATCGCCCCGATCTCGCGAGGCGGTGCGCGGGCTGACCGCGTTGAGGTCGATGTACACCGGCCGGCGATTGCCGTCGCGCACCGCCCGCATCATGCGCTCCGCGAGGGGAACGGCCTGGTCGGGCGGCACGATCGAAAGAAAGATCTCCGCCCCCATCAGCTCCTCGTCCGCCGCCGGCGCCATGCCCGCCCGCTTCGCCCGCGCGATGCTCGCCGCGCTCCGCCCGGCGGTCGAGGTGAGGACGCGGGCCCCGCGCTCGGCCAGTCTTGCACCCACGGCGGACCCCATGCTGCCGGCGGCCACCACCGCGATCGTCGTGCTCATGCCTGCTCTCCCCGACCCCTTCTCGCAGCATATCGGAGTTTCGCCCGACCGCCCGCCGCGTTCGACCTGCGCGCGAGACGATCGGCCCGCGGCCTGTTACGCTGGGTCGGAGAGCGCTTTCCGGGACGGGATTCCGCCACGATGAACGACATCGCCAACCGCTACGCGGCCGGGGCCGCCTTCACCGAGGATGGCTTCGTGCCGATCGGCGAGGCCAGAATCTCGGTGCTCGACTGGGGCTTCACCCGATCGGACTGCACCTACGATGTCGTGCACGTGTTCCGCGGCGCATTCTTCCGCCTGGCCGACCACCTGGACCGGTTCGAGACCGCGATGGCGAAGCGCCGCCTGGCCCCGCCGCAGACCCGGGCCGACATCGAAGACACCCTGCACCGGGTCGTCGCGCTGACCGGCTTGCGGGACAGCTACGTCGCGATGGTGGCGTTGCGCGGGCGCCCGCGCGTCGGCGGGTCCCGTCGTCCCGCCGATTGCGACAACCACTTCATCGCCTATGCGCTGCCCTGGATCGACGTGATGTCGCCGGAGGTGCAGGCGCGCGGTGGCCATCTGTGGATCGCCTCGACGCCGCGCGTGCCGGATGCGTGCTTCGACCCGACGGTCAAGAACTACATGTGGGGCGACCTGACATCGGGCCTGCTGGAGGCGCACGACCACGGCTTCGACACCGCCATCCTCTGCGATGCGGGGGGCTTCGTCACCGAAGGTCCCGGCTTCAACGTCTTCGTGGTGAAGGACGGTGAAGTGCTGACGCCCGATCGCGGCAGCCTCGGCGGCATCACCCGGCTCTCGGTGCTCGAACTCTGCGCCGATGCGGCGATTCCGGCGAAGGTCGCGCCGGTCACCCGCGCGATGCTCGAGGATGCGGACGAGATCTTCACCGCGACCACCGCGGGCGGGGTGATGCCGATTTCGCGCCTCAACGCGCGCATTCTCGGCAACGACCGCCCCGGGCCGCTCTCGGCGCGGCTGAAGGCGCTTTACTGGCGGCGTCACGAGGCCGGCTGGCACGCCACGCCGGTGCGCTATGCGGCGGGCGCGCCCGCGTGACGCGGCGCCGGTCATCCTGATCCGGAGCCGGTGCGTTCCGATTCGGCGAGCTGCTCGCCGTAGTAGTTCTCCAGCACCACCACGATGCAGGCGGCGGTCGGCACCGCGATCAGCAGGCCGACGGCGCCGAGGAATGCGGCGCCGCAGACGAAGGCGAACATGATCGCCACCGGATGCAGCCGGGCGGCCTGGCCCAGCACCACCGGTCCGATCGCGTTGTCGATGACGAGACGCAGCAGGATCGCGTATCCCATCAGCAGCGCGAAGCCGATGGCACTGTGCTGGCCGGTGGAAACCAGCGCGACCAGCGCCATCGAGCTCGCGGGCCCCAGTGCCGGGATCATCTCCAGCGCGCCGACCGCCAGCGAAAGCGGAACCGCGTGCGGCAGGCGGAAGATCAGGCCGAAGCCGAGCCAGGCCGCGGTCGCGGTGAACGCGACCACCACCATCACGCCGACGATGTAGCGGCGGATCACCGGCACCAGCTTCGGCAGGAGCCGATGCACCGAACCGCGCCGCTCGGGCGGCACCAGCCAGATCAGCCCGTCGGCGATCCGCCGGCCGGACACGAGCATGTAGGGGATCAACACCAGCGTGAGAAAGCCACCGAGGACGACGCCGATCCCGAGCTCCGCCGCGAACCCGGCGGCAGCGCCGCCGAGCAGGCCCGCGAGCTGCTGCTGCAGCAGCGACAGCACCGATTGCGGCGTGTAGGTCGTGCCGAACAGGGCGATGCCGTCGGGGCCCATCATCTGCTGGAGCAGGCTCCCGAACATCCGCGGGCCGTCCCTCGCTGCCGCGGCGAATTCGGCGGTGGCGACCGCCCAGAGCCAGCGCGCGAATCCGGCCGCCGCGATGAGGAGCAGCAGGTAGAGCAGCAGCGCCGGAACCAGCCGGGCGGTGCGCATCCGCCGCCGCAGCGTCTCGATCACCGGATCGAGCACGAAGGCGATCACCGCGGCGATGATGAAGGGCAGCAGCGCGTTGTGCAGAACGTAGAACAGTGCGAGCAGCACCGCGATGGTCGCCGCGAGCGCCCAGTTGCGCGGCCGGCTGCGTCGCGGGGCCGTTCCGTCCGGCCCCGCTCCCACGTCCGCCCCGATCACCTGGTCCGCGGCTGGAGCTGGGCGGGAACTCGGTAGCGGCGCCCCTTCCAGCGCACCACGCCGCGCCGCCGCAACCACGCGCTGTAACATCCGAGCAGCGCCGCCGCGGTCAGCGCCGCGGGAAGCAGCGTGGCGAGCCAGGGCGGCGCCCGGAAGTGGCGAAGCGTCGCCGCATGGACGGCGAACACGATGGCGGAGGCGGCCAAAGCGAGGCAGAACGCGACAACTCGGACCGCCCGCGGTTCCTGCCAGGCGAGCCAGGCCAGGCAGACCGGCAGCAGCGGCACGCACCACCCCACCAGCGCACCGGCAAGGCACACGGCGGCGGTACGCCGGGGGCTTCCCAGAATCTCGACCGCGTTCCGCGCGAAGCCCTCCCACAGCGAGGCGAGGTCGCGATACATGCGCGTCCGTGCCAGCCGGTCCGCGGCGAGCACGCGGACGGGATGGCCGGCGCGCGCCAGGCGACGCGCCAGCGCGGTGTCCTCGCAGACCGCGCCGCGCACCGCTGCATGTCCGCCCACCGCATGATAGGCGGCGGCACGGACCAGCAGGAACTGACCGTTGACGGCGCGCTCGTCGCGCGTGCCCTTCCCCTTCGCGCACGCGATCATCAGCATGCCCGCGGGCATGATCAGCCGTTCGGCCAGGCTGCCAAGCTCCTGGCGCGGATGGAGGGAGAGCATCGCGATGCCGCCCGCCTCCGCCGCCGCGACCGCCGCCGCGAGCACATGCGGCCCGACGCGCACGTCGGCGTCGACGAAGCAGAGGTACTCCGCCGCTCCGGCAGCGGCGGCGCCGATCGCGCAGGCATGCGGCTTGCCGAGCCAGCCCGGCGGCAGCGTTCCGGTCCGGAGCAGGCGGAGGCGCGGTTCGGCGGCGGCGCGGCGGGCGATCTCGGCCGCCGTGCCGTCGCCCGAGTTGTCGTCGAGCGCGAGGATCAGCAGCCGGTCGCGCGGATAGCGCTGGTCGGCGATGGCGGCCAGGCAGGGGCCGATGTTCTGCACCTCGTCCCGCGCCGGCACGATCACCGCGACATCAGGCGAGTCGGCCGGGCAAGCGACCGCGGCGAGGGCCCCCGCGTTATGGGCGCGCGAGGCCTGCAGCAGACGCCGCAGCATTCCGAGGACGAGCAGCAGCCAGGCGGAAGCGAGCCCGAGCGCGATCATTCCGCCGCTTCGCGGAACGTGGGTGCCGCGTCGCGGTCCGCCGAACCGTAGCGCGTGCAGAGCGTCGCGCGCGACAGCCATATTTCCTGCTGGCGGCGGAGGAAATGGTAATGCCGCAGGGCGCCGGGATTGTAGGCCCGTGCGAACGCCCAGGTCAGCACGCTCTGCGTGACCGCCGGCAGCCGCGTCACCGCCGCCGCTGGTGACGGGAGGACGTCGAACCCGTGCCGGTGTGCCAGGTGATGCATCTGCCACACAGCGTTCCCGTCTCGGGAAATCGGCGCGACGGCGCGGATCGCACGCACGCGCTGCCAGTCCGGGCCGCCGGCCTCGACGTGTCGGCACAGCGCCGCGAGGGAATGCCGCACCTGCCGCTGCGCCCGCTTGGCCCAGTGCAGGTCGGGGCCGCCGGCGGGAAAGGGCGGCAGGTGCTCGTTCCAGAAGTGCAGCTCCGCCACCGGGTCGCCGACCGCGACGGTGGTCCCGTCGCTCAGGCGGGCCGGCGCCGCCGCGGTCTCGAGCGAGACGCGGAAGATGCAGTCGGGATCATCGCAATATTCGTGAACGCCGTGGCAGCGACGGAGAAGCGCGTCGATCGCGCCCACCAGGGTCGTCCAGGCCAATCCGCCAGCAACGGACGAGGACGCACGTGCTCGCATGAGGCTCGCCATCAGGGCATCCCGGCCGCCAATTCGTGTAGAGGCTCGTCGTGAGCTCTCTCACAGAACGCAGGAATGCGTGATGCGTCGCGAAAAAATCGCGACCGGTAGCCGCAAGGACCGTCTTCAGCAGAGGTCGGGCGTGGCGACGATCCGATCAGCGAGCGCGCCGAGCGCGGCGCTCATCGCAGCGGCCGCATCCTGGCCGGCGTCCGCCGCGGGGGACGAAACCGTGCCGGAATGGGTCGCCAGCGGCTTGCCCCGCGGATCGAGCAGGGTCCAATCGGCGGTAAGCCCCGCCGTCGCATCCGGTCCCGGCATGAAGCTCAGCACGTTGAGCGCGAGACCGGCGGCGCCCGAGTGCGGCACGGGGTCGCCCGGCATCAGCACGCTTCCCGGCAGCAGCCGATCGCGCAGATCGTCGGCCAGCACGCGCTGGATCATCTGGTCGAGCGGCGCCGCCCAGCGATCGGTGCCGGAGATCTCGATCTCGCCGGGAGCTTTCGCGCGCACCACCGATTCGCGGTCGAGCATGGCGGGGATCAGCACCCGGGTGACGGTGAGCTTGCGCGTGCACGCCGGGTGCTGCGCGCGCGTCGTCGGCGCGACCGGGCTCAGCGCGAGGAACCGGGTGGGCGGGCTGCCGCAGCCGGCGAGCAGCAGCACCAGCGGAAGGGCGCGCACGACTCCTTTCATTCGTGCGCCTGCCGCCCGGTCAGGACCGAAGAGGGCTGGCGGTCGAGGAGGTCTGCGACCTCGCGGAGCGCGCGCGCCGCGCGCGTGATCTCGTACAGCGTCTGCGGCAGATCGGCGGTGCCGGGTCCGCTGGGCACCGCGCTCTGTGCGGACAGAAGCTGCCGGGCGGCGCCGAGCGACGCCGAGGCCTCGTTCACCGCATTGCGCAACGCCCCGAGCGCCGGCGGCACCTCGCGCCGCAGATCGGCGGTGACGCGCTGCAGATTGGCGGTCGTCTCGTCGAGCTGATGCAGGGTGGCGGCGATCGCCGGCGAGCTGGTGAGATGGGCGAGATGTGCCGAGACCGCGGCAAGTTGGTCGGCGATGGTCGCGAAGGGCAGCGCATCGAGCTTGCTCAGCACGTCGTTCGCCTGCGCGATCGCGCCGGCGACGTTGCCGCCGGGGCTCGCCGGGATTTCCGGCACCGATCCTTCGCCGAGCGCTCCCGCCGTGCCGGGGACGAAGCGGAGCGCCACCTCCTCGCCGCCGATCACCGGTGGCGAATTGTCGAGCGTCGCGCGCAGCCCCTGGCCGACCAGGCTGCGGAACATCGCATCCATCTGCCGCCGCGGAGCGGTCCAGCGCGCATCCCCGGCCAGCGGGATGTCGCGCGGCTCGATCACCAGCGTCGCCACCACCTCGAGCCTCTCCCTGGCGGGATCGTATTCGAGCCTGCTCTCCTTCACCGATCCGACGCGCTTGCCCATCAGCGTGACCGGCGCGTCGGCGTCCGGAACGCCGCTCGCGGAATCGAACACGGCGCGATAGGCAAGGCCCTCCGCATCCGGCGCGTTCTGCGCCGCGTCCTCGTCATCGAAGAGCGTGAAATCATGGCCCGCGCCGGCGATCGGCGTCGCCGCCCCGTCCGCCGGTGTGACGAAGGCGATGGCCCCCTGAAACAGCGCCGGCAGGGACTGGAACCGCAGGCTCGGCCCGTTGCCGCCGGTCGAGAGATGGACCGGGCCGGCGCGCCAGAACCGGGTGCCGTCATGCACCAGCCGGTCGTACGGGCGCTCGATGAAGGCGGTGATGGTAAAGGCGTGATCGCCGCTCATCGCGGTGCGTTGCACCTCTCCTGCCTGCTCGCCCAGATAATAGATCGGCGTGCCCGCCTGCACCGCGCCGAGCTCCGTCGCGTGCAGCGTGACCATGGTGCCGGTCGCGCCGAAGCCGAGCACCGGGTCCTCGGCGAGCCCCTGGTACTGCTTCTGCGGCTGACCGGGCGCCGGCCTGATGCCGATCGAGACGCCGTCGATCACCGCCTTGAGGTCGGAGAGATGCGCGAGGCTCGGCGACCGTCCGATGATCCAGAATTCCGTGCCCTTGCCGAGATGGCCGCGCATGTCGGGATCGAGGTCGAGCCGCGCCCGCATGTGGCGCAGATCCGGCTCGAGCGCGACCGCTTCGACCTGGCCGACCTTGTAGCCCTCGAACGTCACCTGCGTGTCCCCGGACCGCAGATCGGCGATCACCGGAAAGACGACGGTCACGCTCGGCCCCGCATTCGTCCAGCTCCGCACCGCGAGCCAAGCCACGATGCCGAGCGCCGCGATCGGGATCGACCAGATCCAGCCCGGCCACCAGCCGTGCCGCTCCTCGGCGCGTCGCGTCGGCTGCTCCATCATCCGCTCTTGACGGCGTCCCACAGCAATCGCGGATCGAAGCAGCGGGATGCGAACATGGTGAGCAGGACGACCGCGAGTAGCGCCGGCAGGCCGCTGCCGACGCGCACCGTCGCCAGCTGGCCGAATTGCAGCATGGGCATGTAGACGGCGACCGTGAACACATCCATCGTCGACCACCGCCCAAGCTCGTCGATCACGCGGTAGCAGCGCGTCTTGAACACGAGGTGCCGCGTCGAGCGGCGGCGCACCGAGAGCACGAACCAGAGCATCCCGAGCAGCTTGACGAACGGGATGGCGATACTGGTCGTGAACACGCAGCCGGCGAGGAACCACAGCCCGGCGCCGGCCAGTCGCTCGACCGAGGAGAACAGGGTGTGCGGCCAGCGCCCGGCAAAGTAGTCGAGCGTGCTGATCGGAAAGAGGTTGGCGACCGGATAGAGCAGCAGGCCGGCGACCGTCAGCGCCACTGCCCCTTGCACCGCTCCGGGTCGCCGCCGCCACAGCGGATGCGCGCAGCGCGGGCAGCGGCCGCCTTCGGCTTCCGCGGGAACCACGAGCTGGCAGCCGGGGCAGCCGAACGCATCCTCCCCGCTCGCATCGGATTCCGCCGCGATGCTGCGCCAGATACGGCGGCGCTCCATCACCGCCCGGGTCAGCATGGCGCCGGTCGCGGCGCCGAGGAAGCACCACCCGCCCGCGCCGATGCGCACGTCGGCGAACGGGGCGAGCCGGCTGTAGCCGATCGCGCAGCCGATCAGGAACACGTCCGGCATCGCCCAGAGATCGAGCTCCTCGGCGTTGCGGAACATCCACCCCACCCAGCGCCCGCGACGGCCGGCGAGCACGGCGCCGAGCGAGACGACGAGCAGGATGAAGCGCAGGAACGGCAGCAGCACCGCGAGCAGCGCGACCGCGATCGCGGCGGCGGCCCAGCCCTGCGCCCACATCGTCGCGACGCCGGAGCCGAGATAGGTCGTGCCGGTGAAGCCGCCGCGGGAGACGCGCATCAGCAGCATCGCATTGCCGGGAATGAGCAGCAGTAGCGTGGCGAGGGCGAGGGCGAACGCGGCGCCGGTCGGGCGGGCGGTGGCGCGCTCGAGCGTGCCGCCACACTGCCAGCAGGAGAGCCGCCCCGACCCTATCCGGGGGATTTCCTGGATCGCGGCGCAGTCGGGACACCCGACGACGCCGTTGACCGGGCCAGGCGCGGAGCCTCGGGGAATGAGCCGCCGCATCGCCGGTACCGACGACCTCGCGCTGTTTCCTGCTCGGTTCAACGCGGGATCCTCCGCCTTGTTCGCGGCCGATCCGGACCGTGCGTCATGTTGATTGCTGGAGCGTTTCCAGCAGCGGCCGGCGAGCCGGGACCCCCTTCGTGCCACGCCGCTCGCGGCGGCGGCCTCGTGCTCCCGGGCCGGCGGTGTCTTGCCGGCGTGCCTGGCGGCGCGGGAGACTGGACGGGGTCAACGGTGAAGGAGGGGGAATGGCCGCCGAGCGGACGGTCGCGATCGCGGGGCTTGGCGCGATCGGGCTGGAGGTGGCGCGCGCGCTCGACCGCGGCGTCGACGGATTGCGGCTGATCCTGGCCGCCGATCGGGACGCGGAGCGCGCAGGGCGCAAGCTGGAGCGCCTGCGCCTCCCGCCGCGCGTGGTCGCGGTCCCCGCGCTCGCGGACGCGGACATCGTGGTGGAGGCCATGCCGGCCGCGCTGTTCACAACCGTCGCGTTGCCCGCGGTCGAGGCAGGGCGCATCCTGGTGCCGTGCTCGGTCGGCGCGCTGCTGCCTCGGATGGACCTGGTGGAGCGGGCGCGCGCGACCGGCGCCCGGATCGTGGTGCCGACCGGCGCGCTGCTCGGCCTCGATGCGGTGCGCGCGGCCGCCGAAGGCGTGGTGCAAAGCATCACCCTGGAGACGCGGAAACCGCCAGGCGGCCTCGCCGGCGCGCCGTTTCTCGAACAGCACCGCATCGATCTGAGGGGCCTGTCCGAAGCGATGCTGGTGTTCGAGGGCAACGCCCGCGAGGCCGCCGCCGGCTTTCCGGCGAACGTGAACGTGGCCGCCGCGCTGGCCCTCGCCGGCATCGGGCCCGAGCAGACCCGCGTCCGCATCTGGGCCGATCCGGCGCTCACCCGCAACACGCACACGATCCGGGTCGAGGCCGACGCCGCCCGCTTCGTGATGATGATCGAAGGCGTGCCCAGCCCGGGCAATCCGCGCACCGGCCGGCTGACGCCGCTCTCGGTGCTCGCCTGCCTGCGCGGGCTGGTGTCCCCGCTGAAGGTGGGGAGCTGAGGGCGGCCGGTTATACCAACGGTCATTCTCCGCGGTTGGTATGCGCGCGGGTTGGGGGGCGGCGCGCGCCAAAACAAAGGATCATACCGCGCGCCGAGGTGCTCTCGATAAGTCACGATTTGAGCGCTGGTATTAGGCCATCGCCGCAACGGGCCGGCCGGCGAGCCGACGGAGAAGCGCGATCCCGTCGGCGCTGCCGAGCACCGCGGCGGTCTCCGCCGGCGAGAGCGCCCCACGCGCCGCATCGAGCGCGTCCGCCTCCGCGAGCTTCGCCAATCCGACGACGAGCGGAACGTCGATCGGATCGCCCCGCCGGCGCGCGGGCGGCAGCATGGCGATGTGCGCCGCCAGCAGCCCGGGGTCGTCGAGCAGGCGGCGGATGGCATCGCCCGGCGGCTCCTCGGGTGACTCGCCGAAGACATGCATGGGCGCGGGCGAGAACCTCGGGCGGCGTTCGCTCCTCCGGAATCATGCAGCAGGCCGAGGCGGCGTAGCGCGATACCCGCTTTCCGGCTTGCGGTGATGCTGGCGAGCGGCACCGCGAGCAGCAGGCCGAGCAGCACCGGCGACATCCACAGGAACAGCGCCGGCGACACTGCGTAGGCGGCGAGCGCCAGCAGGATGCCGAACAGCGTGTAGCGCCGGTAGCTGCGCCAGATCGCGCGGAACGGGATCCGTCCGTCGTCGCGCCGCTGCGTGTTCCACCCGGAATCGCGCCCGCCAAGGATGGCGACGCACCCCCTCCGACTGGATCAGCATGGCGACCGGCGCGATCAGCCCGCCGAGCACCGTCTCGATCAGCACGCCCAGCAGCGCCCGGATCGCGCCGCCGCAGCCGCGGCGCAGCGAACCGTCGGTGAGCAGCACGAGCCAGGCGAGCAGCTTGGGCGCGAGCAGCACCGCCATCGTGGCGATGAACACGAATTTCGCGAGCACCGGATCGACATGCGGCCAGCTCGGGAACAGCAGCTTGCTCGCGCCGAAATACTCCGGCCGCACGAAGCGCGACTGCAGCGAGATCAGCACGCCGCGCGAGCAGGAAGAGCAGCCAGAGCGGCGAGGTGACGTAGCTGCCGATCCCCATCAGCAGATGCAGGCGGCTGACCCAGTGCAGGCCGCGCGCCGGCAGCACGCCCGCATGCTGCAGATTGCCCTGGCACCAGCGCCGGTCGCGCACCGCGAGGTCGGTGAGCGAGGGCGGGCTCTCCTCGTAGCTGCCGGAAAGCGCGGGCACCATGTGGATCGCCCAGCCGCCGCGCCGCATCAGCGCCGCCTCGACGAAATCATGGCTCAGGATGTGGCCGCCGAACGGCCGGCGTCCGCGCAGCTGCGGCAGCCCCGCCTGCTCGGCGAAGGCGCGCGTGCGGATCATCGCGTTGTGGCCCCAGTAATTGCCCTCCGCGCCGTGCCACCAGGCGATGCCGTGCGCGATCAGCGGCCCATAGACGCGGCCGGCGAATTGCTGCATCCGGGCGAACAGCGTGCTGCCGTTGACGATGAACGGCAGCGTCTGGATCAGCCCGACATCCGGATGCCGTTCCATCGCCGCGGCGAGCCGCACGATGGCGGCGCCGTCCATCACGCTGTCCGCATCGAGCGTCATCATCTGCGGATAGGCGCCGCCGAACCGCCTCACCCATTCGGCGATGTTGCCGGATTTGCGCTCGCGTGTTCTTCGGCCGCCGGCGATAGAAGATGCGCGCATGGCCGCCGGTGCGCTCGCGCAGCGCGAGGAACGCCGCCTCCTCCGCGATCCAGACATCCGGGTCGGTGGTATCGCTCAGGATGAAGATGTCGAAATGCGCGAGCCGGCCGGTGGCCGCCAGCGACTCGTGGATCGCCTGCAGCCCGGCCATCACCCGCGCCGGGTCCTCGTTGTAGGTCGGCATCAGCAGCGCCGTGCGGCTCGCGAGCGCCGGCAAGCGGGCCGTCGCGCGCGATGCCGAGACGCAGGCCGCCGCGCGCCAGCGCCGAGGCGAAGCCCGCCAGCGCGCTCGTGAAGGCCAGCGCGATCCAGGCGAAGAGTGCGAGGAAGAGCAGCAGCACGATGATGCCGAGCACGCTCGGCCCGCTCGCATTGAGCACGTAGTACATGCGCTCGCCGCCGGCGACGCGTGAGCGCCACCGCGCCGCCGATCACCAGCAGGCGCCGCAGCGCCGTGCCGGCGCGGCGCGCTCGGCGGGCGCGGCGCACGCGGCGGCGCCTCGTCGAGGGACTGCACCGGCATCGCCAGCGGCGCCTCGTCGGGCAGCGCGCGAAAGATGTCGTCTGGCCCGCGATTTACGCCCTGTGTGTTCCCGGCTCCGGCGATCGCGGGTTTTCTGGCCTGCAATTCACGCCCTGTGTTCCCAGCTCGGGCGATCGCAGGCTCGCCATCATGGTGTCCAGCGATAGATCCAGTTCTCGGAAAGCGGCCCCTGCTCGCCCATCAGGATGCAATGCATGTCGACCAGCTTGGCGCCGCCCGGCGCGAGCTCGAAGCTCACGCGCCAGCCCTGGATCGGCGGGTTCGGCTCCACCACCACGTTCTGGATCTTGCCCGCGCTCGGCGCCGACATCGGCATGGAGCTTCGCGTCCGGCGGCAGCTTCTTCAGCACGTCGCCGGTGAAGTCGAGCACGAACAGGCGCGTGTCCTTGTCGTGCCCCGCGCCCGATCGCGTCGCCGCGACGCGCGCGAGCTCCGCCGGTTCCGGCCGGTCCCAGGCCCAGTGCATGCGATAGGTGTGGTTGTATTCGCCCTTCGCGCCGAGCTTGTCCTTCGGCCGCCAGAAGGCGACGACGTTGTCGTTGATCTCGTTCGGCGGTCGGGATCTCGACGAGATCGACCGCGCCCTGGCCCCAGTCGCCGATCGGCTCGATCCAGAGGCTCGGCCGCTTCTCGTAGCTCACCTCGAGATCCTGGTAATCGGCGAAGGCGCGCTTCCTCTGCAGCAGGCCGAAGCCGTGCGGATTGGTGTCGACGAAGGCGCTGAACTGCAGATCGCGCGGATTGGCGAGCGGGCGCCAGATCTGCTCGTTGCGCCCCGTCCACAGCGAGAGCCCCTCGCTGTCATGCGCGGCCGGCCGGTAATCATCGACGCCGATGCGGTCATTCGCGTCGAAGAAGAACATGCCGGTGAGCGGCGCGATCGCCGGCTCGGCGATGTCGACGCGCGGATAGAGCACGCTCTCGACGTCGAACACCGTCTCCTCGCCCGGCCGCACGGTGAACCGATAGGCGCCGGTGGTGCTCTTGCTGTCGAGCAGCGCGTGGATGACGAGCGCGTTCACGCCGGGCTGCGGCCGCTCGAGCCAGAACGCGCGGAAGCGGGCGAATTCCTCGCCGCGCGGATCGCCGGTGCCGATGGCGAGGCCGCGCGCGGAGAGGCCGTACACCTGGCCCTTCGCCACCGCGCGGAAATAGCTCGCGCCCAGGAAGACGCAGACCTCGTCGTAATAATCCGGCCGGTTGATCGGCGCATGCACGCGAAACCCGGCGAAGCCGAGATTGTCGGCGACCCGCAGGGCGGGGTCGGCGTAGTCGAACATGTCGGGGCTGTAGGGAACCCGCGTGGCCTGGCCGCTCCTTCACCTCGAAGATGTCCACCGCCTCGCGATAGAGAAAGCCGCGGGCGAAGAACTCGATCTGGAACGGCAGGTTCTGCCCGCGCCACAGCGCCTGGTCCTTGCGGAAGCGGATGCCGCGATACTTGTCGTAGGTGATGTTGTCGAGCGGTCCCGGCAACTTCGCGTCGGGCGCCTGGTAGGCCTGTTCGCGCGATCGCCTGCGCGAGGCGCCGCACGGTCGCGCCGTCGAACGGGCCCGGCGCCGGGCGCGGGCGCCGCATCGGCGGCGGGCGCGGCACGCGGCGACCGGCGAGGCCGCCAAGCAGCCCGAGCACGGCGCTCCCCCGCACCAGATCGCGTCGCCGCAAGCCACCCCTCCCGATTTGTTCCGGCCTCAGGTTGACGCTCAACGCCCCGGAGCGACGCCGGTTCTGCCGTCACCCGGCCGCCGGCGCGCCGATCCCGTCCAGCCTGCGGCCATCCCCGGTCAGGCGGGGGCCGGCGCTCCACCGGTCGCTCACGGTTTCCGGCGCGAGCGTGTCGTGCCGGCGGCGGCCCCGATGCAGCCGGCGACCACCACCGCGAGCAGCGGCGCGGCGCGTATCCTTCCGGCCAGGCGCTCGAGCAGGGCCTCGCCGCCCGCCAGCGCATCGATCACCGTCGGGATCACCTGCTGGTCCACGAACACCTTCGCCGGGGTTGGCGGGCCCGGGTCGTGCAGCATGTATCGCTTGCTGACCATTTATCTCCTGCTCCGGACAATGCGCCGGTTCTCCACCACGCTCGGGGAACGCGACCCGCCGATCCGGGTTCAGGCAAGCGTCAGGAGGCGCGTGCGATGCGGAAGACGGCGGTGAGCTACAAGCCCTATCGGCACCCTTCCGGCGGCTGGGGATCGGTCCGCTCGCTCGGCAACATCCTGAGCCGCGAGGGCGTGCTCGCGAGCGGCTCGCTCGTGCTGACCCGGCAGAACAAGGTCGACGGCTTCCAGTGCGTGAGCTGCGCCTGGGTGAAGCCCGCAAACCCGCTGCCGTTCGAGTTCTGCGAGAACGGCGCGAAGGCGACGGCGTGGGAGATCACCGCGCATCGCTGCACGCCGGAATTCTTCGCCGAGCACACCGTCACCGAGCTGCTGGACTGGGACGACTACCATCTCGAGCAGACCGGGCGCCTCACGCATCCGATGCGCGTACGACCCGACGAGCGACAAATACGTGCCCGTCTCCTGGGGCGAGGCGATCGCGGCGATCGGCGCCGAGCTGCGCGCGATCGAGGACCGGCGGCACGTGGTGTTCTACAGTTCCGGCCGCACCTCGAACGAGGCGAGCTACCTCTACGGCCTGTTCGCGCGGCTGTACGGCAACAACAACCTGCCGGACAGCTCGAACATGTGCCACGAGACCACGTCGGTCGCGCTGCCGCCGAGCATCGGCGTCGCGGTGGGAACGGTCGCGCTCGACGACTTCGCCAAGACGGAATGCATCTTCTTCTTCGGCCAGAACGTGGGCAGCAACAGCCCGCGGATGCTGCACCCGCTGCAGGAGGCCTCGCGTCGCGGCGTGCCGATCATCACCTTCAATCCGCTGCGCGAACGCGGGCTCGAGACGTTCCTCAATCCGCAATCGCCGACGGAGATGCTGACCGGCCAGGAGACCCGCATCAGCTCGCAATACCACCAGGTGAAGGTCGGTGGCGACCTTGCGGCGCTCTCGGGCATCTGCAAGGCGCTGGTGGAGATCGATGCCGCCGAGCGCGGGGCGGGTCGCCCCACCGTGCTCGACCATGTCTTCATCGCCGAACACACGGCGGAATTCCAGGCGTTCGTCGGACATCTCGCGGCCCTCGACTGGGAGGAACTCGAGCGGCGCGCCGGGCTGCCGCGCGCCGACATGGAGGCGGCGGCGCAAGTCTACGCCCGCTCCGGCAGCGGCGATCGGGGTCTACGGGATGGGCCTCACGCAGCATCGCGCCGGGGTCGAGACGGTGCAGATGCTGGTCAACCTGCTGCTGCTGCGTGGCAATATCGGGCGTCCAGGGGCCGGCATCTGCCCGGTCCGCGGCCATTCCAACGTGCAGGGGCAGCGCACCGTCGGCATCACCGAGAAGCCCGAGCTGGTGCCGATGGACAAGCTTGCCGGGCAGTACGGCTTCGAGCCGCCGCGCGAGAAGGGCATGAACACGGTCGAGGCGTGCGAGGCGGTGCTCGCCGGCAAGGTTCCGGCCTTCGTCATGCTCGGCGGCAATTTCGTCCGCGCGATCCCCGATCGCGCGCGCATGGAGGCGGCGTGGCGGCGCATCGGACTGACCGTCAACATCGCGACCAAGCTCAATCGCAGCCACCTCGTGCATGGCGAGCGCAGCTACATCCTGCCGGTGATGGGCCGCATCGAGGTCGACCGCCAGGCGAGCGGGATCCAGTCGACTTCGATGGAGGACAGCACCGGCTGCATCCACGGCAGCCGCGGCGTGCGTTCGCCGGCGTCACGCTTCCTGATCAGCGAGATCAGGCTGGTCTGCGAGCTCGGCAAGGCGACGCTCGATCGCAATCCCAAGGTGACGTGGGATGCGTGGATGAACGATTACCGCACGATCCGCGCGTCGATCGCCGAGACGTATCCGAGCATCTTCCACGATTACGAAACGCGCATGTGGGAGCCGGGCGGCTTCCACCGGCCGCTGCCCGCCGCCCATCGCGAGTGGAAGACGAAGAACGGGAAGGCGAACTTCATCACGCCCAAAGGGTTGGACGAGGATCTCGACATGCCGGAAGTCGGGCATGATGCGCTGCGGCTGATGACGTTGCGGAGCAACGACCAGTTCAACACCACGGTCTATGGCTACACCGATCGGTTCCGCGGCATCCACGGCACCCGCGACGTGGTGCTGATGAACCGGGCCGACATCGAGCGGCTCGGGCTGGTCGCCGGCGGCAAGGCGCGGCTGCGGACGGAAGCGAAGGACCAGGTGCGGCGCGAACTCGGTGGGCTGACGGTCGTTCCGTACGACATCCCGGTGGGCTGCGTCGGCGCCTATTACCCCGAGGCGAACGTCCTGCTGCCCATCTGGCACTACGCCGAGGGCAGCAAGACTCCGGCCGCGAAGTCGATTCCGGTGCGGATCACCGCGGACTGACCTTCGCGGCGCGGCCTTCCAGGAAGGCGCGGAGCGATTCCTTGGCGTCCTTGTCGCCGCCGGCGATCGCGGCCATCAGGCTTTCCATCATCCCGCCGATGCGCGGGTCCGCCGCGGCGATGCGCGGCAGCACCTGGAGCACGGCGAAGGTGGTGAGCGGCACGGTCCGGGCGGCGCGCTCGGCGAGTTCGATTGCCCGCGCCAGCGCACCGCCTGCCTCCACCACGTATTGGGAGAACCCGACCGCGGCGCCCTCCTCGGCGCCATAGGTGCGCCCCGTGAGCATCATGTCCTGCATGCGCGCGAGCCCGATCAGCCGCGGCAGGCGCACCGACGCGCCACCGCCGACGAAGATGCCGCGCTGGCCTTCCGGCAGGGCGTAGAACGTGGTCGCGTCGGCGACGCGGATGTGGCACGCCATCGCGAGTTCGAGCCCGCCGCCGATCACCGCGCCGTGCAGCACGGCGATGACCGGAACGGTCCCGCTCTCGATCGCCGCGAAGGCGCGGTGCCAACGCTGCGAATGGGCGATGCCCGCCGTCGCGTCGACGTCTTCCAGCGTGGCAAGATCGAGCCCGGCGCAGAAATGCGGCCCCTCGCCGTCGAGCACCACCGCGCGCGTGCCGTGCGGCAGGTCGGCGAAGAACGCGCCGATCGCTTCCACCGTGTCATTGTCGAGCGCGTTGCGCTTGGCCGGCCGGGCGAGCCGCAGCAGCGCGACGACGCCGCGCTGTTCCAGGACCAGGCTGGGCGGCAGCGAAACCGTCATCGCACCTGTCCAGGGATCAGAACCGCGGCAGCTTGAAGAGCGTGCCGCAGCCGGCTCCCACGCATTGTTGGGGCAGTTTTGTGGCTCGAAAGCCCCTGGTTGCTCCATAGAGCTCGCCAAGATCGATCAGGATACCGTCATCCAGATACTTTCCGTCCGTGCCGCCGGTGAAGCTGTGCAGCAACGTGAACGCGCCACTTTCAGGGTCGATCTGGAACATGGTTCCGTAACCGTCCACTCCACCCTCAAAGGCGGTTCCGTAGAAAACCTTCTTCGTGCTGTCGAAGGTAAGCGAGGCCTCTGGCGATTCGCCGGACATGTTCTCGTTACCGGGGTCAAAGCTATAAAGCGTCGAGATTGTGTATGGCGCACCTACGCCTGGAACCATCTTAATGATCTCGCCGGTTCCGTTGACGCCGCCTGCGCCCGCGGTCACGTACAGATTCTTGTCCGCGTCTGGGGCTATGCCGAAGGGTGCGGTAAGTGTGGAAAACCTGATAAGCATATCGAAAGCCCCACTGACCGGATCAATTCTGAAAACACCTCCTAGGCCATTGGGATACTTTTCCGGTTCATCGTCGCCTCCGTAAGCTGTCACCCCAAAAAGCTTGCCGGCCTTGCCGAACACAAGGGGTGCACGCAACGGGTATTCCCCATCTGAAAAAGAAAACGCATGGAGAGTCGTCAATACTTTCGCATTAAGGTCGTATTTGAACACTGTCCCGCACGCATTTTGTTCATAGCATGTCTTGCCAATTCCCGTGCCGGAGGTGGTCCCGTAGAGAGTACCGTTGCTGTCGAGCGTCATGGCGGCTCGCGGAAATTCCTCATCCGCTCCGCCCGTGAACACATATAGCGTCGTGTAGGTGTCCCGCTGCTGGATCGAGCGAAAAGATCGTACCGCATCCTTGCGGGCATGTGCCGTTGGTCTGCCCGCCGTATTGGGTCGTTCCATAAAGCATGCTTGATGACTTATCGTACGTCAGACCCGCGAACGGTGAGGCGCCGTCAGTGCCGCCGCTGAAACTGTGGAGGGTCCGGAAAGCACGAGTTGATGGCGTGAACTTGTAGATGGTTCCTAAACCGTACGGATTGCTTGGGGAGAGATTGGGGCCGCCAAAGTCTGTGGTGCCGTATAGATTACCCTGTCCGTCTGACACCGGCTTCCAGATAATGGCGGCCCCGTCCGTCCCATCAAAGCGAAACATCGTCGCAAGTGTCTGCGCGTGAGGCGCATTCGGCCGGAGCATCCCGCCAAGAGCCACGACGGCGAGCAGCGCAAAATGAAATTTCTGCATCGGCCAATCCTCGGACGGGGGCTTTGATGTCGGGGCAGACTAGGCCCGCAACGATTTTCTGGCAATCCGAACCCAGTTGCAGGCCGTCGCGTCTTGCCTTCGAGCGCGCCATGGCGTCCGATGCGACGGCACGGGGAGAAAGCCATGTCCAAGGTGATCGTCACGGTGGCGCCGACCGGCGGCATGGCCAGCAAGGCGCAGAACCCGAACCTGCCGACCCAGCCGGACGAGATTGCCGAGAGCGTCCACAAGAGCTGGAAGGAGGGCGCGGCGATCGCGGCGCTGCACGCGCGCCGGCCGGACGACGAGGCGACCTGCAACGCCGACATCTACCGCGCCATCAACACCAGGATTCGCGCGCGCTCGCGACATCATCATCAACAACTCGACCGGCGGCGGCTCGAACGGCGACATGCTGATGGCGCGCGGGGACGGGTTGTTCGAGTCGAATTTTGACGAACGGCTGAAAGGGCTCGATGCCGGGGCGGAGATGGGCACGTTCGACGGCATGACCTTCGCCGATGTGCATGGCGGGCGCGAAATCCTGGTCGTCACCACGCCGAGCCGCTGCGAGGCGCTGGCGAAGCGCTTCCAGGAGCGCGGCATCAAGCCGGAATGGGAAGTGTTCGGCCCGCAGCACATCCTGCAGGACGTGACGCGGCTGATCGAGAAGGGCTACGACAAGCCGCCCTACTACATCAACATGGTGCTCGGCGCGGATCGCGGCTTCCAGGGCGCGATGCCGTACAGCCACGACATCCTCGCCGCGATGATCCGCATGCTGCCGCCGCAGAGTATGTTCTGCGTCTCCGCGATCGGCCCGGCGCAGCTGCCGGCGACGACGCAGGCGATCCTGCTCGGCGGCCATGTGCGCGTCGGGCTCGAGGACAACAACTACTACAGCCGCGGCCGGCTCGCGACCAACGAGCAGCTGGTGGCGCGCACCGTGCGCATCATCAAGGAGCTCAACTGGAGCCCGCCTCGCCCGCGGAGGCGCGCGAGATGCTCGGGCTCAAGCAGCTTTCCAGCGCGGCCGCGTAGCGCGGGAGCTCGGGGTGACTGCGGTCGGCACCGTCGCGGTGATCGGCACGGGCGTCATCGGCGCGAGCTGGGCGGCGTGCTTCCTGCAGCACGGCATGGACGTGGTGGCGACCGATCCGGCGCCCGACGCGGAGGCGGCGCTGCGCCAGCGCCGTCGATGCGTGCTGGCCCGCGCTGGAATCGCTCGGCCTCGCTGCCGGGCGCATCGCCGGATCGCCTGCGCTTCGTCGTCTCCGCCGCCGCCGCCGCTTCGCAGGCCGGCTTCGTGCAGGAGAACGGGCCGGAGCGCGCTCGACCTCAAGCGCGCGCTGTTCCGCGAGCTCGATGCCGCGTCGGCGCCGGAGACGGTGATCGCCTCGAGCTCGTCGACGCTGATGCCGAGCGAGATCGCGACACTGTGCGCGCGGCCGGAGCGAATCGTGGTCGGCCATCCGTTCAATCCGCCGCATCTCATCCCGCTGGTGGAGGTGGTCGCCGATCCGCGCCGCGCCGGCGATGCGGCCGAGCGGGCGATGGCGTTCTACCGCGCCTGCGGCAAGCGCCCGATCCGGTTGCGTCGCGAGATCCGCGGCCATGTCGCCAATCGCCTGCAGGCGGCGCTGTGGCAGGAGGCGTTCCACCTGGTGCGCGAAGGCGTCGCCGATCTCGCCGATGTGGATGCCGCCATCGCGCACGGGCCCGGATTGCGCTGGGCGCTGCTCGGGCCGTTCCTCAATCTGCGATCTCTCCGGCGGCGCCGGCGGCATGGCGCACTGCTGCGCCATCTCGGGCCGCCCACGGAGGCGATGTGGCGCGATCTCGGCACGGTCGTCGCTCGAACCCCGCGCTGAACGACGCCATCATCGCCGGCGTCGAGGCGGAACTCTCCGGCCGTGATCGCGCGGCGATGGTGGCGCAGCGCGACGCGGTGCTGGTGGATCTGCTGAAGGCAAAGGCAGCGTCGGACGCAGCTGCCGTGATCGCCGTTCGCCCACACCCGCACGCGTGGAGATCGCCTGGGGCGATTGCGATCCGGCGGGCATCGTGTTCCATCCGCGCTACTTCGAATGGTTCGACGCCTGCGCGGCCGCCCTGTTCGCCGCCGCCACCGGGCTCAGGAAGGCGGAGATGATCGCGCATTACGGCATCGTCGGCATTCCCGTCGTCGAGGCGTCGGCGACATTCAATCACCCGTGCCGGTTCGGCGACGTGGTCGCGATCACCAGCCAGGTCGTGGAGTGGAAACGCAGCTCGTTCCGGCTGCGGCACGAGCTGCGCGCTCGGCGACGTGCTCGCCGTCACCGGCGGCAGCACCCGGGTCTGGACCGGCCGTGACCCGGACGATCCCGCGCGCATCCGCGCCGTTCCGCTGCCGGCGGAACTGGTGGCGCGGTTCGATGCGCCGGCCGCGCGCGCCACGGATGGGGGCTGGGGCAACGCGGGGTTGACGATTCGGTTCCCGTCGCCGGCTCGCGCGCAATTCGACAGGCTTTGCGTGGTGCCGTAAATCCTGGGGCTCGCCAGAGCAACGCGCTGCCAGTGATTGCCCGCTCCGGCATGCATTGGCGGCGGCTGTCGATAGGGCCGGCTTCGAAGGAGACCAAGATGGACGCCAAGGTGGAAGACAGGATCGGCGCTCAGTGCCCGGTGGCGCATGGCGGCCGGGGCAACCGGGATTGGTGGCCCCAGAGCCTGCGGCTGAACCTCCTGAACCAGCACTCGCCCCGTTCCAATCCGATGGGTGCGGCGTTCAACTATGCCGAGGCGTTCAAGAGCTCTCGACCTGGACGCGGTGATTGCCGACCTGCACGCGCTGATGACCTCCTCGCAGGAGTGGTGGCCGGCCGATTTCGGCCATTACGGCGGCCTCATGATCCGCATGGCCTGGCACAGCGCCGGCACCTACCGGATCACCGACGGCCGCGGCGGGGCGGGCGGCGGCCAGCAGCGCTTCGCGCCGCTGAACAGCTGGCCCGACAATGCCAATCTCGACAAGGCGCGCCGCCTCCTGTGGCCGATCAAGCAGAAATACGGGCGGAAGATTTCCTGGGCCGACCTCTACGTCCTCGCCGGCAATGTCGCGCTCGAGTCGATGGGGTTCAAAACCTTCGGCTTCGGCGGCGGCCGGGTCGATACCTGGGAGCCGGAGGAACTGTTCTGGGGTCCCGAGGGCTCCTGGCTCGGGGATGAGCGCTACAGCGGCGAGCGCCAGCTGCACTCCGCTCTCGCCGCGGTGCAGATGGGCCTCATCTACGTCAACCCGGAGGGTCCGAACGGCAAGCCCGACCCGGTGGCCGCCGCCCACGACATCCGCGTGACCTTCGAGCGCATGGCGATGAATGACGAGGAGACCGTCGCCCTGATCGCCGGCGGCCACACCTTCGGCAAGACGCACGGCGCGGGCGACCCCTCCTTCGTCGGCCCCGAGCCGGAAAGCGGGGCGATCGAGGACCAGGGCCTCGGCTGGCGCAGCAAGCACGGAACGGGGGTTGGCGCCGACGCCATCACCGGCGGCCCGGAGGTGATCTGGAGCCAGACGCCGACGCGATGGAGCAACCGCTACTTCGAGAACCTCTACAAGCACGAATGGGAGCTCACGAAGAGCCCGGCCGGCGCCTTTCAGTGGGTGGCCAAGGACGCGCCGGAGGACGTCCCCGACCCGTTCGACCCGAACAAGAAGCGCCGGCCGACCATGCTGACCACCGATCTCTCGCTCCGCATGGACCCGGCATACGACAAGATCTCGCGGCGCTTCCTCGCCAACCCGGACCAGTTCGCCGACGCCTTCGCCCGCGCCTGGTTCAAGCTCACGCATCGCGACATGGGCCCGATCGGCCGCTATCTCGGACCGCTCGTGCCGCAGCGAGATCCTGATCTGGCAGGACCCGATTCCGCCGTGGACCATCCGCTGGTCGATGCGGCGGACATCGCGGCGCTGAAGGCCAAGGTGCTGGGCTCCGGCCTCGCCGTGCCGCAGCTGGTCTCGGCCGCCTGGGCGTCGGCCTCGACCTATCGCGGGTCGGACAAGCGGGGCGGCGCCAACGGTGCCCGCATCCGCCTGGCGCCGCAGAAGGACTGGGAGGTGAACAATCCGCCGGAGCTCGCCAGGGTCCTGGAGAAGCTCGAGGCCATCCGCTCCCAGTTCAACGCCTCGGCCACGGGCGGCAAGAAGATCTCCATGGCCGACCTCATCGTGCTGGCGGGCAGCGCGGCGGTCGAGAAGGCGGCGAAGGATGCCGGAACCGAGGTGAAGGTCGGCTTCACGCCGGGCCGTATGGATGCGTCGCAAGAGCAGACCGACGCGGAGTCGTTCGAGGCGCTGAAACCGATGGCCGACGGCTTCCGCAACTACCGAGAGGGCCCGCAGTTCATGGCGCCGGAAGAGGCGCTGGTCGACCGGGCGCAGCTCCTGCGGCTGAGCGCGCCGGAGATGACGGTGCTTGTCGGCGGATTGCGCGTGCTGGGCGCCAATGCCCGCGGCTCCAAGGACGGCGTCTTCACGGACCGGGTCGGCCAGTTGACGAACGATTTCTTCGTCAACCTCCTCGACATGCGGACCGGATGGCAGGCGACCGGTTCGGACAACGAATTCGAGGGTCGCGATCGCAAAAGCAACGCGCTCCGCTGGACGGCGACCCGTGTCGATCTGATCTTCGGATCGCATTCGGAATTGCGTGCGCTGGCGGAGGTCTATGCCATGGCGGACTCGAAGAAGAAATTCGTCGAGGACTTCGCCAAGGCATGGACCAAGGTGATGGAGGCCGACCGGCTCGACCTGCATGAACTGGTGTAATGCCAACGGTCATTCTGGATGACCGTCGGTGTGGGGCGCGGGTTGGTGGGCGGGGTGTGCCAAAACCAAGGCTCATACCACGCGCCGAGGTGGTCTCGACGAGTCAACGATTCAGGCGCGCTGGTATGAGCGGGCGTTGAAGGTCGATGCGTCAGCGGCAGGCGGCGGTCATGGCACCGCCGCCGCACCCGCTTTCGCCTGACAATCAGGGGTGCGTGGCGAGCGGGACCGGCGCCTCGGCCGACCCGGCGGCCGGTCCTGATCGGCAGCGCGAAGATGCTGGCGACGAACATCGCCACGCCGCCAGCCGTCAGCGCCACGTCGAAGCTGCCGGTATGGTCGCGGACGAAGCCGAAGAACCACGGCCCGACCGTGCCACCCAGATTGCCCGCGCCGTTGATCAGGCCGATGCCGACGCCCGCCACGCGCGGGGGGCAGCACCTCGGAAGGCAGCGTCCAGAACGGCCCGAACCGGCCGAGGAACGAGCCCACCGACAGCGTGAGGAAGAACACGGCGGCATAGGGGCCGAACCCCGTCGCGAACTGGGCGCAGAACAGGAAGATCCCGGACGCGCAGGTGGCCGCGATCATGTGGAGTTTGCGCTCCTGCCGCCGGTCGGAGCTCTTCGCGACCAGCACCATCATGATCGCGCCGGCGGCGTACGGGAGCGCGCTCAGGATGCCGACGGTGACGATGCCGGTGCCGGTCTCCTTGACCACGCTCGGCAGCCAGATGTTGACGCCCCATTCCGCCGCCAGCGCGCCGAAATTGTAGAGCACGAGCAGCAGCACCGGCGCGCTCCACAGCACCGCCAGCCAATGCCCCGCGCGCCGCGGCACCGTCGGCGGCCTCGGCGGCGAGTTCGGCTTCCAGCCGGTCGCGCTCGGCTTCCGGCAGCCAGCGCGCCTGCGCCGGCCGATCGGCGATCGCCCATAGCCACACCAGGCCCCAGACCAGGCCGGGGAGCGCCTCGATCAGGAACATCGCGCGCCAGTTCGCGTAGTGCAGCACCAGGCCGGAGAACGGGCTCGAGATCACCGGCGCGATCGCGAGACTCAGCAGGAACATGCTGTTGGCGCGGGCGCGCTCGGCGCGGGTGAACCAGTGGCGGATCAGCACGATGGTGCAGGTGAGCACGCCGCCTTCCGCGAGGCCGAGCGCGAAGCGGTTCCACCATAGCTGCTCCGGCGTGCGCACGAAGGCGGTGGTCAGCGACACGCCGGCCCAGAACAGGAGCTGGACGAAGATCACCCGCTTGGCCGACCACGCGCCGGCGAGCCGCCCGGTCGGGATCTGCAGGATCAGGTAGCCCCAGAAGAACATCGAGGTGGCGCCGCCGATCGCGGTCGCACTCATGCGCAGATCCGTCCGCATCGACGGGATCGCCATCGCGAGATTGGTGCGGTCGATGTAGCTCAGCACGTACATCACGAAGCAGACGCCGAGGATGCGCCACCAGCGGTTCTGCGTCATCGGCGGCTTCTGCGCCTGCATTCTTCGCTCCGATTGGCGGCTCAGTTGTAGACGGGGCTGGTGCCCGGCACCGGCGAGTGGCCGAAGCTGCCCTTGGCGAGAATCGCCTCGCGCCCGCCGAGCGCGGCGACACGGGCGGCCTGGTCGGCCCGCGCCCGCGCATCCGCCGCCTCCGGATCCACCACGCCGCGGAGCCGTGCCTCGCAGGTCGCGAGCACGCCGGCGAAGGCGGGATCCGCGCCGAGATCGACGCGCTCGTCGGGATCCGCCTCGAGATCGAAGAGCTGCGCCGGCATGTCCACGTAATGGACGTATTTGAAGCCGCCGTGGCGGACCATGAACGCGGCGGCGGCCGCGCCGGCGGCATGATACTCGCTCATCACCGTGCGCGGCGGCGCGGCGCCGGCGACGACGTCGCAGCAACTTCGCGCCGGGCAGATCGGCATCCGCCGGATCGGGCGCGCAGCCGACGCAATCGAGGATGGTGGGGAACGCGTCCACCAGCGAGACCGGGCGGCCGAACGCCACCGCGCGCGGCACCTCCGGCCCGGCCATGATCATCGGCACGCCGGCGGAGTCCTCGTACATGTTCGACTTGCCCCAGAGCCCGCGATTGCCGAGATTGTCGCCGTGATCGGAGGTGTAGATCACGCGCGGTGCCGGCATCGAGGCCGGTCGGCCGCGAGCGCCTCCAGCAGCCGGCCGACATTGTGGTCGACGAAGCTCGACCATGCCGAAATAGGCCGCAAGCGCGCGCCGCACCTTCCGCGGCTCGTCAAAGCCCTCGTCGTAGATCTGGCAGCGGCGGATCGCCTCGACATAGGGATGCGTCGGCCGCTCGTCTCGGCCGTAGAGCAGCGGCCAGGGGACTGGATTCCTCGGGATAGAGGTCGTACCATTCCGGCCGCGCGATCAGCGGGAAATGCGGACAGACGAGCGAGACGAACAGGCACCACGGCTTGTCGTCGGGCTGCCGCGCGCGTTCGGCGAGCCAGGTCCCGGCGGCGGCGGTGATGCGCGTCGTCGTAGCGCTGATAATCGGAATCGCCGCGGCCCGGCCTGCGCGGCCAGGCGCAGCGCCGCCTGGCGCGCCGGCGGCGGGTCGCGCAGCATGCCGATCGGATCGCCGACACCATCGACGACGTGCAGCGGGATGTGCTCCGCGGGTGAAGCCGTTATCGTCCTCGCGCGGACCGGAAATGCAGCTTGCCGATGGACTCCACGCGGTGCCCGGCCGCCTTGAGCCGATGCGCCCAGGACGGCACCGAACCGTCATAGGCGATCGCATTGTCCCAGAACCGGATCTGATGGACGTAGCGGCCGGTCTGGAACGAGGCGCGCGAGGGAACGCAGATCGGCGAATTGCAATACGCATCGGTGAAGCGCACGCCGCTTGCGGCAAGGCGGTCGAGATTGGGCGTGCGGATCACCGGATGGCCGGCAGCGCCGAGGACGCGCTTGTTGTGTTCGTCCGACATGATGAACAGCATGTTGCGCGGCGGGCGTGCTGCTGCCATTGCGGGTCGTTTCCCTCGAGCCTTGCCTGGCAGAGTGCAGGCTTTGCCTCGCGCCGGCAAGCGCAACGGTCGCTCACGCCCGCGCTGGCCTCAGTCCAAGCGTCACATGGAAAGACATCCTCTCTCCCGCCGCGAGCTTCGGGCTTCGGCGCCTCCGGTGGCGCCGTGCAGGGCTCGATGCCGACCACGCCGACATTGTGCTGAAGATTCCGCCAGGTCTGCAGGCAGGGCAGCGTGTCCGTTCGCCAGCACGTCTCCAGCAGCACCGGACAGGCGGGCGCGGCAATCGTCGCCGTGGCGCTCGCGCGATCGGGCATCCGCCAGGCGGGCGGTGGCGTGGCCGGCTCGGGTGGCGCGAGCGGGCCGATGATGCGCTCGCCATCCAGCGTCACGGTCGTGCCGTTATCGACCAGCGGGAAGCCGGGATTGACGTGGTAGAGCACCGCGATCTCCTGCGATGCCGAACCGATGTTCTCGAGCTCGTCGATGACCCGCAGAACCGTTCCGCCGATCGGCGCCTCGATGCGGCGGAGCAGCCGCAACCCCTCGCCGCCGATGCGGAACTCGGTCATCTCGCCCTGGCAGAAGAGATGCGGCTCCTCCGCATCCCACGCCTCGCCATAGGCGAGCAGCCGGCCGGGCGTGTACGGCAGATGGCCGTGCAGCGGCAGACCGTTCTCGCCGCGCCTGACATGATCGAGCCCGCAGGTGACGAGCATGCCGGAAAAGCCGCGCTCGACCCCGCGCCCGTCATCGTCCCACCGCTCGGTCAGCGCCGCCGCTCGAAATCCGGCGGGCGATTGCCAGCCGAGCTGCACGCCGCGCCACCAGAGCGGGCCGATGTCGAAGCTGCGATCGGTCAGCACCCAGAAATCGAGCCCGCCGCCGGTGGAGAAGGCGAGCGCCCGCACGCCGCGCTCCGGGCCGTCATCCAGCACGATGCGGCGCACCGATGCGTGCTGGCGCAGGTCGCCGAGCAGGCGGCGCGGCGGCAGCGTGGCGGTCATGGCCGGGGGCTCCGCGAAGCCGAGCCGCGCGAAGGCTTCGGGCGGCGCATCATTCTCCGCCATCAGCCGTCGCATCAGCGCCGCCATCCGCGCCTCCTGCGCCGCGTCCTGCAGCGGACGCTCCTGGCCGGGATCGCTGGCGAGATCGTAGAGCCGCGTCGCATCCTCGAGCAGCGCGCCGGGCCCGTAGACATCGTATATCGGCGAACGCTGCGTCACCGGGACGCGCAGCAGGGGCACGCCCTTGGTGAAGGCGAAGGGCTCGGCGAGCGTCGATGCGGCGAGCTCCTCGGTCGAGAACGGCGTGAAGATATGCGTCGGCATCAGCGTGTACTGGAAGATGTCCTGCGCGTGCAGGTCGGCGGGGAAGCGGTGATAGGTGTAGCGCCCATCGGCCACGTTCACTGCGCCGCCGAAATAGCCGAACAGCAGCGCCCTCGGGCCCCTCGCGGTCGCCGGCGAGCAACGGCAACAGCGAGCGCCCCTGCATCTCCGCCGGTGCCGCGACGCCGAACAGGTCGAGAAAGGTCGGCGCGATGTCGGGCGTCTGCGTCAGCGCGTGACGCCGCGTGCCGGAAGCCGCTTCATGCAGCGGGTGATGCAGGAACAGCGGGATATGTGCGACCTCCTCATAGAGGTTCATCCGGTTCTTTGCCCAGAAATCATGCTCGCCGAGCAGGAAGCCATGATCGGTGGTGACCACCAGCGCGGTGTCGCGCCAGAGATCGTGCCGGTCGAAATAGTCGAGCAGCTCGCCCAGCAGGAAGTCGCACAGCGCCACGACGGCGTAGTAGTTGGCCCGCAGCTCCTCGCACTCTTCCGGCAGCTCGTCGACGCGGCCGTAGCGCGGCCAGTCGCGGATCGGGCCGTTCCAGCCGGTCCTGAACGCCTCCCTGAATCGCGCCGGGGCATGGAAGGGCTCGTGCGGATCGAAGGTCTCCACCTGCAGCACCCAGTCATCCGCTCCCCGGTTGCGGTCGAGGAACTCGAAACCGCGGGCGAAGCACTGGACGGACGGAAAATCCTTCTCCTCGCGGATGAACTCGCGGTTGACGATGTTGTGGCGCATGTAGCTGCGCGTGCCTGGTGCTGAACTGACGCGCGTGGTACATCTCGCGCAACCGCTCCCAATGCGGCTGCACCATCGCCTTCCACGGATCGCCCTCCTGGCCGCGGACGAACTCATGGCTATCGTAGCGCGTGTGGTAGGTGGCGCCGCCATCTTCCCAGTAATGGAAGTGGTCGGTGACGAGATGGCTGTAGACGCCGGCCCGACCGAGCAGCTCCGGGAAGGAATTGTCGAACGGCTCAAGCGGTCCCCAGCTTCGATGCAGGAAGGAGAGCCGCCCCGTCTGCATGTCGCGCCGGGCGGGCATGCAGGGCAGGCTGCCGACATAGTGATGGTCGAACGTGACCGACCGGCGTGCCAGGCGATCGAAATTCGGCGTGCTCACGCGGGTGCCGCCATAGGCGCCGAGCATGTGTCGATTGAGCGAATCGAACAGCACGAAAACGGCCTTCATGCGGAACTCCTTGCTATTTGAGCGCGCCGGCGGTCAGGCCGCGCACGATCAGCCGCTGCGCGGCGATCAGCAGCAGGATCGCCGGTACCGTCGCCAGCAGCGCCGCGGCGGCCATGCCGGTGTAGTTGATCGTATTCTCCTGCGCGTATTTGCCGATCGCGATCGGCACCGTCGCGGTCGCCCGCTGCGAGAGCGTCAGCGTGACAGCGAATTCGTTCCAGGAGAAGATGAATGCCAGGATGCCGGCCGCCGCGAGGCCGGGCCGCACCAGCGGCACCACGATACGGCCGAGAACTTGCGGGCTCGATGCGCCATCGATGCGCGCCGCCTCCAGCAATTCGCGCGGCACGTCCTGCACGAAGACCAGCATCATCCATAGCGCCATCGGCAGGTTGAGCGTCGCATGGGCGAGGATCAGGCCGAGATACGAATTGTCGAGTCCGATGAAGCGGAACATCGCATACCAGGCGCCGGCGAGCGTGATCGGCGGCAGCATCTGGAACAGCGCGGACCAGCCGAGCAACCCCGCCGAGACCCAGTGTGGCCAGCGCATGTGCCGCAGCGAATGGGCGGCGAGCGTGGCGATGATCAGCACGAGAGCGGTGCTCGCCACCCCGATCAGCAGCGAATTGCCGAAATTGCGCGGGTAGTCCGACGAGGTCGGATCGAGCACGGAGGCGAAATTCGTGAGCGTCGGATTGAACAGGATCTGCCCGGTCATCAGCACGATCTGCCGCTTGAACCCGGCCGCGGCGATCCAGAGGAACGGGAACAGCACCAGGAGTGCCGCGAGGATCAGCGCCGCGTGCAGGGCAAGCCGCCGCCTCATCCCGCACCTCGTGCGGCCCGCCGGCGCGCGCCGAGCGCGATCACTGCCAGCAGCACGGCAACGAGCACGAAGGTCGCGAGCGACATCGCGGCGCCGTAACCCGCGCGGTCCTCGGTGAAGAAGCGGCGATAGATGGTGAAGCTCAACACCTCGGTCGACGTGCCGGGGCCGCCGCCGGTGAGCAGATAGACCTCGTCGAACACCTTGAACGCGAGGATCAGGCGAAAGACGAAGGTGACGGCGATGGTCGGCGCCAGCAGCGGCAGCGTGACGTGGCGGAAGCTCGACCAGGCGCCGGCGCCGTCGATACGGGCCGCTTCGTACACGTCGCGCGGCAGCGCCTCGAGCCCCGCGAGCAGGATGAGGAAACAGAACGGCGTCCAGTGCCAGACATCGACGGCGATGACGGAGCCGAGCGCCAGCGCCGGTTCGCCCAGCCAGTCCTGCGGTGCAAGTCCGATCCAACCGAGGGCGATGTTGATGATGCCGAAATCGAAGCTGTACATCAGCTTCCAGATCGCCCCGATGACGATGCCCGGAATCAGGATCGGCAGCAGGAAGACCACGCGGTAGAGCGTGCGCCCGCGCACCGCCTCGCTCACCAGCAGCGCCAGCAGCAGACCGAGGATCATCTGCAGCGCGACCGCGACGAAGGCGAATGTCAGCGTGTTGCGGATGCTGGCGCGCAGCAGCGCATCGCCCCCGAGCGCGGCGAAGTTGCGCCAGCCGACAAGGCTCCAGGTCGCCCGGCCGCCGCTCCACGCCACCCGGCTCACGCTCATCGCCGCCAGCATGAGGATCGGCAGCAGGGTGAGCGCGCCGAACAGCAGCAGCGCCGGTGCCAGCGTCGCACCGCGCCACAGGCGCTCCCCGGCTGGTGCAGTCACGCCTTCAGCCCGTCTTGAGATCCGGGAGTTGCGGCGCCTGGTAGCCGGCCTGGGTCATCACCTTGGCGATTTCCGCCGCCATCGTGTTGAGCGCCTGCGTCGCGCTCATCTCCCCGCCGATCGCCTGATTGAAGCGGAGCTCGGTGATCGCCAGGATTTCCGCTGCCTGCGGAATGACGAAGGTGAGCCTCGCATGCGGCAGCGCGGTCGCGAGCGCCGGCATCCAGCGGAATTTCTCCTGCTTCGCGAGGTCCGATTCCAGCACGTCCCGCCGCACCGGGGGCGAGCCATTCTCCGCGTACGCCGTCTGCGCTTCCTTGCCCTGGAACCAGTCCAGGAAGGCCAAGGCGGCAAGCTGGCGTTCGCTGGGGATGTTCTTCGGAATGCCGCCGAGCCAGTGGCCGAGCGGTGGCGAGGTCTCGAATCCGGGCGCGTGCGGCGGCGGCGCGAATTCCACCTTGCCCGCCACGATGGACTGGTTCGGATCATCGAAGGTGGACGCCGCGAGCACGCAGATGATGTTTCCCGCGTGGCCGGTCGCCATCGCCTGGATCACGTCGGCCTGCGTCTCGGCGGCGGTGTGCGGGTGCCCGGCCTCCTTGGCCAGGCGCAGATACATCTCGAGCCCGGCCAGCATCTGCTTGCTGTTGACGGTGACCGTGAAGTCGCCCGCCTTCTGGTCCTTGAAGATGTCGCCGCCATAGCTCCAGAGATAGGGCAGCACGTCATAGGTGACGTCGAACGCGCCGCGGGCGCCGCGCTGGACGATCCCGTAGAGCCGCGGCGGATTGTTGAGCGCGCGGGCGTCGGCGAGCAGCTCGTCCCAGGTCTCGGGTACCTTGAGCCCCTTCGCCTTGTAGAGGTCGCCGCGATAATGCAGCAGCGGGATGTAGGGGTTGATCGGCACCGTCATCAGCACGCCGCCATTGGCGCGGCCGACCTGCTTCTTCGCCGCGTTCCACCACGGCGAGCCGTCGAACTCGTACACCGCCGGATCGAGTGCGAAGCCGGTCCGGATGCCGTCGAGCGGCTGCAGGAAGCCGCCGGCATACATTTCGACGAAGAACCCGGCATTGATCACCAGGACGTCGAACGGGCTCTGCCCCGACCGCACCGCGGTCCGCTGCTTCTCGAGGCTGCCGGCAAACGGGTTCACGTCGAGCGAGACCTTGTTGCCGGTCTGCTTCTGGTAGAGCTCGACCGTCCTGCGGAAGCCGTTGAGCCAGGGCGACTGGTTGATCACGATGGTGATCGGCGCCTGCGAGGTGGCCGGGTTCTGCGCCCGCGCGACGCCGGCGGGCAGCGTCGTGCCGGCAATTCCCGCGACCACATGCCGCCGTGTCACGGCCGGACCGCGCTGCTCGCGCATCGTTTTCCTCCCGCGAAATTCGCACGGCCACGGTCGCATGCCGGCGCCACGTCGACAAGTTGCCAAGAACGGCCTCAAGCGCGCGGATCGATTACCGCTGGGACGGTATCGCCGACCTCAACCGCCGGACGGCTGCCGCGCGCGGCCGAGCATGACCGCCCTTCCACGCGATGGCCATGGCGACCGCGGCAGCCGGATGGACGCGTCCCACCGAGCTACGCCGTCCGTAATCCGGCATCCGCGAGGAAGCGCACGAGATTGCGGTACCCGAGCGTCGCATAGGTCAGCGGATGCGCCTTGGCGGGATCCTGCTCCGCCTCGATCACCACCCAGCCGTCATAGCCCGGCAGCGCGTGGAGCACGGCGGGGTAATCCACCATGCCGTCGCCCGGTACCGTGTAGACTCCCTCGACGACGGCGTCGAGGAAGCTCCAATCCTTGGCGCGCGCGCGTTCCATCGCGGCACGGCGCACATCCTTCGTGTGCACATGGCCGATGCGGGCGTGATAGCGTCGCGCCAGCACGGCGGGATCGGCGCCGCCCCACACCGCATGACCGGTGTCGAGCAGCAGATGCACCGCGTCGCCGGTATGCGCCATCAACGCGTCGATATCCTCCGCGCTCTGCACCACGGTCCCCATGTGATGATGATAGACGAGCCGCACGCCCTCGCGCAGCGTCGCCTCCGCGACCGATGTCAGACGCGCGCCGAACTCCGCCCAGCCGCCCCGCGGCAGCACCGGGCGGGTCGAGAGCGGGCGTGCCGCATCGCCGTGAATCGCATTGCTGGTCTCGGCGAGGATCAGCACGGTGCAGCCCATCGCCTTGAGGAGATCCAGATGCGGGCGCAGAGCTTCCATCTCGGCCGCGGCATCGCGCGCGAGCAACGCCGCCGAATACCAGCCGGAGACGCAGGCGAGGCCGAACGGCGCGAGGGCGGCCTTCAGCGCCCGCTTCTCGCGCGGGAATTTATGCCCGAGCTCGACACCCTCGAACCCGGCCTGCTTCGCTTCGGCCAGGCATGTCTCGAGCGGCGTCTCGCCGCCGAGCTCCCGCATATCGTCATTCGACCAGCCGATCGGGTTGACGCCGATCCGGACCGTCATGGGCGTTCTCCCGACATGCAGCTCGGCTTCAGCCGAGGATTTCCCCTTGGCGCGCCGCGACGTAGCGGGCGTGGGCCAGCCGCACCGCGTCGCGTTCCGACACTTCCGGCACGGCGACGTCCCACCAATGCCCGCCGAGCTCGGTCGTCGCCATCGGATCGGTGTCGATCACCACCACGGCGGTCCGCGCGGCAGCGCGTGCACGCGCCAGCGCCTGCTCCAGCTCGACGATCGAGCCGACATGCTCCGCGGTCGCGCCGAGGCTCCGTGCATGGCCGGCGAAGTCGATCGGCGGCAGCACCTCGTGCGCGGCGTCGCGCAGGAGGTTGTTGAAGCTCTCGCCGCCGGTCGCACGCTGCAGTCGATTGATGCAGCCGAAGCCCCGATTGTCGAGCACGACGATCACCAGCTTGAGGCCGAGCATCACCGAGGTCGCGATCTCGGAATTCAGCATCAGATAGGAGCCGTCGCCGACCAGCACGAACACGTCGCTGTCCGGCTGCGCGAGCTTCACGCCGAGCGCGCCGGCGATCTCGTAGCCCATGCAGGAATAACCGTATTCCATGTGATACCCGCCGGGCTGCTCGGCCCGCCAGTGCTTGTGCAGCTCGCCGGGCAGGCCACCCGCGGCGCAGACCACGATATCCGTGCGAGTGGCCTGGCGCTGCACCGCACCGATCACCTGCGCATCGCTCGGCTGCGGCGCGTTGCCTGCTGCGGTGAAGCGCTCGGCACCGTCGCGCCAACATTGCTTCGCCGCGGCGGCGCGCGCGCGCCATTCCGCCGGCGCGCGCCAGGCGCCGAGCGCCGCGTCCAGAGCCGCGAGCCCGGCCTTGGCATCTGCCACCAGCGGCTGTGCATCGTGCTTCCCGGCATCGAACGCCTGCACGTTCAATCCGACGATGCGCCGCCCCGTCGCGCGAAACAGCGCGCGCGAGCCGGTGGTGAAATCCTGCAATCGGGTGCCGACCGCAAGAACGAGATCGGCTTCCTCCGCCAGCGCATTTGCCGCCGAGGTTCCGGTGACGCCGACCGCGCCGAGATTGAGCGGATCGGAATCGGGGATCGCCGACTTGCCGGCCTGGGTCTCGCCCATCGGCATGCCGTGGGCGGCACAGAATGCCTGCAGCTGGTTCTCCGCCGCTGCGTAGAGCACGCCGCCGCCGACCACGACGAACGGCTTCTTCGCCGCGCGGATCATCGCCGCGGCGGCAGTGAGTTCCGACGCATCGGGCGGCTGCCGGCGCGGTGCCCAGAGCCGCTCCGCGAACATGCCGGTTGGAAAGTCGTAAGCCTGGCACTGCACGTCCTGGCAGAACGCGAGCGCCACCGGCCCGCATGCCGCCGGATCGGTGAGCACGGACATGGCGCGCGCGAAGGCCGGGATGATCTGCTCGGGCCGGGTGATGCGGTCGAAATAGCGCGAGACCGGGCGCAGGCAGTCATTGGCGCTCACCGTGCCGTCACCGAAATCCTCCACCTGCTGCAGCACCGGGTCGGGACGGCGGCTGGCGAACACGTCGCCGGGGATGAGCAGCAGCGGCAGCCGGTTCACATGCGCGACGGCGGCGGCGGTGACGAGATTGGTGGCACCGGGACCGATCGAGGTGGTGCAGGCCATGAAGCGGCGGCGGCGCGTCGCCTTCGCATAGGCAATGGCGGCATGCGCCATCGCCTGCTCGTTATGGGCACGGAACGTCGGCAGCGCATCGCGCACACCGTGCAGCGCCTCGCCCATGCCGGCGACGTTGCCGTGGCCGAATATCGCCCATACGCCGCGGAAGATCGGCACGTCCTGCCCGTCGATCAGCGTGCGCTGCGCCGCCATGGCGCGCACCAGCGCCTGCGCGGCGGTGAGGCGGATGGTGCTCATGCGATTTCCCCGACATGGAGTTCGATCGACGTGCCCGGGATAGAACCCGTGCGGCCAAGGGTCCGTCAAGGTCGGGAGCCGGGGCCAGGTGGGCGTTTCGAGGCAATTCGTTGCCGGCTTCGGCTGGCGGAATGTGCGGTCGAGCGCGGACCGGGAGGCGTGACGGCGGCACGACCACGCGATACGATGCCGCACGCAACGGTCGCGCCAGCCGGGAGAAGCATCGCATGAGCGACACCGTCATCGACCTCGCCTCCCCTGCCGCCGAGGCCCTGCGACGGCGCGCGATCGTCTCCTGCGCGGTCGGCAATTTCTTCGAGCTGTTCGACTTCGTGCTCTACGGGTTCTTCGCCGTGCCGATCAGCCATGCGTTCTTTCCGGCCGGCAACGATGCGCTGGCGCTGATCAACACCTTCATCACCTTCGGCGTCGGCTTCCTGTTCCGGCCGCTCGGCGCGGTGATCATCGGCGCCTATGGCGATCGGCACGGGCGCCGCGCGGCGCTCGTCATCACGATCGGGCTGATGGCGCTGGCGACCGGATGCACCGGCCTGGTCCCGACCTACACGCAAATCGGCCTGCTCGCGCCCATCCTGCTGCTGATCTGCCGCTGCGGGCAGGGCTTCTCCACCGGCGGCGAGTGGGGCGGCGCGGCGGCGTTCCTGGTCGAATACGCCGAGCCCGGCAAGCGCGGCATCACCGGGAGCTGGCAGCAATTCAGCACCCAGATCGGCGCGACCGCCGCCTCGCTCTCCGCCTACCTGCTCGCCTCCAACCTTGCCCCGGACGCGTTCGCCGCCTGGGGTTGGCGCGTGCCGTTCCTGTTCGGCTTCGTGCTCGGTCCGATCGGCTACTATCTGCGCACGCGCGTGGCCGAGACGCCGGCCTTCGAGCACACCGCCGGGACGCCACAACATCGCACGGGCGCCGGTGCGCGAGGCGCTCGCGACGCATGCGCGGCCGATCGTGCAGGCTTTCTTCCTTTCGATCATCGGCATCGTCGCGAATTACGTGATGATCGTCTTCATGCCGACCTACGCGGTCCGCACGCTGCACCTGAATGCCGGCAGCGCGCTGCTCTGTGCGACCCTCGCCAACCTCGTCGTGATGATCCTGACCCCATTCTGCGGCGCGCTGTCCGACCGCATCGGGCGGCGGCCGATGATCGGCGTCTGCGCCGTGCTCTATCTGCTGCTCGGCTATCCGCTCTACCTGCTGGTGGCGACCGGCACAGTCGAGGCGCTGCTGATCGCGATGCTGATCGTCGCCCTCATCCAGTCGCTCTACACCGGCACGATCCCGGTGATCCTCGCCGAGCTGTTCCCGACGCGGCTCCGCTACAGCGCGCTCTCGCTGAGCTACGGCTTCGCGGTCGCGATCTTCGGCGGGTTCGCGCCCTTCGCGGCGACCTGGCTGATCGGTCGGACCGGCAACCCGCTGGCGCCCGCCTTCATCGTGATGGCCGCGGGCCTGGTGAGTGCGCTCGCGATCGCCAGCATGCGCGAATGTCGCAACGCGCCGCTCGATTGAGCGGGGGAAGACGCGCATGACGCCGTTCGATCTGAGCGGGCGCGTGGCGCTGGTGACGGGGGGCAATGGCGGGATCGGGCTCGGCATGGCGCGCGCGCTCGCCGGGGCCGGCGCGCGCGTCGTGGTCGCCGGGCGCAACGCGGAGAAGAACGCAGCGGCGCTTGCCGAGCTCGCAGCCATCGGCGAGGCGCATGCGCTGGCGGCGGATCTCGCCCGCGAGGCCGACTGCCAGGCCCTGCCCGGCGCCGCGGCGGCGCGGTTCGGGCGGCTCGATATTCTCGTCAACAATGCCGGCATGAGCATCCGCAAGCAGCCGCATGAGCTCACGCCGGCGGAGTGGCGCGCCGTGCTGGAAGTGAACCTCACCGGCGCGTTCCTCTGCGCGCAGGCCGCTTATCCGCTGATGCGCGACGCGAGGGGCGGCAAGGTGATCAACATCGGCTCGATGATGTCGATCTTCGGCGCGCCGTTCGCGGCGGCCTACGCGGCAAGCAAGGGCGGGATCGTGCAGATGACGCGCGCGCTCGCCACCGCCTGGGCGGCCGACCACATCCAGGTGAACGCGGTGCTGCCGGGCTGGATCGACACCGACCTCACCCGCGCGGCGCGGCGCGCAGGTGGGCGGCCTCGAGGACCGGGTGACGGCGCGCACGCCCGCCGGGCGCTGGGGAACGCCTGATGACATGGGCGGCGTCGCCGTGTTCCTTGCCAGCCGCGCCTCGGATTTCGTCACCGGCGCGGCGATCCCGGTGGATGGCGGCTATTCGGTGCAGGGGGGCTGAGGCGCAGGCGACCCCGCCCCCCCGCGGTCAGGTCCATGGTAGCTGCCGCGACGGCGCTTCCGCCCGCCCCGTGGACGGGTCATCGGAGGCTCAGCGGAAGTGGTCGTGGCACGCGCCGCAATCGGCGCCGATCTGCGCCAGGTCGGAGCGGAGGCGCGCGCGGTCGCCAACATCGCCGAGCGCGGCCTGGGGGTCGTCGTGCATCCTGATGAAGCCGCTTTGGAAACAGGCGGGCTTGCGCCGTCCGCGCATTCACGGCGCCCGCCAGCCGGGCGGCGGTTTCGACGTAGTTCTGCAGGATCCCCTGCATCGCGCTCGGATGGAACCAGGAGGAGCCGCGCAGCATGTGGCTTGCCGCCGCCGCGTCACGGCGCCAGCCATGCATGATCGCACGCAGCCCGGGGCGGCCGGGACCAGCGGCGGCGCGGCGAGCAGCACGGCGAGGCCGAGGGATGCCGCGAGCCGCGCCTTCTCGGTGATGGGATCGCAAATCGATCCCGAGTCGCCTCAGCCCTTGAGCGCGCCGGCGGTCAGCCCGGTGATGAGGAAACGCTGCGCGAGCAGCACGAAGATCACCACCGGGACGAGCTGGATGGTGACGGCGGCGAACAGGACGCCCCAGTCCACGCCGGTCAGCGACGACATCATCTCGCTCAGCAGCAGCGGCGCGGTCTTGGCGCGGGTGGTCGTGAAGATGAAGGCAAAGAGATACTCGTTCCAGGCATAGACGGTGATGAAGACACTGGCGGCGACCAGACCCTGCGCCGCGAGCGGCAGGATGATGCGGACCAGGATCGCGAAATCGCCGGCGCCGTCGATGCGGGCGGATTGGTCAAGCTCCTCCGGGATGCCGTCGATGAAGCTCTTCAGCACCAGCGTGCACAGCGAGACGAAGAAGGCGGCGTAGAGCAGCACGAGCAGCGTGCGCGTGTCGGAGAGGCCAAGACGATCGGCGACCGGGAACAGCGGCAGCGTGACCACGATCGGCGGCAGCAGCCGGATGCCGACCATGTAGACAGCGGAAATCGCGGCGGCGCGGGTTCTGGCCCGCGAATGGACATAGCCGGCGCCGAGACTGGCGACGATCGAGAGCGCCGTGGCGCCGGTGGTCACCGCGAGGCTGTTGCCGAGGGTGCGCAGGAAATCCGGCCACTTGGCGAACAGGTCGGCGTAGTGCGCGAGCGTCGGGACGAACAGCAGGACCGGCGGGTAGGCGAAGATCTCCTGGTTCGGCTTGAACGAGGAGAGGACGGCGAACAGGATCGGCACCGCCGACCAGATGACGACGAGCGCCACGACGACGCTGCGCAGGACCGGCGGCCTACGCACGGCGCGCGAGGCGGCTGACATAGGCGACCGCGAACAGGCCCGATATCAGCAGCATCATCCAGCCGGCGGCGGCGCCGCGGCCGAAATCCGCATAGGTGAACGCCTGCTTGTACAGATAGATCGCCAACACCTCGGTCATGCGGGCGGGTCCGCCGCCGGTCAGCAGCCACACCTCCGAGAACAGGCGGAAGGCGATGATGTAGCGGAAGATGAGCGCGATCAGCAGCGCCGGCAGGATCGCCGGCAGCGTGATGTGGCGGAAGCGCTGCCAGGCGGACGCGCCGTCGGCGTCCGCCGCCTCGTAGAGCTCGGCCGGCACGCCGCGCATCGCCGCGTAGGCGATGATGAAGCTGAACGGCAGGTTCAGCCAGACGCTCACCAGGCAGACGAGCGCGAGCCCGGCGACCGGATCGACCGCCCAGTTGAGCGCCGGCAGTCCGGCCGCCGCCAGCGGGCGCGCGACCAGGCCCACATCCGGGTCCATCATGAATTTCCAGATCACCACCGCGACGACCTCGCTGATGCCGTAGGGCATCAGCACGATGGCGATCAGCACCCGGCGCAGCGGCAGCCTCTGCGAGAACACGTGGGCGATGCCGACGGCCAGCAGCAACTCGACATAGACGACGATGTTGACCACCAGCAGCGTGTTGACGAGCGCCCGCCAGAAATACGGATCCGCGAACATCGCCGCGTAATTGCCGAAGCCGACGAAGCCGCCGATCTTCCCGTATGTGGCGCTGAAGAAGCTCAGCCAGAGCACGTAGAGCGAGGGCAGCGCGATTGCGGCGAGCAGCAGCAGATGCGCCGGCAGCAGCATCAGCAGCCGGGCCGGCGACAGGCCCCGCATGCGGCGCGATCAGGCTGGGACGAGCGGACGCAGCCGTGCGGCCATGCTCTTCGCGGCGGCCTGCGGCGTCTTCATGCCGAGCATCGCCGCCTGCATTTCCTCGACGGTGATGTCCTTGGCCTGCGCCGCCCTGGCGAATCCCGGGAGGGGAACGCGCGCCGCCTTCACCGCCTGCGCTTCCTGCGCCGCGTAGGGGATTTTCGCGAGGATCTGCGGATCGCTGTAGACCGACACGCGCACCGGCCCGTTGCCGTTCAGCGTCTCGACGACGGTGTTGTGCTTGCTCAGGAGCTCGCGGACCAGGCTCCAGCCCCAGTCCTTGCTGCCGGCCGTCCTCGGAATGACCATCGCCCAGAATTCGGCGGTGCTGACCACCTCGCCGGGCTTCGCGCCGGGCATCATGGCGAGGTGGAACTTCCCCGGGAATTTCGAGCTCTTCGGGTCGTTGAACAGCACGGTGCGCCCGAAGGGGAACATCTCCATCGCCACCTGCCCCTGCTGCATGGCGCCGATCAGATCGTTCTGCGTCATCGCGGTGATGTTGGGGGGCAGCAGTCTGTCCTTGAACATCGCGCGGAGCAGCTCGAGCGCCTGGATCATGCCGTCCCCGTCGGCGAGCACGCGGTAATCCTCGGTGATGAGATCGCCGCCGAAGGCGCGGGCGAAGGAGACGAGCGTGCTGTAATTGTCGCCCTCGAAGGCGAACGCATAGACGCGCATGCCGTCCTTGGCGGTGAAGGCGAGCTTGCGGGAGACCGGCAGGAAGTCGCCGATCGTCGCCGGCGGCGCCGCGACGCCCTGCTCCTCGAAGCGCGCGCCATTCCAGTGCAGCGCGTTCACCGCCTGGCGGAACGGGATGCCGTACTGCGTGCCCTGGTGCGCGAAGGCCTGCATGAAGCCCGCGGAGATGTCGGCCGGTTCCTCGAGCGGCGCGGATTTCATGAACGGGTCGAGCGGCTCGAACAGCGAGAGCGCCTCCGGCGTCGCGGCGGTGTTGAGCAGGAAACCCACATTGATGTCGGTATGGGAGAGACTCGCTTCCCGCATCAACCGGTCGCGGATGGCGTTGAGGTCGAGCGTCACCCATTCGAGCGCGATGCCGTTCGACTCCCGCCAGGCCTTGGTGGCGTCGCCCCCGGGTCCTTCGGTGCAGACGAGCTGATGCACGCGATGCGCGAGGATGGTGAGGTTCCCCGGCTTCTGCTGCGCCAATGCGACGCCTGACGCCGCGAGGCCGGCGGTCCCGAGCAAAAGGCTGCGGCGGGCGATGCGGGTCATGTCTCCTCCTTCCGGTCCGGCCGGCATTTTTGTGTAGCATAACTACGCGCTGGAGGCGGATGCAAGGTCGAGACGCCGGGAACTCGCACGGGCATTGCGTCCTGAGCCTCCCCGATTTAATAAAAGCTACAAGGAGATCGTCAACGGAATGTTCGGGCGCCGGCCGAGATGAACGAGTTGATGCAGGCGAACTCGGGGCGCACCGATTTCCTGCGGCGGCTCGCCACGCTCGCCCCGGCGCTGCGGCCCGCCGAACGACGTGTCGCCGCACTCGTGCTGCGCGAGCCGGGCCGCGTGCCGCGCATGAACCTCGCCACGATCGCCGCGGAAGCCGGCGTCAGCCAGCCCACGGCGATCCGTTTCGCCCGCGCCGTCGGTTGCGACGGCATCCCCGATCTCAAGATCCGCATCGCGCAATCGCTCGCCGTCGGCGCGCCCTACGTGCACGCGGCCATCGATGCGGGCGACGATCTCGGCACGATCGCCGACAAGGTGTTCGCCTCCTCGGTCGATACGCTGCAGCGCCTGCGGGCGGGGCTGGACATGGAGGCGGTCGGCCGCGCCGTCGAGGTGATCGCGGCGGCCAGGCGGATCGATCTGATCGGCACCGGGCTATCCGGCGTCGCGGCGCTGGACGCGCAGCAGAAATTCATGCGCCTCGGCGTGCCGACCATGTTCCACGGCGACGGGCACATGCAGCGCATGTCGGTGGTGACGCTGGCGCCGCGCGATGCCGTCGTCGCCTTTTCCTACACCGGCCAGGTGCGCGACGTCGTGCGGACGGCCGAGATGGCGCGCGAGCAGGGAGCGACGGTGATCGGCGTCACGCGCGGCGATTCCGCATTGGCGCGGCTGTGCGACGTCGTCATCGGCGTGCGGACGCGGGAGAACACCTTCGTCTATGCGCCGATGATGACGCGCCTCGCGCATCTCGTGGTGGTGGACGTGCTGGCGACCGCCACCGCCTTGCGCAGCGGCAAGCAGGGGATCGCGCTGATCCGCCGGGTCAAGGAAGCGATGCGTGACGAATGGCTGATCGACCCCGACGCAGCGCGGGCGAGGGAGAACGACGCATGATCCCCGCCCATCCCGCGGACGCCTTCGCCTCCGACCACTTCGCCGGGAAAGGCGTGCTGGTGACCGGCGCCGCGGGCGGCATGGGGGCCGAAGCAGCACGTGCCTTCGCGGCGCACGGCGCAGAACTGGTGCTGGCCGATCGCGACGAGGCCGGCGCGCAGAGCGTGGCGGCGGCGATCCGCGAGAGCGGCGGCCGCGCGCACGCGGTCGCGCTCGACATCGCCGATCCCGCGAGCGTCGCGGCGTGCTTCACCGCGGCGGACCATGTGCTGCCGCGTCTCGACGCCGTGGTGTGCTGCGCCGCGATCATCACGGCAAAACGGCTCGGCGAGATGGACCAGGCGCATTGGCGGCGCGTGCTCGACATCAACCTGACCGGCACGTTCCTGGTGGTGCAGGCGGCGGTCTCCCGGATGCTCGCCGTGGGCGGCGGGTCGATCGTGTGCGTCGCCTCCGATGCCGGCGTGCGCGGCGGCGGCGGGCTGATCGCCGATGCGGCTTATGCGGCGAGCAAGGCGGGAGTTCTGTCGCTGGTGAAATCGGTCGCGCGCGAGCTTGCGGGCAAGGGCATCCGCATCAACGCGCTCAATCCCGGCCCGTCGGACACACCGATGCACGCCGGCATCTCCGACGAACTGAAGGCGCGCATCGCCGCCGGCCTGCCGATGCAGCGGATGGGCCGGCCGGAGGACATGGCTGGCGCCATCCTGTTCCTCTGCTCCGCCGCCGCCGCCTTCGTCTACGGCGCCGCGCTCGACGCCGATGGCGGCGCGATGTTCCGCTGATCCCAAGCGCAGGAAACCCGGCCATGGATGCTACCGTCCGCCCCGAGATCCCGTATCGCCGATCCCTTGCGGTGGCGTCGGAAACCGAGGTGATCGTGGTCGGCGGCGGTCCGTCGGGCATCGCCGCCGCGATCGCCGCGGCGCGCGGCGGCGCACGGACGCTGCTGATCGAACGCTACGGGTTCCTCGGCGGCAATCTCACGGCCGGGCTCGTCGGCCCGTGCATGACCTCCTACTCGCTCGACGGATCGCAGCAGCTCATCAAGGGGATCTTCGAGGAATTCGTGCAGCGCATGGTCGCCGATGGCGGCGCGCTGCACCCGTCCGGCATCCCGGCCTCCAGCCCCTATTGCGGCTTCATCGAATACGGGCACGACAAGGTGACGCCGTTCGATCCCGAGGCGGCGAAGATCACCGCGCTGCGCATGGTGCGGGAGGCGGGCGTCGAGTTGCTGCTGCACACGCTGGTGGTGGACGTGCTGACCGCGGACGATTCTCCCCGCGTCACCGGCCTCGTCTGCGCCAGCAAGAGCGGGCTGCACGTGCAGCCGGCGAGGCGCTTCGTCGATTGCTCGGCCGATGGCGACGTCGCCGCGCTGGCAGGCGCGGAGATCGCGATGGGCCGCGACAGCGACGGGCTCACGCAGCCGATGACCCTCTTCTTCCGCGTGCAGAACGTGGATGACGCCGCCGTCGAAGCCTATGTGCGCGCCCATCCCGATGATTTCCGCCCGTTTGCCTCGATCGTCGCCGGGGCGACCGCGGAGGGCCGCTTCCCGGCGCCGCGCAAGGGGATCGGCCTCTACAAGACGCTGCAGCCCGGCGTGTGGCGGATCAACACGAGCCGCGTGCTGAAGCGCAACGGCACCGACGTGCACGACCTGACCGCGGCCGAGATCGAAGGCCGCGAACAGGCGATGGCGCTGCTGCGCTTCTTCCGCGAGGAGCTTCCGGGCTTCGCGAAGTGCAGCCTGCTGGATACCGCGACCCAGATCGGCGTGCGGGAGACGCGCCGCATCATGGGCGAGTACACGCTGACGCTCGGCGATCTGCAGAATGGCCGCCGCTTCGAGGACGTGATCGCGCTGTGCGGCTATCCCGTCGACATCCACGACCCGAGCGGCGCCGGCGGCGGCACGGCGGAGGCGCCGCCGACCGCGAACATCTATGAAATCCCCTACCGCGTCATGGTGCCGCGCAAGGTGGAGGGGCTGCTGGTCGCCGGCCGCGCGGTATCGGCGACGCACGAGGCGCTCGGCGCCATCCGCGTGATGCCGCCCTGCTTCGCGATGGGCGAAGCCGCCGGCGCCGCCGCGGCGATGTCGCTGCAAGCGGATTGCGCACCGCGGCACGTCGACGTGCCGGCATTGCAGGCGAGGCTGCGGCGGGCGGGCGCCTATCTCGGTGCGGACTGACGCTCTGCAATCGCTCGCGCGGATCAGTTCCGCCCGAGGAACGCCCTCACATGCGCACCGACATCCGCCCCGGCGTCCGCCACCGTCGGATGGTCGGGCGACACATCAACGGTCGAGCGGAGGCGCTGAACATGCAATGCGGCATCCGCTCCGGCGGTCGGCAACAGCACCGCGGCCGTGGCCAGGCTGCGCTGCAGGCTGTTCGGTGGCCGCGCCGCGGCGCGGGCCACCTGCGTCGGCGCGGGCGGCACGGCGGGCGCGGTGATCGACGCCGGCCCGTCATTGTCCGGGGTGGCGCCGAGGGCGGAAAGCGCGTCGATCAGGTCCGGTGCCGCGGCGTCGCGCCGCGTCAGGGGTGCGAACCCGAACAGCTTGCGCAGGGTGGCGATGATGGTCGTGTGATCGAACGGGGTGGGCCCGGCGGGCCGGAGGATCGTGCCCGCCGGCACATAGGGGGAAATGATCACCGCCGGAACGCGGACGCCGAAATAGTCGAAGCGGAACCCGTCGGACATCTTGTCGTCCGGCGGCGTCGCGGCTGGCGGCACCACATGGTCGTAGCAGCCGCCATGCTCGTCATAGGTGATGACGAGCAAGGTGTTCTTCCACCCCGGCCCGCCACGCACCGCGTTGTAGACGGCGGCGATCAGCGCCTCGCCATAGGCGACGTTGTGCGGCGGATGCTCGTCATTGGGAACGTGGTTCGCGAGCCGGTCGGCAAAGTAGCGCGGCTCGATGAAGCTGTAGGATGGCAGCGTTCCGGCCGCCGCGTCGCGAATGAAATCCGTCCCGAAATCGAGGAACTGCGAGCCGAGCAGCCCGCCCCAGAGCCGTGACAGCGTCGCCGCCTGCGGGATGTCGTGAAAGTAGATGCGCCAGCTCTGGTCAACCGAGGCGAGCCGATTGAAGACCGTCTCCATGTCGTACGGGAAATGCGTCGGCTCGTTGTTGACGGTGCCGTTCGCGGTGCCGCAATGAGCGAAGAAGCGGTTCGGCCAGGTCTGGCAGGGCGCCGAGGCGTGCCAGCGGTCGGAGACACCGAAGGCACGCGCCAATCCGCTGATGACCGGCACCTGGTCCGGCGTGAAGTAGTGCATGACCGAGTACGGGTCGGGCGCCGGATTGGTTCCGGTCTGGCGCATGTAGTCGTCGACGAAGCCTCCCATGGCGGGCGAGCCGGTGTTCGGCGTTCCGTCCGCGGCCAGGCCATGGATCTGCAGATGGATGTCGGCGAAGCTCTCGCCGGGATCGGGGTCCGGAATGCAGAGATTCCTGGCATCCAGCACCGGGTCCCGCCAGACCTGGATCACCTGCGGGGGTGCGCCCGGCCGATGAAACACGTTCGATTCGGTGCCGGTCAGCCCGTCGAACCGATCGCCGCTTTGATACAGCATGCCGAGCATGGCGTCGAAGGATCGGTTCTCCAGCATGAGAACCACCACATGCCTGATGTCCATCCTACCGGCCCGCGGCCTTGCCGTTGGCCAGACCTGCGAGCGCCCACGCCGCCGCGAGGGAGGCCGGTTGCTCCTCGCGAAAGCGGTCCTCGTACACTTCCAGGATCAGGGTGGTGCCCGGCAGGAAGGTGAGTTCGGAAAAGATCGCCTGCCACGGAATGTCGCCCCAGCCGACCGGGAGGTGCAGGTCGCCGATGCCGAGCGCCGTCGCCTCGCTCGGGTGATGGAAGTGGCGCATGGTGTAGGGTCGGCCGAGACTGTCATGCACGTGCAGATGGCGCGTGACGGGCGCCATCGCCGCGATCTCGGCGCGGAAATCCAGCCCGCGCCGGTTGCACTCGATATAGGCGTGGCTGAAATCGATCAAGGCGCAGAGATTGGGATGGCCGATCGCCGCCACCGTCCGCGCGACCTCGCTCGGCGACTGGCGATATTCCGAGTCGTCGCGGCCGAAGATGTTCTCGAGCGCGATGCTGACGCCCTGACGCTGCGCCAGTTGCGCGAGCTCCAGCAGCGCGTCCTGCTGGCGGGCGACGCTGTCGTGCATGTCCGCGCCCGGTGCGAGCGGCGCATGGCCGGCATGGTGCACGAGAACGCCCGCCCCGATCCGGTCGCAGAGTTCCAGCATGGCGCGGGCGACCGCCATCTGCTGCGGCAGATGCGCCGCGTCCATGAAATTCCCGCCGACCAGGCCGTGCACGCTGTAGCGCAGGCCGAACGTGCGCGTGACGGCGTGCAGCTTCTCGGCGCGTTCGGCGATGACCCGCCCGCCGACGATCAGTTCCTCGCCGTACAGCGACAGCTCGGCCGCCGTCGCGCCGAGCGCGCTGATGGCCGCGAGACCGGCTTCCAGCTTCGCGAAATCCCCGGCGCCCTCCAGGGTCGAAAGCCCGACCGCGGAAATGATGGCGGGATCGGGAGCCATCATGCGCGTGCGAGCGCCGTCTCGTGTTTCGCGAGGAACGCATCGACCGGCAGGGAGCGGAAATCGTCGAGCGAGAGGCGCAGCCGATCGTGATCCCAGTCCCACCAGGCCACGCGACGCAACCGCTCCGCGGTCCCCGGCGGGAACCGTTCGCGCAGCATCCTCGCGGGAACGCCGCCCACGACGGTGTAGGGAGCGACGTCCCTGGTCACGACGGCACCCGCGGCGACCACGGCGCCGTCACCGATCGTGACGCCCTGAATGATGGTGGCGCCATGCCCGATCCACGTATCGTGGCCGATCGTCACCGCGTTGGCGCGGCGCGCCGCAAAGAACGCGGCTTCGTCCTCGGCATCGTCCCAGTAAGACGCCGCCCCGTAGGTGAAGTGGTGCAGCGCGGCGCGCGCTGTCGGATGATTGGTCGCGTTGATCCGGCAGGAGGCGGCGATGTTGGCGAACTTGCCGATCCGCGAGCACCAGATCTGGCAGTGCTGCATCGCGTAGGAATAGTCGCCGAGATCGCTCTCCTCGATGCGGCATCCCTCCTGCACTTCCGTGAATTGGCCGAGCCTGGAGTTCACGACCTGGGCCGCCGGATGGATCAGCGGCGTTTCGGACAATCTCGGCACGCGGCTGCCGGTATGGCGCGCCCTAGCTCGCCACCCGATGCAGCGCGCACAGCTTGTTGCCGTCCGGATCGCGCAGATAGGCGAGATACAGGGCGCCGGCCCCGCCCTGGCGCATGCCCGGCGGGTCCTCGATCGCGGTGCCACCGTTCGCGATGCCGGCCTGGTGCCAGGCATCGGCCTGCGCCGGGCCGCTCGTCATGAAGCCGATCGTGCCGCCATTGGCGTGCGTCGCCGCCTTGCCGTCGATCGGCCGGGTGACCATGAAAACGCTGCCGCCATGCATATAGACCAGTCGACCCTTGGCGTCCTCCTTGCCAGGGCTGCCACCGATCGCAGTGAACACCGCATCATAGAAGAGCTTCGAGCGGGGGATGTCGTTGCTCCCGATCATGACATGGCTGAACATCGCGTTTCCTCGTCCCGTGTGGTCAGTTCTTGAGCAGCCGCGCCGCCCAGTCGGCGACCGCGTCGCCGCTGCTCATCTCCGGCTGCACCAGGCCGTCGACCATGAAGGTCGGGCGACACGTGGATGCCGTTCTGCCGCGCATATCGGCAGTGGAACTTGATCTCGCGGTCGAGATCGGGGATGGCGAACGCCTCCGCCAGCCCGACGCCGCTGGATGCGCTCGATGCGCGCGACGATGTCGTTCGGCGTCGCATCCATGTTGGGGCCGCGGCAATGCCGCTCGAACTCGAATTCCTCGCGATGCGCCGCCACCGCCGCCATCACCGCCTTCGCGGTCTCCTTGCCGCCCGGAAGCGTGGATGCCGCCAGGATGCAGCGCACGACGACGCCCGAATAGAGGTGCCACGGCTGCGACTGCAATCGCACCTTGACCGTGATCCGATCCGCGCCCGCACGCTCCAGCAACTCGTCGAGCTTGCCGAAGGCGCGCACGGAATAGGGGCAGGTCGGTTCGAGGAATGCCTCGAACACGCGGGGCCCGTGCCCCCATTCCAGGGGATCGGCGCGCCATGTCGTTCCGGTCATGCTGTTCTCCCGCCGCCCGCGGGAGTCGTCTGGCAAGCGGCCGGCCGAGTCAAGCGGCCCGCCGTAGACCGCTGCGGCCGGACGATGCGACGATCGCGGCGGCGATCCATGCGTGCTGACATGACGGAGGGTGTGATGCGGCTCGGTCTCGTGCGGATCATGCAGGAAACCAACGACTTCAATCCGCTGCCGACCACGCTCGGCGATTTCGAGGCCTTCGGCATCCATGCGGGAGCGGCGATCGCGGGCGGACCGGGCGCGATCGGCGAGATCGCCGGCCATTATGCCGCGATCGCGGCGTCCGGGCTCGACGGTGGAGACGATCCCGATCATCGCCGCCTGGAGCGGCGCCGGCGGACGCATCACGCGCGAGGCGTTCGATTTCTTCGCGGCGAAGCTGCGCGCCGGACTGCGGGCGGCCGGGCGGCTGGACGGGCTCGCGCTCTATCTCCACGGCGCCTGCGCCGCGGAGGGCATCGACGACGTCGAGGGCGAACAGGCGTCGCTCTGCCGCGCGATCCTCGGGCCCGACGTGCCGATCATGCTCGGCCTCGACCACCATGCGAGCGTCACGCGGCGGATGGTGGCGGCGAGCACCGCGATCGTCGGCCACCGCACCCAGCCGCATGATCTGTTCGACACCGGGAAGATCGGCACCGCGCTGCTGATCCGCATCGTCGCGGAGAGGCTCCGGCCGGTGATGGCGTGGCGCCGGATCCCGCTGATCGCGCATCAGGAGCAGTTCCTGACCGATCGAGGGGCCGATGAAGGCCTGGTTCGATCGGGCGCGGGACATGGAGCGCGACCCGCGCGTGCTGCAGGCGTCGAACTATCCGATGCAGCCCTGGCTCGACGTGGCGGAGGGCGGCTGGGCGACGGTGGTGGTGACCGATGGCGACCAGGCGCTGGCGGAGCGGCTGGCCGACGAGCTCGCGGCACTCGCCTGGTCGCTGCGCGACGCGTTCCAGGAGCGGGAAGCCATTCCGGTGGATGCGGCGGTGCTCGCGGCCGAGCGCGCCGGACGCGGCGTCGTGGTGCTGAGCGACACCGGCGATACCGTGTTCGGCGGGGCGGCAGGCGACAGCAACCTCATCCTGGAGGCGATGCTGCGGCTCGGCACGAAAAGCAGCGCGCTGATCCCGCTGATCGAGCGCGACACCGCACTCAGGCTCGCCGCCGCCGGCGAAGGCGCCGAGGTGACGCTGCCGATCGGCGGCAAGGCCTCCGGCTTCTTCGCGCCGCTCGCGGTCACCGGGCGGGTGCGGCGCATCGCCGACGGGCGCGTCGATCTCCGCGACGGACGGCATGGTGCGATCGACATGGGGCGGACCGTGGTGTTCGAGGTCGGCCCGGCGACGCTGCTGGTGAGCGAGCTGCGCGGCGTCGCCGGGAACGTGCCCGACGTCTACCGCGCCTTCGGCATCGAGCCGCGCGATTACCGGATCGCGGTCCTGAAGACGGCCTCGAATTTCCAGTTCTTCGCGCCGATCACGTCGCAGGTGATCCGCGCCGACACGGCGGGGCCGGGCCAGTCCGACGTCTTCACCCTGCCCTGGCGGCGCCTGCCACGCCCGATCTACCCGCTCGACCGCCTCGATGACTGGCGACCATCCGCCACATCGCAACTTTAGCCTCCGATCGCCCTGACTGGAATTGGTCAGGGCGTGAATCGGCAGGCCAAAAATACAGAGACCCGAATTGCACTGACCACGGTCAGCGCGATTCGGGTCTAGCGCGTGATCGTTTCAGGCCGAGTCGGCCTGGGACGTGAATCACTCGCTCCAACAATTCGCTAAAGCAGGCCGGTGACCGGAAGGGAACCGGTCATGCTTTAGGGTCACAACGCGGCATAGGCGGCGCCGGCGACGCGCATCATCTGCCCGGCGGTCAGGTCGCCCATCATCACCGCACCGACCACCTCGTCCTGCCAGATGCAGACGCGCAGCGCGCCTTTCCGCAGCAGGTCGAAGCGCGGCGCGCCGGTGCTCGGCCGCACGAACAACGTGAGCACGGTGCCGTCGCCGGAACGGTAACGCAGCGCCGCGGCGCGCGAATAGGTGTCGATCTCGATCAGCGTCCAGCCGAGATGCGCGAGATCCGGTGCGCGCAGGCGGAGCCCGACGGCCCGGGCGACCGCGGCGTCGCTCGCCGATGCATCGGCGAGCGCCGCGCCGGTCAGTCGCGTGACCGCAGTCGATCTTCTGCTGACGGGCGGCTTCCGCCTCGGCGAGGATCGGCCCTTCCGGCGGCCCGCGCTGCGCGACCCACGCAACACTGCCGAGAACGAGGGCGACGCAGGCGGCGAGCGCCATCGCCGCGACGGTGCGCCGCGACAATCCGCGTCGAGCCGGCGCCGCCGTGGCGCGCTCGATGCGGGCGATCCAGGCGGGCGGCACCGGCTGCGCGTCCGATCGGTCCGTACGCCGCGGCAAGGGCCGCCTTGTCGGCCGCGAAGGCGGCGACCCGCGCGGCGAGCGCCGGGTCCTCGGCCACCGCCGCGGCGACGGCGCGCGCGCGATCCGCCGGCAGTTCGCCATCGATGAAGGCGTGCAGCTCCGCCTCGCGGATCGGAACTTCGCTCATCGTCCTTCCTCCGGCAGCGCGGCGGGAAGCCTGCCCGCCTCGAGCGCCGCGCGCAGCGCCACTCGCGCCCGCGCGAGCCGCGACATCACGGTTCCGATCGGGACCGCAAGCTCGTCGGCGATCTCGCGATAGGTGAGCTGCTCGACCCCCGCAAGCACAAGGACCTGCCGGTGCTCGAGGCTCAGCCCCGCCATCGCCCGCGCCACCTCGTTCGGCGCGCCGCCATGCCGCGGCTCGGTGCTCCACGCCAGCTCGTTCGCCACTTCGGTCACGTCCACCAGCACCCCGCGTGCGCGTCGGCGCCTGATCTCGTCGATGAAAAGATTGTGCACGATGCTGCGCAGCCAGGCACCCAGCCGCTCGGGCCGTTGCAGCGTGGGCGCGCGGGTCAGCGCGCGCTCGATGCCGTCCTGCACCAGGTCATCGGCGAGCGCGGCATTGCCGCACAGCGCCATCGCGTAACGCCGCACGGCCGGCAGGTGCGCGATCAGCTGCGCCGCAAAGGCCTGCGAGATCGGCGCGCTCACGCGAAACTCGCGCGGGCTGAACACGGAGATACGGGCCATCGCCGAAATGGCCGACCAGCCGATCCTCCGCGGCCAGGCCGGCGCTCCCCACGCGATGGCGGGGGGCGCGGGCCATGCGTTCCGCGCATGAGGCGCTGCAGCATCATGCCGGAAAGCGTCACCTGCTCGACCGGCCGCCTCTCCCGGCTCGGCTGACCGAAAGTGGCGCGCGGCATCGATCTGCGCATCGCTGATGAAGATGTTGCCGTTCGGCACCACGGGATCATGGCGCGACTCGACCGGATGTCAGATCCGCCTGCGTGACGGTCCCGGCCATCGCCAGCACCGGCGCCGCGAGCGAGCGGCGGAGCGAGCAGGAGATGTCTCCCGAACATGGCGGCTTTCTCCTTGGCGACGGGCCGCGGGGTTCCGGGGGAAATGCCTGGACCTGCGCGCGCCGACGGATGGCGGCGGGCGAATATTCCGTCGGCGGCCGCCTCGCAGTCCATCTTTTCGCCCCGGGAATAGGTTGCGAGGCTTCGCCGTCGTTGGCAGGCGGCGATCGGCTGGAAGCTTCCGGCGCGCATCGTCGCCATCAAAAGAGGTGGCCAATGACCAAGCGTGAAGACGATCCGACCGATCCCGCCATCCTGCCGTCGCGGGTGCAAGCAAGGCCGCCGCGACGGAACGTGCTGCGCGGTCTCGGTCTCGCCGGCGCGGCGCTGACCGTGGACATGCTCGCCGGCGGGGCCCGCGCGCAGGAGATGAACGCCTCGCAGCCGACCTCCGGCGACGTCGCCATCCTGCGCTTCCTCGCCTGGGCGGAGCTCGTGGAATCCGATCTCTGGCAGCAATACGCGGAACTCGGCGGGCTCGCGACGGCGCAGCCCAATCCCTACCAGGTCGCGCTCGATGAATCTCGACGGCGATGCCGGCGCAGTACATCACCAGCAACACGATCGACGAGCTCAGCCACGCCGCGTTCCTCAATGCCTATCTCGCCTCGATCGGCGCCGATCCGGTCAATCTCGACCGGTTCCGCACGCTGCCGAGCAGCATGGCGACCGGCGCCGAGCAGACCGGCCGGCTCACCAACCTGATGCAGCTCAGCGTCGATACTTCCTGGTACACGCGCTATCGCAGCAACAGCAGCCCCGATTTCGGCGCGACCTATCCGCAGGCCTTGCCGCAGCTCGCCGCCGGACGGTTTCCCGGCATTCCGCGCAGCGACGACGATTTCGCGCCGCGCGCCCACATCCAGGCGATCGCCAATACCGCCGCGTTCCATTTCGGCTCGATCGAGCAGGGCGGCACCAGCCTCTACGCCTCGGTCGCGCAGCATGTCTCCAACGCGCAGGTGCTGCAGATCGTCCTCGGCATCGGCGGCGACGAGATCGCCCATTACCTCGAATGGGTGGATTTCGCGGGCAACGGCGTGCAGCCGCCGGTGGCGCCGCTGCGGGATCCGACCAACGGTCTCGGTGTTCCCGAACTTCATTGGCGAGGCGCTGGAGATCCTCCAGCCCAACCTGATCTTCCCGGTGCCGGCGGCGTTCATCAACGCCAACCTGCCGCTCTGCGCGGTGATCCGTCCGATCAACCCCCAGGTCTTCACCGCCACCGGGGTCGTCAATTTCCTCGCGGGTGAAGGGCTGTTCATCGGCCAGAGTCCCGACTTCACGACCAATGCCCTGAAGCTTGCGTCCGCGGCCGACGCCGCGCGGCGCCTCGGCTGATGGTGCGGCGGGCGGCGAAGTCGCCGCCCGTCAGCCGCACGCGGATCAGAACGCGCGGCTCAGCGACAGGATCGCGAAGTCGCGGTCGGCGAGCTGGCTGCGCGCTCGGGCCGCCGATGAAATGCGTGAAGCTCAGCGCGATGTCCCAGATCGCGTGATAGGTCCCGTTCACGCCGAAGCTCACGAACCCCGCGCCCGCGTTCTGCGACGCGTCGACCGGGGAGCGGCCGACAAGTCCGAGCCCCACCCCCATCGGCGCCGAGAGGTCGAGGCCGGGCAGCACCTGGAAGAATTGCGGCGCGAAGACCGCGCGAATGCCGAGCGCGAAGCGCGTCCGGCCGGCCGGGGTCGCGGCCTGCACGAGCTGGTTGCCGGCGACCTCCATCTGCAGCGTCGCGCCGTCGGCAAGGCGATCCGGCGCGAATTCCGTCTGCAACGAGACCTGCGCATTCACGCTGGTCCCGCGCAGCACCGGCGTCTCCCCTGTGGACGCAGCCGGCGCCCAGACATCTGCATCCTGCACCAACCCGCCCTCGTATCCGCTGCCGAGGCTGCTGCCGGCTCCGAGACCCCCGGCGACCGCAAGGGGCACGTGGCGATGCAGCGAAATCTCGCCGGCGACGTTCGCATCGCCGGCATAGGTGCTGATGCTCGCGCCGTAGACCTCAATGCCGCGGGGGAAAGCGAGGTAATAGCTGCCGTATTCCGGCTCGAACACCACGGTCGGCGAACGCGCGTCGGCACGGAGCGCATAGACGCCCCAATCGGCGACGCCGCCGGTGTGGCGCAGCGCAACGCCGAACTGGCCGATCCCATGCGGCACGTCGTCGCTGCCACGGAACATCGTGGGCAGCCCGTCGGCGGCGAGGAAGCGCTGCCCGCCGACGTCGAGGATGTCGCTCGTCGAGAGGAAGCTGCCGACGCCGGGCACGCGGTCGCGGCGCCATTCGAGCTGATCATAGGCCTCGAGCGAGAAGCCGCCGCCGAGCGCCGCGCGCAGCACCAGCTGCGTCACCGGCAGGAATACCTCGCGCGCCGCGGCGAGCGGGGCGGCGAGCTCCTTGATCCCGTCCACCGGCGCCTGCGCGGCGGCGATGCCGTTCTCCGGGAACAGCAGGCTCTCGCCCCAGAGCAGCGTCTGCCGCCCGACCGAGACGGTGACCGGCACCGCCCCCACGTGCAGCGTGTCGTGCACATAGGCGTTGAGCAGTTCGGCCTTGCGGCCCATCAGGTCGCGCACGTCGTCAGGAAAGCCGCGATTGCTGCTGGTGACCGGGTTGAACGTCGCCGGTGAATTGTTGGCGCTGTCCGTGTTGTAGGCGGCATCGTACCAGCCCTGGCCGGAGATGTCGAAGCCGAGGCCGCCCCGCTCGCCGGTAAGCTCGGTGATCACGTCGAGGCGCTCGCTGTTGAACCCGGGCCGGAAGGCGCGGTCGCCGTCATCGGCGTTGATCTTCGACAGCAGCTGGGGATCGGCGGATTCGGTGCGAAGACCGAGCGAGACCCGCACGGTCGTGTCCCAGCGGACGTCGAAGCCGGCCCAGGTGCCGAGCGCCTCGGCGAGCGCGGGCGCGGGCGCGGCAACCAGGGTGCCGAGCGCCAGGGCCAGCCAGGCCGCGTAGGCAGGCGCATCGCGGGACGCTATCATCGCACGATGCGTGGCACGGCGACGGCGCCCTGCCGCGCGGCTCGCGGGACGGAGCGGCGATGCGCCTTGCCTGGCTGTTCACGGTCGCGCTGGCGCTGCTTGCCGCACCGTCGCTCGCCGGCGTGTCGCCGCAGGAGGCGCAGCTTCTGGGTGGCCGGCTGACGCCGGTCGGCGCGGAGCGCGCCGGCAACGCGGCGGGCACGATCCCGGCCTGGACCGGCGGCGGCGTGCCGGTCGGCCTGGCCGGGGAGGCGCCGCTCCACGTCATCGACGCGGCGCAGGCGCCCCGCTATGCGGCGCTGCTGCCCGAGGGCGCGCTCGCGCTGTTCCGTCGGTACGCGGATTATCGGATGCTCGTGTTTCCGTCGCATCGCGGCGCCGCCCTGCCCGCTGCGGTCGATGCCGCAACCCGCGCGAATGCCGTGCGGGCGCGCGCGGCGCCCGAGGGAATCGCGTATGGCGTCGCGGACGCGGCCGGCGGCATTCCGTTCCCGATCCCGGCGGACGGCACGGAGATCGTGTGGAACCACCTGCTCGCCTTCTGGGGCGCGGCGCGCGAGGCGCATGTCGGCACCTACATCGCAAGCGGGGACGGCACCATCCAGCAGACCGCGGGATATCACGAGATCACCGACTTCCCGTATTATTTCGCCCCCTCCCCGCAGGCGGTCGGCCCCTATTACTTCAAGACGCGCCGCGTGCAGGACGCGCCGCCGTCGCGGGTCGGCGAGGCCTACATCGCCTGGCAGCCGCTCGATGTCGCGCGCGATCGCTACGTCGCCTGGCGCTACCTCCCCGGCGAGCACCGCGTGCGCAAGGCGCCATCGCTCTCCTACGATACCCCGGATCCCGACGCCTCCGGCTACGAGGAGCTCGACGATTACTATCTCTTCTTCGGCGGGCCGGATCGCTACGATTTCCGCATCCTCGGCAAGCGCGAGATGCTGATCCCCTACGACAACGACGCGCTGAACCACACCGGCCCGGCGCGGGTGATGGGGCCGCGCCACGCCAATCCCGACCTGCTCCGCTTCGAACTGCACCGCGTCTGGGTGGTGGACGGGATGCTGGCACCCGGCAAGCACCATGTCGCGCCGCACCGCCGGCTCTATTTCGACGAGGACACCTGGCTCGCGGTCTACGCCGAGGCCTGGGACGATGACGGGCATCTCTGGAAGTTCAGCGAGGCGACGATGATGACCCTGCCCGACGGGCCGGCGACGATCATCGGCGGGCAGTTCGTCTACGACCTGCTGCAGGGCGGCTACGCCTATGATTTCGCGCTCGGCGGCGCCGGCGATTACATCCGGATCACCGGCCCGCATCCCGCGCGCAGCTTCGACGCCGACGCACTCGCCGCCGACCAGCTTCGCTGAGGAATGTTCTTCGGTCCCGCGGCCGGTGAAGCCCGGGAGCGAGGATTTCACCAGGCAGTCGCCCCGCCATCAACAGCAAGATCGGCGCCCGTCACGAAGCGCGAATCGTCGGAGGCGAGGAACACCGCGCAGCGCGCGACATCGTCCGGCTCGCCCGCGCGGCCCAGCAGGATCTGCTCGAGCATCTTCGCCCTCCATGCCGGGTCGGCCAGCAGCGGCTCCGTCTGCTTGGTGACGATCAGGCCGGAGAAATCGAATTGACCCGGATGCCGTGGCGCCCGCCCTCCACGGCGAGTTGCCTCGTCATCGCCATCACGGCGCCTTTCGCCGCGGAATGCGCGACGCCGCCGAGATTGGGATTCCCGCACTTCGCCGCCTTCGAGGCCATGTTGATGATGGAGCCGCCGCCACCGGCGACCAGATGCGGCCACGCCGCCTGGCAGAGGTTGAACACCAGGTCGACCTCATGGACCATCGTGCGCCGGAACGTCGCCGGCGGCATCTCCTCGATCCACCCGAACCAGGCCATCGCCGCATTGTTGAACACCACGTCGACGCGGCCGTAGCTGTCGAGCGCCAGCTGCACGGTTTCCCGCGCGCCGACGATGTCGCTCAGGTCGCAGCCGGACAGCGAGACCATGTTCCCGCCGGCCCGCCGCACTTCGGCGAGGGTCTCCTCGCCAGAGGCCGGATGGATGTCGCAGCCGACGACCCGCGCTCCTTCCTCGACGAAGCGCAGCGCCGCGGCACGCCCCATGCTGCCGCCGGTCCCCGTGATGATCGCCACCTTGCGGTCCAGCCGCCCTGCCATTGTTCAGTCCCCAGACCGGATGACCGGGCGACTCCCCCGAAGAAGCCGCCGCCAGCCTTCTCTCTACGCGAACTCTCCGCCGATCCGCATCACCGGCTCATCCGGCAGCCGCCACACGGATTTCCGAGCCGACGCGCCTCGGATGTGCTCCGCCCTGTCCGACATGGCATAACCTCCCGCGCAACCGCCATCAGATGGAGATGCGTCATGGCCCTCGATGCCGCCACCTCGAGCAAACCCTCCTGGCTGGAGCTGCCGGATCCGGCGCCGAGCTCGCCCGAGATCGAGGCCGTGTTCGATGGGACGCGCGCGAAGCTCGGCTATGTTCGCAACCAGCAGCGCGTGCTGGCGCACAAGCCCGCCGTGCTGCTTGCGGTCGGTGCGCTCGGCGACGCGGTGGTGCGCGACCAGGCAGGCGCGCTGAGCCCGCGCGAGCGCGAGCTGATGGCACTCGTCGTGAGCGCCGAGAATCGCTGCGAGGCCTGCGTTTTCGCGCACGCGGCGGCGCTGCGGGAGCACTCCGGCAACCCGGAATGGGTGGCGACGATCGAGGTCAATTTCCGCCGCGCCTCCCTGAGCACCCGCGAGCGCGCCCTTGCGGATTTCGCTCTGAAGGTCACGCGGGAGCCGGCAGCGGTCGAGCGCGTCGATCTCCAGACGCTGCGCGATGCCGGCATCTCCGAACAGGGCATATTGGAGGCCGCCTCCGTGGCTGCCTATTTCAACTTCACCAACCGGTTCAACAGCGCCCTCGGCATCCCCGCCAATCCCGAGGCCTATGGCGCGCACCGTTGATGGCGGCGGAGGAAGGACGGAATGCTGTTCATGGTGATCGAGCGATTCCGCAATCAGGATGCCAGATCGGTGTATCGCCGGTTTCGCGACAAGGGGCGCATGGCGCCGAAGGGCCTTGAGTATGTCGGCAGCTGGATCGAAGCGGATTGCGGTCGCTGCTTTCAGTTGATGGAGTGCGGGGACGCCACGCTGTTGCAGCAATGGGTGGCGCAGTGGAGTGATCTTGCCGAGATCGAGATCGTGCCCGTCGTGCCCAGCAAGGAAACGGCCGCCGCCATCATCCCGTTGCTGGCGGAGGAATGAACCGAGCAACCGCCCCCGCCATCGTCGCGGCGGTGCGCCAGGCGCCCGGGGACGCGGGCAATGCTCGGGGACGCGGGCGTGGAGTTCGCGAACCGGGGCGCGTCGGAAGTTGGCCGGCGGCCGCGGCGATCGGGCGTGCGGCCAGATGAGCCTCCTGACGGCCTTCGGCCTGGCTGCCGTGACGGCCATGCTGGTGACTTACGCGCTGGAAGACCGGAGTCCGTGGCTCATCCTCGCCTTCGCGGTGTCCTGCCTCGCCGCCTCGGGCTACGGGTTCGCTCAAGGCGCCTGGCCCTTCGGCGTGGTGGAAGCCGTGTGGTGCCTCGTGGCGTTGGCCCGGTGGCGGTGGCGGCGGGCGACCGCGCGAGGCTGAGTGGTTGCTGGGTTCACGTCGCGATGCGCGTGGCCGCTACCGGTTGCCGGCCCGGCGGCTCCCCGACCCCGGCCCGCATCGTCGCGAGCAGCGCCTCGATGCGGTCGAGCTGCGCCGGCGTCAGACGCAGACCGAGCTTGCTCCGCCGCCAGGCGACATCCTCGGCGGTGAGCGCCCACTCGTGCATGGCGAGATAGCGGAGCTCCGCGAGCGTCAGATCGGCGCCGATCACCTCGTCCGCCCCGTCGCCCGCGAGCACGGCGTCCAGCCGCGTGCCATAGGCGCGCAGCATGCGTTCCAGCATCGCTCGCGGCCGCCCCGGATGGCGCGCCTCTGCCCGCGCGAGCTGGTCGGGGAACCCGCGCGGGTCGAACTCGCCGCCCGGCAGGCGCGCGTGCCTGGTCCAGCCGCGCGGGCGCGCCGTCGCCGGCGGCAGATGGGGCGCGAGGCGTGCGAGCGCCGCCTCGGCGAGACGGCGGTAGGTCGTGATCTTGCCGCCGAAGATCGACAGCAGCGCCGGCGCGCCATCGGGAGCATCGAGCTCGAGCACGTACTCGCGCGTGGCCTCCTGCGCGCTCGATGCGCCGTCATCGTACAGCGAGCGCACGCCGGAATAGGACCAGACCACGCTTGCGGGCGAAACCGGAGAAGCGAAATAGCCGCTGGCCGCCTCGCACAGATAGGCGATCTCCTGTGGCGAGGCCAGCACCCTCGCGGGATCGCCCTGGAAATCGCGATCGGTGGTGCCGATCAGCGTGAAGTCGCGCTCATACGGAATGGCGAAGAGGATGCGACCATCGGTGTTCTGGAAGACGTAGCAGTGCTCTTCCGGATAGAGCCGCGGCACGACGATGTGGCTGCCCTGCACGAGGCGCACGCGCATGGGCCGATCGATGCGCAGCACCGAGTGCAACACCTCGCCCACCCAGGGACCGGCGGCGTTGACGAGCGCGCGCGCCTGCACCGCACGCTCGATGCCGCTTTGCTCGTCGCGCAGCCGGAGGCTCCAGAGCCCGTTCGCCCGCGTGGCGGCGATGCAGCGCGTGCGGGTGGCGATCGTCGCGCCCTTGTCGGCGGCGTCGCGCGCATTGAGCACGACGAGGCGCGCATCATCGACCGCGCAATCCGAATATTCGAAACCGCGCACGAACGCGGGCTTCAGATGCCGGCCCGCCGGGCTGCGGCGAAGGTCGAGCACGCGCGTCGCCGGCAGCAGCTTCCGCCCGCCCAGATGATCATAGAGAAAGAGGCCGAGCCGCAGCATCCATGCCGGACGCAGCCCCTGGTGGTGCGGCAGCACGAAGCGCAGCGGCCGGATGATGTGCGGTGCGGCTGCCCACAGCACCTCGCGCTCGCGCAGCGACTCGCGCACCAGCCTGAATTCCCGGTATTCGAGGTAGCGCAGCCCGCCATGGATGAGCTTGGTGGAGGCGGAGGAGGTGCCGCTCGCCAGGTCCCTGGCCTCGCACAGCAGGACCGACCAGCCGCACCCCGCGGCCTCGCGCGCAATGCCGGCTCCGTTCACCCCGCCGCCGATGATGGCGATATCGCAGGGAGCGAGAGCGCCGCCAGCGGCCACCTGCCCGTTCTCCCGTCGGTTTCCCTCACGAACGAGTAGGCGCGGCGTCTCGACCGGTGCAACCGAAAACGGGAACGCGGAAGCGAAAGCGACGCGATGGGCCGCTCTGTGGAGCCGTGGGATTCCGCATCAAGCGGACCAGATGCGCGCATCGTCCCGGCCGACAAGGCCGGTTCGCGCGACCGCGAGTCGGACTCAGAGGCGCAGTTCACCGCCGGAGAGCTTCGCGAGCAGCGCGGCATCGAGGCGTCCGTAGCGCGCCGGCGGCGCGATCGTCCAGATAGAGCGGTTCGGTAACGCGGGCAGGATCGTAGCCGTCGCGCGCAAGCTCGGCAGTGGCGGGCTTGAAACTCGCCGTCGCGGCGATCCTTGCACAGAGGCGGAGGAAGACCGGGCGCGCGTAGTCGGGCAACGCCGCCTCGATCTCGCGCCGGAATGCCGCCAGGTCGAAATCCTCGGTGATCGCGAGTGCCGCCATGCCGGCGCGTCCCTCCATTCCGGAAATCGCGACCCCGTACACCACCGCCTCCGTCACGCCTCGACATTTGCGCAATGCCGCCGCCACTTCCTCCGTCGCAACATTCTCGCCCTTCCAGCGGAAGGTGTCGCCGAGGCGATCGACGAAATAGTAGAACCCGCCCGCATCGCGGCGCATGAGGTCGCCGGTGCGGAACCAGGCATCCCCTTTCGCCAGCACGTCGCGCGCGATCTTCGCCTCGGTCGCGTCGCCGTCGACATAGCCCTCGAACGGCCGCCCCGCCTCGCCGATCCGGCCGAGCGCCTCGCCGGGCTCATCATGGCCGCAGGGAATGCAGCGCCCGTCGGGCCCGCGCGCGAGGGCGCGCGTGTCGGGATCGCACTTCACCAGCGCGACCGGGAAGCGATGCGCGAGGAAGCGCGGCACACGCCCGATCGCGCCCGGGCGGCCCTCGACGTTGTAGAGCGAGATGTTGCCCTCGGTCGCCGCGTAGAATTCGAGGATGCGGGGAATGCGGAAGCGCGTCTCGAACCTCTCCCACACATCGCCCCGCATGCCGTTGCCGCAGCAGAGCCGCAGACGGTGCGCGGTCTCGCCCGGGTGCGGCGGGCTGTTCACCAGGTAGCGGCAGAGCTCGCCGATATACTGGAACAGCGTGCAATCGTTCTCGACGATCTCGTCCCAGAACCGGCTCGCCGAAAACCGCGGACGGATCAGCACCGATCCCGCCGGCGGCCAGCATCGCGCCGATCGCGACCACGCCGCCGACGCTGTGATACAGCGGCAGGCAGTTGTACATGCGGTCGTCCGGCCGCGTGTCGATCATGCCGGCGAACCAGCAGCTCCACTCGGCGACGCGGCGGTGACTGATGCGCGCGGCCTTCGGCAGTCCGGTCGTGCCGGAGGTGTAGATCAGCAGAGCGAGATCGGCGAGCGCCGGCGGCGACGCCTCGGGGGCGGTCGGCGGGAACGCGGCGATCGCGGTGTCGATCCGCTCCCACTCCGCGCCCTCGCCGTAGCCCCAGATGCGGAGATCGGGCGGCAGACGGTGGCGGATCGCCTCGATCGCCGGCGCGAATTCGGCGGCGATCACCAGGTGCCGCGGCGCGGCGACGGCGATCGCGTGCAGCAGCGCCTCCCCGGCAAGAGTGGGATTGAGCAGCGCCGCGACGCCGCGGACCGCGGTGATGCCGAGCCAGAGCGCGACATAATCGGGACAGTTCGGCAGCAGCAGCGCGACCACCTCGCCGGGCGCGAGGTGCACATCCATCGCCCAGTGCGCGGTGCGGTTCATCCGCCCGACGAGGTCCGCATAGCTGAGCGTCGACGCCATCGCCGAGCAGCGCCGGGCGCGCTGCGCGCCGCGCGGCAAGCTCGGCAATCATCCGCGGCAAGGGTGCGCCGCCGCCGCGCGCATAGGGAGCGGCTCCGATCGAGGGCGCGGAGCCAGGCATTCATCGGCGTGTCGGCGACGGCGCGCTGCACGCGGTTCAGCTCCACGGGAGACAGGCAGGGACCAGTCCATCTGCGTCAGTTGCGGGCAGGATGACGGCAGGATGGCGAGGACCATCTCGCGCGGAACCGCCTGCCTGCGCAGCCCGATCGCCTGCAGCGCGGTTGCCGCGGCCCAGCGGCCGAGCATGGCCGCGGTGTCGGAATCGGCCGCTCACCAGGCCGAGATAGACGAACCGCGCGATTGCCGGCCGCGCCAGCAATGCGTTCGCGGAGTCGCGGCCGAGCCCGTCGAACGCGATCGGCGCGAAACGCAGCCTCTCGGCGCAGCCCGGCGCCGATGGCCGCCAGCGCATCGGGATCCGCGGCTTCCGCGGGTCTGCAGCCCGAGCGCGGCGAGCCGCGCGGCGAAGATCGGGGGCGGAGGACCGCGCCGTCGGTGGTCGAGCGGGCCGTCTGGGTGGCGATCGCGAGGACCGCGAGGCCGGCGAACAGCGTCCGAATCCAGGTCTTCACGCCGGCCTCCGCGTCGCCAGCAGGGGAAACGCGCCGGCGAGGATCGCCGCCACGACGGCGTAGAGCGAGGCGCCAGCCCCATCATGCAGCCAGAGATAATTGACCTGGCCGGTGGCCATCCAGCCCAGGCGCAGTTCGGTCAGCACGATGCTCGCGAGCAGCGCCGCGGCAAGCCACGGCAGATCGCCGCGCCGGGGCAGGCGTCCCTGGTGGATGGTGACGACGACGAAGGCGAGGCCGACGCCCGCGAGCGGGAAGGACGCGGCGCAGGGTCCCAGAATCTCGATGTCGAAGCTCCCGGACGCAGATCCGACGCTGGCCCCATGCGCCGACGCGGCGATGCCGATGACGCCGAGCAGGGCACGGACGATGACCGCATCGAACCTGGCAACGGTCGCATGCAGCGGCATGGCGTAGGTGGAGGTCCAGATCATCTCGACGGCAAGGCCGGCCAGGATGACGCCGGCCTGGCGCATCGCGCGGGCATCCCGGCCGACGGTGAACAGCAAGGCCAGCGCGATCAGCGCCGCCACCGTCGCCTGGCGCGCCGGCAGGATCCCGAGCAGGGCGATGGCCAGGGCGAGGAGGACTTCCCGGCGGGCTGCCGGGGCCGTGGCGGGTTGGCGCCAGACCAGTGCGGCGAGCATCGCCCACGCAACAACGCAGAACGCGCCATGGCCGAGCACGGCGTCGAATGCGAAGACGATGCCGGTCGCGTCCGCAACCGGAGGCGCGGTGCGCACGACATTGGCCCAGTAGGCGATGCCGAGAACGAGCAATGTCCAGCGATGCAGCTCGAGCCGCGAGAGGCCCCGGTCGGCATCCGAGCGCGATTTTGTTACCGGGCCGGCCCGATACGTCTCTGCAAACACTTGACCCTCCTGGGAATGTCTCGCAATATATCACCGTGTCGTCAATTTTGAAACAAGGATGGATAAATTGTCTCGCACGCTAATGTGGGTCGCAGCGCTGACCCTGACTTCGACGGCGGCGTTTGCCTGGGGTTACCCGCCGCCGCATCATCCGGCACCGGCTCCGCTGCTGGCCGCCGGCATTCCCGCTTTCGCCGCCGTTGGTGGCGGTGCCGGCATCATGCGGCTGCTGCGTCGGGTCCGAGGCAAAGACTCCGGCGGTCTGATCGGGGGCGGATAAATTCCGCCCATTGGATGGCCGGGCGCGGCGGCGATCGTCGCCGCGCCCGCGTTCCAGTCGCCGGACTTCGGCTTGGCCGGTTCGACTGAGTGCGACGATCTTCACCAAGGCTAACGGTCGTCCGCAGCATGAATGGATGATGCAGGAGCAAGGTCAGGCTCGGCACGGGTCCGGCCAGTCTGCTCGCCTGCGATGAGCGTCGGCTCCTGCTGTCGGGCTGATCTCGGCTGACTGGATTGCTCAGCTATCCCAGGCACTAAGAGCTCATTTCAAAACTCTTGTACAACGCGGATGAGCGGATTCATGAGAGGGGATGGCCTCTCCTCTGGTTTCTGACTCGCTTTGGGCGATCATCGAACCACTGCTTCCCCGACGCCGGGGCGGCGACATGGCGGACGTCCGCCGGTGCCCGCCAGAGCGGCGCTGACGGGGATCCTCTTTGTGCTGCGCTCCGGCATTCCCTGGGCTATGCTGCCCATGGAGCTTGGCTGCGGTGCCGGCGTCACGTGTTGGCGGCGATTGCGCGATTGGCAAGCCGCCGGCATTTGGGACCGGCTGCACCGGGAGTTGCTGCGCCGGCTGCGGGACGCGGATCGGCTCGACTGGAGCCGGGCCTGCATCGACGGATCGGCCGCTGCGGCAAAAAGGGGGTGACGCCACGGGTCCAAACCCCACGGATCGCGGGCGCCCGGGCACGAAACGCCATCTCGCGACGGATCGGCAGGGCATCCCGCTGGCCGTTCTGCTGACCGGCGCCAACGTCCACGACAGCGTGCCGTTCGAAGCGCTGATCGATGCAATCCCGGCCATCAGCGAGAAGCGCGGACGCCCTCGGCAGCGGCCCGACAAGCTGCATGCCGACAAAGTCTACGATCACCGCCGCTGCCGCGATGCCTGCCGGCGCAGGAGCATCGCGCCACGCATCGCCAGACGCGGCATCGAAAGCGCCGAGAAGCTCGGCCGCTATCGCTGGGTCATCGAGCGCAGTTTCGCGTGGCTCAACAAATTCCGCCGCCTCGCCATCCGCTACCAACGCCGCGCCGACATCCACTACGCCCTCACCTCGCTCGGATGCTCCCCGATCTGCCTCCGAGCCCTCGAAGGAAGGTTCTGAAATGGGTTCTAACATTACAGTTGCGCTGAGGGTCGTTCTCTAAATCGATGCGGAACCATACTCGATTCGGAGATCGTGGTGTCGGGTGCATCGATCGAGAGGACGTTGGAGCTTTGGGCGTCTGCACTGCGCGAGGTCAAGGCGCGGATGCGGCCGCTGTTCAAGCAGGAGCGCATGGCCGTCTCCGCCGGGCTGTTCCTGGATGGGCTGCTCGGCGAGGAGCGTCGCAAGACCGGCTGGGCGCGCGCCGAGGCGGCGGGTGATCCGGGCCCCTGGCGGCAGCAATGGGTCCTGGGGCGCGGACAGTGGGACGCTGACGCGCTGCGCGACATCGTGCGCGAATATGTCATTGAGACATTGGGCGATGCCAATGCGGTGCTGGTGATCGATGAAACCGGATTTCTGAAACAAGGCAAGGCGTCGTGCGGCGTGGCGCGGCAATACACCGGCTCTGCCGGCAAGATCACGAACTGCCAGATCGGCGTGTTCGCGGCCTATGTCTCGCGCCACGGCCATGCCTTCATCGATCGCGCCCTCTATCTGCCAAAAGCCTGGACTGACGATCCGCCCCGCCTGGCAGCCGCGCACGTGCCGCAAGATGCGACCTTCGCGACCAAGCCACGCATCGCGATCGGCATGATCAAGCGAGCGCTGGCTGCACAAGTGCCTTTCGCTTGGCTGGCCGCCGATACCGTCTACGGCGTGGGTGAGGTCGAGCAGGTGCTGCGCCGGGCCGGCAAGGGTTACGTTCTTGGGGTGACGGGCACACATCAGGTCCGCTCCTGGGGCAAGGGACAGCTCATCAGCGGCACGGCAGAGGCGTTCGCCGCATCCCGCCCACCGCAGGACTGGCAGCGCCTGTCGGCCGGTGCTGGAACCAAGGGGCCACGCTTTCACGAGTGGTGTTACGTGGAACTCGCTGACCTCTCAGCCGACGAATACGGCGGCAAGCAACACGAGGTCTGGACACGTGGCTTGCTGATCCGCCGCCACATCGCCGACGGTGCCCTCGCGTTCTTTTCGACGTGGTGTCCCGCCGGAACGCCCCTATCGACGCTGGTCACCATCGAAGGTCACCGCTGGTCCATCGAGGATAGCTTCGAGACCGCGAAGAACGAACTCGGTCTGGATCACAACGAGACCAGGTCCTGGCACGGATGGCACCGCCACGTCTCGCTGGTGATGCTGGCCTTTGCGATGATGGCGAGCATCCGACAGAAGGCCAACGTGATCATCGACACGCCGAAAAAAACATCGGCACTACGGCGCTTGTCCGCTGGTCCCTTCAGGAAATCCGGCGCATCGCGACACATCTTGCACGACGACGGATAAACCCCGCCCACATCATCGCCTGGTCGCTCTGGCGGCGAGCACATCAAGCCGCCGCCCAAGCAACACATCACCGCAAATCGCAACTGTAATGCTAAAGCATGACCGGTTCCCTTCCAGTCACCGGCCTGCTTTAGCTGATTGTTGGAGCGAGTGATTCACGTTTCAGGGCGACTCGGTCTGCAAGGATCACGCGCTAGATTGGTCGTGCCGCGATGGCCAGGGCGGTCCCCCGGGAGCCAAACCGCAATACGCGGAGCGATTCCCCGGCACAACGCCCGACGCGATCGGTGCCCAGGAACTCATCCGCCAGCGGCTCGATTAAATCCTGGTCCGCCTCCTCCTCCACGGGCTGGTCCGCCGCGAGCGCGCCCAGATGCGCACGCAACCCGGCGAAGAAGCCCATCAGAATCCACGTGCAGCCCCAGAAATGCACGGTGAAACCAAGATAGGCGTAGAGGAAGACGATGATCCCGAGCGCCAGACCAAGAAATTTTGATCCTCGACCGACAGCCGCATACGGCCGCGCGGCCGCATCGAGCGACTGCAACTTCCGATCAGCACCACCGCGATGAGCACCGAGCCCACGATGCCGAACGACATCGCACTGCGCAGCCACACCAAATCGACGGTGTCCGGCATCCAGCTCAGCCGCGCCCAGTCGTCGAGCCCGATCCCGAACCACGGACTGTCCAGCACCAGCGCCCCGGCGATGTTCCAGGTCAGCAGCCGGTACCACCCGGTCTGCTGATCCATCGTGAAGTGGCGGAAGATGAACCCGAACGGTTCCGAGCTCACGGCGCAAAGCAGCGCAAGGAGCAGCGCGAGCGGCGCACCAACCATCCACCACCGCGCGCTGAGACCTGGTGTCAGCCACCGGTAGAAGAGCAGCCCGAATGCGAGAAACGTCGCCAGGATCGGCGCGGAGGAAAGCGCCGAGAACAGTCCGGCGACGCAGCACATGGTCGCGATCATTCGGCCGGCACCGCGCAGCATCACCACGGAAAACACGGCGCCGAAGCAGCAGACGCATCCAAGCAGGATCGGATGGTCGAGCGTGCCGTTCGCACGCAGCAGGCCCCCCCGCATGTCCTCACCCCAGGGCATCGGATAGTGCGTGAGCAGGTCGGCGATCTCATGGGTGATGTGCCGCCCGTGAGCGTGTCCAACGGACCGAACAGTGCGAAGGCCGCGAACGCGCCGGCGGCGAAGCGCGCGAGCGCCACAGCTGGGCCGGATTCAAGCCGCATCATGCGCGTCGCGAGATACCCGCCGACGAACTCGAGGATCATGACGCTCGACCCGACCGTCGCGCGCCACACCCCTTCGGTCACGGCGACGGCGAGGAACATCCAGATCGCCAGCGCCACGATGGCCAGGTCGGAGAGGCTCGGGTGAAATCCCGGCCGGATCGCACCTCGCAGCAGCCCGAGCGCGAGCAGCGGAAACACGACGAGCAGCTCGAAGTCGCGGCGCGCTGAGGAACAGTCCGGCGACGTTGACGCTGAGCTCGGCCGGCAGCAGCGCCAACACGAGCAGAAGGGCGGGGATCAACGGCGCACGCGGACGCTCGGCTGCCACCACGGCATCCTCCGCGAGGGATCCGGCGTCATCGGCAAGGTACAGCGACATTCAATCAGCCTCGGCGGGCGCGGATGGCTCTCGGTCAAGCCGCCGGACCGCGGGAGCCGGATCGGCGACAGCGCAGAAAGCAGGTTTTCTTTGCAAACGACGTTTAATATGATATCGTATAAAAATGATTGAACAAGACCTATTTTTAGTCATGCGGCCGAACCGGTTGCTTTCGCGTCGCTCGGCTCCCTGTCACCCGTGTGCTGCCTGAACGCCGGTTTCACGACTCACCCTGGAAGGCGTCGATGTCGTTGCGATCCGTCGTCAAGAACGCCGGCTGGCTCGGTGTCGTGCACCTCGCCGCCTACGGGCTGCCCGTCCTCACCGTGCCCGTGGTCACACGCGCTTTCGGCCCGGAGCTCTACGGCCTGGTACGCGCTGGGGATTGCCTATACGGGTTTCGTAAAGCTCGCGGTGGATTACGGGTTCATCTGGACGGTGACGAAGGAGGTGACGGCGGGGGCGACGGACACCGCGCGACTGTCGCGCGTCTACTCGACGGTTCTGCTGGCGCAGCTCGGGCTCGCCGTGGTCGGCAGCAGCCTCTTCGTTGCCATCATGACCGCGCTGGGGCTCGCCGAGGGACATGCCGGGATGTTCCTCCTGCTCCTGCTGTCGAGCGTGTTGTGGGCCCTGTCGCCGCTCTGGCTGTTCACCGGCTTGCAGCGCATGCGCGATCTGGCGATCAGCCAGCTTCTCGCGCGCGTCGTCGCGGCGATCGCGACGCTCCTGCTGATTCGCGGGCCGCAGGACCTGATCCTCTACGCCGCGATCAACCTGGCCGCCAATCTCATCGTGTTCCTCGACATGCACCGGCGCGCAATGGCCGCGGGCATCCGCCTGGTGCGTCCGCCGAAAGGTGCGGTGCGCCGGGCCCTGATCGATGCGCGCGCACCGTTCATCGCGAACATGGCGACGAGCATCTACACCTCGGCCGCCATCATCCTGGTGAACGCCCTCGTCGATACGCGCGCGGCCGGCATCTTCGCGTTCGCCGATCGCGTGCGCGGCTTGCTCGTCAATCTCCTGACCCCACTTTCGGTCGCGCTGTTTCCCTATGTGAGCGAGATCGGCACGCGGACGATGACCGCCCGTGAACGGTCGACCAAGTGGCGCTACGCCGCCTTGGTCCTATTCGTCATGGCCGGTGCGGGCCTGTCCACCTTCGCGTTGGCGCCGTGGATCGTGCTCGTTCTCGGTGGCCACCGCTTTGACCATGCGATCGTCCTGCTGCGGATCGTCGCCGTCCTGCCGATCCTTGCTGCGGCGAAGGACCTGATCGGTGTGCAGACGCTGGTGCCGAAAGGTCACCTCGGGCCGGTCAGCCGGATCATGGCAGCGTCGGCGCTGCTGGGCATTCCGGTGGTGGGGCTGCTCACCCAAACCATCGGCATCCTCGGCGCCACCATCGGCCTCGTGGTCGTCGATGCGGGCACGGCGCTTGCCCTGGCCCATCACTGGCAGCGCATGCGCCAACGGCCCCCTGCGCCTCTGGCGGCGGAAACCCGCACGGCATGACCGACCTGCTTGCATCGCCGCCGGTTCCGATCCGTCCGCTCGGCGCGGCCCCGGTCGAGGGCTGCGTGCCGGAGTTCTCGGTCGTCACGCTCGTCACCGACCACGCGTGCTATCTCCGCATGCTGCGAAGCTTCGCCGCCGGGGGCCTCGCGCCGCCGCGCGCCGAGTTCCTCTATGTCGACAATCGCGTCGGGAATCATCTGGACGCCTATGCCGGCCTGCGCGCGTTGATCGGCGAGAGCCGCGCGCGCACCGTCGTCGCCGTGCACCAGGACGTGCTGCTGCTCCAGGACGGCGCGGATCGCCTCGCGGCGGTGGTCGCGGACCTTGATGCCGCCCACAAGAATTGGGCCGTTGCCGGCAATGCCGGGATCGCACGCGGCCTCCGTCCGGCGAGCCGGATCACCGACCCGCACGAGACCGACGCCCGGCGCGGCGGCCCGTTCCCGGCCCGCGTCATCTCGCTTGACGAGAACCTGCTGGTCATCCGCCGCGAGTCCGGGGTGCTTCCTCGGCGGATCTCAGCGGCTTCCATCTTTACGGCCTCGATTTGTGCCTGCAGGCGCGCTTGGCCGGGATGGCTGCCTATGTCGTCGACTTCCACCTCCGGCACCTCGGCCGCGGCACTCTCGATCGCAGCTTCGAGCATTGCCTACAGGCGCTCGAGGCCAAGTACTCGTCCTTGCTTCCGATCTCGGTGCTGCGCACGACCTGCACCCCCGTGCTGCTGGGACCAAGCCTCCTGCGGCCCGCCTTTCCCATGCTCCGTCGCCTGCTTGCGACAATGTTTCGGCGACGGGACCGGTGGTCCGACCGAGCGCGGCGGACGGCCGCGCCGTCGTCGACGTGAGATGCACCCGGGGCTTGCGATTATCTGAATTGTCGCGTATTGTATTTAAATTGACGCACGCCGGGCGTGGGTCGTCGTTCACACTCGGCGCAGCGAGGCCGCATGCCATTTGGTGAGTTTCGAGGCGATATGGGATCTCCCATTCTCGGCGCGGCGCAGCCCCGGGCTCCACGCGAGGGGCAGGCCAGTCCCACGCGCGAGCGCCTGCGCGATCTGGTCACCGAGATCCTCGATGAGAAGCAGATCGTCAGGCCGTTCGCCGATGACGAGACCCTGGCGGAGATCGGCATCGCCTCGATCGACATGGTGACGCTCCTGCTCGCGGTCGAGAACGCATTCGACCTCGAAGTCCCGCAGGAGGAGATCACCACGGACATGTTCCGCTCGGTGGCGACGATCGACTCACTCGTGCAGCGGCTGCGGCCCGGCACCGTTCCGGCCTGATCCGTCGTGCCGCGCATCACCTGCCGCAAGATCGGCGCCGCCGATCTGCCCGGCCTCGCCGATCTCTTGTGCGAGGGATTTCCGGAGCGGACGAGGGTGTACTGGTCGGATGGGCTGCAGCGCTTCGCCGCCCATGCCGAGGGCGGCGGTGAGACCGATCTTGGCTATCTGCTCGCCGCCGGCGATGCGGTGGTTGGCTCGCTGCTGCTCATCCGTTCGCCTGAGCGCCAGTCCAACCTCTCGAGCTGGTACGTGCGCCCGGCCTACCGCGCCTATGCCACCATGCTCGTCACCCGCGCGCTCCGCGATGGCGCGGTGCGCCACGTCAACATCTCGCCGGCCGCGCACACGCTGTCGACCATCGAGGCGCAGGGATTCACCCGCGTCGGGGGCGGCTGCTTCCTCGGGCTGCCGGCGCTCTCGCCGTCCCGCCGGAAGGTGAGCATCCGCGCCGTGCCGCGCGGCACGCCGGTCGCGTCGAACCGGATGTCGGCGAAGGACGCGCGCCTGCTCGCCGACCACGCCGCGTTCGGCTGCCTCTCGCTCTGGCTCGAGGACAAGGATGAGGGCCAGCCTTTCGTCTTTCGCAAGCGCATGCTGCGGCTCGGCGCGCTGCCATGCGCGATGCTGATCTATTGCCGGTCACTCGAGGCGCTCGAACGCTTCGCGGGCCCGCTCGGCCGGATGCTGGCGCGACACGGAATGCCACTCATGCTGGCGGGAACCGGCCACCCGCTTCGCGGCATGCTGGGCCGGCATTTCCCCGCCAAGCTGCCGATCTATGCGCTCGGCGCGCCGGGCACGCGGGGCAGCGACCTTAGCTATACGGAGGCGGCCCTGTTCGGCGTGTGACGGGCGGAGCGGAAGCCCGCCAGAGTCGGGCAACTGCACGGGATTGATTTTGGATGGCGCCTCCCGCCGACGCCTTGCGGGAGACGCGGATGGTCATTGGACAGTATCGATCGATGGTGCCGATTCTCAGCGAAATACCCGTACTCGTCGTCGGGTTCCGCAATCCCGCGGACGTGGCGCGATGCCTGCACGCGCTCGGCCGGATGGCGCCGGAGCCCGGTTTTGCCGTCTTCGTCTGCGAGAATGGCGGCGCGGCGGCATTCGATGCGCTGATCACCGGGCTGACGGCAAGCGATGGTCCCTGCGCGACCGATCCCGACGGGCGTATCATCGTGACCCCGCGCTTCGTCCGGACGCGGCAATTGCGGCTGCGAACGGCGGATCCGATCCGGACCATCGCGGTGTGGGTCGCGGAGGCGCACGAGAATCTCGGCTACGCCGGGGGGGTGAACGCGTGGCTCGAACCGCTGCTCGGCATCGATGGCTGGCCCGGCGTCTGGGTCGTCAACCCCGATACCGAACCCCTGCCCGACGCGCTCAAGGAACTGGTCGCGTTTGCCGCGAGCCGGGGGCGCGGAATGGTTGGCAGCCGCCTCGTCTCGCATGACCGGCCCGACATCGTGCAGACGCGCGGCCTCGCCTGGCGCCAATGGCGGGCCGCGACCATGGCCGTCGATCGCCTGGTCCCGGCGACCGAGCCCGCGGTGGATGCGGTCGAGCGCCGGCTCGACGCGCCGTCCGGCGCCTCGATTTACGTCACCCGCGACTGCGTGCGGCGCATCGGGTTGATGGACGAGCAGTATTTCCTCTATTTCGAAGATCTCGACTGGGGCCTGCGGGCGAAGCGGCTTGGCCCAATCGGCTATGCCCATCGCTCCGTCGTGCTGCACGAGGGTGGCACCACCATCGGCAGCGGTGACACGCGGCGGCGGCGCTCAGCCCTCGCCGCCTATCTCGACTTCCGCAACCGACTGCTCTTCGTGCGGCGTCACTTCGCGTGCTGGCTGCCTTGGACCGTCCTGCTCGCGACGCTCGAAATCCTCGAATTGGCGGCGATCGGCGCGTTCTCCACCGCTTCGGCGGCGGCACGCGGTCTCGGCGCCGGGCTGCTCGGGCGGCGCGGCCGGCCCGACGCGATCCTCCGCGCGCATCTCGAAGCGGCGGTTCCGGCCCGGCTCCGCCCGTCGGCGAAGCAGCGCGTCAAGGTCGCGGTGAGCGCCTGCTTCTTCGTCGCCCGCGGCGTTGCGCGGATGATCCGCCCGCCGCGCACACCCGCCCTCACGGTGCTTTACTACCACGCGGTCCGTGCCAGCGAGGTTGCCGGTTTCGAGCGCCAGATGCAGGCGCTGGCGAGATGGGCGCGCGTGGTTCCGGCCGACTGGGCCGGCGATGTGCCCGCGAACTCGCCGCCCCTGGTCGCGATCACCTTCGACGACGCCTTCGAAAGCGTCTTCGACCACGCGCTGCCGGTGCTGGCCCGACACGGCTTTCCGAGCACGATCTTCGTGCCCACAGGCAATCTGGGACGGCCGCCGGCCTGGCGCATGGAGACCGATGCCGATCGCGACCAATGTGTGACCACGGCCGAACGGCTGACGGCATTGTCCGACGAACTGGTGACGCTCGGCTCCCATGGCATGACGCACCGGCATCTGAGCGCGCTGCCCGCCGAAATCGTCAACACCGAAGTCGCGGAGTCGCGGGAGCATCTTGCGGCGCTGATCCGCCGCAACGTGCAGCTCTTTGCCTTCCCCTACGGCGATCACGATGCGGCGGCGATCGCGCTGTGCCGCGAATGCGGCTACCGGCACGTGTTCACGATCGAGCCCGCACCGGTGATGCCCGGGCAGAATGAATTCGTCCGCGGCCGTGTCGCCGTCGATCCGACCGATGGCGGGATGGAATTCCTTTTGAAAGCCCGTGGTTGCTACCGCTGGATGCCCGCCGTCTCCACCCTCAAGCGGAAGCTCCGGCGCCTCCTGCCATCGAAGAATCGGGCCATTCCGCGTCTGCGCGCCCGGCCCGAACGTCCATGAGCGCCGAGTTGTCGCAACCGGCATGACGAGGCGGCCGGCAGGCCTGACGGAACCTCGGGACGGCACCGCCCGCAGGCGCAACCATTCCCTGCCTTGGCGTTGCTATCCTGACCGGTTTTCGATCAGGATATCGACGCGGAGGTGATGTCCCCGCATGGGCACGGGCAGGAAGCCGGTCGAGACCGCCGGCGCGCCGGACGCTCCGAGGAAGCAGGCCGACGACGAGATTTGGCGCAAGGCGGCACGCGGCATCACGATCAGCGTCCTGATCGCAATTCCAATCTGGGTGGGATTGATTCTGCTGCTGATCCGGCTGCTCTGATCCGGCCCCGGCCACTGTTACCCGGAGTCATTTCCGATCGGAGTGGATCGGAACGGCTTCGACCTGGCTGGCCGGGCAAGCACCCTCATCCGACCAGTGGCTGCACCTGGTCGGACGTCGCTCTAAAGCATGACCGGTTCCCTTCCGGTCACCGGCCTGCTTTATCGAGTTGTTCGAGCGAGTGATTCACGTTTCAGGCCGACTCGGCCTGAAACGATCACGCGCTGACCCGAATCGCTCTGACTCTGGTCAGTGCGATTCGGGTCTAGCGGCCGCCCGGCACGCGCGTCGCGTTGGGCGCATAGACGATCCAGCCATAGGAATTGATCGCCGGCTGGGTGGGGGGACCGCCGCCCCAGTTTGGATTGCCGGTCCAGGCATTGGCCATGATGAATCCGGTCTCGTTCGAGACCAGCGTGCCGTCCATGAAGGTCTGTTCCGCCACGCCATCGACGGTGAACACGACCTGGCCCGCCGTCCACAGGAAGCCGTATCGATGGAACGCCTGGCACGGATTGAACCCGAGATGGTAGTCGACCGTCCTGCCGCTGGGATGGATGGTCCAGTTCACGTCGCTGAAATCGTGTCCGGGCGGATCGGGGAACTCGACGTCGATCTCGAGGGGGCCGTATCCCGGCGCCTGGATCCAGAAGAATGACGAGACTTCGCCCTGCACGCAGGATGGCTGCATGCGCGTCTCGTAATAGCCATAGCCGTAGGTGCTTGGACCGAAGGGCGGCACCGGTCCGCTCGGCTCCCAGCCGCCAGCGGTCGCGAGCTCCGCGGCGCCGTAGGCGCGAACGCCCCCGCAGAACTGGCTGATATGCGTGCCCGGCTGCACCGTGAGATCGGCCATCGCGCCGCCCTGGCCGGTGGTGAATGTCACGTTCGCCATGTTCATCTCGTTGGTGTACTGGCCGCTGTACGGGACGCAGTAATTGCCGTCGACCTTGAACACGCCGTCGGTGGGCTCGCCCTCCGAATTCGGATTCCGGCTCGGCGCGAAAATCGTGTTGAAGTGCTCCCTGACCGCCCGGCCCTCGGCCTGCGCGGCGCGAACGCAGGGCGCAAGCGCCAGGGCGGCGCTCAGCAGGATGATGTGCTCTCGCGTCACTCAACAACCCTTTTGATGGTGTGGTGGTGAACTCCGCCCGCCTGCATCCGCCGCGTGGCGCCGCGCCGCACCCTACGTGCCGATGACGTGAATGCAAGCTCCGGTTGGCGCTCGCGACCCTTGTCGCACGGCCGCGGCGCCAATCAATTCTTTACCAAAGCCGTGCAGGTATGTGCGCCGTTGCGCGGAATTCCTGGAGAAGCCGTCACTTCGGATTCTTCAAAATTGCGATGACTGATGTATAATGATGCATTCCCCGTCGAGATTTCCTGGATGCCTGGCTCCATAAGCTCTCCCCGCGAGCATGGTCGTCGTCGGTTGCGCATGGCCGGCGCGGCAACGCGCTGCGTCGCAGGCCTCGTGATCGCGCTGATCGTCCATGTCGCCACGGCGGCTGCATCGTCGGCGGAGAACATGTTGCCGGGCGACAGCCTGTCGTGCCACGCCGCGGCCGCCGCGGCCGAGGCGCGTTACGCGCTGCCGCCCGGATTGCTGCTCGCCATCGGCAAGGTCGAAAGCGGCCGGCCGATGGCGGCCACGGGCGCGGTCGAGCCCTGGCCGTGGACCGCGAATGCGCATCAGCAGGGGGTCTATTTTCCGAACAAGGATGCGGCGAAGGCGTGGATCCGCGCCGAACAGGCGAGCGGCGACGCCTCGATCGATGTCGGCTGCTTTCAGGTCAACCTCTTCTATCATCCCGCCGCCTTTGCCGATGTCGATGCGGCGCTCGATCCGGTGCGCAATGCCGACTACGCCGCGCGCTTCCTGGTGGCGCTCCATGCCCGCTTCGGCGATTGGGGCCAGGCGACCGGCGCCTACCACTCCGAGACGGCCGGTCTCGCCCAGCCCTATCGGCGCCGGGTTGCCCTGGCCTTCGGCGCGGGGCCGCCGCCACCGCCGCCGCCGCCCGTGTCCACGCTGGACCTGTTGCGTCAGGCCTGGGGCGCGACGTTGCCGCAGGATGAAAAGGCGCCGGCGATAGCCGCCGCACCGGCAGCAACGCGGCGCTCCGCCGCCATGCTGGCCCGCCTCCCCGCCCAGGCCGACGCACCACGCGCGCAACAGGCGAGCGTACGGACGGTCATCTGGGCGGGCCATTGACATCGCCCGCGGTGCGGCGCGTTCCTGCCGGACCCAGATCCTTGGGCGGATGCCATATCTGCCCGGCATGACGACCGCTCCAGAGCCGGCATTGCTCACCTTCATCACGGATTTCGCCGATACCGCCACGATGCTTCCAATCGCGGCGGCGGTTCTGGTGCTGCTGCTCGCGCTCGGCGAGCTCAGGAACGCGCTGCTCTGGTGCCTCGCGGTCGGCATTGCCCTGGGGACCGTGCTGGTCCTGAAGCTCACCTTCGCGGCTTGCCTGCCGCCCTCGCCGCTCGCGGCGCTTCACAGCGCGAGCGGGCACACGGTGTCGGCCACGGTGATCTATGGCGGATTGCCGGCGGTCCTCGGCCTTGGCCTGGTGGCCACGCTCGTGCAATCCGTCGCGGTCGGAGCGGTGATCGGTGTCTCGCGCGTGCTGCTGCACCACCATTCGGTCCCGGAGGCGCTCATTGGCGGCGGCATGGGCCTGTGCGGCTCTGTCGCGATCGCCGCATTGTGGCGGCCGGTCGCCTGGGCGAAGCGGCGGCGACTGGTCGCCATGCTGATCCCGCTGGCGATGCTCGTGCTCGCCGTCGTGCTGCACGGCATCCACTGGCCGACCGAGCAGATCATCCGCCACGCCTCCTCGCACCACTGGCCCCTGCATGCCTGTCGCGGGTAACGAAGAGGGCAGTCCTGAAGCAAACGAAGGCGCATCCGGCATGAGCGATCCCGAAATCGACGCGATCCGCCAGATCCTGCGGGCACGACCGCGGCCGTCCGGGCCCGCGGAACGGCGCGAGCGGCTCGACGGGCTGGGCGCCAACTACGCGCTGCCGTCCGGATTGCGCAGCGGGACGGTGGACGCGAACGGGGTGCCCGCGGAATGGACCACAACTCCCGGCGCGGAGAACGATCGGGTCATCCTGTTCCTGCACGGCGGTGGCTACATGGCCGGCTCGATCAGGAGCCATCGTCACATGATCAGCGAACTCGGCCGTCAGGCACGGATGTGCACGCTGGCCCTCGACTATCGGCTCGCGCCGGAGCATCGGTTTCCCGCCGCGCTGGACGACGCCATCGCGGGCTACCGATTCCTGCTCGCCTCCGGCATCGCTCCGTCGCGGATCGTGCTCGCCGGCGAGAGCGCGGGTGGCGGCCTCGCCCTCGCCACGCTCACCTCCCTGCGCGATGCCGGAACGCCCTTGCCCGCGCGGGTCTGGCTGAGCTCGCCCTGGGTCGACCTGACGATGAGCGGCGACACGATGGCGAGCAAGGCGGCGGTAGATCCGCTCATCCAGCGCGATTACCTGCAAGGCCTGGCGGCCGCGTATCTCGCTGGCGCCGACCCGCGCAATCCGCTGGTCTCACCGCTGTTTGCCGATCTGCGCGGCCTGCCGCCGATGCTGATCCAGGTTGGCTCGGCGGAGACGCTGTTGAGCGATGCGGTACGCCTCGCGTCGGCCGTCGGGGAATGCGATGTCGGCGTGACGCTCGAGATCTGGCCCGAGATGATCCATGCTTGGCATCTGTTCCATCCGCAGCTCGCGGCCGGACGCGCCGCGCTCGAAGTCGTCGCGGGATTCGCCCGAATGCCGTGAACGGCTCCATCCCTTTATCTGAGAGCGTGATTCATACCAGCGGTCACTCCTCATGGCCGTTGGCATGAACGCGCGGGTTGGCGGGCGGCGCGCGCGAAATCAAGAGGAGGTCATCTCTCGACGAGTTCAGTTATCGCGCGCGGTGGTATCAGACCTCCAGGCCAACTCGGCCTGAAACGATCACGCGCTAGCCACCGATCTTCGCCACCACCTCGGGCCGGAGGAAGCGCTCGATCACCAGCATGAAGCCGATCGACGGCACGAGCAGGATCAGCGCGGTGATCGAGGCGATCTGGTAGTCGCCGCCCTGGCTCGCATTGAACATCAGCAGCGGCATCGTGATGATGTCGGGCACGCCGACGAAATACGTGCCGGTGAACTCGTCGAGCGAATCGAGGAACACGAACACCGCGCTCGCGAGCAGGCCGGGCAGCGCCGCCGGCAACGTCACCGTCGCGAAGCAGCGCAGCGGCCCCGCGCCCATGTTGCGCGCGGCCTCCTCGAGCGAGCGGTCGATCGACGCGAGAAGGCCGCCGCGGCGATCCACACCGCGAGCACGAGGCCATGCAGGCTGTGCACGAGCACCACGCCCGCGATCGTGCCGTTCAGCCCGACGCGGTAGAACAGCCGCGCGATGTTGATGTAGATCGGCAGGTTCGGGAACGCCTGCGGCAGCAGGAAGAGCAGCATCACCGCTCCGCGCGCCGGCACGCGCAGCCGGGCCAGCGCGTAGCCCGGCCGGCACCGCGATCGCGAGCGCGACGATCACCGTGAGCACCGCGATGGCGACGCTGTTGCCGAGCGACGTCCAGGCATTCGCGCGCGGCGCGAACACGCGGCCCCAGAAGCTGAAGCCCCATTGCGACGGCAGAGCGTGCGGCCAGAACCAGCGTTCCGCGAAGGCCCAGATCACCAGGTTCAGCATCGGCCCGAACACGGCGAAGGCGAGCAGCACGACCAGGATCACGCGCGACACCGCCCCGGCCAGCACCCGCATCAGCCCGCCTCGCCCGCGGCGTGGCGCAGATAGAGCCAGCCCGGCCGCCGCGGTCAGCAGATAGGAGATCACGCCGAGCGCGTTCGCCACGCCGTAATCGCCGAAGGTCGTGATGCGATAGGCCATGTCGACGGTGATCATGCGTGGGCGAATTCGGCGGTGATCATCATCGGCACCGACAGCACCGACATCAGCGTGACGAAGGTGAGCACGCAGCCGACCGTCAGCGGCGCCGTCACCTGCGGCAGGACGATGCCGAACAGGATGCGCACCCGTCGCGCGCCGAGATTGCGCGCGGCTTCGACGAGCCCGGGATCGAGCGCCGCCATCGCGCCCGCCACCATCAGCGTGACGAACGGAACCTGCTTCCACACGAAGCTGATGACGATGCCGCGCCAATCCAGCAGGCTGCCGGCGGACAGCGGGTCGAGCAGGCCGATCGCCTCCAGCCCGTTGTTCATCATGCCGTTCTTGGCGAGGAAGCTGCGCATCATCTGCCCGATGCAGACGAAGGGCACGAAGAGCGGCAGGCGATAGAGCCAGCCCAGGATGCGCGTCGTCGGTCCGCGCGGCGCGAGGGTGAGGAATGCCGGCGAGCAGCACCGAGATGATCGCCGTCAGCGCGACCGAGAGCACGACGACGCCGGCGGTGAACAGGATGTCGCGCCCGTAGAGCGAGAAGCTCATCGCGAAATTCGCCGGTGCTGAGCGCGCCCGACTTGTCGGTGACCGCGCTCCACACCGCGGCGACGAGCGGGATCACGAACAGCACGACGAGAAGCAGCAGGCCGGGCGCGAGCAGCACCAGGCTCCAGACCGCCTGCGGCATCGGCCGCGTCGGCCGGGCCGGCGCCTGATGCCGGCGCCGACCCGATCAGAGCGTCACTGCGCGACGGTGCGCTCATAATCGTTGAGCACGTCCGTGAAATACTGCGACAGCGGGAAGGGCTGCGCCTTGGTCGCGATGTCCTGCGGCGTGATGTCGGTGAACAGCTTGTTCCAGGTCTTCGGGTCGAGCTTCGCCTTGCACGTATTGCGCGTCGATGCCGGGATACCAGTTGAACTGCTTGACGATGCCGTTCGCCTGCACTTCCGGGCTGGTCGCGAGCTCGATGAACTTGCGCGCGAGCTCCGGGCTGCGCGGCCTTCGCCGGGATCGCGTAATACATCGGCTGGCCCGGCATGCCCGGCGAGAGCAGCACGAGCTTGAGATCGGGCGAGAGCCGGCCGTCATTCATCCAGGTGTAGAACATGTCGACCCAGACCGGCCCCATCGCGATCTCGCCGCGGTTGAGCATGTCGAGCGTGCCGGCATTGCCGGGCGTGATCACCACGTTCCTGTTGAAGTCGCGCAGCGGCTTCAGCGCCGCCTCGATCTTCGCCTGGTCGCTCGCCTGGTACGGGCCCTTCAGCAGACGCGGGCCGATATCGCTGTTCGCGTACACCCAGCCCATGACGAAGCCGATGCCCGCCATGCCGCCCTTGATGCCGTTATAGCCGAACTGCTTCGGATGCGCGTTCACCCACTGCACGAGCTCGGCATAGGTCTTCGGCGGGTCCTTCACCACGGCCGGGTTGTAGGCGACCGCCACCTGGCTGTCGAACATCGGCAGCACATAGCCGGTCACATCCGTGCCGAGCGCGTTGTCCGCCTTCTGGCTGGTGACGAGCTTGCCGGTCGAGACCTGGTCGCGGTATTTCGCGAGCAGGTCCTCCTGCACCATCTGCGCCGCGCCGCGCTGATGGATCACCGCGACGTCGATGTCCCAGTTCGGCGACGCCGGATTTCTGCTCGGCGGAGAGCTTCTGCTCGATCGCGAGCGAGCCCGGATCGCCCGGGCCGGTGCCGACCGCGCGCACATGCACGCCGGGATTCTCCTGCTCGAATTTCGGCCCGAGATACTGGTTGATGTAGTCGACCATGTTCTGGTCGCCCGCCGTCGCGACGGTGAGCGTCGTCGTCCGCCATCGCCGGCGGCGCAGCGCGGATGGAAGCGGCGAGCGCGAGGGCCAGCAGGCCGGCACGCAGCATCGGAATCCTCCTTCGTCAGAGTTCAGGTTGCGGGAAACACGTGCAGCGCATCGGCCGGGATCACGACCTGCGTCGGCGCGCCGGCCGGATGCGCCGCCGCGTCGTCGATCAGGAAGCGCCGCTCGCCGACGGCGACGGTGTAGCGCCAGATGCCGCCCGGGATAGCTCACCTGCACGATCTCGCCGGGCAGGGTCAGCGCGGCCTCGGGCGCCGGCGCATCGCGGCGACAGCAGGCGCGCGGACGCAGGCGCGGAAATAGGCGTCATGGCCGCCACGCGGATCGAAGCGCGGCGCGCCGCCGTTCCGCGCCACGCGGATCACGTTGTCCGCGCCCATGAAGCTCGCGACGAAGGCGGTCGCCGGATGGTGGTACACCTCCTGCGGCGTGCCCTGCTGCTCGATGCGCGCCGTCGCGCAGCACGACGATGCGGTCGGCCATCACCATCGCCTCCTCGCGATCATGCGTGACGTGCAGCGCGGTGATGCCGAGCCGCGTCTGGATCGCGCGGATCTCGTGGCGCAGGCCGAGGCGGATGCGCGCATCGAGGTTGGACAGCGGCTCGTCGAGCAGCAGCACGGACGGATCGACGGCGAGCGCGCGGCCGAGCGCGACGCGCTGGCGCTGCCCGCCCGAGAGCTTCGTCACGCCGCGATCGGCCAGGCCCTCGAGTTGCAGCAGCGCGAGCAGTTCGTCGAGCTTGCGCGCGATCTCAGCCTTCGGCACGCGGCGCAGGCGGAGCCCGTACGCCATGTTCTGCGCGACCGTCATGTGCGGCCAGAGCGCGTAGGACTGGAACACCATCGCGGTGTCGCGCTTCTCCGGCGGCAGGCGCGTGATGTCGCGGCCCGCGAGCGCCACGCGCCCTTCCGCCACCTCGCCGAAGCCGCACACGGCGCGCAGCAGCGTCGTCTTGCCGCAGCCGGAGGCGCCGAGCAGCGCGACCAGCGTGCCGCGCTCCACCGCGAGCGACACCCCGCGCAGCACGTCCGTGCGCCCGAAGCGCACGACGACGCCGTCAATCTCCAGAAACGCCACGTTCCCCCGATCCGTTCGCGCCCTGACGGGCTGTTCTGGACCGGGATCATAGGGCGCGCGCCGCCCCTATGGAAGTTTCACGCGACGGTCACGATCCCGGCTCAGCTTGCCGCCGGTCAGACCGAGAAATACTTGGCGTGACGGTTGAGCACGACGATCGCGCTGGTCGACTGCTCCGGGTGCAGCTGCCACTCGTCGGAGAGCGACACGCCGATGCGATCGGCGCCGAGCAGCGGCAGCAGCTTCTCCTGGTGTTCGAGATTGGGGCAGGCCGGGTAGCCGAAGGAGTAGCGCGATCCGCGATAGCCCTGCGCCAGCATCTTCTCCATGTCGCGATCATCCTCGCCGGCAAAGCCCAATTCGGCGCGGATGCGCTTGTGCGTGTATTCCGCCATCGCCTCGGCCATTTCCACCGAGAGGCCATGCAGATACAGATAGTCCTGGTAGCGGTTGTCCTCGAACCACAACCGTGCCGTGTCCGAGGCCTTCTGGCCCGACGGTCACCACCTGCAGCGCGATCACGTCGCGCTCGGCATCCTCGATGTCGCGGAAGAAATCGGCGATGCACTCGCCCTCCTCCCTCGGCTGGCGCGGCAGCGCGAAGCGCGCGAGCTCGGTCGCGCCGTCCTGCGCGAAGATCACCAGGTCGTTCCCCTGGCCGGCGGCCTTCCAGTAGCCGTAGCAGGCCCGCGGCCTCAGGATGTCCTCGGCCTCGCAGAGTGCAAGCATGCGCTTCATGGTCGGGCGCAGCTCCTGCTTCGCCCAGCCGAGGAAATCGTCGAGCGTGCGGCCCTGCTTCCGAAAGCCCCACTGGAACTGGTAGAGGCTCCTCTCATTGACGAACGGCACGACCGCCTTCGGCGCCGCCTCGATCACCCGCGCGCCCCAGAACGGCGGCTCCACGACCGGCTGGTCCCGCGTCAGGCGACGGCGGCGCGCCTGCACGGCGCCGACATCGACCGGACGGAACGCGCGGCGCGTCGGCGGCGCCCAGGGTGCGCTTGGTGTTGCGGGTCTTGCCGGCGCGCCTCGATTGCAGCGCCGCGAGATAGTCGTCGAAGGCGTTGCCGGTCACCTTGTCCATCAGGTGCAGCCCGTCGAACGCGTCGCGCGCATAGGCGACGCGGCCGCAGGCATAGGCGCGGACGCAATCGTCCTCCACATAGTTGCGGGTGAGCGCGGCGCCGCCGAGCAGCACCGGCACTTCCAACCCCTGGCGGGACATCTCCTCCAGATTCTCGCGCATCACCACGGTGGATTTCACCAGCAGGCCGGACATGCCGATCGCATGCGCGCGATGCTCGCGCACCGCACTCAGCATGTCGGCGAGCGGCACCTTGATGCCGAGATTGACCACCCGGTAGCCGTTGTTGGTGAGGATGATGTCGACCAGGTTCTTGCCGATGTCGTGCACGTCGCCCTTCACGGTCGCCAGCACGATCGTGCCTTTCTGCTGGCCCTCGACGCGCTCCATGAACGGCTCGAGATAGGCGACCGCGGCCTTCATCGTCTCCGCGCTCTGCAGCACGAAGGGCAGCTGCATCTTGCCGGCGCCGAACAGCTCGCCCACCACCTTCATGCCGTCGAGCAGGATCGTGTTGATGATGTCGAGCGGCGCGTGCGCCCTCATCGCGACCTCGAGATCGTCGGCGAGGCCCTTGCGGTCGCCGTCGATGATGCGGTCCCTGAGCACGCCCTCGATCGGTGTCCGCGCGCTTCTTCCTCGTCGCGTCCGCCGCCTTGCGGTCGGCGAACAGCTCGAGCAGGCGCTGCAGCGGATCGTAGCCCTCGCGGCGGCGGTCGAAGATCAGGTCCTCGGCGACCTGCACCTCCTCCGGCGCGATCTGGTGCAGCGGGCGGATCTTGCTGACATGCACGATCGCGCCGGTCATGCCCGCGCGCACCGCATGGTCGAGGAACACCGAGTTCAGCACCGCGCGCGCCGCCGGATTCAGGCCGAAGCTCACGTTGGAGAGGCCGAGGATGATCTGGATCTCGGGAAATCTCTCGCGGATCGCGCCGAATGCCTTCGAGCGTCCATTGCGCGAGCTTGCGGTCGTCCTCGTTGCCGGTCGCAATGGTGAAGGTGAGCGGGTCGATCAGCAGGTCGGATTGCGCGAGGCCGTGCCGGGTGCAGGCGAAATCGACCAGGCGCTCGGCGACCGCGAGCTTGCGCTCGGCGGATTTCGCCATGCCCTCCTCGTCGATGGTGAGCGCGATCACCGCGGCACCGAAGCGGCGCGCCAGCTCCATGCGCGCGGCTGGCCGCGGCCTCGCCGTCCTCGAAGTTGATCGAGTTGATGATCGGCTTGCCGCCATGCAGCTTGAGCGCGCTCTCCAGCACCGGCCTCTCGGTGCTGTCGATGACGACGGGCACGTTCACCGACGCGGTGAAGCGGCGCACCACCTCGTCCATCTCGGCCTTCTCGTCGCGGCCGACGAAGGCGGTGCAGAGATCGAGCGCGTTCGAGCCCTCGGCGAGCTGCTCGCGCCCCATCGCGACGCAGCCATCCCAGTCATGCGTCTCCTGCAGCTCGCGCCAGCGCTTCGAGCCGTTGGCGTTGCAGCGCTCGCCGATGGAGAAGATCGCGTTCTCCTGCCGGAGCGGCACCTGGCCGTAGAGGCTCGCGACCGCCGGCACCCAGACCGCGCGGCGCTCGACCGGCGCGGGACGCGGCGCGCCGCGTCGCCGCAGCATCGCATCGAGCGCCGCGATATGCGCATCGGTGGTGCCGCAGCAGCCGCCGATCAGGTTGACGCCGTCCTCGGCGACGAAGCGCTCGAGCCAGCTCGCCATGTCGGCGGGCGAGAGCGGATAGCGCGTCTGTCCGTCGACCAGCTCGGGCAGGCCGGCATTGGGCTGCACCGAGATCAGGCCCGGCCAGTTCTTGGCGAGCCAGCCGACATGCTCGGCCATCTCCTGCGGGCCGGTGGCGCAGTTCAGCCCGAGCATCGGCACGTCGAGCGCGCGCACCACCGTCGCGGCGGCGGCGATATCGGGGCCGACCAGCAGCGTGCCGGTCGTCTCCACGGTGACCTGCACGAAGATCGGGATGTCTTTGCCGAACTCGGTGCGGGCGAGTTTGGCGCCGTTCACCGCCGCCTTGATCTGCAGCGTGTCCTGGCAGGTCTCGATGATGATCGCATCGACGCCGCCCTCGATCAGCCCGCGCGACTGCTCGGCGAGCGCCGCCTCGAGCGGATCGTATTCGATGTTGCCGAGCGACGGCAGCTTGGTGCCCGGACCGATGCTGCCGAGCACGAAGCGGTCACGACCGTCGGCGAAGCTCTCCGCCGCCTCACGGGCGAGCTCGGCGCCGCGACGGTTGATCTCGCGCGCGTGGTCGGCGATGCCGAATTCCCCGAGCGTCACCGGCGAGCCGCCGAAGGTGTTGCTCTCGACCATGTCGGCGCCGGCGGCGAAATGGCCGCGATGGATGTCGCGCACCAGATCGGGCCGCGACAGGTTCAGCACGTCCGTGCAGTTCTCGTGCCCCCAGTAATCGGCCTCGACGTCGAGGTTCGCGGCCTGCGCCCGGGTGCCCATGGCCCCATCGGCGAGCAGCACGCGATCGCGGAGGGCGTCAAGGAGATGCGGGCGGCTCATGCGAGGAGGCTTTCGGCGATTGCGGGGGCGAGGGAGCGGTTGCCGCGCGGGCGGGCCAGCCAGAGCAGCGTGTCGAGCGAGCCGCCGACCCGCACCGGCGGCGGCGCGGTGAAGCCGGCGGCCCCGAGCAGGCGGCGCATGGCGGAGTCGCTGAAGCCGGGCCAGCGATGGGCGAGGCGATCGGTGGGGGTTGCGGAATCGTGCTCGGCGAGCTCGATCACCAGCAGGCGGCCGTCCGGCCGCAGCATGCGCGCCGCCTCGGCGAGCGCCGCCTCCGGCTCCTCGGCATGGTGCAGCACCATCTGCAGCACCACCACGTCGTAGCCGCCATCGGGCAGCGGCAGGTTGTACATGTCGGCCTGGCGGACGGCGCAATGCGACAGGCCGGGGCCGGCCAGGCGGGCGCGCGCGAGGGCCAGCATGGCGCGGCTCGCATCGACGCCGAGCCCGGCCGCGATCCGCGGCGCGAGCAGCTCCAGCAGCCGCCCGGTGCCGGTGCCGATATCGAGCACGCGGCCGATTCCCGCTTGTGGCAGCAGATCGAGCAGCGCCGCCTCCACCGCCTCCGCGGGCAGGCCGAGCGCCCGCATCTCGTCCCAGTCGGCGCCCTGGCGGCGGAATCCTTCCGAGGCAACGCGCGCGCGCTCAGAGAGGACGCGGGCGGCGCCACGCCGATCGGCGGCGAGCAGCGGGTCGTCCTCCTCGAGCCGGGCGACGAGGCCGCGGGCGAAATCGCCGGCGGCACCCTCGGGCAAGGTGAACCACACATTCGCACCCTCGCGGGCGCGGGCGAGCAGCCCGGCCTCGCACAGCAGGCGGAGGTGGCGAGAGAGCCGCGGCTGCGACTGGCCGAGGATTTCGGTGAGGTCGAGCACGCAGAAGCTGCCGCGCGCCGCCAGCGCGAGCAGCCGCAACCGGGTCGGCTCCGCGGCGCCGCGGAGCCAGGCGAGGAGGTCATCCATCGGCACCCGAGTGACATAAAGATATGTTTATGTCAAACGGATAGAGCGACGGATCGCGACCGTCCCCGCTGCCGATTCGGCGGCGGGGACGGGATCGTTCAGGCGCGCACGCCCGCGACGAAATCCTTCACTTCGGCCGAAAGCTGCTCGGTCTGCTGCGACAGATCGCCGGCGGCACCGAGCACCTGGCTCGCCGCGGCGCCGGTCTCGTTGGCCGCCCGGCTGACCGTCTCGATCGTGAGGCTCACCTTCTCGGTATTGGCCGCGGTCTGCTGCACGTTGCGGGCGATCTCGGAGGTGGCGGCGCCCTGTTCCTCGACCGCGGCGGCGATCGCGGTCGCGATCGTGCTGACGGCCTCGATCGTGTTGGCGATCCCCTCGATCGCGCTCACCGCGTCCCGTGTTGCGGACTGGATCTGCGTCACCTGCTGGGCGATCTCCTCGGTCGCCTTCGCGGTCTGGTTGGCGAGCCCCTTCACCTCGGAGGCGACCACGGCGAAGCCCTTGCCCGCCTCTCCGGCGCGCGCCGCTTCGATCGTGGCGTTGAGCGCCAGCAGGTTGGTCTGGCCGGCAATGCCGGTGATCAGCCCGACCACGTCGCCGATCCGCGTGGCGCCATCCGCGAGGGCGCGGACCAGCCCGTCGGTGCGGCGGGCATCCTCGACCGCCTTGCCGCTCATGCGCGCGGAGTTCGGCCACCTGACGGCTGATTTCGCCGATCGAGGAGGAGAGCTCCTCGGCGGCCGCCGCCACGGTCTGCACGCCGGCGCTCGCCTCGCTCGCCGCCATCGCCATCGTCGACGCCTGCCCGCCGGTGCCGGTCGCGGTCGACTCCATCGACTGCGCCGTCGCCTGCAGCTCGGTCGCGGCGGCGGAGATCAGCGACACCAGGCCACCCACCTTCGCCTCGAACGCGTCGGCGGTCGCATGCATCGCCGACTTGCGGGCGGCCTCGGCCTCGATCCGCATCGTCTCCTGCTCGGCGGTGAGCCGGTCGGCGCGCTCCATCGCATCGCGGAACACGCCAACAGCCGCGGCCATCGCGCCGATCTCGTCGCCGCGACCGACACCCGGAACGGTGACGGTGAAGTCGCGGTCGGCGAGGCGGCGCATCGCCGCCGTCATGCCGGAGACCGGGCGCGAGATGCTCCGGGACAGCGCCCAGCCGATGACGAGCGTGAACGCACCGGCGACCGCCAGCCCGATGAGGATGCAGAGACGGGCCGCCCTGCCGCCGGCCACGCCCTGGTCGGCCACCGCCCGGCTGCCGGAGACCTGCCATTTGAGGTCGGCCTGGATCGCCTCCCGCAGCGCCGCCATGGGCGGGCTCATCCGGTTGAGGAAGGCGGCCACCCCGTCCGGGGTCTCGCCATTCGCCACCAGCGTGTCATAGCGGTCCGACAGCGGCTTGTACACGTTCCAGGCGGCGAGCAGCTTGTCGGCGACCTGCCGCTCCTCGCCCGCATTGATGGTGGGCGCGTATTCCTGCCACGTCGCGTCGAACAGCGCGCGCTGGCGGCGGCCCTCGGCCACCGCCTCCAGCCGACCTGCGTCGGTGTCGGCGGAATACTGCTCGAGCTGGCTGACCCGCAGCCGCTCGGCGCTGCGCGCCATCTCCCCGAGATTGCGGACGCCGACCAGCCAGTTGCCCTGCAGGTCGCTCGCGACCGCGTTGAGCTGGTTGACGCGCTGGACGGCGAACAGGCCGAGCCCCAGCGTGCCGGCGAAGATCAGGGCAAAGGCGAGAACGAGCTTGGCGCGCAGGCTGAGGCGCGAGACGATCCGAGGCATGGCAAATCCTGTTGTCAGCGGCGGCAGGATGGGCCACCTCCGTTGAGGAATGGTTGACGCCGCGCACCCGCACGGGGATGGGCGCATCCCGGTCAGCCTCGGGCCGGGCACGCCCTGCGCGGGCGATGCGCTGCTCGTGCAGGACGGCCTGCCGGCCCCGGACGGCTTCCCCGCGATCCGGTTCCGCCTGCCGGCAGAGGGCATGGCGCACGCGGTCGGCTGCCCCTGCTGCGCGCCCCGCAACCCCGCGGCGGCGGCGCTTGGAATGCTGTTCCGGGCCCGGGCGCGGGGGGAGGTGCCTTGGTTCGAGCGGGTCCTCGCGCTCGCGGATGCGCGCGGCCGCGCCACCGTGATCGCGGCGCTCACCGACGATCTTCTGGTCACCGCGCGCTTCGTCGAGGCGCCGGCACTGCCGCCGGGGAACTGCCGCTGGTAGCTCCCCGGCAATGGCCCGGACGTCTCAAAATGCTTGCTCTCTCGTATCAAAACCAATACTGTTGGCGGATTGCAACGAGGCTGGGGCGTGTGCGCCTGGCTTCTGATGGTGGGTCGCGCATTGGCAAACTTCAGTATCCTGCACCGTGCGGCGGCCTGCGCGGTTCTCGCCGCCAGCGGACTGGTCCTGCCGGCGCGGCTCGCGGCGGCGCAGAGCACGACGCCGATCCAGCACGTCGTCGTCATCATGCAGGAGAACCGGTCGTTCGATAATTACTTCGGCACCTATCCGGGCGCCGATGGCTTCCCGGCCGGCACCTGCGTGCCGCTCGACCCGGCCAACCCGCTCGCCGGCTGCGTGGCCCCGTTCCATGACCCGAACAACTCCAATGCCGGCGGGCCCGCACACGCCGAACGCGGCCGTCGCCGACATCGATGACGGCATCACCACGGACAAGCAGGACGGCTACGTCCAGCAGCAGACGGTGGGGCTCAACAACTGCCTGAAGAACAAGAAATCGTCGAGCTGCTCGGACAACCTCGACGGCACCCTGCGGCATGACGCGGTGGGGTACCACAATTCCAGGGATATCCCGAACTACTGGGCGTACGCGCAGAATTTCGTGCTGCAGGACCGGCTGTTCGCGGGGGTTCGATCCTGGTCGGTGCCGGTGCATCTCGACCTGCTGAGCGAATGGGTCGCCACCTGCTCCGACAGCAGCAATGCCTGGACCTGCAAGACGGCGCCCACCGTCCCGAAGCCCGGCAAGGCGACGCAGTATCCCTGGGTCAACCTGTTCCAGCTGCTCGACCTCAATGGCGTGAGCTGGAAATACTACCTGGCGAACGGGCTCGAACCCGATTGCGAGGATGACGAGATGACCTGCGAGCCGCAGGTGCAGACCACCAACGTTCCGGGCATGTGGAACGAGGTGCCGTATTTCCAGTACGTGAAGCAGCAAGGCGCGCAGTATCTGCATCAGCACGACGTGCCGATGGAGCAGTTCCTGGCCGACGTGCAGAACGGCCAGCTGCCGCAGGTCGCCTGGATCGTGCCCAACGCCACCTTCAGCGAGCACCCACCCTCCGGCATCACCGCCGGCATGGAATACGTGACCTCGCTGGTGAACGCGGTGATGCAGTCACCCTACTGGCAGAGCACCGCGATCTTCATCGCCTGGGACGATTGGGGCGGGTTCTACGACCATGTGACGCCGCCGAACGTCGACACCAACAAGTACAAGGCAACGCCGATCCAGGGCTTCGGCATCCGGGTTCCCGGGTTGATGCTCAGCGCCTGGGCCAGGCGGGGATATATCGACCACGCGCTCTACAGCTTCAACTCCTACGCGACCTTCTTCGAGAACCTGTTCATGGGCGGCGCCCGGCTCGACCCGACCGCGCTCGGCAATCCCGACCATCGGCCCGATATCCGCGACGCGCTGACCAGCGTCACCTTCCTCGACGGGCACAGCGAGCCGATCGGCGATCTGATGAGTGAGTTCGATTTCACCCAGACGCCGCTGCCGCCGGTGGTCCTCTCGACGCACATCCCGACCGGGATCACCGCGACCTGCAGCGAAAGCGCGCAAGGGCAGTGCCAGTCGACCACGGTGACCATCGGCTGGGACGCGGTGAGCGGCGCGGAAGTGGCGGGGCCGTTCGTCTACCACATCCTGCGGGACGGCGCCGACCTTGCCCAGTGCACCGGGAGCGCGACGAGCTGCACCGACCTGCCGGGCAGCGGCACGCATGTCTACACGGCCTACAGCGTCGATCCGGCCGGGGCGGCGAGCCCGACCTCCGCCGGCGCGAGCGTGATCGAGCCGTAGCCGGGCGCGGGCGTTCAATGACCCGGAGCGGGCCTCCCTTCGCCGGTCACCTTCTCGTCGCCGGCGCCGAGCGCGCGCTGCATGTAGACGAGGTCGAGCCAGCGATCGAACTTGCGGCCGGCACTGCGCAGCACGCCGACCCGCTGGAAGCCGAGCGTCGCGTGCACGCCGATCGACCCGACGCTTTCCGAATCTCCGATCACCGCCACCATCTGCCGGAATCCGTGCGCGGTCGCGGCCTCGATCAGCGCCGCCACCAGCGCCTTGCCGACGCCCTGCCCGCGCACGTCCTCGCGCACGTAGATGCGGTTCTCGGCGGTGTGTCGGAAGGCGTCCGCCGGCCCGAACCGGGCGTAATAGGCGTAGCCCAACACGCCGGTCGCATCGGCCGCGATCAGCCAGGCGCCGCCACTTGCGGCAACCGCCTGGAACTCTGCCGTCATTTCCTCGACCGAGGGGGGGACGTTCTCGAACGTGCCGGTCCCGTGCAGCACATGATGGGCGTAGATCGCCTGCATGTCGGGGAGGTCGGCTTGCACGGCGGCACGGATCTGCATCGCTGGGCCTCGGCGAACGGGCGGGTCGCCCGGTGGGACATTCCCGCACCCCTGCCATCGCCGCCGCGGAAGCGGCGCAACGGCCGGGCGTACGGGAAGCTACGGTGCACGTTTTATGTGGCATTCACGTGGAAGATCGGTTATCCCCCGCCAGGGCGAAGCGCAAGGCCGCGCATCTGCGGCGAACCGGCCGAAGAAGTCCGGGGGTGCGGTTTCGCCGGTCCGACAGAATTTCCCGCTGGGACATCCAGACTGCCTGTGCTAGAGGGCGAATGCGGTCCCAATGGGACCTGCGGCCCGGCCTGGGTCTTGGAATTAGCCCGACCTTAAGGTGGCCGGGCACATGAGTGCCGGGGCTTGGTCGCGGTCCCCTTGGACGGGGCCGTGATCCGGCCGGATCAGGGCGCCGGAGCAGCGCCCGCTTGGGAACGAGGGGCTGCCGGTGGATAAGAACGAACTCAGCGCGAATGGCTCCCCGAGAGACGATGGAGGCGCCATCACGCCCGGGAATGTCGACGCGCCCAAGGAGAAGATCGACGGTCCCACCGAGATGCGGCTGCGCGCCGCGATGGTGGCGGCGAAGTTCTACGGCGTCGATCTCGACATCAAGGATTTCCGCGCCACGCCCGGCGAGCCGCTGCCCTCGCCCGCCTCGCTGGCGAAATGGCTGGATGAGAACGGGCTCTGGGCGCGCGCCGCGCGGGTGAAGTGGAGCAAGCTGTTCGGCTTCCCGCAGGGCGTCCCGGTGGTGCTGCTGCTGCGCGACGGCACCGCCGGCGTGCTGGCCGGCACCGACCCCAACCACAACGTCGTCTTCCTGAAGGACCCGCGTGCCCGCGAGGGCGCCGAGCCGGTCGCGGTCGATGAGCTCCGCCTCAACCAGCTCTGGGAAGGTGACGTGCTCATGGTCCGCCGCGCCCGCGGCGGCGCGATCGAGGACGAGCCGTTCACCTTCGGCTGGCTCGGCCGGCTGGTGCTGATGGAAAAGTCGCTGCTGCGCGACATGGGGGTGGCATCGATCATCCTCTCGGTGCTCGCGGTGGTGCCGACATTCCTGGTGATCGCGACGATCGACCGCGTGGTGGTGGGCGGCAACATCAACACGCTGCTGCTGGTCGCGGTGGTCCTGCTGATCTGCATGGTCTTCGACATGCTGCTCGCCTATGCGCGGCGCGAGCTGATCCAGGTCATCTCGACGCGCGTCGACATCAAGCTCAACCTGCACGTGTTCAACCGGCTGCTGGCGCTGCCGATCGACTTCTTCGAGCGCAACCCGGTCGGCCAGACCTCGTACCGCATCAGCCAGGTCTTCCGCATCCGCGACTTCATGACCGGCAAGCTGATGAACACTGTGCTCGACTGCTCGACGCTGTTCATCCTGGTGCCGTTCCTGTTCTATCTGAGCGCGACGCTCGCCTGGATGGTGCTCGCCGCCGCCGCTGCGGTGACGCTCATCATCATGGTGTTCCTGCCCTCGATGCGCGCGATCTACTCGCGCGTGGTGCAGGCCGAGGTGAAGAAATCGGCGGTGCTGGTGGAGAGCATCCATGGCATCCGCACGGTGAAGTCGCTGGCGCTCGAGGAGAGCCAGAAGACCGCCTGGGATGAGCGTGTGGCCGAATCGGCCGAGTGGCGCCTGCGTTCGGGTCGGCATTCCAACATCCCGCAGACGCTGGTGCAGCCGTTCGAGATCTTCCTCAACCGCGGCGTGGTGGTGGTCGGCGCCTATATCGTGGTCGCCAACATGCTGGCCCATGCGGGCTCCTCGATGTCGCCGGAGATCCTCGGGATCAATGTCGGCATGGTGGGCGTGGACGGCATCACGCCGGGCGCGCTGGTCGGCTTCATGCTGCTCGGCGGCCGCGTCGCCGCGCCGCTGGTGAACGCCGCCCGCCTGCTCGAGGATTTCGAGGAGGTGCGCACCTCGGTCTACCAGGTGGGCTTCGTGCTCAACAACCCGACCGAGACCAGCTCCAAGAGCGCCGGCCTGCGGCCGAAATTCGACGGCGCCGTCAGCTTCGAGGATGTGAGCTTCACCTATCCGCTCGGCAAGACGCCGGCGCTCGACCATGTGAGCTTCAGCGTCCCGGCCGGCACCATGCTCGGCGTCGTCGGCAAGTCGGGCTCCGGCAAATCGACGCTCGCGCGCCTGCTGCAGGGCATCAACCGCGAATACACGGGCTACCTCAAGATCGACGGCGCCGACCTGCGCGAGATCAACCTCACGCACCTGCGCCGCAGCTTCGGGGTCGTGCTGCAGGATAATTTCCTGTTCCGTGGCACGGTGCGGGAGAACATCATCGCCTCGCGGCCCGGCCTCACGCTCGAGGACGCAATCCACGCGGCGCGGCTTGCCGGCGCCGAGGAGTTCATCGAGCGGCTGCCAGCCGGCTACGAGACCTACATCGAGGAGAGCTCGGCCAACCTCTCGGGCGGCCAGAAGCAGCGTCTCGCCATCGCCCGCGCCCTGGTCGCCGATCCGCGGCTGCTGATCCTGGACGAAGCGACGAGCGCGCTCGACCCGGAAAGCGAGGCGCTGGTGAACGCGAACCTGCTGCGCATCGCCGCCGGCCGCACCATGGTGATCATCTCGCACCGCCTCTCCTCGCTGGTCGAATTGCGACCAGATCCTGGTGATGGACAAGGGCACCGTCGCCGACATGGCGACGCACAAGGTGCTGCTCGAGCGCTGCGCAATCTACCGCCAGCTCTGGCTGCAGCAGAACCGGCACATGAACAGCACCGGCGAGGGCCGGGCCGGCGGGATCAAGCCAGTGCTGGCCGAGGGAGACGACTGAGCCATGGACGCCAACAAGTCGCTCACCAGCACCGAGAGCCGGTCGGGCATCAGTCTCGAAGAGGCGAGCGCCCTCACCGTCCTGGAGTTCGAGTCCCCCTCCGCCGCGCTGATGACCACGCCGGTCGTCGGCAGCGCCCGCTCGGTGACCTGGATCATCGTGCTGGCGGTGGTGGCGATGTGCGCCGCGGCCGCCTTCATTCCGATCGAGATGCAGGTCTCCGCCACCGGCCAGGTGATCGCGACCGACGACAGCATCCTGATCACGCCCTACGACGCCTCGATGATCCGCTCGGTCAACGTGAAGCAGGGCCAGGTCGTGCATGCGGGCGACCTGCTCGCGCGCATGGACCCGGTGTTCGCGGGCTCCGATGAGGCGCAGCTGCAGGGCGATGTCGACACCTACCAGGCCGAGGTCGACGAGCTGCAGGCCGAGATCAATCGCGTGCCCTACCAGCCGAAGACGGCAACCGCCGCGACCGCCGTGCAGGCCGCCCTCTACGGCGAGCACACCGCGCAGTACCGCTCGACGATGATGGGCTACGAGCAGAAGATCGTCGAGCAGCAGGCGCAGCTCGCGCAGGCGCAGGCCAGCATCCAGGGCTACCAGATGCGGCTGCAGCTCGCCGGCCAGCTCGAAGGCATCCAGAAGAAGCTGATGTCGATGAGCGTCGGCACCGAGATCGAGCTCATCCAGGCGCAGGACCAGCGCACCGAGATGGCGCGCCAGCTCGCCAACTCGGTGGCGACGGCACAGCAGGCGGATGCCAGCATCAAGGAGATGGTCCAGGAGCGGGATTCGTTCGACAAGCAGTGGTTCGCACAGCTCGCGACCCAGCTCACCACCGCGCAGATGAACCTGAACGACAACCAGGCGCAGCTCGCCAAGGCCCGCATTCGCCGCCACATCGTGGACATCCGCGCGCCGGTCGATGCGGTCGTGCTGTCGGTCGCGCCCGTCTCGACCGGCACGGTGCTGCAGCCGAGCACGCAGCTGATGACCCTCACTCCCCTCGATTCGCCGATGGAGCTCGACCTGCTGGTCTCGGCGAATGACGCGGGCTGGGTGCATCCCGGTCAGCCGGTGCTGATCCAGTTCAACACCTATCCCTATATCCGCTACGGCGTCGCCTGGGGCACGGTGCGCTACCAGAGTGCCAACAGCTTCACCACCATCCAGAATTCGGTCCAGGTGGGTTCGACCATGATGGCGCAGGGCACACCGACGATGCCGTATTACGATACCCGCGCAACGGTCGACAGGATCAACATGCACGGCATTCCCGGCGGCTTCCACTTGGAGCCCGGCATGGCGGTGACGACGCAGGTCATCGTCGGCTACCGCACGGTGCTCCAGTACCTGCTGGAGAAGATGCTGCCGATCCCGCTTGAGGGCATGCGGGAGCCGTCGTAACGCTCGCCCCGGGCCTCGCCGCAAGCCGGCGGGGCCCGGATGCAACAGGACGTAGCCTGATGGGACTTTTCGACCGCCTGGCCGCCGTTGCTTCCTCTGCTGCGGCGGCGCGGCGCGGGGTGGAACTCGTCGAAAAGGGCGACCGCGCAGCGGGATTCCACCTTCTTGCCAAGGCGGCCGCCCGTGGCAATCGCGACGCGATGTTCCAGGTCGGCAAGTCCTACCTGGAGGGCCGCGGCGTCCCGCAGAGCCGCGGCGATGCGGCGACCTGGCTCGAACGCGCCGGCGAGGCCGGCCATATCGAAGCGCAGGCCCTGCTCGCGGCACTGCTCCTGCACGGCACCGCCGGGGCGGATGCCGCGCCGGATGCCGCGCTGTTCGCGAGCCGCAGCCCGATCGGCGCGTCCGGCCCGAACTATGCCGCCGCCTCGGTCTGGGCAAAGCGCGCGGCCGAGGCCGGCTCCGGCGATGCGCAGGCCCTGATGGGCTACGTCCTCACCACCGGCCCGGAGGAAATGCGCGATCTCGCCGCAGCCGAGCAGTGGTATCGCCGCTCCGCCGCAGCCGGCTGCCCGCAGGGCTCGCTCGGGCTCGCCCTCGCGCTGCTCCGCACCGAGCAGCCGGAGCAGCAGAAGCAGGCTGCGGTCGAGATGGCGCATGCCGCGCAGGCGGAACTGCCGACCGCGCTTTATCTCCTCGGGGTGATGAACGAGTTCGGCGTCGGCCTGCCGCCGAACAAGGAAGCGGCGGTGCCGCTGTACCGCCGCGCGGCCGAGAAGAACGTCCGCTCGGGCATGGCGCGGCTCGGCCTCGCATTGCTGCAAGGGGACGGCGTCGAGCAGAACAAGCTCGAGGGCGAGTCCTGGCTCCGCCGGGCTGCCATCGCGGGCGACGCCGAGGCCGCGGCAATGGTCGGCGACCTCTACTCGAAAGGCGGCGAGCTGCCGCCCAATTATGCGGAGGCGGCGATCTGGTTCGAGCGCGCCGCCGACGCCGGGCATTCGCACGCGGCCCGTGCGCTCGGCATGCTCTACCTCACCGGCGCGGGCGTTGCGCGCGACCCGGAGGAGGCGGCGCGCTGGTTCCGCAAATCGGCGGAGGAAGGCAACCAGGCCTCGCTCGCCGACCTCGCCAATCTCGTGCTCTCGGGCGTCGGCGTGCAGGAGGACCTGACCCGTACGCGCGAATGGTTCGAGCGCGCCGCCGGCTCGGGCGATCTGGTCGCGGCGTTCAACTTCGGCGTCTGCCTGGCCGAGGGAGTCGGGGTCGAGCGGGACGACCGCAAGGCGGCGCTCTGGCTCCGCCGCGCCGCCGAGGGCGTGGTCAACGCGCAGGTCCTGGTACGGTCGCATGCTCGCCGAGGGGCGCGGCCTCGAACGCGACCCGGTGGAGGCGCGCGCCTGGATCGGCCGCGCCGCCCAGGCCGGCATGGTGGATGCACAGGTCGCGCTCGGCGAGATGCTGGTGAACGGCCGCGGCGGCCCGCGCGAGCACGCGGCGGCGCTCACCTGGTTCGAGAAGGCGGCGGCGCAGAACCATGTCGGCGCCATTTTCGCCATCGGCGCCCTCTATGGCGGCGGGCATGACATCGAGCCCGACCGCGCAAAGGCCCAGGATTATTTCCGGCGTGCCGCCGAGCGCGGCCATGCCCATGCCCAGCTCATGCTCGGCCGCTACCTGGCGCGCGGGCTCGGCGGCGTCATCGATCCCGACGCGGCGCGGCAATGGCTCGAGCGCGCGCGCGGCCAGGGGCTCGCGGAAGCGTCGGTCGACATGGCGCAGCTCGGCAGCCCATCACGCGAACGCGCCGCGGATGCGGACCGCGCGACCGCCGACTAGCGCGATTTTCGGTCGCGTGGGGCTCGAGACAAGAACGACCAGGGGGCTTTGCCCCCTGGACCCCCACTGGACCTGGAGGCCCCGACCCCCATTCGCGCTGCGCGGCCCGCGTGCCGCGCAGCGCGAATGGGGCCGGGGCCTCCAGGCCCCAGCGGGGTCCAGGGGCAGAGCCCCTGGCCTTCCTTTTCTTGGCTCCACGCGACCGAAAATCGCGCCGGCCGGCGGCGATGAGCCGGCGTCCGCGCGACGGCGAGCGAGAGACGCAGCTCGCCTATTTCAGCCGGCTTGCCCATGACGCGTGGGAGCGGGGGCAGCGGGCGAGCGCCGAGGGCGATCACGCGACGGCGCGGCTCTGGCTCGAACGCGCCCGCAGGCTCGCACCCGAGGATGGCATGGTGGCGTTCTCCCTCGCCATGCTCCTGCTGGCGCGCAACGATCCGGGGGCGGCGCCGCTGTTCGAGGCGCTTGCCCGGACGCTCGACCGTCGCGAGGCATGGCTCGGCCTTGCCGCCATCCGCTTCGGCCAGCGTCAGCACGCGGCCGCCGCGGAAGCGGCCGCCGCCGCGCTGTCACGGCACACGCCGAGCAGCGCCATGGAAGCGCTGCTCGACCGCGTCGCCGCCGCCGCCCGCGCGCCGGGATGGTGCGGCCTCGACGGCGAGGGCGTGCTGACCATCCGCGGCTGCCGGCGTCCGGGTGCGGTGCGCGTCGCTCTCGACGGGCTTCCGGTGACGCTCCCGCCGGATCACCGTCTGCCGCCCTCCTGGGCCGAGGCGGCGCGCATCTCGGTACGGCTGGGCGGGCGCCCGCTGCTCGGCAGTCCGCTCCAGCCGGCCGCCATCCGCCGCGTGGAAGGGTTCGTCGCCGCCGTCGATGGTGCGCTCGAGGGTTGGGCGTGGCACCCCGGTGATCCCGACCGTGATCCCGTGCTCACCCTTCGCGACGCCAGCGGCAGGACGCGCGTGACCGTCGCCGAGGACCGGGAGATGGACCTCACCCGGCACAAGCCGCTGGCGCAGCCGCGCCGGTTCCGCATCGAGCCCGCGGCGCTCGCCGGCCTGGCCGCGCCCCTCGTGCTGACCGGCAGCGACGGATCTCGGCTGCTCGGCAGCCCGCTCGACCCGGCGGCGGAGGCGAAGGGCGCGGTGGCGCTCGCCCGCACCGTCGCCGCCAAATTTCCCGCCGGCGAGGCGTCGCCGCCCCGGTGGTGGTCCAGGCCGGCGTGCGCGCCGCGCTGCGCGGACCGGCGCGAACCGCCCCGCCCCGCGAGAGCCCAGCCGCGGTGGTGATCCCGGCCTATCGCGGCCTCGCGGCGACCCGCGCCTGCCTCGCGAGCGTTCTCCGCACCGTGCCGGCCGACACGCCGGTCATCGTGGTCGACGATGCCTCGCCGGAGCCGGCGCTCGTCGACTGGCTGCGGACGATGGCCGAGCGCGGCCGCCTCACGCTGCTGCATCTGCCCGCCAATCGCGGCTTCCCCGGGGCCGCCAATGCGGGCATGCGCGCCGCCGCCGGACACGACGTGGTGCTGCTCGAACAGCGACACCCTGGTGCCGCCGGGCTGGCTCGGGAAGCTGCGCGAGGCCGCCTACGGCGCGCCCGATACCGGCACCGTCACGCCGCTCTCCAACGATGCGACGATCCTCAGCTACCCGAAGGCCGGTGCGGCGAACCCGGCTCCGAGCACGCCCGGCACCGCCCGCCTCGCCCAGCTCGCGGCGCGGGTGAACCGTCAGGACCTGATTGAGGTCCCCACCGCGGTCGGCTTCTGCATGTATATCCGCCGCGACTGCCTCGACGAGGTCGGGCTGTTCCGCGAGGACCTGTTCGCCCAGGGCTATGGCGAGGAGAACGATTTCTGCCTCCGCGCCCGCCATCTCGGCTGGCGCCACATGGCGCATTCCGGCGCCTATGTCGCGCATCATGGCAGCACCTCGTTCGGTGCCGCCCGCGCGCATCTGATCGCGCGCAATCTCGGCGTGCTGGAACTGCTGCATCCCGGCTACGGCGCGCTGGTGGCCGAATTCTCCGCGGCCGATCCGCTGGCGCCGGCGCGCCGGCGGATGGACATGATGCGCTGGCGGGCGGAACGCTGCAGCGCCGGCGCCGCGCTGCTCATCACCCACGCCGATGGCGGCGGCGTGCGGCGCCGGGTGCGCGAGCATTGCGCCGCGCTGCGGGCGACCGGCCTGCGTCCGATCGTGCTGTGGCCGGACCCGGCGGGCAGCGGCATCATCGCCGTCTCCGACGCACCGGAAGCCGCGGAGGCGGGCCGCAATCCCTCCGCCGAGGATCGCTTCCCCAATCTGCGCTTCCGGCTGCCGGGCGAACTCCCCGAGCTTCTGCGCTTTCTTCGCCGCGACCGCCCGCGCCATGTCGAGGTGCACCAGCTCCTCGGCCACCATCACGCGGTGATGGGACTCGCTCGCCTGCTCGGCGTCCCGCAGGACATCTACATCCACGACTACCAGTGGTTCTGCCAGCGCGTCGCCCTGGTCGGCGCCGACCGCCGCTACTGCGGCGAGCCCGACATCCGCGCCTGCGAGGCCTGCATCGCCGATGCCGGCAGCAATCTCGAGGAGGAGATCACCGTCCCCGCGCTGATCGCGCGCTCGGCCGGCGAGCTGCGCCGGGCCCGGCGGGTGATCGCGCCCTCGGAGGACGCCGCCTTCCGCATCCGCCGCCACTTCCCGACCGTGCGGCCGGAGGTGCTGCCCTGGGAGGATGACGCCTCGATCGCCGCGCCCCCGGTGCCGGTGCTCGCCCGCGCCGCCATCCGGCCGGGCACGCGGCGCCGTGTGCTGGTGCCCGGCGCGATCGGCACCGAGAAGGGGTACGACGTGCTGATCGCCTGCGCCCGGGACGCCTATGCCCGCGACCTGCCGCTCGAGTTCGTCGTCGTCGGCTACACGAGCGACGATGAGCGCCTGCTGGCAACCGAGCGCGCATTCGTGACCGGCGGCTACCGAGATACCGAGGCGGACGCACTGATGCGCGCGCAGGGCGCGACGCTCGCCTTCCTGCCGTCGATCTGGCCCGAAACCTGGTCCTACACGCTTACCGAAGCCTGGCGCGCGGGACTTCGCGTGGTGGCCTTCGACATTGGCGCCCCCGCCTCGCGGATACGGCGCACCGGCTGGGGCTGGCTGCTGCCGCTCGGACTGCCCGCCGCCTCCATCAACAACGCCCTTGTCGGAACTGCCCCGCTTGCAGTAGCGGCTGGGCCGTCGCACCATCCGCGCGCCTCGTTGTCCGAGCCGATCCTGCCCGCCTGAGCGCGCGCTTGGCCGGGGCGGCTGGCGGCTGGCGCATAGGCGAAGAGGGAAATCGCGGTCATGTCCGAAGCCGGCGCCCCCGGGGCGCGATCCGTGAGCGAACTGCGTGTCTCCGGACATCTGATGACCCTGGATGCCGGACTGTTCTGCGTGGTCCAGAGCTCCGGCGCGGAGGAGGCGAGCGGGCTGCCCGGCGTGCGCATCTCGCTGCCGCCGGGTCCGGTCGGACGGCCGGACGCGGTCGCCATCAGCACCTTCCGCGAGGATGGCTGGCTCAGCGGCCGCGCCGATGCAGCGCTCGTGCGGGTTGCCTCCGGGCCCGCGCAGATCCTGGTCACGATCTATCAGCAGCCGGGCGCCCAGCACGAGGCGCCGCGGCTCCAGCTCGTGCGTCTCGGCGACCAGACGGCCCCCGCCGCCGCGGTCGCGGTGCCGCAGCCCGCACCCGCCGTCGCGGCCCCGCCGGCCGCCGCCGCCCCGCCGTCCGCGGGCGCCAACCTGGTCGCGGCGCATGTGCAGAGCCGCGGCGACATCAGCGTTCCGGTGGGCGAGTGGATCGGCGATCGCGGCAGCAAGCGCTGGATCGAGGGGTTCGGCATCGCCCCGCACGAGGGCATCGCCGCGCGAGGACGTCGAATATCAGGCCGTGCTCGGCCGTGGGTGGCTCTCGCCCTGGGCACATGGCGGGCAGTATTGTGGCAGCCGCGGCATGGCGCTGCCGCTGCTCGGGCTGCGGGTGCGGCTGCGCGGCGCGGCGGCGGAGACGCATGAATGCGTGCTCACCGCGAGCTTCGTCGACGGCGGCACGGTCGGGCCGGTCACCGACGGCGCGGCGTGCGAGACCGAGGACCTCTCGCCGCTCGAGGCGTTCCGGGTCGAGTTCCGCCCGCGCGGGGCAACGGCGCCGACCGAGGCGGATGTCGCCGCGGCCGCGGAGGCGCCCGTCAGCGCCGCCACCGCACGGCGTGGGGCGCCCGTCCCGAAGGCGCCGGTGCGCAAGCGGAAGTGACGCAGGGCCGGGGCGGTCGTCCCGGCGCCTCCGGCTGATCCCGCGGAACCGGTTCGTGCGCTATCTTTTCATCCACCAGAATTTCCCCGCCCAGTACATCCATCTCATCCGCCGCCTCACCAGGCGCGGCAAGGACGAGATCGTGTTCATCAGCCTGCCCAACCAGAACGGCATTCCGGGCGTGCGCCGCGCCGTCTACCAGGTGCCGCGCGAGGCGTCGGCGAACACCTATCCGGACGCGCAGGAATTCGAATCCGCCATGCTGCGCGCGGCCGCCGTCGCGCGCACCGCGCAGTCGCTCAAGAAGCTCGGCTTCACCCCGGACATCATCATCGGTCATCAGGGCTGGGGCGAGATGCTCAACATCCGCGACGTGTTTCCCGACACGCCCGTTCTCGGCTACCAGGAATTCTACTACCATTCGACCGGCGTCGATGTCGGCTTCGACCCGGAGTTCCGCGTCGATCCGTCGGGCTATCCCCGCGTGCGCGCGAAGAACGCCGTCAACCTGCTCTCGCTGGACAATCCCGGCCACGGCCAGACGCCGACCGCGTGGCAGCTCTCCACCTATCCGGATTGGGCGCAGAAGAAGATCACGCTGCTGCGCGAGGGCGTCGACACCGACCTGCTGAAGCCGGATCCCGCCGCCCGCAAGCGGGAATTCCGGCTCGGCGATTTCGTGGTCGAGCCCAGGCACAAGCTGCTCACCTATGTCGCGCGCGACCTCGAGCCGTATCGCGGGTTTCACGTCGTGATCCGCGCGCTCGCGATGATGCAGCGCGAGCGGCCCGATCTGCGCGCGGTGATGGTCGGCGGCAACGGCGTCAGCTACGGGGCGAAACTCGTCGGCACCACGTGGAAGGAACTGCTGCTGCGCGAGCTCGGCGATCGGCTCGATCTGTCGCGCGTGCACTTCCCCGGCCGCATCGATTACGCCGACTACCGGAACCTGCTGCATCGCTCCGATGCGCATGTCTACATCACCTATCCGTTCGTCGCCTCCTGGTCGCTGCGCGAGGCGCTTGCCGCCGGCTGCGTCGTGCTCGGCGGCGACACCGCGCCGGTGATGGAGTTCGTCACCGACAGCGAGAATGGGTTGATCGTGCCGAGCCTCGAGCCGGACTCGGTCGCGCGCGCCGTGCTCGACGTGCTCGAGAAGCCGACTCTCGCCCGCAAGCTGCGCGCCAATGCGCGGCGGTATGCGGAGACGCATCTGCGGCTCGACGACTATCTCGACGAGTACGAGCGGCTGATCGTGCGGGTCGCGGCGGGCGCGCTTTGATGCGGCCTGTCCGCGCCCACCGTCCCCGACCTGCTTTGACGGCAGGCGACCCGTGGCGAGACTGCACGGCCATGGACCTGCGATCACGCCCCATCACCCGCGCCGGACGCCGACGCCGGCAGCCTGCATGAGGATTGCCGCCTTCTGCGGGTCGCGCACCGGAAACTCCCCACATTACGCGAGGAGCGCCGAGAGCGATGGGCGAACTGCTCGCGCGCCGCGGCATCGGGCTTGTCTATGGGGGCGGCTCGATCGGCCTCATGGGCGTGATCGCGGGCGCCGCCAAGCGCGCCGGCGGCGAGGTGATCGGCGTCATCCCGGAATGGCTCGCCGAGCGCGAGCGGCCCAACCATCACAAGGTCGATCTGCGCATCGTCCGCTCCATGCACGAGCGCAAGGCGATGATGGCGGAATTTGCCGATGCCTTCGTGGCGCTGCCGGGCGGCATCGGCACGATGGAGGAGATTTTCGAGGTCTGGACCTGGGCGCAGCTCGGCCAGCACGCCAAGCCCTGCGGCTTCCTCAATGTCGAGGGATATTTCGACGGCCTGTTCGGCTTCATCGAGCACATGATCGCCGAGGGCTTCCTGCTGCGTCACTATCGCGACATGCTGCTGGTCGAGCGCGTGCCGGAAGCGCTGATTTCCGCCGTGCAGGCCTTCCCGCGCTCGGCCGTCGCGCCGCGGCGCACGGTCGAGGAACTGTGAGCGGCGGAGCACGCCGGCAAACCACGAAGATCGGTGGGCGTTTGAACCGTCGCCGCAACAGGAAGAGGATGTTCGCCCGATGTCGAAGCGTCTGCTGGCCCTCGCCGGCCTCGGCCTGCTCGCCCTCGCGGGCTGCGAGGTGAACACGCCCGGGGTCACCGTGGGTCCGACCCCGGCGCCGCCGGCGGCCTCGCCGCCCGTGGTCGTGACGCAGCCGAGCCCGCCCGTGGTGGTGCAGCCCACGCCGGGCCCGACCGTCATCCGACCCTGACCCGCGCCCGCCGTCCCGGAGCCGAGCTCCGGGCGGCGGGACCGCCGCGCCTACTTGCCGGTGGTGCCGGTATTCTGCTTGCCGGTCCCGGAGGCGGCGCCCGAGGTTTTGGCGGCGTTCGCCTGCTTGGTGGCCTCGTGATGGCCGACCGCGCAGCCGGCGGCGGCGCCGAGCGCGCCGTGCCCACCGGCCATATGGCCCGCCACCCCGCCCACGACCGCGCCGGACGCGCACCCCGCCGCCTGCGCCGCGCCGGTGCCGGCCAGCAGCGCGAGGCCGAAAGCGGGAAGGATGAGCATGAACTTCATGGCGTGTTTCTCCTGCAAGGCCGTTGGTCGTGCCTGCAACGTGGCGCGGACCGCGGCGATCCTTGAGTGGCGCAAATCGTGAGCATGCCGCGGAGAACCACCTTGACGCTGCGGATCGTCTTCACGTTGGCGGGATCGGTTCTCTATGTCGCCCTCGCGGTCCTCGGCCGCGGCGGCCTTGCCGCCTTCTTCGGCGTGCCGGCGCTCGCCGCCGTCGCGGTCGTGCTGCTCGCGCTGACGCTGGCGTCACTGTTCACGGCGGGCAATCTGAGCCGCGGCCTGCGCGAGGATCGCGGCAATCGCTGGGCGATCGCGGCGTTCCTGATCCTCGGCCTGCTCGACGGCTGGCTGCCCGCCGCCACCGACCGCCTTGACCTCTGGACGATCGACGGCGACGCGGTGCGCTGGGTCGGCGTGCTGCTGTTCGCCCTGGGCGGCGCGCTGCGCCTCGCGCCGGTCTTCGTGCTGGGGCACCGCTTCAGCGGGCTGGTGGCGATCCAGCCCGGCCACCGCCTGGTCACCTCCGGACTTTACTCCGTGCTGCGCCACCCGAGCTATCTCGGCCTGCTGATCTCGACCCTCGGCTGGGGACTCGCCTTCCGTGCCTGGGCGGGCGTGCTGCTCACGCTCTGCATGGTGCCGCCGCTGCTGGCGCGCATCAGCGCCGAGGAGCGGCTGCTCGCAAGCGAGTTCGGCGACGAATACGCGGCCTTCCGCGCGCGCACGCGCTGGCGGCTGCTGCCCGGCGTGTACCTGAAGGGAATCGCTATTTCGGCTGCTTCGCGCGCCAGGCCTCGTATTCCGGCCAGGCTTCCTGCGACAGCGGGTAATAGCGCCGGAGATCGCCGCCCTCGCTCAGCCGGACGCGCGAGAACTCCTCCCATTCGTGATGCGTGCTCGCCTTCTCCAGCAGCGTTCCGGCAAGCGCGACCGGCACCACCACCACGCCGTCATCATCGGCGACGATGATGTCGCCCGGCATCACCAGCACATTTCCGCATGCCACCGGCCCGTTCACGGCAAACGGAAAGATGTCGGTCTGCGTGTGGAAGTTCGGCGTCACGCCGCGGATCCAGAGGCCGAGGCCGAGCTCCTTCGCCGAGGGATAGTCGCGGATGCAGCCGTCGATCACCACGCCCGCGCCGCCGCGCCCCATGAAATAGGTCAGCATCATCTCGCCGAACACGCCCGACTTCATGTCGCCGCGCGCATCGACGACGACGATGTCGCCGGGCTGCGCATGATAGAGCACGTGGCGGTGCAGCTGCTTCTCCGGATCGGCGTATTCGTCGACGCGGTACAGATCCTCGCGCTTCGGCATGAACTGCAGCGTCAGCGCCGGCCCGGCGACGCATTTCCCCGGCGTCCAGGCGCGCGGCCCCTCCAGGAAGGGATTGCGGATGCCGAGCCGCGACAGCTCGCCGGCCGCGGTCGCGGTGCCGATCGCGGCAAGCCCATCGATCAGATGCCGGGGCGGCCGTTTGATGTCCTGCGTCTGGATCGGATCGGCCTGCGTCACGCGTCGCTCCCCGTGCTCTGGCCTGGCGATTCACGCCCGCGCTCCGCTCGGACGATCGCAGGCTCGTCTGGCCTGGCAATTCACGCCCTCGCTCCGCTCGGACGATCGCAGGCTCGTCTGGCCTGGCGATTCACGCCCTCGCTCCGCTCGGACGATCGCAGGCTGGCAAGTTCACATTTGAACTCGCATCGTTCTGGTTTGAACGGTACGCGCCACCCCGGAGCGCGTCAAGGAGCGGCGCATTGACCCCCGGCGGAGCCCGCGCGCAGACTCCACCGCATGTACATCGCGATGAACCGCTTCAAGGTCGTGCCTGGCTCCGAGGCGGCGTTCGAGCACGTCTGGGCGACGCGCGACAGCTATCTCCGGAACGTGCCCGGCTTCGTCGAATTCCACCTGCTGCGCGGTCCTGCGCGCGACGATCACGTGCTCTACGCGAGCCACACGATCTGGCGCGACCACGCGGCCTTCGAGGCCTGGACGAAGTCTGACGCCTTCCGCGCCGCCCATCGCGGCGCCGGCACGACGACCAGGGGCGATGCTCCCATCACCCTTGGTCACCCCGAGTTCGAAGGCTTCGAGGTCGTGCAGACCGTCGGCTGACTTCCTCCCCTTCAGGCGATCCGCTCCTCGTCGATCACCACCGTCGTAGCGATCGACGAGCTCTCATAGAGCACGCGCCCGACCACGCCCGCGATCAGTGCGCCGGCAATCGGCGCCACCCAGAACAGCCAGAGCTGACCGATGTGACCGCCCCCCGCGAACAGCGCCGGGCCGGTGCTGCGCGCCGGATTGACCGACGTGTTGGTCACCGGAATCGAGATCAGGTGGATGAGCGTCAGCGCGAGTCCGATCGGGATGCCGGCAAATCCGGTCGCCGCGCCCTTGGACGTCGTGCCGATGATCACCATCAGGAAGAAGAAGGTCAGCACCAGCTCGGCCAGGAAGCACGCGCCCAGCGAATATTTGCCGGGGCTCAGCGCCCCGTAGCCGTTCGAGGCGAAGCCGCCCGGCACCCAGTCCGGCTTTCCCGACGCGATGAGATACAGCACGCCGGAGGCGATGATCGCGGCGATGACCTGCACGACGATGTAGGGGATCACGTGCCGGTTCGCGCAGCGCCCCGCCGACCACAGGCCGAGCGTGACCGCCGGATTGAAATGCCCGCCCGAGATGTGCCCGACCGCGTACGCCATGCTGAGCACCGTCAGTCCGAAGGCAAAGGCGACGCCGAGGAAGCCGATGCCGAATTGCGGAAAGGCCGCGGCGAGCACGGCCGCGCCGCAGCCGCCGAAGACCAGCCAGAACGTGCCGATGAACTCGGCCACGAGCCGCCGCGCCATATCGTTTCGCATCATCCATTCTCCGTTCAAAACAGCTCGCGGTTTAACAGCTTGCGAGGTCGGCCAACCACCGCAATCGAGCGACATCGCCGCCTATCCCGTCGCCGTGTGTTCTTGCTTTGTTCTTTCGAGCATGAGTCGCTCTTGCGGTAATTGTCAGTTGGCCGGCAAATGCCACTTGCTGCCAAATGGCGCTCGAGATGCCGCTATGCCCGAACTGATCCCCGTCAGCACCGCCGCGCAGGATTTCGCGCCCTCGCCGATCACCGACGAAGAAGCGGCGGCAATGTTCCGCGCCGCCGTCAACCTGTTCCGCCTCTGGGCCATTTCCGACGTCGAGGCCGCGATCCTGCTCGATCTGACGCCGCGCAGCTTCGCGCGCTGGAAGAGCGGAGCGCCCGGCCGCATCGGCCGCGATCAGAAGGCACGCCTGTCCAATCTCATGGGGATCCACAAGGCGCTCCGCATCGCCTTCCGCGAGCCCGCGCGCGCCCATGAATGGATCAGGCAGAAGAACCGCGTCTTCGAGGATCGCTCCGCGCTCGAGGTGATGCTCGGCGGCGAGCTCACCGACATCATGCGCGTGCGCCGCTATCTCGACGCGGAACGCGGCGCCTGGTGATCGATGCCGGCCGCGTCCCGACGACGCCGGTTGCCTGGCGCCGCGCGGTGCGCATCATCCGCAGCCTCTACCCGCCGGTCGACCTGTTCGAGGACATCGCCGATCCCGCCGACTGGCCGCTGCTGCTCGCCGCCGAGCAGAAGACCAATCCGCGGCTGATGGCGACGATCGGCAATCTCGACCTGGTGCCGCCATCGCGCCGCGTCGGCGGACCGGGCGCATCCTGGCTGATGGCGCCGTTCACCCATGTCAGCACCGACCGTCCGACTCGCTTCAGCGATGGCAGCTATGGCGTGCTCTATCTCGGGCGACGTTTCGAGGTGGCGCTGTTCGAGACGATGCACCACCACGCGCGCTTCATGGCAGCAACCCGGCAGCGCCCGGGTTGGACGTCGCAATTCCGCGAATTGCTGATCGATATCGAGGCGACCGCTGCACGACCTGCGCGGCGCCGATTTCCGCGAAGCGCTGCTGCCCGATGAGTACGCGCCGGCGCAGGCGCTCGGCGCCGCACTCCGGCAACGCGGATCGGAGGGCGTCGTCTATCCCGAGCGTGCGCCTGCCGGGCGGCGAATGCGCCGGCCTGTTCTATCCCGACCGCGCCTCGTCGCCGGTGCAAGCCCGCCATCTCGACTACCACTGGGATGGGACGCGGATCGATCTCTATCGCGACGCCGGCACCGGCCAGGTGTTCCGCGTCATCTGAATCCCTGACACCAGCGCGCGCTCAAATCGTGACTCATCGAGAGCACATCGGCGCGCGGTATGATACCGACGGTCATTCTTCATGACCGTTGGTATCACCCGACCGCTTCGAGTGCCGGACCGGCCTCGGCTTCGGTCGGAAACGGCGTCCACGGCAGCGCCGGATCATCCGGTGGCACCGCAGCAAGCAGCGCGCGCGTGTAGGGGTGTTGGGGTGATGCGAACACATCCTCGGTCCGCCCCTGCTCGACGATCTCGCCGCGCAGCATGACCGCGACGCGGTCGCAGAGATGCCGCACCACCGCAAGATCGTGCGAGATGAACAGCATCGCGATGCCGCGCTCGCGCCGCAGAGTCAGCAACAGATCGAGGAGCTGCGCCTGCACCGAAACGTCAAGGCCGGACACGATCTCGTCGGCCACCAGCAGCCGCGGCACCGCGCAGAGAGCGCGCGCGATGTTCACGCGCTGACGCTGCCCGCCCGAAAGCTGCATCGGAAACCGCCCGCCGATTTCGGGTGCCAGCCCGACCTCGCGCAGCAGCGCCCGCGCCCGCGCCATCCGCGCCGGATGCGGCGCGCGATGGAGCCCGGCCTGCATGCGCTGGGTGACGATGTCGGCGACGCGCCGGCGCGGGTTCAGCGCCGATTGCGGATCCTGGAACACCATCTGCGCCCAGGCCAGGCGCTGCGCGCGCGATCGCGCATTCGCCGCGGTCACGTCCACGCCGCCAAGCAGCACCTGACCCGCCGACGCGCGCTCCAGTCCCATCACCAGCCTGGCGACGGTGCTCTTGCCGCTGCCGCTCTCGCCCACCAGGCCGACGAACTCGCCGGTCCGAACCACGAGTCCGACGCCGCGCGCCGCCTCGATCACCCCGGCACGCCGCAACCATCCGCGACCGCGCCAGAACCGCTTGCCCAATCCGCGCAGGGTCAGGACGTCCTCTCCGCCCCCGCCAGTGGTGACCGCGAGCGGCGCGGGCCGCGGCGCGATCTCGGCAATGCGCGCTACGTGCAGACAGGCGGCGAGCCGATCCTTGCCCACCGACAGATCGGACGGATCGCGCTCGCGGCAATCCGGCTCGGCGAGCGGACAGCGCGGCGCGAAGCGGCAACCGCGCATGGCCGCCAGCGCGGCCAGTCCCGGCATCTGCTCGGGCAGGACATGCAGCGCATGCGCCTGCCCGCCCATCGCCGGCGCGGCGAGTTGCAGGCAGCGCGTGTACGGATGCGCCGGCCGTGACAGCAATTCAGCGGCGGGGCCGCGCTCGACCGGCCGTCCGGCGTAGAGCACGATGATCTCGTCGCAGATGCGCGCCGCCAGCCGGAGATCATGCGTGATGAAGACCACGGCCGTGCCGTCGCGCGCCTGCATCTCGGCGAGGAGCTGCACGATCCGCGCCTGGATCGTGACATCGAGTGCGGTGGTCGGCTCATCGGCAATGACGAGGCGTGGTCGCGACGCGAAGGCCATCGCGATCAGCACGCGCTGGCACATGCCGCCCGAGAGCTGGTGCGAATAGCGCCGCAGCAACTCCGCCGGTTCCGGCAGATGCACGCGCGCCAGCAGCGCGACGGCTTGCGCATGCCGCGCCTTGCGATCGACGCCGAGCCGCACGAGATGCTCGCCGAGCTGCGCGCCGATCGTCATCACCGGGTTGAGCGCGGTCATCGGTTCCTGCGGAATGAAGGCGATCTCGCGCCCGAGCAGCGCGCGCCGCCGTCCCGCACTCATGGCAACGAGGTCTTCGCCCGCAAAGCACAGCCTGCCGCCGGCGATCGCGAATCCCGGCGGCAGTGCCTGCGCGATCGTGCGCGCGACCATCGATTTGCCCGCGCCGGACTCGCCGACCAGGCCGAGAATCCGGCCGGTCGGCAGCGCGAAGGAGAGATGCCGGATGGCCTGCACGCGCTGTCCGCCCAGCGTCGCCTCCACAGTCAGATCATCGGCCGCGAGCACCGTCACGTCTCGGGTGCTCCGCTTGCCGCGGCACCGGCCATTGCAGCGGGATCGCGCATGCGCACGTCGAGCGCCCGCCGCAGTCCGTCACCCACCAGATTGAACCCGGTCACCGTGACGAAGATCGCCGCCATCGGCGCAAGCAGCGTCCAGGGGGCTTCCGCGACGTTCTGCCTGGCATCGGCGATCATCTGTCCCCAGGCGATCTCGTCCGGCCGCACGCCCATGCCGACGAAGGACAGCACCGCCTCGACGATCACCGCTATCCCGGCTTCCAGGCTGAGCAGCGTGATGAGCAGCGGCAAGGTCGCGGGCAGCACCTCGCGGGCGAGGGTGCGCCAATGGCCGAATCCGGCCAGCCGCGCCGCCGCCACGTAATCGCGTCGCGCCGTCACCAGCACCTCGGCACGCAGCACGCGACAGAAGCGCGTCCAGTCGACGAGAATGATCGCGAGCACCACCCGGTCCGCGCCCGTTCCGAGTCCGACGATCAGGATCAGCGACAGCACCACGGGCGGAAACGACATCCAGACATCGACCGCACGGCAGATGATCCAATCGATGGCGCCGCCGAAATACCCGGCGAGATGCGCGAGCATCGCGCCAAGCAGCATCGCGCCGATCGACGCCGTGGCCGCCACCATCAGTGCCAGCCGCGCGCCGTAGAGCAGTCGCGACAGCACGTCGCGCCCGAGCGAAGTCCGTGCCGAGCGGGAAGCCGGGATCGCCGCCCTTTGCCCAGCTCGGCGGCAGAAGGATGTTCAGCAGGTCCTGATCGCCCGGTTGATGGGGCGCAAGCAGCGGCGCGAGCGCGGCGCAGGCGAACACCAGCAGGATGAGCGTCGCTCCGATCAACAGCCGCGTCGACGCCAGCCACGTCACGCCAGGCATTGCGGCGCGGCTCATGCGCGACGCAGCCGCGGGTTCAGCACCAGCACCATCGCGTCGATCAGCGTGCTGATCAGCAGCACGACGATGCAGTAGGTGAGCCCGACGGCCTGGATGATCGGCAGATCGGCATTGCGCACCGCATCAACCATCAGATTCCCAAGACCCGGATAGGAGTAGATCACCTCGATCAGCAGGGTGCCGCCGAACAGGAAGCCGAACTGCACGCCCATCAGGGTCAGCGTCGGCAGGATCGCGTTGCCTAGCGCGTGCACGCCAAGGATGCGCCGCTCCGAAACGCCGCGAAGCCGCGCCTGGCGGATGTAGTCCTCATGATACACGTCGGCGAGGCTCGCGCGCAGCACGCGCATGATCGCGGGCGAGAAGGCGATGCCGAGCGAAGCGGCCGGCAGCAGCAGATGCGCGAATGCGCTCGCGAACATTGCCGGTCGGCCAACCAGCAGCGTGTCGATCAGCAGAAACCCGGTGATATCGGGCTGGCGGAAGCCGGCTGCGAGTCGGCCCATGAAGGGCAGCACCGGATAGAGCACCCCGAACAGCAGGATGAACAGCAACCCCCACAGGAAATCCGGCAACGACAGCAGCAGCATCGTCCCGATATCGCCCATCGTCTCCGCGGGCGTCCCGCGAACCCGGAACAGCAGCAGGCCGCCCGCAAGCCCGAGCACGGAGGCGATCAGCATCGCGACGATGGCGAGCTCGATCGTCGCCGGCAACGCCTGCAGCACGAGTTGACCGGCACTCCGGCGCAACTGGATCGAGCGGCCGAAATCGCCGTGCAGCGCATCGACGAGCCAGATCCCATACTGCACGACCATCGGCCGGTCGAGCCCCATTGCGTGCCGCTTGGCCTCGATTTCCTGCAGGGTCGCATTCGGCGGCATCGACATCGCCGCCGGGTCCACCGGCAGCAGTCGCAGCGCGACAAACAGAAGAATCGAGACGGCAAGCAGAATCGGGATCGCGATGAGCAGTCGCCGGACGACGAGCAGCAGGATGCTCACCGCGGAGCCCGATCAGCTCCAACGCACCGCTTGCGGCAGCACCCACCCGTTGCCGTAGCGCGTCACGTCGAGGTCCTTCCCGTAGACCTCCGTCTGCACGCTCTGCAGCAGCGGAATCTTGGCGCCGATCCCGATCGCCTCCTTGTCCAGCTCCTCCCACCGCGCGATCCGCTGCGCATCGCCCGCGATATTGAATGCGTCGATCACCTTCTGGCCGAGCGTCATGTCCTGCCAGGGCGAGAACGGCAGCTTCGGGTTCAGCATGTAGCCGACGAAGATTTCGGGATCGCCTGTCGCATTGTCGAAGGAGTACAGCATCGCTTCCGGCAGCTTATGACCGCGGTTCAACTCGAAGTACTTCGCGTACTCGATCACCTGCAGGTCGGCGTCGATGCCGACTTTCGACCACATCTGCACGATAGCGCGTGCGATGTCGTAATCGGCCGGGAATTGCCCGTTGGTGGTCGCGAAGCCGATCTTCGCCGGCTTTCCCGGGCCGAAACCCGGACTTCGCCAGCAACTGCCTCGCGAGGTCCACGTCGTAGGGGAAGGTGAAATCGGGCATGTAGCCGGGCGTGCCGGGCGTTGCGAGCTGCGACAGCGGCACCGCCGCGCTGTTGTAGAAGGCGCGCGAGAGCGCCCGCTTGTCGATCGCATGATGCGCGGCGAGTCGCACGTTCTCGTCCTGAAAGCCAAGATCGTTGCGGACCTGCAGCAGGATGATGCGGGTGATCGGGTCCAGCTCCGCCCTCACCTTCGGATTGCCCTGCAGGCGCACGGTCTCCCGCACCGGCAGGCTGATGGTGAGATCGACCTGGCCGGACTCCACCGCCGCCACGCGGGCCGATGCATCCTTGATGATCTGGATGGTTACTCGGCGGATCGCCGGCTTGCTGCCCCAGTAGCGATCGTTCCGTTCAAGCACGATGCGCGCATTCTGCTCGTATTCGGCGAGCCTGTAAGGTCCGCTGCCGATCGGCTTCTGCGCGAATTTCTGCGCACCCACCGCCTCCACGTATCGCTTCGGCACCATGAAGCTGCCGAGAAAGGCAAGCCACACGGGCGCGGTCGGTGCGGGCGACGAAAACTTCATCACCGCCCGGGTCGGCGATTGGATTTCGATGTCCTGCACCTTCCGCCACGAATTGGCGATGTCCAGCCCCGGCGTCGACTTGATGCGGTCGAGGAAGGTGAACTTGAAATCCTCGGCGCTCATCTTGCTGCCGTCGTGGAACGTGACGTCGTCGCGCAACTCGACCGGAAGCGACAGCGCGTCCGGCGCAAGCTCCCACTTGGTGATCAGGTTCGGGATGAGCTTGAGCTGCGGATTCTGATCAAGCGGCTGGTCGAACACCGCCTTGAGCAGCGACTGCGCGTCCGGAACGAAGCGCTGATTGGGATCCCAGCTCGGCACATCGTTGGGCCAGCCGATCGTCACCATGTCCTTGTCGGCCGCGCGCGCCAGACGCGGAAGCCCTAGCGCGCCGGCGGCGGCAGCACCCAGGAGGGACCGGCGCGTCGCGTTCAACATCTCACTCCACCTTTCCCCAATCCGCTCGTTGCATCGCACGCATTCTAGATTGTCAAGCTGCCGACACTGGTTCCGCCACAAACGAACAATGTCTGCCCGGTGATGAACCCGGAGTCCGGATGCGCAAGGAACAGAACCGCCCGGGAGACATCGCGCGGCGTGCCCAGGCGGCCGACGGGGATCCTCTCCGCCAGCGCGTCGATCCGCGGATCACCGACCGGCAGCACTTCGTGAAAGATGTCCGTCGCACCGATCGGACCTGGCGCCACTACGTTCACCGTGATCCCCATCGGCGCCAGTTCGAGCGCCCAGGTTCGCGCCATGCCGATCATTCCGGCCTTGGTCGCCGAGTAGCTCGTGCGCGTTTGCAATCCGAGCGCCGCCCGCGACGAGATCAGCACGATCCGCCCGTAACCCGCTGCCTGCATGCTCGGCAGCGCCGCCTGCACGAGCGCGAGGGCCGCGCCCAGATGCAACGCCACGAGCGCATCGAGGTCGGCGCGCTTCACCTCGGGCAGCAGCGCCGTGCGCATGGCGCCGGCATTGTGCACGATCGTCGTTGGCCCGAATCGGCCCGCGACTGCGGCTGCGGCCCGGCGCGTCGCCGCGTCATCGGTGAGATCGACCGTCACGGCTTCGAGTGCTTCGTGCGCGAGGGTGCCCGGCTTCCGATCGAGCGAGACCACGTGGTAGCCGGATTGCAGGAAGTCCTCGCAGATCACGCGGCCGATGCCGGCGCTGCCGCCGGTTACGATCGCTGTCCGGCTGCCCATCTCAGGGAAAGAGCTGGATGGACGGCAGCGCCGCGTCGCAATTCAAGAGGTTCACCCGCTTGAGGCGCAACTTGAGCGCGTCGCCGTCGCGGGTGATGTGGTGAAACGCGGTGCCGACATAGATCTGCTGTTCGTCGGCGCGGCTCTCCGTGTAGTGAAACTGCGTGCGGGTCACGAAGACATTGGCCTCCGGATCCGCGCTCTCCACTTCAGGCGCCTGCAGCAGATGGTGGCACCGGCTGGGCGGCCGCTGGGAAAACGGCCCACCGCGATCGCGCAGCCGCTCGATGCGTATCTTCAGCAGCAGCTTGTCCTCATACGCGAGCGACGTGTGGTTGACCCCGTCGGCCTGGTCCGGCACCAGCGGCACCCAGTAGGTGCCATCCTCCGTGAACAGGTCGTACCATTCGTCCCATCGTTTCTCGTCGATGAGCCGCGCCTCGTGCAGCACGAAGCGCGCCAGCTCGGCGCTGTCGGGCGCCTTCATGCCGGCTCCAGCGTCATGTAACGCGCCCAGGCGCGGAACTGATTGCGCATGGAAATCTCGCTGGTGCCATTCACCGTGAGGTCGCGGGCGTCGAGCTCGGATGACGCAAAGTTCCGGTGCAGACTCACCCACTCATTTCCGTCCGCTTCCAGTCCCTCCTGGATGTTGCGATAGCAGTGGAGATCATCATGACCCACAACGGACATCGGTGAGTTGATCAACCGCGAATACATCATCGTCCGTTGCAGCAACGACTCCGGTGCACCCTTGAGGCGGAAGGTCCAGCTCTCGATCAGGGTCCTGTCGACCGCGATCGGCCGTGCCACCCGGATCGCCTGGATCGCGCCCTTGATGGTGAGGGTCGGATAATAGACGGTGTTATGCCGGACGGTGCCGAGAATGTCGTTGGCCTTCCCCTCGCCATAAGCGGCGACCATCGCCGCTTCGTATTCCGGCATCCTCGCGTAGGCGGAATGGATGCTGAAATTGACGCCCGAATAGCCATGCCCGTTGCCGTACACGCGAACGCCCATCCTGTCGAAGAAATCGTAGCCCGACGCGAATGGCACGAGCTGCTCGATCGCCATCGGCTTCGGTGCATCGGCGGCCCTGTCGGCCCAGAGCCGCTTTGCGGTGCCTGCCGCCGACTCGTGCGCCACCATCGGATGCATGGTATCGTTGAGGTTCTCGACGAACATCTTCCAATTGCAGTTGTGCATGTAGCGCAGCACGCCGCCGACGATTTCGAGCTCACCTTCGGGCGAGCGATCCGCCATGTAGTCGACCGAGGACAGCGAATCGCCGAAATATTCATCAAACGCCGGGCCGTGTTCCGAAAGCCGGCAGAAGACGAACCCCCGATACGTGGCGACGGCCGCCGCCGGAGCGAGCCCTTTCGCGGCGGGGCACTCTGTGAGCCGCGTTTCGGCATAAGCATTCTTGAGCGGGATCGCGAGCAGGGACCCGTCGGTGCGATAGGTCCAGGCGTGGTAGGGACAACGAAAGAATTTCCCGACATTGCCGTGCGTGTCGGTGACCAGCTTCGCGCCTTTGTGCGCGCACCGATTGCGCAACACGCGCACCGATCCATTCTCCTGACGGACCATGATGACGGGCTGTCGGCCGATGTCGCAGGTGTAGAAGTCGCCGGGACGCGGCACCTGGCTCTCGTGCCCGACATAGATCCAGGTCTTGGTGAACAGCTCCTCCATCTCGATCTCGAACAGCTCGGGATCGAGATACACGTCGCGATGCACCTGGTCATCCTGCACCAGCGCCCGGATCGCCTCCCGGTCGCCGCGGTACCGCTTCGGCCGCAGATGCATGATGCCTCCTCAGGCTGCGAGCACGACGCGTGAACCGCGGGCGCGGGAGACGCAGACCTGCATGATCTTGCCGGACCGCTTCTCCGCCTCGCTGAGATAGAGGTCGCGATGATCGATTTCACCCTCGATCACCTCGATCGAACAGACGCCGCACTCTCCGCGACGACAATCCGAAAGCGGCTCGAGCCCGGCATTCTCCATCACTTCCAGGATCGACCTGTCCGGCGGAACGGAAAGCGTCAATCCGCTTTTCGCCAACATCACTTCGAACGCGCGATCGCCGGACTCGCTCGCCGGCTCGCTGAACAGCTCGAAACGAACGCTCTCCTTCTTCCATCCGCGCGATGTCGCTTCGCCGATGATCGCGCTCGATCATGCCGCGCGGCCCGCACACATAGATCGGCCGGCCAGGCCGCAGCCCGGCCATCAGTGCGGGAACGTCAAGCCGCGTCTCCACGTCATCATCCGCATGAAGGCAAAGCGAGTCACCGCAGATTGCCCGCAGTTCCGGCACGAACGCCAGCAGCACCCGGGTTCGCCCGCTGTAATGCAGCACAAACCGCTTGCCCGCGCGCGCAAGCGCCGCCGCCATGCCGGACAACGGCGTGATGCCGATGCCGCCGGCGATCAGCACGACATCATCCTGCGCCATGTCGAGCGGGAAGTCGTTCTTCGGCGGAAGCACGCGCAGGCGATGCCCCGGCGCCAGGGTCTCGTGCACGAAGCGCGACCCACCGCGACTTGCTTCCTCCAGCCGCACCGCGAGCCGATACGCGCGCGGCACCGCGAGTGACCCGTCGAAATCCACCAGCGACCAGTGCCGCCACTCCTTGCCGCCGCCGCACGGCACTTCGACCGCGAGGTGCGCCCCGGGGGATGCCGGTGGCAATTCCTCGCCGTCCGGGCCGCGCAAGGTGAAGGTGACGATCACCGGGCTCAGCCGGCGCACCTCGTCCACGACGAGCAGCATCGGCCCGCTCACAGCGAGCACTCCATTCCCGCTTCCGCAAACGCCTTGCGAAGCGCCGCGCCCGCTTCGTCCGCCAACGCGGCATCCCGCAGCCGCGCCACGATCTCCGCGCCGTCCGCCCGCTCCTCCAGCTCACGCGCGGCGCGCATCACCGCGGCGAAGTTCCGCAGCCCGCGCGCATGCGTGTCGCCATAGCCCTTGACCAGGCGTTGGCATTCCGCGATCGCGACGGCGAGCGCGTAGTTGCGGGGCACGACCTCGCAAATGCGGCCAAGCCACTCCGCGATCCGCGAGTGCTCGGCGGCAAATCGCAGCGTCCGGCGGCGCCAGCGCCGCATCCCGGCAACCATGCGGAGAAGCAGGAACCCGCCGATCGACGTCGTCTCGACGATGCGGCCCTTCCGCGTCATGCGCTCGACGAATCCTCGCAACGGCGTCTTCGCGAGCAGCGCCCGGCCGAGCGGCGCCGGCAAGGTGTCGGCGATCTCCTCGACGCGCGGATGCAGGAACTCGCGGACCCGCAGCACCTGATTCGGCGCGACGCGCACCTCCCGCGCCACGCGATCGAACCGGCTCGCCCGCGTCTTCAACTCGGCGACGCGGATCGTGTCCTCGTACGACATCCATAGGGCGAGCCCGCGCGCGGTCTCCGTGAGCAATCGTGATGAGCCGTCGCCATGCTCGCGCTCGAGCGTCCCGGATCGGCCCCAGCAACGCCGCGAACTCCCGCGCATAAGCCGCATCCTGATAGTCCGCGAGCCGCCGCATCCCTTCGGCGATCACCTCCTCTACCTCGGCAGAGAAGTCGTCCCGCTCATGCGGCGGCGCACTGCCGAGCGCGGCATCGAAACCGCGCGCAAACGCCTCCAGGCTCGCGGTGACGCCGACGCCGCCGCGGCGGATCGCCGCCTCGAACTCGCCGCGCGGAAACGGCAGCACGCCGGCGCCGGCAAGGCCACCGAACAGCGACGCGCTGATCACACTGCCGGCATCCTCGGCGATTTTCTGCATGTCGGCGACGACCAGGCGGGACGCGGCCTTCCGGCAGCCCTCGAGCATCGCCGCTGCATCCGCGCGCCCGTCCCCCATCGCGATCTTCTCGGTCATCGCGTAGAGGCGATGCGTCGAGGCGATCAGCGTCGTGCGGTCCGGCGTGACGAAGCCGCGCTGCACCGCACGCGCCGCTTCCATCAGCTCCGCGGCGACCACGATGTCGACATCGCCGGGCGACGGCATCATCGCCAGCACCGGATCCTGTCCCGTCGCTTCCGCGATCGCGGCCGGAAACAGCTCGACGTAATAGATCGTCGCGCCGGTGCGTTGCGCGACGCCGGGAACCGACGTGCTCTGTGACACGTAGCCGTTCGCCTCGGCCAGGTCGACGATCCAGTCCGCCAGCACGCCGCCGCCCTGGCCGCCCATCGCCACGATCGCGACCGTGATCGCGCGCGCCTTGGCGATCTCTTCGGATCGCAGCGCGGCGAGCGTGGCCGCGCCGTCAGGCATGGGTCTGCATCCAGGTGATGAAACGGCCGGAAATCCGCGCGCGGAAGCGATCCCATCCGGTCGGGTTGCTGATCAGCTCGGCGCGATAGAAGGACGGGCACAGCACCGCGGCGTGCGACACCTCGCCACAGAGCCCACAGCCCACGCAGGAATTGTCGACCGCGGCGATCGGATCGCGCCGCAGTCTGTCGGGGTTGGGCTTCACCGTGAGCGACGGGCAACCGGAGAGCCGGATGCAGGAATGATCGCCGGTGCAGGTGTCGGGATCGACGCCGAAGCGCTCACGCACTACGCGCCGCCCGTCCTTCACCATCTTCCGCATCAACGGCGCAACCCGGCGCTGCTTGTTCAGCATGCACTCGGATTGCGCGACGATGACCTTCGGGCCCTTCTCCTTCGTGGTCAACGCCTCGCGCAGCGTGTCGCGCATCTTCGCGATGTCGTAGGTGTGCGAGAGCGTGCGCACCCATTTGACCCCGACGCCGCGCACCGCCGCCTCGATCGCGTTCCGCGTGCTGCGCCGCGGATTGGGCGCCTTCGAAGAGAGAATGTCCTGCCCGCCGGTCGCCGCCGAATAGCCGTTATCGACCACCAGGAGCACATTGTCCGACTTGTTGAAGACGGCATTGCCGACCCCGGATGTCAGCCCGTTGTGCCAGAACCCCCCATCGCCCATGATGCTGATCGTGCGCCGCCCGGCATCCTTCGCGTTCAGCGCGGCGGCCCCCGACCAGCCGAGCCCGTAGCCCATCGTCGTGTTGCCGATGTTGAACGGCGGCAGGATCGAGAACAGATGGCAGCCGATATCGGCGCTCACGTGATGCGGCCCGAGCTCGCGCTCGACCAGTTTCATCGCCGTGAAGATCGGCCGCTCGGGACAGCCGGTGCAGAACGAAGGCGGCCTGCCATGCACCTCCGCCCGCACGGTCTCCGCCGCTCCGGCCGGCACGGGCGCCGTGTTGCGCGGTGCCGGCGCGAGATCGGGCAGGTATTCGCCAGCGAACTTGCCGAGCCCGTCCCGCAGCGCCTGCGCGGTGTATTCGCCGGCCATTGGCAGCATGTCCTTGCCGTGCACGCGCGTGTTGAGGTCGGCCTTGCGCAGCACCGCATGCAGCGCCTGCTCGATGTAGTCCGGCTGCCCCTCCTCCACCATCAGCACCGCGCGCTTGCCGGCGCAGAACCGCGTGATTTCCGCATCGATCAGCGGGTAGGTGACGTTCAACACGTAGAGCGGCACGCGCGTATTGCCGAACGCATCCGACAGGCCCAGCAGCTGCAACGCGCGGATCACCGCGTTGTACATGCCGCCCTGCAGGATGATGCCGACATCCTGCGCGCCCTCGGCGAAGAACTCGTTGAGCCCGTGCTCCTGCACGAACTTGACCGCCGCCGGCCAGCGCAGCCGCACCTTCTCCTGCTCGTGCGCGAAGCTCGCCGGTGGCAGCACGATGCGGCTGGTGTCGCGCACGGGGCGCTCCATCGCGTCCTTCACCGAGAAATCCGGCCGCTTGTTGCCCTTGCAGGTGAAGCGCCCATGCACGTGGCAGGCGCGGATGCGCACTTCCAGCATCACCGGCGTGTTGGTCGCCTCGGAGAGCTGGAAGGCTTCTTCCACCATGCGGACGATCAGCTTCAGATTCGGTCGCGGATCGAGCAGCCAGATCTGCGACTTCATTGCGAAAGCGTGGCTCCGCTCCTGCATGATGCTGGAGCCCTCGCCGTAATCCTCGCCGACGATGATCAGCGCACCGCCGGTCACGCCGCCCGAGGCGAGATTTGCCAGCGCGTCGGAGGCGACGTTCGTCCCCACCGTCGACTTGAACGTCACCGCCCCGCGCAGCGGATAATTCACCGAGGCGGCCAGCATGGCCGCCGCCGCCGCTTCGCTTGCGGAATTCTCGAAATGCACGCCGAGCTCGTCCATCAGCTCCTGCGCGTCCGCGAGCACATCCATCAGATGCGAAATCGGCGCGCCCTGATAGCCGCCGACATAGGCGACGCCGGATTGCAGCAGCGCCTTGGTGATCGCGAGAATGCCTTCGCCGCGGAACTCCTCGCCCTCGCCGAGCCGGAGCTTCTTCACCTCCTCCTTGAACGAGCGCTCTACCATGCGGCGCCTCCTATCCCGCTACCAGCGCGAGCACGCGACAGGGGCTGCCCGAACCGTTCACGATTTTCAGCGGCGGCGTGATCAGGATCGCACCTTTCGGTGGCAGAAGATGGAGATTGGCGAGGCTCGCGAGCCCGAACCGGTTCGAGCCATGCATGATCGTGTGCGATGGAAACGGCGGATCGAAGCCGAAGGCCTGGCCGGCATCCGTGCCGACCGCCTCGGTGCCGAACCCGATCACGTCGCGCTCGGCGAGCAGGCGCACCGTGTCGGGATGCGGGCCGGGGCTGTGCTGACCCTTCTCATCGATGTTGAGGAAATCCTTGCCGTCGCGCTTCGACCATCCGCTCCGCAGCAGCACCCAGCTGCCGGCCGGGATCCGCCCGTGCTCCGCTTCCCATGCCTCGACATGCGACGGCATCAGCAGGAAGTCGGGATCCGCTGCGCACGCCGCCGTGGCGTCGATCACACAGGCCGGCGCGACGAGACGCCGCGGCGCGATCGTGTCGGTGCGATTCTCGGGCAGATCCTTGCCGCTCACCCAGTGCACCGGCGCGTCGAAATGCGTGCCGGTATGCTCGCCGAGATTGAGAATGTTCCAGTACCACGCCGGACCACGCGCATCGTAGCGGGAGATTTCGGTCATGGTCAGCGGCGGCGACTGGCCGAATTGCGGCGGCAGGCCGATGACCGGCGTATCCGGCCCGAGCTTCTGGCTCAGATCGACCACACGCACCGCGCCCGAAGCCAGCGCCCGCGCGAGCTGGCTCAGGACATCATCCGCCATGCCGGCCCTCCCATTGCCGGGATAGTTTAGGTCCGAGATATTCGCACGGGAAGGGGAAATTCGCGACCCCGTCAGCAGGAACTCCGCATCGCCGCCCTGGCCGACACCTTCAGCCGCCCGAGCAGCTCGAGCAGATGCTTCACGTCGGCGAGGCCGAGTCCCGTCATCATCTCCTCGATCCAGCGCGCATGCGCGGGTGCCATGCGGCCGAACAGGTCGCGACCGCTCGCCGTCGCGGCGATCAGCGTGCTCCGCCGGTCGGTCGGATGTGGACGGCGCGCCACCAGGCCCTCGCCCTCCATCGCGTCGATCAGTCCGGTGACATTGCCGCTGGTCACCATGAGCCGCGCCGACAGCTCGCCCATGGTGAGCGCGCCGGCGGTCGCATCGAGCTGCGCGAGCACATCGAAGCGCGGCAGCGTGGTGTCGAATTCCGCGCGCAGCCTCGCGCGGATCGCGGATCTCGATCATCTGCACGCAGGTGAGCGCGCGCAGCCAGACCCGGAGCTCGAGATGATCGTGCCGGTCCGCCATGCTTTCACGATCGCGGCTGCTTTCATGCTCGGGCGTGATCGTCTGTCCGCTCATTCTCCTCCGCCCTCACTTCGTGTCGCGCCGCGTCCCGAGATAGGTGTCGAGCACGCGCGGGTTCGTCGCAAGCGCCGCGCTCGGCCCCTGCAGCACCATCTCGCCCATTTCCAGCACATAGGCAAAATCGGAAAGTTGCAGCGCGGCGCGGGCGTTCTGTTCGACCAGAAGGATTGCGAGTCCGTCGGCCCGCAACTCGCCCAGGACGTGGAAGATCTCGCGCACCACGCGCGGGGCCAGGCCGAGGCTCGGCTCATCGAGCAGCAGCAGCTTCGGGCGCCCCATCAGCGCGCGGCCGAGCGCCAGCATCTGCCGCTCGCCGCCCGAGAGCGTGCCGGCGACCTGGCCACGCCGCTCCGCGAGGCGCGGGAAGATGCCGAGCACACGGGCGAAATCGGCGCCGAAATCGCGCTCGCCGGCCCGATACCGCTGGAAGGCGCCGAGACGCAGGTTGTCGTCGACGCTCATGTCGGCGAACAATGCGCGCGTCTCCGGCACCAGCACGACGCCCGCGGCGACCAGCGCCTCGGTGGTCGCCGGCGCCGGCGCGCCGCCGAGCATGATCTCGCCGCGCGCCGGCAGCAGCCGCATGATCGCCGACATCAGCGTCGTCTTGCCGGCACCGTTCGGACCCACGATGGCAACGATCTCGCGCGCTCCGATGCGAAGCGTGATCCCGTGCAGGACCTCGCCGCGCCCGTATCCGGCGTGCATATCCGCGACGGCAAGCAGCGCGCCGCTCACTCGATGCCGCCGAGATAGGCTTCGAGCACGACGGGATCGCGCTGCACGCGGTCCGGCCGGCCCTCGGCGATCTTCTGGCCGAAATCCATCACCACCACGCGATCGGCGAGGCCCATCACGAACTCCATGTCGTGCTCGACCAGGAGAATGGTCATGCCCTCCGCGCGCAGGCTCCGGATCAGCTCGGCGAGATGGCGCTTCTCCTGGTGGCGCAATCCGGCGGCGGGCTCGTCCAGCAGCAGCAGGCGCGGGTGGAGGCAGAGCGCGCGCGCGATCTCGACGATGCGCTGCTGGCCGAGGGGCAGCGCACCCGCAGCATCGCCCATGCGCGCGCCGAGGCCGACGCGGCGGATCTGCCGCGCCGCCGCGGCGAGCAGCCGCGCCTCCTCGTCGCGTTCCAGGCGCAGCATCGCCTTCAGCATGCCCGCGCGGCCGTGTTCGTGCATGCCGAGGGCGACATTGTCGAGCACGCTCCGATCCGCGAGCAGCCGCACGTGCTGGAACGTCCGCGCGACGCCCGCGACGTGCGATGGCGCGGGCCGCCAGCCCCTCGGTCGCCTCGCCGAACAGGCTGATGGTGCCGGCATCCGGCGGCAGCACGCCGCTCACCAGGTCGAACAGCGTGCTCTTCCCGGCGCCGTTCGGCCCGATCAGCGCAACGATCTCCGCCGTCGCGACGGTGAAGGAGATCGCATTGTTGGCGACGAGACCGCCGAAGCGCCTGGTCACGCAATCGAGCGCCAGCACCGGAGTGTCGGCCGGGGGAAGCGGCGCGCAGACCGGGGCGACGTCGTCGGCGATCGGATGCGGCCGTGGCGGTGCGGGCGCGATCCGGCGCAGCACCGGCCACAGGCCCTGCGGTGCGCGCTGCAGCATCAGGATCACCGCGGCCGCGAACACCACCGTCTCGTAATTGCCGGGCTTGCCGATCAGGCGCGGCAGCAGGTCGTTGAGCTGGTCGCGCAGAACCGTCACCACGCCGGCGCCCAGCACTGCGCCCCACAGCCAGCCGGCGCCGCCGACAATCACCATGAACAGGTATTCGATGCCGGCGGTCAGGCTGAACGGCGTCGGGTTGACGAACCGCTGGAAGTGCGCGAACAGCCAGCCCGAGACGCCGGCATAGAGCGCCGCCAGCACGAACACCGCGCGGCTCACGCGATCGGTGTCGATCCCCATGCTCTCCGCCATCAGTCGGCCGCCGTTGAGGGCGCGGATCGCGCGGCCGTGGCGGCTGTCGAGCAGGTTGTGCGCGAGCCAGAGTGATGCGAGCACCACCACCCAGATCAGGTAGAGCCAGGCGTGCCCGTCGCTCAGCCGGTGGCCGAACAGGGAGAGGCCCGGGATTTCCGCCATGCCGTTGAAACCGCCCAGAAAGCCGGCGACGACGAAGAACGAGTAGAGCGAGATGCCCCAGGCGACGGTGCCGAGCGGCAGGTAATGGCCGGAGAGCCGCACGGTGATCAGCCCGAGCAGCCAGGCCGCGATCCCGGTCAGCAGAAGTCCCGCGGGCAGGCCGAGAAACGGCGAGAGGCCGAGATCGCGCGAGAGATACGCCGTGGTGTAGGCGCTGATGCCGACGAACGCCGCCTGGCCGAACGAGCTTTGTCCGGCGATGCCGGTGAGCAGCACCAGCCCGATCGCGACGAGCGCGGCGAGCCCGGTATAGCTCAGCAGCGACAGCGCGTAGGCCGGCAGCAGCCACGGCGCCGCGAGGCCGGCGACGAGCGCGAGCGTCGCGACAGCGCGATATCTCACTCGTCCGCCACTGCGCGCCGCCGCAGCGACAGCCAGACCAGCACCGGGATGATCAGCGTGAAGACGATGATGGTGCGGTATTCCGAATACCAGAAGCTGCTGATCGACTCGACGACGCCGACGACGAGCGCGCCGGCCGCCGCCGCCGGGTAGCTGACGAGGCCGCCGATGATCGCGGCGACGAAACCCTTGAGCCCGATCTCGAAACCGGTGTCGTAGGCAATCGGCGTGAGCGGCCCGATCAGCAGCCCGGCGAAGGCGCCGAGTGCCGCGGCCAGCAGGAAGGACAGCCGCCCCATCGTCGCCTCGTCGATCCCCATCAGCCGCGCGCCGAGCGCGTTCGATGCGGCGGCGCGCAGCGCCTTGCCGTACAGCGTATGGCCGAACAGCCAGCGCAGCAGCGCGACCAGCACCGCGCAGGAGGCGTAGACGCAGAGCGACTGGCCGGAGAGTCGACACCGCCGATCGTCACGCTCGCGGTGGTGAAGGCCGGCGTGCTGTAGCCGTCGGCGCCAAAGGCGATCAGGCCGAACCCGATCAGCACGTAATGCACCGCCATCGACAGGATCAGCAGCGTCAGCACGGAGGCGCCCGCGGCGGGCGCATAGGCGATCCGGTAGAGGTGCGGGCCGAGTGCCGCGACGATCGCGACCGCCAGCACCCCGAGCAGCGCCGGCCAGGGATGATGCGGCAGCAGCAGCAACGTGGCCCCGGTGAGGATCGCGGGCGCCGCGAGGCTGCGCAGGACGAGGAGCGGCACCCGGCCCCGATCGGCGCCCGGCCGCAGCAGGTCCCAGGCGAGCCCGAACACCGCCAGCGCATCGAGCAGCCAGAGCGTTCCCGGCACGTTGCCGGCGAGCAGAAAGGCGAAGGTGAGCGTGCCGAAGGCGATGAAATCGCCCTGCGGGATGAAGATCACGCGGGTGACGGAGAACACCAACAGCAGCCCGAGCGCGAGCAGCAGATAGATCGCGCCGGTGGTCAGCCCGTCCTGCACCAGCAGGAAGAAGATCTGCGGGTCCATGCTCCGTCAGGGCGGGCGGCGCTCAGGTCGGGATCAGCTTCCAGGCCCCCTTCTGCACCTGCACGAGAACGCACGCGCGCTGATCCACGCCGTGATGGTCGGTCGGCGTCATGGTGTAGACGCCATGCGTGCCGACGAGCTCGTGCGTCGCCTCGATCCGGTCGCGGATCGCGATCCGGAATTCGGGCGTCCCCGGTTGCGCCTTCTTGAGCGCATCCGGAATTGCGTTCGCGAGCAGCAGGAAGGCATCGTAGCTGTAGCAGGCGAACGGGTTGCGGCTTCGCGGGCCGAATTTCGCGATGTAGTCGGTCATGAACTTCGTCGCGACCGGCTTCACCGGATTGCTCTCCGGAAGCTGGTCGAAGACCACGGCCGGCCCGGTCGGCGCGATGCAGCCTTCCACCGCGGCCCCGCCCACCCGGATGTAGTCGGGGCTGACCGAGCCGTGATTGTTGTAGACCTGCCCCTTGTACCCACGCTGCGTCAACGCGATGTTCGGCAGCGCGCCGGGAACCGCGGAGCCGCCGAGCATCATCACGTCGGGATGCCTGGTCATCGCGCGCAGCACCTGCGCCTGCACGGACGTGTCGGTGCGCGCGTAGCGTTCATCGGCGACGACGTCGAGCCCGTATCGCGCGGCCGCGGCCTGCAGCCCGTTCCAGACCTCGTTGCCCCAGCCATCATTGTAGCCGATGAAGCCGACGGTCTTGACGCCGTGCTGCTTCATGTGCTCGCCGCAGGCATCGATCATCAGCGTAGCGGGCTGCGCCACGTCGAAGGTGAACGGGTATTTCCTGGGATCGAACACGATCGGCGCCATCGCGATGTGCACCAGCTTGGCGTCGTTGATCGCCGGCAGCGTCGCCATGTCGGAGGAGGTGAGCGAGGGGCCGATGATCGCATCGACCTTGTCGTCGGTGATCATCTTGTTGGCGATGTTGACCGCCGCGGTGGGGTCGCCGCCGTCGTCGCGCACCAGATAGCTCACGGGGATGCCGGCGATCTGCGGCGGGAAGAGATCGAAGGCGTTACGATAGCCGACGCCCTGCGCGGCGGTCGGTCCGGTGATGGAGATTATGGCGCCAAGCTTGATCCCGGCCTCCGCCCGCGCCGGCCGCACGCCTGTCGCCGCGGCGAGCCCGAGCGCCCCGCCGATCGCCGCCAATTCCCGCCGCCGCAACATGGTGTCTCCCGCCGATCCCGAGCGCGTTACTTCACGCTGCGATCTTCAGTACGTCAAGCAATTCTCCCGCGACACGATCGCTTTCGCGGGGTCTGCACGGAACGGTTGTTGTCATTGGAACTCATCCTTGGCCGATGCCAAATCTCGCTTTCGCGCGGATTTCACCTATGTCAGGATCGGCATGCACTGAGAGTGCCTTTCAAAACCCTAGCTGCGCCGGCCGTCTGACGGCGATCTTCTGCGCTCCGGTGCTCACGGCCCTTGTGGCCGCTCCGCTCCGGTGCTCGAAAATCACCGCCAGACAACTCAGCGCAGCTAGGGTTTTGAAAGGCACTCTAACATTACAGTTGCGATTTGCGGTGATGTGTTGCTTGGGCGGCGGCTTGATGTGCTCGCCGCCAGAGCGACCAGGCGATGATGTGGGCGGGGTTTATCCGTCGTCGTGCAAGATGTGTCGCGATGCGCCGGATTTCCTGAAGGGACCAGCGGACAAGCGCCGTAGTGCCGATGTTTTTTTCGGCGTGCCGATGATCACGTTGGCCTTCTGTCGGATGCTCGCCATCATCGCAAAGGCCAGCATCACCAGCGAGACGTGGCGGTGCCATCCGTGCCAGGACCTGGTCTCGTTGTGATCCAGACCGAGTTCGTTCTTCGCGGTCTCGAAGCTATCCTCGATGGACCAGCGGTGACCTTCGATGGTGACCAGCGTCGATAGGGGCGTTCCGGCGGGACACCACGTCGAAAAGAACGCGAGGGCACCGTCGGCGATGTGGCGGCGGATCAGCAAGCCACGTGTCCAGACCTCGTGTTGCTTGCCGCCGTATTCGTCGGCTGAGAGGTCAGCGAGTTCCACGTAACACCACTCGTGAAAGCGTGGCCCCTTGGTTCCAGCACCGGCCGACAGGCGCTGCCAGTCCTGCGGTGGGCGGGATGCGGCGAACGCCTCTGCCGTGCCGCTGATGAGCTGTCCCTTGCCCCAGGAGCGGACCTGATGTGTGCCCGTCACCCCAAGAACGTAACCCTTGCCGGCCCGGCGCAGCACCTGCTCGACCTCACCCACGCCGTAGACGGTATCGGCGGCCAGCCAAGCGAAAGGCACTTGTGCAGCCAGCGCTCGCTTGATCATGCCGATCGCGATGCGTGGCTTGGTCGCGAAGGTCGCATCTTGCGGCACGTGCGCGGCTGCCAGGCGGGGCGGATCGTCAGTCCAGGCTTTTGGCAGATAGAGGGCGCGATCGATGAAGGCATGGCCGTGGCGCGAGACATAGGCCGCGAACACGCCGATCTGGCAGTTCGTGATCTTGCCGGCAGAGCCGGTGTATTGCCGCGCCACGCCGCACGACGCCTTGCCTTGTTTCAGAAATCCGGTTTCATCGATCACCAGCACCGCATTGGCATCGCCCAATGTCTCAATGACATATTCGCGCACGATGTCGCGCAGCGCGTCAGCGTCCCACTGTCCGCGCCCCAGGTACCGATTGCTGCCGCCAGGGGCCCGGATCACCCGCCGCCTCGGCGCGCGCCCAGCCGGTCTTGCGACGCTCCTCGCCGAGCAGCCCATCCAGGAACAGCCCGGCGGAGACGGCCATGCGCTCCTGCTTGAACAGCGGCCGCATCCGCGCCTTGACCTCGCGCAGTGCAGACGCCCAAAGCTCCAACGTCCTCTCGATCGATGCACCCGACACCACGATCTCCGAATCGAGTCATGGTTCCGCATCGAATTCAGAGAACGACCCTCAGCGCAACTGTAATGCTAAGCCTGCCGGGAGATCCACCGTGACGAATTACGTATGGAACGGGGTCGACGGCAACTGGTTCGACACGAACGACTGGACCCCGACCGGCTTTCCCAACGCATTTGACAATGCATTCATCGGTGGGACCGGCAGCTATACCGTCACTGCCCCACTTACTCTCCAGTTCGCATACGTGTCGAGCCTCACGATGGACGATGCGGCCGCCACGCTCGATCCCACCACCGGTGGGGGGCTTGTTATCGGTTCCACCTTCAGCCTCGAAGCCGGGAACATCACGGGCAACGGCGTTCTGAACCTGGACAATGCCCTCTTGGAGGTGAGCGGGACGCAGACCTTTGCGTCGGGGACCTTTGAAATGGAGTAGGCCCCGGTTGGAGGCGGTGGGATTGTCGGGACCAACCTTACCTTTGGTGCCGCGGCAGTCGTCGATAGCGGCCAAATCGTGGCGGATTCCATTGTTAATGACGGCACGATCGACGACAGCGAAATCACCGGCCCCATCGGTCAGCTCACCCTGACGGTGGACGGCACCGAGATCGCCGATTTCACCATGGTCGGTGATTACACGGAGAGCGACTTCACTTTCGAGAACGGCTTTCTTACCACCGACGTCACCTGCTTGTCGCCGGCACGCGCATCCTGACGCCAGCGGGCGAAGTGCCGGTCGAGAAATTGCGGATCGGTGATTCTGTGGTGACGCAATGGGCGCGGCGCGGCCGGTGAAGTGCATCGGGCGGCGGGCCTATGACGGGCGCTTCATTGCCGGTAATCGCGACGCGCTGCCAATCCGCATCCGCGCCGGCGCACTCGGGGAGAGGGTGCCGCATCGCGACCTGCTCGTCTCGCCACGCCACGCGATCTTCCTCGACGGCGTGCTGATCCCGGCCGAGCAGCTCGTGAACGGCGTGTCGATCCGGCAGGAGGAGGCGATCGAGCGGGTCGACTACTTCCACATCGAGCCGGAAAGCCACGACGTGCTGATCGCGGAAGGCGCGCCGGCGGAAAACCTTTTCGACGACGACAGCGGCGGTCTGTTCCAGAACGCGGCGGAGTTCGCCATGCTCTATCCGGAGGCCGCGCCGCAACCATCCTGCGCCAAGCGGGTCGCGGGCGGCGAAGCGCTGCGGCGCGTGTGGCAGCGCCTCGCGCGCCGGGCGGGCGTCGTGGCAGCGCTGCCGGGCGCGCTGCGGGGGCGGCTCGATGCCATCGGTGCACGGTATGTCGAGGGATGGGCCTGCGACGGTTCGGAGCCGGTGTGGGTTTCCGTCACGACCGACGGTCTGCCGGTGGCGCGCGGTCTTGCCAACCGGTTCCGGCCCGATCTCGCGAAAGCGGGCGTCGGACGCGGCTGGCACGGGTTCCACATCGTGCTGCCGCGCGCGCTCGAGCCGGCACGGCCGCATCGCGTGTCGGTGCGGCGCGAGGCGGATGGCGCGGAGCTGCCGGGCTCGCCGTTGCTGCTGGACGGCGCGCGGGCGGCGTGATCGCCGGCTCACCGGCTGCGCTGGGCCAGGCGTTGCGCCGGGATCGCGGCCAGCGCCACCAGCAGATTGATGCCGGCGGCCAGCGCGAGAATATCCGCCGCGCGCATCCCGAGCGCGGCGAGACCGGCGATCGCGCCGGCGCCGATCACCATGCAGGCCGCGTTCATCACGTTGTTCGCCGCGATCATGCGGGCGCGATGCGCGGGATCGGCGCGGTTCTGCAGGATCGCGTAGAGCGGCACCGAGAACACGCCGCCGCTCGTCGCGGCGCCGAGCAGGCAGAGGAGCGCGAGCCAGCCCTGTGGCACGGCCAGCATCGCCCGCGCGTCGTGAAATCCGGTGGCGGGCGACACGCCTCGCACGGCGAGGACGAAACCGAAGGCGAACAGCGTGAGCGCAACGCCCGCGACCGGCACGTGGCGCGCGGAGATCTCGCCGCCGAGCAGCCGCGCCGCCAGCACCGAGCCGGCGCCGATGCCGACGGCGAAGCACGCGAGCATCAGCGTGATGACGCTGCTGTCGGCGCCGAAATCCCGCTGCGCCAGCACGGGAAACTCGGCGACGAACACCGCGCCGATGGTCCAGAACCAGGAAATGCCGAGGATGGCGCGCCAAGCCGCGAGGTTGCGCGCGGCGTCGCGCAGCAACGCCCTGGTCTCACGCGCGATGTTCCAGCCCAGCGCGACCGCCGCGCGCGGCGGCGCCGGCGGCACGAAGGCGGCAGCGGCGTATCCGGCCAGCGCCACGACGAGGCCAAGGGCCGCGACGATCGCGGCGCCCTGCGCGAGCCCGATCAGCGCGCTGCCGGCGATGGTGCCGAGCAGGATGCAGAGGAAGGTCGCCGCCTCGATCAGCCCGTTGCCGCGCAGCAGCTCGCTCGCCGCGAGATGGTCGGGGAGAATGCCGTATTTGAGCGGCCCGAAGAACGTCGCCTGCACGCCGAGCCCGAACAGCACGAGAAACAGCGCGGGCACGTTTTCCAGCAGCAATCCCGCGGCGGCGAGCACCATCAGCGCGATCTCGAACAGCTTGGTCGCGCGGATCAGCCGCGCCTTGTCGACGCGGTCGGCGAGCTGCCCGGCGGGCGCGGCGAACAGCACGTAGGGCAGGATGAACACGCCGCCGGCGAGCGCGACGAGCGTCGGGCCGCCATCGTGCACGCGGAAGATCACCAGCACGGCCAGCGCGTTCTTGAACAGGTTGTCGTTGAGCGCCCCGAGCGCCTGGGTCGCGAACAGCGGCAGGAAACGGCGGGAGCGGAGCAGCGACATGTGCGGAGCATGCGGCGAAGCGTCAGGCCGCGCAGCGGGCGCGGTGATCCTGCGGCCTCCTCAACCCCTCGCGGCAACCAGGAGCGACAGGATTTCGAACAGCAGCGACGCGCCATGAAATGCGGTGAGGCCGCCGACATCGAAGGGCGGCGACACCTCCACGAGATCGGCGGCGACGAAGTCGAGCCCCGCGAGACCGCGCAGCAGGCGCAGCGCTTCGAGCGTGGTGAGGCCGCCGGCTTCCGGCGTGCCGGTGCCAGGGGCGTAGACCGGATCGAGGCTGTCGATGTCGTAGGTGAGGTAGGCCGGGCCGTCGCCGATCACGCGATGCGCCTCGTCGACGGCGAAGCGCCAGCCGCGATCGGCGAACTCGTCCATCGGCAGCACGCGCATCCCCGAGTCCAGGCTGAATTTCCACATGTCGAAATCGTTGCTGCTGCCGCGGATGCCGATCTGGATCACGCGCTTCGGATCGATCAGCCCCTCCTCGGCGGCGCGGCGGAACGGCGCGCCATGGTGGAAGCGCGAGCCGAGATAGTCGTCCCCGGTGTCGCAATGCGCGTCGATGTGCACCATGCCGAGCGGTCGCCGCGCGGCGGCGGCGCGCAGCAAGGGCAGCGAGATCGCGTGGTCGCCGCCGACCGCGAGCGGCGTCACCCCGGCTTCGACCACCGCGCGGGCGAAAGCCTGGATTTCGGCGAGCGCGGTTTCCAGCACGTAGGGCTGCTCGATCCAGCAATCGCCGAGATCGCGCACGCGGCATGCCTCGAACGGCTTGATGCGCGTCGCCTGGTTGTAGCGGCGAAGCAGGCTCGACTGGTTCCGCACCTCGCGCGGGCCGTGGCGCGTGCCGGGGCGGTTGGTCACGCCACCGTCGAAGGGGACGCCGTAGATGCCGATATCGACGTCGCTGAGCTCCGGCGCGGCGGGGACGCGGAAGAAGGTCGGGATGCCGGTGTAGCGCGGATGCGCCTGCGGATCGGCGAGGCCGGGATAGTGGCGCGGGGTCTTGATCGGCATGTCGGGCTCCGCTGGTTGAGGCGTCCCGCGAGGCTCAGTCACTGCGCGGCCGGCGCGCGCGAACCCCACGCCTGCCGACATGCTCAATGAAGGCCCGCAGCTTGGGCAGCATCTGGTGACGTCCGGGGTGATAGAGGAAAACACCGGGCAGCGTCACCGCAAGGCCCGGCAGCAGCGGGGCGAGCCGGCCATCCGCCACCGCCGCAGCGGCGAGCGGGGACGGCACCTGCGCCAGTCCGAGCCCCTGGATCGCGGCGCCGAGCAGCGTCGGGTACTCATGCGCGATCAGCGGCCCCGACACCATCACCTCGACGGCGCCCCCGCTGTCGACGAACGTCCATGGCGCGATGGCGCCGTTCGCACGGCGCATGCGCAGGCAGGCGTGATCGCGCAGGTCGTCGATGCGTTCCGGCGGCGGTCGCGCACGCAGGTAATCGGGGCTGCCGACTACGGCGAGCGGAAAAGGCGGCGTCAGCCGGAGCGCCACCATGTCGGGCGCGATGAACTGGCGGAGCCGAATGCCGGCATCGAAGCCCTGGGCTGCGAGATCGACCAGTTCCTCGCTCGCCGCGATCTCGACCTGGATGTCGGGATAGGCGCGGTGGAACGAGGCGATCAGCGGCTCGAGGATCAGCGGCACCACCGCGCGCGGCACGGCGAGGCGCAGCAGCCCGGCCGGACGCTGCCCGATTGCGCGGACGCTCTCGCGCGCGGCGACGAGCTCCTCGAAGGCGGGCTTGGCGCGCGCGAGGAACCGCTCGCCGGCTTCCGTGAGGCCGACACTCCGCGTCGTTCGGGTGAACAGCGCGGCGCCGATGCGCGCCTCCAGGCGGCGGATCGCCTGGCTCATCGCCGAGGGGGTTACACCGAGCTCGGCCCCGGCGCGGCGGAAATTGCGGTGCCGGGCGACGCTCAGGAACGCCTCCACGCCATCGAGTGCGTCTTGCCGCGTTGTGAAGTCACGCTTCATAGCGCACGCAGATTATGCCGGATAGTTGTTCGGGCAAGCCGACGGTAGAGCCTCCGCGGCCGGCTCCGCGTCGGCCTTGCAAGGGGGGCAGGTGATGTTCGGTTCCGTCTCCGCTGTCGCGCCGCCTGGCTCCGCCTGGCGCGCGCTCGCCTGGACGGCCGGTTTCACCGCTGCCTGGACCTGGCTGATCTACGCTGTTCCCGCCCTGCCGGAGAGCGGCGTGTCGCAGCTCGCGGTGCGGCTGACGACGCAGGTGGTGATCGCGGTCGGCGCGTGGTGCGGCCTGGAGCGCACCGGGCTCGGCGCGGAGCAGAAGCGCGTCACCTGGCTCGCCTTGATGGTCCCGTTCACGCTCTGGGCGTCGCTCGCCTGGACGGCCGCGATCGACGGCAGCTTCCGCGCGGGCGCGTCCGGCGTCCCGCTGCTGCCGGTTGCGATCCTGCTGCCCGTGGTGATCGGGGCGCCGCCGCTGTTGCTGTCGCGCCGCGTCGGCGTGCTGCTCGACGCCCTGCCGGCGAGCTGGCTGGTGGCGCTGCAGGTCTACCGCGTGTTCGGCGGGCAATGGCTCGCCTACTGGCTGCGCGGCGTGCTGCCGGCATTGTCGGCGGTGCCGGCAGGAAGCGGAGACGTGCTGACCGGCCTCCTCGCCCTGCCCGCCGCCGCCCTGCTGATGCGGGGCAGCGAGACGGGACGGCGGGCGGCGATCCTCTGGAACGTTCTCGGGCTCGCCGATTTCGCCATCGCGATCAGCCTCGGCCTGATCACCTCACCCGGCCGCTTGCAGCTCGTCGCCGCGGGCTTACCGGGGGTCGGCATCGACAGCTTTCCCAATGTGCTGACGCCCGCGTTTGTGGTGCCGAGCTCGATCCTGCTACATTTGCTGTCGCTGCGACAGCTGCGGCGCCGCGCGGCCGGGGCGGCCCGATGACGCCCGAACTGAGGCTGCTCGCCTGGTCAGCCGCGCTCGCGGTGGTCCAGATGCTCGTGGCGCTCGCGGCCGCGATCGCGCAGGTCGGGTTCAAGCCGCTCATCGGCAACCGCGACAACCTGCCGGCGCTTGCCGGCCTGGCGGGCCGGGCGCAGCGCGCGCAACGCAACATGCTGGAGAGCCTCGTCGTGTTCGCGGCGCTCGTGCTTGTCGCGCATCTCGCCGGGCGAGAGAACGCCGCGACAGCGTTGGGTAGCGAGCTCTTCTTCTGGGGCCGCCTAGCCTATGCGCCGGTTTACATCGCCGGGATCCCCGGGCTTCGCACCGTGCTCTGGGGTGTCTCCTTCGTCGGCCTGCTGCAGGTGCTGTTGCAGGTGCTGTAGAGCGTTTTCACCATCCACGCCGACGGCACCGGCCCGCGATCAGGCGGGGTCGCGGGGCTGGCCGCCGCCCGCCGGCGAGCCGATCCGGCCGATCCGCCGCACCGCGTCGCGCAGCGTCCGCGAGGCTGCGGCGGCGTCGCGCGTCAGGGCAAGCAGCGGCGGGAGATCGCCGGGATGGCGCGCAAGCGCGCGGAGGAGCGGGAGAACGCGCGGGCGGCCCCCGGTGTCGAGCGCGGTGAGCGCGATCGCCGGCAGCGCGCGGGCGGCCGGATCGCAGACGGCGCGGAGGACGGCAAAGGGCAAGCCGGCGGCGACCACGGCGGCGCTCTCGAGATCGACCCCCGAGGCGCCGGTTGACTGGTGCGCGCGGTGCTTCGATGAGGCGGAGCCGAGGGCCTCGCTGGCCCCGAGTATCACGTCGTGGTTGGCGCCCCCGAGCGCCCGGGTGAGGGCTGCGTCGGCGGGAATGCGTGTGCCCGCGACGAGGACGCAGCGCGGCACCAGCAGCGCGCCCGGCGCGAGCGCGGGGTCGAGGCCGCCGGCATAGCCGAAGCTCAGCAGCGCGTCGCAGCCCTGGGCGAGCAGCGAGGCGACGGCGCGAGCGGCACCCTCGGCGCCGCCGCCGCCGACCACGACCGCGCCGCCGAGCCCGCGCGCGATCCGGGCCTCCGCCGCGAGCCCGACGACGATGCCGAGCCGCACCGCGCCGGATCAGAAGCCGAAGGCGACCCGGCGCGTGTTGCCGCGCAACAGGTTGCGGTAGCGGGCGAGCGCCAGCAGCGGGAAGAACAGCCGATAGCCGTGGTAGCGGAGATAGAACACCCGCGGGAAACCGACCGCGGTGTAGGGCAGCTCGGTCCATTCGCCGCCTGCGCGCTGCGTCCGTTGCAACCAGGCGATGCCGCGCGCCACCGACGCGTGATCCGTCTGGCCGGCCGCCATCAGGCCGAGCAGCGCCCAGGCGGTCTGCGACGGGGTGCTCTCGGCGTAGCGGCCGTGCGGCGCGGCGGCGTAGCTCTCCTCGTCCTCGCCCCAGCCGCCGTCCTCGCGCTGGGTGTCGAGGAGGAAGCCGACCGCGCGGCCCACCATTGCATCCTCGTGCGGCACGCCGGCGGCATTGAGCGCGCAGAGCACCGACCAGGTGCCGTAGATGTGGTTCGTCCCCCAGCGGCCGAACCAGCTGCCGTCCGCCTCCTGCTCGCGGCGGAGGAAATCGAGGGCGCGGCGCAGCACCTTGCCGTCAGGCGGGTCGCCGCACTGCGCCAGGAAGGAGATGCAGCGCGCCGTCACGTCCGCCGTCGGCGGGTCGAGCAGCGCGCCGTGATCGGCGAACGGGATGTGGTTCAGGAAATGGTGCGTGTTGTCGGCGTCGAACGCCCCCCAGCCGCCGTTGCGGCTCTGCATGCCGATGACCCAGTCGCGCGCGCGGGCGATCGCTTCGGCATGCGCAGGATCGCCATTCCGGTGCAGCAGCATGCCGGCAACCGCGGTGTCGTCCACGTCCGGGTAGTGCGCGTTCTCGGTACTGGAACGCCCAGCCGCCCGGGCGGCGTGTCGGGCCGCAGCAGCGCCCAGTCGCCCTTGAGCCCGGTGATCTGCCTGCGCGGTCAGCCAGGCGCAGGCGGTCTCGACCGACGGGGCCGCGGCGCTGTCCGCCTCGGCGACGGCGTGGGCGGCGAGCCCGGTGTCCCAGACCGGCGACAGGCAGGGCTGGCAATAGGCCTCGGTCTCGCCGATCACCAGCAGCTTGCGCACCGCTGCCCAGGCGATCGCGGCGTGCGGATGGTCGGGGCGGATGCCGAGCGCGTCGAACATCATCACCGTGTTCGCCATCGCGGGGTAGATGCCGCCGACGCCGTCCTCGCCGTTCAGCCGCTCGACCGTCCAGCGCACCGCCTTGTCGATCGCGCGCTTGCGGCTCGCCCGCGGGAAGCAGCGGCTCGGCGATGCGCAGCACGCGGTCCAGCGCCTTGAAGACGCGGCCCCAGCGCGAGCGGTAGGGGCCGCGGATCCAGTCGCGCACCCGCTCGGGCGGCGTCGCGAACAGCTCGGCGATGCCGACGCCGCGCGGGTTGCGCGCCCGCGGGCGGCAGCGCCATCAGCACCAGCAGCGGCACGATGACGGTGCGCGACCAGTACGAGACCTTCGAGAGGTGGAAGAAGAACCAGCGCGGGAGATGCATGATCTCCACCGGCATCACCGGCACCGCGCGCCACGGCACCTGGCCGAACAGCGCGAGCTGGGCGCGGGTGAAGACGTTGCCGCGCTCCGCCCCGCCGGCGGCGAGGATCGCTTCGCGGGCGCGCGCCATGTGCGGCGCGTCCGGCGCATCGCCGATCAGCTTCAGCGCGTAATAGGCCTTCACGCTGGCGGAGAGGTCGAACGCGCCGTCATGGAACAGCGGCCAGCCGCCATGCGCGCCCTGGATGCGGCGGAGATAGGTCGCCGATCTTCGCCTGGAGCGCCGGCTCGATGCGGTCGAGATAGTGCTCCAGCAGCACGTATTCGGCGGGGATGGTGGCATCGGCCTCGAGCTCGAAGACCCAGTGGCCGTCGGGCTTCTGTCGCCGGAGCAGGGCGTCGCGGGCCTGCTCGACCGCGGCTTCCAGACCCGAGTAAGCGCGCGTGGTTCTCGGCAGGGCGGGTCAGCGTCTCGCTCGGCATTGCGGTTCCGGTTCAGATCGATTGCAGCAGCGTGGCAGCATTCCTGCCGGACCTGATGGCACCTTCGATGGTTGCGGGCAAGCCGGTGTCGGTCCAGTCGCCGGCGAGGACGAGATTGCGGAAGCGGGTGCGGGCCGCCGGGCCGGCGCGCCGCCTGCGCCGGCGTGGCGGCGAAGGTGGCGCGCTTCTCCTTCACCACGCGGTAGGGCGGCAGCGGGCCCGGCAAGGCCGAGCGCGCGCGCGGCCTCGGGCCAGACCCGCGCGGCGAGCGCGTCGGCCGGCATGTCGACCAGGTGGTTGGCGGCGCTGATCGTCACCGAGACGATGCCGGGCTTCACGAACACCCATTCCGCCGTGCCGCCCACGAGGCCGACGAAGCCGGCCTCACCGGGATCGGCCGCGACCCGGTAATGCAGGTTGAGGATCGCCTCGAACGCATCCGGGACGGTGAGGCCGGGCAGCAGCGCGGCGGCGACCGGCGGCGGCACGGCGAGCACCACGCACTCGTCGGGACCGAGCGCGACCGGCCCGTCCGGCGTCGCCAAGCGCCGCCACACGCTCGCCGTCGAAGACCGAGGGAAGCGATCCGGCAGCCGAGGCGGGTCTCCGCCCCAAGCGCGCCCAGGGCCGCGAGCGCCGGATCGACGAAGCTCTCCGAAAGGCCCTGCGCGCGGAAAGCGCGGCAGGCAGGAGCGCACCGCCGCGGAGCAGCGTCTCGCGCAGCACCGCGGCCAGCAGGACGGCGCTCCCCTCCCCCGGCCGGGTGTTGAGCGCGGCCACGGCGAGCGGCTCGACCAGGCGCGGTCCGAGCAGGCCGCGGCGGCATCAGCGATGCGACCGTCGCGCCGCGCGCCGGCGCGGAGCAAGCGCGCAGCAGCGCGAGGTACTCGGCCGAGCCGCGTGCCCGGCACGCGCCGCGAGGGGACGAGCGACCCACCACGGGATGCGGCCGACATTGGGCCGCAGCGTCCAGCGCTCGCCGCTCGCGAGGTCGAGGAACGGAAAGCATGGCGTCGCCGGGCCGCCCAGCGTGCCGGCGGTGCCGATCCGGCGCGAGATAGGCGAAGGCCGCGCGGTTGCCGGAGAGCAGCAGGTGGTTGCCGTTGTCGATGCGGCAGCCGAGCTCGCGGTCGAAATAGGAGCGGCAGCGGCCGCCCGCCGCCGGCCCGGCCTCGTACAGCGTGACCGGCCATCCGGCATCGGCGAGCGCGAGCGCCGCGGCAAGACCCGCGAGCCCGCCGCCCACGACGTGCACCCGCCTCATGCCGTCGGCGTAGCGCATCGCGATCCAGAGCTTCTGCCAGGCCGGCAGGCTGACCCGCGCCGCCGGATGCGCCCAGCCCCGGCGCTCCAGCCGGGCGAGCAGCGCCGCATAGGTCGCGCCCATCAGCCGCGCCGGCTTCATCGCGCGGCGGTCGCATTCCGCCATCGCCGCGTGCGCGGCGCGGAAATGGCTCGTGCGCCAGCGCCGCCAGGCGCCGGCAGGCGCGGTCGAGCCCGGGCGAGGCGAGAGCGCGGGCCGGGTCGTGCGGCACCCCCGCCGCGTCGAGATACTCGCGCGGCAGATAGAGCCGGCCCGCGCGCGGCATCCTCCGCCAGGTCGCGCAGGATGTTGGTGAGCTGCAGCGCCCGCCCGAGCGCGAAGGCGACGCGGTCGGCGGCGGGCGAGGCATCGCCGAAGGCGCGCACCGACAGCCGCCCGACCGCCGAGGCGACGCGATCGCAATAGATGTCGAGCAGCTCGAGCGGCGGCGCCACGATGATCGTCTCGGCGTCCATCTGCATGCCGTCGATCACGGCGACGGAAATCCTCCTGCCGCAGGCCGAAGCGAGCGACCGCGGGGAGCAGGACGCGGGTGATCGGATCGTCGGCGGCGCCGGCATAGAGGGCGTCGATCCGCGTGCGCCAGGCGTCGAGCCGCGGCAGCCGGTCGGCGAACGGACCAGCCTCGTCGGCGATGTCGTCGACTGCGCGGCAGAAGGCATAGATCGCATACATGGCGGCGCGCCGGTCCGGCGGCAGCACGCGCATGCCGCGATAGAACGACGTGCCGGCGGCGCGCACCAGCCGCTCGACCTCGGCGAGGTCCGCGCGGTCGGCGCCAAGCGCCGGCACGGCTCGCGCGTTCATCGCAGGAAGGCCAGGCCAGCGAGCAGGCTGCGAAGCGACATCGTTCCTGCGCAGCTTCACGCGCGCGGCCAGCGGATCGCCGCGTCGCAGCCGTCGCGCGAGGCGATGCGCGAGGCCGACGATCACCGCGCACTCCAGCCGGAAGCGGCGATCCCGCACCCGGCGCGGCAGCGCCTGCGCTTGCCGGTTCAGCGCGTCGCAGCGGTCGAGCAGCCCGTCGATCACGCGCCGCAGCCCCGGCGTCGCCGCCGGAAGCAGGATTTCGGAGACGTCGCTCCCCTCGGCGGCGAGCATGTCCCCCGGCAAATAGCAGCGGTCGAGCGTGCGCAGGTCCTTCTGCAGATCCTGCAGATGGTTCAGCACCTGGAGCGAGGTGCAGAGCGCGTCGGAGGGTGGATGGGTCTCCCCGCTCTCGCCATGCAGGGCGAGCATCATTCGTCCGACCGGGTTGGCGGAGAAGCGGCAGTACTCCGCGAGCTCGTCCCAGCGCGCATAGCGGCGCTTGGTCGCGTCCTGGCGGAAGGCGACGAGCAGGTCGGTCGAGTGGCGCGGCGGTGATGCCGGTCGCGGCGAGGCTCGCCCGCAGCCGCAGCGCGCTCGGCGATCCCGTCTCCGCCCGGCCGAGCAGCACCGCCTCCATGCGGTCGAGCCGCGCGATCTTCTCCTCCGGCGCCAGCGTCCCGCTGTCGGCGATGTCGTCGGCGTTGCGGGCGAAGGCGTAATAGGCGTGCACATGCGGGCGCAGTGCCGTTGCGGATCAGCACCGAGCCGACCGGGAAATTCTCGTCGCCGCGGTCCTTGCCCGACCACGCCTCGACGCCCGCGGCGCTCGCGCTCAAGCCTCGGCTTCCCGATAGGCGCGCCCGCGCCAGGTCGACGCCGCGGCCACGATGATGGTCGATCGCCGAGCCCACCGTCGCCGCCATGTAGAACAGCGCCACCAGCGGCAGAAACGGGGCCCAGGCCGGCCAGAGGCCGAACCGGCGCAGGGTCGGCAGGTAGGAGGCCGACGCCATGCCCCAGGCGAGCAGGCCGAGCGCTGGCGCGGCGCCGTGGCCGAACAGGGTCGCGGCCGGCGGGGCGAGCCAGACCAGCGCGAGGCCGAGCACGGTTCCCGCGAGGACGAAAGGGGAAAATCGGAGCTGCACATAGGCGGTGCGCGCCACCATCCGCCACACATCCACCGGGCGCGGATAGGGCCGCAGCGAGCGGGCGAGCCCGGTGTGCCCGAGCCAGATCCGCCCCCCGCGCTTCACCGCCCGGGCCAGCGCCACGTCGTCGATCAGCGCCCCGCGCACGGCTTCGATGCCGCCGATCCGGTCGAGCGCGCGCCGGCGGACCAGGATCGTGCCGCCCGCCGCCGCCGCGGTCGCGCGAAGCGGATCGTTCACCCGCGCGAACGGGTAGAGGAGCTGGAAGAAGAACACGAAGGCCGGCACCAGCGCCCGCTCGGCGAGGCTCGCGCAGTGCAGCGCCACCATTTCCGAGACGAGATCCAGCCCCTGCTCCGCCTTGGCGACCAGGGTGGCGAGGTGGCGCGGGTCGTGGACGATGTCCGCATCGGTCAGCAGGACGAGCTCGCCGTCCGCCGCCGCCGACGCCCTGAGTCACCGCCCAGAGCTTGCCGCTCCAGCCCGCCGGCCGCTTCGCCCCGTCGATCACGGTGAGGCGCGGATCGCCGATCCCGCGCGCGATCGCGCCGGTGCCGTCCGTGCTGCCATCGTCGACCAGGACCACCCGGAACCGCCCCGGATAGTCCTGCGCCAGCAGCGAGCGCAGGCACGGCTCGATGCTCGCCGCCTCGTCGCGCGCCGGCACCACGATCGCGACTTCGGGCGACCGGACGGGCGGGGACGGCGCCAGCTCCGGCCCGCCCTGCCAGAACCGTCCATGCGCGAAGATCAGCCCGGCCCAGACCAGCACGACGAGCAGCGCGAGAGCCGTCATGACGCGGCGCCGGCATGGGGTCGCGCCGCGTCGGCGCGGAACCAGGCGACCGCATCGGCGATCGCCTCCTGCGCCGGGCGGGGCGCATAGCCGAGCTCGGCCCGCGCCTTGGCCGAGGAGAAGAACATCTTCTTCCGCGCCATCGCCAGCATCTCGCGGGTCACCTTGCGGCTCGATCCGCGCGATCCGCGCCAGCCCCTCGGAGGCGATCGCCACCGGGACCAGGAAATGATGCGCGAGCCGGAGCCGCGGCGGCCGCCGTCCCGCCGCCGCCGCCACCATCGCCAGGATCGCCGACATCGACAGGTCCTCGCCGCCCAGGATGTAGCGCTCGCCGATCTTCCCGCGCTCGAGCGCGAGCAGGTGCCCCTCGGCCACGTCGTCGACATGGACGATGTTGAGGCCGGTATCGACATAGGCCGGCATCCGCCCGAATGCGGCGTCGCGGATCATCCGCCCGGTCGGCGTCGGCTTGACGTCGCGCGGGCCGACCGGCGCCGACGGGTTGACGATCACCGCCGGCACGCCCTGCTCGCGCACCAGCTCCAGCACCGCCTGCTCGGCCAGGTATTTGGAGCGCTTGTAGGTGCCGATGATCTTGTCCGCATGCACCTCGGTCAGCTCGTCCCCCGGCGTGCCGTCGCCGATCAGGCCGAGCGCGGCGACGCTGCTGCAATAGACGATCCGCTCGGCGCCCGCCGCCTGCGCCGCCAGCAGCAGGTGCCGCGTGCCGTCCACATTGGCCCGCAGCATGGCATCGGGGTCCGGCACCCAGAGCCGATAGTCGGCGGCGACGTGGAACACGGTGCGGCAGCCGCGGACCGCGGCGGCGAGGGAGGCGGGATCGGTGAGGTCGCCCTCGACCAGCTCGGCGTCGAGCCCGGCCACGTTGCGCCGGTCGCTGCCCCGCCGCACCAGCAGCCGCAGGCCGTGCCCACGCGCGGCGAGCGCGCGCGCCACCGCCGAGCCCACGAACCCCGTCGCGCCGGTGACCAGGCACGGGCCGCCCGCCGCCGGGAGCGTTGACCTCAAGGAAAGAACTCCCACCTTAAAATCAGTCGATACCGCCCCGAGCCACCCCCACTATAGCCCGTGGGCGGGCGGCTGGTGTAGAGCCGCCCCATCCTTCCCAAGCCGTCGAGGAGCCGCAAGGTGCCGAGGCCAGTCCAGACGCCATCATCGTTGCCGGGCTGACCTCCGATGCGCACCCTTTCCATCGTCCTGGGCCTCGCCGGGCTCGGGCTCGCGACGCTGCTGGTCGGCTGGTTCGGCCTCGGCCGCGTGATCGGCAGCCTGGCTTCGGTCGGCTGGCCCGGCTTCGCGGCCCTCGCGCTGTTTCAGCTCGCCCTCTTCGTGCTCCTGGGCCTGACCTGGTTTGCCATCGTCCCGGGTGCCGGGGCGGGACGGGCCTGGGTGTTCGTCTGGGGCCGCATGGTGCGTGATTCGGCCGGCAACCTGCTGCCGCTGTCGCAGCTCGGCGGCTTCGCGGCGGGCACGCGCGCGGTCACTCTGCACGGCGTCGGCTGGGCGATCGCAACCGCGAGCACCATGGTGGACGTGACGCTCGAATTCGCGGCGGAGCTCGGCTTCGCCCTGGTCGGCCTCGCCGTCCTGGCCTGGCGCGCGCCCGACTCGACCCTGGTGCTGCCCATCGCCGTGGGCGTCGGCCTCGCAACGCTCGCCGGCGCGGCGCTCGTCTGGATGCAGCAGGGGGCTTCGGGATTGCTGCGGCGGCTGGGCTCGCGGATCGTCGGCGGCCGGCTCGCCCGCGCCTCGCTGCGGCTCGGCCGCGTGCAATCGGCGCTCGATCATGCCTATTCCCGGCCGCTGGTGCTCGCCGGGGCCACGCTCCTGCATCTCTTCGGCTGGTTCGCCACGGGCATCGGTTCCTGGCTCGCCTACCGGCTGCTCGGGGTGCCGGTCGACCTCGTCACCGCGCTCGCTCTCGAGGCGCTGCTCAGCGCCGCCATGAGCCTCGCCTTCGCGGTGCCGGTCGGCGCCGGCGTGCAGGAGGCCGCCTATGCCGGCATCGGCAGCGTGTTCGGCCTGCCGCCCGACATCTCGCTCGCGGTCTCCCTGCTCCGCCGCGCCCGCGATCTCGCGCTCGGCCTGCCGATCCTGCTGCTCTGGCAGGGCGTGGAGATGCACCGCCTGCGCGCGGGCGCCGGGCGAGCCGTATCGGTCCAACCGGAATAGTCCGCGGCGCGCTCGCCGCCGCGTTCGAGCGACTCCATTGTGCGCATGAGCGTCGCCGCCTAACGTTCGCGCCCGATGTCAGCGTGCGCAGGCCCGGCGTGGTCCTGGAGCTGGCTGGCGGCGATCGTCGCGATCGTCAGCCAGCTCGCGCTCGGTTCGGTGGTGCTGCCGGACGCAGCCACGGACCAGCGCGCGACGCTCCTCGCCGCCGGCGTGCGGTGCGACGGCGCGCCGGCGGCGCACGCCGGCGGAACGACCTCCCATCGCCACCGTCACGCCGCGACCGCGCTCTGCCCGCTCGCCACCGCCCTGTCGCTGCCGCCCGTGGTGATGATTTCGGCGCCGCTGCCGCTGCCGTCCCCGAGCCTCGCCTTCGCCGCCGCATCGCGCGAGCGACCGCCGGGACGCGGCCCGCCGCTCCCGACCGCGCGTGTCGGCGCGCCGCGAGCGCCGCCTTCCCTCGGCTGAGACCGGATTTTCGGCCCATGCCGGTCCGCTGACCGGCATCCGTTCTCCCATCCCGAGGAGCTTCCATGCGATCCCTGGTTGCCGCGGCGCTTGCCTGCGCCGGCGTTCCGCTCATCACTCTCGCGAGTATCGTGCCGGCGCACGCCCATGTCGTCGCCGGCAACCGCGTGTTTCCCGTCACGCTCACCTTCGACGACCCTGGCGTCGGCGATGAGGTCTCGTTGCCGGCCCTCACCTACACGCGGAGCGCCGCCGATGGCGGCACCGGCCCGGCCCACGAGGTCGATCTCGGCTTCGAGTTCGACAAGACGATCACCACCAACACCGCAATCATCCTGAACGACGGCTACGACATCCAGCAACGGACGGGATCGAAAACCGAGACCGGCTGGGAAAACCTGGTCATCACCGGCAAGTGGCAGGCCTACACCAATGCCGAGCACGAATTCGTCGCCTCGCTCGGCCTCCAGCGCGAGGTCGGCGGCACCGGCACGACGCATACCGGTGCCGACCGCTATGGCTCGACGTCGCCCACGCTCTATGCCGGCAAGGGGCTCGGCGACCTGCCGATCGGGATGCTGCGGGCGCTCGCGGTGACCGGCGAGCTCTTCTACACGATCGCCGACAAGGGCCTGAAGGAAGCGACCGTCACCGATCCCGATACCGGCCTGGTGTCGCTGCAGTTCAACAACGGCAACAACAACGCCTGGACCGGCGGCTTCTCGATCCAGTACCTCGATCCCCTACCTGCAGTCGCAGGTGAGGAATGTCGGGATCACCGGCATCTTCGCGAACCTGATCCCGACCGTCGAGTTCGACTGGACCTCGCCGGCGTCGTCCCCGAGCACGCAGGGCACGACCTGGACCGCGGCGCCGGGGGTGATCTACCTGGCCGGCTGGGGCGAGCTCGGGCTCGAGGCGCTGATCCCGCTGAACAAGGCCGCCGGCACCAATGTCGGCGTGGTCGGCCTGGTGCACTTCTTCTTCGACGATCTGTTCCCCAACACGATCGGCAAGCCGATCATCGAATGAGGATGCCTCCGATGAAAACCATCATGCTCGCGGCAGCGCTTGCCGCGATGCCGCTTGCTGCCCAGGCGCATGCGTTCCTGAAGACCGCGACGCCGGCGGTCGGCAGCACGATCGCGACGCCGCCGACCGCGGTGACGATAAACTTCACCGAAGGCGTCGAACCGCACTTCAGCAGCATCACCGTGCAGGACGCGCAGGGCAAACGCGTGGACAAGAACGACCCCCACCTCGCCGGCGGCCAGGCGCAGCTCGCCGTCGACCTCGCGCCGCTGCCGCCGGGCACCTACAAGGTGACCTGGCACGCCACGGCGACCGACACGCACAAGACGCAGGGCAGCTTCTCCTTCACGGTCAGGCCCTGATGCTCAGCGGGGCGGCGCCGGATTTCACGCTGCAGGGCGGGTTCCCGCTCGCGCTCGTGCGCGGATTTGCCGACGCCGCCCTGATCTCCGCCTTCGGCGCGCTGCTGTTCCGCGCGCTGATCCTGCCCGCGCGACGCGGATGCGCGGGTGCGGGGCGCGATCACCCGCCTCGCTCGTGGCAGTGCAGCGGGCGGCGCGGTCGCGATGCTCCTTTGGCTCGCGCTCGAGGCGCGCGCGATGTCGAGCGGCGAAATCCTCGGCGCAATCCCGCCGGTGGTGATGGATACCGGGTTCGGCCATGTCCTGACGGCGCAATTCGCGCTGCTCGTGCTGACCGCCATCGCGCCGGTGCGTTTCGCGATCCTGCCCGCTCTCGCCGCACTCGCCGCCCAGGCGGGGCACAGCCACGCCTATGCGATGAGCGGCATCGCAAGCCAGCTATTCGGCTCCGAGCTCCTGCACCTGCTCGCCGCCGGCACCTGGCTGGGCGGGCTGATCCCGCTGCTGCTGGCGATCCGGCTCGCGCCGAAAGCGGGCGCGGTGGCGGCGCGCCGCTTCTCGCCGGTTGGCATCGCGAGCGTCGCGATGCTGGCGGCGACCGCGCTGTTCCAGGGCTCGGTCTTGGTCGGCAGCCTGCCGGCGCTGATCGGGACCGCCTATGGCTGGGCGGTGCTGGGCAAGCTCACGCTGTTCGCCGCGCTGGTCCTGTGCGCAGCGCTGAACCGCACCCGCTACACGGCCGCCTGCGTTGCGGGACGGCCCAGGATGCTGGTGCGCACCGTCGGCATCGAGACCGCTCTCGGTTTGGCGGTCATCCTGGTGGCGGCGACGCTGAGCGGCCTCGAGCCCGGCATGCACATGCAGCCGGTCTGGCCGTTCACCTGGCGGCCAAGCCTGGAGGCCGCCACCGAGGATGCCGACATTCGTCGCGAGGTCATCGCCGCCGCCCTGGCGCTCGGCGGCGCGCTCCTGCTGCTGGCGGCCGCCTTCCTGCTGCGAAGCTGGCGGCGCTGGGGTGCGGCGGTCGCCGCGCTGGCGATCGCCTGGCTTGCGGCGCCGCATCTCGGTCCACTGCTGGTGGATGCCTTTCCGACCAGCTATTTCCATTCTCCGACCGGCTTCACCGCCGATTCCATCATCGCCGGCGCCCGGCTCTACCCCGACAATTGCGCGAGCTGCCATGGCGTCGATGGCACCGGGCACGGGTCGGCGGCTGCGGGTCTGCCGGTGCCGCCGGCCGACCTCACTGCCGAGCATCTCTGGATGCACGGCGATGGCGAGCTGTTCTGGTGGCTCGCGCAGGGGATGCGGACGCCGGAAGGCCAGGTCGCCATGCCGGGCTTCGCCGGCGTGCTTTCCGATGATGAGCGCTGGGCGCTGATCGACTTCATCCGCGCGCGGAATGCCGGGCTCACCGAGCATCGCACCGGCCGGTGGACACCGCCGGTGCGGGCGCCGGGCTTCCAGGCCCGCTGCGCCGCCGGCCGCGCCGTGACGCTCGCCGAGCTGCATGGCCGGGACGTGCGGCTGGTGATCGGCGCCGCGCCCGACGCGACCGGCGTTCTCACCGTGCTCGCAACCACGGACGCGGCCGTTCACCCGGACGCGCATCGCTGCGTCACCGATGACGAGACGGTTCCGACCGCCTATGCGATCATCGCCGGCATCGCGCCGGACCATGTCGCCGGGGCGCAGTTCCTGATCGATCCCGACGGCTGGTTGCGCGCCGTGCAGGCGTCGGGCACGATTCCCGGCTGGGGCGATGACGCCCGGGACCTCGCAGCCGAACTGCGCCACATCCATGAACATCCGATCACGGCCGGCAATGCGGCGATGGCGATGTAGGCCCGGCCCGGGCCTGCTCGGCGCGACCGGCCTGCTGCTGGTCCTCGCCGCCGGCTATCTGTGGCTGCTCGGCGGCCCGACGGCGCCGGTCACGGCACGCATCGGCGGCCCGTTCGCGCTGACCGACGGCATCGGCCGGCGCGTCACCGACCGCGATTTCCGCGGTCGCTTCATGCTGATCTATTTCGGCTACACCACGTGCCCGGATGTCTGTCCGACGACGCTCGCCGCCGTCGAGGCCGCGCTGCACCAGCTCGGCACGCGGGCGCGTCGCGTGGCGCCGCTGTTCATCACCGTCGACCCGGCGCGCGACACGCCCGATGTGGTGGAACGCTATGTGCGCGGCTTCGGCACCGACCTGATCGGGCTCACCGGCACGCCGGCCGAGATCGCGCGCGTGCGGCGGGAATATCTGGTGAGCGCCGTCCGCCGACACGACCCCGACCATGGCGGCGCCATCGATCACACCGCCGTGCTGCTCCTGATCGGCCCGGACGGCCGCTATGTCGCGCCGCTGCCCGTCGATGCGCCCGCGGCCGGCATCGCCGCCCGTCTCGACGCCCTGCTTTCGTGATCCACGCCACCGCCGGCCGGGCGGTCACGACCGGTGGGCGGCTCCCGGCGCCGACGCTCCGACGGCTCCCCCGCCGCGCGCGCCACGCTCGCCGCCGCATCGGTGCCGCGCATGCTTCCGAAGCGGCTCGCATAGACCTTGGTGAACTCGGCGCCGAGCAGGAAAATCTGTGCGGAATAGTAGATCCATACCAGCATGATCAGCAGGCCCCCCGCCGCGCCGTAGCTCGATGCCATGCTGCTGCTGCCGAGATAGAGCCCGATCAGGAACTTGCCGATGGTGAACAGCAGCGCGGTCACCGCGGCGCCGACGATCACGTCCTTCCACGTCAGGTGGCGGTCGGGCAGGACCTTGTAGATCGCCGCGAACATCAGCGTGATCAGCAGGTACGAGACGACGACGTTGAGCACGCGCAGGATGATGCCGCCCGAATGGAAGGAGTGATCGAGCCAGGTGGCAACGGCGCTGAGGCCGGCGCTGATGACCAGCGAGACGAGCAGCAGAAACCCGAGCGCCGCCACCAGGCCAAGGCTCGCGAGCCGCGCGCGAACCAGTCGCGAGACCGTGCTGCCTTCGGACTTCGCGCGCCAGATCACGTTGAGCGTCGTCTGCATCTCGCCGAACACCCCGCTCGCGGTGACGATCAGCGTGATCACCCCGATCGCGCTGGCGATGATCCCCGAGCCATGCCCCGATGCGCTCTTCACGGCCGATTGCAGCACGTCGGCACTCTGCTTGCCCATCAACCCGCTGACCTGCTCGGTGATCGCGCCTCGGGCGGCGTCCTGGCCGAAGGCGAAGCCGGCGATCGCGATCACGATCAGGAGCACGGGGGCGATGGAGGTCACGGTGTAGTAGGCGATCGCCGCGCCGCGGCTCAGCGCGCCGTCGTCCGAGAAGGCGAGAACGCTCTCCTTGCACACGGTCCACGCTTTGCCGAACATCGCGATTCCTTGCGGGACAAGACCGATGTCCGAACGGCCCTCACCATCCGGGGTTGCCGGAACTCGCGCCGGCGCCTCGCGTCCGCAGGCGGCGCAGCGTGAGCGCTGTGGCCACCGTCCAGCCGAGACATAGCCCGGTCCACACGCCGATCGCCGGTGCGGCAAGGAGATGTGCAAGCCCGGCGCCGAGGGGCAGCGCGATCACCCAGCCGCCGAGCACCGCGATCAGCAACGTCCCGCGCGCGTCCCGCAACCCGCTGAGTGCGCCCGATGCCGCCGACTGCACGCCTTCGAGCAGCAGCAGGGCGGCCGCGAGCGGCAGCACCGCTATCGCGGCCGACCGCGCCGCGCCCTGTCCCGCGCCGAGCAGCCATCCCGCCAGAGGATGCGCGCCGAGCACCACGCCGAGCGCCGCCGCCAGCCCGACCAGCAGCGCGAGCAGCACGGCGAGCCATGCGGCGCCGCGCGCCCGGTCCAGCGCGCCGGCCCCGAGCGCCACACTCACCCGCATGTTCGCCGCATCGCTGAACCCGAAGGCGAAGACGCCGACGAGTTGCACCACGCGGGACGCCACCGCATGCGCGGCGAGCGCCGCCGCGCCGAACGGGGCGAGCAGGATCGCCGCCATCGGCAGCACCGCCTCGCGCAACACGATGCGGATCGCGAAGGGAAAGCCGAGTCGCAGGATCGCGCCGAACTCGGCGCGGTCGAGGCGGAAGGGTGGACGGAACGCCGCCCCGAATGCGCCCTGCGGCGCGACGGCCAGGAGCATCGCCAGCAGGAGCAGCGCGGCGAAGCCGGTGAGCGCGTAGGCGATCCCGACGCCGGCGACGCCGAGCCCCGCCCCGAACGCAAGCAGGATGGCGAGGCCGGCCTGGATCGGCAGCGCCGCCGCCATGATCGCCGTCGCGATCCGCACCCGGCCGGTCGCCACGGCGAAGCAGCGGACCGCCACATAGGCGACCCATGCCGGCATGCCGAACGCGGAGGTCAGCAGGTAGGTGCGCGCCGCCTCCTGCTCCGCCCCGTGCGGCGTCACGCTCCAGGCGAGCAGCGCCAGTGCGCCGGCGAGCGGCACCGACAGGGTGAGTCCCGCCCAGATCCCGTTCTGCCCGAACCGGCGCAGCGCCGCCGCATCGCCGCGTCCGGCCGCGTGCGCCGCGAGCGGCGTCACCGCGGTGACCACGCCCAGGGCGAACAGGAAGACGACGGCGTAGAGGCTGCCGGCGAGCGTCGCGCCGGCGAGTTGCACGGCACCGAGCCGCGCCAGCACCGCGGTTTCCACCGCATCGATCGCGAGCTGCGCGAACATCGTGACGCTGACGGCGGAGGCGATGCTGGCCAGGGCGCGCACCTCGCGCGCTCTGGCCGCTCGGAGATGGAACATGCGTGCTGGGGTCCGGACCCGAACCCGGCTGCCGGCCGGGAAAGTGTGCGAAGCGAGCGAGGCGCGGCGAGACCGGCGAATGCCGTCGCGCCGCGCGATCGCGCAGGTCCGGAACCGGGAAGTGGCGGGGTTAGCGCCGCGTGCGGGCCGGCCCTGCGACGTTCTGCCGCAGGGCGGAAGCAAGGGCACGCGAGAGATGCCGGCGGAAGGTGACCGCGCAGCCCCCGCGGCGCGCAGAGACACGGCACCGCATGCGGCACCGTAGCCTCCGGCCGCACGCACGTCACCATGCGCCGGGAGAGCATCTCGATGGGCGTCCGGAGGATGGATTCTCGGCCGGACTCGTGCGCTGATGCACCCGTTCCGGGAGATGGCGATGCGGTGCCACGCCTGCGGCAGGGAAAATCCGCCGCAAAACCGCTTCTGCGAGGGGTGCGGTGCGACCGCCGCGATCACCTGCGCCGCGTGCGGGCACGCGGCCTCGCCCGCCGCCCTGTTCTGCGGCCGCTGCGGTGCGATGCTGCTGGCGACCGGGGGCAGCGGCGGGCAGCCCGCCCGCGACGGAACCGCGACAGGCGCCCGGGGAGAGCTGAAGCAGGTCACGGTCCTGTTCGCCGACCTGGTCAGCTCGACCGAGCTGGTGGCGCGCCTCGATCCCGAGGAGGCGATGCGCCGCCTCAAGCCGGCGCTGGCGGCGATGCGGGGTTCCGTCGAGGAGTTCCAGGGCATCGTCGTGCAGTCCCTCGGCGACGGGATCATGGCGCTGTTCGGCGCGCCGCGCGCGCAGGAGGGGCACGCGCTCCTGGCCTGCCGGGCGGCGCTCAGCATCCGCGACGCATTCGCCGATCCCGCCGGCGGGCTGGCCGTGCGCATCGGCCTGCATTCCGGCGAGGCGGTCGCGGAGTCGTTCTGGGACGACCCGAGCGATCACCGCGCGCGCGCCTATGGGCTGACGCTGCACCTCGGCAGCCGGCTCCCCGCCCAGGTCGAGCCGGGCGCCATCTGTCTGAGCGAGGACACCGAACGCCTGGTCAATGCATTCTGCGACGTCTCGCCCTTGGGGAGCACCGTGCTACGCGGGGTTCCGAAGCCGGTGCGGCTGTTCGTCCTGAACGGCTTCAGGCCCGACCTCGCGACCCCGCGTTTTCACGCCGCCGAACTGACCGCATTCCGCGGCCGGGAAGCCGAGATGGCGCTGCTTCAGCAGCGGGTGCTCGCGCTCGAAGCGGGGGCCGGCCGCGTCATCGGCATCGTCGGCGAGCCCGGCACCGGCAAGAGCCGGCTCTGCTTCGAATTCGCGCGCTGGTGCCACGAACGGCGGATCCCGGTATGGGAGGTCCGGGCGCAACCCTATGGTGTCGCAAGCCCGCTGCAGCCGATCCTTGCCTTCGTGCGGTCGAGCCTCTTCGGCGTCGCCCCGAGCGATGACCCCGCGGAGGCCACGCTCCGGATCGCCGCATGCCTCCTCGATTGCAGTCCGGAGCATCGCGGGGATCTGCCGCTGCTCTGCGAGTTTCTTGGCGTTCCCCACGACGAGAAGCCGCCCTCCTGGATCAATCCCCGGGCCCGCAACGCGCGCCTGCTCGAGGTGCTCCGGGACATCATCCGTCGCCGTGGCGTCGAGAAATCCGTGCTGCTCATCGAGGACCTTCACTGGTTCGATGAGGTGAGCCAGGAGGTCGTCGCCATTCTCGTCGAGGCCCTGGCGGCGACGCCGACCATGATGGTCACGAATTTCCGCCCGGGATACGCCGCGTCCTGGATGCAGCTGCCGCACCACGAGGGGATGGAGCTGGCGGAACTGGACCCGGGCGCCACCGGCGCACTCGTGGACGAACTCATCGGACCCCGGCCGGAGCTGCAGAAAATCCGCCGCCTCGTCGCCGCGCGCAGCGGCGGCAATCCGTTTTTCGCCGAAGAGCTCGTCCGATCCCTGGCCGACCAGGCCATCCTGTCCGGGGAACGCGGCCGGTATCGGCGAGGCACCGCGGCTGGCGCGAGCGTGCTGCCCGGCACCGTGCAGGCGGTGGTCGGCGCGCGCATCGACATGCTGCCCGCTGCCGAGCGCGAGATCCTGCAGATCGGCGCGATCATCGGCAAGGAATTCGAGCGTCCGGTTCTGCTGAGCGTCGCCGGGCAGCCAGCCGGGAAAGTCGACCGCGCGCTGGATCACCTCTGCAGAGTCGGGCTGGTGAACTCGATCGCCGGCCAGGACGGCATCGCCTACGGGTTCCGCCACCCCCTGATCCAGGAAGTCGCCTATTCAACCCAGCTCAGAACCCGGCGCGGTGCCCTGCACGGCGCGGTGGCGCGGGCGATCGAGCATTTTCATGCCGACCGCCTGGATGATTTCGCCGCGCTGCTTGCGCATCATCTGGAGGAGACGGGCGATCGGCGCGGCGCCGCCCGCTACGCGGCGCGCGCGGCGCGGCGCGCGGCGTCGACCAGCCCGGCGCAGGCGACCCGGCACTGGCGCAAGGTGCGGATGCTGATGGCGGCCGAGCCGCGCTCGCGCGAGAACGATGAGCTGCGGATCGAGGCGAGCAGCCGGATCGCGCAGCTTGGCTGGCGCGAAGGCCTGACCGTGGCCGAGGCGAGTCCGCTCGTCCAGGAAGCGCTGGTCTGGGCCCGCGAGATCGACGATTCGATCGTCCCGCTGCTGCTGTTCGTCGATGCGCGCATGGCGCAGGTGAACGGCGGCAAGGCCGACGACTACGTGGCGTCGATCCGGCAGGCGATCGCGGCGGCGAAGCCGCAGCGCGATATCGGCCGGATCGCCACGCTGCACGCGGCGCTCAGCCACGGATATGGCTGGGCGGGCCTGCTGCGGGAGGCGCTCGCCGCCAGCGATGCGGCACTCGCCTGCATGTCGAGCGTCACCGACTCCGATCACGAGTTTCTCGGCTACAACGTCGAGCACTGGACCATCAGCCTGCGCGGACGCCTCCTGGTGCGGCGGGGCGAGTTCGAAGCGGCGCGGGCCTGCTTCGACCATATGATCGGGATCAAGGGCTGGATCGACCCGACGGTGCAGTTCGTCGCGCATTTCGGCTGGGTCGATCTCGCCTGGTGCCTGGCGGATGCTGCCCTGGCCGCCGAGCACGCCGCCCATGTCGCGGCGATCGCCGCGCGCCACGACAGTCCATACATGCGGCTCTATTCCCTGGCCTGCCAGGGCATGGCGCAGGCCATTGCGCGCGATCATGCCGGCGCCATCGGCACGCTGACGCGGGCGCTCGACTTCCTGCGCGAGACCGGCGTGGCAACGGAGGTCGAGCCCGAAATCCTGGCGAACCTGGCCGATTGCCTCGATCGCGATGGTCAGACCCGCCGCGCCATCGACGTGGCGCGCGCGGCGCTCGCCAGCGCGGTGGAGCGCAGCGGCCGGCTTCCGGAATGCCGCGCGAGCATCATCCTTGCCCGCGCCTTGATCACCGGGGCGCACGACGGCGACGAGGCGGCATCGCTGCTCGCCCGCGCCGAGCGGCTAATCGCGGTCACCGGCGCACGCATCTACGAGCGGCTGCTGGACGACGCACGACAGATCGCGGGCGATCGCGGGCAAGCGGTTGCCGCGCCGGACGAGCAGCGTGAACTCTCGCATTCCGTATCCGCCGACGACCTCCACTAGGGCACCGAACCGGTCGGCGCAATACGCGGCCCATGGTCCGGGTGTCGTGGCATAGAGGCGCACCGGACCGGGCCTGCCGCTCAACGGCTCCTGCATGAGATTGACGGCGAAGCCGCGTATGCTGGTGCGGTGCAGATCGTCGAGCGTGCGCGCGACGAGGCTTTCCCAGGCCTCGCGTGACGGGTGCAATTGAACATTGAACACGCCGCTTGCCACCGAGTAGTCGGCGCATCGCGGACTTGCATGCCCTGTGGCGAAGCGGGCATCGCTGCGGCCACGCCACCGCCGGCGCGCGTGCCGGATCATTGCATCCGAGAGATCAATTCCGAGATAATCGATCGCGCAGTCCCGGTGACGGTCATCGAGATGGCCGCGCAAGGCGCCGTAGCCGCAGCCAAGGTCGTTCAGCGAGAATTGGCCACCGAAATCGCACAGCTTCAGCAACTGCACGAAGCGCAGGCGCTGCGTCGGCGCGCACGTCCAGTCCACACCGGGCGGGGTCGGGCCGAACTGCGTGACCTTGCGGGTGTAGTAGGATTCGACCCGGCCGCGGAGGGTGTCCGGATCCTCGTCCGGTGCGTCCGGCCGCGACGGCTCGCCTTCGCCTCCGGCCAACTGCACCATCATTCCCGGCGCGCGCGGGCCCTTGGCCGCATCGGCAGCGAGATGACAAGGTAGTCCAGATCGTCGACGTAGAACAGCGGACTCGATCGCTCCGAGACCAGGACGCGGCTTGCGCCCTCCGCGCGTCCGTCATGGGCCCGCATCAGGCAAGGTTGCGGCCGCGCCTGGTCGAGATTGGTGATCAGCGCCTTGACGATGCGCCGGTCGCCGCTTTCGTCCGGCCGGTCCGACTCGAAATGGGGGAGCTTGGCAAGCTGCTCGAACCACCAGTTTTTCATCGGGTTGTTGGCCAGCCCTCCGAGCCCGAGCAGCTTCGCGCTTTCGACGAATGGCCGGCCTTCCCTGAAGATCTGGAATTCGCGCTGCAGCGCCGCCATCTCGGCCACGCCGCCGTAGTTGGAAGCGTGCGGATCGTCAGCCAGGGACGGGCCAAATCGCAGATTGAAGAGGTCCAGCAGCGTGGCGACGTAGAGGTCCTCTTCGCTGATTCCGATCCCCATCTTCGCTGTTCCTTCTTCCTCTCCGGAGCCTGCAACGCCCTGACCGACAAATTCGCCGGGGCGAACCCAGCAACATGCGGCGCGCGCGGATGGTTGCCTCGCCGGGGGTGCAAGTCAATAATCCGGGTCCAAAAGGAAACCTCTCACCCGGAAGCGCCGGGAGCCGGCGGGAGTCGGACCCCTGACCGCTCGGGATGCGGCCGGCGAGCGCTACGGGCTCGCCTCGCGCACCGCCGCCGCCGCCCAATGCGCGGCCGGTTGCAGGGCGGTGTCCCAGCGCGACGGCAGGGTGAGCCGATCCGTGCGGGTGTCGGCGGGACGTGCCGCGGCGGCACGGATGCCGTCCACGAAACCCTGCAACGTCGGCGCAACGCCGATCAGGTCCGGCGACAGCCGGGCGAGCACCGGAGCGGTCTTGGGGCCGAAGCAGTTGGTGACCACGATCCCGCCGCAAGCCGCCATCTCCAGCACCGGATAGCTGGTGTGCGGGGAGAGCATCGGACAGAGCAGGATGTCGGCGCGGCGCAGGGTCTCGGCATAGGCGTCGTAGCTCTCCCACGCCGCCGGGCGGAGGCGGTGGCCGCGGCCGAGCGACAGCTCCGGCAGGCTGCCGCGGGCGCCGATGCTGAGGAACTCCCACTCGCCGGAGAAGGCATCCGCGGCGACCGCCATCCGCAGGGCCTCGAGCCCGAGCCCCATGAGGTTCCGCGGATTGGTCGGTCTCGCGTAGAACAGCAGTCGTCGTCTGCCGATCTCCCGCGCACCGGCCGGCGGGCGAAAGACGCGGCGGTCCACGGCCGGCTCGAAAACCATGCAGCGCGTGGCGACGAAGCTCGGATCGGCATAGAGGCCGGGCGCTTGCAGAAGCAGGTATTCGGCGAGCAGACGCTCATTGATGATGGCGCGGTGCGGCATCGAGTAGGTCTCGAGCGCGAGCGCGTAGTTGCTGGACCACGCGTAGAAGCCGGGCTCGAAATCCTGCACCAGGTATAGGAACCAGCCGCGCCGCATGCGCGGCAGCACCAGACGCAGCGCCTGCGCGGTGGTCCAATGGGTGGCGAGCCAGAGATCGTCGGCGCCGATGCCGGCCGGGGCACCGGGCGCGGCGGCGGGAGCGATCTCCAGGTCCGGTCCCGGCCGGCCGAGGAGTTCCGTCACGTGCCGCGTGAACCAGGCACGATCCGTCTGCTCCGGGCTCGTGGTGGTGATCCGGACCTTGACGCCGCATTCCGCCACCAGCGCGGCAAGCAGGACGATGGTGTTCGGGCCGCCGGTCATCGCATCGGGGTTCAGGCTTGGCTGCAGCACGTTGAGCGCCGGGGGCAGGCCGGCGGTGATCTGCACCTGCAGCGGCGGCTGGCGCAGGATGTCGACCAGCCCGGCCTCGAACCGCTTCGGGTTGGTGTACTGCAGAAGATTGCGCCCGAAGCGCTCCGGGTCGTCGCGCAGCAGGCGCAGCTGCGCGAACACCTTGCCGGGAAGGCGTCGAAAGCGGCTCAGCATGCGGCCGCTTCAGCCCGCGGGCAGGGCGGTCATCTCGCCCAGCAGCCGATCGAAATAGGCGATGGTCTGGCGGAGCCCTTCATCGAGCGGAACGCGCGGCGCCCAACCGAGCGTCGCCGTGGCGCGGGCGATATCCGGGCAACGCTGGATCGGGTCGTCCTGCGGCAACGCCCGGTTGATCAGCCGTGACGCCGATCCGGTCATCTCGATCACGCGCCGCGCGAGTTCGAGCACGGTGATCTCGTGCGGGTTGCCGAGATTGATCGGACCCTGCACGTCGGGCTCGGTGTCCATCATGCGGATCAGCCCCTCGATCAGGTCGTCCACGTAGCAGAAGGAGCGCGTCTGCCGGCCGTCCCCGTAGATGGTGATGTCCTCGCCGCGCAAGGCCTGCACGATGAAGTTCGACACCACCCGCCCGTCATCGGGATGCATGCGCGGCCCGTAGGTGTTGAAGATGCGCACCACCTTCACGTCCACCCGGTGCTGGCGGTGATAGTCGAAGAACAGCGTCTCGGCGCAGCGCTTGCCCTCGTCGTAGCAGGCGCGGGGGCCGAGCGGATTGACGTTGCCGCGATACGTCTCGGGCTGCGGATGCACCGTGGGATCGCCGTAGACCTCGCTCGTCGAAGCCTGCAGCACCCGCGCCTTCACCCGCTTGGCAAGACCCAGCATGTTGATCGCGCCGAGGACGCTGACCTTGGTGGTCTGCACCGGGTCGAACTGGTAATGCACGGGCGATGCCGGACAGGCGAGATTGTAGATCTGGTCGACCTCGACATACAGCGGGAAGGTGATGTCGTGACGCAGCAGCTCGAAATGCGGGTCGGCGAGCAGGTGGCGCAGATTGTCGCGCCGTCCGGTGAAGAAGTTGTCGACCGCGAGCACGTCGGCGCCGTCCGCCAACAGCCGCTCGCAGAGATGCGAACCGAGGAATCCGGCACCGCCGGTGACAAGGATGCGCTTCCTGACCAGAGCCATTGCGAGCGGGCCTCCCGTGCGCCCCCCAACGCCCGGCGCCGAGGCGGAGTGTAGGATGGTTCGGCGCGATCTGGAATCGGGTTGCGCGCGCCGGCCCGGCGGCGGATCCGGGATCGCCGCCAGGTGATTGCGCAAGCCCGATGCCTGTGCTGGAAGCCGGTCATGGCAGCGAGCGTCAGCGTGATCATTCCCGCCTACAACGCCGCCGCCTATGTGGGCCGCGCCATCGAGAGCGCCCTCGCACAGACGGAGAAACCGCTCGAGGTCCTGGTGATCGATGACGGATCCGGCGACCACACGGGACCGGTGGTCCGGGCGTATGAGCCGGCGGTGCGGCTGATCAGCAAGCCGAACGGAGGGCCGGCGACCGCGCGCAATCTCGGCGCCCGGCTGGCGCGCGGCGAATGGCTCGCGCTGCTCGACGCCGATGACTGGTGGCAGCCCGAGAAGCTCGCGGTCCAGCTCGCCCTCGCGACGGAGCCGGATATCGGCCTGATCCACTGCCTCCCCGATCACCGGACCGACAGAGTGCCCGCAGTGCTCGGCTTTGATGATCTGTGGGTGCGGAACTGGATCGTCAACTCGTCGGTGCTGCTCCGCCGGGACGTGTTCGAGGCGCTCGGCGGCTTCGACAAGTCGCCCGAGCTGATCAGCGTCGAGGATTACAATCTCTGGCTCCGGCTTGCCGCGTCGAAGTGGCGGATCGTCACCTGTCAGCGGACGCTGATGCATTACACGCGGGGCATCGGCATCTCCGCCAACTCGGCGCGGTTCATGCGCGCGTCACTCCACAATCTCGACAGCCTGGAGCGGCGCCTGCGGTTGCCGCCGGCGATGGTGCAGCGCCGGCGCATCGAGATCGTCTTCCAGTTCGCGCGTCAGGCCCTCTACGAGCGCGATCTCGCCACCGCCCGGATGCTGTTCCGTCGCGCTTTCGCCGGCCGCCGATCGCTGCGCATCGGGCTCAACCTCGCCGCCGCCTGGCTGCCGGAACCGGTGCTGGGCCTGAAGCGCCGCTTCGCCGGCGTGCTGCAACCGCGCCGGGCCGGCACCCCCTCGTCCGCGCCCGGCGCAGCCTGGCCGGCTCGGCCGCCGGCGAGCGCTGGCCGGAGCGACGTGCATGGAACGCTCGCTGCGCTCGATCAGCCGCTGCTGGTCACAACCATCGATGCGGAGGAGGATTTCGACTGGAGCCGGCCGTTCTCGAGCCACTCCTCGGCGGTGACCTCCATGCGCTCGCAGCACCGCGCGCACCGGGTATTCGAGCGCTTCGGCGTGGTGCCGACCTACATGGTGGATTATCCGGTCGCTTCCCAGCCGCAGGGGCGCGACCCGCTGCGGGAATTGCTGCAGGACGGATGCTGCGACATCGGCGCCCAGCTGCACCCCTGGGTCACGCCGCCCCTTGTCGAGCAGATCTCGGCGCGCAACAGCTTCCAGCGCAATCTGCCGCCGGAGGTGGAGTTCGCGAAGATGCGCGTGCTCACCGTGGAAATCGAGAACGCGTTCGGCTGCCGGCCGCGCATCTTCCGGGCCGGTCGTTACGGCATCGGCGGTCACACCGCCGGCATCCTGCGGGAGCTCGGCTACCAGGCGGACAGCAGCGTTGTGCCCTACTACAATTTCCGCCGCGGCGATGGCCCCGACTTCCGCCACTTCTCCGCCATGCCGCACTGGATCGACCCGGCGCGGAGCCTGCTCGAGCTGCCGATCTCCGCAGCGGTGGTCGGCCGCGCCGCCGGGGCACCGCACGCCCTGTCCGCCGCGGCGTTCGGCCGCTTCTCGGAGCGCGGCCATATCCCCTGGATGCTCGCCCGGCTCGGGCTGCTCGAGCGCATCAAGCTGACCCCGGAAGGCATCACGATCGACGAGGCGAAGCGGCTGGTCCGCCACATGCACGCGGTCGGGCACCGCGTGTTCGTGCTGACCTATCACAGCCCGTCGCTCGAAGCCGGCAACACGCCCTACGTGCGCAACGCGGGCGATCTCGACCGCTTTCTGGCCTGGATCGAGGAGTTCCTCGATTTCTTCACGACCGAGATGAACGGTCGAAGCAGCAACTGGTCGGAGGTGCGGGAGCTGCTTCGCGCCAGCTGAGGCGGCTTTTCCCCCTTTCGCCGTCCTTATCCCCTTTGCCGTTGTCACATCCCAGGCGACAACGCGGCTGTTATCCAGGATTCTTTTCCTGGACGCGGATCAAGCCGTCGCAGCCCGAAGGGATCGCCATGTCACCCCAGAACTCTCCCTCCGCCTCCGTCACGACCCCGAGCGGACCATTCTACGCCGGCGTGCCGTTCGCGGTCGGCGGCTCGGCGCAGAATGTGTCGACCGTCTATCTCTGCCCCGCGAGGCAGGGGACCGATTGCGGGGCGCGGGTCGCCTGCGCCGTCAGCAACGGCACCTGGACCGGCAATGTCGTCGCCCCCTCCGGGGTCGACCGGGTGCGGGTCTATGGCGGCCCGACCGGCGGCGCCCCGCTCGCCATCTCGAACCCGATCAACGTGGTGACGAGAAGCTCCGGGGGCGGCTCCGGGGGCGGCTCCGAGGCGCCGATCAGCGCGATCACCTTCAGCACCCGGCCGGTCGGCTCGGCCATGACGCAGGGTGCCCCGATCGGCAATGCGCGTCAGAGCGGGGGAAATGCCGGTCCCTTCGTGTGGTCCCTCTCGAACAACAGCGACCTCTCCATCAACCCGCAGACCGGGCTCGTCTCGGTGGCGTATGGGCGCAGCCTCGCCGCCTACGCGGAGCGGCACGCTGACTTTCACCGTGCAGTGCCAGGGCGCGGTCAACAGTTTCAGCCAGAACGTGAGCCTGCCGGTCACCGCGACCAACGTGATCGCGCTGACCGACGACACCTTCACCGACAACAATCCGGGCAAGATCATCCAGATCGAGGCTTTTGACGCGGCGGGGCAATACCCGTCACGGCAGCAGAACAGCAGCAGCAACTTCACGCTCGCCGATCCGAGCGGCCATTTCGCGCTCAACCCGAACTACCTCTGGCTGACGCTGGCAAACGGCACCGTGCCGCCGCTCGGCACCTATCCGATCACCCTGACCGCGGCCGCCGGCGGCCATGCGACGTTCAGCCAGAACCTCACCATCACCGTCGCGCATGAGGCGGCGGCATCGCACATCTTCTTCACGCCCACTGCCATCAGCACCGCATCGTCGGTCGGCAGCGTCGCCGGCCAACTCGCGGCGGCCAATGCGGACAACACCTATGTCTGGTCGCTCGGCAGCGCCGCCAACGGGCTTGTTCACGGTCGGCACCGTCACGGGACAGGTGAAGGTCGCCGGACCGCTCGCCGCGGGAACCTACACCATCCCCGTGACCGTCGCGGATATCAGCACCACCTACACGCAGACTGTCCCGATCGTCGTCGCGCAGGGCACCGTCCTGCCGGCATCCGAGATGAGCGCGGCGTTCTCCACCTCGCTCGACAATTCGATGACCAATGGGGTCGTCGGCACAGTCACCGTGGCCGGGATGACGCCCGCGCAATGGCTGATCTCCGTGCTCAACGATGAGGTCCAGGACGATCCTGCGCTGCTCGGGCCGGCGTTGCCGATCCAGCAGCCGTACGGGACCAACTGCCCGCGCTACACCATTGCATCGTCAGGCGCACAGACGGCGGAGGTTTCGTTCAGCTATCTCTCGGCGCAGACAGACACGCTGGTCATCACCGCGATCAACTCCGCCGGCACCACAGTCTGCACCGCCGAGTTCCCGCTGGCGATCGCCGCGAAGGTCGGCCCCACGGTCAAGGTCGGTCCCGGCGCGGGATACGACTTCCCGACCTGGAACGCGGCGATGGATGCCTATTGGACCGACCCGGCGAAATATGCCGGCATGACGTGCGTCCTCTACCCGCAGGACTACAGCAACGACTTCAACCGCGCGCAGATCGGCCACGGCTCCAATCAGCAGTGGCCGCCCGGGCCGATGACCCTGCAGGGCGTCTCGCCCTCCTCGCGCACGCTGCTCGACTTCAAGGGGAAGTGCCCCGGCGGCGCCGCGCAGGGCGGGATCATGAAGAACGTGTTCGACCTCACGCTCGCGAACCTGGAAATCTGCAACGTCTCCAACATGAACCAGGGCGAGGGGAATGCTGGCGGCATCTACATGGTCAACCAGACATTCGGGAACACCACGATCCGGGACTGCTACGTGCACGATTGCGACAATGGCATCCTGGACGGCAGCATCGGCAACCATGTGGTGCTCGAAAACGTGGTGGTCGCCATGTGCGGGAACGGCGCTGGCGGGCTGACGCACAACATCTATATCGGCGGGGTCAGCAGCGTCACCGCAACCAACGTGCTCTCGTTCGGCACCGCGCAGGTTCACGCCTTCAAGTCGCGCGCCAAGCGCACCACGATCACCAACTGCGTCCTGATCGACGGCGAGAACGGCTGCCCCGGCGGAAGCTCCAACCTCGATCTGCCGGACGGCGGTCAGGTCGCGGTCTCTGGCACGACGTTCATGAAGGGGCCGAACCCGAACAACGACGGCAACATGGTGCAGTTCTGCACGGAGCCGACCAACGGCGGCCCGAACCAGCTCTGGCCGGTGAACACGCTGGCGATCAGCGGCTGCACGTTCCTGAACACCTGCCCGCCCGGCGCGCTCACGAGCTCGGTCACCGCGGTCAACCTGTTCGGGATGCCCGGAGGCGGCCCGTGCGTGAGCCCGACGACGGGCGCGGTTGCGACCGTCTCGGTCGGCAGCAGCCGGTTCTACAATCTGCCCAAGGCCTCGTGGTTCCAGGCGGCTTCCGGCTCCACGGTCGCGGACGGCGGCGGCAACGCGGCGCTCACGACATGGCCCGGCGCGCCGGCGACCGACCCCTCAACCGGGGCGCCGCTCGTCAATCCGCCCGGGCCGTCCTACGCGAACCCGGACGTGCCCAGCTACCAAGGGCTGATGGTGAACCCGCTGGCGACGCAGCTTGTCCTCCCGGCGGGCGCCGCCAAGGGAACCGCGGTCACCACCGCGACCGGCTACGACCAGATGGGCAAGCCGCTGAGCGGCGCGAGCTATTCGCTCACCAACACGTCGGGGGGCCTGTTCGCGATCAACGGGGCGACCGGCGCCATCACCGTCGCCGGCACGATCGGCAACCAGCTCTATTTCATCACCGTCGCCTGCTCCGGAACCGACTCTTCGGGGGCGAAGCAGAGCTACTCCAAGAACCTGTTCGTCGTCGGCGGCACCGGCGCCGTCGCCGCGTCCTGATCGGAGGCCGGCGATGGAATGGGTCAGCGGCAACGTCTTCATCCGGCCGAACAAGCTGCCGAGGCAGGGCGACGTGACGCACGGTCACGCGCACAATTTCGATCACACCACGATCGTCTTCACCGGCGCGATCCATGTGATGGCGAAGTTGCCGGAGGGCCACACGATGGAGCGGACGGTGCGTGCGCCGGGCCACCTCCTGATCCGCGCCGGGGTCGAGCACGAGATCACGGCGCTCGAGCCGGCGACACAGAATACTGGTGTGTCTATTCCCACCGCACGCCGCAGGGCGAGGTGGTGGAGGAGAACACCGGCTGGACGCAGGGCTATCGCTGAGCTCGGGCGGGGCCGGAACGGATTGCCCGGCGTTCCGGCCCCGCCCACTGACCATACCCGGCCAGCGCGCTCCGGCCCGTTCGTCGGCGAGCAACTTTACCGGCCAGACCGAATTCCGGTCTGGCCGGTGTTGCGCTGGCTGGTGTTGCGTTAGACTGCCCCTCGCCGGCGAGCGATCGGGGGCACGTGCATGATCGACAACCTGGCCGTTTTCCTGAGCTGCGCGGGCGTCGCGATCGTCGTCTGGCGCGCCATCCGCCTCGATGCCAGGCTGCCATGGTTCACCCGCATCGGCGAGAAGCGGAATCCGGCGGTCCCCGACCGGTCCGGGCGCGCGCGGCGCGACTGAGCCGCCGTGCAGGGCCTCTTCCTGTTCGCGGTCTGGGCGATGCTGCTCGCCATGGGGTTGGGCGCGCCCTTCGCCTTCGGCCTCGGCTACCTCTGGGTCGACATGTTCGCACCACAGGTCGTCGATCCGGCGATCGTCGGCTCGCTGCCCGTGTCGCTGGTGATGGGCGCCGCGGCGTTCGGCAGCTACCTGCTGTTGGACCGCCGCGCCTCGCCGGGGCTGCGCGCCGGCATCGTGCTGCCGATCATCTGGGGCCTCTGGATCAGCCTCACGACCACCTGGGCCGTGGTGCCGGACGCCGCCTGGGCGAAATGGGACTGGGCCTACAAGACCGTGCTGTTCTCCGCCTTCGTACCCTTCATGTTCCGCTCCAGGGTCCAGATCGAGGCGGCGGTCCTGGTACTGGTGCTCTCGGTCTCCGCCCATGCGATGGCGTTCGGATTGAAGACGCTGGTGAGCGGTGGCGGCTATGACTACCAGCTCGGCCTGATCAGCGGGAATTTCGGCCTCGGCGAGAGCAGCACGCTCGCGATCACCTGCGTCGCCATTCTGCCGCTGCTCGGATGGGCGCGGAAGCACAGCCTGATCACGCCCAGATTGCGCGGTATCCGCCTCGTCCATATCGGCCTCGCCGGGGTGGCGGTGCTGGCAACGCTCGGCACCTATGCCAGGGCCGGGCTGGTTTCGCTCGGCCTGTTCGCCGGCGCCTTCTGGTGGAGCTCGAAGCACAAGATCGCGCTGCTGGCGGCCTTCCTCGCCCTCGGCCTCAGCCTCGCCGCGTTGATGGGCGATCGCTACGAGGCGCGGATGGCCACCATTGCCGCGCCGGCCGCCGACCAGTCGGCCTCGACGCGGCTCGCGGTGTGGGAGTGGACCTGGAAGTTCGCCCTGGCGCACCCGTTCGGCGGCGGGTTCGACGCCTACCGGATCGACAACGTGAGTTACGAGCTTGACGGACGGGAGATCGTCGAGCAGGCGCGCGCCTTCCACAGCATGTATCTCGAAGTGCTGGGCGAGCAGGGCTTCGTCGGCGCGGCGATCTTCGGCCTGATGCTCCTGACCTTCCTGTCGAGCGCCTGGCGGATCATCCGGCGCACGCGCGACATCCCCGAACTCGCCTGGATGCGCGACCTCGCGCGCGCCCTGCTGCTCTCCGCCATTCCCTACCTGGCGGGCGGCGCCTTCGTGGGCATCGCCTTCCAGCCGTTCCACTACTACCTGTTTGCGCTCACCGTCGCGCTGCTCAACCATCTCGCGCGGTCGGGGGCCCTGGCGCGGCCACAGCCGGTGCCGCTCGCGCCGCGGCGGCGGGTCCCCGAGCCGGCCTGACCCGGTCCCGGCGATGCGGATCCTCTACAGCCATCGAGTGCAGTCGCGCGACGGCCAGTCCGTCCACATCGAGGAGATGGTCGGCGCCTTCCGCGCCGCCGGCCACGAGGTGATGGTGGTCGGGCCGCGCTTCTACGCCGAGGCCGGGTTTGGCGGCGAGAGCCGCCTGGTGGCGCTGATCCGGCGCATCCTTCCCGGTTCGCTCGGCGAAATGGCCGAGCTCGCCTACAATGTGCCGACCTATGTGCGGCTGCTCCGCGCCTGGCGCCGTTTCCGTCCCGACCTCGTCTACGAGCGCTACAGCCTCTACCACCTCGCCGGCACGCTGCTGGCGCGGCTGCCACGGCGCGCCGCTCTATCTCGAGGTGAACGCGCCGCTCGCCGCCGAACGGGCCGCGTTCGGCGGGCTCCGGCTCAAGCGCCTGGCCGGTGCCGTCGAGCGCTTCACCTGGCGCTCGGCGCGGCGGGTGCTGGCCGTGACCAAGGCGCTCGGCCAGATCGTCGCGGAATTGGGCGTTGCCGCCGAACGGATCGCGGTCGTCCCGAACGGGGTCGTGCTGGCGCGCTTCCCGCCGCGGGTGCCGCGCCCGGCCGATGGCGCCGACGACGACGGCGTGACGCTCGGCTTCGTGGGCTTCATGCGCGGCTGGCACGGGCTCGACACGGTGCTGCGCGGCATGGCGGGCGATCCCGCCGGCGCACGATTGAGGCTCGAGCTGATCGGCACCGGGCCGGCGCTCGCGGAACTCGAGCGGCTCGCGGCGGAGCTCGGCCTCGGCGACCGGGTCCGGTTCGAGGGGCTGGTCGCGCACGAGCAGGTGCCCGCCAGGCTCGCCCGGTTCGACATCGCCCTGCAGCCCCGCGCCACTGCCTACGCGTCGCCGCTCAAGCTGTTCGACTACATGGCGGCCGGCTGCGCGATCGTCGCCCCCGACCAGCCGAACATCCGCGAGGTGCTGGAGGACGGCAGCACCGCGTTGCTGTTCCTGCCGGACGACGCGGAGGCGTTCTGGCGCGCGATCCGCCTCCTCGCCGAGCACCGTGAACTCCGGGACCGCTTGGGGGCTGCGGCGCGCGCGCGGCTGGAGGCGGCGGATTTCACCTGGTCGGGTAATGCACGCCGAATTGCCTGCAGAGTGTCGGCCGACCAGCATCCGGGCGGAAGGTGATCAGGCCGGTTACGCAATCAGGGCCGATCCTCACGCGCCGCCGCAACAACTTCGTTATTTCTTCGCCATTTCACACCATCACGCGAATCAACGCTTAAACCTGCTCCTGATCCATCCGTAATATCGGTCAACTCGGACCGGCCACGTGGATTTGTCGATCGCGGCCGCGCACCGGGCTGGCACGGGTGGTAGCCGATGAATGGTGGCTCTACAGAGCCCGGCAACGACGGTCGATTCGGTCTCACCGCTCCCGACGCGCTGCGCCCCGGCCGTTGGAGCGGAGCTCGGTTGTCCGGCCTGTGGCTCGGTTCCCGTCGGGCGGGGGCGGTCCCTCCCCGTCTCCCGTGGCTGATGGCGCTGCCGCTGATCACCGTCATGTCGCTCACGCTCTGGGTTCTGCTCTACCGGCTCTTCCGCTGGCTGGGGTGATGCGCCGGTACCTGGTGACGGGCGGCGCAGGCTTCATCGGCTCCCATCTCGTCGACGCACTGATCGCCCGCGGCGATGGCGTGCGGGTGCTCGACGATCTCTCGACCGGCCGAGCCGCCCAGCTCCACCCGGCCGCCACCCTGGTCACCGGCGATGTCGCCGATCCGGCCGGCGTCGGTGCCGAGCTGGACGGCGTGGACGGTTGCTTTCATCTCGCCGCGATCGCGTCGGTCGCGCGCGGGAACGAACACTGGGTCGAGACCCACCGGGTGAACCAGACCGGAACCATCACGGTGCTGAATGCCGCCCGCGCCGGGCGCATCCCGGTCGTCTATGCCTCCTCCGCGGCGGTCTATGGGGATCTCGGCGAGGCGGCCGCCCGCGAGGGCTCGCCCACCGTGCCGCTCACCGCCTACGGCGCCGACAAGCTCGGCTCCGAGCTGCATGCACGCGTCGCCTTCGGGGTGCATGGCGTGCCGAGCTTCGGGCTGCGCTTCTTCAACGTCTACGGCCCGCGCCAGGACCCGGCCTCGCCCTATAGCGGGGTGATCTCGATCTTCGCGCGCCGGCTGCTCGAGGGTCGGCCGATCCCGATCCATGGCGACGGCTTGCAGACGCGCGACTTCGTCTTCGTGGCCGACGTGATCGGCGCACCTGGAGGCGGCCATGGCCTGGCTGCATCGGAATACGGCCGCCCAGATCGCCAATGTCTGCACCGGCGAGGCGGTGTCCATCCGTCATCTGGCCGTATTGCTGGCCGAAGCACTGGACCGGACGCCCGCGATCGAGCAGGGGCCGGCGCGGCCGGGCGACATCCGCCATTCCCGCGGGGCGCCGGATCATGCCGCGTCGCTGCTCGGGCTGCGGGCGTCCTATCGGCTGGCGGAGGGGCTCCGCGCCACGCTCGCGAGCATGCGCGAGGCCGCGCCCGGCCTGCTCGCCACGCCCTGAACCGGCGCGGCCGCAGCCGCCGGACGGGCGAACGCACCGAACACCGCCGCCTTCGCTGGGAACGCGGCATAGACCTCGGTCGCCGGGGCGAACGCGGCGTAAACCGTCGAGGCGGGGGCGAACGGACCGATCGGCCCGGGCCTCGAGGCCGGAGGCGGCGCCACGCCCCATGCCGCGAGGACCCGGCTCCGATAGGCCGCGCCGAGGCTCGGCGTCGCCGAGTGATAGGCCGCCGCCGCCGCCGGCCAGCTCGACGTGGCGGCGAACAGCCGGCGCAGGAACCGCGCGGCGTAATCGGCGTTCGCCGCCGGATCGAAGGCCTGCTCGAGGCTCGCGAAGGCGGCCGGATGCTGCTGCAGGTTGACCTGCATGCAGCCGACATCGATCGAATGCACCCCGGCCGCCTGCAGCGCGGCGACCGCCGTCACCGCCTCCTGCTTGCTCGCGAACATCCGGCCCACCCCCTCGACGTCGATCGTCCACGGCCAGGAGACCAGCCGGTCGGTCGCGGGGTCCATCACGCCGCTCTCGACCCGGCCGATGGCGCCGAGCAGCCCGGAGGGGATCACCATCGCATTCTCGGCGGCATCGATCGCCGGCCTGCAGAGGGTCCCGGCGGGCGGGTCCGCCGCCCGGGCGAGCCCCGCCCACAGGACGAGGCAAATGGTGATCGCGACCCCCTGGAGGCAAAGGCGGCCCGCGCTTGCGGGCGCCATCCTGGCGTGCTCCGCTCGCCCGGGGGAGCGGTGAGCCGGTCGACGCCTCGATCCAATGCATCGACGTCGCGGAACGCCCCCGCCGGCGCGCTCCACATCACGATCGCGCCGATCGCCAGTCTCGACACGCTCGGTGCCGAATGGACGGAATTCCAGGCGCGCGTGCGATGCAGCTTCTTCCAGAGCTGGAGCTGGGTCGGCTGCCTCGCCGCCGAGCGGTTCGACAATCCCCTGGTGCTGCGGGCCGAGCGCAATGGCGGGACAGCGGCGCTCGGCCTGTTCAATCGCCGCCGCTCCGCCCTGCTGCTGCATGAGAGCGGACGGCCGGCGTGGGATGCGCTGTTCGTCGAGCATAACGGGCTCTTGCTGGCGGAGGAGGGCGACGCTGCCGCCTGCCTGCGCGCCGCCATGGCGATCCTGCCGGTGCGCGGCGCGCGCACTCGACGCCAGGCTGGTGCTGAGCGGGGTGCCGGCTCCCTGGCTCGCCGCCGGGCGCGACGCCGGGCTTGCGGCGGTCACCCGAAGCGCCCGGGCGGCGCCCTTCATCGACCTCGACCGGGTGCGCGAGGCGGGCGGATTCCTCGCCGGGCTGCGGCCCAATCTGCGACGCCAGCTCCGCCGCGCCGTCCGCCGCCACGCCGAATCGGGCCCTTTGCGGATCGACCGGGCGGCGGACTGCGCCGAGGCGGAGCGCTTCCTTGCCGCGCTCGCCGAGCTGCACCAGGGGCGCTGGACCGCCCGCTCCCGGCCCGGCGCCTTCGCCGATCCGCGCCTCCTGCGCTTCCACCGGGCGCTGATCGCCCGCGCCCTGCCGCGCGGCGAGGTCGATCTTCTGCGCATCAGCGCCGGCCCGCGCGCGATCGGATATCTCTACAATTTCCGCTTCGCTGGCCGCGTCTATGCCTATCAGGGCGGTTTCGACTATTCCGGCGCCGATGCCCAGCTCAAGCCGGGCCTGATCTGCCATCTGCTGGCGATCGAGGACGCGCTCGGGGCCGGAGCGGAGCGCTACGATTTCCTGGCCGGGGACGATCGCTACAAGCGCGAACTCGCCAATGCCGAGACCATGCTGTTCTGGGCGGAGCTCGCGCCGCCGGCATCGCTGCGGCGGCTCCTCGCGGTCGGGTGGCAGGGATTGCATGCGCTCTCAGCGCGCGCGCGCGGCCGGTTGCGACGCACTCACCCCTGAGCTTGAGCGCGGCGCGGCGAGCAGCCGGCGGAACAGCGCGAGCTGACCGCGGCTCGTCTCCTCCCAGCCGAACTGCTCGGCATAGGCGCGGGTCGCGGCACGGCGCGGCGGTGCCGCGAACAGCGAACGGACGGCGGCGGCGAGGCCCGCCGGCGTGTTCTGCGCCATGATCAGCCCCGCCTCCGGCCGCCGCACCACTTCGGTATTGCCCGGGATGTCGCTCGCGATCACCGGCGTGCCGCAGGCGATCGACTCCAGCAGCACGTTGGCCCAGCCCTCGCGGCTCGAGGCGAGCACCATTGCGTCCGCGGCGCCGTAGAAGCGCGCCAGCTCCGCATGCGGCTTGCCGCCGAGCAGGCGAACGCGCGCGCCGACGCCGGAGGCGGCGGCCGCGGCCTCGAGCCGTGCCCGCTCCGGCCCCTCGCCGAGAATGAGCAGCCGCCACTCGGGCAGCTCCCGCAGCGCCGCGATGGCGAGTTCGTGCCGCTTGCGCGGGATCAGCGCTCCCACCGACAGCAGCGTCGGGCCGTCGAGCCCGAGCTGCTGCCGCACCGCTTCGCGCTCGGCGCCGCACCGCAACGGCCGGAAACGGTCGAGATCGACGCCATTGCGGAGCACCGTCACCCCGCCCGGCACCGGGCCGAGCGCGAGCAGCGCGCGGCGCAACCCCTCGCTCACGGCAATGATCCCATCGGCGCGCGCGATCGCCCGCCGGATCAGCAGACGGGGAAGCGCGTAACCCGGCAGCTGCGTCACGTCCGAGCCACGCGCCGTCAGCACGACGGGCAGATCGAACCGGCGCCCGAGCCGGATCGCGGCGACGCCGTCGGGATAGAGGTAGTGCGCGTCGATCGCATCGAAGCGGGCGCCGGTCGCGATGATCCGGCCGAGTGCGCGCGCGCCCGCGGCATAGAGGAGTGCCGGCGACAGCGACATGCCGATCCGCGGAATCACGGCGAAGCGCGGATGGATGATCTCGAGTCCGTCCCGCCGCTCCGCCGCGGGCACGCGCGCGTGCCCGGCCCATCCGCCGAAGCCGTGCCATCCGCTCGGGAACCAGGGCACCGGCGCAATCACGGTGCTGACCGCCTCGCCGGTGCCGAGCAGGTGGCGCAGCCGGTTCTCGACGAAGATGCCGTGATTCGGCCGCTCCGGATTGGGGAACAGCGTCGTGAAGGTGAGCAGCCGGAGGGGGCGCATGCGGGCCTGCCGGATAGCGGCCGGTCTTAGTTCTGGGCCGTCATGTCGCTCAGCATCTTCCGCGCATCCGCCTGGCCGTCGAAGCCGGCCTTGTCCGCGGCGAGCACCTTGAGCAGCGCGATCGCCGCGTCCTTCTGCCCGTCCAGCCGCAGCGCATAGGCAAGGTGATAGCGGATCCGCGGATCGGACGGGGCGGCGGCGGCGGCCTGGCGCAGCAGCGGCAGCGCGCCGCGCGGATCGGACCCGGTCGCCAGGATCCAGCCGAGCGTGTCGGCGGTGGCCGGGGAGGGCGCGAGGAAGAAGGCCCGGCGGGCGATGGTAGCGGCTTGCGGATTGCCCCGCTGCTGGTCGACCCAGGCGAGATTGTTGAGAGCGCCGGGGTCGTCGGGGCGGATGGCCAGCGCCGCCTCGAGGTCGCGACCGGCCGCGTCGAGCTGATTCTGCCGAATCTCGATTCCGGCCAGCACCGCCTTGGCCGTCGCATCGTTCGGGTGCTTCTCCACCCAGTCCTGGACCACCTGGTGCGCCTGCACCGGCTGACCTGCCGTCTCCAGCGCGGCGGCGGCGGCCAGAGCGAGCTGCAGGCTGGGCGCCGTCTTCAGCGCCGCGAGATAGGCGGCGGCGGCATCGGCCGGACGATTGGCGCCGAGATAGGCGTTGCCGCGCAGCATCCGCGCCGCCGGCAGGTTCATCGGATCGTTCGCCAGGCCATCGGCGGCGGCGAGCGCGGCCGGAAGGTCGCCGCTCGCCACCTCCGTCTGCACACGCGCGTTCATCAGCTCGGGATTCCCCGGCATCGCGGTCAACCCCTCGCGTATGGCGGCGCGGGCGGCATCGAAATCCTTCGCCCGCACCAGCATGGCGACCAGCGCCTGCCGCGCCTGGAGCTGCTTCGGGTCGATGGTGAGGATCTGCCGGTCGGTCGCCTCCGCCGCCGACTGCCGGTTCGCCCCCGCCTGCACCTGCGCCTGCAGCTGCAGCAGGGTCAGGTTCTCCGGCTGCTGATGCAGCGCCTGGGCGATGCGTCCCAGCGCCGCGTCGGGATCGCCGGCGCGCGCATCGATCTGCACCAGCACCAGGGTGGGCTCGAGATCGTCCGGATGCGCGGCATGCGCCGCCTCGGCCAGCCGCCGCGCGGTCGCCGCGTCGCCCGCATCGAGCAGCAGCGGGACGATGGCGGTGAGCGCCGCGAGATTGCCCGGGTCCTTGGCAAGCATCGCCTCGTAGGCGGCGCGCTGCCCCGCCACGTCTCCGGACAAGCCAGCCACCCGCGCGAGGTTGAGCCGCGCGACGACGGAGTTGGGGTGCTGGACGAGCATCGCTTCGAACGCCGCCCGGGCGCCGGCGAGATCGAATTGCGAGAGCTTGAGCAGGCCGGCAAGATTGTCGGCGGTCTCGCTGTCGCCCTGCTGCTGACGGAATGCATCGAGCGCGGTCTGCGCCCGGGCGTAATCGCCGGCGTCGATGGCGGCGATCACCAGCGCCGCTCCGGTGCCGGCTGCCTTGGGTGCCAGCGCCAGCGCGTGCTGCAGCACGTTCTCCGCCTCGCCCGCATTGCCGGACCGGGCTTCGGCGGCGGCGAGCCGGTCGAGAATGCCGGCATCCTGCGGCGACAGCTGCGCGGCGCGCTGCAGCGCCTCCGACGCCTCTCGCATCCGCCCGGAGAGCGCATAGGCGCGGCCGAGCAGGTCATAGGCGGTGGCATCCGCCTTGCCGGCGCCGGCCAGCGCGCGCAGCGTCCCGATCGCGGCATCGTATTGCTTCAGGTTGAGCTGGATCTGCCCCTGCAGCAGCTCCCCACGGGGATCGCCGGGATTATGGGCGAGGAAATGGGCGATCGCGTCCGCCGCCTGCGCCGGCTGGTTGAGCGCCGATCTTGGTGATCGCAAGGTAGAAATAGGCCTGCGGCAGCGCCGGAAGCAGCAGCCCGATGCGCTGGAACGCGGCGTCCGCCTCGGCATAGTGGCCCTGGCGGGTCAGCAGCACGGCATCCAGGAACACCGCCCGGCCGTTCGCCGGCTGGCGTGCGAGCACGAAGTCGATGTCCTGCTTGGCGCGGACATCGTCCCCCGATTCGAGCAGCGTGCTCGCCGCGCATGATCCGCGCGTCCGCGCGGTCGGGGGCGGCCGCGACGGTCGGCGTCGAACTTCGCGATCGCGCCGGTGCGGTTGCCCTGCCCCAGCATGATCTCGCCTTCGAGCAGCAGCGCATCCGGCTGCTTGGGGTCGTGCGAGAGGGCGCGATCGAGCTCGCGCATGGCGAGGCCCAGGTCCTTGCTCGCGATCGCCACCTTGGCGGTCGCCACGGCCGGCTCGGCCGCGTCCGGTGCAAGCCGTTCGGCGGCGCTCGCGCTCGCCCGCGCCGCCTCGACATCGCCGAGCGCCAGCTGGGCGGCCGAGCGCACGGTCGAGCAGTTCGGTGGCGGTGTTCGGCGGCAGCCCGTCGGGGCTGAATTCCTGCAGCAGATCGCCGTAGCGCTTCTGCTCGAAATAGCTCTCCGCCAGCGGCGCCAGCACCGCCTGGCGGTCATAGCCATGCGCCTCGGCGGATTTCAGCTCCCGCTCCGCGGCGATCGGGTCGCCAAGCGCGAGCTGGGTCAGCGCGAGCCGGTAATGCGCCTCCGCATTGTCGGGATGCTGCCGCACGACGTTGCGCAGCACCAGCTGAGCGGCGCGCGTATCACCCTTCTCCAGCAGCGAGCGCGCCTGCGCGAGCGGATCGCTCGCATGGCCGGTGAGCGGCCAGCCGCCGATCACGGCAAGCACGACCGGAAGCACCGCGACCATCGATCGGCGCATGTCTCATTCCTCCAGCAAGGATGGCGGCGACGCCTCGGCGAGATCGCCTGCGCGCACGCCACGGATCGGCAGTCCCTGGCCTTCCATGATGGCGTAGAGCGTGGGGCGGCTGATTCCGAGCAGCTTCGCGGCATCGACGAGCGTGCCGTTGCTGCGGGCGATCGCCTTCTGCACCACCTCGCGTTCGGCGCGGTGCCGCGCATTGCGCAGGTCGAGATCGTCCGCCGACCCGTCGGGCGACAATTCGAGATCGGCCGCGTCGATCATCCGGCTCTCCGACATCACCACCGCACGCTTCATCCGGTTTTCGAGCTCGCGCACGTTGCCGGGCCAGGAATGGCCGTTGATGGCGCTCACCGCGGCGGCGGTGAAGCCGCGGATCTGTCGCCCGTACTCCTGGTTGAAGCGGCCGAGGAAATAGCGCGCGAGCAGCATCGCGTCCCCGAACCGCTCGCGCAGCGGCGGAATGCGCACGGTGACTGAATTCAGGCGGTACAGCAGGTCCTGGCGGAACCGTTCCTGCGTCTCGAGTTCCTGCAGCGGCCGGTTGGTGGCCGAAACCACGCGGATATCGAGCGAAATCGAGCGGCGCCCGCCGACGCGCTCGATCACCTGGTCCTGCAGGAAGCGCAGCAGCTTGACCTGCAGCGAGTAGGGCAGGTCGCCAATCTCGTCGAGGAACAGCGTGCCGCGATCCGCCGCCTCGACCTTGCCGATCGTCTGTCGCACCGCGCTTGTGAAGGCGCCGCGCTCGTGGCCGAACAGCTCGCTTTCCAGCAGGTTCTCGGGAATCGCACCGCAATTGATGGCGACGAAGGGCTGCTGCGCGCGCGGCCCGAGATCGTGCAGCGCGCGCGCCAGCGCCTCCTTTCCGGTGCCGCTTTCGCCCAGCAGCAGCACCGGCACGTTGGCGGCGGCGAGCTTCTCGACGTCGCGGCAGGCCTTCAGCATCAGATCGTTGGCGGTGATGATCCGCTTGATCGGCATCGGCGCCAGCGCCTCGGAGAGCCGCTTGTTCTCCGCCTCCAGCGCATGCACGTGCAGCGCCCGCGAGGCGATGGTGTTGAGCAGCGCCACGTCGACGGGCTTGTCGCAGAAATCATACGCGCCCTGCCGGACCGCGTGCAGCGCGTGCGCGCGATCGGCGTGACTGGTCGCGATGACCACCTTGGTGTCGCGACTGCTGCGCGTCAGCATCTCGAGCGTCGCGAACCCCTCGGAGACCCCGTCCGCATCCGGCGGAAGGCCGAGATCGAGGATCGCGACCGGAAAGCTCTCCCGCCGTACCGCCGCCGCCGCCTGCTGGCGGGTTTGCGCGATCACCACGTCGAACCCTCCGAACGCCCAGCGATACTGGCTGCACAATCCGGGATCGTCCTCGATGATCAGGAGCTTGGCTTTGGCCATGGTCACCGTCACGCGGTCAGGGGAAGTGGCTGCGGGATCGCGCGCTCCGCGAGCGGCAGGACGAGCTGCATCATCGTGCCCTTGCCGACCTCGCTGATCGCGCGCAGGTCGCCGCCGGCCGTCCGCAGCAGCTCGCGCGCCTGGAACGCGCCGATGCCGCTGCCGCCGCGCTTGGAGGTGGCGAACGGCGTGAACAGGCGCGTGCCGATGAAGCTCTCCGTCATCCCCGAGCCGTGGTCGACGATCTCCACCGTCACCCGTCGTGCGCCATGACGCACCCGAACGACGACCTCGGCCGCCGGCGTGGAAGCCTCGATCGCGTTGGTGAGGAGATGCGTGACGGCGGTGTCGAAGGCGGCCGGGTCCATCGCGACCGCGCCCCGCAGGCGGTCATGCTCGAGAGTGATCGGCACCGGGCCGAGGCACCGCATCGCGGCAACCAGCGCCTCGAGCCGGGCCACCGGCTCGAGCATGTGTCTCGCCGTGTCCGGCTGCGCCTCGAGCCGCTTCAGGAGCGCGCCGATGCGCTGCACCGAAGCGCCCACCGTGACCAGCACGTCGCGCTGGAATTCGGGGTCCTGCATGTGCGCCTCGGCATTCGACAGGAGCATTGCGAGCTGCCCGGCGACGTTCTTGATGTCATGGGCGACGAAGGCGAATCGCTTGCCATATTCCTGCAGCTGCCGGGCCTGCAGCAGCATCTGGCTGGCCTGCTGCTCGGCGACGTGGCTCGCCGCGGACCGGCCGACGATGCGCAGCAGCTCGAACACCTCGGCGTCGAGACGGAACGCGGCCCGCGGCGGCGCCAGGAGCACGAGGCCGAGCATCGCCTCCTCCTGCTGCAGCGGCACCGCCAGCCAGACCTCCGGGTAGCCATCCTCGCGCAGATCGCCGGTCTCGATCGCGTCCCCCGCTTCGAGGCGGCCGATCAGCGGATGCTCGGGCGGCAGCGGCACCGTCCCCGCCGGCAGGTTGAGCGAGCCCGCCCAGTGGAACACGCTTTCGCCGGGCTCGCGCAGCAACAGGATGCCACCCGGACTGTCCACCACTTCGGCCACAGCGCGGATGACGCGCGCGTGCAGCGCCGAATAGACGCCGGAGACGGACAGCACCTTCAGGCATTTGCTCCACTCGGCCCGGTAGTCGAAGCGGTGCACGAAGAAATGGTCGATCACCAGCGCCCGCAGCCGCGAGCGGATCGAGGCGGTGGTGGCGAACATGCCGAGCACGCCGAGCCCGGCAAAGACCAGGCTGATCTCCGCGACGCTGCCCCAGCCGGCATGCAGCGCCCGCAATGTTTCGCCAGCCACCACCAGGCTGAGCAGGAAAATGCCGCTCAGGATCAGCGTCGCGCTGTGCAGCGCCACCGCTCGCGAAACATGGATCGCGGTCGACCAGCTTCGGTTCCGCCAACCGGTCACCACCAGGAGCGGCGCGAGCAACGCGACCACCACCGGGCGTCCCTCCAGCATGATCAGCGACAGCCGGCCCGTGAGCTCGGTATTGGCGGCGAGCGCGATGTCGTAGGCGCTGAACAGCCCCAACGCGATGCAGGCGAGGTTCACGTGCCAGCGCCGGTCCTCGGGCGTGTTGCGATAGAGGTTCTCCAGCAGCAGCATCGTCGCCACGCCGATGCCGATCGCCAGCGGCGCCACCAGCCGGGCGCCGAGCGCCAGCGTGTCGCCACGGAGCAGGCCAAGCGTGCCTGCCGAGGCGGCGACGAGCACAAGCCCAAGAAGAGTGAACAGGCCGCCGGCCTCGCGCCCCTCCGTCGCGCGGCGGAAGCAATGCAGCGCGAAGCAATACCAGACGAGGCCGCGCAGCATGTCGAGCGCGATCGCCGGCACGGTCCGCGGCATCGCCGCCTCCGCCGCGGCCCAGAAGGCCGTCCCCAGGCACCCGGCGGCGAGCAGCACGCCGGTGCGGCGCGGCCGCGTCCCGACAAGGATCAGGATGCCGGCGACGAGATAGACCGCCGCACATCCGGTCTGCAGCAGGCGGAACGGAGTCATCGGACTACCGCCCGCCCTCCTGGAAGAAGATCACGCGCACCGTGGAGATGAGGATGAGGATGTCCACCAGCAGGCTGCGGTGCTTGAGATAATAGAGATCGTAGGAGAGCTTGACCCGCCCGTCCTCGGTCGAGGCGCCGTAGTGGTAATTCACCTGCGCCCACCCGGTGAGCCCGGGCTTGACGAAGTTGCGGTCCTCGTAGAACGGGATCTGCGCCGCCAGCTGACGCACGAAATGCGGGCGTTCCGGCCGCGGCCCGACCAGCCGCATGTCGCCGCGCAGCACGTTCAGCAGCTGCGGCAACTCGTCGATGCGGGTGCGCCGGATGAAGCCGCCGATCGGCGTCACCCGCGTGTCGCGCTGGGCCGCCCAGATCGGTCCGTCCCGTTCCGCTTCCACGTGCATGCTGCGGAACTTGAGCAGGATGAAGCTGGTGCCGTAGAGACCGACGCGTTCCTGCCGATAGAGGACGGGGCCGCGACTGGTGAGCTTGATCGCCACCGCGACCAGCAACAGCACCGGCAGCGTCAGGGCCAGCAGCATGGTCGCGATCGCGACATCCAGGGTGCGCCGAATGATTTCCGCAATCCGGCTGCACGGCGCCTCGTCCGCACGCAGCAGCCAGTCGGGCTCGAGCCGATCGAGATCGACGCGCCGCGTCTGCTGTTCGCGCAGATCGACCTCGCGCAGCAGGTGGATGCCCTCGAATCGGCAACGCAGCAGCGCCTGCTCGTTGGCGAGTTCGGGCGATGCGCCGTCGGCAATCACCACGCCCCAAATCCGCTGTCGGCGCAAGCTCGCGGCAGACGGGAAATTCGCCGCGCCGGGCACCGCCGGGATGGCGGCAGCCAGCGTGAAGAACCCTCGCGGCAGCGTCTTGAGCAGCGCCGATGCATGCGCAGCATCGGCGCCCACCACGAGCAGCCGGCGCACGAACAGGTCACGCCGCACCGCCGCCGCGAAAGCCGTGCGCACCACCAGCAGCAGCGCCAGCCAGGCAAGCAGGACGAGCAACGCCCAGTACAGTACGCGCCCATGCACGATGCGATCGAGCCCGAGGGCGGCGCCGACCAGCACGAGCGTCGGCAGGGCGAACACGCCGGTGACCAGCGTCGCCACCAGAACGCGCTGCGTCTGCACGCAGAGGTCGTGCTTGTAGAGGCCGATCGCCACCGCCGAGAGGCTGATCGTCAGGCTGAGCAGTGCCGAACTCTGCACGATGCGCAGCGGAACATCCGGCGCGAGTGGGGTGAGCAGTGCCGCAAGCAGCAATGAGCACAGCGTGAACTCGATGATCCACATAGCCAGCATCTCGCGCTGCAGGCGATAGCCGAACATGGAGATCATGACTCCCCCTTCCTGGAACCATGCGGCTCTGAGGCCGTAAAAACCGCAACGGAATAGGCTCTCCGCCGGATATTCCCCGGCACGTTCTTCAGCTTGTTTCCATATTCTTCAGCGAAATTCTGTGACTGTACACACACACCGTTGCCGGTTGCGCATTCGCGCTTTCAAGATCATACCCATAAGCCGCTTGCGCGCAAAACCGCCGAGTGTCCGCCAGTGCTCAGAACGGCCAGTCATTGTTACGACCAGCTATTGTTCGCGGAGCATAACCACCCTTTCGCGGTTGTCAAGTTCACGTTGCACGTCTGCATGTTCCGCGACACCGAAAATGATTACAGCCATTGATTGAAATGGCTGGTAACCACTTCGCTACACGCGGCCACTCGCGGTTCATGACCCGTAAAGAAACCTGACACACGGCGCATCATCTTGGCTGGTCGGATCGCAATTCCGCATCGCCAGACCAGTTCCGCCAATCCGTGAACTCCAAGACTTGCGTGAGGCCTTTACGCACCCGGTGTCGAGCAGGTAAAGCTATATCGCGACCGTAAATATGTTTGACACGGCGCCTCCCGCGCCGCATCGGGAGCGGGACAGTGAGGAAGGCGTCCAGCGCGCGAGCGGAACACCGCTGAAATTGCGTTGGGATCGCTGGCGCGCGGAGCCTGGGATCGAGGAAGCTATGCGGGCCTGGAGGAACGTCACGATGGCAGGTTGCCACGCCAAATTGTTCTGGCTCATCCTCACTCTCGGATCGCTCGCCGCCTGCGCTCCGAAACCGACGATCAACGCGGCCGCCGCGGCCCCCAGCGGGCCGTCATCGGAATATGTGATCGGGCCGGGAGATCATCTCAGCATCTTCGTCTATCAGTCGCCGACGCTCAGCGTCGAGGATCTGCCGGTGCGGCCCGACGGCCGCATCTCCACGCCGCTCGTGCCGGACATCCAGGCGGCGGGCAAGACGCCGACGCAACTCGGAAACGATGTGCAGGAGGCGCTCAAGCAGTACGTGAAGGATCCGACGGTGACGGTCATGGTACGGTCCTTCATCGGACCGTTCGATCGCCAGGTGCGGGTGATCGGCGAAGCGGTGGAGCCGCAGGCGCTGCCCTTCACCGACCACCTCACCGTCCTCGACGTGATGATCGCGACGAAGGGGCTGACCAAATACGCCGCCGGCAACAGCGCCGTGATCGTGCGCCGGGTCGGCGGGAAGCAGGAGACCCTGCGGGTGCGCCTGGGCGATCTGATGCGCGACGGCGACATCGGCCAGAACGTGGAAATGCGACCTGGCGATACGCTGATCATTCCGCAGAGCTGGTTCTGAGGGCGCGGCGATGCATTTGCTCAAGGCGCTGGTGCAGCGATACGGGCGCCTCGCCTGGCGGCAGCGCTGGGTGGCGCTCGGCATGGCCTGGGCGGTGTGCGTGCTGGGCTGGATCGGGGTGATGTCGATCCCCGACCAGTACGAGGCCAGCGCGCGACTCTATGTCGATGCCGATGCGGTGCTGACGCCGCTGCTCAAGGGTATCGCGATCGACAGCGTCGAGGGTGGCCAGCTCGACGTGCTGCAGCGCACGTTGCTGAGCCGGCCCAATCTTGCCCAGCTGATCTCCAAGACCGATCTCGAGCTCACCATCACCGGGCCCGCGGACGAGCAGCGCCTGGAGGAGGTGCTCGCGCGCGAGATCAAGGTGGTGCCGCAGACGCGCAACATCTTCACGATCAGCTACCGCAATGCCAATCCCGCTTTGGCCTACAGCGTCGTGCAGGCCGTGCTCGCGATCTTCGTGGAGAGCCGGACCGGGAACAATCGCAGCGAGATCGAGAACGCGCAGAGCTTCCTGCAGCAGCAGCTGAGCTCCTATGAGGGGAAATTGCAGGAGGCGGAGAAGCGGCGGGCCGATTTCCGCGCCAAGTACGTCGACCTGCTTCCGGGCGCCGATGGCGGGCAGTCGCGGCTCGATGTCGCGGAGACCAACGTGCGGACGCTGCAGGGGCAGCTGCAGGATGCCACGGCCCGACGCACCATGCTGCAGAAGGAGCTGGCCGACACGCCGCCGACGCTCGCGAGCGATTTCGGGCCGAATGGCGCGCTTGACGGCGACAGCGAGCTCGTCGCCGCCGAGCGCAAGCTCAAGGAGCTGCAGCAGACCTTCACCAACAAGCATCCCGATGTGATCGCGGCACGGAACCTGGTGGCGGCGCTGCGGGCAAGCCCGCACGCCGCGGCGGCGCCGGCTCCCCGGCCGGGCAGCGCGCCGCGCGGCTTGCCCAACCCCGTCTATGACCAGCTGAAGATCAGCCTGATCGACAGCGAGACGCAGGTCGCCTCGCTCGAACGGCAATACGGCGACGCGGTGAAGGAGCAGCATCGTCTCGAGGATGTCGCCCGCGCGGCTCCCGGGCTGCAGGCCGAATACATCAACATCAATCGCGACTACGACGTGCTGCGCAAGAACTACGAGGAGTTGCTGGTGCGCCGCGAGGCGATGCGGATCTCGTCGGCCGCCAGCAGCGGAACCTCGAAGGTGACGGTGCAGGTCGTCGATCCGCCGCAATTGCCGCGCAATCCGGTCGGTCCGAAGCGCCTGCTGCTGGTCTCGGGCGTGCTGCTCGCCGGGCTCGGCTGCGGCGGCGCCGCCGCCTTCATGATCGCGCGAATGGATTGCTCGTTCGGCACCGCGGTCGAACTCGGGGCGCTTGACCTGCCGGTGATCGGCGTCCTCTCGATGCTGACCGCCACACCGTCGCGGGCGCGTGCGGGTCCGATAATCCTGGCTGCGGTGGCGCTGCTGCTGCTGGTCGGTGTCTATGCCGGGCTCGCCATCCGGATCATGCGATTGACGCTCAGCGCCTGAACGGGGACGAACATCGTGCATCTGATCGAACGTGCGGCGGAGCGGCTCAACGAAGTCGGGCCGCGGCCGCCTGCGCCTTCGGCGCCATTGCCGCAGCCACGGCGGGCCAGCCTGCTGCCGCCCGTCACGCGCGCGCGGCTCGAGGCGACCGGGCTCGTCGCCGGCGCGGCCGGACGCACCCGCATCTCGGAGGAGTTCCGCATCGCCGAGAACCGTCTCGTGCGGGCGATGGAGCAGGAGCACGGGGGAAGCCTGCCGGCCGCCAACATCCTGATGGTGACGAGCTCGCGGCCGGGGGAGGGCAAGAGTTTCACGGCGCTCAACCTCGCCGGCACCCTGGCGATCTCCACCCGGCACGATGTCCTTCTGGTCGATGCCGACAGGAAGAAGACCTCGCTCAGCGCGGCGCTCGGTCTGGCGGGGCAACTCGGGTTCCGCGACCTCATCGATCCGGCGCTCGACCCCGCTTTGCTCGTGGTGCCGACCGAATTGCCGCATCTCGCGGTGCTGCCGGTCGGCACGATCGCCGGCACGCCGGCGGAGGCCGGCCCGGTCGATGCATTGGTGGAACGGCTCGCCCGCGCCCTTCCATCCCACATCGTCGTGCTCGACACCGCACCCTGCCTCTCGACCAGCGACGCCAGCGGCATGGCGCACGCGGTCGGTCACGCCGTCATCGTCGTCGAGGCTGAGCTCACCCAGCAAAGCGAGCTCGAGGCCACGATCGACCTGCTGCGGCCCTGCGCGTCGCTCATGCTCCTGCTCAACAAGGCGCAGGCGCAGATGAGCTACAGCTTCGGCGCCTATTACGGATCGAGCGGACACACGTGAGCGATGCGCGGGCTGTCGGCCAGGGCTGAAAGTCTGTTTGGAATGCGCCGAGGGGCACCTTTCCCTCCGACGCCGGTTTGGAAAATGCGCCCTTCGCGCGTTTTCCGAACCGGCTTCAAGGCGCGTCGCCGGTGCGTCCGACTGGCAATGCTGGCCGTGTGCTGCGCGCCCGTTGCCGCGCGCGCGCAGATCGCGGCTTCCGGAGCCAGTGGCGGCACGCGCCGGCGGCGCCGGCAGCGCGAGCGGGAACCCGGCGCCGGCATCCGGCTTTCCGGCGCCCACCGCGCCGGCGAGCCCGGGTCTGCTGCCACTCACCGGGGTCAGCACGCGGGTGGGCGATCTGCGCGCCTATCTCGCCGATGCCTTCGGCGAGCCGATCGCGCCCGGCGTCACGGAACCGGCCTGGCGCGTCACGCCGAGCGCGCAGATCTCCGAGACCTTCACGGATGCCGTGCCGACGCGGAGCGGCGGCCGCGCCGCCGACCTGATCACCGGCCTCAATCCGGGCGTCACCGTCGTGGGCGACACCAACCGGCTGAAGGTCAATCTGGACTACAGCCCGGAATACGACATCTACGCCTTCACCTCCGGGCAGAACCGGCTGAACCAGAACCTTGAAGCCGATGGCTCGGCGGCGTTGGTGCCCGGCCAGGTGTTCGTTCGCGCGCAGGCGCTGATCACGCAGTTCTCGCGCTACGGCACGGCGGCGGCGCAGGGCACGACGGTCCTGCCCAGCCAGGACCAGACGCAGGCGACCGCCTTCGCGGTCACGCCCTACCTCTCGCACAGTTTCGGCGCCAACGGCACGCTCCAGCTGGGCGCGTCCTACCTGTACAGCGCGACGTCGACGCCGGCCGGCGCGACGACCGGCGATTTCGCCAGCACGGCGGCACTCCCGGGAAATTACGGCAATGCCTCGGTGAGCACGACGCGCGAGTTCCTGTACTACGTCACCGGCGAGAATCTCGGACGGTTCCAGGATTCCGTGCAGATCGACGCCTATCAATCGACCGGCACCGGCGTGCTGCAGGGCGCGCGGCGGCTGCTCGCGGCCGACGATGTCGCCTATGCGGTGACGCGAACCATCGCGCTGCTCGGGGAACTCGGCTACGAGGAGGTGCATTACGCCGGCATCACGCCGGTGCGCATCGACGATGCGGTCTGGGCCATCGGCACCCGTCTCGACCCCAATCCGGACAGCCGGATCGTGCTGCAGTATCGCCATCGGGACGGGATCAACTCGGCCTATGTCGACGCCACCTACCAGGTCACCGCGCGGTTGCGGCTGTTCGGCACCTATTCCGATGCGCTGGCGACCACGCAGGAGGAGCTGCAGGGCGCGCTGCTGCTCTCCAATCTCGATCAGACGGGCAACCCGCTCGAGAGCACCAGCAACGCGCCGCTGCTGTTCGGCAGCAGCTTCTTCGGACTGGAGACCGATCTCTACCGGGTGAAGCGGCTCTCCGCCACCGCGGCCTGGCTGCTCGACCGGGACGTGCTCGCGGCGAGCATCGAGCGCGAGAGCCGCACCCTGGTCGCCACCACCAGTCCGGCCACCGCCCAGCCATCCGACAAGGGCACCATCGGCATGCTGAGCTGGACGCATGAGCTCGGCCCGCTGCTGAGCTCGACCCTGATGGCGGATTATGGGACGCGCACCCCGATCGGCGGCGGCAGCGAGGGGTTATGGGGCGTCACCGCCTCGCTCACGAAGCGGTTCACGCCGACGCTCACCGGCAGCGCGCAGTACAGCTTCAACAGTCGTGCGTCCGATTTCCAGGGTCGCGGGTTCAGCGAAAACATGTTCGTCGTCGCCCTGCAAAAGCAATTCTGATCATCCGCTTCGAGGCACCGCCGTGTATGAGAATTTCTACCGTTTCTCGGGCATTCCCTTCCAGCTCACGCCGGACAGCCGCTTCTTCTATCGCTCGCGCGAGCACGAGCGTGCCATCGCGCATCTGCGGTACGGGCTCGCGCAGAACGAGGGATTCGTCATCATCACGGGGGAAGTCGGTGCCGGCAAGACGACGCTGGTGGAGTGGCTGATCGGCGAACTCGATCCCGCGCGCTATGCGGTGAGCCGGATCGCCATCACCCAGATCTCGGGCGACGACCTGCTGCGGCTCGCGGTTGCCGGGTTCGGCGCACCGGTGCAGGGCAGCGACAAGGCGGCGATCCTCGCGCCAGTTCGAGGCAGGGCTCCGCCAGCACCGCGCGAGCGGACGGCGCTGCCTGCTGATCGTCGACGAGGCGCAGGGCCTGCCGCCCTCCGCGCTCGAGGAACTGCGGATGCTGTCCAACATCACCGACGGCGCCGACGCGGGCTTGCAGACGATCCTGCTCGGGCAGCCGCAATTCCGCCGCCGCATGGCTAGTCCGGATTTCGATCAGTTGCGCCAGCGCGTGCTCGCCTCCTATCACCTGGCGCCGCTCGACCGTGGCGAGGCCCGCGCCTATGTCGAGCACCGGCTGCGGCGCGTCGACTGGGACGGCACGCCGTCCTGGAGTGACGACGCCTTCGCGGCGATCCATCACCACTCGGGCGGCACGCCGCGCCGCATCAACCGGCTCTGCGCGCGGGTGCTGCTGCACGGCGCGCTCGATGCGCGCACGGCGATCGACCGCGACCTGGTGGAGATCACCGCAAACGAGCTCGACGACGACCTTCGCGGCCCGGACCAACCTGAACCGTCCTGCGAGACGCCGTCCGCGCCGAATGCGGAGCTGCTCGGCCGCATCGAGGCGCTCGAGCGGCTGGTCGCGCGGCGGGAAGCGCTGTTCAGCCGCCTGCGCGAGCTGATCAACGCGTATGTCATCGGGCCGCGGGTGCGCGGCTGATGCCCGGCGCACCGGCCGCCGACGCACCGGCGGGCCTCCGCCATGCCATGACCGTCGATGTCGAGGATTACTTCCAGGTGCAGGCCTTCGCCGGCACGATCGGCGCGCGGCGAATGGGAGTCGCTGCCGCGGCGGGTGGAAAGCAATACCGACCGCGTGCTCGCGATGTTCGCCGAGGCCGGGATCGCCGCCACCTTCTTCACGCTCGGCTGGGTCGCCGAGCGGCATCCCGCCCTGGTGCGTCGCATCCTCGCCGCCGGCCATGAGGTCGCGAGTCACGGCTATGGCCACGAGCGCGCGGACCGGCTGACGCCGGAGGCGTTCCGCGCCGACGTGCGGCGCGCGAAGCGCGTGCTCGAGGACGCCGCCGGAGCGGCGGTGATCGGCTATCGCGCGCCCACCTTCTCGATCGGCGCCGCCAATCCCTGGGCCTTCGCCGTGCTCGCCGAGGAGGGCTACCGCTACAGCTCGAGCGTCTATCCGATCCGTCACGATCTCTACGGCGCGCCAACGGCGCCGCGGCTGCCGTACCGGCCGGCGGGGTCCGGCCTGTGGGAGCTGCCGATGACCACGTTGCGGTTGCGCGGCCGCAACCTCCCCTGCGCCGGGGGCGGGTATTTCCGCCTGCTCCCCTACGCGCTGTCCCGCCTTGCGCTGCGGCGCTTCGCGCGCCGGGAAGGCGCGCCCGCGATCTTCTACTTCCATCCCTGGGAGATCGATCCCGGCCAGCCGCGGGTCGCCGCGCCGTTGCGCGCGCGGTTCCGCCACTATCTCAACCTCGCCGCCATGCAGGGCCGCATCGAGGCGCTGCTGCGCGATTTCGCCTGGGGGCGCGTCGACCGCGCCTTCCCGCAGGTCCTGCTGGGCTAGCGCCGGTGGCAACCACCTGCCGTGTGCTCGAGGATGCGGGGGACGCCGCCTGGGACAGGTTCGTCGCCGCCGCACCGGGCGGCAGCTTCTTCCACCTCTCCGCCTGGCGGCACGTGGTTGCGCGCGCATTCGGCCACCGCGCGCACTACCTGATGGCCGAGCAGGACGGGGCGGTGACGGGGGTGCTGCCGCTCGGCCAGGTGAAATCGGCCCTGTTCGGCAACACGCTGATCTCGAGCCCGCTCTGCGTCTATGGCGGTCCCCTCGCCGCCGATCGCGAGAGCCTGGCGGCGCTCACCGCCGCCGCCGCCGCGCTGATGACCGATGCGCGCGCGAGCGCGGTCGAGTTGCGCCTGCCCGCGCCATTGCCGGAGGACGCGCTCGACCCCGCGGAATGGCCGGCGCGGCCCGATCTCTACGTGACGTTCCGCCGGCCGATCACCGGCGATGACGCGGTCAATCTGAAGGCGATCCCGCGCAAGCAGCGCGCCATGGTGCGCAAGGGGATCGAGCGCCGGCTCCGTTCCGTCGCCGGTCGCGAGGTGGACGGGCTGCACCGCATCTATGCCGAGAGCGTGCGCAATCTCGGAACCCCGGTCTTCTCCCGCCGCTATTTCCGCCTGCTCGCCGAGGCATTCCGCGGCAGCATGGACGTGGTCACCGTGCTCGACGGGGAAACGCCCGTCGCGGCGGTGCTGAACTTCTATCACCGGGACACGGTGCTCCCATATTACGGGGGCGGCACCTCGGCGGCGCGGGCCGTCGCCGGGAACGATTTCATGTATTGGGAGGTGATGCGTCGGGCGGCGGCGCGCGGCGCGCGGGAGTTCGATTTCGGCCGCAGCAAGGTCGGCACCGGCGCCTTCGCCTTCAAGAAGAACTGGGGTTTCGCCCCGGAGCCGCTGCACTACCGGTACCGGCTGCGGCCCGGTGCGTCGATCCCGGACGTCAACCCGCTCAACCCGAAATATCGCCTGTTCATCGCGGCCTGGAAGCGCCTGCCGCTGCCGGTCGCAAACCTGCTCGGGCCGCCGATCGCGCGAGGTCTCGGATGAGCCAGCTGCTGTTCCTCTGCCATCGCATCCCCTACCCGCCCGACAAGGGCGACAAGATTCGCGCCTGGCACATGCTGTCGCATCTGGCGCGCCGCTTCGCCGTCCATCTCGGCTGTCTCGCCGATGATCCTGCCGATCTTGTGCATGTCGAGCGGTTGCGCCGGATCTGCGCGAGCGTGGCCTGCGTTCGGCTCGACCCGCGCCGGCAGCAGCTCGCTTCCCTGCTCCGGCTGCGGCCAGGGCGCTCGTTGAGCGAGGGGTATTTCCACCACCCGAAGCTCGCGGGCTGGGTGGATGACGTGGTGGCACGCGAGGCGATCGACCGGGCCTTCGTCTTCTCCGCCGCCATGGCGCCCTATCTCGACCGCCATCCGGGACTCCGTCGCATCCTCGACATGGTCGATGTCGATTCCGCGAAATGGGGGGAATACGGCGAGCGGGCGCGCGGGCCGGCGCGGCTGTTCTGGGCCCGGGAGGCGGCGACGATGCTCACGCTGGAGCGCCGCGCGGCCGCAGCGGCGGACCGCACGCTGTTCGTCTCGGCGGCGGAATGCCGGCGGTTCGCGAAGCTCGCGCCGGAGGCTGCCGCCGGCATCGACTGGGTCGAGAACGGGGTCGATCTCGACTATTTCGATCCCGCGCGGCGCTTCCCGTCCCCGTTCGACGGCGCCGAGCCGGCGATCGTCTTCACCGGGCGGATGGATTACCGGCCCAATGTCGATGCGGCGGCCTGGTTCGCCCAATCCGTGCTGCCGCTGCTCCGGCGCGCCCTGCCCGCCCTGCGATTCGTCGTCGTGGGCGCCGCGCCCGACCGCCGGGTGCGGCGGCTCGGCGAGGGTCCCGGGGTGGTGGTGACCGGGCGCGTCCCGGATATCCGGCCGTACCTGGCCCACTCGGCCTGCGTGGTGGCACCGCTCCGCATCGCGCGCGGGATCCAGAACAAGGTGCTCGAGGCGATGGCGATGGGCCGGCCGGTGGTCGCGACCGAGGCCGCTTTCGAGGGGCTGCGGGCGGTGCCGGGACAGGAGTTGCTCCTGGCCGCGGACGCGGCGGCGATGGCGACGGCGGTGCGCGACGTGCTCGCGGGGCGACATCCCTCGCTCGGCGCCGCCGCCCGCCGCCGCGTCGCGCAGGACTACGCCTGGGAGACGACGCTCGCCCGGCTGGATGCGCTGCTTCCCCCGGCGGCAGCCTGGACAGGTGCAGCGGAGGCGGCGGCATGAGCCAGCAGGCGGCGGCATCGGGTGGCGCTCGGGTGCAACCGCTGCCCTGGGCGGAGATCGCCGTAATGGCGGTCGGACTGTTCGCGCTCGGGCTCCTGTTCCACGAGGAGATCGCCGCCGCCATCGGCGTCTGGGAGAGCTCGACCGCCTACAATCATTGCTTTCTCGTGCTGCCGATCGCGCTCTATCTCGCCTGGGAGCGGCGCGGCCGGTTGCGCGGCCTGGTGCCGGAGCCGACGCCGCTTGCCGTTCTCGGAGCGGTTCCGGTGGTGTTCGCCTGGCTCGTCGCCGAACGGCTCGGGATCATGGAGGCGCGGCAGCTTGCCGCGTTTGCCCTCGTCCTGCTGCTGTTCCTCACCGTGCTCGGCCCGGGGATCTGCCGGGCCATGGCCGCGCCGCTGCTCTATCTCGTCTTCCTGGTGCCGTTCGGCGCTTTCGTGACGCCGTTGCTGCAGCGGTTCACCACCTGGTCCATCGATGTCGGCCTCGGGGTCTTCGGCGTCCCCCACGCGATCGACAACTTCACGATCGACATCCCCGAAGGGACCTTCCTGGTCGCCGAGGCCTGCGCCGGGCTGCGGTTCCTGATCGCCTCGATCGCTTTCGGCACCCTCTACGCCCTGCTGCTCTACCGCAGCTGGCTGCGGCGGGCGCTGTTCCTTGCCGCGTCGATGGTGGTGCCCGTGATCGCCAACGGCGTGCGCGCACTGGGCATCGTGATGATCGGCCATGTGCTGGGCAGCGCACAGGCGGCAGAGACCGATCACATCCTCTATGGCTGGCTGTTCTTCGTGGCCGTGCAACTGCTGCTGATCCTGGCCGGGCTGCCGTTCCGCCAGGACGTTCCCGGGGCGATGCCGCCGATCGGCATCGCCCCGGGGTTGCGACCGGCCTCGCCGCTGCAGGACGGGCGCGCGCTGGCGGCCGGGCTGCTGCTCGCGCTGGTCGCGGCGAGTGGTCCGGCGGTGGCGACGCTGCTCGCCAGTCGCTCGGCGCCCGACATCGTGGCGATCACGCCAACGCTCGCCATCCCCGCGGGCTGCACCCGTGCCGACGGAGCGCGCGGGGCGCCCGGTCCCGGAATCGCCACCGTTCAGCGGCTGATCTGCGACGGCGAGCAGATCACGCTCACCACCCGCACCCTGCCCTCGGGCAGCGCGGTCGGCGCCCTGCTCGCCGCCCGGCGTCGTGCAGTCGATGACGGAGAGGAGGCCGTCACCTTCACGGTGCATCCGGGTGGGTCCGACCAGCCCTGGTGGCAGGCCGTCCGCACCGACACCCCGCCCCGCGTGGAGGCCGTCGCGCTCTGGATCCGCGGGCACCCGGCCACCGGCGGATTGGGCGATCGGCTCGCTCTCGCGCGCGACAGCCTGGGCGGGGGGGAATACCGGGCGGTGCTCGGCACCATCGAAGTGGCGCCACTCCCGGCTTCCGACCTGCCCGCGGGCGATCAGCGCGCGGTGCTCGAGGACTTCCTGGCGAGCGAGACCGGCCTCTCCGCCGAAATCGCGGCAAAGTCGCGACGCCCCTGATCGCCCGCCCTGCGCAGCAGTCGGCCGAGCGTCTGGCGCGCGAGTGCGGCGGCGCCCGCCGGGCGGCGCGGGTTGATCAGCAGCAGGCCGATCCGGGGCTCCCGCCGCTCGGCCCAAAGCTGCTTGTAGGGGTCGTCGCCACGCCCGAAATCCAGCGTGTCGACCGCCTCGCGCTCGATCAGGCTGCGGATCATCAAGGCGGTCAGCACCGTGCCGGGGGAGAGCGGCGCAAAGGCCTCGTCATGCGCGAGCTTCATCACCGAAGCCCAGCCGCCCGAGGCGATCCAGAGCTGGGCCGCGACCGGGCGCCCGCCGAGCCGCAGCAGGCCGAGCCGCAATATCCCCGCCGCCGCCGCCTCCCCCATCCAGGTCGGGACGAAGCGCGGGAATGGCTCGGGCCGTTTCCAGCTCCTCGCATAGACCGCCTCATAGGCCGCCATCGCGACGGCAAGCCCGTCCGGCCCGGCCACGAGCTCGAAATCCGCGCCGTCCTCCCGCCAGAAGCGTGCCGTCTTGCGGCGGACCACCTCGCGCAGCGCGCCCGGACGCGCGCGCAGATAGCCGGCCCAATCCAGGCCCGCCGTGCGCGCCTGCCAGTTGCCGAACTGGGCGAAACGCTCCGCGCGGAGCCCGGCCTCGCCGAGCCCGGCCAGGAACGGCGCCAGCCCGGGCCAGCCCGGATCCAGCGCGTCGAGCCGGACGCACGACCAGGCGCGGCAGAATCGGCCGAAGGCACGGCCGGCCACCTGCAGGGCGGCCGCATCATCCGTCGCGGCGAGCGGGCGATAGAGCGCGGTATAGGGCGTGGTCAGGCTGCCGAGCGAGCGACCCTGGCGCAGCATCGGCAGCAGGGCCACAGGACCGCTGGCCGCGCTGCAGACCAGCAGGCATGGCTCAGCGCCGGTAGGGATCGCCGCCTCGACGACTGCCCGATACCAGGGGCGGCTCGCGAACACGCGCTCGCGGAGCGGTGGGGCGAACAGGGCCGCGGCATCCTCGGGCAGCGCCTCGAGGCTGCGCCAGCCGCTGACCGCGGGCGCCCGCTCAGCCGCGCACGGCGTAATAGGCACGCCCGATCCATTCGTGCAGCGCGTAATAGCTGTCGTTCAGCGCCCGGGTCTCGGGCACCAGCCCATCCAACGCGGCCATCGGCCAGCCATCGAGCCGGGTCGGGTCGGCGGTCGCGCGCAGGCCGGAATGGGTGAAGGCCTGCAGCGCACGCGGCATGTGCCATGCATCGGTGACGAGATAGACGGAGCCGATGCCGGCCGCGCGCAGGATCGCCGCGCTGTCCTCCGCATTCTCCCAGGTGTCCTGCGAGCGGGATTCGATCCAGCGCGGCGCGACCCCGAAATCGGCGCGCAGGCTCATCGCCATCACCTCCGCAAGCGGCGGGGACCGACGCGTCGGTCGTCCGCCGGAGACGAGCACCGGCAGCCCGCTCGCCCGCGCCAGCGCGGCCCCCGCCCGGAGCCGTTCCAGCGTCAGGCGTCCGGGGAGATAGACGATCTGCCCGTCGCGGCCGATCCCGCGCGCAAGCTCGGCCGCCAGGATGACGATCGCCTGCGGCGGCGCGTCCCGCGGCGGCTCGAGCGGCAGGCCCTGCTCCAGGGAGACGAGCAGAGCCTGCGAGACGAGCGGCATCGCCAGCAGCAGCAGCCCGACCGCGCCGATCGCGGTCATGCCGCGGCCGAGGCGGGCATGCCGGCGCGCCACCACGACGCCGGCCACGGTGAGCGGGATCAGGTTGACCGGCGGAACGACCAGTGCGGTCCAGAAGGCGTCGAGCGACATGGTGTCCGGCGTCCGCCGCCGGGTCAGGTAGCGCGGCGCGGCAGGAGCGCGAGCCTGCCGGCGAGCTGCGCGGCGAGGCGCCCGCCCCCCTTCAGCAGCAGCGCCTCGCCGCCCTCCCCCGGCGCTCCGGCGGCGAACCACAGCGCGACCAGCGCGGTGACATAGGTGATCCCGCCGGCCGCCATCTCCGCGCCGAGGCGCAGCAGCGCGTCTTCCGCGGCGGTGCCCGGCGGCAGGACCCGGCGAAGCAGCAGGCAGCCGGCCGCGAGCGCGCCGCCGGCGATGGCGCCGCGCCACAGCGCGGCCGCGATCCCGGCCAGCCGCATGCGGAGCAGCGTCTTCGCCTGGGCAAGCCAGATCACCATGTTGAGCGCGGCGGTGACCAGCATGGCGAGCACGGCGCCGCGGAAGCCCCAGGAAGCGGTGGCCCAGATGGTCGCCGGCAGGCGCACCAGCAGCGAGGCGTAGAAGGTCAGGGTGTACGCGCGCTGCCGGTTCATCACGATGAACAGGTTGTGGGTGTAGTGCCCGATCGCATCGAGCAGGCCGTAGAGCGCGATCGGCGGCAGCAGCGCCACCGCCGCGCCCCATTGCGGGCCGAGGAAGATCGCCGTGATCTCCGGCGCGGTCACCGCGATCCCCACGCTGAGCGGCAGGATCACCAGCCATTGCAGCTCGAGCCCCTTGAGGAACAGCCGCCGCAGCGCATCGGCGTCGCGATGGATGCGGGCGAAGCCGGCATAGACCGGAGCGCGGATCGGCGCCGCGATCTCCGAGACCGGCAGCGCCGCCACCTGGTAGGCGACCTGGAACAGCCCGACCGAGGCGAGGCCGACCATGCGGCCGAGGACGAAATTCATCAGCTGCATGTCGAGCACGGTGCAGATGTTCCCGAGCGCCAGCCATTTCGAGAAGTGGAACAGCTCCCGCCAGGCGCCGAGCGACAGTCGCGGACGGTACGGGGCCAGCACGTAGCTGTACGGGATCTCGACCAGGAGCCGGCCGAAGAAGCCGCTGAGCAGCAGCGGCCAGTAGTTCCGCATGACGAAGGCGAGCGGCACGACGATGCAGAAGCCGGCGATCTTGCCGGCGATGTTGTAGCGCATGATGGCGTCGAAGCGCATCGCGCGCTGGCAATCGACCAGCCGCACGCTCTCGAGCGAGGAGACCAGCGCGGTGCCGGCGAGCAGCCACATCAGGGGCGTGATGCGCGGATCGCCCATCAGCCGCGCCTGCAGCCGGGCGGTGAGCAGGAGCCCCGCCGCGATGATCAGTCCGCGGATCAGGTTCATGGTCCAGGCGGTGTCGTAATGCACGCGGGCGGGCGCCTCCATGCGAATGATCGCGAGGCCGAACCCGGTGATGGTGAGCGTGTCGAGGATGGCGTAGACCGCGGAGGCGAGCCCGACCAGGCCGAAATCGGCGGGCGCGAGCAGCCGCACCAGGACCAGCGTGCTGAAGAAGCCGATCCCGCGCAGGATCAGCCGCGTTGCCACCATGGTGAGCGAGGCGGTGGTCATGCGCCGCCCGATCGGGTCGTGCGCGATCGGGGCGGCGCGTTGAGAGGCGGGATCGCTCACGGTCGCTTGCATTATCGCCCGCCAAATCGTACCGTTCAAGCATCGTAGCAATCGATTTCCGCCGCTGCGGGTGACGCGAAATGGTTCTATCGCATTTCTAGTGCGACGTGCATGCATCGTGGATCTGTAAGGCGAAGCTGCGAAGAGGGACTGTAAAGAAAAGCGACAGACAAGGCGATGCGCTTGGCGGCAGCCGGAATCGCATCGAACGGGTGCAGGGATGCTTTACAATCTGCGTCGCAGATTTGCGATACGGCGGTTCAACCAGGCGATTGCCGCGATCGAGGACACGCCGCCGCTCCGGCTCACCGAGGCGCCGTGGTGCTTCGTCAGCATGGTCGCGAATGACGACGTGCCGATGTACCTGCTGAGCATGAAGGCGCTTTATGCGCGCATCGGCGGCGGTCGGGTGGTCGCGATCATCGACGGCGATCTGCCGGAGGCTCGGCGCACGAAGCTGCTGCGCCACATTCCGGGCATTGAACTGGTGCCGCGCGAGACGATTCCGCTTGGCCCGTGCCAGTTCGGCGGCACCTGGGAGCGGCTGCTCTACGTGCTCGACCGCGCCGCCGACGAGTACGTCGTCCAGGTCGACAGCGACACGTTGCCGCTCGGGCCGGATGTGGATGAGGTGATGGCCTGCCTGCAGGCGGGGCGCGCCTTCACCCTCGCCGATTCCGCCCGGATCGTTTCCATGCGCGAGGCGGCGCAGGCCGCGCAGGCCGAGCACGATCCGTATATCGGCTCGGTCGCGGAGGCGCTGTTCGATCGGTATCCCGATTGCGACCGGTTGCGCTACGTGCGCGGCTCGTCCGGCCTCGCCGGCTTCGCGAAGGGCGGCTTTCCGCGCGCCGCGATCGAGGAATTCCACGTCCGGATGGAGGCGCTGGTCGGGCACGAGCGGTGGCGACGCTGGGGCACCGAGCAATGCGCCTCGAATTTCGCGGTGGCGAATTCGCCCGGCGCGGTCGTTCTGCCGTATCCCGCCTATGCGAGCTTCGGCCCGGACGGGCCGAAGGAAGGCGTGAAATTCTTCCATTTCATCGGCAGTTATCGGTTCAACGACGGATTCTTCGCGGCGCGTGGCCGGGAGCGGATCGCGGAGCTGATCGGGGCGCAGGCGCAGCCCGGTTACGCCGGCGGCGGTTGCCGATGAGGCGCTCCCGCAGCGCCGCACCGGCGTCTTGTCAGCGGTTGGCCTAGTGGTGCGATCGATGCAGATGGCTCCCGAGACATCTCCCGGTGACCACGGCCGGTGCGCCATCTGCATCGTGCATCGCACCACCGGTCGAGTCTCTGGTGATCCGATTCACGCCGCGGTCGGGAACCGACTGCGGCGATCGGACCACTAGGAGCCGGCATGTTCTCCTTCGCCCGCGCCCTCGCGCCCGACAGCGTGCCCGCCTACGCGGCATGGCGGTTGCAGGGCCGGTCCGGCACCGTGCAGCTGCGGCTGCGCGACCGCTCGCGCCTGTGGCTGCGGCCCGAGGGCGCGCGCAACAACGATTACGGCGTGGCCTACGAGGTCTTCGTGCATCGCTACTACGACCTCCCGGCGACCGTCGCTCGGCGGGAGGCGCGCTGCATCGTCGATCTCGGTGCGAATGTCGGTTTCACCTGCCTGCACTGGCTGCGGTCTTACCCGGCCGCGCGGCTGATCGCCTTCGAGCCGCATCCGGACCACGCGGCGCAGTGCCGGGCGAACCTTGCGCTCAACGCCTGGCTGGATCGCGTCGAGCTGCACGTCGCCGCGGCCGGGACGCGGCGGGCGCACATCGAACTCTCCGACCAGGGCACTTCCTCGCACGTGACCCGGCCCGGGGAGGCGGGCATCGCCGCCGAGATGGTCGACCTGTTCGAGATCGTCGGCGGCCGGCGCATCGACATCCTGAAGATGGACATCGAGGGCGGCGAATACGATCTCCTCGGCGATCCGCGCTTCGCGACGCTCGACATCGGCACCCTGGTCCTCGAATGGCACGCCCGCGACGATGTCGCGGATGCGCGGCAATGGTGCGTCGCGCGGCTGACCGAATGCGGTTTCGCGGTGCAGGAGATCTTCACCGCCGCGGACAGCGGGATGTTGCGGGCCGGCCGCATCGGCTGCCGCGCATGAACCGCCGCGCCGGATCGGGGCACGCGACCGGCGGCCGCAGTCTCTGCGGCCGCATTGCCGGTGGGCTCGCACTCGCGGTGCTGCTCGCCGGCGCAGGGGCGGGCATTGCGGTGGCGCAGGGAACGCCGAACGTGGTGGCGCCCGAGGTGCCGCAGGCGCGCCGACCGAACGAGATCGTCGGGCTGCTGCTGCGCAATCCAACCGGCGGCGCGGCGGCGCCGGGCTTCGTCACCTTCGGTCAGGTCTTCCAACCCGGGCAGGTGCGTCGCGGGACGGCGCTCGCCCTCGCGATGCGCGGCCGTGACGAGCCGGCGCAGATGGACGTGAAGGCCACCAACCCCGACGGATCCGTCCGCATGGCGGTCGTCACCGTCGCGGCGCCGGCGCTGCCGGCGCACGGCACCGTCCCGGCGATGCTGGTGACCGGCCCCGGCATGGGCGCCGGCACCGGTGGCGCGGCCGTGCCCCTCGCCGCCGATACCGGCCTCGAGGTCGCGCTCACCGTGCGGGGGGAGACGGCGCCGCGGATCATCCGGCTCGATGGGCTGCTCGGGGCGGCGCTCGCGACCGGCGGCCCGACGGCCGGCGCCAATCCCTGGCTGGCGGGACCGCTCGCCACCGAGGCCCGGCTGGACGCGCCGGTCGCCGGGTCGCTGCACGTGCTGTTCGATGTCCGTCGCCACGCCGACCGGTCGGTGGCGATCGACGTGATCTTCGCGAACGACATCGCCATGCGGCCGGGCGGCGGCGATGCCGCGTATGACGTCACCATCAGCCAGGGCGGAAAGCTGCTGCTGCACAAGGCTGGCATCCGGCAGTTCGACTACACGGTCTGGCACCATGTGTTCCGGAGCGGCGGCGCCGCCGAGGACGATGTCGTGCACGACATCGCCTATCTCGAACGGACCGGCGCCATCCTCGACTACGACCTGCGCGCGGGCGCCGCCAGGTCGGCGCTCGCGGACGAGCTCGCCGCGCTGAGCAAGGGCGGCCCGGCCTTCGACATCCTCGGCAATGCCGGACTGGCCACCTACATGCCGATGTCGGGCGGGCGGCCCGATATCGGCCCGACGACCGAAGCGAACGCGATCTGGCTGGTGACCCAGAACCCGATCGCCGCCGCCTACGCGCTGGCGCAGGCGGACGCATCGGGCAGCGTTCCCTGGCACATGTTCGATCCGCAGGCCGGCACCTATCTCACCACGCTCGGCCATCCCGACATCTGGGCCGACACCCGCGGCGGCACCCACCAGACGAGCGGCCTCACCCAGCCGCCGCGGGACTCCACCGACAATTGCGGCTGCTGGAGCCCGGATCCGGCGCACCAGCCCGATCTCTCCACCATCCCCTACCTGCTGACCGGCAGCCGCTATCGGCTCGACGAGCTGACCGCGCAGGCGGCCTGGGACGTCATCAACACCTGGCCGGGACCGCGCAAGAACGGCGAGGGCATCGTCGCCGACATCTACTTCCAGGTGCGGCAGATCGCCTGGAACCTGCGGGACATCGGCAACGCCGCCTACATCCTGCCCGATACGCATCCGCTGAAGCGGTATTTCGCCACCCTGCTCGAGCGCAATCTCGCTTATCTGCTGACCACCGCGCACGGGCTGGAGGTGCGGCAGGGCGAGACCCATGGCTGGCTCGAATCGCGCGATCCCGGCACCCCCTTCGAGCTCGCGCCGTGGCAGCAGGACTATCTCGGCCTGATGGTCGCGTTGGCGGCGAAGCAGGGGGCGCCGGGCGCGCGCGACCTGCTCGCCTGGGAGAGCCACTTCCTGGTCGGCCGCTTTCTTGCCGCCGACCGGGGGTTCAGCCCGTATGACGGCGCCGCCTACCAGCTCGTGGTGGCGCCATCCCCCGGCACCAACTGGGTCAGCACCTGGCGCGAGGTCGCCGCGCTGACCGAGGCGGCGGGGTATTCGGGCTGCCCGGTGCGCGGGAGTCTCGCCGGCTGCGGCTGGGCCAAGAACGCGTTCCCGCAGTACCAGCATCAGGCGCTCGCGGTGGTCGCCGAGACCGCTCGGGTGCTGCACACGCCCGACGCCGCGGCGGCGGCCGCCTGGCTCGTGCGCCATGTCGCGCTGGGCAACACCGCGACCGCCGACGACGTCCGCTTCAACATCGCCCCGCCATGATCCCGGGAGACCCTGCATGTGCGGCCTGAGCGGCATCCTCGCGCCGGCGGAGCAGGTATCGATCGACGTGGCCGCGCTGCGGCGCATGACCGATGCGCTCCGCCACCGCGGCCCGGACGGGGACGGCTTCCACGTCGCGCCGGGCATCGGGCTCGGCCACCGCCGGCTCGCGATCATCGATCCCGCCGGCGGCCAGCAGCCGATGTTCAACGAAGACGGCTCGGTGGTCATCGTCTTCAACGGCGAGATCTACAATTTCCGCGAGCTGCGCCCCGAGCTCGAAGCGCTCGGCCACGTGTTCCGCAATCGTTGCGACACCGAGGCGGTCATTCATGCCTGGGAGAGCTGGGGTCCCGACTGCCTCGGGCGCCTCAACGGCATGTTCGCCTTCGCCCTGTGGGACGCCAGCCGGCAGATGCTGTTCCTCGCCCGCGACCGGCTCGGCAAGAAGCCGCTCTGCTACGCCACGCTCCCCGACGGCAGCTTCGCGTTCGCCTCGGAAATCGGCGCCCTGCTGACGATGCCGGAGATCTCGCGACGGCTCTGCCCGCGCGCGATCGACGATTTCTTTGCCCTCGGCTACGTGCCCGATCCCGGCTCGATCTACCAGGCGGTACGCAAGCTGCCGCCGGCGCATTACCTGCTGCTGCCGCGCGGCGGCGGGCCGGCGGTGCCGCGCCGCTACTGGGATGCCGCGACCGGCCCGCTCGCGATCGACGCGCGCGAGGCGGTGGCCGATCTCTCCAGCCGGCTCGCCGAATGCACGACGATGCGGCTGGTTGCCGATGTGCCGCTCGGCGCGTTCCTCTCGGGCGGCCTCGATTCGAGCGCGATCGTCGCGCTGGCCGCGCGTGCCCGTGCGACCCCGCTCGACACTTTCACGATCGGCTTCGATGGCGGCGAGGACGAGACCCCCTATGCCGACATGGTGGGCCGTCGCTACGGCACACGGCAGCACTGCGAGCGGAGCTCCGCGCTCGACGTGCTCGCGGCGGCACGCGAGCAGGGCCGGCTGTTCGGCGAGCCGTTCGGCGACCCGTCCTCGGTGCCGACGGCGCGGGTTTCGGCGCTCGCCCGCCGGCATGCGACGGTGGCGCTCTCCGGCGACGGCGGCGACGAGGTGTTCGGGGGCTATCGCCGCTATCGCTGGCACCGGATCGTCGAAGCGATGCGGCGGAGCATCCCGGAACCGCTGCGCCGGCACGCCGTGGGCCGCCTCGCCGCGATCTACCCGAAGCTCGACCGCGCGCCTCGCTGGCTGCGCGCCAGGCACACGCTGACCGAGCTCAGCCTGCAGAGCGCGCTCGGCTACTACCGCACGGTGGGCAAGGTCGAGCACCTGCGGCGCCGCGCATTGTTCGCGCCCGGCCTCGAGGAATCGCTCGACGGCTACGATCCGTCCGCGCGCTTCGTCGCGCTGCTGGAGGCCTCGAACACGGACGACCCGCTGCGCCAGGCGCAATACATGGACCTGCACACCTGGCTGCCGGGGGACATCCTGACCAAGGTGGATCGTGCCAGCATGGCGCACTCGCTCGAAGTGCGTGCCCCGCTTCTCGACTACCGGCTGGTGGAATGGGGCTTCGCCCTGCCGGCGAAGCTCAAGATCACCGGGGGCGAGGGAAAGCACGTGCTGAAGCGGGCGATCGCCCCGCTGCTGCCGCGCGCGGTCCTGCATCGCCCGAAGCAGGGTTTCGCCGTCTCGCTGGCGACGGAGCTGCGCGGCAATGCGGCGCGGCTGCGCGGCCGCCTGCTCGACGGGCCCATGCTCGATTGCGGCCTGTTCGATCCGGCGGCGATCGCGCAGCTGGTGGACGAGCATGCGAGCGGCGCGCTCGACCATTCGAGCGCGCTGTGGCTGCTGCTGGTCTTCGAGGGCTTCCTGGCGACGGAGCTTGCCCCCACCGCGGTCGGTGGCGTGGTCGCCGGCTGAGCCATGGCCCGTCCCGCGCCGCTGCTGCTGCACGTCTTCTCGTCCTTCGAGGTCGGCGGCGCGCAGATCCGCTTCGTGACGCTCGCCAACCGCTTCGGCGCGCGGTTCCGCCACGCCCTGATCGCGATGGACGGCTGCACCGACGCGCGCGATCGCCTCGACCCCGACATCGCGGTGGAATTCCCCGCGATCGTCATCCGCAAGGGTGACACCGCAGGCAATCTGCTGCGGTTCCGCCGACTGCTTGCCGCGCTGCGGCCCGACGCCCTGGTGACCAGCGGCTGGGGCACGATCGAGTGGGCGATGGCGAACACGCCCAAGCTGGTTCGCCACCTGCATCTGGAAGACGGCTTCGGCGCGGAGGAGGTCGCGCGGCAGCTCCGGCGCCGGGTGCTGCTCCGCCGGCTGTTCCTGCGCCGGAGCACGGTCGTGCTGCCCTCGCGGACGCTCTGCCGGGTCGCGACCGAGATCTGGAGGCTCGATCCGGCGCAGGTCCGCCACATCCCCAACGGCGTCGATCTCGCCCGCTTCGGCCTGCCCCCCGCAGCGCGCCGGCCGGAGCCGGTGATCGGCACCGTGGCCGGGTTGCGGCCGGAGAAGAACGTGGCGCGGCTGATCCGTGCCTTCGCCCGGGTGGCCGCTGTCACGCCGGCGCGCCTGGTGATCGCCGGCGAGGGAAGCGAGCGGGCGCGACTTGCCGCCTTGGCGGCGGAACTCGGGCTCGCCGACCGGGTGGATTTCGCCGGCCAGCTCGCGCGCCCGGAGCTGCTGTACCGCGAGCTCGACGTGTTCGCGCTCGCCTCCGACACCGAGCAGATGCCGCTCTCGGTGCTGGAGGCGATGGCGGCGGGACTGCCCGTGGCCAGCACCGATGTCGGCGATGTCCGATGGATGCTCGCCGCCGAGAACCACGATTTCGTGACCGAGCGCGACGCGGCGGCGCTCGCCACCGCGCTGCTGCGCCTGCTCGCCGACCCGGCGCTGCGCCGGCGGCTCGGCGAGGCCAATCGCGCCAAGGCGGCGCGCGACTACGATCAGGCCGTCATGTTGGCAGCGTATGCGGCGCTGATCGATCCGGCCCCGGTGCTCGCCGAAGCCACAACGCCACGCCGCCATGAGGAGACCCGCCGCCATGCCGTATGACAGCGGACCGGAAGACGAGGGACGGGACGCGTCCGAACGCCGTGAAGCGCTCTTGCGCGAGATCGGCGCGCTGCTCGACGAGCCCGACACGGCCGCTCCGCCATCGGCCGCGCCGGCCGCCTTGGACGCCAATGCCGCCGCGCGCCTGCGCAGCGTCGAGCGCGCGGTCGGCGACCTGCAGGCCGAGCTGTCGCGGCTGCGCATGACTCCCGCTCCCGTCGCCGCAGCGGCCCCTTGGGCGGCGGAGCGGGAAACGGCGGAGACTCGGATCGCGACCCTGCTGCGGCACGTGGGGCAGCGGTTCGACACCGCCAGTTCGGAGCAGGCGGCGCGGGTGGCGCATCTCGAGGCGGAGCTCGGCACCCTCCGCCGCCGCTGCCGGCAGGCCGGCCTCGTGCTGGCGGCGCTGCTCGCCGCAGGCGCGCTCCTGCTCGCCGCCGAGACCGAGGTGTTATCCGATCTGGGCCGCGCCGCGCAGGCAGCGATGCATCTGCCAGGCCGAACTCGTCGGCATGCTGCATCCGGCCGGGCCGGCCGCCACCACGGATTCGCGCTGACCGGCGCGCCCGCAGTCAGCGCCCCGCGGGATCTCGGGCCCCGGCCTCGCGCGCCCAGGGGAAGCCGGTGCCGAGCGTCGGCTCGCTCGCCAGCGCGACCGTCCCGGTGACGGTGCCGGGGCCGGACAGAATGCGCTCGACCGGCAGGTTCCAGACCCGAATTCCGGTGACCGTCGCCGCGATCCCGGTCCGATTGAGGACGCCCACCGCGGCGCTCCCATCGTGGTTGACGAGCACCGAGGCGCCCAGTGCGAACGTGGAGCCGGGCAGCAGCCCGCCTTCCTCGCCGAACGCGATGAAGCCTCGGCTGCCGGTCAGCTTTCCCTTCTCCAGCGTGACGTCGGCAATGGTTGCCCGACCCCCGTTCGGCAGGTCGATCAGATAGCTCCCGGTGCCCGAGGCGGTGTCGAGGATCCGGGTGTTCTGCACGATCGTGGTGCCGGCGCGGCTCTTGATCTCGTGGCCGACCACCGCCGCCATGAACAGCGACGCCTCGATCCGGACCGTCCTTACCGCATTGACGTAGAGGTTGTGGGTGTAGCCGGTGCCGGAGCCGTTGTGGATGAACGCGCACCGCAGAATGCTGAGCCGTCCGGCGGGGTCGGATGCGGCCAGCACGCCCTCCTGATTGTCGTGGAATCCGTCCTCGACCAGGGTCACGTCGCCGCCCTCCGTGCGGATGCCGGCGGCGTTGCCGCCAATGCTCTCCGGCACCGCGGCGCCCGAGAAGTCGAAGCCGCGCACCGTCACCGTGGCGCCGGCTCGGCCGATATCCCAGATCCCCTTGCCGTTCGCCGGCGGCACCGTCGCGACCTCGCGGACCCGGCCGCCGATCGCGACGAAACTGAGGCTGAGCGGCGTCGACAGGCTGTCGTTCTCATAGGTTCCCGCCCGCACCTCGATCACGTCGCCATCGCGCGCCGCCCCGACGGCCGCCGCGGTGGTGGCAAAACTCTGACCGGGACCCACCATCAGGATGCTCATCGAAAACCTTTACACCCATCGCCGGCCAGTCGCTGTCCGCAGGGTCATTTGCTTGATTCCATTGGATGTTCTGGATTGGCACGGCAGATGCATTAGCTGAGTCGCCACAAGTGGCTCAAGTCGGGAACAGAGCAATGACAGGAAAATTGATTGCGACCGCCCTGATCGCCGGCCTCGTCGGGGCAGCGGGGCTCGGGACGGCGCACGCCACGCCGTTCGCCTACAGCATTTCGATCTATAACGGCAACAATCCGAGCCCCGGCAACGGCACCGATGCCTACGAGCAGGCGCTGCCGGGTGCCGGCTCGATCTACAATTCACCGAGCTTCGTCCAGACGGTCGGCTATAACGGGGCGATCAATTTCAACTCGCCGCCGGGGCCGAACACGGTTGACGGGTTTCTTGCCACCGGCGGGGGGACCTTCTCCGCGCCGATCACCACCGGCCTGACACTGAGCCAGGGCGGCTTCACGACGACGACCGGGCTCGCGATCACCTTCACGACCACCTATGCAGAAAACCTGACGATCGCCCATGACGACGGCGTGAGCCTGTACTCGGGCGGCACGAATCTGCTGCCGACCTCGGCGTCGGCGCCGACCACGATCGCGGACAACCAGGTCTCGATCGGGCCCGGCACCTACACGCTCTACTACATCGAGGCCAATGGCCTGCCGGCCGACCTCGACGTGACGGTGCCCGAGCCCGCCTCGATCGCGCTGCTCGGCGCCGGCCTGCTCGGCCTCGGCCTGGTTCGCCGCCGCCGCCGGAACGCCTAATCTCGCATCTGCCCGACCTTCCGGGAGCGAGCCATGCGAAGCCCCGCCGGACACTCCGGCGGGGCTTTTCTTCGCCTTCAGCTGGCCACCGGGGCGGCGTGCCGCGCATCAACGGACTCCGAGCGGGCCGCGGACGGCCGGATTCGGAAACCTTTACATCCATCGGCAATCGTTCGCGGTCGGGCCGGCCTGTCGCTTGATTCCCCACGATATTCCCGACTGGCACGCGAGATGCACATGTAACGGCATCAGTAGCTCAATTCGGGAACCGCGCGATGACACGACGACTGCTTGCGACGACCTTGCTGGCCGGCCTCATCGGGGCGGCGGCGTTCGGAACGGCGCACGCCATGCCGTTCGCCTACAGCATTTCGATCTATAACGGCAACAACCCGCATCCGGGCGATGTGGATGCCTACGAGACGGCACTGCCGGGCAAGGGCTCGATCTACAACCCTTCAAGCTTCATCCAGACGGTCGGCTATAACGGGGCGATCAATTTCACCTCGCCGCCGGGGCCGAACACGGTCGACGGGTTTCTTGCCACGGGCGGGGGGACCTTCTCGGCGCCGATCACCACCGGCCTGACCTTGAGCGGCAGTGGCTACACGAAGACGACCGGGCTCGCGATCACCTTCACGACCACTTACGCAGAAAACCTGACGATCGCCCACGACGACGGCGTGAGTCTCTTCACAGGTGGCCCGCACGGCACGAATCTGCTGCCGACCTCGGCGTCGGCGCCGACCACGATCGCGGATAACGAGGTCTCGATCGGACCAGGCACCTACACGCTCTACTACATCGAGGCCAATGGCCTGCCGGCCGACCTCACCGTGACGGTGCCCGAGCCCGCCTCGATCGCGCTGCTCGGCGCCGGCCTGCTCGGCCTCGGCTTGGTTCGCCGCCGCCGCCGGAACGCCTAATCTCGCATCGGCCCCACCTTCCGGGAGCGAGCCATGCGAAGCCCCGCCGGGATTCCCGGCGGGGCGTTTTCGCGCGCTCGCGCCGCCTCCGATCGCCGGAATTGGTCTCTCCGACGGCGTGAATTGGCAAGCAGAAACAGCAAAGACCCACGGAGCAAATCGGAACGAAAGCGCGATGGTGGAGCTAAGGGGAAGCTCCACCCGCTGCAAGTAGTGGAGAAACTTCAGTGGCCTATGTGCGCCGATCGGACGGCAACTCCTCGGCTGTGTAGCAAACTGTGTAGCAGTCGGCAACGAGCAGCCCGATCGCTCGCGGCGACTGGGGTGGCTTGGCTCAACCGCTGGCACCCTCCGTGCCGGCGCCGATCGATCAGGTGCACCAGCCCGCCAAGGCGCTTGCGCGCGTTCTCGAGCATGCCGACGGTCACGTCCTGCCACCACGCGCCGGTCGGGATCTCCTCGATCAGCACCAACTGCTCGCGGATCACCGGGATAGTCGACTGCTCCTCGAGCGCGGAGGCGATCTCGATCACCCGTTCCTTCAGCCGCTGGAAACCGGGGGCGGCCGCGAGCATAGAGAGCTGCAAATTCAGCATCAGCAGGTCGAACTGCTTGGCCTCCAATCGCTCGGGCCCCCGCTCGGAGGGCAGGCCCGCAATCTCCTGGGCCAGCTCGTGTCGCTGCGCCTCGCCCAGGGTTGGCCCATGCATCGGGCTGCGTGTAGGTCTCGACCAGCCGACGCCTCGGGCGCACGAGGAAGTTGTTCACGTTCATCGCCGCGACCTCGTCGCGCAGCATCACGGCGATCTCGGTGCGCAGCCCCGCCTCCGATCCCGGATCGTGCGTCGTCCCGCTGGCCCGCCGCTTGTCGAGCTCCGCGATCAAATCCAGCCGGGTCTTGAACAGCCTGGCCGACAGGCTGTCGGCGACCGTTCCCTCGACCGGCGGCGCGGGCTGGCTGAAGAACTCCAGGTTCTGGCAGAAATCGAAAACGGTGAAGAACTCCTTGTCCTTCCCCGGGCCCAGCAGATCGGGACAGAGGCGCGTGCCGCGGCCGATGATCTGCCAGAATTTCGTCTTCGAACGCACGAGCTTGAAGAACACCAGGTTCAGCACCTCGGCCACATCGATGCCGGTGAAGCATATCGACGAGACGCACGGCGAGGGCGAAACGGTGACGGATGAGGAAATCCGCGCGGCGCAACGCCGCCTCGCGCAGGAAGAAGGGCTGTTCGTCGAGCCCAGCTCGGCCGCCGCGCTGGCCGGGCTGCTGAAATTGCAGGCACGCGGTGCATTGCGGCGCGACGAGACAATCGTGCTGATGCTCACCGGATCGGGCCTCAAGGCAACGGAGCATGTCCCGGTCCAGCCGCCGATCTCGGTCGCGGATTATACGGCGTTGTCGCAAGCGGTGTCCTGAAGCGAGGAGGAGAGACGATGCGCACATTCCTGTTTGCGCTTGCGGCGTTCGGCGGCATGCTGGTCGGAAGTGCGGCGCATGCCGGCACGCTCGCGGATGTCAAGGCACGCAACACCATGCAATGTGGCGTGCATATCGCGAAACCCGGCTTCTCCACCGCTGACGCCAACGGCAATGTCACCGGGTTCGACGTCGACTTCTGCCGCGCCATCGCGGCCGCGATCGGCGTGCAGCTCAAGCTCGTGCCGCTCAACCCGAACCAGCGATTCACGGCTCTCGCCTCGGGCGCCGTCGACATGCTGCTGATGACGACGACGGAGAACATGCAGCGCTCCACCAAGCTGCATGCCGACTTCCCGTTCATCAACTACTATGGCGGTGGGATGCTGATGGTGAAGAAGAGCCTCCGGCGTGAAGAGCGCCAAGGAGCTCGACGGCGCCTCAATCTGCATGAGCGGCGGCACGACGGCGGACCAGTTCATCGCCGACTTCTTTCGCGCCAATCACATGACGTACAAGCAGGTGCTGTTCGACAAGCTGGATGACGGGTTCCGCGCCTTCGTCGACGGGCGTTGCGACGTCTTCACGCAGGACGACACGTCGCTCGCCACGATGCGCGCTGGGCTGAAGGACCCCGACGATTACGTCATCCTGCCCGAAGTTCTCTCGAAGGAGCCGGTCGGGGCCGTGGTGCGTCAGAACGATTCCGAGTGGGCGAATGTCGCGCATTGGGTTTTCGCCGCGCTCGTGAATGCCGAGGAACTCGGAATCACGCAAGGCCAATGTGCGAGGGCTGGCGCAAAGCTCGGATAACCCTGATGTCCGCCGCATCCTGGGCGCCGACCGGAAGCCTCGGTCCGGATGCCGGGTTGCCGCAGGACTGGGCCGTGCGGGCGATCGCGGCGGTCGGAAATTACGGCGAGATCTTCGACCGCAATCTCGGCGCCGGCAGCCCGTTCAAGATGGCGCGCGGGCTGAATGCGCTGTGGAGCAAGGGTGGCCTCATCTATGGGCTGCCGCTGGAGTGATGGCGCGGGGCCGGCGGCGGGCGCTTCTCATCCAGGCCGGCGTCCTCATCGCCCTCATCGGCGGCTGCGCCTGGCCGCCTGACCGCGGCGACGACCAATCTCGCCCGACGCGGCGCCATGTCTGGCTTCGGGTTTCTGCTGAACGAGGCCGGGTTTCGGGCTCGGGGAAGCCGTCCCGCTGCCGGAACCCGAGCCGCGATTACCTGCTGCGCTTTGCACGTGGCGCTTGTCGCGCTCGGAGTTTGATCACCGCCATCGCGCGGGCGTGCGGCAGCGGCGCCCGGGCCCTGGGTTCGGCAGTCCTCGCGCTCGTCGTCACGCCGTTGCTGCTGGATGCTGCCGGCGTGGACCTGCCGTTCGAGGCATTCGGGCCGCGGCACAGCCTGCTGTTCGCCCTGGCCACGGGGCTGGCGAACACTGTGAAGGTGGCGGCTGTGGCGATTGTGCTGGCGACGGTGCTCGGCGTGATCGTGGGCCTCGGGCGGCTCGCGCCCAATCCGCTCGTGCGTGGCTGGGCAACGCTCTATGTCGAGCTCTTCCGCAACGTGCCGCTGCTGATCCAGGTGTTCTTCTGGTATTTCGGCATCCTTCGCGCGTTGCCGCCGGTGCGCGGCAGCCTCCATGTCGGCCAATCGTCTTCCTCGGCAATCGCGGCCTCTTTTTGGCTGCGCCGATTGCGACCACCGGCACCGTGCCAATGCTGCTCGCGCTTCTGCTCGGCTGCCGCGATTCTGCGATCTCCCGTGCCGCGGCGTATCGCCTGGAGCGCGGCGCATTCTGCTTGTGTGCGGCTGCGGGGCGGTGTTCGGCGCGCCGGCCGCCTTCTCGCTGCCGGTGCTGCACGGGTTCAACTTTGCCGGGGGCGCCGTCGTCACACCGGAATACGCGGCGCTCGCCATCGCGCTCACGATCTATGCCGGGGCGTTCATCGCCGAGATCGTGCGCGGCAGCGTGGCGGGCGTGCCGCAGGGTCAGGGGGAGGCGGCGCGCGCTCTCGGTCTATCGCCTGTGCAGACGATGCGGCTCGTCGTGCTGCCGCAGGCGCTGCGCATCATGGCGCCCCCGCTCGATCTCGCAATACCTGGCGCAGGTGAAGGACAGCTCGCTCGGTGTCGCCATCGCCTATCCCGAGCTCATCAGCGTGAGCAACACGGTCATCAATCAGAGCGATGCGGTGATCGAGATGGTCGGCATCCTGGTCGTCGTTTATGGCGCGCTCAATCTCGGCATCGTTGCCGTGCTCAGCCGACTGCACGCGCGCTTTGCGACGCCGATCTGATGGCGTCCCGTGAGTGGCTGACGCCGACAGGGCGCGCGCTGTTCGGTTCCTGGAGCCGAACGGTCGGCACGCTTGCGAGCCTCGCGGCGGCCATCCTCGCGCTCCCGGCGCTCCTCCGCTGGGCCGTGCTGGACGCCGCGTTCGGCACGACCCCTGAGAGCTGCCAGGGCGTCGAAGGCGCCTGCTGGTCGATCATCGGCGATCTCTGGCAGCTTTTCCTCGTCGGCCTCTACCCGCCGCAAGCGCGGTGGCGCGTGGGCTTGGCGGGCATCCTGCTGCTGCTCGCCGCCATACTTGCCTGCGCCGGCCTCGCCCTGCGGCGACGGTTGCTCCTGCTCGCGTGGCCGGCCGGCCTCGCGATCGGCCTCCTTTTGGTGCGCGGCGCGCCCTGGCTCGGGTTGCCCCTGATCGATACGCAGGTCTGGGGCGGCTTGATGCTCACGGTGATTCTCGCGACCGTCGGGCAGACCATTGCCCTGCCGCTCGGCATCGCGCTGGCGCTTGCACGGCGAGCGCAGACGATGCCGGCCATCCGGCTTCTTGCCACGGCCTACATCGAAATCCTGCGCAGCCTGCCCTTCATGCTCGTGCTGCTTCTGTCGGCGCTCGTTCTGCCGCTCGTCCTGCCACCTTCCTGGCCGGTGGATCGGGTGGTCTCCGCGCAGGTCGGCGTCACGCTTTTCGCCGCGGTGATGATCGCCGAGGTGGTGCGCGGTGGTCTCGACGGCGTGCCCACGGCGCAGGCCGAGGCGGCCGAGGCGCTCGGGCTTACCTGGTTGCAGCGCACGCGGCTCGTGGTCCTGCCGCAGGCGCTCCGGCTGGTGCGGCCGGCGTTGGTCGGCACGGTGATCGCCTTCGTGAAAGGATCCACGCTCGTCGTCGCGATCGGCCTCTACGACTTGCTTGGCAGCGCGGTGCTCGCATCGGCGAACCCGCGCTGGCTCGGCGTGACCGTCGAGCCCCTGCTCTTCGTCGCCGCCATCTTCTGGGCAATCTGCTTCACTCTCTCGCGCCTGAGCGAGATCAGCGCCCCTCGTGGGAGGCCGACCCTGTGACTGCGCCGCTGGCGAGCGCGCGTGGTGGGTGTAGGGCTGCAATCTATCCTGGTGATCCAAATCATCTTACGATGGGCGTATCGCCTCATGTGCGGGACCTGCCAGCGACGATGTCCTTTGCGGTCACGCATCTGGGTCCCATACGGGGGCAGAAAGGCTGCGCATCCTGTGCAAATCGGATGGCGTGCCCCGCAAGTATCCCAGCGTGAGCGCACGCACTACCTTCACGGCAGACTCACGTTCGGCCAGGTGCGCCGCACCGTAAGAGACCTCTTGCCGGAAGCGAGTGCTGGCGCAACTTGGAACGTGGAACGGTGCATCCGGTATTCGGACCATACCGAGATCAGCCCGGACATGCTGTTACGCGACGCATGCCGGAGAAAAGCGGAAGGGATCGTCTGCAAGCGCGGAGATCGCCCCTATCGCCCCGGTCGGAATGCCGATTGGCTGAAGGTGAAGTGCATCGGGCGGGAGGAATTCGTGATCCTGGGATGGGCGCCGCCCGGTGGCACTCGCCAGGGGATCGGCTCATTGGGGGTGGGCTACTACGATCGCGCCGGTGGGCTGCAATACGCCGGCACTGTGGGCAGCGGCTACTCCGGGCGCGAACTGCTCGAACTGCGCGTACGGTTGGAGCACGCGTTCTCAGAGCCGCCAACGGTGCTGATTGCCGGCGATGAGCTGCCGGACCGGCAGATTCGCTGGGTTCGACAGGAGCTGGTGGCGGAGGTCTCGTTCACCGCCTGGTCAGGAGGGAGCCGACCTTTCTCGCCGGCTAGATCTTCCGAGGGCAGCGGCCTGGATCTTTCCTGTCGTTTCGAATCGGCTCACGATAGCCACCGAGAAACGACCAAGAGGCATCTGCTGCGATGTCCGCCAGCGCTGCCGCGGCCCCTTCGTCGGCCCGGATCGAACCTGCCGCACAGGTGCCGCACCGAGCCCTGATTACCGGTTGCGCGATGACGGCGACCCTGATGCAGGCGCTCGACTCGACCATTGCCAACGTGGCGCTCCCCTACATGCAGGGAAGCCTCTCCGCTACCGCCGACGAGATCACCTGGGTGCTGACCTCCTACGTCATTGCAGCAGCGATCATGACGGCACCGGTCGGCTGGATGGCGACCCGCTTCGGGCGCAAGAACCTATTCATCGGCTGCCTGTTCGGATTCACCCTCACCTCGATGATGTGCGGCGCCGCGCAATCGTTGCCGCAGATGGTCCTGTTCCGGCTGCTGCAAGGGATGTGCGGCGCCGCCCTCGTGCCGCTCTCGCAGGCAACGATGCTTGACATCTACCCGTTCGAGCAGCGCGCACACGCAATGGCGATCTTCGGCATGGGCGTGATGCTGGGGCCGATCATCGGTCCGACGCTCGGCGGCTACCTGACCGATGCGTATAACTGGCGCTGGGTTTTCTATGTGAACGTCCCCTTCGGGGTGGCCGCCATCGGCGGTCTCGTGCTGTTCATGCCGCCCGGCAAGGCGCGTTCGGAGCTTCGCTTCGACTGGATCGGGTTCGCCGCGCTGGCGATCGGTGTCGGGTGCCTGCAGATGATGCTCGACCGCGGGCAAGACAAGGATTGGTTCAGCTCCCGGGAGATCGTCGTCGAGGCCGTGCTCGCGGCGCTCGGGATCTATCTGTTCGTGGTCCACATGCTGACGGCCGAGAAGCCGTTCATCGCGCCGGCGGTGTTCCGGGACCGCAATTTCACCGCCGCCGCGATCATGGTGTTCTGCACCGGCATGGTGCTGCTCGCGACCTCCGCGCTGCTGGCGCCGTTCCTGCAGACGCTCGCCGGGTTTCCGGTAGCGACCGCCGGCATCGCACTCGCCCCGCGCGGCTTTGGCACGATGGCCGCGATGCTGATGGCGAGCCAACTCGGCATGAGAGTGGACCAGCGCAAGATCATGACCGTCGGCCTGCTGCTGCTCGGCTGGACGCTGCACGCAATGAGCTTTTGGACCCCCGACGTATCGCAGCGCCAGATGATGGGAACGCTGCTGGCGCAGGGCTTCTCGATGGGCCTGATCTTCAACCCGATGACGGTGATGGCCTTCACCACGCTGCCGCCGTCGTTCCGCGGTGATGCGACGGCGATCCAGAGTCTCGCCCGCAATATCGGTGCGGCGATTGGCGTCTCCGTCACCTCGTTCATGCTGGCCCGCAGCATCCAGGTGTCGCACGCGGATCTTGCCGCCCAGATCACGCCGTTCGCCCGGCCGCTTCAGCAGCACGGGGCCATATCGCTGATGCTCGACCCGACCACCAGGCCCGGCGCTGCGTTGCTCGACCAGATCATCAACCAGCAGGCGCAGATCATCGCCTACAACAATGACTTTCACCTGATGAGCTTCGTGGTGATCCCGCCGTTGCTGCTGCTCCTGCTGATGCGCCGCCACCGGCGCGTGGCCGGGAAAGCCGACTGAAGCAATTTCGCTGCTGAGCGGCCTACCGGAATTGCGCAGAGCCTCTTTGAGAAAGATTATGGCGGCTCGGTTCGGGGTGTCTCGCAACCGGAATGTGGACCCGAGCGAGCTGCGGCCGGATGGCTGAGAGTGCCCGCCAGACAAAGCGGTATCCCTCCAACCTGACCGACGGCAACCGGAGCGGCTTCTCCCGCTTTTGCCGGAGGCGCCCCGGCGAGCTTGGACCCAGCTCGATCGCAAGGCGCGATCCCACCCCTGCGAAAGTTCGCGTGAGCTTGTTCACTGCGCTCCGAACACCCGTGATGCCGCCCTCCTGCTCTCCCAAATTCGCCGCAAACTCCCGCCACCGCAACGCTGTCGAGGGCTGGGGCGCTTGCCTCTTTCCAGAGCGCCCAGAAGTGGAGCTCCTCTGTTCACTGCCGGCGGGCAGCCTCGCCGTCGAGCAGGTCCGGTGACGGCAGGCACCATGATGATCCTGTCCTCTTCACGGCATGACGGTCCGACAATCCTCGGAATATCGTTGACTGGGAGGTTCGCGCGCCTAGGTTTCGATAAAAGCCGAAGGATGGGCAGCATGAAATCACCCCAGGCCGTCGATGCCCTTGGCGCGCTCGCCCATGAGCATCGCCTCGCCGCCTACCGTCTGCTGGTCAAGCGCGGTCCGGATGGATTAGCCGCCGGCACCATCGCCGAAAGCCTGGCGTTGCCGGCCTCTTCGCTCACCTTCCATCTGCAGCACCTGCTGCGGGCCGGCCTGATCACCCAGCGCCGTCTCGGGCGCCAGCTCTTCTATGCCGCTGATTTCGAGCGGATGAACGGGCTGGTGGCCTTCCTTACCGAGAACTGCTGCGGGCGCGGCGAGGGCTATCGCGCCTGCCTGCCCGCGGCCCCGGCAACCTCCACCTCCTCCAGGAAGAAGGCTGTCCGATGAACGCCATGCGGTTGCCCGTCGCTGTCATTGGTGCCGGCCCGGTCGGGCTGGCTGCTGCCGCCCACCTGCTTGCTCGCGGCGAAACACCGATCGTGCTCGAGGCCGGGCCGGCGGTCGGCCATGCAGTGCGCCAGTGGGCGCATGTCCGCATGTTCACGCCCTGGCGCTTCTGCGTCGATGGCCGGGCGGCGGAACTGCTGGAAGGAACCGGCTGGAAGCATCCGCCGGCCGAGGATGTGCCGAGTGGCGCCGAGCTGGTTTCGCTCTACCTCGAGCCTTTGGCCTCTGCGCTCGCACCGCACGTGCATCTCGATGCGCGCGTCACAGCTGTCACGCGCAAGAACAGCGACAAGATGCGGACGGCGGGACGTGATGCCCTGCCGTTCGTGCTGCGGATCGCGGATTCCCACGGCGAAGTGCGCAACGTGACGGCGCGCGCCGTGATCGATGCCTCGGGGACGTGGTTCACGCCGAACCCGGCGGGCGCCGATGGGCTGCCGGCGGTTGGTGAGCGGGAAGCGGCCGATCGGATCGCGACCGGCATTCCCGACGTTCTCGGCGCCGACCGCAGCACCTATGCCGATCGGACGACGGCCGTTGTGGGCAGTGGGCATTCCGCACTCAATGCGCTGATCGAGCTGGCGGCGCTGCGCAACCAGGCTCCGGACACGCGGATCATCTGGTTGATGCGCAAGGAGCAGGTGGAAGCGGCCTTCGGCGGTGAGGCCGCCGACGCGCTGCCCGCGCGCGGCGAGCTCGGCATTCAGACCCGTGCGCTCGTCGAGAGCGGAGCCGTCACTGTGCAGACACCCTATCGCATCGGCACGATTGCCCGTGCGCCGGATGGCGGGCTCGCCATCACGGGCGACCATGACGGGAAGCCGGTCACGCTGGCGGCGGATCGCATGATCGTGGCGACCGGCTTCCGGCCCGATCTCGACATGCTGCGCGAGGTGCGGCTCGCGCTCGATCCCTGGCTCGAATGCGCGGCCGGCATCGGCCCGTTGATCGATCCGAATCTGCATAGCTGCGGGACCGTGCGTCCGCATGGTGCTGCCGAACTGGCGCATCCGGAGCCCGGCTTCTTCATCGCCGGCATGAAGAGCTACGGCCGCGCGCCGACGTTCCTGCTGGCGACCGGGCATGAGCAGGTGCGCTCGATCGCCGCGCATCTCACGGGAGATCTCGCGGCGGCGGCGCGTGTCGAACTCGAGCTGCCCGAGACGGGCGTTTGCGGCACCCGTCCCTCCCCGCGCGTGAAGATCAGGGTCCGGGCAACATCATCATGCTGCGGCGGTCCGGCGCCGGCCGAGGTCGATGCGTGCTGTGTGGACGATGCTGCCGCCAAGGCAGCCGGCGATGAGGGATGCGGCTGCGCGCGACCTGCGCCCGCGCCCGCTGCCGCGTGCTGCAGTCCGCAAAAGGAGCCGGCGCTGTGACGGTCACCATCGACCACAACCCCGCCTGCGGCACGTCGCGCAACGTGCTGGGCTTATCCGCAACAGCGGCGAGACGCCCGTCGTCATTGAGCCTTTGAAAACCCCGCCAAGCCGCGCCGAGCTGGTCAATCTGATCGCGCACATGGGTGTGCCCTTGCGCGATGTGATCCGTCAGAAGGGCACGCCCTATGCGGAGCTGGGTCTCGATAATCCGGCGCTGTCGGATGACGCGCTGATCGACGCCATGATGGCGCATCCGATCCTCATCAACCGGCCGATCGTCGTCACGCCGAGAGGCGTTCGGCTCTGCCGGCCGTCCGAGGCGGTGCTGGATCTCCTGCCGCCGCAGCGAGGCGCTTTTGCCAAAGAAGATGACGAGCCGGTCGTCGATGCTGCCGGTAACGATCGTGGTGGTGGCCTTCGCTCCCATTGTCGGGCTGCTGCTTGGCTTCTCCTCCATCACCGTGCCCTGGGACACGCTGATCCTCTCCGTCGTGCTCTACATCGTCGTGCCGGGGATCGTGGCGCAGCTCTGGCGGCGGTCGCTTCTCGCGCAAGGTGGCCAGGCGGCACTCGGCCGCACGCTGCGCGCCTTGGCGCCGCTCTCGCTCTCCGCGCTGCTGCTGACGCTCGTGCTGCTGTTCGGATTGCAGGGTGCGCAGATCATGCGCCAGCCCGTCGTGATTGCGTTGCTCGCGGTGCCGATCCTGATCCAGGTCTATTTCAATACCGGCCTCGCCTCCTGGCTCAACCGGCAGCTCGGCGTCGAGTGGCGCGTCGCCGGCCCGTCTGCGCTGATCGGGGCCAGCAATTTCTTCGAGCTGGCCGTTGCCACGGCGATCGCGCTGTTCGGGTTCCAGTCAGGGGCGGCGCTCGCCACTGTGGTCGGCGTGCTGGTCGAGGTGCCGATGATGCTCTCGGTGGTGCACATCGTTCGCCGCTCGCGGTGCTGGTATGAGCGCGCGTGAACGTTGTCGCAGGCCGCCGCTTTGATGCACCCGACTCCACTCGACCTCGCGTCGAGCTACCGGAGCTGATCCGCCGCCTTGTCCAGACCCTCTTGCACGCAGGGTTCATCGACGCCGGGTGAGCCGGACGCGCCGACGCCGCCGATAACTTCGTTTCCCGTCCTGATCGGCAGTCCGCCCGGTATCGCGATGATGTTCGGCAACGTCACCTGCTGGCGCACGACCGGATTGTTGTCGGCGAAGCGCTTCGCGTAATCCGCCGTCGGCATGCGGAAGTTGAGCGCTGTATAGGCCTTTCGCCGCGCATTCTCGACGGTGTAGGGCTGGGCACCGTCACCCCGGATCGACACGATGGTCTCGCCGTCGCGATCAACGACGACAGCCGATTCGGCGTAGCCCTTTGCCGCGCAGCTCTCGATCGCTGTCCGCGCGATCGTCAGCGCCACGGCATAGGGCAGATCGTGGCGGGTGGGCAGTTCCGCGCGGGTCGGCACGGCTGAAGCAGCGATCAGCATCAGCGCCATCCCGCCCGTGGCGGGGATAGTTCGGGACGGAGAAATCCTTCGGCTCCGCATGGCCTATCCTTTCAATCGGAGCGGGGCACGGCTTCGACACGCCAGATCGAACGCATTCGGCGACGTCTTGCAGCCCCAGGGCGCGCATCATGCGCGCAATCATGCGGCGTTCCGCAAGGTTATCCTCGCGGCCAACGCGCCGTCAGACGTTGCGCACGCCAACGACCCGGAAATTCGCATCGGATACGGCAAGTGAACGGGTGAGCACGGAAGCGCAGGAATCCGGGCCCCCTGCGCTGGCTCTGCGTGTTCCCTGCGCGCCGGCGATGGCAGCCTCGATGAAAGAGAGCAATGCCGCATGCTCGTCCCTGCGGTGCTGGGATCGCCGCGGCAGGAATGGCGCGCTATCGTCGCGGCTATGCCCAGCTTCCGTCATCTCGGCCACGCACCAGCCATCGATCCCTCCGCCTGGGTTGCGCCCACGGCCGTCCTCTGCGGTGATGTGCGGATCGGCGCCGGGTGCGCGATCTGCCATGGGGCCGTGCTCGATGCCGGCAATGGCACCATCGAGCTCGGTCGCGAATGCGTCGTCATGGACAACGCGGTGCTCAAGGCGGCCCGGCGCGCACCGCTCCGCATCGGAAACAACGTCCTGGTGGGGCCACGCGCCTATCTCACCGGCTGCACCGTCGAGGATGAGGCTTTCCTGGCCGCCGGCAGCACCGTGTTCAACCTGGCGGTCATCGGCCGCCGCGCCGAAATCCGCATCAATGCGGTCGTCCATCTCCGCACCCGCGTGCTGCCCGATGCCACCGTGCCGATCGGCTGGGTGGCGGTCGGCGATCCAGCCGAGATCCTGCCCCCCAACGAGCACGACCGCATCTGGGCTGTGCAGGAGCCGCTCGACTTCCCCCGCTCGGTGTTTGGTCTGGCTCGGCCCGAAGCGGGCGAGACCATCATGCCGGAGCTGACCCGGCGCTACGCCGCGGCGCTGCGCCGGCACGCCGAGGACGAAATGCTGCCGGACAGCGGGGCAGCAAGTCTCGATTAGTCACCAGGCGTCCGCCTCGCCTTGAAGGCCGATCGGCGCCCACCGGCCAAACGCCTCCCCTTGCGCTGCAAGCGGCGTTCAGATCGCCCGCTCGCGACGATCCGAAAGGACTTTCATGAGCTTCGGCAGCGACAGGCAATTGAGCACGCGTCGCTTCGGGACGCCGCCCTTGCGGGCCTGAAGCAGGCCCCATTGGAGGAGATCGAGTTCGTCGGTCGAGTGGGCGTCAGGGTTGATGGACATGGTGCAGCCGAGTTCGAGCGCGCGGCGATGCCAGCGCCAATCGAGGTCCAGCCGCCAGGGGTTGGCGTTGATCTCGACGGCCACGCCATGCTCGGCACAGGCTTGCAGGATCGTCTCGACATCAACCTCGTATCCGGGACGCCGGAGCAGTTGCCGCCCGGTCATGTGGCCGAGAATGGTCGTGAACGGGTTCGACACGGCACGGAGGATGCGTCGCGTCTGAGCCTCCTGGTCGAGCCTGAACTTGCCATGCACGCTGGCGATGACGAAGTCGAACTCCGCGAGGATCTCGTCCGGATAATCGAGGGAACCGTCCTCGCGGATATCGGCTTCGATCCCTTTCAGGATGCGGAAGCGGCCGCGATAGGTGGCGTTCAGCCGATCGATTGCCTGGTGCTGAGCCTCGATCGCCGGAAGTTTGAGACCTCCCGCGTAATGTGCGCTTTGCGAATGGTCGCTGACGCCGAGATACGTGTAGCCGCGCGTCATCGTGGCCGCGGCCATCTCCTCCAGCGTGTTCGCGCCGTCCGAGGCCGTCGTGTGTGCATGGAGGATGCCGCTTATGTCGCCGGCGCTGACCAGTTCCGGCAGGCTTCCGGCGTGCGCACGCTCGATCTCGCCGGTGCCCTCGCGGAGCTCGGGCGGGATGTAGGGGAGGTCGAGGGCTTCGTAGATGCTCGCCTCGGTCCTGGACACTCGTTTGCGGCCATGCTGAAGGCCATCGGGGCCAAGCGTGTATCCCTTCGCGCGCGCCAGGTTTCGCAGCTGTTCGAGATGCGCCGAGGAGCCCGTGGCCAGCAGCAGGTTGACCCCCAGTCTGGCTGGTTCCGTGATCAGGCAGCTCACGTCACCGATCGGCAGGACCTCTGATCGTTTTCCTGCCGTCGCAACCAGGATCAGATCGCCGACGAGCTCGCACCCACGGCGGAAATCACCGGCCGGAACGACCTCTGCAACCCCGGGGATCGCCTGCCGGAGCTGGATTTCCGCGACTGCAAGGCGCTCGGCGGCGCGGTGCAGGTGAATGCGGCCGTGAGCAGCCCTCAGCGCCTCGATCCCTTGGAGGATGCGGCGCTCCAGGGCTGGACCGAATCGCTTCGCTCTGGACAGCGCTCCGGATCTTGCCGAGGTCTCAAGTTCCTGGACCGAACGGATCCCGAGTTCCCGAAACAGCGCCAGCACCTTCTCCGGTTTCAGGCCAGGGATGGCGAGCATCTCGAGCACGGTCGCCGGGATGTCGGAACGAAGCTCTTGCAGCAGCGGATGCGTGCCGGTCGCGTGCAGAGTTGGGATGATGGCCGCGATGGACTCGCCAACCCCGGGAATCTCCCGCAGGCGCCCGGTTGCGAGGACCTCATCGAGGGGGATGGTCAGGGTCCGCAGGCCTTCGGCAGCCCGGTTGTAAGCGCGTGCACGATAGGGATTGCCCCCCTGCAAGACGAGGCGCTGGCCGATTTCGTCCAGCAAGTCCGCTGTCCGGGCTGAGTGACTGTCCATAACCTTCTCGACGGCACGCCACGACGCAAGTCCCAGGGATGCGTCATCCCCGACCAGGTGTTTGCCTATTTCGGTTCGAGCGGCACACATTGATTGAGAGCGTTCCGGATTTCCACCATCGGGAGCGCCCCGATTTTCGCGGATGAACCCGATCCTCGCGCGCGGCAACCCGGCCGTTGCGCTCCGGCGGCGGCGCGGCCGCCGGCGGCCGCGCCGCCGGCACCGATCGGGCGCATCCCCCCTTCTCGGGAGCCGTGGCGGGCACCCAGAGTGGCCTCCGCTCTCGTTAGAGAGGCCGACCGCCGGCGGCGATCAGACGCCTTCGACGATGGCCACGATCCAATCCGACCAGTCCGATTTGTATGGTGGCACGCGGCCCAACGTCTTCCGCAGGTTGCGGATCCAGGCGCGCTCGTTAGCGGTCACCATCTCCCCATGAAGTGCTCGATCGCCGAGAGGACCCCAGGCTCATGGGCTTCGAACCACAGCCTCAGCAGCTCCGCGGGATCGTCGTCGAGGGCATGTGCCATCGGCACCACCTTATCTAGCGGAAGCCGGGTCGTGCCGCGTTTGAACATCGTGAGTATGTTCGCATTCGCGTATCCCACCTCGATGGCGATCTCGATCTGGGTCTTCGGCGACCCGTTGATGAACCGCTCCAGGCGCGCGACAAACGCCTGCTTTAGATCGATTTGTCCTGTCTTGTCTGAGTTGATCATTTGTCCTCTCACTTGCTGCTGAATACAAGTTGGGACGAGTGAGTATGTGTGCACACATTAGGGGGCGTATGACAGTATTATCCTAATTTACCGCCCCCTTCTGATCGGCGTGCTAAACTCGTCGACCGTGCTCAAGTGTTTACGACAGGTCAGCCGCACCGCCCGCGAGCCGCCACATCTCCTCCGCTTTCGGCGTGAGCGGCATATGCGGCCGATACAGCCGCACCGCCACCGGCACTTCCCAGCTCGCATCCGCGCAACGCGCGAGACGGCCAAAGGCCAAGTCTTCCGTCACCATCGTCTCCGGGAGCCAGGCCACGCCGCGCCCGTCCAGGCATAACGCTCGCAACGAGCCTGCAAGATCCGCCGTCAAAGCAGGTGCTGCGACCAATCTCGGCAGCCGCGCGCCGATCACGCCCCGCAGGATACGTCCAAGCCCCGAGCCCGAGCCGTAGGTGAGCAATGGCGCTTCTTCGAACAGAGCGGCTCCCGTCCACGCCGTCATCGAACTTGGTGCCGCGCAGGGAATAAGCCGATCGCCGGCGACGAGCGTCGAGTCGAACTCGGCCACCGGAAGCCGCAGAGGAATATCCTCGTGAGCATGGCAGAGCAGAAAATGCGCGCGCCCGTCCAATAGCAGGGCTTCGACCGAATCCAGCGTGTCCGACGTGAGATGCACGCAGCAGATCAGCCCGTCCGCCTCCATACGTTTCAGCCAGCCCGGAAAAAACATGTGCGACAGCGCGTGGGTCGCAGCGATCCGTATCGTTGCCGCCTCCGCTCCCGCGACCTCACGGATGTGTGCCCGCGCATCACTCAGCCGCCGGATCAGCATCGCGGCCAATGGCTGAAATTCGCGCCCCGCAGCGGTTAGACGAACCGGGGCCGTGCGGTCGAACAGCGTGACGCCGGCCCAGTCTTCGAGCGCGCGGATGCGCCGGCTGAAGGCCGGCTGGGTCAGGTTCCGCCCCTCGGCGGCGCGGGAGAAATTCCCGGTGCGGCAAAGCTCAAGATAATCCTCAAGCCAGATCAGCTCCATGCGTCGTTCCCATGCCCATGCCGTTTGCGCCTTGGACCATACGAAAACGGCATTGGTCCCGCTTTCGGATCAGGTGCCAAATCAACTTTCAGCATCTGGAGGACCATCTTGCGTATCGTTGAAATCCGCGAACGGACTTACGCCATCGCTTCGCCCATTGCCAACGCCTACATCGATTTCAGCAAGATGACGCTGAGTCTTGTCGCCATCGTCACGGATGTGGTCCGCGACGGCAAGCCGGTGGTTGGTTATGGTTTTAACTCGAATGGCCGCTATGGCCAAGCCGCGCTGATGCGCGAGCGCTTCATCCCCCGCTTGATGGAGGTCGAGCCGGCAAGCCTGTTGAATGACGCGGGCGACAATCTGGATCCGCACAAGATCTGGGCGACCATGTTCCGCAACGAAAAGCCCGGCGGCCATGGTGAGCGCTCAGTCGCGATCGGCACGATCGACATGGCGGCATGGGACGCGACGGCGAAAATCGCCGGCAAGCCGCTGTTCCAGTATCTGGCCGATGCCCATGGCCGCACCGCCAATCCGAAAGTCTTCGTTTATGCCGCGGGCGGCTACTATTACCCTGGCAAGGACAACACCAAGCTCAAGGATGAAATGGAGAGCTATCTCGACCGTGGCTATACGGTGGTGAAGATGAAGATCGGCGGCGTGCCGCTGAAGGAGGATCTCGGCCGCATCGAAGCCGTGCTCGGCATATTGCCGGCCGGATGTCAGCTCGCGGTGGACGCCAACGGGCGCTTCGACACGACAACCGCTGTGGAGTACGCCAAGGCGCTCTCCGCCTACGACCTGTTCTGGTACGAGGAAGCCGGCGATCCGCTGGATTACGAACTGCAGGCCGAACTGGCGCAGCACTATGCGAAGCCGATGGCGACGGGCGAGAATTTGTTCTCCACGGCGGACGCCCGCAACCTCATCCGCTACGGCGGCATGCGCAAGAACATCGACTGGCTGCAGTTCGATTGCGCGTTGAGCTACGGCCTTGTCGAATATCTGCGCACGCTTGAGATGCTGAAATCTTATGGCTGGTTGCAATCACGCTGCATTCCGCATGGTGGGCATCAGATGTCACTCGCCATCGCTGCCGGGCTTGGCCTCGGCGGCAACGAATCCTATCCCGACCTGTTCCAGCCCTTCGGCGGCTTCCCGGACAGCGTCCGGGTGGAGAACGGGCACGTTACTCTGCCGCCTTTGCCCGGCATCGGCTTCGAAGGCAAAGCCGATCTCTACAAGGTGATGTCCGAACTCAGCGCCTGAACACTCTTCCGCCCGGAGCCGCATCCCGCGGCTCCGGCTCCAGATCCGACCCCGACAACAAAACAAGACGAAGGAAACGCCATGTCGGCTGATACGGCCCTTCCCGCAACTACGGACACTCATAAACCAATTCTCGGCCCGCTCTGGCTGCAGGTTCTGATCGGCGCAATTCTCGGCATCGTATTCGGTGTCGTAGCACCCCATGCAGCCGCAGAAACCGCTTTTCTCGCACAAGGCTTCGTGAAGCTGATCCGCATGCTGCTGGCGCCGGTGATCTTCGTCACCGTTGTTGTCGGGATCGCGCGCATGGGCAACCTGCGCGAAGTCGGCCGCGTCGGCATCAAGGCCATCATTTATTTCGAGGTTCTGTCCACTGTCTCGCTCGTAATCGGCGTGCTTGCGGCGGAGATCGTGAAGCCCGGCGCCAGCCTACACGTCGATCCGCACTCGCTGAATGCGGAGCTTGTTGCTGGCTACGCGCATTCGGCGACGCAGATGTCGCTCGAAAGCTTCCTGCTCAATCTGATCCCGGCCAGCATCACACAGGCTTTTGCACAGAATGACATGCTGCAGATCATCCTGTTCGCAGTGCTATTCGGCGTCGTGTTGGCGCAGATTCAAAAGACGGTCGAACCGCTGCTGAACATCATGGATCAGTTGATGCGGGGATTGTTCGGCGTCGTGCGCATCGTGATGTACCTTGCGCCGCTCGCGGCGTTCGGCGGCATGGCCTTCACCATCGGAAAATACGGCCTTGGCAGCGTCATGGCACTCGGCGAGTTCGTGCTGTGCTGCTACGCGGCATCCGCAATCTTCATCGTTGTCGTGCTCGGCGCGGTTGCGCATTACGCTGGAATTCGGCTGTTCGCGCTGCTGCGTTATCTGCGTGAAGAATTGCTGATCGTGTTCAGCACGTCATCATCGGAAGCGGTCCTTCCGCAAGTCATGGAGAAACTCGAAGCCATCGGCTGCCCGCGGACGATCGTCGGCCTTGTCGTGCCCGCGGGTATTACTTTCAATGCTGACGGAACCGCGATCTATCTCTCGCTCGCTGCCCTTTTCATCGCTCAGGCAACCGGCACCCCGCTCTCCTACACGCAGGAGCTTCTCATCCTGCTCGTCCTGATGCTCACGTCCAAGGGCTCGGCCGGCGTCGCCGGAGCGGGCTTCGTCACGCTGGCCGCAACGCTCGCGACTATGAACACGATCCCGCTGGCTGGCATCGTCCTGCTGCTCGGCGTGGACCGCTTCGTCAACCCACCACGCGCGCTCATCAACGTCATCGGCAACAGCCTCGGCACCATCGTTGTTGCCCTTTGGGAAAACGATTTCGACCGCGCCAAGGCCGGAGACATCATGCGGTGGACCGACACTCTCAATGATCAAAAAAGCAGAACGCAGTATTAATCTACCCCATTTGCACCAGGTGTTCAGTCCCGGCATTTGATGGGTGTGGATTAGGAGCTCATTTCAAAACTCTTGTACGACGCGGATGAGCGGATTCATGAGAGGGGATGGCCTCTCCTCTGGTTTCTGACTCGCTTTGGGCGATCATCGAACCACTGCTTCCCCCGACGCCGGGGCGGCGATATGGCGGACGTCCGCCGGTGCCCGCCAGAGCGGCGCTGATGGGGATCCTCTTTGTGCTGCGCTCCGGCATTCCCTGGGCCATGCTGCCGATAGAGTTGGGGTGCCGTTCCGGCGTCACGTGTTGGCGGCGATTGCGCGATTGGCAGGCCGCCGGCGTCTGGGATCGGCTGCACCGGGAGTTGCTGCGCCGATTGCGGGACGCGGATCGGATCGACTGGAGCCGGGCCTGCGTCGATGGATCATCCATCGCGGCAAAAAAGGGGGCGACGCCACGGGTCCGAACCCCACGGATCGCGGGCGGCCCGGCACGAAACGCCATCTCGCGACGGATCGGCAGGGCATCCTGCTGGCCGTTCTGCTGACCGGCGCCAACGTCCACGACAGCGTGCCGTTCGAAGCGCTGATCGAGGCAATCCCGGCCATCGGCGGGAAGCGCGGACGCCCTCGGCAGCGGCCCGACAAGCTGCATGCCGACAAAGCCTACGATCACCGCCGCTGCCGCGATGCCTGCCGGCGCAGAAACATCGCGCCACGCATCGCCAGACGCGGCATCGAAAGCGCCGAGAAGCTCGGCCGCCATTGCTGGCTCATCGAGCGCAGTTTCGCCTGGCTCAACAAATTCCGCCGCCTCGCCATTCGCTACAAACGACGCGCCGACATCCACTACGCCCTCACCTCGCTCGGATGCTCCCCGATCTGCCTCCGAGCCCTCGAAGGAAGGTTCTGAAATGGGTTCTTAGTCTCTGATTTGCGGGGCGGTGGTGGAGCTGAGGGGAATCGAACCCCTGACCTCCTCATTGCGAACGAGGCGCTCTCCCAACTGAGCTACAGCCCCGCCCTCCGGAGGGGCCGGACAATGCTCAGGGGGTGGGGGGAAGTCAAGCCTGCCGGCTGCCGGGCCGACCCGGCCGGCCGAGGCTTTGCGTCCGCTCCACCCTCGCACTATTTTCCGCCGGCCCGACGGAGTCTCGCCCGCGTGATCACCATTCTGTTCAGCCTGCTCGGCGGGCTGATCCGGCTTTACATCTGGGCCGTGATCCTGGCCGCCGTGTTCAGCATGCTGGTCTCCTTCGGCGTGCTCGACACCCGCAACCGGCTGGTCTGGACGATCGGCGACTTCCTCTATCGCGTGACCGAGCCCGCACTGCGGCCGATCCGCCGCTTTCTGCCGAATTTCGGCGGCATCGATATCAGCCCGATGGTCCTGATCATCCTGCTCTGGGTGCTGCAGGCCGTGCTGGCGCGCGTCTACGCGGCGGTGATGTTCGGCGATTACCGCTCGCTGATGCTCTGACGCGATGCCGGCGCGCCGCATCGACGGCAAGGCGGTCGCCGAGGCGCTGCGGGCGCGCGTGGCGGCGGAGGTCGCGTGCCTGGACTTCCGGCCGGGGCTCGCGGTGGTGCTGGTCGGCGACGATCCGGCCAGCGCCGTCTATGTCCGCTCCAAGGACCGCGCGGCGACCGCCGCCGGCATCGCCGCGCGCACGATCCGCCTGCCGGCCGAGACCGCCGAATCCACGCTGCTGCACGAAATTGCGGTCCTCAACAGGGAACCGACCGTCGACGGCATTCTGGTGCAGCTGCCGCTGCCGCCGCAGATCCGGCCGCGCGCGGTGATCGACGCGCTCGATCCGGCGAAGGACGTGGACGGGCTCACGCTGGCGAGCGTCGGCCGCCTGGCGGAAGGCCTACCGGGCCTCGTTCCCTGTACGCCGCTCGGAGTCATGCGGCTACTGGAAGCGGCCGGCGTGGCGCCGCGCGGCAAGCGGGCGGTGGTGCTGGGGCGATCGGCGCTGGTCGGGCGTCCGGTCGCGGCGCTGCTGACCCGGGCAGACGCGACCGTCACCATCGCGCATTCCCGCACCGCTGACCTTCCCGCGGAATGCCGGCGCGCGGAGATCCTGGTGGCCGCGGTGGGCCGGCCGGAGATGGTCCGCGCCGACTGGATCGCCCCGGGCGCGGTGGTGATCGATGTCGGCATCAACCGGCTTCCGGACGGCCGTCTCGCGGGCGACGTCGCCTTCGCGGAATGCGCCGGGATCGCCGGCGCGATCACGCCGGTGCCGGGCGGCGTCGGCCCGATGACGATCGCCTGCCTGCTCGAGAACACGCTGACCGCCGCCAGGCTCCGAAGGGAAGGGCTCTGGCCTGGCGATTCACGCCCTCGCTGACGCTCGGACGATCGCGGGTGTCAGAAATCCGAGCAGCGGCCGTTCTTTTCCCAGTCCCCGTAGCGCGTCGGCTCCGGCCCGCTCGGCCCGCCGATCTCCTTCGGTCGCTTCGGCGGTTCCGGCGGTTTCTCCGCCTCGGTCGGCGCGGGGACGGGCTGCTTCGCAATGTCGTTCATGCGGCCGAGATAGGCGCGCTTGCCCGCCCCCGCAATTCAGCCCGCCCGCGGACCCACGTAGCGCGATTGCGGACGGATGATCCGGCCGCCGGCGGCCTGTTCGAGCGCGTGCGCGATCCAGCCGACAACGCGGCCGATCGCGAACACGCCGGTGAAGGCCGCGCGCGGAACGCCGAGCGCTTCCAGCAGCAGCGCGGTGTAGAATTCGAGATTGGTGTCGAGCGACCGCCCCGGCTTGCGCCGCCGCAGCACCGCGAGCGCCGCCGCCTCCACCGCCTCGGCGAAACGGATGCGCCCGGCATCCGGCGAGAGCAGCGCGACCGCGCGCTTCACCACGTCGGAGCGCGGATCGCGCACGCGATAGACGCGATGGCCGAACCCCATCAGCCGGTCGCCGCGCGCCACTGCGGCATCGAGCCAGGCTTCGGCATTGGCCGGCGTGCCGATCGCGTCCAGCATGTCGAGCACCGGCCCCGGCGCGCCACCATGCAGCGGTCCCTTCAGCGCTGACAGCGCCGCCGTCACCGACGAGGCGAGGCCGGCGCGGGTCGAGGCGACCACGCGGGCGGTGAAGGTCGAGGCGTTCAGCCCGTGATCGGAGGCGGAGAGCAGATAGGTCTCCAACGCCGTCGCCTCCGCGGCCGCAGGCGCCGTGTCGCGCAGCATGCGGAGGAAATCGGCGACATGGCCGCAAGCCGGATCGGGCGCGACCGGCGCCCGCCCCCCGGCCGTGCGCAGCAGCACCGCGAGCCCGACGCACACCGTCGCCACCAGGCGCAGCGGCAGATCGGGCGCGTCGTCCGGTACCGCGGCGACCAGCACGCGCAGCGCCTCGATCGGCGCGAGGCCGGCGGTCGCCGGCAGGATCCGCACGATCCCGGGAAACACCGAGGCACGCATCGCCCCGAGCTCGCGGCGGAGCGTTCGCTCGTCGAGATCCCGCTCGACGAAGCCCTCCCACAGCACGCCGGTCACCCACTCGAAGCTGCGGTGCCCGGCGATCGCCTCCAGCGAATGCCCGCGCAGCACCAGGCGGCCCGCCGCGCCATCGACATCACTCAGCACGGTCTCCGCCGCGACGACGCCCTCGAGCCCGCCCGCCTGCACCCGATCCAGCACGCAAACCTCCTCCGGTTGACCGAGGCGAAAGCAATCCGGATAGTGGCTGTCGTCAATCTTGATCAACATGATCAACATGTCGGACCGGACGCTCACCGCCGAGGCCGCGATCGCGCGTCTCGGCATCTCCCGCCAGACGCTCTACGCCTATGTCAGCCGCGGCCTGGTGCGCGCCCTCCCCGCCCCCGATGACCCGCGCCGGAGCCGCTACGACGCGCGCGACATCGAGGCACTGATCGAGCGCCGGCGGCGCGGCCGCGCGCGCAAGGCCGTCGCCGCGTCCACCATCGATTGGGGCGAGCCCCTGCTCGCCTCGCGCATCACCCGCATCGCCGATGGAAAGTTCTTCTATCGCGGCCAGGACGCGGTTGCGCTCGCTGAGACCGCGACGCTGGAGGAAACCGCCCGCGTGCTCTGGCAGGCGGATCGCGTGCCGGCGCTGCCGGCCTCCCGCTTCACCCCGGTCCACGCCAGGCTGCCGCTGCAGCGCTGCCTGCGCGCCGCCGCCTCGCTCGCCGGTCCCGGCATCTGGGCGCGCCCGCTGGACCCAGATCGGGCTGACCATGGTCAGCCCGATCTGGGTCTCGCTGTTTCTGGCCTGCCGATTCACGCCCTCGCCGATTCCAGCTCGGGCGATCGGAGGCTAGGCGCGCTCCACCGCGAGGCCTTCGCCCTGCTCCGCCTCCTGGCCGAGGCCGCCGGCGGGGCGCGGGCGACCGCGCCGATCCATCTTGCCCTCGCCACCGCCTGGGGCGCCCCGCGCGGCGCCGAGCTGCTGCGGCGCGCGCTCGTGCTGGTCGCCGACCACGAGCTGAACGCCTCGGCCTTCGCGGTGCGGGTGGTCGCCTCGACCGGCGCCTCGCTGCCCGCCTGCACCCTCGCCGGCCTCGCCGCGCTGAGCGGGCCGCGGCACGGCGGGATGACCGAGCAGGCCGCCGCCATGTTCGCCGACAATGCCATCCAGGCCGATCCGGAAGCCGGCCTCGCCGCCCGCCTCGCCCGCGGCGAGCGCCTGCCCGGTTTCGGCCATCGCCTCTACCCGGAGGGCGACCCCCGCGCCCGCGCCCTGCTCGAAGCGATCGGCCCGAACCGCATCTGGTCCCGCTTGATCGCCGCCGGCACCGCGCTCACCGGCGCACCACCCAATCTCGACCTCGCTCTCGCCGCGCTCGAACAGCAGCTCCACCTGCCGGCGGGCGCCGGCCTCGCCCTGTTCGCCATCGGCCGCAGCGCCGGCTGGATTGCCCATGCCCTCGAACAGCATCAAGACGGCCGCCTGATCCGGCCCCGTGCCGCGTATGTCGGACCATAGCGCGACCGCCGTGCGGGTGGCCGGAGGGAAGCAAGGCCAGGGGCTCTGCCCCTGGCCTTCCCACCCCCCGGGCCATCCGCACGGTGGTGGGGCTACTGCTCCTGGCCTTCGGCTTCGGCGCGGAGGCGGCGGAAGCTGCGCAGGCTGAAGGGGAGCATGCCGAGGTAGATCAGGGCGCCGGCGGCGAAGGCGGCCCAGGGATCGGCGACCAGCAGGGCCGCGAAGGCGCCGACGCCGAGCAGGGTTGGCAGCACGTATTCCACCGGCACCTTGAAGTTCTTGAAATTCCAGACCGGCAGGGTCGATACCAGCAAGGTCGCGGTGCCGATCAGCACCACCGCGCAGAACCCCGGGAATGAGGCGAACCTCGTCAGCCAGTCCCATTCCTGCGCGCGCGCCTCGAGCCCGAGAAACAGCGGGAACAGCGCGAGTCCGGCGCCCGCCGGTGCGGGGACGCCGGTGAAGAAATTGTAGGCGTAGGCGGGTGACGGGCTGCCGTCGAGCGCCGCGTTGAAGCGCGCGAGGCGGAGCGCCATGCAGACCGAGAACATCAGGCACGGGATGTAGCCGAAGCCCCGCCAGCGATCGAGCGACCAGAGATAGAGCACGAGGGCGGGGGCGACGCCGAAGCAGAGGAAGTCGGCCAGGCTGTCGAACTCGGCGCCGAACCGCGAGGTCGCCTTCAGGAGCCGCGCGAGCCGCCCGTCGAGCCCGTCGATGCAGGCGGCCACCGCGATCGCCACCACCGAAGCGCCGAACCGTCCCTCGAGCCCGAAGCGGATCGCGGTCAGCCCGGCGCAGAGGCCGAGCAGCGTCATGATGTTCGGGATGATGCGGTTGAAGGACGGGCCGCGGAAGCGCGGGCGGACGCGCCTTCCGCGCCGGCGGAAGCGGGGGAACCGACCGGGCTCGCGGATCTCGTTCACGGGCCGAGCTCCGCGATCACCGTCTCGCCGCCGGTCATCGTCTGCCCGACCGCGACCAGCGGCCGCACGCCCGGCGGGAGGTAGAGATCGGTGCGGCTGCCGAACCGGATCATGCCGAAGCGCTCGCCGGCGCGCACCGCCTCGCCCTCGTGCACGTTGCACAGGATGCGCCGCGCGATCAGCCCGGCGATCTGCACCACCGCCATGTCGCGCCCGTCGGCGAGCCGGAGCGCCAGCGCGTTCCGCTCGTTGTCCTCGCTCGCCTTGTCGCGTGCCGCGTTGACGTAGCGCCCGTGGCGATAGGCGATGCGGGTGATGGTCGCATCCGCGGGCACCCGGTTCACGTGCACGTCGAGCACCGAGAGGAAGATCGAGACCCGCCAGCGCGCCGCGACCCCGAGGCCGAGCTCGACCGGCGGCACCGCGGGCGCGACGGAGACCACCTTGCCATCCGCCGGGGCGACCACCGCGCCGGGGCGGCCCGGGGGCACGCGCTCGGGATCGCGGAAGAAGTAGAGGCGGAACAGCGCGAAGAGGAGGCCGAGCCAGGAGAGCCAGGTGCCGACGAAGAGGCCGACCAGGATCAGCACCAGCCCCGCGGCGAGGAACGGGATGCCGGCCCGATGCGGCGGGGCAAGAACCAAGCGCAGCGTGTCGGAGGCGGCCATCGGCCCCGGGTTTATGGATGCTTCACTTCTCCGCGGCAAGCTGCGCGGCGCCTGGCTCCGCCCCGCGCGCCCCATCGAAAGACTGGAGCTGGCCATGCCGTTCGGCTCGGATTTCCTCCTTGGCCCCTTCAACGTCTCCCGCGAGGGCAGGCTGTCGCCGCGCGATCCCGAACGGCCGCCTGGCTTCTCGGTCCGCTGGCGCGGCTGCAGCGTGCACGCGGCGCTGCTGGCCGGCCGGCTCGCGCTCACCGCCGTTCCGGGCCGGGTGCCGAGCACGGCGGGTGGCGAGCCGGAGCGGCGGGAGCGGTGCTTTGCCGCGCTGCGCGGCCTGCCGGCCTCGCTTCCCGGGAGCTGGACGTTGACCCTGCTCGCCGATCACCGGGTCCAGGTCACCAGCGAGGAGGCGCTCGATATGCCGACCAGCGCGGTCGAGCTCGTCAGCATGATGACGCGGTTCCTCCTCGCGCTCGCGCCCTATCTCGACCTGCTGGAGGAACTCGGCGTCGGCACGATGCCGGTGGCGCCGTCGGCCCCGGCGGTGCTCGGCAGCGCGAACGTCTGACCGGGATAGATCCGCGCGGGGTCGCGGATCTGGTCGAGATTGGCGCGGTAGATCACGACGTAATGGATCCCGCGCCCGTAGGTCGCGCGGGCGATCCGCCAGAGATTCTGGCCGGGCTGCACGACGATGTGGCCGGGACCGACCTCCGCCGCGGCGAGCTCGACCCGCTGGAACGGCAGCTCGACCCGTCCGACCACGCGGCCCTGGGCGTTGAGCTGGTCGACCCGAAGCTGGTGCAGGCCGGGCGCGATCGCATGGCCGTACCCGCTCTCGCCGGTGGCGGGCACCAGGGTCCAGCGTCCGGCGGCATCCGCGCGCGCGTCACCGGCCGGGTGGTTGTCCACATAGACGCGCACCGGCGCGCCGGGCGGGGCGCCGCCGCTGAAGCGGATGTCGCCGTGCTGGTCGTAATCGACCACATCCATGCCGAGATGGCCGCCGGGCTTCGTCTTGTCGGTTGGCCCCTGCAGCACGCGCGGGGCGCCCTGCTCGGGCGTCAGCACCGCGAGCGCGGGCGTGACCGATGCTGACGCCTGACGGTCCGGCAGGGCCAGCACCACCGGCGCGTCGCCCGGCACCACCTGGCCCGGCGGCTTGTCCGCCGTGGCGGGAAGCTGCTCGGAGAGAGTGAGCTCGCGGGCGCCAGGAGCCAACTTCCTGTCCGGCGTCAGCACCCATTCGCCGCGATCATCGGCGCGGGCGCGGCCGAGCGTCTCGGTGCCATCGTGCACGGTGACGTCGGCGCCGGGTGCCGCGCGCCCGGCGATCACCGCGGCGCCATCGGGCGCCACCCGCACGACATCGAAGCTCGGCTTCTCCACCGCCGCCGCGGCCGATCCGCCTGGCGCTGCCGGCCCCGTGGCCGTGGCCGGAGGTGCGGCGCGCGGCGCTTCCCGGGGCGTCGTGGCGCCGGGCGCGGGTGTCGTCGCGGACGGGGCGAGGGGTGGCCGGAATTCCGCCGTCGCGACGATCGCCGCGACCGCGATCGCGAGCACGCCCCCCGCGAGCCACGCCACTCCGCGTCTCTCGCGCCATCGCCGTCGCGGGGGCGCCTCACGGGACGCCGGATTCGAGCCGGACATCGCAGGAAACCTAGGCCTCGCGTTACGCAATCGCAATACGTCCGAGCGTCGTCCGTGCGGTATTGCGCGACTCGCCTTCCGCTCGCGAATATCCGGCACCGTTCGGCGCGCGGGGACGGAGGGAGAATGCGGGAGCGGCGAGCGGGCGCGCGGGTTGGCGGGCGGCGCGCGCCGAATGACCAGGACGCGGGAAGCGGCGTCCGGCGGATGGGTCCGCCGCGGGAGGCGCGGCAAATTCGCCTGTCGATGAAAGTGTGGGACGCGCCGGTGCGGCTGTTCCACTGGGCGGTCGTAATTCTCGTCATCACCAGCTATGTCAGCGTCCATTCCGGCCGGATGCAGCTTCACCTGCTGTCCGGCTACGCGATGCTGGCGCTGCTGCTGTTCCGCCTGGCCTGGGGCTTCGTCGGCAGCGAGACCGCCCGGTTCGCGAGCTTCCTCACCCGGCCGGTGCGCGCGTTCATCCATCTCTCCCGGTTCCCGCGCCGCGAGGCGGACGACGAGATCGGCCACAACGCGGCCGGCGGCTGGATGGTGCTCGTCATGCTGCTGCTGCTCGCCGTGCAGGTCGGCACCGGGCTCTTCTCCAACGACAACAACGATCCGTTCACCGTCTATGGCCCGCTCGCGAAATACGTGGGCGACGACGCCAGCAACCGCATCACCCGCATCCACATCTTCAACTTCAACCTGATCCTGGCGGCGATCGGGCTGCATATCCTGGCGATCCTCGCCTACTGGGCGGTCAAGCGGCAGAACCTGCTGAAGCCGATGATCACCGGCCGCAAGCGGCTGCCCGGCACCGCGCGCCAGCCGCGCATGGCGAGCCCCGTGCTGGCGCTGGCGCTCCTCGTGCTGACGGCGCTGATCGTCTGGACGCTCGTGCGGTTCGCCTGACGCGCATGGACGCGCATCCGGTCCCCACCAGCGCGATCGGCGCCTTCCTGCTCGCCTTTCCGGCGCTCTTTTCGATCATCAACCCGATCGGCGGCGCGCTGATCTTCCGCGAGGTGACCGCGCGACCGCTCGCACGCCGAGCGCGCGCGACTCGCCGAGCGGGTCGGCATCTACTCCTTCGCGATGCTGCTCGTCTCGACCCTCGCCGGCAGCTATGTGCTCAACTTCTTCGGCATCAGCCTGGGCGCGCTCCGGGTCGGCGGCGGCCTGGTGGTCGCCTTCGCCGCCTGGCGCCTGCTGATGGCCGCCGAGCAGGAGCATGCGCGCAAGCAGGAGGCCGCCGATCCGGGCGAGCGCACCGAGGACATCGGGTTCTTCCCGCTCACCATGCCGCTCACCACCGGGCCGGGCACGATCTCGGTCGCGATCGCGCTCGCCTCGCACACGCCGGCGAGCGGCGCTGGCGCGATCCGCTTCTTCCCCGGCGTCTCGGTGGCGGCGCTCGCGATGGCGGTGCTGATCTGGATCTTCTATCGCGAGGCGGACCGCATCGTGGATATGCTGGGCCACACCGGGGCGCGCATCTTCAGCCGGCTCGCCGCCTTCCTGCTGCTCTGCATCGGCGTGCAGATCGTCTGGACCGGCGTCGAGACGCTGCTGGCGCCGCTGCTCGGGCACGCGATGGAGTGACGCTCATGGATCCCAGGCTGCGGATTGGGGCGCTGGCCCTGGCGCTGCTCGGCCTGCCGCCGCTCGCCGCCGCCCAGCCGCGCGGCGGCCCCCCACACCCCGCTTCGCCCGAAGCGGCGGCACCGACGCTGCCGCCGGCCGCGGTCACCCACCACGTCCTCGCGCTGCCCGACCGCACGCTCCGCTTCACCGCCACCGCGGGCGCGGTCACCGTGCCGGATCCCGAGACCGGCAAGCCGGCGGCCGCCATCGGCACCATTGCCTATACGCTGGACGGCCCCGATCCGCGCACGCGCCCGGTGCTGTTCGCGGTGAATGGCGGCCCCGGCTTCGCCTCCGCCTGGCTGCAGCTCGGCGCGATGGGGCCGTGGCGGATCGGGATGGGCGGCCCGGAGCATCCGGGCGAAGGCCTGCCCTCCTCATCGCCGGTGCCGCTGCCGAACGCCGACACCTGGCTCGACTTCGCGGATCTCGTCTTCATCGATCCCGCCGGCACCGGCTACAGCACCTTCCTCGATCCCGATGCCGGCACGCGGCGGCATTTCTGGACGGTGGACGGCGACATCCAGTCGCTCGGCGAGACCGTGCGCCGCTGGCTGGAGGCAAACGGGCGCGTCGCCTCGCCCAAATACCTGGCCGGCGAGAGCTATGGCGGCTTCCGCGTGCCGCGCCTCGCCTGGACCCTGCAGTCGCGCCAGGGGATCGGGATCAGCGGACTGATCCTGATCTCCCCGGTGCTCGATTTCGGCGGCCGTAGCAACGCCTTCGATCCGCTCGCCTGGGCGATGGCGCTGCCGACCCGCATCGCGGTGGCGCGCGCGGCGAAGGGGGCGGTGCGCGAGCAGGATCTCGCCGATGCCGAGCAATACGCGCTCGGCGACTACCTGCGCGACGAGCTCCGCGGCGACGCCGACCCCGCGGCGGTGCAGCGGATCGAGGCGCGCGTCGGCGCGCTTACCGGCCTTGATCCCGCGCTCGTCGCCCGCGACCACGGCCGCGTTCCCACGCCCGAGTTCCTGCGCGCGATCGCGCCGGGCCGGATCGCCAGTCCCTATGACGCGACCGACACCGCGCCCGCCGTGTCGTCGGGCAACCCCTACGCCTACGAGCCCGATCCCGTGCTCGACCGGCTTTCCGCGCCGTTCACCAGCGCCATGCTGGAACTCTACGCGAAGGAGCTGAACTGGCGCCCCGACGCGCCCTACCGGCTGCTCGACCGCGACGCGACGCGACAATGGGATTGGGGGCACGGGCTGCGCGGCCCGGAGGCGATGACCGCGCTGCGCGACCTGCTGTCGGCCGATCCGCACCTGCACGTGCTGGTGGGTGCCGGGCTCTACGATCTCGTCGCGCCGTATCTCGCGACCAGGACGTTGCTCAACTCGCTGCCGGAGATCGCGCCGGCGGGGCGCGTGCGCTTCGTCACCTATGCCGCGGGCCACATGCTCTACGCGAACGACGCCGCCCGCGCCGCATTCCGCGGCGAGGCGGCGACGCTGATCGGCGAGTGACGGGTTCCCTTACCGGAACAACTGCATCGCGTTCAGCACCGTCTCGTAGACGCCCCAGATCAGCGGGATGCCGACCAGCGCCCAGGCGAGAACCAGCGAAACGGTGTGGTCGCGCGGCGCGTCCGTTGCCGTCCTCATGCTGCCCTCCTCACGCCCCGGCCTGCTCGAGCGCCGTGAAATGGCGCTCGTGGACCGGGTGCATCAGCAGGTTGCAGATGAAGCCGATCGCGAGCAGCACCGCCATCACGTACATGGTGATCGTGTAGGCGTCCGCTTTCGCGACGCCGTGGTCGATCTGGTATTCCCGGATGTAGTTCACGAGCACCGGCCCGAAGATGCCAGCGGCGGACCATGCGGTCAGGATGCGGCCATGGATCGCGCCCACATAGCGCACGCCGAACACGTCGCGCAGATAGGCGGGGATGGTCGAGAAGCCGCCGCCATACATCGACAGGATGATGCCGTAGGCCAGCACGAACAGCGCGACGCTGCCGATGCGCGCGGTCTGCGGCACCAGCACATAGAGCACGATCCCGAGCGCGAAGAACACGAAATAGGTGTTCCGCCGGCCGATATAGTCGGACGCCGTCGCCCAGAAGAACCGCCCGCCCATGTTGAACAGGCTGAGCAGGCCGACGAAGCCCGCCGCCGCGACCGGCGTGATGCGGCCGTGGAACATCTCCTGCGCCATCACCGAGGCCTGGCCGAGCACGCCGATGCCCGCCGTCACGTTGAGGCAGAGCGCGAACCAGAGCAGGTAGAATTGCGGCGTCCTCAGCGCCTGGTCCACGTGCACGGTCTCGCTGGTGACGAGCCTTCCCTGCTGCGCGAGGCCCGGATCGAACCCCGCCGGCCGCCAGCCCGGCGCCGGCACGCGCACGATCGCGGCGCCGATCAGCATGAAGATCAGGTAGATGATGCCGAGCGCGAGGAAGGTCGGCGCGACGCCCACGCTGGTGGGGGTCGCGAAATGGTGCATCAGCCAGACCGAGAGCGGTGCCGCGATGAAGGCGCCGCCGCCGAAGCCCATGATCGCGAGCCCGGTCGCCATGCCCGGGCGGTCGGGGAACCAGGTGATCAGCGTCTTCACCGGCGAGATGTAGCCGATGCCGAGACCGCAGCCGCCAAGCACGCCGTAGCCGAGATAGACCAGCCAGAGCAGGTGCAGCGACACGCCGATCGCGGCGACGATGAACCCGCCGCCGAAGCAGAGCGCCGCCGTCACCATCGCCTTGCGCGGCCCGACGCGGTCGAGCCAGGTGCCGGCCACCGCCGCGGAAAGCCCGAGAAAGACGATCGCGATCGAGAAGATCCAGCCGAGTTCGGTGAGTTTCCAGTCATCGGGCAGCGACTTCGTCACCCCGAGCACCTGCGAGAGCGGCCGGTTGAACACCGAGAAGGCGTAGGCCTCGCCGATGCAGAGATGCACGCAGAGCGCGGCCGGCGGCACCAGCCAGCGGTTGAACCCCGGTCCCGCGACCGTGTGGTTCCGATCCAGTATCAATAGCACGTTATTCCCCCCTGATCTTCCTCAGACTTGGCGCAAGGCCGATTTTCCGGTCCTTCGCGCCGTCACACGATGGTTCCGCTCCGTTTCACGCGACCGGAGCCGTCGGATGCAGGGACCGCGCCGCTTCGAGCACCAGCGGATCGAGCCCGCCTCCGCCGGCATCGAGATGCGCGAACAGGTCGGTGCGCATCCGCGGATCCCAGTAGAGGCGGATGTGGTCGGCGATTCCCCTGACCGCTTCGTCATGCGGCCGGCGGCGAAAGAAATGCCCGATCTGGTTCGCCATGTAAGCGAGCTTCTCAGGTGGCATCGGTCAGCACCCGCCGGCTCTCGCGCGTGAGCGCGCCATAGCTCTCCTGCCACTCCGACGGCCCGTTCGACGGAGAGACCTGCACCGCCGTCACCTTGTATTCGGGGCAGCCCGTCGCCCAGTCGGCATACTCCGTGGTCACCACGTTCGCCTGCGTCGCCGGATGATGGAACGTCGTGTAGACGACGCCGGGCGCCATCCGCGGGCTGATCCGCGCGCGCAGCGTGGTGTCGCCCGAGCGGCTCGCGACCCGCACCCAGTCCCCGTCGCCGATGCCGCGATCCTCGGCGTCGTGCGGATGGATCTCGAGCACGTCCTCGTGGTGCCACATCACGTTCGCCGTGCGCCTGGTCTGCGCGCCGACATTGTACTGGCTGAGGATGCGCCCCGTGGTGAGCAGCAGCGGGAAGCGCGGGCCGACGCGCTCGTCCGTTGCAACGAATTCGGTCACCGCGAAATTGCCCTTGCCACGGACGAACTGCCCGATATGCATGACCGGCGTGCCTTCCGGCGCCTTTTCGTTGCACGGCCACTGCACCGAGCCGAGCGCGTCGAGCTTGGCGAAGGAGACGCCGGCGAAGGTCGGCGTGGTCGCCGCGATCTCGTCCATGATCTCGGACGGATGCGCGTAGTGCATGGGATAGCCGAGCGCGTTCGACAGCAGCTGCGTGATCTCCCAATCGGCATAGCCGTTCTTCGGCGCCATCACCCGGCGCACCATGTTGATGCGCCGCTCCGCGTTGGTGAAGGTGCCGTCCTTCTCGAGGAAGGTCGAGCCGGGCAGGAACACGTGCGCGTAGTTCGCGGTCTCGTTCAGGAACAGATCCTGCACCACCAGGCATTCGAGTGCCTCGAGCCCGGCGGCGACGTGCTTGGTGTCGGGATCGGACTGCACGATGTCCTCGCCCTGCACGTAGAGCCCCTTGAACGAGCCATCGACCGCGGCGTCGAACATGTTGTTGATGCGCAGCCCCGGCTCGGGATCGAGCTGCACCTCCCACAGACCCTCGAAGATCGCCCGCGTCGCCGCGTCGGCCACGTGACGGTAGCCGCTGAACTCGTGCGGGAACGAGCCCATGTCGCAGGAGCCCTGCACGTTGTTCTGCCCGCGCAGCGGATTCACGCCGACGCCCTGCCGGCCGATATTGCCGGTCGCCATCGCCAGGTTGGCGAGCCCGATCACCGCCGTCGACCCCTGGCTGTGCTCGGTGACGCCGAGCCCGTAATAGATCGCGGCATTGCCGCCGGTCGCGTAGAGCCGGGCCGCCGCGCGGATATCCGCGGCGCGCACGCCGGTGACCGAAGCCACGGCCTCCGGGCTGTTCTGCTGCTCGACGATGAAGCCGGCCCAGTCGGCGAAGGCGGCCGGATCGCAGCGGTCGCGCACGAACGCGTCGTTCACCAGGCCCTCGGTGACGATCACATGCGCGAGCGCGTTCAGCATCGCGACATTGGTGCCGGGCAGCAGCGGCAGATGCAGTTGCGCTTCCACATGCGGCGTGCGCACGAGATCGATGCGGCGCGGGTCGATGACGATCAGCTTCGCGCCCTGGCGCAGCCGCCGCTTCATCCGCGAGGCAAAGACCGGATGACCGTCGGTCGGATTGGCCCCGATCAGGAGAATGACGTCGGACTCCTCGACCGAATCGAAATCCTGCGTGCCGGCCGAGGTGCCGAACGTGGTCTTCAGCCCGTAGCCGGTGGGCGAGTGGCAGACGCGGGCGCAGGTATCGACATTGTTGTTGCCGAAGCCCGCGCGCACCAGCTTCTGCACGAGGAACGTCTCCTCGTTGGTGCAGCGCGACGAGGCGATGCCGCCGATCGCGCCGCGCCCGTGTTTCGCCTGGATGCGGCGGAACTCGCTGGCGACATGCGAAATCGCCTCCTCCCAGCTCACCTCGTGCCAGGGATCGGTGTGCTTCGCGCGCAGCATCGGCTTGAGGATGCGGTCGGGATGCGTCGCGTAGCCGTACGCGAAGCGGCCCTTGACGCAGGAATGGCCGCGATTGGCCTTGCCCTCCTTCGAGGGGATCATGCGCACCACCTGCTCGCCCTGCATCTCGGCGCGGAAGGTGCAGCCGACGCCGCAATAGGCGCAGGTGGTGAGCACCGCGTGCTCCGGCTGTCCCAGCTCGACGACGCTCTTCTCGATCAGCGAGCCGGTCGGGCAGGCCTGCACGCAGGCGCCGCAGGAGACGCATTCGGAGGTGAGGAACGGCTCGTTCGCGCTGGCGACGATCTTCGAACTCGAAGCCGCGGCCCTCGACGGTGAGCGCGAACGTGCCCTGCACCTCCTCGCAGGCGCGCACGCAGCGCGAGCAGACGATGCAGCGTGCCGGATCGAACTGGAAATACGGGTTCGACGCATCGACGCCCGCACCGAGATGGTTGGCGCCACCCTGGCCGTAGCGGATGCCGCGCAGCCCGATCTCCGCCGCCGTGTCCTGCAACTCGTTGTCACCGATGGCGGCCGAGGCGAGGGTGTCGAGGGGATGGTCGGAAAGATAGAGCTCCATCACCCCGCGACGCAGTTGCCGCAGCCGGTCGGAATGGGTCGCGACCTTCATCCCGGCGGCGACCGGCGTCGTGCAGGAGGCGGGCGTGCCGGCGCGCCCCTCGATTTCCACCAGGCACAGCCGGCATGAGCCGAACGCCGCCATGCTGTCCGTCGCGCAGAGCTTCGGCACCTTGATGCCGGCCTCCATCGCCGCGCGCATCACCGACGTGCCTTCCGCAACCGTGACCTCGTTGCCGTCGATCGTGAGCGTGACCGATGCCGCCGCCGTGCCGGCGGGCGTGCCGTAATCGAGCTCCTGGAGGAGTCCCATGTGCCGCGTCCTCATTCCGCCGCCACGCGCCGCTCCGAGCGCGTGGCAAAATCCCCGGGAAAGTGCCGCAGCGCGCTCATCACCGGATAGGGGGTGAAGCCGCCGAGCGCGCAGAGCGAGCCGAACTTCATCGTGTTGCAGAGGTCTTCCAGCAGGCCGAGATGGAAATCGACGCGGTCGCCCGCCAGGATGCGGTCGATCACCTCGACCCCGCGCACCGCGCCGATGCGGCAGGGCGTGCACTTGCCGCAGGATTCCGTGGCGCAGAACTCCATCGCGAAGCGCGCCTGCCGCGCCATGTCCACGCTGTCGTCGAACACCACGATCCCGCCATGGCCGAGCAGCCCGTCACGCGCGGTGAACGCCTCGTAGTCGAACGCGGTGTCGAACAGGTCAGGCGGGAAATAGGCGCCGAGCGGTCCGCCAACCTGCACCGCGCGCACCGGCCGCCCGCTCCGCGTGCCGCCGCCGATCCCGTGCACGAGCTCCTCGAGGGTGAGGCCGAATCCGGTCTCGTAGAGCCCGCCGAAGCGGACGTTGCCGGCGAGCTGGATCGGCATCGTGCCGCGCGAGCGTCCCATCCCGAAATCGCGGTAGCGTGCCGCGCCGTCCGCCAGGATATGCGGCACCGCGGCCGCGGAGAGCACGTTGTTGATGGCGGTCGGCCGCCCGAACAGGCCCTTATGCGCCGGCAGCGGCGGCTTCGCGCGCACCATCCCGCGCTTGCCCTCGATGCTTTCCAGCATCGCCGTCTCTTCCCCGCAGACATACGCCCCGGCCCCGACCCGCAGCTCGAGTTCGAACTCCGGCCCGAGCAGCCCGGCACCGCGGGCGATCTCGATCGCCCGCGTGATGACGGCATTGGCGTGCGGATACTCCGAGCGCGAGTAGATCACGCCCTTGCCCGCGCCCACCGCGAAGCCGGCGATCCGCATGCCCTCGATCAGCAGGAAGGGGTCGCCCTCCATCAGCATGCGGTCGGCGAAGGTGCCGGAATCCCCCTCGTCGGCGTTGCAGACCACGTATTTGCGATCGGCCGGCGTCGCGGCGACGGTGCGCCACTTGACGCCGGTCGGGAAGCCGGCGCCGCCCCGGCCGCGTAGGCCGGATTGCACCACTTCCTCGAGCGTCGCCTCCGGCCCGATCGCCCGCGCGCGCTCCAGCCCGCGCAGGCCGCCGGTGGCACGGTACTCGTCGAAGGCAAGCGGGTCGATCACGCCGCAGCGCCCGAAAGTGAGCCGCGTCTGCCCGCGCAGGAACGGCAGCGCCTCGGGATCGCCGAGCCGGAGCGGGTGCTCCCCGCCGCCTGCCATCGCCGCCTCCAGCAGCGTCTCCGCAGCTTCGGGAGTGACCGGCCCATAGGCGACGCGCCCGGACGGCGTCTCCAGCTCGACCAGCGGCTCGAGCCAGAACAGCCCGCGCGTGCCGGTGCGCGTGAGCTCGAGCGCAATTCCGCGGCGCCGCGCCGCCTCGGCCAGCGCCGTCGCGACGCGCTCCGCACCGACCGCGAGCGCGGCGGCATCGCGCGGCACCCGGAGGCGGAGCGCGCCCGCCATCAGCCGAGCGCCTCCAGCACGGCGTCGAGCCTCGCATCGTCGAGCCGGCCGATCGGCTCGCCGTCCAGCATCGCCGAGGGACCGGAGGCGCAGAGGCCGAGGCAGAACACCGGCTCCAGGGTGACCGCGCCGTCGGCCGTGGTGCCGTGCCAGGGAATGCCGAGGCGGCGCTGGCAATGCGCCGCGAGCGCCTCCGCGCCCACCGACTGGCAGGCCTCCGCCCGGCAGAGGCGCAGCATGTGCCGGCCCGGCTTCTCCCGGCGGAAGTCGTGATAGAAGGAAACGATCCCGTGCACCTCGGCGCGCGAGAGGTTGAGCGCCTGCGCGATCATCGGGATCGTCGCCGCCGGGACATGCCCGAACGCCTCCTGGAGGGCCCGCAGGATGACCAGGCAGGGCCCATCCTCGCCCGCATGTTGCGCAATGATTGCCGACGCTTCCGCCTCGTCCCAGTCCAGATGGACGCGCAAGTCTGCCCTCCCGCCGATGCCGCTTCGGCTTGCCGCCATGAAGCGCCCAGTGGGGCGCGGGTGCAATCCGGCGCGCCCGATGGAACGATAGAGAACTTCTATCAATGCGCCGCGAGCTCGCCGGCGAGGCGGCGCGCCTCGGTCACCAGCGCCGCGGCGAGCGGCGTCAGCGGCTCGCGCTGCGGATAGACCAGGCCGATCACCGGCGCCGGCCCGGGATCGATGATCGGGATCGAGCGGATGGTGCGGGTGAGGCCGAGCGTCTCGGCCAGCACCGCTGGCATGATGCTCGCCCATTTTCCGGTCTGCACGTGGGAGAACAGCACCACCATCGAGTTCGACTGCAGGGTGGCGATCGGTTCGGCGCCGGCCGCGCGCAGGTTGCGGTCGATGATCCGGCGGTTCTGCATGTCCGGGGTGAGCAGGCAAAGCGGGATGCGCCCGAGTTCGTCCCAGCTCACCGCCTCGCGCTCCCCGAGCGGGCCGCCCGTCCCGGTCAGCAGCCGGTAGCGCTCGTGGAAAAGCGGCACCGCGCGCACCCGGCCGAGGGGCTCGTTGTCGATATAGGTGACCCCGGCATCCACCTCGAGATTCTCCAGCAGGCCGAGCACGTCGATCGAGGTGCGCGAGAGGATGGTGAATGCGACCTCCTGGTGCCGGGCACGGAGCGGCGTCGTCAGCCGGGCGATGATCGGCAGCGCGGTCGGCACCGCGGCGATGCGGAGATGCCCGGCGAGGCCGCGCTTCAGCGCCAGGATCTCCTCGCGCATGGCCCTGGTGTCGCCGACGATCCGCCGGGCCCAGTCGAGCACCCGCTGGCCCTCCGGCGTGAAGCCGACGAAGCGGGACCCGCGCTGCACCAGCAAGACGCCGAGCTGCGCCTCCAGCTGCTTGATCGTCGCCGAGAAGCTCGGCTGGGTGACGCCGCAGGCCTCCGCCGCACGGCCGAAATGCTGCTCCTTGGCGAGCGCCAACAGGGCTTCCAGCCGGTCGTTCACGATCCTGGGCCGCACGCGCGGACAAACGCATCACCTCCCGCCGGGCGCGTCACTCCTCCTTCGGCTTGTCGGTCGGCTTCGGCTTCGCCCGGTCCTCCTCGATGAGGTCCAGCAGCTCGCGCGGCAGCGGCTCGGATGTCGCGTCTCCGTAAAGACGCTTGAGTTCGCGCGCGAGCCAGTCGTCGAACGCCGCCTCTCCCACCTTGCCAGCCGGTGATCTCGCCCGCGTCGGGGAACGCCTGCGCGGCGGCTTCGCTCCCATCGCGCACCTCCGTCATCGGAGCAAAGCGCACCAGGCGGCAAGTGGTTGACCGGAATGCCGCGCCCGATCGCTCACTCTTCCCCGAGCGGCGGTGCGGTCCAGCGGGAGGGCGGCGGCACGGCCTCCCTGCGGCGCAGTGTGGCGGTCCAGTCCGCCACATGGGCGACCAGCGTCCGGGCGGCATCCCCGTGCGGAGCCGGATCGACGCCGCCGAGCGCGTGGGTCACCCGGTCGGCGAGGCGATCGGGCACCAGCAGGCCGGTCTCGACCAGCTCGGCCACCAGCCCCTGCCACAGCGCGAGCAACGCCGCGTGCGCCTCGTTGTGGCGATGGTCCCGCGCTTCCAGGATGGCGCGGAGCAGATCGGCGGATACCGCCGGCATCAGACGCCGCGCGCCGTCGGAAGGGGGCCCGGCCGCGCGCAGATATCCCCTCCCCTAGGCGAAGCCGGATGCATGGTCGGCCGGGCCCCTTCCACGATCAGGGCGACGGCGGCTTCGCCTTCTGCGCGGTGTCGGAGACCGCGTGGCCGGCGGCGGAGACGTCCTGCCCGGCGCCGGACACCGTATTGCACGCGGTCACCGACAGCGCGCCGGCAAGCGCCAGGGCGATCATCAGGATGCGAGTCATTCAGGCTTCTCCTTGCTGTTCTTGACCGCTTCGAGCCCGAGCTCGATCAGGCGGCGCATCGCCTCGGACTCGGTGACGATCCGGTTGGCAAACCGGAAATCCTCCACCGCCTTCGCGAGATCGGACGGCAGCGAGACGATCTTGCGAGCGGACATGGTTCGCGGCCGACCCATACCGGGGGGATAACGTTATATGTGAGACGATGGCTCACAAATCCTGCGCTCCCCGCGGGTAGCAATCGCGTGAGCGATCACCAGACTCCCGTATTGCCCATCGACGCCCATGGCTCCTGCTTCGGCAGCGCCTGGCCCTTCTGGATTAGCTCGACGGAGATCCCGTCGGGCGAGCGCACGAAGGCCATTCGCCCGTCCCGTGGCGGCCGGTTGATGGTGATGCCGGCCTTCTGCATCTTGTCGCAAAGCGCGTAGATGTCATCCACCTCATAGGCGAGATGGCCGAAATTGCGGCCACCCTTGGACTCCTCCGGATCCCAGTTGTAGGTGAGCTCGATGGTCGGCGCGCGCGTCTCCGCGCCCTTGTTGTCCTCGGGTGCGGCGAGAAAGACGAGCGTGTATTTCCCCTGCTCGTTGGTCACCCGACGCACCTCCGACATGCCGAGCTGGCCGCAATAGAAGGCGAGCGACCGGTCGATGTCGGTCACCCGAACCATGGTGTGGAGATAGCGCATCCTGGCCTCCTCAATGCGGGTCTCAGCGCGTGTAGGCGACATCGCGCAGCCGGATCAACCCGTCCGGATGGAACACGAACCCCTGGAGCTTCGCCGTCATCGCCATGATCAGGGGCGGGTGGTAGAGATAGATGATCGGCCGGTCATCGGCGATGATGGTCAGCGCACGTTGGTAATCCTCGATGCGCCTGTTCCGGTCCGTCTCCGCCTGTCCGGCCAGCAGGTATTTCTCCGCCCCGCCGCAATAGCGGCTGTCATTGGTCGGCGACCTGCACCCGAGCAGCGTGTAGGTGTTGCCGTCCGGATCGACGCGGCCGCTCCAGCCGATCAGGCTCGCCTGATAGTCGCCGCTCGCCTGATGGGCGAGCTGCGTCTGGAACTCGAGCTGCTGCAGCGTCAGATCAATGCCGACATCGCTTGCCATCGATTGCAGCATCTCGCCGAGCTGCCGCTGGTCGGCGCCGTTCTGCACCATCAGCGCGAGCTTCGGATGCGCGACGCCGCTTTGCTGGATCAGTGCCTTCGCCTTGGCCGGATCGGCGTTCGGCGGCACCGGCCGGTCCTTGGCGTAATAGGGGCTCGTCGGCGGCACCGCCTGGTTGCCGATCACCGCGTTGCCGTTGAACAGCACCTGGTTGATCGCATTGCGGTCGATTGCGTAGTCGAGCGCGGCGCGCAGCTCGGGATGCTTCTGGAAATCGGGATTGCCGCCGGCCCCGTTCGCCATGTTGAAGGTGATGCCGTTGTACATGAGGCTTGGCCCGACCACCACCTTGAAGCGGTGATCCGCCTTCAGCCCGGCGACGTCGCTGGCGAGGATGCGCTCGGCGAAATCGAGCGAACCGGCGCGCAGATCGGCGAGCCGCACGGTCGGATCGACGATGACATGGTACTCGACGCGGTCGAAATGGGTGTGGTCGCCATCCCAGTAGAGCGGATCCCGCTCCAGCACGACGCGGTCCTGCGCCACGCGCTGCACGAACTTGTAGGGGCCGGAGCAGGCGGGCGCGGTGTCGAATCCCGCCGGATTCTGCAACGCCTTCGGCGAGGCGATCGTGCCGGCACGATCGGAGAGCTGCGCGATCAGCGGCGCGAACGGGGTTTTCAGGTTGAGCTTCACGGTAAGCGGATCAACGACGTCGATGGTGTCGATCGCGGCGATCTCGGATCGGCGCCGGCTCCCCGGCAAGTGGAGGTCACGATCGAGATTGAAGGCAACCGCCGACGCATCGAAATCGGTGCCGTCGGAGAATTTCACCCCCGGCCGCAGCTTGAACGTGACCGACCGCCCGTCCGGCGCGGTATCCCAGGAGAGCGCGAGCTGCGGCACGAAATGCAGATCGGGCGCGGTGTCGACCAGCTTGTTGCAGAGGCTCGCGAGGATGATGCGGCCGACATAGCTGTAGGCGCGGGCGGGATCGAAGCTGTCGGGATCGTCGGCGATGCCGATCCGCAGCACCGATTGCGCCTGCGCCGAAGCGGCCGCCACCAGCACGCCGGCGAACACCAGTGCGCCCGCCCATCGCCCGATCTTCATCAACCCCGCCTCCCCGAACGGAGCGGCCACGCTATTGCGCCGTGCGGCGAATGTCATCCACCCCCCATTCGCGAGCGGCGGATGTCGGGTTCAGGCGGTCCGATCGCCCGCCGCGCCGAGCGCCGCCTGCGCCGCCGCGAGCCGGGCAACCGGCACCCGGTACGGGCTGCACGAGACGTAGTCGAGCCCGACCTCCTCGCAGAAGGCGATGCTCGCCGGATCGCCGCCATGTTCGCCGCAGATGCCGAGCTTGAGGCCGTGGCGCGATGCCCGCCCCTTTTCGGCCGCGATGCGCACCAGCGCGCCGACGCCGTCGCGGTCGATGGAGACGAACGGGTCCTTCGGCAGGATGCCGGCCTCGATGTATTGCGGCAGGAACTTGCCGGCATCGTCGCGCGACAGGCCGAACGCCGTCTGCGTCAGGTCGTTGGTGCCAAAGCTGAAGAAATCCGCGACCTCGGCGATGCGGTCGGCGGTGAGCGCCGCGCGCGGCAGCTCGATCATCGTGCCGATCGTGTAGTCGAGCCTGCGCCCGGCCTGATCGAAGACTTGCTTCGCCACCTTCTCGATCTGCGCGCGGGTGATCTCGAGTTCGCGCCGCATCCCGACCAGCGGGATCATGATCTCGGGCACCGGCGCCGCGCCGCCCTCCTTGGCGACTTCGAGCGCGCCCTCGAAGATCGCGCGCGCCTGCATCTCGTAGATCTCGGGATAGGTGATGCCGAGCCGGCAGCCGCGGTGGCCGAGCATCGGGTTGGCCTCGGCGAGCTCGGCGGCGCGGCGGCGCATGCTGTCGAGATCGGCGCCGAGCGCTTCCGCGACTTCCGCGAGCTCGGCTTCCTGATGCGGGAGGAACTCGTGCAGCGGCGGATCGAGCAGGCGGATCGTCACCGGCAGCCCGGCCATGATGCGGAACAGCTCGACGAAATCCTGGCGCTGGAACGGCAGCAGCTTCTCGAGCGCCTGGCGCCGCCCGCGCTCGTCATGCGCCATGATCATCTGCCGCACCGCGCCGATGCGCTCAGGATCGAAGAACATGTGCTCGGTGCGGCAGAGGCCGATGCCCTCGGCGCCGAACTTGCGCGCGGTCTCGGCATCGAGCGGGGTTTCCGCATTGGTGCGCACGCGGAGGCGACGCAACTCGTCGGCCCACTGCATGAGCGTGCCGAAATCCCCGGACAAAGTGGGCTCGATCATCGCGACGGACCCCACGAACACCTCGCCGGAGGCGCCATCGAGCGTGATCGTCTCGCCGCCGCGCACCGTGTGGCCGCCGGCCGCCAGCGTCTGCGCGCCGTAGTCGACGGCGAGGCCGCCGGCGCCGGCGACGCAGGGACGGCCCATGCCGCGCGCCACCACCGCGGCGTGGCTGGTCATGCCGCCGCGCGTGGTGAGGATGCCTCTCGCGGCGTGCATGCCGTGGATGTCCTCGGGGCTGGTCTCGATCCGCACCAGGATCACGGCCTCGCCCTTGGCGGCGCGGCTCTCCGCCTCGTCGGCGCCGAACACCACGACGCCCGATGCCGCGCCGGGACTGGCGGGCAGACCCTTCGCGAGCAGCGTGCGCTTCGCGTCCGGGTCGAGCATCGGATGCAGGAGCTGGTCGAGCGCGCCGGGATTGACGCGCTGCACCGCCTCGGTGCGATCGATCAGCCCCTCATTCGCCATCTCGACGGCGATGCGCAGCGACGCCGCGGCGGTACGCTTGCCGTTGCGCGTCTGCAGCATGTAGAGCTTCTGCCGCTGCACCGTGAATTCGATGTCCTGCATGTCGCGGTAGTGCCGCTCGAGCTTCTCGCGCACCTGGGTGAGTTCGGCATAGGCCTGCGGCAGCGCCTGCTCCATCGACCGCTCGCCGTCCTTGGCGCGCGCCTTCGACAGCGGCTGCGGCGTGCGGATGCCGGCGACCACGTCCTCGCCCTGCGCGTTCACCAGGAACTCGCCGTAGAACACGTTCTCCCCCGTCGAGGGATCGCGGGTGAAGCAGACGCCGGTCGCGCAATCATCGCCCATGTTGCCGAACACCATCGCCTGCACGTTGACGGCGGTGCCCCAAACGGCCGGGATGTCGTGCAGGCGGCGATAGGTGACGGCGCGCGGGTTCATCCAGCTGCCGAACACGGCGCCGATGGCGCCCCAGAGCTGCTGCTCCGGCTCCTGCGGGAACGGCGCGCCGGTCTCCGACTGCACCATGTCCTTGTAGCCGTCGACCACGCGCTGCCAGTCCGCCTCGGTGAGCGCGGTGTCCTCGGTGACACCCTGCTCGAGCTTCACATGCTCGATGATCTCCTCGAAGCGGTGATGCGGCACGCCGAGCACGACGCTGCCGTACATCTGCACGAAGCGGCGATAGCTGTCCCAGGCGAAGCGCGGGTCGTCGGCGCTTTTCGCCAGGCCCTCCACCGTGTCGTCGTTGAGGCCGAGATTGAGCACGGTGTCCATCATCCCTGGCATCGAGACGCGCGCGCCGGACCGCACCGAGACGAGCAGCGGATTGGCGCGATCGCCGAACCGGAGTCCCACGGCCTCCTCGACGCGCTCGAGCGCCGCGCGCACCTCGCCCGCAAGCTCCTCCGGATAATGACGATCGTTCTTGTAGAACGCGGTGCAGAGTTCGGTGGTGATGGTGAAGCCCGGCGGGACCGGCAGCCCGATCGAGGCCATCTCGGCGAGGTTGGCGCCCTTGCCGCCGAGCAGGTCGCGCATGTCCGCGCGGCCCTCGTTGCGCCCGGCCCCGAAGCTGTACACCCATTTGGTCATGCTGTCCCCTGGCCCTCGATCTTGGAGAAGTCCGCCACGCGGTCCATCACGGTGCGGACCCGGCGCAGCAGACGCAGACGATTGCGGCGAAGTTCCGGCTGCTCGGCGTTGACGGTCACCTTGTCGAAGAAGGCGTCGATCGGCCGACGGAGTTCCGCCATTGCGGCCATTGCGGCGGTGAACTCCTGTTCCCAAATTTTGCGTGTAATGACTGGCTCGCTCGCATCGAGAGCGCTCGCGAGTGCTTGCTCCTCCGGCTGCTGAAACAGGGCCGCGCTTGGAATGCCTTTGTGCGGACCGTCCTTCTTGTCCTCGATGCGCAGGATGTTGGCGGCGCGGCGATAAGCGGTGAGCAGATCAGCGCCGTCCTCGCTGCCGAGTAATGCGGCGACGGCATCAGTTCGTGCGAGCAGGCGGACGAGATCGTCATCCGCGCCGGCGGCGAACACGGCGGCCAGCACATCATGCCGCGCCCCCTCGGCACGAAGCTGGACGTGCAGGCGTTCGGCGAGGAAATCGAGCATGTCCTGCGCTGGGCCGCCGGCGGCTTCGATGAGCGGGATCAGCGCGAGGCGAATGTCGTTCTCGCGCAGAATCCGAATGATGCCGAGCGCGGCACGCCGCAGTGCGTATGGATCGCCGGAGCCAGTCGGTTTTTCTCCGATGGCGAAAAACTGCGCCAGCGCGTCGAGCTTATCGGCAAGGGCGACTGCGATCGAGACGGGTTCGGTCGGCACCACATCATTGACACCCTTCGGGGCGTAATGATCGCGCACGGCATCGGCGACACGCGCATCCTCGCCGTCATGCAGCGCGTAATAGCGGCCCATCACACCTTGCAGCTCGGGGAACTCGCCGACCATGCCGGTCGTCAGATCAGCTTTCGCGAGCCAAGCAGCTCGACGTGCAAGGTCAGGATCGGCACCGACGTGTCGCGCGATGGTGTTGGCCAAGCCGACCAGCCGCCGCACGCGATCGCCCTGGCTGCCGAGCTTCGCATGGAACGTCACCGCATCGAGCGCGGGCACGCGGTCGGCGAGTTTCGTGCGGCGGTCGAGGTCCCAGAAATGGCGGGCATCGGCGAAGCGCGCGCGCAGCACGCGCTCGTTGCCGGCGACGATCGTGGCGCCGCCGTCCGCCGCCTCGATGTTGGCGACGAAGGCAAACCACGGCGCCGCCGACCCGTCCGCCTGGCGCAGCGCGAAGTAGCGCTGGTTCACCCGCATCGAGACCTGCATCACCTCGGGCGGCAGGTCCATGTAGGCGTCGTCGATGCGCCCGAGCAGCGGCACCGGCCACTCCACCAGCCCGGCGATTTCGTCGGCGAGCCCCGCGTCCTCGACGACCTGCAACTGCCGCTCGGCGGCGAGGCGGGCGACGCCCTCGCGGATCAGGCGCCTTCGTTCCTCCGCTTCCGGCACCACGCGGCGGGCCAGCAGCGTCGCCGCCCAGTCGGCGCCGGAGCGCACCGCGACCGCGCCGGGCGCCATGAAGCGATGCCCCTCGGTGAGGTCGGCGCTGGCGAGGCCGTGGCCGTCATCGGTGCCGTCGCGAAGATCGAACCCGACCACCGCGCCGTCGAGCAGGCAGGTGATGCGGCGCAACGGCCGCACCCAGGTGAAGCTGCTGGTGCCGCCCCAGCGCATCGATTTCGGCCAGGGGAAGCGCCGGAGCAGGCCGGGGATCGCGGCGGCGATCAGCGCGGCGGCGGAGACCGCGGGGCTCGCCTTCTCCAGCACCCAGTAATCGCCCTCGCGGACCAGGCTCTCCCGCGTCGCGCCGTGCTTGCGCAGGAAACCCGCAAGCGCCTGCTCCGGCGCGCTGGCGCGCGGGCCGCGCTCGCGCACCCGTGTCGCCGGCACCGCGTCGGCCACCTCACCGGCGAGCGCGATCCGCCGCGGGCCGTGAAAGCCGCGCAACCCCACCGGCGCGAGCGCGAACAGCGCCTCGGCGACCAGGCGCACCAGATCCTCCGCCGCACGCGCCTGCATGCGGGCGGGGATCTCCTCGCCGAACAGCTCGAGAAAGAGCTCCGGCATCCGTCAGACCTGATCGGGGAGGCGACGGGGGGGCGGGCGCATCGGCATCGTTGCTAGGTCATTTCCGTTCCTGAAACAAACCGGCGCGGTTCAGGTTTCCCCGGCGAGCCAAGCCTCGCAGCACCCTTTGGCCAGGGCGCGGACGCGGAGGATGTAGGCGGCGCGCTCGGTCACGCTGATGACGCCGCGCGCATCGAGCAGGTTGAACAGATGGCTCGCCTTGATGCACTGGTCGTAGGCCGGCAGCGCGAGCGCTTCCGCGAGCAGCGCATTGCACTCGTGCTCGGCATCGGCGAAGTGCCGCGTCAGCATCTCCACGTCGGCAAGCTCGAAGTTGAACCTGCTGTATTCCCGCTCGGCGCGCAGGAACACGTCGCCGTAGGTGACGCCCCTGCCGTTGAAATCGAGGTCGTAGACCCGCTCCACCCCCTGCACGTACATGGCGAGCCGCTCGAGCCCGTAGGTCATCTCGAAACTCGGGAGGGCGACCGGGATCCCGCCGACCTGTTGGAAATAGGTGAACTGGCCGACCTCCATGCCATCGCACCAGACCTCCCAGCCGAGGCCCCAGGCGCCGAGGGTCGGGCTCTCCCAGTCGTCCTCGACGAAGCGGATGTCGTGCAGCGCGGTGTCGATGCCGATCGCGGCGTAGCTGCCGAGCAGCGTCTCCTGTGCCGCGGCGGGGCTCGGCTTCATCAGCACCTGGTACTGGTAATAATGTTGCAGCCGGTTCGGGTTCTCGCCGTAGCGCCCGTCGGTCGGGCGGCGGCTCGGCTGCACATAGGCGGCGTTCCACGGCTTCGGCCCGAGGGCGCGCAGCGTGGTGGCGGGGTGGAAGGTGCCGGCCCCCATCTCCACGTCATAGGGCTGCAGGATGACGCAGCCCTGCGCCGACCAGTAGGCGTGCAGGCGAAGGATCAGGTCCTGGAAGCTCGGCGCCTTGGTTTGCGGGGCGGGCATGACGCGGCGCACCATAGGGAGCGTACCGGAGGGCGGCAACCGACCCGCCCCGGCGCTTTCATCCTCGAAAGGGAGCAGGGTAATGGCGATCGACGGTCTCGGGGACGACGACATCCGGCGCATCCTGCGCGAGACCAGGCGCATCGCACTGGTCGGGGCCTCCGCCAAACCGCACCGGCCCTCCAATCACGTGATGGAATTCCTGCTCGAACAAGGCTTCGACGTGACGCCGGTCAATCCGGGCCTTGCCGGGCAGCGGCTCCACGGGCGGACCGTGGTCGCCTCGCTCGGCGAGGCGGGGCCGCTCGACATGGTGGACGTGTTCCGTGCCTCGGAGCATGTCGGGCCGGTGATGGCGGATGCGGTCCGGCTCGGCGCCCGCACCGTCTGGATGCAGCTCGGGGTCGTGGACGAGGAGGCCGCGAAAGCGGGGCGGGCGGCCGGGCTCGCCGTGGTGATGGACCGTTGCCCGGCGATCGAGATGCCCCGGCTGAGGATCGCGGCTTGATCTGCCAGCCCCGCCCCCCAAGATCGCCTTCATCACGGCACCGGAAGAGGACGCCATGACCAACGAGGAACGCGACATCATCAGCCAGTTCGTCGCGCGGGTGGGCGGACAGGCCCCGCCATCGGGCGGGTTCGGCTCGGTGCCCGCGACGGTGCCGGCGCAGACCCTGCCGCCGGTCGACCCGGAGGCGGACCGCTTCATCGCCGACCAGTTCGCCCGCTACCCCGAGGCGCGCTACCGCATCACCCAGGCGGCCTTCGTGCAGGAGGCGGCGCTCGCCGAGGCGCAGAACCGCATCAAGCGGCTGGAATGGGAACTCGATCAGACCCGGCGCCAGGCGGCGCAACCCCAGCAGCAGCCGCAGCAGCAACAATCCAAGGGCCTGTTCGGCAGCCTGTTCGGCGGCGGGGCGCAGCGCAGCAGCAGCAGCCCCAGTACCAGCAGCCCCAGTACCAGCAGCCGCAGTCCCAGCAGCCGCAATACGCGCCGCCCCCGGGCTATGGCGCGCCGCCCCCGCCGCAATATCCGCCGAGCTACCAGCCCGGCATGTTCCAGCGGAGCGGCAGCGGCTTCCTCGGCTCGGCGCTCACGACCGCGGCCGGGGTGGCCGGCGGCGTCGTGGTCGGCAATGCGCTGATGGACATGTTCTCCGGTCATCGCGGCGGCGAGGGATTCGGCGGCGGCGGGTTCGCGGGCGGCGGCTTCGGCACTCCGGGCCCGAGCAACGAGACCATCATCAACAACTACAACGAGCCCGGAGCGGGTCCGACCGCCGATCAGGCCGCCGATCCCTGGGCCGGCCAGGGCGCGGTGCCCGGCGCCGACTGGGCGAACCAGCCCGGCCCAACCGGCCAGGACGCCTGGGGCAATGCGCCGACCCCGCCGGATCCCGGCTTCGACACCAGCCCCGATCCCGGCCAGAACGCCGGCGGCTGGGACGACGGCGGCAGCAACGACCCGGGCCTCGACAATTCCGGCTTCGACGACCAGCAGGTCTGAAAAGGGCGCGAGCGGGTCGGCCGGGATGATCCTGCCGGCCCCGCTGGAGGGGCACGAGACCAGCGTGCGGCCGGAGTGGATCGACTCCAACGGCCACATGAACCTCGCCTATTACGTCGTCGTGTTCGACCACGCGACCGACGCGTTCTGCGATCGCGTCGGCCTCGACGACGAATTCCGCCGGCGCACCAATGCCGGCATCTTCGCAGTCGAGACGCACACGCTCTACCGGCGCGAGCTCCTGCTCGGCGAGCGCGTGCGCGTCCGCACCATCCTGCTCGGCGCCGACCCCAAGCGCTTCCACCTCGCGCACGAGATGCTGCACGCCGACGGGTCGCGGGTGGCGATGCAGGAGATCCTGTTCCTGTTCGTCGATCTCGCCACCCGCCGGGTCGCGCAATTCCCGCCCGACCTCGCCTCGCGTCTGCGGCAGGCGGAAGCGGACCACGCCGCCCTCCCCCGCCCCGACTGGATCGGCCGGCGGATCGCAATGCCACGGTGATCGGGCGCTCGTTGACGCTCGCACCCGCCCGCCAGGTGGATCGCTCCAGCAACTCATCAGCCGGTGGATAGAAACCGACGGTTCGTTCCGTCCAATTCTGTCCGCGAGAGCATGATTAGCGCGTGATCGTTTCAGGCCGAGTCGGCCTGGAACGTGAATCACTCGCTCGAAAATTCGCTAAAGCAGGCCGGTGACCGGAAGGGAGCCGGTCATGCTTTAGCGCGTGATCGTTTCAGGCCGAGTCGGCCTGGAACGTGAATCACCCGCTCGAACAATTCGCTAAAGCAGGCCGGTGACCGGAAGGGAGCCGGTCATGCTTTAGCGCGTGATCGTTTCAGGCCGAGTCGGCCTGGAACGTGAATCACCCGCTCGAACAATTCGCTAAAGCAGGCCGGTGACCGGAAGGGAACCGGTCATGCTTTAGCGCCTTCGCCCGGTGCCGACGTGGAAAGATGCGCTCTTCGCGCATTTTCCAAGCGGACCGTCAGGCTTTGGGCAGCAGGACCACGAAGCGGGCGCCAGTGATGTGGCCTCGGGGGTCGCGGCGGTTTTCGGCGGCGATGCGGCCTTTCAGGGCGGCGACGATCTGGCGGCTGATGGAGAGGCCGAGGCCGGAGTGTTGGCCGAAGCGTTCGCCGGCGGGGCGTTCCGAATAGAAGCGATCGAAGATGTGCTCGAGCCGGCCTTCGGGGATGCCGGGACCGGAATCGGTGACGGCGATTTCGACGGCGGTTCCGAGGTCGCGGGCGGAGAGGATGATCGTGCCGTCGGCGGGGCTGAAACTGCGCGCGTTGGCAATCAGGTTGCGCAGCACCTGCACGACGCGGCCTTCGACGCCGAGCACGACGAGCCCGCTTTCCGGCGCGTCGACGACCAGGCGCGGATCGCCCTCCGCGCGCGTCGCGTCGTGGATCTCGGCGAGGGTGGCGAGGATGGGCGCGATGTCCACCGGCTCGGTGGGCGTGCGGGACAGCTCGGCGTCGATGCGGCTCGAATCGCTGATGTCGCTGATCAGGCGATCGAGGCGGACCACGTCCTCGCCGATGATGGCGAGCAGCCGGCGCTGCTGGACGGCGTCGCCGACGCGGCGGAGGGTCTCGATCGCGCTGCGGATGGAGGAGAGCGGGTTCTTGATCTCGTGCGCGACATCGGCCGCGAAGCGCTCGATCGCGTCCATTCGCGTCCAGAGAGCGGTCGCGCTCTCGGAGAGGGCGTGGGCCAGCTCGCCGATCTCGTCCTGCCGGACGAGCAGCGCGGGCGGTACCGCGCCGGTGCGGCCGCGGCCTTCGCGCATCTGCTCGGCCGCGGCGGCGAGGCGGAGGATCGGGCGGGCGATGGTGAGCGATAGATACCAGGAGAGCGCCGACGGTCAGCACGAGCGCGAGGCAGAACAGGCCGAGGATGGAGATGCGCACCTGCAGCAGGCTGTCATCGACCTCGCGGGCGTCGCGCGTCAGCAGCACGATGCCGACGGTGTGGCGCTCGCGCTGCACCGGCTCGGCGACGGTGACCAGCAGCCGGTTGTCCTCGGTGCGGCGGATATAGGGCGGCATTTCGCGGCTCTGGTTGGAGCCGTCCATCCGCAGCTCCTCCCGGACGTCGGGCTGCCAGTCGATGCCCGGCCCAGGATGCACCTCCACCACCTGCACCGACTGCCGCTGCGGCAGCCAGGCCATCACCTGGTCGTAGATCGCGCCCATCCAGCCGAGCAGCGGCCCGCGCGGTGCCGCGGGGGGCAGCGGCTCCATCGTCACCGCGCCGCCCTGGCCCTCGCGCACGCGACTGTCGGCGATCACCTGGCCGTCGGGCGAGTAGAGCTTGGCGTCGGCGTTCGGCGTCGGCTCGGTGAGGCGGCGCAGCAGCGGGCGCGCGAGATCGGCGACGAGGCGCGGATTGTCGCTGTCGGGATCGCGCACCGCGCTCTCGCCAAGCGCGCCGGCATAGACCTTCGCCTGCTCGCGCAGGGATGAGACTTCCGCCTCGAGCAGCCCGTTCTGGTACTGGTTGAGGTAGAGCAGCGCCGCGACGAGGAGCGCGAGGGGCAGCGCATTGACCAGCAGGATGCGCCGCATCATGCGGCGTCACCCAGCGGCCGGGCGGCAGGATGCGTCCCGCCTTGCCGGCGACCAGCGTCGCCGGCTCGCCCGCGAGCGTAAGCTCGGGTGGGGCGCTGGTGCGGCCGAACTGGACCGTCATGCGCTTGGCCGGGGCAGCTTATTGCTCCTTGTAGCGGTAGCCGATGCCGTACAGCGTCTCGATGTGGTTGAAGCTGTCATCGGCGTTGCGGAACTTCTTGCGCACCCGCTTGATGTGGCTGTCGATGGTGCGGTCGTCGACATAGATGTTCTCGCCATAGGCGGCGTCGATCAGCTGGTCGCGCGACTTCACCATGCCGGGCCGCGCGGCGAGCGCCTTCACCAGCAGGAATTCCGTCACCGTGAGCTGGATGTCGGTGCCCTTCCAGATGCACTGGTGCTTGGTCTCGTCGAGCGTGAGCTCGCCGCGCACCATCACGCCGCCGGGCGCGGCGCCGGAGCCTTCCGCCCGGCTGCTCTCGTTGCGCCGGAGCAGGGCGCGGATGCGCTCCAGCAGCAGGCGCTGGCTGAACGGCTTGGTGATGTAGTCGTCGGCGCCGAGCCTGAGCCCCATCAGCTCGTCCACCTCCTCGTCCTTGCTGGTGAGGAAGATCACGGGCACGGCGCTGCGCGCGCGCAGCCGCTGCAGGAGCTCCATCCCGTCCATGCGCGGCATCTTGATGTCGAGCACCGCGAGATCGACCGGGCGGGCGGTGAGTCCCTGCAGCGCGCTCTCGCCGTCGGTGTAGGTGCGCACCTGGAAACCCTCCTGCTCGAGCGTCATCGAGACGGAGGTGAGGATGTTGCGGTCGTCGTCGACCAGGGCGATGGTCTGCTTCATGGGGCGCGATCCTTCCGCCGGGACTGAAAGCAAGCCTGGGCCGCCGGGAGGCGGCCGCGGAGCCAAGTCGCCGGCCGGTGGGAACATGGTGCCTGATTGTGGCGCAAACGGGACAGGAGAAGAACGGAAGGTGGCGCAAGAAGCGGCGATCGGGTCGGCGCGCCTTCTGCTGCGGGCGGCGCGGGTCGGCACGCTCGCGACCAGCGCCGCGGGCCAGCCCTTCGCCTCGCTGGTGACGCCGGCGACGGCGCCCGATCTCGCGATCCTGCTGTTCCTCTCGGCGCTCTCCGAGCACACGCGGCATCTGCGCGCGGAGCCGCGCTGCGGCCTGATGGTGGTGGGCGAGAAGGTCGAGGCCAATCCGCAGACCGCGCCGCGGGTCACGGTGACGGGCGTTGCCGAGGCGATCGACGACCCGGCGCTGAAGGCGCGCTGGCTCGCGCTGCACCCGTACGCCGCGCTCTATGCCGGGTTCGGCGATTTCGCGCTGTGGCGGATCCGGCCGGCGGCCGCGCTGCTGGTGGCGGGGTTCGGCCGCGCCGCGCGGCTCTCGGCGCGGGCGCTGGCGCCCGATCCGGCCGCAGTGGCGGCGCTGGCCGGGCGCGAGGCCGGCATCATCGCCGATTGCAACGCGGACCATGCCGAGGCGCTGGCCCGCATCGCCGGCGAGCCTGGCGGCACCTGGCGGATGGTCGCGGTCGATGTCGATGGGTGCGACCTCGCGCGCGGCGAGCGCGTCCGCCGCGTCCCCTGGCGCGCGCCGGTGCGCGACGCCGCGGAGGTCAGGGCCGAGCTGGTGCGCCTGGCGGGGTGAAGCGGCCGGCCCGCGCGGCCGCCATTGGACCTATGCCGCGCCGAGCCGGCGCGGGTAGCAATCGCCCCGCAACAGCCGAGCGAGGGCCCTGACGATCATGCGCGGCGTTTCCGCCTTCCCGATCACTCCCGCCGCCCCCGACGGCAGGGTCGATGTCGTGGCCCTGCGCGGGCTGCTGGAGCGGCTGGTCGCGGCGAAGGTCGATTCGATCGGCCTGCTCGGCAGCACCGGCTCCTACCCGTATCTGAGCCGGGGCGAGCGTCGCCGCGCGATCGAGACCGCGGTTGCGGCCACGGGGGGAGCGACGCCGCTCCTGGTGGGCGTCGGTGCGCTCAGGACCGACGAGGCCGTCCGGCTCGCCCAGGATGCGAAGGGCGCGGGCGCCGCGGTCGGGCTGCTCGCCCCCGTCTCCTATACGCCGCTGACCGAGGACGAGGTTTTCGAGCACTTCGCCACGGTCGCGCGCGAAAGCCGGTTGCCGCTGTGCATCTACGACAACCCCGGGACCACCCATTTCACCTTCAGCCCCACGCTGGTGGGGCGCATCAGCCGCCTGCCCGGAATCGTCGCGGTGAAGAGCCCGGCGCCGGACGCCCCTGCGGTCGCCGCGCATCTCGCCGCGCTGCGCAACGCCGCCGCCGCCGCGGGCTTCTCGGTCGGCTGCAGCGTGGACCCGCACGCGGTCGAGGCGCTGCTCGCCGGCGCCGATGCCTGGTACAGCGTCGCCGCCGGGCTGTTTCCCCGGGCATGCACGGAGATCGGGCGGGCGGTCGGACGCGGGGACGCCGCGGAAGCGCGCCACCTGAACGCGCGCCTGCAGCCGCTCTGGGACCTGTTCCGGCAGTTCTCCAGCCTGCGCGTGGTCTACGCCGCTGCCGACCTGCTGGACATCTGCCACGCCGCCCCGCCCCGACCCATCCTGCCGTTGCCGGAAGCCGCGCGACAAACGGTCGCCGAGACGATCAGGACGCTCGACCTGGGCTGATCAGGTGGAGCGATTCACCCGACGCTCGGGTAGCGAGCGTCGGGATCGCACCACTAGACCCAAATCGTGCTGACTGCGGTCAGTGCGATTCGGGTCTCGGTATCGTCGGCCTGCCAATTCAGCCCTGAGTGATTCCAGCCAGGGCGATCGGAGGCTAGCGGCAGCCGGGCGCGTTGGGCTGGGCGCCGCAGCCGCCGGCGGTGCTGTTCAGCGACTGCTTCGGCGGCGGCCGGCTGGCGACCGTGCCGTCCTGCGTGTTGCCGCGCGCATGGCACTCGCAATAGCCGCCGACCGGCATGGTGGTGGCGCAGATCAGCGGGCCGGCGACGCAGACATTCGCCCGGGCGGGGCCGCCGGACAGTGCGGCGGCGGCGACGAGCGCGGCGGCGACATAGCCGATGCATCGCATGGATTGATCCTCCTGGCTGGAGCGTGCCGGCCGGCCGCGGCTGGCCGCAAGCCTCGATCACGCTCGACGAACAAAGCCCGCGGAATGGTAAGGCGGCCCGATGCCGCCGCGCAATCAATCCCGCGTTTGATCCCGCTCAATCCCTCCTTCACTCGGCCCCGCCATGATCGGCGCATGAACGAGCAGCAGCTTCCGGCGGACGTCGCCGTGGTCATGCCGACGATCCTGTCGCCGTCGCTGCTGCGCGCCGCCCGCTCGGTGTTCCGCCAGGACTTTGCCGGCCGTATCCACCTGCTGATCGGCATCGACGTGCCGCGCGGCGATCCCGGCCTGCTCGACAGGATCCGCGCCGAGTGCCCCGCCCATGTGATGCTGACCGTGCTCGACCTCGGCTACTCGACCTCGGCGCGGCATGGCGGGCTCTACGCCAATGGCTGGTCCGGCGCGCTGCGGGCGATCCTCACCTATGCCGCGAATGCCCGCCTGGTCGCCTATCTCGACGACAATGACTGGTTCGCGCCCACCCATCTCGCGAGCCTCACGCGCGCGATCGCCGGCGTCGCCTGGGCGTTCTCCGACCGCTTTCTCGCCGACCCGCATGGCGGCGGCGTGATCTGCCGCGACGAGTGGGATTCGGTCGGCCCGGGCCGCGGCATCAACGCCGCGCGGTTCGGCGGCTTCGTGCAGCCGAGCACGCTGATGGTGGACAAGCTCGCGACGCATTTCGCGATGCCGCTCTGGTGCAACGCCCTGTTCCCCGACGGCAGCGGCGAGGACCGCCTGATCTTCGAGGCGCTGCACAAAAAGTTTCCGTGGCGCGGCACCGGGGAGGCGACCTGCTTCTGCACGCTGAACCCCGGGGCGCTCCTCGACCCCCACCACGTCGCCGAATTCCGCGCCCGCGGCCTCTCCTGGGTCGAGGACCGCGCCCTGCTCGCCCAGGCCGACGCCCACGCCCGCGCGGCCGAAGCCGCGCTCGCCGCCGGCAACCCCGCCACCGCCCGCCACGAATGCGAAGCGGCACTCGCGATCCACCCGCACCACGAGGCGGCGCTCGCCCTCGCCGCCGCCCTCCGCGGGGCGGATGCGGAGGACGCCGCGCTGGTGGTAGCGGACTGATCGCCTTGATCAGCCGGCGACCGGAGCGTCCGGATTGCCGGCGGCGAGGGCGGCCATGAAGCCGAGGATGAGGTCGCGGGAGCGGAACCGGCCGTAGCGCGCCACTTCCTCGCGCTGCACGATCGGGAAGGTGCCGAGCACGTACTCGGCGGCGTCGCGGTCGAGGCCGTACAAGTGGAAGAAGAGTGCATCGAGCCGGGCGCGACGGCGCAGCCGGTCCTCCTCGTCCCAGGCGAAGGGCGGCCCGGCATGGCCCTGGTCGCGCGCGAAGGCGTCATGTCGTGCGCGACGTAGGTGAGATGCAGCACGTCCTCGCGGACGATCTGCTCGGCGGTCTTCGGGCCGAAGCGGCGGGCGAAACCTTCGGGCGGGACGAAGGGGAGTTGCTCCACGATGTAGAAGTTCAAGGTGCGTGCCCTGAACCTTCTGTCGAGCGACATAGTCAAGCACGAAGCGTTCAAATTCGCCGAGCAGAGGAGCGGACCATCGATATGATCCGAATGCGCGTCCGAGGCATTGCTGGAGCAGAGAGGAGCGTGTTGCCAAACCCATGCGGCGGCAACAGCGCCGCGATCATGGTGCGCGCGTCGGTGGGGCCGCGATGTCCTTGAACGCCAAAGCCCAGTCGAGGTCGCTCGGGCCACTCATGTCGGTCTCGAAACCCAGAATTGCGGCGCTGGCACCAATTCGGGTCGGCGTGCTGTTGCTTGCGTCGCGGTTCGGCTGCGGAACGGATTTGCAGGTTCGCAGCATTCACCGATGACCGAAGCGGCCCGATGATCGAAGGCCTGCACCATCTTGCCTTCGTAGAGCGGCACCCACCGTGCATCGCCCTTCTCCCAACACTGGCCTTGCACGCGATAGGCGCCGAGCGCCGTCAACTCCGCCGGGGTGCGGAACTTGGCGGAGTCGTTGGTCATGTGGAACATGGTGACGTAGCGGACCGGCCAGAGAGCGCGCGGCTGGTCGCCGCGGCGGTCGACGAGAACCGGCAGGCGTTGGTAGATGCCGCGCGTGAGCTCGGCGTCGCGCGCGGTGCGGAACACCGGCGCCGTGCCGGTGTTCGGATTGACCGCCGCGAAATCCTCCGGCGCTCAGCGCGAAGGCAGCGGCCTCGGCGGCGTGCGGCATCCTGCTGGAAGAACGCGCAGTCCGCCTGCGCGAAGCGCCGCGCCTCGCCGCCGAAGATCAGCGCGCAGAACTTGAATGGCGATGCACGTCCGGAAAGAACGGCTCCTGCTTCGCGCCGTGCGCCGTTCTCGAAATCCAGCAGCGCGCCGAGCCGGCCGGTGGTGCTGATGCCGCGGAAGAACGCCGCCGCGCCCTTGTCGGCGGCGATGCCCGACGGCACCAGCAAGCCCGACGATGCCGTCCGTCCCGCACGATGCGCGCGGCGCGCTCGACGAACAGCGCGTAGAGATTGACGTCGCCGCCCGACAGCAGCGGGTAGTCGCGCGACGCCCCGCCGCTCATCGCGGATCGCGAACGGCGCCGGGCCGCCGGCGACCGCTGCCGCCGTCTCGGCGGTCGCCGCCGCCTCGTCATAGGACGCGGCGACCGGATCGCCGCTGCCGCGCAGCTCCGCAATCATCCGCTTGCGATCGGCCGCCTTCTGCGCATGCGCGATGGCGGGAACCCGCCCGGCGAACCACTCCACCTCCTGCATCTTCATGCGGTCCCACGGGCGGATTGCCGATCACCGCGTCGAAGCCGCCCGGCGGGCGCAGCCGCTCCCACTCGTCCCACACGCCGGGAAACGCGGCCTCCCAGTGCAGGAACCGCCGGCTCGCGGCCAGCGCCCGCGCGGCTCGCACGAAGCGCGCCGGCGCGTTCATGCGCCTGCTTCGGGTCGAACTGCTTCCGTCCCTTGCCCTGCGGATCGGCCGCCGTCCCTTGCGTGCGGGATTCAACGCCGCGCCCGCCGCGATCTTCACCGGATCGCCAAAGGCACCCGCCGAACAGCGCCGCCCGCCCGGCCTTGGCGGCCATATCCCCGGCGGCAGCCAGCGCGCCGCGTGATAGAGATCGAGGAAAGCCGCGCAGGTCTGCGGTCGCATCCTCCACGCCGGCGAAATGCCGGCCGCGCTGGCGCGCACCTCGGCCGATGTCGGCATCGGTCAGCGCCTCCACCATCGCCATGCCCGCCGCCGACTGTCGCGCGCTGCACCACCGCCTCGCTCATCGCCAGACCGAAGCGTGTGCGCAGATCCTGCTCGACCGGATTGACGAACTCGCCGAACAGGCTGTCGCCGACGCGCAGGTGATGGTCGAGGAAGGAGAGCGGGGCGCCGACGGTGAAGGAGTGCAGCCAGAGCGACAGCTTGGCGAGCTCGACCGCCATCGGATTCATGTCCACGCCATAGATGACGCGCTTGAGGATGATGCGGCGCACCAGATGGCGATCGTCGAGCTGGTCCTCGCGCACCGGCCAGCCATGCGCGGCGGCCTCCGCCTTGATATGTTCGCGCAACGCCTCGATGCGGCGCGCCAGCGGCGAGCGATACGGACGGGCGGGCTCCGCCCAGCGTCACGATGATCGGCGCCTCGGTGATCGCGGTCAGCACCTCGTCCCCGAGGTAATCGACCAGCGACACCAGGAAGTGCCCGGAGCCCATCGCCGGATCGCAGACGCGCAGGCCGACGAAGGCCTCCGCCGGGTCGATCCGCGCCAACGCTGTGAGCCGCTCGGATTTCGGGCGCCGGTCGGAGGCGAGCTGCGCCACCCTGGCGCGGAACGCCTCCCGCCGCTCGGCGAGCAGCGGGCCGATCGCGCGGCGCAGGATCAGGCGAACCAGCTCGTCCGGTGTGTAGTCCGACCCGGTGGTCTTGCGGGCGAACGGGTTGGCGCGGAGCATCGTGCCACCGGCGCCATCGTCCACCAGGTCCTGCTCCAGGAGCCGCTCGTAGATGCCGCCGAGATGCTGCACCGACAGATCGCGGTAGTTGATCCAGCGCCGCGTGCCGGCATCGTCCTCGCGCGACATGGCATCGAGCAGTGGCGCGAGCACCGCGTCCGGCAGGGTGATCCGGGCGAGCAGATCGGCCGCGCGGTCGTCGAACAGGCCGCCATTGTAGGGCGGCAGGCCCAGGCCCGGGTCGCCGGCCGCGATCGCCCGGAACAGTTCGGTCAGCCGCGACCACCAGGTGCCGCGCGCGCGGCGAGAGCGTGCGGTGCTCGTCGATGACCCGGGCGGCCTCATCGCGGAGCCCGCGCAGGCTGTATGCGGCGTAGCCCTCATGCCGGACCGGCAGCAGGTCGCGGTCCTCGGCGTAGAACAGGAACAGCAGCCGATAGAGCAGCCGCAGCGCCGCCTCGCGCGCGGCGGCCAGCAGGTCGCCCGCGCGCTTGGGTGCGCGATCGCGGTCGCGAGAGCGGGAAAGACGTGATCGAAGACGATGCGGGAGAGTGCCGCGGTGATGCGCTGCTCGTATCGTCGCCCCTCGGCGATCGCCTCGTCGAGGAAGGCTCGCGCCGGCCACGCCGTGCGGCACCAGCGCGTCGCGTCCGAATAGCAGGATGAAGACGCGCAGCCAGTGATCGGCGCCGGCGCCGGACGGGATGGCAGGAGACATCGGGCCAAGCAGGGCGGGAAGATCGAATTCGACGTAGCCCTCGGCACGGGCGCGGGCATTCGCCCAGTAGAGGCGCCAGAACCGCCCGCTGGTGAGCAGGCCCCAGCGCACCACCCCGGCGGACTGGCCCTCCGCCCGCCCGAGATAGCGGATGATCTGCGACGACGGCGCCTCGGCCTTTCCGCTGGCGCGATCGAGCGGGGTGTCGCGCGCCTCGTTCTCCACCACCACGGCGCCATGCCGGAACCGATCGGCGGATGCGTGCTCCGCCCGCGCCCTCGCCTTTGCTGCCACGTCCACGAACAGCAGCGCATCGGCGATATCCTTGCGCCCCCTGCCGGGTTCCTGCTGGGGAAGATGCTCCCAGCCGAGGAGGCCGAGCACGGGGTAGATGAACTCGGCTTCGGTTTCGGCCTCGGAGGGCCGTCGCATCTCCGCGAGCGCCTCCCATCTGGCGCGCACAGCGTCCCCGAAGGCGGCAACGGAGGCGAATTCAAGCTGCTGGTAGGCGGTGGTTTCGCGAATCCCCTCCTCGAGAAAGAACCGCGTAAAGAGGCCGCCCCTGATCACTCCGGCATCCTTGTCTCCCGAAGCCGGAACCGTCGCGCACTGGAGGTCGCGCCGCAATCGGTCGGCATCGGGCCCGGCGAACCCCCGAACGGCCGCTATCACAGCTGATCGCCCCGCCCTTCCCCGGACCCCGCAACCCCGCTATCACACCGGCCGCGTTGGAGCAGAGAGCGAGGCAAGGTTGACCCGATCGGGATCAAGGATGCTGGGCGCGGCGGCCTTTGTGGTTGCGGCGGCCGGGCTGCAAGGGTGTCAGCAGCCGCAGGTCGCGGCGCCGCCGCCGGCCGCGCGGCAATACGCGATCGACCAGCAGGGCGGCGCCAAGCTCTGCACCGTGCCCAAGGAAACCAGGCTCACGGACGGCAAGGAAACGCCGGCCGCCATGACGGTGGGCAATGACGGTGGCTGGTGCGCGATCGACGTCGCCCGCGACGGCGAGCCCTACAGCGCCGGCCTGCTGATCCTCCGCCCGACCCACGGGCAGGTCTATATCCACACCGTGGGCGACAACACCCGGATCGATTATACGCCCCGTCCCGGCTACGCCGGACCGGACAGCTTCACCGCCCGCATGATCCCCGGCGACGCCACGCTCCGCGTCAGCGTCACCGTCGCGGGGACCGCCGCCGCGCCAGCGCCGCCGCCCCCGCCGCCGCCCGCACCGGCGAAGCACACCCCCGCCAAGCGCCCGCCGGCGACCCACTGAACGGGCGGGCTGGCGAGGCGCGCTCGCTTCAGGAGCGCTTCTTGGTGCTGTGCGTCGTGTGGGTCACCCGGTGGTGACTCGCGGCGGTGATCACCGGCGCCTGCGCGCAGGCGCCGAGGCTGGCCGGGATCAGGTCCTTCGCCGCCACGTATTCGGGAAGGTCGGCGCCCGAGCGCAGGGCCATCACCTCGCCGAACATCGCCTCGTTGCGCGGGCAGAAATCCGAGCCGAGCTTGGTGCCGAGATCGGATTGCGCGTTGGCCAACGCGGTCACGTAGGCGTCGTGCTCCGCCTGGCTGCGCTTGCCGTATTCGTGCTTGAAGTAGTTGCTGAACTCCGCCTCGGTGGCCTGCAGCTCCGGCTTGTAGCGATTGACGAAGGCGTTGTACTGCGCGTCGCGCTGGCAGCTCATGGTGATGACCATCAGCTCGCTCTTCAGCGCCTCGACCTCGAAGGCCGCCTGCTCGGCCGGCGAGCTGCATTCCTTCGCCATCTGTTCCGCCATGGCCGGTTCAGCAATGAACGCGGCGGCCGCCAACACACTCACCAGAAAACGCATCGCCCCCTCCAAACCTGGCCTCGCCCTCCCCGACACCGACCCTGGAGGGCTCGCGCGGTGCTTTAGCATCTCGCCCTAGGCGACGCGAAGGGCTCATTTCATTGCGTGCCGGCGACGATCGCCGACGGTTCGAACCGGGCTCGCCTGGCCCCTTTCGCGGCGGCCGCCCTATACTCCCGGGGAAACGCGGGGGAGCGGGCCATGAGCGCGGGCATCGGGCGGCGGGCGGCGATCGGACTGGCCGCGGCGGCGGCGGGGAGCGCGGCGCTGGCGGCGCCGGCGATCGCCGAGGCGCAGGCGAAGACGCTGCGCTTCGTGCCGCATGCGGCACCCTCCACCATCGACCCGCTGTGGTCGAGCGCGCTGATCGCCTTCGACGCCGCCTACATGTACGCCGACCAGCTGTTCGGCCTCGACGCGACGCTCACGCCGAAGCCGCAGATGGCGGCCGGCTACCAGCTCTCCGACGACCAGCGCGTCTGGCGCATCACGCTGCGCGACGGGCTCGCCTTCCATGACGGCCAGGCGGTGCTCGCGAAGGATTGCGTCGCCTCGATCCGGCGCTGGTCTCAGCGCGACCTGTTCGGCAAGCGCATGGCCTCGCAGCTCGACGCGATGAAGCCGGTCGATGACAGGACGTTCGAGATCCGGCTGAAGAAGCCGTTTCCGCAGCTCACCTACGGGCTCGGCGCGACCTCGTGCTTCATCCTGCCGGAGCGCATCGCCGCGGTCGATGCCTTCACGCAGATCAAGGAGGCGGTCGGCAGCGGCCCGTTCCGGTTCCTCAAGGACGAGTGGGACATGGGGTCGCGCGCCGTCTTCGTGCGCAACGACAAATACGTGCCGCGCGACGAGCCGCCGTCGTTCTGGGCCGGCGGCAAGGTGGTGCATCTCGACCGCGTGGAGTGGCACGTGGTGCCCGATGCCGGCACCGCGGCGGCGGCGCTCGAGCAGAACGAGGTCGACTGGCTCGAGCGGCCGCTGTTCGACCTGCTGCCGCGGCTCAAGCAGAAATCCGGCATCAAGGTCGAGGTGCTCGACCCGCTCGGCACCTGGACCGAGCTGCTGTTCAACCCGGCGATCCCGCCCTTCGACAACCCGAAGCTCCGCCGCGCGCTGCTGCCGGCGATCGTGCAGTCGGATTTCATGCAGGCGGTGGTCGGCGATCAGGCCGAGCTGATGCGTACCGGCGTCGGCGCCTTCCTGCCCGGCTCGCCGGCGGCGTCGGATGCCGGGATGGAGGCGCTCACCGGCAAGCGCGACCTCGATCTCGCGCGCCGGCTCGTCAAGGAGAGCGGCTACAAGGGCGAGAAGGTCGTGCAGATGCTGCCGACCGACATCCCCACCGGCAATGCCTACGGCCAGGTGACGGCGCAGCTGCTGCGCGATCTCGGGCTCAACCTCGACCTGCAGGCGATGGACTGGGGCACGCTGGTCAACCGCTGGAACGCGAAGGACGCGACGTCGGCCGGCGCATGGAACTGCTTCGCCGTCGGCTGGGCCGGACTGTGGATCACCAATCCCGGCAGCCACCTCACGCTCTACGGCACCAAGCCCGATCCCAAAATGGAGGCGCTGCGCGACCAGTGGTTCGACGCCCCCGATCCGGCCGAGCAGAAGAAGATCACCGAGCAGATGCAGCTGCTGGTCTTCGAGGATCCCCCGTTCATCCCGATCGGCCAGTATTTCGTGCCGCAGGCGCACCGCACCAGCATCGCCAATTTCAACCACGCGGCGGTGACGGCGTTCTGGAGCGTCACCAAGGAGACGTGAGAGCGCTTCACCGCTGGAGTTGTGAGGCCCGCCCGATCCTACTCGCGACCCCGCCGCAATGATGCGAGGCTGCCAGCGACCTGGCCGACGAGTTGCGCCTGAGTCCTGCATCCGGTCTTCGATAACACGCGCTTGACGTGGACTCGGATCGTCTCCCTGCTCAACCCTTTCTGGTCGGCGATGTCGTGGATGCTTTTGCCGGCAGCAAGCAGAGCTGCGATGCGGGCCTCGGCGGGCGAGAGGCCGAGTTCCGCCCCGAGAACCACATCCTCGGCGGCCTTCCGCCGGACCGGTTCGGCCACGAACAGCAGGGCGAGGCGATTAGGGTCCGGCGTGCACTGGCAGGTTTCGCCTACCGGGACGGCCATGATCCCAAGCGCGTCACCGTCATCCTCGCGCAGGAGCCGTAAAATCGGCGGCGGTGGGCCCGCAATGTTGCGGGCATCGGTGGCTGCCTTGATCGCACGCGCCAGTGACGCGGACGTGTCGGAGCGCCCGGTGGTCAACCGGCCGGAACCTGCGCGCAACGGGCACGCGCGATCACCGAGCATCGCCTCGGCGGCGCCGTTCATCTCGATGATCCGGCCTTCGCCGTCGACCAGGAGAACTGCCATCGGGAAATGGTCCAATCCGATGCGAAGGCTCCGCGCCACCGCGCGGGCGCGTGCCGCCTGGCGTTGGAACTGGAAGGCGCGGACGGCGTGCGGCGCCAGGATCTCGAACAGCGCGATCTCCTGATCGCGGAAGCCGCCGCTCTTGATGTCGCGATGGACGCTCAGCGCGCCCACGCGCGCCCGTTCGGCGAACAGCAGCGTCGCCATGCCGTGGCCGATGCGCAGCGGACGGTAGAGATCGTTGTGGATTTCGCTTTTCTCGATGACGGCAAATGCCATGTTGTGATCATCAACCGAAACGGCTCCCTGTGCGCGACCGAACAGGGTCGGCATCCGCACGTCGCGCTCGGCGTAATGGGCCTTGTAGGCGTCCTGCACGTAAGCGGGGTAGCCGGAGGTTGCGAGCAGCTCGCTTTCCTCGGCGAGGGCGCGGTCGTGCAGGAACACGGCGGCAACCGCCCCGCCGACGGCGCGCGCAATCTCCTCCAGGGCACCGGGCCATAGGGCTGGCTCGCCCCCCGCCTCGTAGAGCTTGCCGATCAGGTCGCTGATCTCGGCAGCGGAGCGCATGCAATGCCTCCGGATAACCCATTTGGGGGATGCGGGAGCCTACCGGCGTATGCCTCGGTTACGCAACCGTTCCGTCGAGCGGCCACCCGTTACATGGCCCACCGACGCCGTGCCGGAAATCCTCATCGCAGGAAGGAGGCGCAGGATGCGTCTGTTTTATTCGACGGCCGTCGCACTTGGGGTGGCTCTGGTGAATGCGCCGGCTCACGCCGCCTCAACCGAGACGGTGCTGCACGCCTTCACCGGTTCCGATGGTTCAACTCCGGGATATGGGCAGCTCATCACAGACGCGAGCGGAGCGCTCTATGGCACCACGATCGGCACCGGAGGGGCCGGAAGCGCATTCAAGCTGAGTCCGCCCGCGCCTGGCAGCACGCGGTGGACCGAGACCGTGCTGCACAAATTCCTAGGGGGCGCCGATGGAGAAAATCCGTATGGGGGCCTCGCCGAAGATGCCAGTGGCGCGCTCTATGGCACCACGGCCAGTGGTGGAACTCCAGGTGAGGGCGGCTGGGGCACGGTCTTCACGCTCACACCGCCGGCTCCCGGTAAGACGAAATTGACGGAGAGCATCCTCTATGCGTTTCAAGGAGGAGCCGATGGCTGCGAGCCCCTCGATAGCCCATTACTGGGCGCGGACGGCTCGCTGTATGGAACCACCAATGGCTGCGGTGCGAGCTACGGCACCGTCTTCAAACTGACGCCGCCCGCCAACGGGATCGGGGCGTGGACGGAGACCACGATCTACTCCTTCGGAGCTGTTGGAGGAACCCAACCTGTCGCTGGGCTGATTGCCAACTCCTCCGGCGCTCTGTACGGCACCACGACGGGCGGCGGAGACGCCCAACTTACCGGTGGTGTCGCCTTTCGGCTGTCACCGAATCCGGATGGGAGTTGGACGTACCTCAGTGCTGCATGCATTCGGCGAGGGGAGGAGCGACGGATTGTGCCCCTGTGCCGGCTTGATGCTCGATTCCAGTGGGGCTCTGTATGGGACAACTCTGGGTGGTAGCGTGGCCGGTTCCGGCACGGTATTCAAGCTGACGCCGGGCGCGGGTGACACCTGGACCGAAGCCATCCTCTACAGCTTCCCGAGCAGTGGAGGTTACCCGTATGGCGGTGTGGTCGAAGATGCTAGCGGCGCGCTGTACGGAACGACAGAGTTCGGCGGCGCATCCAATTACGGCACGGTCTACAAGCTCACGCCACCCGCGACCGGGACGCGCTGGACCTACACGCTGCTTCATGGTTTCCGGGGCGGCAATGACGGCGATGGTCCGCTGCAAGGGCTCGTCTTCATGAGCAACGGTGATCTGGCCGGAACGACGGCTGATGGCGGTCGAAACAATGATGGTACCGTGTTCCAAATTACCCCATAGCAGCCCGCGCAGGGCGTCGGACCGCGGCTGAACCTTCGTTTGTACGGGAGACACATCATGGCCGGGATGACCCAGACTGCAGAGCAGTTCTTCAAAGCCTGCGAAACCGGACAGGGTTGGGACGGTTGCAGCGGCTTCTGCACGCCGGGTGCGACATTCGTCGCCCAGGCCGAACCGCTGGCCGAGATCAGAAGTTTGCGCGATTACGCCGAGTGGATGAAGGGCCTGCTCACCTTCATGCCAGACGGACGCTACGAGGTGAAGTCGTTCGCGACCGACGAGCAACGCCAGAACGTCTGTGCCTATGGCGTCTTCTCCGCCACCCACACCGGGGAGGGCGGGCCGCTGCCGCCGACCGGCAAGAGCACCAGCACCGACTACGTCTATGTCATGCAGTTCGACGACGGGAAAATCTGCGCACATGACCAAAATCTGGAACGCACCCTGGGCGATGAAGGAGCTTGGGTGGGCCTGACTGTCGTGTCTCGATGGGCGCGCCTGCATTCCCGCACCGTTCGCGATCTTCGCGTTTTCTCCGGTGTCAAGAAGCTGATCGTCGCGAGCGGATGACGCAGTTGGGTCAGATCCAGCCTTCCGGCATCATTCCGAGACAGGCGCTCAGCCGGCTCCGGCCGCGGTTCCAGCCGCGGCCGCCGCCGCCCAGCATCTCGTAGCCGTCCGGCATCACCGCGACGGTGTCCTCGAGCTTGATGAAGCCGCGGCGCGGATGCTGCAGCGTCGTCTCGACCGACAGCACCATCCCCGCTTCCAGCGGAAGGTCGGCGTCGGCGGCGGGATAGGGAACCGGCCCGCGATCGGTCAGATGCGGCACCTCGTGCGTGATCAGCCCCATGCCGTGCGCGACGAACTCCATCCGCTCGCGATCCGGCAGCGTGGCAAGCGCGGTCTCCGCGCCCTCGTACAGCTCGCGCCCGAGCGCGCCGGGATGCACCCGCGCGATCGCCGCCTGCTGCACCGCATCGACCGCACCGAGCACGTCGATCAGCTCCCCGTCCGGCTCGCCGAAAATGCCCATCCGGCAGACATCGCCGATATAGCCGCGATAATTGCCGCCGGAATCGAGCGACAGGATATCCCCCGCCGCGACCTTCTGGTCCGAGGGCGCGCAATTCAAGCTGGTGCCCGCCGTGATCAGGCAATATTCGAAGGTGAGCCCGCGGGCGACCTCGGCACGGCGCAGCGCCTCCACCAACTCGCGCTTGGTCACGCCAGGCCCGTGCGCGCCGATCACCTCCAGCATCGAGGCCACCACGCGCTCCGACGCGGCGCGCAGCGTGGACAGCTCCTTCCGCGACTTCACCGCACGCAACCGCTCCAGCACCGGCAGCGCATCGACGAATTCCGCCTCCGGAAACGCCGCCTGCACCGCCTGCCACGCATCGGCAGGCAGGAACGCGGTCTCCACCGCGATCCGCCGCGGCCGCAATCCCGCGCGGGCCACCTGCTCGGCCGCCAGCGCCACCGCATCGCGGCTGGCGGACGAACGCAGCGCCAGGGACGTCACCCAGAAGCTGCGCACCTCGGTCTCGTAACTCTCCATGCGGTTGCCGACATAGGCGGCAAGGTCGGGGCGGCCGCGCGGATAAACGAAGATCGGCAGATAGCGGCTCAGCCCGATCGCATCGAAATGCTCGAAGAAGAACGCGCGGTACCCGCCGAGCAGGTACTGCACGTTGTGCTTGGTGGAGGCGAGCAGCAGGTCGATCCCCCGCTCCTCCATCAGCCGGTCGAGCTTGCCGGCATCGAAGGGCGGCGTCGTCACGTCTGCCGCGCCGGAATCTGCACGACCAGGCCGTCGAGCGCCGGCGTCATCGGCAGCTGACAGGAGAGGCGGCTGGTCGGCCCACGCGGCGTCGCGGTACCATCAAGCAGCCCGTCCTCGTTCGCATCCATCGGCGGCAATCGCGACAGGAACTCCTCGGCCACGAACACATGACATGTCGCACACATCGCATTGCCCCCACACTCGGCAACAATGCCACGAACGCCGGCATCCGCCGCCCCCTGCATCACCGTCTCCCCCAACGGAATGTCAAGCGCCTCCCGCTCCCCACCCGCCTGCACGAACACCACCACCGGCAATCCCATCCCTCCCTGCAACGAGCCCGACTGTGACGGCCGTGGAGGGCGGGAGCAAGCCGGGGTAAGGAAAGGAAGGCCAGGAGGCGCTGCCCCCATCGAGCCGCCTCGCGGCTCGATCCCCGCCAAAGGCAGAGCCTTTGGAATCGTTGACTGGGTTGCTGAAGAGGTGGACCGACGCGGACCCATCCACCACCTCGTTGGCCCGCCCTCTTCAGCAAACCCGCCAGGGTTCTAAGGGCTCCGCTCTTCGCGGGGTCCAGGGGCAGAGCCCCTGGCCTTCCTTTCCTTTACCCCGGCTTGCCCGCGCCCCCCACCGCCGTCACAGTCGGGCTCGTTGCAGGGAGGGATGGAATGTTGCGGGGCGTGCCGGTGGTTGTGACGCCTGATCTGCTGCATGTGCTTGCGAGCATGGGGCATGGGGATGGGCTGGCCATTGTGGACGCGAATTTTCCGGCGGCCGCGCGGGCGACGCGGCTGGTGGTGTTGCCTGGGGTGAGTGCGACGCGGCTGCTCTCGGCGGTGTTGCGGCTGATGCCGCTCGATGATTTCGTGCCGGCACCGGCGGCGGTGATGCAGGTGGTGGGCAAGCCGGAGGAGGTGCCGGAGATCGTGCGCGAGTTCACGACGATCCTGGCCAAGCATGGCGGGGCAGCGCCGGTCGCGTTGGAGCGCAACGATTTCTACCGCGCGGCGGGGGAGGCGTTTGCGATCGTCCGCACCGGCGAACGGCGTCTCTACGGCAACATCCTGCTGCTGAAGGGTGTGGTGCGGCCGAGCGAAAAGACAACGTAAGGGGAAGAACCGCATGGCTCGATTTGTCCCGCCGGGCCCGCTCGGCATGGGTGGCGCACCGCTCGGCAATCTGTTCGACCGGATCGATGAGGGAGTGGCGCTCGCCACGGTCGAAGCGGCGTGGGAGGCGGGGATCCGCTTCTTCGACACGGCGCCGCATTACGGGGCGGGGCTGTCCGAGATCCGCATGGGGAAGGTGTTGCGGGCAAAGCCGCGGGACCAGCTGGTGATCGCGAGCAAGGTGGGGCGGCTGCTGGAGGCCGATCCGGACACGCCCGAGCAGGCGGAAGGGTTCGTGGGCGGCCTGCCGAACCGGCGGGTGCTCGACTATTCGGCGGACGGGGCGCGCCGGTCCATCGAGGCGACGCTCGGGCGGATGCAGCTCGACCGGCTCGACATCGTGTTCATCCACGACGTGTCGGAGGACCATCACGGCGCCGCCTGGACCGGGCTGTTCGAGCAGGCGATGCAGGGGGCCGCGATCGCCCTCACCCGGATGCGCGAGGAGGGGGTGATCCGCGCCTGGGGGCTCGGGGTGAACCTGGTCGAGCCCTGCCTGCGCGCGCTCGACGCAAGCGACCCGGACCTGTTCCTGCTCGCCGGCCAGTATTCGCTGCTGCGGCGGACCGGGATGGAGGCGCTGTTTCCGCGCTGCCTTGAGCGCGGGGTGAAGGTGGTGGTGGGCGGGCCGTACAATTCGGGGCTGCTCGCCGGCGGCACGACCTTCGACTACCAGGCGGCGCCGGCGGCGATGGTGGAGAAGGCGAAGCGGATCGGCGCGGTCTGCGCGCGGTTCGGCGTGCCGATGAAGGCGGCGGCGCTGCAGTTCTGCACGGCGCATCCGGCGGTCGCCGCGGCGATCCCGGGGGCGCGCACGCCGGACGAGGTGCGGGAGAACGTGGCGATGAGCCAGGTCGCGATCCCGGCCGAATTGTGGGCGACGCTGAAGCGCGACGGGCTGATCCCGGAGGAGGCGCCGGTTCCCGCATGATGCGGGTCGATGCGCATCATCACGTGTGGCGCGTTGCCCGCGGAGATTACGGCTGGCTGACGCCCGACCTGCCGATCCATCGCGATTACGGTCTCGCCGACCTGGCGCCGCTGCTGGGTGACGTGACCGCGACCGTGCTGGTGCAGGCGGCGCCGACCGAGGCGGAGACGCGGTTCCTGCTGGAGACGGCGCGCGCCTCGGCGGGCCTGGTGCGGGGCGTCATCGGCTGGGTCGATCTCGCGGCGCCGGATGCGCCGGACCGGGTGGCGGCGATCGCCGCGGACGGGCTGGTGAAGGGTCTCCGGCCGATGCTGCAGGACATCGCGGAGACCGGCTGGATCCTGCGCGACGAGGTGCGGCCGGGCCTGGCAGCGATGGCGCGGGCCGGGCTGCGCCTCGACCTGCTGGTGAAGCCGCGGCACCTCGACCTGGTTCCGGAGCTGGCCCGCCGGCACCCGGACCTGCGCATGGTGATCGACCATGGCGGAAAGCCCGACATCGCAGGCGGCGGCTTCGAGCCCTGGGCCACGCGGATCGCCCGCATCGCCGGCGAGACAAGCGTGGTCTGCAAGCTGTCGGGGCTCGTCACGGAGGCGGGGTCTGACTGGACCGCCGCCCGCCTGGCGCCGTTCGCCCGTCATCTGCTCCGCTGCTTCGGTGCCGGGCGGCTGCTCTGGGGCAGCGACTGGCCGGTGGTCGAGCTTGCCGGCGGCTACCGGCGCTGGCGGCAGGCGACCGAGGCCCTGCTCGCCGACGTTTCGGATGACCAGCGCGACTTGGTGCTCGGCGGCACGGCGTTCGCGTTCTACGGACTCACCTGAACGGGGATGGACGTCCGGCGGTTGTAAGAGGATTGTGATCGCGCGGCGGCCGTGCCTGCCACGATGCTGCCACACCTGAACGAGAGCGCCCGCCCTTCGGCAAAGCTCTTGGCCCGTGGAGAGACAGACATGACCGACGGCCTCGCCGCCATGGACAAGGACCTGCTCGCGATCGACACCATCCGCACGCTGGCGATGGATGCGGTGCAGAAGGCGAATTCGGGCCATCCCGGCACGCCGATGGCGCTCGCCCCGGTCGCCTACGCGCTGTGGAATCGCCGGCTGCGCTACGACCCCGCCGATCCGCTCTGGCCGGACCGCGACCGCTTCGTGCTCTCCTGCGGCCATGCCTCCATGCTGCTCTACTCGCTGCTGCACCTGACCCGGGTGCAGGCGGTGGCGAAGTACGAGAAGACCGGTAAGCCGTCGGTCACGCTCCACGATCTGAAGAAGTTCCGCCAGCTCGACAGTTCGACGCCGGGCCATCCGGAATACCACCTCACCACCGGCGTCGAGACCACGACCGGACCGCTCGGCCAGGGCTGTGCCACCAGCGTCGGCATGGCGGCGGCGGAGCGCTGGCTCGCGACGCGGTTCAACAAGCCGGGTTTCCCGATCGTCGACTGGAACATCTACACCATCTGCTCGGACGGCGACATGATGGAGGGCATCGCGAGCGAGGCCGCCTCGCTCGCCGGCCATCTGCGGCTCGCCAATCTCTGCTGGATCTATGACAGCAACCGCATCTCGATCGAAGGCTCGACCGAACTCGCCTTCAGCGAGGATGTCGGCACGCGTTTCCTCGCCTATGGCTGGAACGTGCTGCGCGTGCGCGACGCCAACGACACCGAGGGGCTGGCGACGGCGTTGCGCGGCTTCGATCTCGAGCGGTCGCGCCCGACCATGATCATCGTCGAGAGCCATATCGGCTACGGCGCGCCGCACAGGCAGGACACCCGCGAGGCGCATGGCGAGCCGCTCGGCGAGGACGAGGTGCGCGCGGCGAAGCGCTTCTACGGCTGGCCGGAGGATCAGCATTTCCTGGTGCCGGACGGCGTCTATCAGACTTTCGCCGACGGCATCGGCGCGCGCGGGAAGCGGCTCTCCGAGGAGTGGAACCGGCGCTTCGACCGCTATCGGCAGCAATACCCGGAGCTCGCGCGCGAGTTCGACGCCATGCAGAAGCGCGAGATGCCGGAGGGCTGGGAGAGCGCGATTGCGACCTTCCCCGCCGACGAGGGTGGCATGGCCAGCCGCGATTCCTCGGGCAAGGTGCTGAACGCGCTGGCGCAGAAGATCCCGTTCCTGCTCGGCGGCTCGGCGGATCTCTCGCCCTCGACCAAGACCGACCTCAAGGGCGTGCCGAGCTTCGAGGCCGACGACTATGCCGGCCGCAACTTCCATTTCGGCATCCGCGAGCACGCGATGGGCGCGTTCTGCAACGGCATGGCGCTCAGCAAGCTCAGGCCGTATGGCTCCGGCTTCCTGATCTTCTCCGACTACATGCGCGGCTCGATCCGGCTCTCCGCCATCATGGAGCTGCCGGTCGTGTGGATCTTCACGCATGACAGCATCGGCGTCGGTGAGGACGGCCCGACGCACCAGCCGATCGAGCAGCTTGCCGGGCTGCGCGGCATGCCGGGGATGCTGACGATCCGCCCCTGCGACGCGAACGAGGTCGGCGAGGCCTGGCGCTACGTGCTCAAGCATCATCACCAGCCGGCCGCGCTGATCCTGTCGCGGCAGAAGCTGCCGACGCTCGACCGCAGCAGGTTCGCCGCGGCGAGCGGGCTCGCCCAGGGCGCCTATGTGCTGTCCGATCCGCCGGAGGGACGGCCGGAGGTGATCCTGATCGGCACCGGCAGCGAGGTGTCGCTCTGCGTCGAGGCGGCGAAGCGGCTCACCCAGGAGGGCGTGCGGGTGCGCGTCGTCTCCATGCCGTGCTGGGAGTTGTTCGAGGTGCAGGAGCAGGCCTATCGCGACCAGGTCCTGCCGCCCGACATCCTGGCGCGCGTCTCCGTCGAGCAGGCGGCGACGATCGGCTGGGAGCGCTACGTCGGAATGAATGGCACGATCATCGGCATGCGCAGCTTCGGCGCCTCGGCGCCGCTTGCCAAGCTGCAGGACAAGTTCGGATTCACGCCGGAGAAGGTGGTGCAGGCCGCGAAGGATCAGCTTTCGCGCACGCAGAAGCTTCGCCAGGCCGCGGAATAGGGAGATCGAGGAATGAACCCGCTGAAGCAGCTCTCCGAGCAATGCGGCCAGTCCCCCTGGCTCGATTACGTCCGTCGCGACCTCATCGAGAAGGGCGAACTCGCGACGCTGATCGAGCGCGATGGCGTGCGCGGCGTCACCTCCAACCCGTCGATCTTCGAGAAGGCGATCGCCGGCAGCGAGCAATACGGCGAGGCGCTGAAGGCGTTCCAGAAGACCGGCGACCACTCGATCTCGGCGATCTACGAGCATCTCGCGATCGCCGACATCCGCGCGGCCGCCGACGTGCTGCGCCCGGTCTGGGAGGCGACGAAGCATGCCGACGGGTTCATCTCGCTCGAATGCTCGCCCTATCTCGCCAACGCGACGGCGGCGACGATCGAGGAGGCGCGGCGGCTCTGGGAGACCGTCGATCGCCCGAACCTGATGGTGAAGGTGCCGGGCACCGAGGCCGGCGTACCCGCCATCCGCGCGCTGATCGGCAAGGGGCTTAACATCAACGTCACGCTGCTGTTCGCGGTCGGGATGTACGAACAGGTCGCCGAGGCCTATATCGCCGGGCTCGAGGATTTCGCGAAGTCCGGCGGCGACGTGTCGAAAGTGGCCTCCGTCGCGAGCTTCTTCGTCAGCCGCATCGACAGCAAGATCGCCAAGCGGCTCGACAAGCTCGGGGACGAAGCGGCCGCCGGGAAGCTGCGCAACAAGGTCGCGATCGCCAACGCGAAGGTCGCCTACAGGAGCTACCAGCGCCTGTTCGCCGGCGCGCGCTGGGAAGCGCTCGCGGCCAAGGGCGCGAAGACGCAGCGCCTGCTCTGGGCCTCCACCAGCACCAAGGACCCGAAGCTGCCGGATACCCTCTATGTCGAGGAGCTGATCGGCAAGGACACCGTCAACACCATGCCGCCGGCGACGATGGATGCGTTCCGCGAGCACGGGAAGATCCATCGCGATGCGGTCGAACACGGCCTTGCCGAAGCGGAAGCGACGATGCGGGCGCTCGCCGATGCCGGCATCTCCATGAAGGAGGTGACGGACGAACTGGTGGCCGAGGGCGTGCAGCAATTCGCCGATGCGTTCGACCAGCTGCTCGGCGCCGTCGCCGCGCGCCGGCGCACGATCTTCAGCGGCGACAAGCCCGATATCACCATCAAGGCGGGCGATGCCGCGATCGAGAAGGCGATCGCGGCGGAGACCGAGAAGTGGCGCCACGACGGGCTGATCCGCCGGCTCTGGGAGGGCGACAAGACGCTCTGGACCGGCACCGACGAGGATCAGTGGCTCGGCTGGCTCACCATCGTCGGAGAGGAGCTCAAGGGCATCGGTGAGCTCGAACGCTTCCAGCAGGAGGTGAAGTCGGGCGGCTCCAGCGACGTCGTGCTGCTCGGCATGGGCGGGTCGAGCCTCGGGCCCGAAGTGCTGGCGGAAACGTTCGGCCGGCAGGCGGGCTTCCCGAAATTCCACATGCTCGACAGCACCGATCCGGCGCAGATCAAGGCGCTGGAGGGAGCGATCGATCTCGGCAGGTCGCTGTTCATCGTGTCGTCGAAATCCGGCTCGACGCTCGAGCCGAACATCTACATGGCGTATTTCTTCCAGCAGGTCGCGAACAAGGTGGGGAAGGACAAGGCGGCGAAGCACTTCGTCGCCGTGACCGATCCCGGCTCCTCGCTCGACAAGCATGCGCAGGCGACCGGGTTCGCGCACGTGTTCTACGGCGTGAAGTCGATCGGCGGACGCTATTCCGTGCTGTCGAAATTCGGCCTGGTCCCGGCGGCGGCGATCGGGCTCGACCTGCGCAAGCTCCTGGCGACCACGCAGCAAATGGTGCGCGCCTGCGGCGATGACGTGCCCCCGGCCGAGAATCCCGGCGTCAAGCTCGGCATCGCGATGGGCGTCGCCGCGCGCGACTTCGGGCGCGACAAGGTGACCATCATCGCCTCGCCCGGCATCCATGATCTCGGTGCGTGGCTGGAGCAGCTGCTCGCCGAGAGCACGGGCAAGCAGGGGCACGGGCTCATTCCCGTCGACAGCGAGCCACTCGCGTCGCCGGATAAATACGGCAGGGATCGGTTCTTCGCCTACCTCGCGCTCGACGGGAAGGAGGACCCCGAAGCAGCGCGCGGCGGTCGAGGCGCTGGAGAAAGCGGGCCATCCGGTCGCGCGCATGGTGCTCCCGGATGTCTGGCATGTCGGCCAGGAATTCTTCCGCTGGGAGATCGCGACCGCGGTCGCCGGCGCGGTGATCGGCATCGACGCGTTCAACCAGCCCGATGTGGAGGCGAGCAAAATCGCGACGCGCGAGCTCACCGTGCAATACGAGAAGGACGGCAAGCTGCCCGACGAGCAGCCGGTGTTCCGCGCCAATGGCGTCGCCATCTTCGCCGACGCGAAGAACGCCAAAGCGCTCGGGCAGCAGAACACGCTGTCCGGCTATCTCAAGTCGCATCTCGGCCGCGCGCATGCGGGGGATTACGTGGCGCTGCTCGCCTACATGCACCGCGACCGCCCGCATATCGAGGCGCTGCAGGCCATGCGGACGGAAATTCGGGACGCGACGAAGGACGCCACCTGCGTGGGCTTCGGGCCGCGTTTCCTGCATTCGACCGGCCAGGCCTACAAGGGCGGGCCGAATTCCGGCGTGTTCGTGCAGATCACCTGCGACGATCCGGCCGATATTCCGGTGCCCGACGCGAAATACACGTTCGGCACCGTCAAGGCGGCGCAGGCGCGCGGCGACCTGCAGGTGCTGGAGGAGCGGGATCGGCGGGCGCTGCGCGTCCATCTGAAGGATGTCTCCACCGGGCTCAAGGAGCTCGCGCGCGCCGTCACCGAGGCGCTCGGCTGATGCCGGACGACCAATCGGCGGCGCCGAACCCGCCGGCGGCGCAGCAGGTCTCGGCGCCGCCGCGCATCGCGCATCGCGATGCCGACCCGTGCACGATGGTGATCTTCGGCGCCGGCGGCGACCTCACCAAGCGGCTGGTGATGCCGGCGCTCTACAATCTCTCGCGCACCGGCATCCTGCCGAAGAATTTCGCGCTGGTCGGCGTCGATCTCGCGCAGGGGAGCGCCGAGAGCTGGCGCGACCATCTGTTCGGCTCGCTCAAGGAGTTCGTCGGCAATCCGTCGGCCGAGTTCCATGTCGATCACATCGAGCAGGATGCCTGGGACCGGCTCGCCTCGCGCATGTACTACCTGCAAGGCGATCTCACCAAGACCCAGCTCTACGACGACATCCGCAACCTGCTGCACCGGACCGAGCGCGAGCACGACACCAGGGGCAATGCGATCTTCTATCTCGCGGTGGCGGACCGCTTCTTCGCGACCGTGGTCGAGCATCTCGGCCAGTCCGGCCTCACCGACGAGCAGGAGCGCGACGGCGAGCCCGCCTTCTGGCGCCGCGTGGTGATCGAGAAGCCGTTCGGCCACAGTCTCGAAATCGGCGAAGCAGCTCAATGCGCAGGTGCTCAAGGACCTGCAGGAGGACCAGGTATTCCGCATCGACCATTTCCTCGGCAAGGAAACGGTGCAGAACATCATGGCCTTCCGCTTCGCCAACGGGCTGTTCGAGCCGATCTGGAATCGCGACCGCATCGACCACGTGCAGATCACGGTGGCCGAGACGATCGGCGTCGAGCAGCGCGGCAAGTTCTACGAGAAGACCGGCGCGCTGCGCGACATGGTGCCGAACCATCTGTTCCAGCTCCTCGCGATGATCGCGATGGAGCCGCCGGTCTGCTTCGATGCCGACGACATCCGCAACAAGAAGGCGGAAGTGTTCGGCGCCATGCCGGCGGTGCAGCCGGAGCGCGCGGTGCGCGGGCAATACGGCGCCGGCCGCGTGCTCGGGAAGGACGTCCGGGCCTATCGCGGGGAGCCTAACGTCGCGGCCGAAATCGAATGTCGAAACCTATGTCGCGATGCGGCTGGAGATCGACAATTGGCGGTGGGCCGGCGTGCCGTTCTACCTGCGCACGGGCAAGCATCTCTCGCGCCGCATGACCGAGATCGCGATCCGCTTCAAGCAGGCGCCGTACACGCTGTTCCGGGACACCCCGGTCGATCGGCTGCGGCCGAACTGGCTGGTCGTGCGCATCCAGCCCGACGAGGGCATCTCGCTGCGGTTCGAGGTGAAGCGGCCCGGCCCGGTGGTCAACCTTGCCGCGGTGAAGATGGATTTCCGCTACGGCGACTGGTTCCCGCCGGCGCCGACTGTCGGCTACGAAACGCTGCTCTACGACGTGATGATCGGCGACGCGACGCTGTTCCAGCGCGCCGATCAGGTCGAGAGCACCTGGCGGGTGGTGCAGCCCGTGCTTGACGCCTGGGCAGCGGACACGGCCGACTTCCCGAACTACGCATCGGGAAGCGAAGGACCTGCGGAGAGCGGATGCGCTGCTCCTCGGCAGCGGCGGTGGACGACGCTGGCGGCCGATCGACGGCACCGACGAGCCGCAACACACATGAGCGGCACTGAAACCGGCACGAAGCCGAAGATCGCGCTCCTGCTCGCCGACGTGGACGGCACGCTGGTGACGCAGGAGAAGATCCTCACCGATGAGGCGATCGCCGCCGCGCGGGCGCTGCGCGCGGGCGGCATCAGGCTCGCGATCACCAGCGGCCGGCCGCCGCGTGGCATGGCGATGCTGATCGAGCCGCTCGCGCTCGACACGCCGATCGCCGGGTTCAATGGTGGCGCCTTCCTCAAGCCCGACCTGACGCCGATCGAACTGCACACGCTCGATCCAGACGCGGCGAAGACCGCGCTCGATCTGCTGCTCGAAAGGAAGCTCGATGTCTGGGTCTACAGCGGCGAAGACTGGCTCATCCGCGACAAGGACGCGCCATGTCGCGCGCGAGGCGTGGACGGTGAAGTTCGAGGCCAAGGTGGTGCCGGAATTCGCCGCAGAGCATTTGCGGAAGGCGGTGAAGATCGTGGGCGTTTCCGACGATCATGCGCTGGTCGAGCAGGCGGAGAAGGCG